>NZ_BAABET010000002.1:0-1071367 GCF_039540295.1 Streptomyces venetus
GCCCGGCGATGATGCACACCCTGGCCCAGATCGGCTTCCAGCAGTCCTACACCTACTTCACCTGGCGCAACACCAAGCAGGAACTGACCGAGTACCTCACCGAGCTGTCGGGCGAGGCCGCCTCCTACATGCGGCCCAACTTCTTCACCAACACCCCCGACATCCTGCACGACTACCTCCAGACCGGCGGCCGGCCCGCCTTCGAGGTCCGGGCCGTGCTCGCCGCCACCCTCTCCCCCACCTGGGGCATCTACTCCGGCTACGAGCTGTGCGAGAACACCCCGCTCAGGGAGGGCAGCGAGGAGTACCTCGACTCGGAGAAGTACCAGCTCAGGCCCCGTGACTGGGTCACCGCCGAACGCGAGGGCCGCACCCTGACCCCGCTGCTGACGAGGCTCAACACCATCCGGCGGGAGAACCCGGCCCTTCAGCAGCTGCGCGATCTCCACTTCCACGAGGCGGACAAGGAAGCGGTGATCGTCTATTCGAAGCGAAAGGGTTCGAACACGGTTCTGGTGGTCGTCAACCTCGACCCCCACCACACCCAGGAGGCCACGGTCTCGTTGGACATGCCGCAACTCGGCCTGGACTGGCACGAGTCGGTTCCGGTGCGCGACGAGCTCACCGGCGAGACCTACCACTGGGGCAGGGCCAACTATGTGCGCCTCGAACCGGGCCACCGGCCCGCGCATGTCTTCTCGGTTCTGCGACCGTCCCACCCGCAGATCGGAGGGTCACCCACAACATGATCGTCAACGAACCCGTTCAGGACACCTTCGAGGACACTCCTGCCCGGGACCGGGACCCGGACTGGTTCAAGCGTGCCGTCTTCTACGAGGTGCTCGTCCGCTCGTTCCAGGACAGCAACGGCGACGGCGTCGGTGACCTGAAGGGTCTGACCGCCAAACTCGACTACCTCCAGTGGCTCGGCGTCGACTGCCTGTGGCTGCCCCCGTTCTTCAAGTCCCCCCTGCGTGACGGCGGCTACGACGTCTCCGACTACACGGCCGTACTGCCGGAGTTCGGCGACCTCGCCGACTTCGTGGAGTTCGTCGACGCCGCCCACCAGCGTGGCATGCGCGTGATCATCGACTTCGTCATGAACCACACCAGCGACCAGCACCCGTGGTTCCAGGAGTCGAGGAAGGATCCCGACGGGCCCTACGGCGACTACTACGTGTGGGCCGACGACGACAAGCAGTTCCCGGACGCCCGGATCATCTTCGTCGACACCGAGGCCTCCAACTGGACCTTCGACCCGGTCCGCAAGCAGTACTACTGGCATCGTTTCTTCTCCCACCAGCCGGACCTCAACTACGAGAACCCGGCCGTGCAGGAGGAGATGATCTCCGCGCTGAAGTTCTGGCTGGACCTGGGCATCGACGGGTTCCGGCTGGACGCGGTGCCGTACCTGTACCAGGAGGAGGGCACCAACTGCGAGAACCTCCCGGCGACGCACGACTTCCTCAAGCGGGTGCGCAAGGAGATCGACGCCCAGTACCCGGACACCGTGCTGCTGGCCGAGGCCAACCAGTGGCCGGAGGACGTCGTCGACTACTTCGGCGACTACGCCGCCGGCGGCGACGAGTGCCACATGGCCTTCCACTTCCCGGTCATGCCGCGCATCTTCATGGCGGTGCGGCGCGAGTCGCGCTACCCGGTCTCCGAGATCCTGGCCAAGACCCCGGCCATCCCCTCGGGCTGCCAGTGGGGCATCTTCCTGCGCAACCACGACGAGCTCACGCTGGAGATGGTCACCGACGAAGAGCGCGACTACATGTGGGCCGAGTACGCCAAGGACCCCCGCATGCGCGCCAACATCGGCATCCGGCGCCGCCTCGCGCCCCTGCTGGACAACGACCGCAACCAGATCGAACTGTTCACGGCCCTGCTGCTCGCCCTGCCGGGCTCGCCGATCCTGTACTACGGCGACGAGATCGGCATGGGCGACAACATCTGGCTCGGCGACCGCGACGCGGTCCGCACGCCGATGCAGTGGACGCCGGACCGCAACGCGGGGTTCTCCTCGTCCGATCCGGGACGGCTGTTCCTGCCCACGATCATGGACCCGGTCTACGGCTACCAGGTCACCAACGTCGAGGCGTCCATGTCGTCGCCCTCGTCGCTGCTGCACTGGACCCGCCGCATGATCGAGATCCGCAAGCAGAACCCGGCCTTCGGTCTCGGCTCGTACACCGAGCTGCCGTCGACGAACCCGGCGGTGCTGGCGTTCCTGCGGGAGTACGAGGACGACCTGGTGCTGTGCGTGAACAACTTCTCGCGTTTCGCGCAGCCCACGGAGCTGGATCTGAGCGCCTTCGAGGGGCGGCACCCGGTGGAGCTGTTCGGCGGGGTCCGCTTCCCCGCCATCGGCGAGCTGCCGTACCTGCTGACCCTCGGCGGCCACGGCTTCTACTGGTTCCGGCTGCGCAGGGACGCCGTGTGAGGCCCGGAACGGCCTGTTGAAGCCAGATACCGCGGGGCGGGCCGCAAACCCCCGTGGCGGGGCGTTTCCTCCGCCCCGCCCGGGGCACGCATCAGTAACACCCCACCCACGCGCGTGAGCCGGAGGGCGCGGTCCGGGCCCGCTGAGGGCGCCGGAGGCGCACCGAGAACGGGTGAAAGGACGCGACGCCATGTCGGAAGCCGTCACACGCACCGTCACCACCCCGCCCGGCCTCCTTGCCTCCCTCGACCCACTGCTGCGGGAATGGCTGCCGCGGCAGCGCTGGTTCGCGGGCAAGGGGCGACCGGTCACCGGGTTCACGCTGGTCGCCGCCACCGAACTGCTCCCGGGCACCGCCAAGCTCGGCCTGTACCACCTGCTCGTCCGCGCCCACCAGCCGCTCGCCCCCTCCCACGGCGCGCCCGGCCACCCCGGTGACTGCTACCAGCTCCTGATAGGCGTGCGCGAGGCGCTGCCGCCTCGGCTGGCGCCCGCGCTGATCGGACACCTGTCGGCGGGGCCGCTGGCCGGCCAGACCGTCTACGACGCCCTGCACGACCCGAGGCCCGCCGAGCTGCTCCTGGAGGCGCTGCGCACCCAGGCCCGTATCGGCGGGCTCCGCTTCGAGCGGGACCCGAAGCAGGAGATCCGGTCCCAGCTGGTGCCGCGCGTGGTGACCGCGGAGCAGTCCAACTCGTCCATCGTCTACGGAGATACGTTCATCCTCAAGCTGCTGCGCCGGATCGTGCCCGGCGTCAACCCCGACCTGGAGCTGCCGCTGGCGCTGGCCCGCGCCGGCTGCCCCCGGGTGCCGTCCCCGACGGCCTGGATGGTCGCGGACGTCGACCCCGCGGCGGACCCGGTGGTCGCCACGGGCCAGGCGGACCTCGCCGGCCAGCCGTACGTCCTGGGGGTGCTCCAGCCGTTCCTGCAGGGCGCCTCCGACGGCTGGGAGCTGGCGCTGCGGGAGCTCGCCAAGGGCGAGGACTTCGGTGCCGAGGCGCGGGCGCTGGGGCGGGCCACCGCCGAGGTGCACACCGCACTGGCCCGGGCGTTGCCGACCGTCACCCTCGGTCACATCCAGCTCGAGCTCATGGTCGCCGGCATGATCCAGCGGCTGGAGGCGGCCGTCCAAGCGGTGCCCGCGCTCCGGCCCTACGCCGGCGGCCTCAGGTCGGCGTTCACGGCGCTGGGCGACCTGGCCGCCGAGGGCCGCACCTGGACCGCGCAGCGCGTGCACGGCGACCTGCACCTCGGGCAGTGCCTGCGCTCGCCGGCCGGCGAGTGGTGGCTGATCGACTTCGAGGGCGAGCCGGCCCGGCCGCTGGCCGAGCGGCGCATGCCGCAGCCGGCGGTGCGGGACGTGGCCGGCATGCTGCGGTCCTTCGACTACGCGGCCCGCTCGGCCGATCCGCCCCAGCCGGACTGGGCCGAGACCTGCCGGTCCGCGTACTGCTCAGGATACGCCGAGGCCTCCGGCCGCGATCCGCGCACCGACCCGGTGCTGCTGCGCGCCTACGAGACGGACAAGGCGATTTACGAGGTGGTGTACGAGGCCCGGCACCGCCCCGACTGGCTGCCGGTGCCGCTGGCCGCCATAGACCGGCTCGCCGAGTCCGGCCATCTGACCTGACTGACCGATCTTCGCCCAGGAGGCTCCGCCCGTGACCCCCCGCCCTGAGTCCAGCGGTTCGCGCCCCAAGGGGACGGCCGGGGAGAAGATCCCCGAGCAGCCCACGGCCGCCCAGCAGAAGAGCGCCGCGAAGAAGACGGCGGTGCCGAAACAGGCAGCGGCCAAGAAGGGGACGGCAGCCGCGAAGAAGGCCGCCGCCAAGAAGACGTCCTCGGCAAAGTCACCGGCGACCAGGTCCGCGGCCGCCGCGAAGAAGGCGGCCCCTGCCAAGAAGGCGGCCCCCGCCAAGACGACCGCCGCGAAGAAGGCCGTCGCGAAGAAGGCGGCTCCCGCGAAGGCGACCGCGACCAAGGCGACCGCGACCAAGGCGACCGCGGCGAAGGCCACCACCAAGAAGGCGGCCGCGACCAAGGCGGCAGCCAAGCAGACGGCCGTGAAGAAGACAGCGGCGAAGAAGGCGACCACGAAGACGGCGGTCGCGAAGACGGCGGTCGCGAAGACGGGCGCCGAGAAGGCCGCAGCGGTGAAGGCGACGGCCGGCAAGGCCGCCGCGAAGACCACTGCCGCCAAGTCACCCGCGAAGAAGGCCCCTGCCAAGAAGGTCACGGCCAAGAAGGTCGCCGCCACGAAGTCCTCCCCCGGGAAGGCCGCCGCCGAGCAGGCCTCCCCCGCCCAGGTCGTTCCCCCGGAGATGGAGGTCGCCGTCTCACCCGCCGTCGACGCGGTGGACCGGGAGCGGCTGCTCTCCGGCACGCACCACGACCCGCACTCCGTGCTCGGCGCCCACCCCGTCCCCGGCGGCGTCGCCTTCCGGGCGTTCCGCCCGTACGCCCTGTCGGTGACCGTCGTCGCCGGGGAACTGCGAGCGGAGCTGCACGACGACGGTGAGGGCTTCTTCTCGGGGCTGCTGCCGCTGACGGAGGTCCCGGAGTACCGGCTTCTCGTGGCGTACGAGGGGACGGTGCTGGACACCGAGGACGCCTACCGCTTCCTGCCCACGCTGGGCGACCTCGACCTGCATCTGATCGGCGAGGGCCGGCACGAGGAGCTGTGGACGGCGCTGGGCGCGCACCCGACCACCCACCAGGGCGTGACCGGCACCCGGTTCGCGGTGTGGGCGCCGAACGCGCGGGGCGTGCGCGTGGCCGGCACCTTCAACTTCTGGGACGGCACCGGCCACGTCATGCGGTCGCTGGGCTCCTCCGGGGTGTGGGAGCTGTTCCTGCCGGACATCGGCGAGGGCGAGCTGTACAAGTTCGAGATCACCCGCCCCGACGGTTCGAAGACCCTGCGTGCCGACCCGCTGGCCCGCCGCACGGAGGTGCCGCCCGCGACCTCGTCGGTCATCACCTCCTCGCAGTACGAGTGGGGTGACGCGGATTGGCTGGCCCGGCGCGCCGAAGTCCCGGCGCACGAGGCGCCGTTCTCCGTCTACGAGGTGCATCTGCCGTCCTGGCGGCCCGGCCTGACGTACCGCCAGCTCGCCGAGCAGCTCCCGGGGTACGTGCAGAACCTGGGCTTCACGCACGTCGAGCTGATGCCGGTCGCGGAGCATCCGTTCGGCGGCTCCTGGGGCTACCAGGTCACCGGCTTCTACGCGCCGACGGCCCGGCTGGGCACGCCCGACGACTTCCGCTACCTGGTCGACAAGCTGCACCAGGCCGGTATCGGCGTCCTCATGGACTGGGTGCCCGCGCACTTCCCGCGCGACGACTGGGCACTTGCCGAGTTCGACGGCCGGCCCCTGTACGAGCACGCGGACCCGCTGCGGGCCGCGCACCCCGACTGGGGCACGCTGGAGTTCGACTTCGGGCGCAACGAGGTGCGCAACTTCCTCGTCGCGAACGCCTCGTACTGGTGCGAGGAGTTCCACATCGACGGACTGCGCGTGGACGCGGTGGCGTCCATGCTCTACCTCGACTACTCGCGCGAGCCGGGCCAGTGGACGCCCAACGAGCACGGCGGCCGGGAGAACCTGGACGCGGTGGCGTTCCTCCAGGAGATGAACGCGACGGTGTACCGCAGGGTGCCCGGCGTGGTCACGATCGCCGAGGAGTCGACCGCCTGGGACGGTGTCACCCGGGCCACCCACCACGAGGGCCCGAGCGGCTTCGGCGGGCTGGGGTTCGGGCTGAAGTGGAACATGGGCTGGATGCACGACTCGCTCCAGTACATGAGCCACGAGCCGGTGCACCGCAAGTACCACCACCACGAGATGACGTTCTCGATGGTGTACGCGTACAGCGAGAACTACGTGCTGCCGATCTCCCACGACGAGGTGGTGCACGGCAAGCGTTCCCTGGTGTCGAAGATGCCCGGCGACTGGTGGCAGCAGCGGGCCGGGGTCCGGTCCTACCTCGGCTTCATGTGGGCCCACCCGGGCAAGCAACTGCTCTTCATGGGGCAGGAGTTCGCGCAGGGTGCCGAGTGGTCCGAGGCGCACGGGCCCGACTGGTGGCTGCTCGACCCGGGGTACGGGGCCGAGCCCGACCACCGGGGCGTGCGCGATCTGGTCCGCGACCTCAACGCCGTCTACCGCGCCACACCGGCGCTGTGGCGGCTCGACACGGATCCGGCCGGATTCGAGTGGATCGTGGGGGACGCCGCCGACGACAACGTGTTCGCGTTCCTGCGGCTGGACCCGGAGGGCACCCCGCTGCTGGCGGTGTCGAACTTCGCGCCGGTCGTGCGCCAGGACTACCGCCTGGGCGTGCCCGAGGACGTCCCCGCCTGGCACGAGGCGGTCAATACCGACGCCGAACGCTACGGCGGCAGCGACGTCACCAACCCCGACCCGGTCAAGCCCGAGGCCCAGCCCTGGCACGGCCGCCCGGCGAGCATCCGCCTGACCCTGCCGCCCCTGTCCACGGTGTGGTTGCGGCCGGCGTAGGGGGCGTGTGACTGGGGCGCGAACCCTCCTGCGGGCGAGGCGGGTTGCGATCTGTCCGTCGTGACAGGGCTGTGACCGGAGGAGTGGCCTCCGCCACAGCCCCTCCGGTCCGGTCCTGGTGGGGTGTCCGCATGGATGCCACCCCGCTCACCTCGCAGGCCCCGCCGTGCTGATGAGCTTGGTCTCGATGGCCTGTGCCGTCGGCGCGCTCGTCGCCGTGGCGGGGGTCGTCGCGATGGCGCTTCCCGGACGGCCCGAGCCGTGGCCGGATCATCTGATGCGCCGTGCGGCGGCGACGGCCGCGTGGGCGGCGGCGGCCGTGTACTCGCTGGGGTTCTTCGACGTGCTGATGTCGGAGCAGGCGTTCGGTGACGGCGCGGACTCGGTCCCGGCCCCGGCCTGCCGCGACGGCTTCGATCCGGACACGGTCCGGGGACTCTCCCACCACCGCTCCTCGTACCTGCCGCTGCGCTTCGACTGCGTCCGCGAGGACGGCTCCGTGTACTCCGGCGCCCCGGGGGGCTACGGGTGGATGAACGCGGCGAGCGCGTCCCTCGCCCTGTCCGCCGCCTTGCTGGTCATCGGCGCGGGCTACGCGAGTGAACTCCGGGCCCGGAAGGCCGCGGCGACGTCATGACGTGCGTGGCCGTCATGGCGGCGGACGATCCCGTCCTGGTCCCGGAGCCCTGCGAGATCCGAGGTCGCTCCTGCTGCTGTAGGCGGCCCCGTACCCGACAGGCACGAGGCCGCTCCGCTATACGAACGCGTCCGCCAGGGCCTTCGGCAGCTCCCCGGTGTGCAGCACGCCGAGCCGCTGGGTGGCCCGGGTGAGGGCGACGTACAGGTCGCTGGTGCCGTACCGGCCGGGCTCGACCACGAGGACGGAGTCGAACTCCAGTCCCTTGGCCTGGCGCGGGTTGAGGAGGACGACCGTCTGGGTGAGGTCCGGTTCGGCGCCCGCCGTCACACCGTCGAGCCGGGCCGCGATGGCGCGGTGCAGGTCCCGGGGCGCGATCACCGCGAGCCGCCCCTCGGCGGGGGTGAGCTCGTCGACCGCCTTGGCTACGGCGCCGGGCAGATCGTCGGTGGCCCGCGCCCAGGGGCGTACGCCCGTGGAGCGGACGGAGCTCGGCGGTTCGAACTCCGGGTGCTCGGCACGCACCACGGCCGCCGCCACGTCCATGATCTCGGCGGGGGTGCGGTAGTTGACGCCCAGCCGGGTGTGCTCCCAGCGGTCCTCGACGTACGGGTCGAGGATGCCCGCCCAGGAGCCGACCCCGGCCGCCTCGGCGGTCTGCGCGGGGTCGCCGACCAGGGTCATCGAGCGGGTCGGGCTGCGCCGCATCAGCAGCCGCCACGCCATCGGCGACAGCTCCTGCGCCTCGTCGACGATGATGTGCCCGAAGGCCCAGGTGCGGTCGGCCGCGGCGCGCTCGGCGGCGCTGCGGTGGTCGTCCTCCTCGTGCCGCTCGGCGAACCGCTCGGCGTCGATGATGTCGTGCGCGGACAGCACCTCGCTGCCGTCGGGGTCGCTGTCCTCCTTGTCCTCGAACTCGTAGGTGCGGGAGGCGTACGACACCTCCAGCACGCCCTGCGCGTAGGCGATCTGCTCCTCCCGCTCGCGGGCGGCGCGCTCCCGGGCCAGGCGGTCGTCGTCGCCGAGGAGTTCGGCGGCCTCGTCGAGCAGCGGCACGTCCGCGACCGTCCAGCGCCGGGTCACCGGGCGGCGCACGGCGTCGGCGTCCTCGGCGGTCAGGAACTCCTCGGGCGCGGCGAGGAAGTCGGCGACGAGCCGCTGCGGGGTGAGCACCGGCCAGAGCTGGTCGATGGCGGACCAGACTTCGGGGTTCTCGGCGATGTCGTCGCGGATCTGGGTGATGTCGCTGGGGTCGAGCAGGCTGGACCCGTCGAACGGGTCGGTGCCGATCCGCTCGGCGTACAGCTCGGTGAGGGTGTTGAGGATGTGGCCCTCGAAGTGCTCGCGGGCCGCGTTGTGCGGCAGCTTGGCGGCGCGGGTGCGCTCGCGGGCGACGTTCACCAGACCGTCGTCGAGCATGAGGACCTCGCGGTCGTGCTCGATGGCGATCACCGGGTCGGGCAGCGCCTGCCGGCCGCGCACGACCTCGGCGAGGACGTCGGCCATGTCGGCCCGGCCCTTCACGGCGGCGGCCTCGGGCGTGTCGGTCGCGGTCGCCTTCACGCCGGGGAACAGCTCGCCGACGGTCGCGAGGAGCACGCCCGTCTCGCCGAGGGAGGGCAGCACCTCGCCGATGTAGCCGAGGAAGGCCGGGTTGGGACCGACGATCAGCACCGCCCGCTTGGCGAGCAGCTCACGGTGCTCGTACAGCAGGTACGCGGCGCGGTGCAGGGCGACGGCCGTCTTGCCGGTGCCCGGACCGCCCTCCACCACCAGGACGCCGCGGTGCGGGGCGCGGATGATGCGGTCCTGGTCGGCCTGGATGGTCTGCACGATGTCGTTCATCCGGCCGGTGCGGGCCGAGTTGAGCGCGGCGAGCAGCACGGCGTCGCCGGTGGGGTCCTCGTGGCCGGTACGGGTCTCGTCCCCGAGGTCCAGGATCTCGTCGTGCAGATGGGTGACCCTGCGGCCGTCGGTCGCGATGTGCCGCCGGCGCCTGAGGCCCATCGGGGTGTGGCCGGTGGCCAGGTAGAAGGGCCGGGCGACGTCGGCGCGCCAGTCGATCAGGACGGGCGTGCGTTCGGCGTCGTCGGTGCGCAGCCCGATCCGGCCGATGTGGTGGGTGGTGCCCGAGGTGAGGTCGATCCGGCCGAAGCACAGGGAGCCGTCCACCGCGTTGAGCGCGGCGAGCAGCCCGGAGCGCTCGGCTACCAGGATGTCCCGTTCGAGTCTGGCCTGCATGGGGGTGTTGCCCTGCGCGAGCGCGTCCGTGACGGAGGTCTCGGCGTCGCCGCGCAGCGCGTCCACGCGCGCGTACAACCCGTCGATGAATTCCTGCTCCTGCCGCAATTCATCGTCCGGAAATTCGGTGTTTGACAATTCCGCTCCCGCCCGGATATACTGTGCTCACTGAACTTCGCGTGACTTCTTTCGACTTGAAGTCACGAACAGACAAATATACGCAAGGAAATCCCCCGAGCGCAATTGCTCGGGGGATTTCCTGTTGTCCGGGCGGGTCGTCTAGAGCACGTCGGCCAGCTCCTCCAGCAGCCGCCGCTTGGCTCGCGCCCCCACCATCGACTTCACGGGCTCGCCGCCGCGGAACACCATGAACGTCGGCATCGACAGCACCTTGTAGGCATTAGTCGTCGCCGGGTTGGAGTCCACGTCGAGCTGTACCACCTTCAGCCGGTCGCCCTCCTCGGAGGCGAGGGCTTTCAGCACCGGCCCCATCTGCCGGCACGGCGGGCACCAGTCGGCGGTGAACTCCACCAGCACCGGCAGGTCCGCGCCGATCACCTCCGCCTCGAAGTCCGCGTCCGTCACGTCTGTCACGCCGGTCACGTCGCTCACCAGTCCCCTCCCAGTTCGCACTGCGGCTCCGGACCTCCCGGAGCCTCCGCCTCGGCGGCCAGCTCGGCCCGCGCCAACTGCCGGGCGACGGTGTCCCGCACTCCGCTCAGCTGACCGATCAGGGAGTCGAGCTCGTCCAGCTTGCGCCGGTAGACCGCGAGCGACGCCGGGCAGGAGTCCCCCTCGGGATGCCCCGCCCGCAGGCACTCCACGAAGGGCCGCGTCTCCTCCAGGTCGAACCCGAAGTCCTGGAGCGTCCGGATCTGCCGGAGCAGCCGCAGATCGCTCTCGTCGTAGGTCCGGTATCCGTTCCCCGCGCGCCGCGCGGGCAGCAGCCCGCGCGACTCGTAGTACCGCAGCGTCCGCGTCGTGGTCCCGGCCCGTGCGGCCAGCTCGCCGATTCGCATGCGTACGAACGTAATCCTTGCCCCTGGCGTCAAGGCAACAGCCGTTCGCCTCGCACGGTCAGCGAGAACCCGCGGTCTCCGGCTCCCTCTCCTCGACGGACTCCGCCGCCTGCTCCCCCTTGCGCGGCAGCAGCAGCGCCACGACGACCGTGCCGACCCCCAGAATCACAGCCCCCACCATGCTGGTGTGCGCGACCGCGTCGGCGAAGGAGGACCCGACCGCGTCGGCCATCCGCCGTGCCCCTCCGCCGAGTTGCTCAGCCTGCGCGCGCAGCCGCTCCGCCGCTTGCGGATCGCTGGTGTGCGCCGCCTGCTCGGCCAGCTGCCGTGCCTTGTCCCCGATGCCCCGCGCCACGGCGTACCCGGCCCCGACGGAGTCCTGGGCCGTCTCCAGAGTGGAGGCGGGGAGCTTGCTGCCGGTCGTGGCGTCGGAGAGGTGCTCGGAGTACGACGTCGCCAGCAGTGAGCCGAGGATGGCGATGCCGAGCGAGCCGCCCAGCTCCAGCGAGGTGTCGTTGACCGCGCCGCCGACGCCCAGTTCGGACTCCGGGAAGGCTCCCATGATCGCGTCCGTGCAGGGCGAGAGCGCCAGCCCGATCGCGAGCCCGAGGACGATCAGGGGCGCGACGAAGTCGCCGTACGACGAACCGCCGTCGACCCGGGTGAGCAGGGCGAGGGCCGCGGTACCGCCGACCATGCCGGCCGTGACCGTCCACTTCATGCCGACCCGCGGGGTGAGGTAGCCGGTGAGAGCCGAGCCCACGAAGACCGCGCCGGCCAGCGGCAGCATGCGCAGGCCGGTGTCCAGGGCGTCGTAGCCGAGGACGAACTGCAGGTGCTGGGTCAGGTAGTAGAAGGCGCCGAAGACGGCCAGGAAGAACAGGGCGACGGCGAGGTTGGAGCCCGCGAAGCGGCGGTCGGTGAAGCGGCGCACGTCGAGGACGGGACGCGGGTGGCGCAGCTCCCAGAGCACGAAGGCGACGAGCCCGGCGCCCGCGACGACCGCCGCCGTGATCGCCTTGGTGCCCCAGCCGAAGTGCGGTCCCTCGATGATCATGTAGACGAGCGCGCCGATCCACACCACCGACAGCAGTCCGCCGACGTAGTCGACGCGCTCGCGGTGACCGGCCCTGGACGGCGGTACGAGGACGAAGGCGCCGACCATGGCCAGCGCGGCGACGGGGACGTTGATGAGGAACGTCGACGACCAGCCGTGCCGCTCCAGCAGCGCCCCGGCGACCAGCGGTCCGGCGGCGATGGCGAGGCCGGCCGTCGCGGTCCACAGGGTGATGGCCTTGGCGCGTTCCGCACGCGGGAAGGTGGCCGCGAGCAGGGACAGCGTGGCGGGCATGATCATCGCGGCGCCGGCCCCCATCACGGCACGCGCCGCGATGACCGTCGTGGAACTGTCGGCCAGGTAGCCGAAGACCGCGCCCGCACCGAACACGACGAGCCCGAGGACCAGGGCGCCCCGGCGGCTGTACTTGTCGCCTATCGCGCCCAGCAGCAGCATCAGCGCGGCGTACGGGACGGTGTAGCCGTCGATGACCCACTGGAGGTCGGCGCTGGACAGACCGAGGTCCTCGGTCATGGCGGGAGCGGCGACGGTGAGGGCGGTGTTCGCCATCACGATGATCAGCAGGCTCAGGCAGAGCACGAGGAGCGCCCACCAGCGGCGCGCGTAGGGGCGCTCCATCCTTTCGGCCGGTTCGGTCATGACGAGTCGCACGACGGTTCGCCTTCCTCACGGACTTGCAGACTTGCACAGGGGTGTGCATTTGCACAACACTGTGCAATGTACGCCGTTGCACAGTGCTGTGCAAGTCGCTGGAGGGGAGGCACAATGACGTCCATGAACACGGGCAGCACCAGCCGCGCCGACGCCAACCGGCGCCGCATCCTCGACGTCGCCCTCGCCGAGCTGCTGCGGGACCCCGACGCGTCCATGGACCAGATCGCCCGCGCCGCCGGCGTCGTACGGCGGACCGTGTACGGGCACTTCCCGAGCCGCGAGGTACTGATCAGCACGCTCGTCGACGAGGCCGTCCAGGCCCTGTCGACCGCGCACGCGGCGGGCCGCGAGGACGTGGAGGACCCGGCCGAGGCCGTGGCGCGCTCGGTGCTGGCGGTGTGGGAGATCGCCGACCGCTACCGGCTGCTGGTCGCGCTCGCCCAGCGCACGGTCACCATGCAGGGCATCCGGGAGCGGCTCGGACCGGTCCGTGAGGAGAGCATCGGGCTGCTGCGGCGCGGGCTGGACGAGAACGTCTTCAGCTCACCGCTTCCGGCACCGGCCCTGGCCTACGTGCACGAGCAGACGCTGTTCGCGGTGATGGAGGCCGTGAACGACGGCCTGCTGACAGCGCGAGAGGCGGGCCGCTGCGCCGCGGTCACCGTACTGACCGCGGCGGGCGTGCCCGCCTCGAGAGCCACCGAGCTGGTGGCGAAGCTGAACGATTGATCTTCTTGGGACGATGACCGGGCGGCTGAGCGACGGGGGGACACCCAGCCGCCCGGATTCTGGGGGGCGGCGCGGCCGTCAGGCCTTCGCCAGCTCCTTCTCGCCGCCCTGCTCGGGCACCTCGACGGGACCGTCGTCCGGGGCGTCGTCGTGGTCGTCCAGCAGCGTCTTCTCGTCGAAGGGCAGCCGGCCCGCGAGGACCTCGTTGACGCGCTCCTTGTCGATCTCCTTCGTCCACGTGCCGATCAGCACGGTGGCCACGGCGTTGCCGGCGAAGTTGGTCAGGGCGCGGGCCTCGCTCATGAAGCGGTCGATGCCGACGATGAGACCGACACCGTCCACCAGGGCCGGCTTGTGCGACTGCAGACCACCGGCCAGGGTCGCCAGGCCCGCGCCGGTGACACCGGCGGCACCCTTGGACGCGACGAGCAGGAAGAGCAGCAGCGGGATCTGCTCACCGATCGACATCGGCGTACCCATGGCGTCGGCGATGAACAGCGAGGCCATGGTCATGTAGATCATGGTGCCGTCGAGGTTGAAGGAGTAGCCGGTCGGGACGGTGATGCCGACCACCGGCTTGCTGACGCCGAGGTGCTCCATCTTCGCGATGAGCCGCGGCAGCGCGGACTCGGAGGAGGAGGTGGACAGGATCAGCAGGAACTCCCGGCCCAGGTACTTGAACAGCGTGAAGATGTTCAGGCCGGAGATGACGCGCAGCAGGGCGCCGAGCACGATGAAGACGAAGAGGAAACAGGTCACGTAGAAGCCGAGCATCAGCACGGCGAGGCTCTTGAGCGCTTCCAGGCCCGCGGAGCCGGTGACGGCGGCGATGGCACCGAAGGCACCGATCGGCGCGGCCCACATGACCATCGCGAGGATGCGGAAGACGAGCCGCTGGATGTGCTCGATGCCGCGCAGGATCGGCTGGCCGGCCGAGCCCATGCCCTGCAGCGCGAAGCCGGCGAGCAGGGCGATCAGCAGGGTCTGCAGGACCGACTCGTTGGTGAAGGCCGACACGATCGTGGTCGGGATGATGCCCAGCAGGAAGTCGGCGGTGTTCGTGGTGGCCTCGGGGTCGATCTGCGCCTGACCGGCGTCCTTGACCGCGTCGGTCATCGCGAGGCCGGTGCCCGGCTCCAGGATGTTGCCGACGACCAGGCCGATGCCCAGCGCGACCAGCGACATCACCATGAAGTAGCCCAGGGCGATACCGCCGAGGGCACCGACCTTGGCGGCCTTCCGTACCGAGCCGATGCCCAGCACGATCGTGCAGAAGATGATCGGCGAGATCATCATCTTGATCAGGGCCACGAACCCGGTGCCGATCGGCTTCAGCCCGACGGCGAAGTCCGGTGCGGCCAGACCCACCGCGATACCGGCAGCGACCGCGATGATCACCGCGATGTAGAGGTAGTGCGTGCGGTCCCGCTTGGGTTTGCGTGCGGCAGGTGCCGTATCGGCTGCGCTGGTCACGGCGGCCCTCCTTGACGACGTCGTCGGCATCACCGGCGTGCGGCTCACGTCCGGGAAAAACTCCGGGAAACTCCGAGGAACAGGGAGCGGGACTCCCGGAGATGCGTTATGGGGAATGCCGTGACTATGTCCTGCTCTGTGAGCGCGGTCACCCTTCCGTTCATTTAGTTCACAATCAGCCAAGGGGCAGACTGACGACATGCGCATCTTCGTGCCCCGACCTCGCAGCCTGGCGGCCCAGCTCTTCGCCATGCAGGCGGTACTGATCGCGGTGGTCGTGGCCGGATGCGCACTGTTCACCTACGTCAGCGACCGCAGCCAGGCCGAGGAGGCCGCGACGCGCCAGGCCAGGGCGGTTGCGCGGTCCGTGGCCGACTCCCCGTCCGTGCCGGCGGCGGCCCGCGCCTCCGACCCGACCGCGGAGCTCCAGCCGTACGCGCTGAAGGTCATGCGGGACACCGAGGTCGACTTCATCACGATCATGAATCCGAAGGGCATCCGCTGGACGCATCCCGACCCGGACCAGATCGGCCAGACCTTCCAGGGCCACACCGAGCGGGCCCTGAAGGGCGAGACCTTCACCGAGACCTACACCGGCACCCTCGGCCCGTCGGTCCGCGCGGTCACCCCGATCCGGGACGGCAACCGGATCGTCGGCCTGGTCAGCGCGGGAATCCGGGTCCAGGCGATCAGCGAGCGCGTACAGAGTCAGGTCACGGGCCTGCTGGGCGTCGCGGCCGGGGCACTGGTCCTGGGCGCCGTCGGCACCTACGTTGTCAACGCCCGGCTGCGCCGCCACACCCACGGCATGAACGCGGCCGAGCTGAGCCGGATGCACGACTACCACCAGGCCGCCCTGCACGCGGTACGCGAGGGGCTGCTGATGCTGGACGGGCAGTACCGTGTGGCGTTGATCAACGACGGGGGGCGAGAGCTGCTCGGCGTGGAGGGGGACGTGGTGGGCAGGTCGGTGGCCGAGCTCGGGCTCCCCGCCCCCCTGACGGGGGCGCTGCTGGCGTCGGAGCCGCGGGTGGACGAGGTGCATCTGGCGGCGTCGCGGGTCCTGGTGATCAACACCTCGCCGGTGTCGGGCGGCGAACGGCGCGGTACCGTCGTCACCCTGCGCGATGTCACCGAACTCCAGTCCGTGATGGGCGAGTTGGACTCCGAGCGGGGCTTCACGCAGGCGCTGCGCTCACAGGCGCACGAGGCGGCGAACCGGCTGCACACGGTCGTCTCGCTGATCGAGCTGGGCCGGGCGGAGGAGGCGGTGGAGTTCGCGACGGCCGAGCTGGAGCTGGCGCAGGCACTGACCGACCAGGTCGTCGCGGCGGTGAGCGAGCCGGTGCTGGCGGCGCTGTTGCTGGGCAAGACCGCCCAGGCCAACGAGCGGGGCGTGGAGCTGATGGTGTCCGAGGACAGCAGCCTGGACGACGGACTGCTGCCCGAGACCCTGCCGGCCCGGGACCTGGTGACCATCCTGGGCAACCTGATCGACAACGCCGTGGACGCGGCTCAGGGGAGCGCGCGGGCCCGGGTGACGGTCGCCGCCTACACCGAGGACCGGGACGGCGCCCCTGAGCTGCTGCTGCGAGTCTCGGACACGGGCCCGGGCGTCGACCCGCGGCATGCCGAGGCGGTCTTCCAGCGGGGCTTCTCGACGAAGCCGGCGGGCCCGGGCGGCCGGGGGCTCGGCCTGGCGCTCGTACGGCAGGCGGCACAGCGGCACGGAGGCACGCTGTCGGTGACGGAGGCCGACGGGGGTGGCGCGGAGTTCGAGGTACGGCTGCCGCTGGGCGAGGCGAACGACACGACGTCCGGAGAAACGGTGCGCGAGCACCCGGTGCCCGGGCAGCGCGTCCAGAAGGGCACGGGGTCTGCGGAGCCCGGCCGGGAGAACCCGGTGTCCACGGAACCCGCCCAAGAGGACGCGGCGTCTGCGGAGCCCGTCCAGGAGACCCCGGCGCCCGCCGAACCCGCGCACGAGCACCCGGCGCCCGCCGAACCCGCGCACGAGCACCCGGCGCCCGCCGAGCCCGCCCAAGAGAACCCAGCGCCCACGGAGCCCACCCACAAGCACCCGGCGCCCACGGAGCCCACCCACGAGCACCCGGCGCCCACGGAGCCCACCCACGAGCACCCGGCGCCCGCGGAACCCGCCCAAGAGAACCCGGCGGCCACGGAACCCGCCCGGGAGGACCCCGTGCCCGGAGGCCCGGCTCCGGCCACCCCTCCGTCCACAGACCCCGCGTCCCGTGGCGCGGTTTCCGGGGGCTCTGCATCGAGGGGCTCTGGAGGCCACGCATGACGAGTGACACGACGAGACAGCAGGACATCCGCGTCCTGGTCGTGGAGGACGACCCGGTGGCCGCCGACGCGCACGTCCTGTACGTCGGCCGGGTCCCTGGCTTCGTCGCCGTGGGCAAGGCGCACACGGGCGCGGAGGCCCGCCGGGCCCTGGACCGCACCCCGGTGGACCTGCTCCTGCTCGACCTGCACCTGCCGGACGTGCACGGGCTGCAACTGGCGCGCTCGCTGCGGGCGGCCGGGCATCACGCCGACGTGATAGCGGTGACGTCGGCTCGCGACCTCGCGGTCGTCCGCGAGGGGGTCTCCCTCGGGGTCGTGCAGTACGTCCTGAAGCCGTTCACCTTCGCGACCCTGCGGGACCGGCTCGTGCGGTACTCCGAGTTCCACGCGGCGGTCGGCGAGGCGAGCGGCCAGGACGAGGTGGACCGGGCGTTGGCGGCCCTGCGCGCACCGGGCCCGGCGGCCCTGCCGAAAGGCCTGAGCGCACCCACGCTGGAGCGGGTGACCGTGGCCCTGCGCGACAGCGCGGAGGGCCTCACCGCCGCCGGCGTGGCGGAGACGGTCGGCATCTCCCGCATCACGGCCCGCCGTTACCTGGAGCACCTGGTGGACGCGGGCCGCGCGGCCCGCCGCCCGCAGTACGGGACGGTGGGGCGGCCGGAGTTGCAGTACCGGTGGGTCACGGGTCAGTGACGGGCCGTCAGACACGAGGGCGCGCGATCAATCATGCGCACGCGCATTGACCTGACTAGACCACTCAACTTAGGTTCACGACGCAGCCGTCCCGGCCACAACGAAGTGCGCCCGTAGGAGGTCGTGCCCGTGCGCCCCACCGCCGCCCTCACACCCTTCCTCGCCCTCGCCCTCGCCGCGACCACCCTCACCGCCTGCGGCGGGGGTTCCGGCAGCGACCCGGACACCGTGAAGGTCTCCTTCAAACAGTCCACGGACAACTCCGTGAAGGTGATGGACACCTACCTCGCGGACATCAAGAAGCAGTTCGAGAAGGCCCACCCCGGCAAGAAGGTCGAACTCGTCCCGATCAAGGCCCCGGACTCGGAGTACTACACCAAGCTCCAGCAGATGCTCCGCTCCCCCAAGACCGCCCCCGACCTGGTCTACGAGGACACGTTCCTCATCAACTCGGACATCACCAGCGGCTACCTCAAGCCCCTCGACGCGTACCTCGCCAAGTGGCCGGACTGGAACCGGTTCATCGACACCGCGAAGGCGGCGGCCAAGGGCGAGGACGGCAAGACCTACGGCGTCCCCGACGGCACCGACACCCGCGGGCTCTGGTTCGACAAGGACGTCTTCGCCAAGGCCGGCCTCCCCGCCGACTGGCAGCCGAAGACCTGGAACGACGTCCTGAGCGCCGCCCGCGCCATCAAGAAGAAGGTCCCGGGCGTCATCCCGCTCAACGTCTACACGGGCAAACCGGTCGGCGAGGCGGCCACCATGCAGACCTTCGAGATGCTGCTCTACGGCACGAACGACGGCGGCACGGACCCCCTCTACGACAAGAACACGAAGAAGTGGATCGCCGGCGGCAAGGGCTTCGAGGACGCGCTCCGCTTCGTCGAGACGGTCTACAAGGAGAAGCTGGGCCCGGACGTCGCCGACGCCCTCGACCCGAACGTGATGACCCGGGTGCGCGGCGAGTGGCTCCCGAAGGGCGAACTCGGCATCGCCCTCGACGGCTCCTGGCTGCCGCAGGACTGGCTGCCCGGCAGCGGCCACGAGTGGCCCGAGTGGTCGAAGAAGCTGGGCCTCGCGGCCATGCCGACACAGCACGGCCAGGCGCCCGGCAAGGTGAGCATGTCCGGCGGCTGGACCTGGGCCGTCCCCGCCAAGGCGGGCAACCCGGACCTGGCGTTCGAGTTCGTCAAGACCATGCAGACCAAGGCCAACGCGCAGAAGTGGTACGTCGCCAATTCCGGCATCGCGGTCCGCGAGGACGTCGCGAAGGACCCCGCGTACGTCACCGCCCAGCCCGGCATCAAGTTCTTCACCGACCTGGTGCGGAGCACCCACTACCGACCCGCCTACCCCGCCTACCCCAAGGTCTCCACGGCCATCCAGGAGGCCATGGAGGGCGTGACGACGGGTGACACGACGGTCGACGAGGCAGCCCGGGCTTACACGGACGCCCTCAAGGACGCCACGGACAACCAGGTCGTCGAACGGTGAGCGGCCGATGACCGCCACGGCACCGCACCCCGGCATCGGAAAGGCACCCGGGCCCCCTGCCCCTCCCCGCCGACGGGGCCCGGGCGTACTGATCCGCACCCTCCCCCTCGCCCCCTCGGTCGTCCTCCTGCTTCTCTTCCTCGCCGGCCCGATCGTCTACTGCGTCTGGATCGCCTTCACGGACCTCCAGCTCACCGGCCAGGCCCAGGAGACGTTCGTCGGCTTCGACAACTTCACCCGGGCCTTCGGTGACGAGGCGTTCCTCAACGCCGTATGGCTGACCGTGGTGTTCACGGTCGTGTCGTCGCTGATCGGCCAGAACACGCTCGGCCTGGCCCTCGCGGCCCTGATGCGGCGCGCGTCGAAACCGGTCCGCACCCTCACCGGCGGCATCGTCGTCACGGCGTGGGTACTGCCGGAGGTCGTCGCGGGCTTCCTCCTCTACGCCTTCTTCCGCCGCGAGGGCACCCTGAACGCCATCCTGGACTGGCTCCACCTGCCCTCCCAGAACTGGCTGTTCACCCTCCCGATCCTGGCGGTGTCCTTCGCCAACGTCTGGCGCGGCACCGCCTTCTCCATGCTGGTCTACTCGGCCGCGCTGAACGAGATCCCCAAGGAGATCACCGAGGCGGCGGAGGTCGACGGGGCGGGCGGCTGGCGCCGGATGTGGCACATCACCCTCCCGATGATCCGCCGCTCCATCGGCACGAACCTGATGCTCAACACTCTGCAGACCCTCTCGGTCTTCGGCCTGATCTGGGTGATGACGAGAGGCGGCCCGGGCGGCAGGAGCCAGACGCTTCCGCTCTTCATGTACGAACAGGCCTTCCAGAACAGCCTCATCGGCTACGGCACGGCCGTGGCCTTACTACTCCTCCTCGTCGGCTCCCTGTTCTCCCTCGTGTATCTGCGCCTGCTGCGGACGGAGGTCTGACCCACGTGGCCCTCCCCCTCTCCTCCCGCCGCACCACTCGCCGGCTCGCGGCCGACGCGGGACTGCTCGTGGTCGCCGCGGCGTTCATCCTGCCCCTGGCCTGGGTGGTCCTGTCCTCCCTGGACCCCCGTGCCGATCTCCGTGTGAAGGCCCCCGACGGCCTCACCCTGGACAACTTCGACGCGATCCTGACCTCGGACATCACCTTCACCCCGCTCCTCAACAGCCTGGTCCTGTGCGGCGGTGCAACGCTGCTGACGGTGGTGTGCGCGGCGCTGGCGGCCTATCCGCTCTCCCGCTTCCGCTCCCGCTTCAACCGCCCGTTCCTGGTGACGATCCTCTTCGCGACGAGCCTGCCCATCACGGCGATCATGGTTCCGGTCTACGCGCTGTTCGTCCAGGTGGACCTGATCGACACCATGCAGGGCACGATCTTCTTCTTCGCCGCGTCCCAACTGCCCTTCGCGATCTGGCTGATGAAGAACTTCATGGACGGTGTACCGAAGGAACTCGAAGAGGCGGCCTGGACCGACGGGGCCGGCCCCTTGCAGTCCCTGGTCCGCATCGTCCTGCCCCTCATGGGGCCCGGCGTGGCCGTCGTGACGGTCTTCTCCTTCGTCATGATGTGGGGCAACTTCTTCGTCCCCTTCATGCTGCTGCTCACCCCCGACCAGATGCCGGCGTCGGTCAGCATCAACGACTTCTTCGGGAATCGGGGGATGGTGGCGTACGGGCAGTTGGCGGCGTTCTCGATCGTGTACTCGACGCCGGTGATCCTGCTGTACGTGTTGATCGCACGGCGGTTGGGTGGGGGTTTCGCCCTGGGTGGGGCGGTGAAGGGCTGAGCGGCGTTTGTGCTGAGGCGGGGGTGTTGCGCAACTCGGCGGAGCGAGGTGCCGCCGCGCCCACCCTCCCCCAAGCTCTCGGCTTCGCTCGAGCAGGGGGGACCCCCATCGCCCCAGCGGCACGCATGCCCGCAGCGGGGTACGTGCGCAAGGGGCCGTGTCGGGGGGTGTCCGCCCGCAGCGGGCGGCGCGTGTGACGCCAGTTAGCCGGTAAGTGACAGCGTCGCGCCGTTCCGAGGACGGACACCCCCCGGCGCGGCCCCGACCCACCCCCCACCGGGCGATCACCGCACCAAGCACGGACGCCTGGCGTCGAACTCCCACCCCGGAACCAGGTACCGCATCCCCACCGCATCGTCCCGACCGCCCAACTCCTTCTCCTGGTACAGCTCGTGTGCAGCGAGAAGCCGGTCCATGTCCAGTCGCACACCCAGACCCGGCGCGTCAGGGACCGCGACCTCGCCGTCGACGATGCGCGGCGGATCGACGGTCAGCCGCTCCAGCCCCTCCTGCCAGATCCAGTGCGTGTCCAGCGCGTTGTACTCCCCCGGCGCCGCCGCCCCGCAGTGGGTCACCATGGCCAGCGAGATGTCGAAGTGGTTGTTGGAGTGGCACCCCCAGGTCAGCCCCATCGCGTTGCACAGCTGCGCCACCCGCACCGACCCCTGCATGGTCCAGAAGTGCGGGTCGGCCAGCGGAATCGACACCGACTGGAGAGCCAGCGCGTGCGCCATCTGCCGCCAGTCCGTCGCGATCATGTTCGTCGCGGTCGGCAGCCCCGTCGCACGGCGGAACTCCGCGAGGATCTCCCGCCCGGAGTAACCCCCCTCCGCCCCGCAGGGATCCTCCGCGTACGCCAGCGTCCCGACCAGCGGCCGGCACAGCTCCACCGCCTCCCGCAGCGACCACGCCCCGTTCGGATCGAGGGTGATCCTGGCCTCCGGAAAGCGCTCCTTCAGCGCCCGCACGGCCCGCACCTCCTCCGCCCCTTCCAGCACACCCCCCTTGAGCTTGAAGTCCCGGAACCCGTACAGCTCGTACGCCGCCTCGGCCTGCCGCACGATCGCCTCCGGCGACAGCGCCTCCTCGTGCCGCACCCGGTACCACTCCACCGGGGAGTCGGGCTCACGGACGTACTCCAGATCCGTCCGGTCCGGGTCACCCACGTAGAAGAGATAGCCCAGCACCCGCACCGAGTCCCGCTGCTGCCCGTCACCCAGCAACGCCGCGACCGGCACGTCGAGATGCTGCCCGAGAAGGTCGAGCAGGGCCGACTCGACGGCGGTCACCGTGTGCACCGTCGTCCGCAGGTCGAAGGTCTGGGCACCCCGCCCCCCGGCGTCCCGGTCGGCGAACCGCTCCCCGATCTCGCGCAGCACCCGCTTGTAGTCGCCGACCTTCGCCCCGACGACCAGCCCCTCGGCGTCCCGCAGCGTCCGTGTGATCTTCTCCCCGCCGGGCACCTCGCCCAGGCCCGTACGCCCCTCGGAGTCCGTGAGAACCACGACGTTGCGGGTGAAGTACGGTCCGTGCGCGCCGGAGAGGTTCAGCTCCATACTGTCCCGGCCCGCGACGGGATAGACGGCGAACGCAGTGACGGTCGGCTGCTTCCCGATGCTCATCGGATGTCCCTTCTCAAATGGGTGATGACCAAGGACGTCGTGGTTCACAGGCCCAGGACGCCGGAGTTCAAAGCCCCAGGACGTCGAGCCCCCACTCGACCCCCAGCACCCCGCCCAGCCCGAGCACGGCGAGCACCGTCGTATAGGAGGTGCGGACCTTGATCGCCTCGATGACGGAGAGGTTGAAGTACTCCTTGAACAACCAGAACCCGGGGTCGTTCACATGGGAGAACGCGATGGAGCCGCAGGCGACGGCCAGCACCATCACCTCCGGGTGCACCCCGCTGCCCGCCAGCAGCGGCAGCGCCACCCCGGAGGCCGTGACGACGGCGACCGTGGCCGAGCCGAGCGCGATGCGCAGGATGACGGCGACGAGCCAGGCGAGGACGATCGGCGAGATGGACCAGCCGTCCGTGGCGTCCTTGATGTAGTCGGAGATCCCCCCTTCGACCAGGACGTTCTTGAAGGCCCCGCCCGCGCCGATGACCAGCAGGATCATGGCCATCGCCTGGGCCGCCGAGGTGCAAGAGGCGCCGACGTCGGTGAGGCTCCGGCCGATCCGCGGCCCGAACGCCCACACCGCGAGGCACAGGGTCAGCAGCAGGGCGATCGGCGCCGAGCCGACGAAGGCGACGACGTGCAGGAACGGGCTCTCACCCGAGGTGGCCATGTCGGTCACGGCGGCGGCCACGATCAGCGCGACGGGGAACAGCGCCACGAACAGCGACCAGCCGAGCCCCGGCATCTCCTCCTCGGTGAACTCCCGTTCGCTGACCAGGCCCTTGGGGATGGTCGGTGTCAGTCGCGCGACGAACGGCAGCCGGGGCCAGGTGAGGGCGATGAGCGCCCCGGCGGGCACGGCGACGAACAGGCCGTAGAACAACGTCAGTCCGACGGAGGCGTGGAAGGTCGCGGCGACGGCGGTGGGGCCGGGGTGCGGCGGCAGGAAGCTGTGCATGGTGGACAGGGCGATGGACATCGGCAGGCCGACCCACAGCAGCTTCGCCCCGGTGACCCTGACCAGGGTGAACGCGATGGGCACGATGATGATGAACGCGACCTCGTAGAACATGGTCACGCCGATCAGCATGGACGTGACCACCATGGCGACCTGCACCCAGCGCGGGCCGAAGGCGTCGAGGAGCTTGCCGGCTATGCGCTGCGCGGCGCCCGAGTCCCCCATCACCCGGCCGACCATGGCGCCGAGCCCGATGGTCAGCATGGTGTCGCCGATCTGGTCCCCGATGCCCTCGGAGAGGACGTCCGGGATGGTCGCCACCGGAATGCCCTGGACCAACGCCACCCCGACGGCCACGAGCAGCAGCGCGGCGAAACCGTTCAGTCTGAGCCTGGTCATGAGGAGAAGCAGGATCAGGACACTGATCCCGACTACGAGCAGAGGCAAGGCAGTTCCCCTTTGAACTGGTGGGAGCTCATCCCTGTATGCAGATGCCGTCCACGTATGCAGATGGAGGCTAAGTGGGTGAACCTGCCGGGTCAATGGTCGTGCGATCACGGATTCCTCGGACCGGATCGCCGCGGACCTACGATGAGCCCATGCAGGAGAGGAGAGGCGTCCGCGGCGTGAAGTCGGCGGCGCGGACCGTCGCGCTGCTGGAACTGCTCGCCGGGCGGGGTGAAGAGCCCTCCCGCCTCGACCAGCTCGCACAGGACCTGGGCGTACCGCGCAGCAGCATGTACCAGCTGCTCCAGACGCTCGTCGACTCCGGCTGGGTCCGCACCGACGCCACCGGCTCCCTCTACGGCATCGGCATCCGGGCGCTGCTCACCGGCACCGGCTACCTCGACGGAGACCGGCGCATCCGCCTGGTCCGGCCCTACCTGGACGAGGCGTCGGACGCGCTGGGCGAGACGATCCACATGGCGCGGCTGGACGGCCGGGACGTCGTCTATCTCGCCACCCGGGAGTCGCACGAGTACCTGCGCACCATCAGCCGGGTCGGCCGCCGTGTCCCGGCCCATGCCGGTGCGCTCGGCAAGGCGCTGCTCGCCGAGCGCACCGACGGTGAACTGCCTTTCGGCGACGGCCCGTTGACGGCCCTCACGGAGAACACGCACACCGACCGGGCCGCCCTGCTCGCCGACCTGGCCGGGGTGCGCGAACGCGGCTACTCGATCGACCGCGAGGAGACGGTGCCCGGCATCGCCGGTTTCGGTTTCGCCCTGCGCTATGGCACCCCGGTCGTCGACGCCATCAGCTGCTCGGTCCCGGTGGCCCGGCTGACCCCGGAGCACGAGGCCCGCGTCGTCGCCGTGATGCGGGACGTCCGGGCGAGGATCGAGTCCCGCCCGCCACCGATGTCGGGCGAGCCCGACTGGCGCTGAGGGCCAGCCCCGCGAGGCGAGGGTCAGCCCCACAAAGCGAAGGTTGATGAGGGGTGGTTCGCCAAACGGACCGTCAGCCGGCGTCCCCGCCCGGCAGAACCCCGGCCCGGAACGGCTCCACACCCTCCAGCGTCCGCACCCGCGTCGGCTCGATCAGCAGCATCACCCGGCGCTCCCCGGGCAACAGCCACGGGTACCGGTCCTCCCCGAGGTATTTGCGCGCGAGCCGGTCCATGCCCCGCTCCGCCTCCTCGCCCTCGACGAACCGGACGACCTTCCCCCGGATCTCCGCACGGTCGTACGGGTTCGCGGGGTCGTGGTGGGACAGGGAAACGTACGGATTGCGCCGCAGATTCTCCTCCTTCACCCGCCCGATCGAGGTGTTGACCATGACGTACTCCCCTTCGATGTCCGCCCACATGGGCGACACCTGAGGCGCACCGTCCGCCCCCACGGTCGCGAGATGCCAGAAGTTCGTCGCCAGCAGACGCTCGCGAATATGCCCGTTGAGCTTGCCGTTCACCTTTTTCACTGCCTTTCCGGACCCGCGCTCGCCGGGTCCGGCGCCATCCTCACCACCGCCCCGCCCGGCCTGACAAGACGATCTTCAGCCCCGTTCCAACCCGCGAGTAGCCGTAGCTTCCTACAATCCGTGATCCTGGCCGAACAGACCGTAGTCGCCGCAGTCCCACGCCCCTAGCTTGTGGCGCGTGCGCCGACCTTCGCCCCGCCCGAGTGACCCGACCCCGACCCCCACGCCGCCGCCCTTCAACGCCCCCGCCGCGCGCCGGCTGCGCGCCGCGCTCGGGATGACGCCCGACCACGTCGCCCACGACATGCGCGTCTCGTACGGGCACCCGCACATCACCCCGGACCACGTCATCGCCTGGGAACGCGGGGGCGCCGCGCCCTCCGGATCCGAACTCACCGCCCTGGCCGGCGTCCTGTGGTGCTCGCCCGGTGAACTCATCGGCAGACCCCGCACCCTGCGCGAGCACCGCATCGCCCGCGGCCTCGCCCCTGAGGACGTGGCCCGGATCGTCGGGCACGAACTCCACGCGTACCTGCGCATGGAGGAGACCGACTCCTGGCGCGGCAGCGACCGGCAGTCCGCCGCACTCGCCGATCTGCTCGGCCTCCGGCTGCCCGACTTCGTCGCCGTCACGGGCCGCGACGGCAGACTCGGCGACCTGCTGCGCAGCGCCGTCACCACCCGCTGGCAGGCCTACGTACGCCCCGTGGCGAAGGTCGTACCCCTGGACCGGCGGTTCCTGGAGAACGCACTCCAGGAACTGCACCAGGACTACCAGGGACACATGGCCGCCACCCTGAGCTGGGGCGGCGGCAGCGGCCACGCCGGCGACCTGGCGCGCGACTTCCTCGACCGGATCGTCGAGCACTTCTGGGCGACGGTCCAGGAGAACCCGGCCTAGCCCCCGGATGCCGCCCGGTCCAGCCCCCGGATGCCCCCGACCCAGGCCCCCGGACGCCGCCCGGCCTAGAACACCGACTCGGCCTCGTCCATCCGGTCCTTCGGCACGGTCTTCAGCTCGGTGACCGCTTCCGCGAGCGGCACCATCACGATGTCCGTCCCGCGCAGCGCCGTCATCCTGCCGAACTGCTCCTGGTGCGCCGCCTCCACCGCGTGCCAGCCGAAGCGTGTGGCGAGCACCCGGTCGTAGGCGGTCGGGGTACCGCCGCGCTGGACGTGGCCGAGAATGACCGGCTTGGCCTCCTTGCCGAGCCGTCGCTCCAGCTCGTGGGCGAGTGCCGTGCCGATGCCCAGGAAGCGCTCGTGACCGAACTGGTCGATCTCGCCCTTGCCGTAGTCCATGGAGCCCTCGGCGGGGTGGGCGCCCTCGGCGACGCAGACGACCGCGAACTTCTTGCCGCGGGCGAAGCGCTCCTCGACCATCTTCACGAGATCGGCCGGGTCGAACGCACGCTCCGGCAGACAGATCCCGTGCGCACCGGCCGCCATGCCCGACTCCAGCGCGATCCACCCGGCGTGCCGGCCCATGACCTCGACCACCATCACCCGCTGGTGCGACTCGGCGGTGGTCTTGAGGCGGTCCATCGCCTCGGTGGCGACACCGACCGCCGTGTCGAAGCCGAAGGTGCGGTCCGTGGAGGAGATGTCGTTGTCGATCGTCTTCGGGACGCCCACGACCGGCAGACCCGCGTCGGACAGCATGCGGGCCGCCGTCAGCGTGCCCTCGCCGCCGATCGGGATCAGCGCGTCGATGCCGAACCGGTGGATCATGTCGGAGGCGTTCTCGCAGGCCTCGCGGAGCCGGTCGCGCTCCAGCCGGGACGATCCGAGGATGGTGCCGCCGCGGGCGAGGATGCCGCTGACCGCGTTCAGGTCGAGGTTGCGGTAGCGGCCGTCCAGCAGGCCCGCGTACCCGTCCTCGAAGCCGATGACCTCGTCGCCGTAGTTGTCGACCGCTCGGTGCACGACCGACCGGATCACGGCGTTCAGGCCTGGGCAGTCGCCGCCTGCGGTGAGGACTCCGATACGCATCGTGCTGTGTCTCCTGCTCGCTGTGGATACCGGTGAGCCTCCGCCGATTGTTTCACGCTCCACGGCCCCTCGGGGCACCCCACTCTGACGGGCGCCTTATCGAGCGGCGGAGGTATTGTCAAGGCGGTTCAGCTCACCTCGGTGGGTGATTTTTCGACGTCCCGTACAGGCCACAGAGACATCTGGGCACCCCACAGAGACATCTGGACATCCCACAGAGACACCTGGATATCCCACTGAGACCGGACATCCCACTCAGACGAAACGGAGAGCGCGCGTGACCCGCAGCGTGTACGTGACCGGCATCGACCGCGGCGACGGACGGCAGGTCGTCGAACTGGGGGTCATGGAGCTCCTCACCCGGCAGGTGGACCGGGTCGGCGTCTTCCGCCCCTTGGTCCACGACGGACCCGACCGCCTCTTCGAGCTGCTGCGCGCCCGCTACCGGCTCGCCCAGGACCCCTCGACCGTGTACGGCATGGACTACCACGAGGCGTCCGCCCTCCAGGCCGAGGCCGGCACGGACGAGCTGGTGTCCACGCTCGTCGACCGCTTCCACCTGGTCGCCCGGGACTACGACGTCGTCCTGGTCCTGGGCACCGACTTCGCCGACACCCAGCTCCCGGACGAGCTGTCGCTCAACGCCCGGCTGGCGAACGAGTTCGGCGCGTCGGTGATCCCGGTCGTGGGCGGCCGCAAGCAGACCGTCGAGTCCGTGCTCGCCGAGACGCGCAACGCCTACCGCGCCTACGACACCCTCGGCTGCGACGTCCTGGCCATGGTCACCAACCGGGTGGCCCGTGAGGACCGCGACGAGATCGCCGGCCGGCTCGGCTCCCGGCTCCCCGTGCCCTGTTACGTGCTGCCCGACGAGCCCGCGCTGTCGGCCCCGACCGTCTCGCAGATCAGCCACGCCCTCGGCGGCAAGGTGGTGCTCGGCGACGACTCGGGCCTGGCCCGGGACGTGCTCGGCTTCGTCTTCGGCGGCGCGATGCTGCCGAACTTCCTCGGCGCCCTGACCCCGGGCTGTCTGGTCGTGACCCCCGGCGACCGGGCCGACCTGGTCGTCGGCTCGCTCGCCGCGCACAGCGCCGGCACCCCGCCCATCGCGGGCGTGCTGCTCACCCTGGACGAGGTGCCCGGCGACGACATCCTCACCCTCGCCGACCGCCTCGCACCCGGCACCCCGGTGCTGTCGGTGGCCGGCACCAGCTTCCCCACCGCCGAGCAGCTGTTCTCCCTGGAGGGGAAGCTGAACGCGGCCACCCCGCGCAAGGCGGAGCGGGCGCTCGGCCTGTTCGAGCGGTACGCCGACACCGCCGACCTCGCCCGCCGCGTCTCCGCGCCGAGCAGCGACCGGGTCACGCCGATGATGTTCGAGCACAAGCTGCTGGAGCAGGCCCGCTCCGACCTGCGCCGCGTGGTGCTGCCGGAGGGCACCGAGGAGCGTGTGCTGCACGCCGCCGAGGTGCTGCTGCGCCGGGGCGTGTGCGAGCTGACGCTGCTCGGCCCGGTCGACCGGATCCGCAAGAAGGCCGCCGACCTCGGCATCGACCTGGGCGAGTCCCAGCTGATCGACCCGGCCGCCTCCGACCTGCGCGACGCCTTCGCGGAGAAGTACGCGGCGCTGCGCGCCCACCGCGGTGTCACCGTGGAGCTGGCGTACGACGTCGTCTCGGACGTGAACTACTTCGGCACGCTGATGGTGCAGGAGGGCCTCGCCGACGGCATGGTGTCCGGCTCGGTGCACTCCACGGCCGCGACGATCCGCCCGGCCTTCGAGATCATCAAGACCAAGCCGGACGCCGGCATCGTCTCGTCGGTGTTCTTCATGTGCCTGGCCGACAAGGTGCTCGTCTACGGCGACTGTGCGGTCAACCCCGACCCGAACGCCGAGCAGCTCGCCGACATCGCCATCCAGTCGGCGACGACGGCCGAGCAGTTCGGCGTGGAGCCGCGCATCGCCATGCTGTCGTACTCCACGGGTACGTCCGGCTCCGGCGCCGACGTCGACAAGGTGCGCGAGGCCACCGAGATCGTCCGCAGGCGGCGGCCCGACTTGATGATCGAGGGCCCGATCCAGTACGACGCCGCGGTGGAGCCGTCGGTGGCGGCGACCAAGCTGCCCGGCTCCGAGGTCGCCGGGCAGGCGAGCGTGCTGATCTTCCCCGACCTGAACACCGGCAACAACACCTACAAGGCCGTGCAGCGCTCGGCCGGCGCCATCGCCGTCGGCCCGGTGCTCCAGGGTCTGCGCAAGCCGGTCAACGACCTGTCCCGGGGCGCCCTCGTCCAGGACATCGTGAACACCGTCGCCATCACGGCGATCCAGGCCCAGTCCCCCGCCCCGACCCCGAGCGAGAAGGCAACCGCCCAGTGAGCCGCACCCGCGTCCTCGTCCTCAACTCCGGTTCCTCGTCCCTGAAGTACCAGCTGCTCGACATGCGCGGCAACGGCCGGCTGGCGGTGGGCCTGGTCGAGCGCATCGGCGAGCAGACCTCCCGTCTGAAGCACACCCCGGCCGGCGGCGAGAGCCGGGAGCGCGGCGGGGCGATCGCCGACCACGACGCCGCCCTGAAGGCCGTGGCCGAGGAACTCGCCAAGGACGGCCTCGGCCTGGACTCGCCGGAGCTGGCCGCGATCGGGCACCGGGTGGTGCACGGCGGGAAGTTCTTCACCGAGCCGACCGTCGTCGACGACGCCGTGCTCGCCGAGATCGAGCGGCTCATCCCGGTGGCCCCGCTGCACAACCCGGCCAACCTCACCGGCATCCGCACGGCGCAGGCGCTGCGACCCGACCTGCCGCAGGTCGCCGTCTTCGACACCGCGTTCCACACGACGATGCCGGAGTCGGCCGCCCGCTACGCGATCGACGTGAAGACCGCCGACGAGCACCGCATCCGGCGCTACGGCTTCCACGGCACCTCGCACGCCTACGTCTCGCGGGCCACCGCCGGGCTGCTGGGCAAGGACCCGGCCGAGACGAACGTGATCGTGCTGCACCTGGGCAACGGGGCGTCCGCCTCGGCCGTGCGGGGCGGTCGTTGCGTGGACACCTCCATGGGGCTGACGCCTTTGGAGGGGCTCGTGATGGGTACGCGCTCCGGAGACATGGACCCGGCCGTCATCTTCCATTTGATGCGTGTTGGTGGAATGTCCGCCGACGAGATCGACACTCTTCTCAACAAGAAGAGCGGTCTGATCGGTCTGTGCGGCGACAACGACATGAGAGAGATCCGTCGCCGCGTCGACGAGGGCGACGAGCAGGCGGAGCTGGCGTTCGACATCTACATTCACCGCCTGAAGAAGTACATCGGTGCCTATTACGCCGTACTGGGACGGGTGGACGCGGTCGCCTTCACCGCCGGCGTGGGCGAGAACGCGGCTCCCGTGCGGGAGGCCGCCCTGGCGGGCCTGGAGGAGCTGGGCCTGGCGGTGGACGGCGAGCGCAACGCCGTGCGCGGTGACGAGGCGCGGCTGATCTCGCCGGAGGGGGCCCGGGTCGCGGTGGCGGTGGTACCCACTGACGAGGAATTGGAGATCGCGACGCAGACCTACGCGCTGGTAATTGGTTCAGGGAATCACACCTGAGCGGCATCCCGCCCTTTTGTATTTTCCGCCAGACGGAATATTCCGTTGCGAAACAAACCGATAGGATCGCCCCATGCGCCGTTCGAAAATCGTCTGTACTCTCGGCCCCGCGGTCGACTCCCACGAGCAGCTTGTCGCGTTGATCGAGGCCGGCATGAACGTGGCCCGCTTCAACTTCAGCCACGGCTCTCACGCCGAGCACCAGGGCCGGTACGACCGGGTCCGTGCCGCCGCCAAGGAGACCGGCCGGGCCATCGGGGTCCTCGCCGACCTCCAGGGCCCGAAGATCCGTCTGGGGACCTTCGCCGAGGGGCCCGTGGAGCTGGTGCGCGGTGACGAATTCATCATCACCACCGAGGACGTCCCGGGCGACAAGACGATCTGCGGGACGACCTACAAGGGTCTGCCCGGCGATGTCAGCAAGGGCGACCCGATCCTCATCAACGACGGCAACGTCGAGCTGAAGGTCACCGAGGTCGAGGGCCCCCGGGTGAAGACGATCGTCATCGAGGGCGGCGTCATCTCCGACCACAAGGGCATCAACCTGCCCGGCGCGGCCGTCAATGTGCCCGCGCTGTCCGAGAAGGACATCGAGGACCTCCGCTTCGCCCTCCGGATGGGCTGCGACCTGGTCGCGCTGTCCTTCGTCCGGGACGCCAAGGACGTCCACGACGTGCACCGCGTCATGGACGAGGAAGGCCGCCGCGTCCCCGTCATCGCCAAGGTGGAGAAGCCGCAGGCGGTGCAGAACATGGAGGACGTCGTGATGGCGTTCGACGGTGTGATGGTCGCCCGCGGTGACCTGGCCGTCGAGTACCCGCTCGAGAAGGTCCCCATGGTGCAGAAGCGCCTGATCGAGCTCTGCCGGCGCAACGCCAAGCCGGTGATCGTGGCGACCCAGATGATGGAGTCGATGATCACCAACTCCCGTCCGACCCGCGCCGAGGCCTCCGACGTGGCCAACGCGATCCTGGACGGCACCGACGCGGTCATGCTGTCGGCCGAGTCGAGCGTGGGCGCGTACCCGATCGAGACCGTGAAGACGATGTCGAAGATCGTCACCGCGGCCGAGCAGGAGCTGATGTCCAAGGGCCTGCAGCCGCTGGTGCCGGGCAAGAAGCCGCGCACGCAGGGTGGTTCGGTGGCCCGGGCCGCGTGCGAGATCGCCGACTTCCTCGGCGGCCGGGGCCTGGTGGCCTTCACCCAGTCCGGCGACACCGCCCGCCGGCTGTCCCGCTACCGCGCGCAGCAGCCGATCATCGCCTTCACCACCGACGAGGGCACCCGCAACCAGATGGCGCTCAGCTGGGGCGTCGAGCCGTACGTGGTGCCGTTCGTGAACAGCACCGACGAGATGGTCGACCTGGTCGAGCAGGAGCTGGTCAAGCTGAACCGCTTCAACGACGGCGACATCGTGGTCATCACCGCCGGTTCGCCCCCCGGCGTCCCCGGCACCACCAACATGGTGCGCGTCCACCACCTGGGCGGCGCCACCAACTGATCCGTGGGCCCGAGGGTCCGTGTACGGCGCCGAGGGCGCCTCCTGCGACGGCAGGGGGCGCCCTTGCTCGTAGGTGACGAAGTAGACCTACCGGAAATCTGTTTCCTGTGTAACTCTTGTGAAGCCCTTGGGGAAAGGGTACGGGGGAAGTGTGCCTGACCAGCACACGGGAGTCTCTGACCAGAGCATGGACGTGCGCTGACGGAAATCACCGTCGGCCGTCCGAGCACGGCTGCCGCCGCACACCCGCACTCGCGCCCGCCTTCCTCCTGGGTCGAACATACGTCCAGTAGACAGGCGACAACATGCGAAGAGCTCTGCGCTCACGGGGGTTAGCAGGCACCGCACTGGTGGCGGCATCCGCCGTACTGACGGGCCTGGTGTACGCGACACCCGCCCGGGCCGACGATCCGACGGCCGAAGACCCTGATGCCGGCAGCACGCGGATCAGTCTCGGGCTGAACGCCCGGATTGACCGATGCGTAGCCGGTACGGCACTGCACATCGGCGGTCCCGCTCTCAAGGCCGCGGCCGCCAAGGCCCTCAACGGAACCGACACCGAACTCGCTGCGGCCCTGGAAGGGCACCAGGTGGGCCTCGGCACACTCGGCGACGCCCGCTCCAAGGACAACGACGGCGTCATCGAGTACCTGAACCTGTCCCATAAGCGCAACCAGCGTTGGGAAGCGGCCAACAAGATCTACGCCGAGACGGGCTGGGACTCGGGCACCGAGTACCACGCTCCCGAGTTCGACAAGGACATCGTCGCCTTCACCCTCGGCCCGCAGCGGGACCTGTACGGCAAGCTGGGGCAGGACGGTCGCAGCGTGCCCACCAAGGCCTCGGTGGATCAGGCGAAGAAGATCGCCGAAGACATCAAGGGCCAGGACGACTGGAACGACTTCGCGGTCGGCTCGATGTTCGGGGAAACCGATGTTCGCGGCCCCTACAACATGACCACCGCCAGCGACGTCGCCTCCTTCCTGCGCCACGGCGGCTTCGTCACCAAGCCGCTGGACGAGGGCTCCGCCGAGTACCGCATGGAGGTCGAGTCCCTCAAGGTCGCCTGGGGCGGCTGCGACAGTTTCAACCCCGTCGACGCCCGACGGATCCTCACCCCGGTGGTCCTGACCGCCCATCATGAGTGGGAGCAGGAGTACGCCGCCCAGGCCAAGCCGCGGGCCACCATCATGGCCGCGGAGGCGACCGCTTCGGCCGAGGCCCGCAAGGCCACCGAGGCGATGATCGAGTCCATCGGGCAGGCGTGGCTGGCCGAGCAGATCCTGCTGTGGCAGAAGTACTGGGCCGGCCAGCCCAAGGACAGCATCCTCCGGCCCAAGGCAGCGGTCTTCACCCAGGCCAAGGCGGACCTCGCCAGCGCGCAGAAGAAGGCCGCCGAGCAACTGACCTTGGCCAACAAGTCCGTGGGCGTGGCCAAGACGGCCTCGGAACAGGCCGGCACCGCGCAGAACGACGCGTACGCCATCGCGGACGCCGCCAAGACGCCGCGCGGCCGGGGTCTTCTGTACGCGCAGCAGTCGGTGCAGGCCGCCAAGGCCTCGTACGCCGCCGCCCAGGCGGCTGCGAAGGCCACCCAGACCGCGGTGAACGCCGCCAAGGCGACGGTGGCCGACAGCAAGGCTCTGTTCGCGCTGTCCAAGACGCAGGCCCACGCCGTCAACACCGAGTTCCGCCGGATCGCCGCACAGGAGGCGGCGGCCCAGGCTAAGGCGGCCCGGGTGTCGGCGGACGCACTGGCGAAGGAGGCCGCGGACAACGCCACGAAGGCGAAGAACGCGCAGGCCACCGCCGAGAAGGCGCAGGAGACGGCGCGGGTCGCGGCGGAGACCGCCAAGGAGCAGCGCGCCGTGGCCGAGCGGGAGAAGGGCGTCGCCGCGAAGGAGCGCAAGACCGCGTCCGGTGAGCGCGCCAAGGCGCAGGCGGCCGAGCAGCGCGCGGCCGACGAGCGTGATGCGGCCGGGCAGGCCCGCACCCGTGCGGAGAGCGCCGCCGAGACGGCCGACGAGAAGCTCACCGCGGCGCTCCTCGCCGAGGGCAAGGCCGCCGAGGCGCGTGAGAAGGCCGAGGAGGCGGAGCGCGACAAGAAGGCCGGCGCCGCCCGCGCCGCCGCTTTGGAGTCGGCCGCCGCCGCAGCCGAGGGCACCAGCGCCGCGGGCGAGACCAGGCAGGCCGCCAACGAGGCCCGCGCCGCCGCCAACGACTCGGCCGCCGCGGCCACCCGGGCGAACTCCGCCGCCGGCGATGCGAGTACCGCGGCGCAGAACGCCCGCGCCGCGGCCACTCGTGCCGATGCCGCGGCGCAGCGCTCCCGCGCGGCCGCCGACAGGGCGTGGTCGGCCTACCAGACGGCCGTCGCCGCGGGCGCGACCGCGCACGCCGCGGCCGCCGAGGCCATCGACGCCTCAAAGGCCGCGTCGGCGAACGCCGCCAAGGCCGAGCAGGAGGCCAAGAAGGCCCAGGCCGCCTCCCTCAAGGCGAACCAGGAGGCCACCGCGGCCCGCGAGGAGGCCGCCAAGACCAGGCAGTGGGCGGCCGTGACCGCCGGACACGCGTACGCGGCCGGCCAGGCGGCCTCCGCGGCCCGCGACTCGGCCGCCGAGGTGATCAAGCCCGCCAACCAGGCCATCGCCATCGGGACTCCGTACAAGGAAACCGACGTTTCGGCCGCGTTCGCGGTGCTCGTCGGCCAGGCTTCCAAGCCCATCGCCGAGCGGCAGGCCGCCGCGGCAGCCGCCAAGGCCAAGGAGGCCGACAAGGCGGCCGCCGACGCAAAGGCGCTGGCCGACAAGGCAGCCGGCGACGCAAAGCTCGCCGCGCAGGCGGCAGCGGCCGCGGCAGCCGACGCGGCAGCCGCGCTCAAGTCCGCCGCCGCTGCCCGGGCTTCGGCGGCAGAGGCGGCCAAGGCCGCCGAAGCGGCGAAGAAGGCCGACGCCAAGACCAGCGAGTACGTCGCCCAGGCGGGCACGGACTGGTTCTACGCCGACGGCGCCGCCCGTGACGCGTCGAGCGAGGCCGCCGCGGCGAACAACGAGGCCACCGAGGCCGAGAAGAGCGCCACGAACGCCCGCGCCTCCGCCGACGCCGCCACCCGCGACGCCGGAGCGGCGGACTCGGCGGCCACCCGGGCCGAGAAGGACGCCGACTCCGCGGAGACGTCCGCGGCCAACGCCAACGAGGACGCGAAGGCGGCCGACGCGGCGGCCGACCGCGCCGAGGCGGAGTTCCTCAAGGAACAGGAGGAAGCCCGCCAGGCCGCGATGGAGGGCCCCAAGCCCGACACGGGGCCGGACCTCACCCAGGACGAGGAGGCCCTGCTCCTCGCCCAGTGCGGCCAGTCCTGCGTGGACGACTTCCGCGAGGCCAAGCAACTCCTGGCCATGGACGTCATGGACTGGGTGGTCGCCAACGGCGGCCAGATCATCCTCGACGAGCTGGGCTACACCGACGCCAAGAAGTGCTTCACCAAGCGCGACGTCGAAGGCTGCCTGTGGACGCTGGTCAACGTCATCCTCGTCGGCACGGCCGTCACCAAGATTCCGGCGGTCGGCAAGGCGATCTACCGGGTCGGCAAGGGCATCCACTCCTTCTGGGAGGGCCTGGACAAGGCCAAGGACACCCTGGACCGGTTGCGTACCGTCGTGGACCGGGTGAAGAAGGGCCAGAGCGCCGTAGCGTGCCTCGTCCCGTTCGCCGAAGGCGCCGCCGCCCAGCGGGCCGCGTTCCACGGTTCCTCCGTGAAGGCCGGGGCACTCACCGTCGCGCTTGCCGCCAAGGCTCCCGTCGCAGCTCCCGCCGTCGCCTCCGCCGGCAAGCCGAAGGTCTGCGTGACCTCGGCGCTCGGCAAGAACAGCAGGCTCGCCAAGCTCGCCGAGAAGTCCACGAAGAACCAGGACGTGCAGCGCGAGATGAACCAGCTCATCAACAAGCTCATGGACGGCAACGACCAGCCGGGCAAGGGCTCCAAGGCACTGTCACACGGCATCCGGTACCTTCGAAGCGACAAGGGCGCACGCCTCTTCTTCCGCCAGGTCGACGGCGGCTTCGAGATCATCGGTAAGTCCGACAAGCCGAACGAGCCGCACGTCATCAAGGAGCTGCTGAAGATCTATGGCTCATGAGCCACTGGTGACCGTGGAGACGGCCGACTTCTCCGTCACCTACGTACTCGCTCTGGATGACGACGCCGACACCGTCGAGGACGTCGACGCGGTCATCCGCGCCCGTGACGGCAAGGGGTGGACCGCGACGTTCATGACCCTTCGGAAGATCGCCGAGGTGATGGACGACAGGTCCACCACCGGCGAGTGCGCCAACGGCCTGTACCTCCAGATCCCCGACCTCGTGATCGTCCGTGAAGGCGGCCTGGACGCCATGACCAGAGCCCTGGTCGACCTCTTCGGTGAGTACGGCATGGACACCAACGTCCTGCCGCGCTTCGACGAGGAGGAGGACGAGGACGACTGACCCTGGGCACTCGCCCACCGGGCCCCGGCGGAAGGCATCCCCTCCCGCCGGGGCCCCGGCACGTGAATACGACTGTGCCCCGCCGGGTCGACACCCGGCGGGGCACAGTCTGTTGCGGCTCCCGGAGAAGACCGGATCAGCCGGTCACGTACTGATGCAGCCCCGGCACGGTCAGCGTGCCGCCGAACTGGCCTGCCTGGGTGACCTTCACGTTGGTGAAGTAGATGAACGGGATGTTCAGGGGCGGCGGGTGCTCCGGGTCGAACGTGACCGGGATCAGGCCGAGCAGGTTCCCGGAGATGCTCTCCGTGTACATCACCGTCTTGCCGTCGGTGATCGTGGACGTCGACCCCTTGGCCGCCTGGACGTGGTGGGTCTTCCCGGACGCCTTGTCCTTGACGAGCTGGTGCAGATCCCCGATGTCGGTGCCGTCGGATATGACGTACTTCAGGACCTTCTTCGTGGCCCCGCTCGCCGTCTTCACCTCGACGATGCCCTGGTAGTCGGCACCCTTCAGCGTCAGCGAGCTGGCCTCCAGGCGCCAGGGCTCGTCGGGCACGAGGATCTTGTTGTCGATCCCGCCCTCGGCGTCCGTGGCGGCCGGGCAGTCCTCGGGATCCACGGAGGGGCTCTCGGACGGGCTCGGGGATGCGGTGGCCTTGTCCGCCGCCTCTTCGGCCGCCTTCTTCGCCGCCTCGGTGGTGTCCTCGGCCGCCTTCGACGCCTTGTCGGTCGTGTCCTTCACCGCGTCCTCGGCCGTGTCGGTGACCTTGTCGGTGGTCTCCTTGACGGTGCCGGACGCGTCGGACTCGCTCGTGTCCCCGGACTTGCTCGTGTCCCCGGACTCGCTCGTGTCCCCGGACGGCGAGGAGGACGCGGACGGCGTGGGGCTCGGGCTCGCGGTGGACTTGCCGCCCGTGAGGATCCCGCCGATCGCGTCGCCGATGCCCTCCAGCAGCCCGCCACCGCTCTCGGACGCCGAGGGACTCGGCGTCGCCGCGTCGTCCTCGCCCGAGGTGCCCGAGGAGGCCGAAGGGGTCGGCTTGGGCTCGGCCTTGTCGCCCGAGTCGTCGGAACCTGAATCCGACGAACCGGACGAGCCCGTCGAGCCTGTCGAACCTGCCGGATCCGACGGGGTCTTGTCCGCGTCCTCGTCCGAGCCGCCGGCCGAGGCCGACGGAGCCGGCTCAGCCGCGTCCCGGCCCTTCTCGCCGTCGGCCTCGCTTTCGCTCGCCGAGGGCGAGGGGGAAGCGCCGTCCTTGTCGTCGTCCAGCGCCGCGACGCAGTCCTTGTACTCGTCCGCCTTGAGGCTGTTCGAGGTGGACGGGTGATCGTCGGCGAGGGCGAGCGTGGGGGTGAATCCCATGCCCATGAGCACCGCGGTGGGCATGGCCGCCATGGCTATCGCCTTGCCGGCCGGCATCTGGAACCGGGTGAACAGCGGCTTCTTGGGGGCCGCGTGGCGAGGCCCCGTTCTCGCTCGCGCCGTGGACTCGGGCAGCTGGTGGTGGGCGTCAGCCGACACGGTGCCCCCCGTGGTGGGCCTCGGGCCGGACGCCGCCCGCCGGTCCGCTGTCACCGGTCCCGAAGGGAGGGAACGGCTGCCCCGGCTCCCCCGCGACACCGTCGGAAGCGGGTTCCGTCGCGCCCTCCGCCGTCGGCCCCTGACCACCCGGCTGCGGTCCGCCCCCCGCGGACTCCGCCTTGCCCGGTGCCCAGGAGATCCCGAGCGCGCCGCCGAGCATCGCCAGCAGGAAGCCGATGATGAAGCCCCCGATGTTGGAGACCACCAGCGACACCAGGGCGAGGATGATCGCAGCGACACCGGCGAAGACCCGCGTCGCCTGCTGGAACCACATGGTGAGACCCAGCGTGATCAGCAGGACGCCGATGATGAGAGAGCCCGCACCCGCGGTGGTCGCCATGGTGAGCGACATGGTTCCGAGCTTCAGGGTGGCGTAGGGGAAGTAGGCGATCGGCACCCCGCCGAGCATGGTGAACAGGCCTGCCCAGAACGGCCGGGTGCCCCGCCAGTCACGGAATCGCCGACGCTGCCGGGTGAAGGTCCCGGCGCTCTGGACCGGAGTCTCGGCACTCATGGAAAACAGCTCCCTCGGTCCGGTGGAGGTACGTACCGGCTCGGCCGTAGGCGTGTGGAGAAGCCGGAAAGTCTAAGTCTGTAGAGGTGCCCGACGTGGGGCCGGGCGGGGCCCGCAGGGCGGGGAAGCCGCTGCTTCCCCGCCCCTCAGAGGCAGTTCAGCCGCCCCTGGGGTGCCCGTGGACCGGAGGCCGTCAGTAGCACTCCATGTCCTTGTCCATGCCGAGCTTCATCGACAGGCCACTGAGCTTGAACGTGCCCGCCGTGGTCGCCCACGCCGTCTGCTTGACGCCGTAGAGGTCCGCCTCCCTGGCCTGCTGGGCGAAGCCACCCGGCAGCGTGGTCTTGGTGTCCTTGACGTCAGGACCACGGGTCTTGTCCTTGACCGCGACGCCGATGTCGATGTCCTTGAACTCGGCGTCGGCGTCGAGCTGGGCGACGTCGATGTACAGGTTGTGCGCCGTGACCGGCTTCTTGGCGTCGGTCCCCGCGTCAAGACGGAGGTAGACCGTCTTTCCTATGAGGGGGATCGGCGTCGCGACCGACTGGCACATCTTGGTGATCGTCGCGTCATCGAACGACGAGATCGCGACGGGAACCTGCGTCTTCTTCTCACCACTGGTCGAGGTGTAGACGCTGTCGATTCCGCCGTACTGAGCGAAACCCTCACCATGCAGGTGACCGGCCGACACCTTGAACTGCTGACCGGAAACGCTGAACGAAGCGGCCAGCGCCCCCTGCGCGAGTCCGACACCCACACATGCCGCAGCGGCGACGCTGGGCACCATGACCACAGCGAACCGCTTCCATCTGGTCCCGCCACGCACCTGGGACTCCATATTTCCTCCTTCTCGGACGTACATCTCCTGTCCTGGCTCGCCCCTAGTAGCGGCTCAGCCGGGCAGGGATGGGAGAAGTGCTACGTCCTCGGGAAGGAGAGCGCCCGCACTCGGAGGCACAACTCGCGCCCGAATCACCGGCGATCACCCCCGAGCGACAACCACTGGTCGCGCCTGACACGCATCACGCACAACCCTGCTGGACAGGCTTCGCCGAGTAGGCGAAGACCCCCCTGTCCAAGAGCCGGCGCCACTGCCGCCGGCTCTGCTCGGTGGGGACCCAGGACGTCCCGCGACCCAACCGGCTGCCGGGGTACGGGAATGGACCGAGCGTGGCCGATCGTGGTCCATTCTGGCCGCCCGCACAAGGGGGTTCGTTACTGGCTGGTAACGGGCGGATAACCGAACACCGACCCGTTGGTCTCGGGCGGCGACGCACGGTGTTGCCCGACGGAGGTACAAAGCTGTTGATCGATGGACAGAATCCGACAGATCAACGCCCGCGACTTACTCGTAGTAACAGCGGCCGCGATTACCAAGTTTTGGTAAAGCGCGGCCGCAGTGACGCTCCGTCGGCAAATCTTTCACGCGGGCACCACATGCCCGCGTGTTTAACGACTGGTCAGAACAAGGCGCGAGCCAGGGCCCTGCGAGCCGCGATCACGCGCGGATCCTCGGACCCGACCACCTCGAACAGCTCCAGCAGCCGCTTCCTCACGGTGTCCCGGTCGTCACCGAACGTACGCTGCACGGTCTCGATCAACCGGCCGAAGGCGTCCTCCACGTGCCCGCCCACCAGATCCAGGTCGGCGGCGGTGATCTGCGCCTGTACGTCGGCCGGCTTCTCGGCCGCGTCCCTGCGCACCTGCTGCGGGTCGACGCCCTGCACCCGCTGGAGCAACTCGGCCTGGGCGAGGCCCAGTTTGGCCTCCTCGTTGCCCGGGTCCTCGTTCAGCACGTTCTTGTAGGCCTGGATGGCACCGCCCAGGTCACCCGAGTCCAGCGCCTGGACGGCGGACTCGAGGAGCCCGTCGTGCGGACCGGCCGGCCGCTCGGGAGCCGCCTGAGCGTCGCCGCCCGGCTGGGCCTCGGGGTCGACGGTGAGGCCGGTCAGGCCGAAGCGCTGCTCGGCGACCTGCACCAGCTGGTCGAGGGTCTGCCTGATCTGCGTCTCGTCCGCGGCCCCCTGGAAGAGCGGCAGGGCCTGCCCCGCGACGACCGCGAACACCGCCGGGATCCCCTGGATCCCGAACTGCTGCATCAGCATCTGGTTGGCGTCGACGTCGATCTTGGCGAGCAGGAAGCGCCCGTCGTACTCGACGGCCAGCCGCTCCAGGACGGGGCTCAGCTGCTTGCAGGGCTGACACCACTCGGCCCAGAAGTCGATGACGACGGGCACCTCGGCGGACCGCTGCAGGACGTCCCGCTCGAACCCCGCCTCATCGACGTCGATGACGAGATCGGCCGGGGAGATCGCCCCCGTGCCGCCCTCCCGGGCGGCCTGGGCTCGCGCCTGCTCCGCCTTCGCCTTGGCCTCCTGGGCCGCCTTCACCGCGGCGAGGTCGACGACTCCGCTCATGGACATGTTCCGTGGCTGCATGCGTCTATCCTCCCCCGTCCTGCGCGCGCGTGTGAAAAACGGTGTGAAAGCCGGGCTGGTCGGTGCCGTTCGGCGCCGGGTCCCCACCCCACGCCGTCGTATGCCAAGCCCGTGTACGCCCTTCACGAGCTTTCGCTACGAGACGTAGCGTAACGCCATGCCCCGGTACCGGAACACCACCCCCCGGTGATCTCCCTCACGGCCACACAGGAACCGTCGGTTTATGGTCAGGGGATGCAGAGCCGCAGCCCCGCCAGCCGCACCGGTCGGCCTCGCAGCGCCACGGCGGACGCCGCGATCCTGGCCGCGACGCGCGAGGCTCTCGTGGATCTGGGCTGGTCCAAGCTCACCCTGGGAGACGTCGCAGCCCGCGCCGGGGTTGCGAAGACGACCCTCTATCGCCGCTGGGCGGGCAAGAACGAGCTGGTCGTCGACGCGGTGGCGGAACTCTTCGACGAACTGGAACTCCCGGACCGCGGCTCCCTGGCCGCGGACATCGAGGGCGTGGTCCTCCAGTTCGCCACGATCCTGGCCCTCCCGGAGGCGAAGAGTGGCCTGATGGCGGTGGTGGCGGAGGCCACCCGCGACGACGCCCTGCGCGAACGCATCCGCGCTTCGGTCGTCGACCGCCAGAAGCGCCTGGTGCTGGAGGGCCGCGCACGGGCCCAGGCCAGGGGCGAGCTCCCCCACGAGCCGGACCCCGAGTCCGCGTCCCGCACGGTGGACCTGATCTTCGACATGGTCGCGGGCGCGGTGGTCCACCGCACCCTGGTCAGCGCGGAACCAGCGGACGAGGAATGGGTCAGAAGCTTCACGCGAGTCCTGTTGCAAGGACTCTCTTAGCCGCGGGCAGTCGTGCCGCTGGGGCGATGGGGGTCCCCCCCCCGGTTCGAGCGAAGCCGAGAACTCGGGGGCGGGTGGACGCGGCGGGACCCCGCCACGCCGGGCCGCGCACCCACCCGCCCCCGGCACCGACCCCGGGCACTCAGAACCCGGCAGGCTCGGTGTACACCCCCCACTCGTCCCGCAGCACCCCACAGATCTCCCCAAGGGTCGCCTCTGCCCGCACCGCGTCCAGCATCGGCTCGATCATGTTGGCCCCACTCCGCGCGGCGGCCAGCATTCCGTCGAGCGCGACCCGCACCGCCGCGTCGTCCCGCGCCGCCTTCCGCCCGGCCAGCACCCGCACCTGCTCCCGCTCCACCTCGTGGCTGACCCGCAGGATCTCCAGGTCCCCGGTCACCGACCCGGTGTGGCAGTTCACGCCGACGACCTTCTTGTCGCCCTTCTCCAGCGCCTGCTGGTACCGGAACGCCGACTCGGCGATCTCCCCGGTGAACCAGCCGTCCTCGATCCCCCGCAGGATCCCGGAGGTGATGGGCCCGATCGGGTGCTGCCCGTCGGGGTGTGCCCGCAGCCCCCGTTCCCTGATCTGCTCGAAGATCTTCTCCGCGTCCGCCTCGATCCGGTCGGTGAGCTGCTCGACGTACCAGGAGCCGCCCAGCGGGTCGGCGACGTTGCCGACGCCGGTCTCCTCCATCAGTACCTGCTGCGTGCGCAGCGCGATCTCCGCCGCCTGCTCGCTCGGCAGGGCGAGGGTCTCGTCGAGGGCGTTGGTGTGCAGCGAGTTCGTCCCGCCGAGGACGGCGGCCAGTGCCTCCACGGCCGTCCGTACGACGTTGTTGTACGGCTGCTGCGCGGTGAGGGAGACACCGGCCGTCTGGGTGTGGAAGCGCAGCCACTGCGCCTTCTCCGACGTCGCCCCGTAGACGTCCCGCATCCAGCGCGCCCAGATGCGGCGGGCGGCGCGGAACTTGGCGATCTCCTCGAAGAAGTCGACGTGCGCGTCGAAGAAGAAGGACAGGCCGGGGGCGAAGACGTCGACGTCCAGCCCGCGCGACAGCCCGAGCTCCACGTATCCGAAGCCGTCCGCCAGCGTGTAGGCCAGCTCCTGCGCGGCCGTCGACCCGGCCTCGCGAATGTGGTAGCCGGAGACCGAGAGCGGCTTGTACGCGGGGATGCCGGCCGCGCAGTGCTCCATCAGGTCGCCGATGAGCCGCAGGTGCGGTTCCGGCTGGAAGAGCCACTCCTTCTGGGCGATGTACTCCTTGAAGATGTCCGTCTGGAGCGTGCCGTTCAGGACGGAGGGGTCGACGCCCTGCCGCTCCGCCGCCACCAGGTACATGCAGAAGACGGGGACCGCCGGTCCGCTGATCGTCATCGAGGTCGTCACGTCCCCGAGCGGGATGTCCTTGAACAGGACCTCCATGTCGGCGGCCGAGTCGATGGCGACACCGCAGTGCCCGACCTCGCCCAGGGAGCGCGGGTCGTCGGAGTCGCGGCCCATCAGGGTCGGCATGTCGAAGGCGACCGAGAGCCCGCCCCCGCCGTTGCGGAGGATCATCTTGTAGCGCTCGTTGGTCTGCTCGGCGTTGCCGAACCCGGCGAACTGCCGGATGGTCCACGTACGCCCTCGGTAGCCGGTCGCGTACAGGCCGCGAGTGAAGGGGTACTCGCCGGGCCAGCCGATCCGCTCGAACCCCTCGTAGGTGTCACCGGGCCGTGGCCCGTACACCGGCTCCACGGGGTCACCGGAGAGCGTGGTGAAGTCGGCGTCTCGCTTGCGTGCGGCGTCGTACCGGGCCTGCCAGCGTCGGCGCCCTTCCTCTATCGCGTCAGCGTCCATACCTTCGAATTTACTAGGACGTCCAAGTAAATGTCGATGGGAGACCGCCGTACGTTGCTCCGTACGGCGGTGCTGTTACGCCTTGGCGGCCGCGGGCGAGTCCGCCGCGACCTTGGCCTCGAGCTCGTGGCTGATCCTGCGCTCCACGAAGAACGCGGCCGTCGGGACGGTCCCGGCGAGCAGCACCCACAGCTGCTTGCCCACCGGCCACTTCGCCTTGGAACCCAGGTCGAAGGCGAAGATCAGGTACAGGACGTACAGCCAGCCGTGCGCGATGCCGACGACGCGCGTGAAGTCCGCGGCGCCGTCCATGTCGAGCAGGTACTTGGCGATGACACCGATGGTCAGCAGGACCAGCAGCACGCCGGTGACGTAGGCCATCACGCGGTAGCGGGTCAGCACGCTCTTCTTCATGCCGTCGAGCGTAACGACCCGTTCCGGGAGATCTTGCCCCGGGTCAGCCCTCCTCGAAGTCCCCCGCGGCGACCCTCAGCGGACGCAGCATGGCGAAGATCTCCGCGCACTCCTCCGCGTCGTACGCCCCGAGCCCGAAGTCCATCGCCATCAGGTCGCGGGTGGCCGCCTCGACCACCTCGCGGCCCTTGTCGGTGATGCTGGCGAGGGTGCCGCGCCCGTCGTTGGGATTGGGCCGCTTGCTGACGAGACCCGACTTCACCAGCCGGTCCACGGTGTTCGTCACGGAGGTGGGGTGCACCATGAGCCGCTCGCCGATCTTGGACATCGGCAGCTCGCCGGACTTGGAGAAGGTGAGCAGCACCAGTGCCTCGTACCGCGCGAACGTCAGCCCGTACGGCTTGACCACCGCGTCGACCTCGGCGAGCAGGATCTGCTGGGCGCGCATGATCGAGGTGATCGCGGCCATGGACGGCACGTTTCCCCAGCGCTGCTTCCAGCGTTCGTCGGCACGCGCGATCGGATCGAAGGAGAGACTGAGCGGCTTCGGCACGAACCCGACCTTACCGGCCGGTCACATGGTGGTCAGCCCCGTCTCGGCTTTCGGGCACGGGGGCCCTCGGGCATGATCTCGAAGACCCCGGTCCACCGGTCGTCGTGCAGACAGGCGTTCATCGGCTCCACCAGCGCGGCGTGGTCGGGGTCGGACCGCCACCGCTTGATGGCCTCGAAGCTCTCCCACTCACTGGTGAGCAGCCACTGACCCGGGTCGTCGACCGAGCGGCAGAGCTGTTCGCGCAGATGCCCGGGTGACCGCACGGCCCGTTCGAGCACACCCTGGTACGACTCCACGAAGTCCGCTTCCCTTCCCGCGCGGACGTGCAGCAGCCGCACCACCCGCACCCGGGCCGGCGCCGCGTTCTCCCCCGTCACGACGGGTCGAGGACGACGGGCAGCTCCGCCAGTCCGCGGAAGGCCGGGAACGGCACGGTCAGCCAGCGCGCTTCCTCGGGCGCCACGGCCAGGGCCATGTCCGGGTGCCGGGCGAAGAGCGTGCCGAGGGCGATCTGCATCTCCAGCCGGGCCAGCGGGGCGCCGATGCAGTAGTGCGGGCCGAGGCCGAAGGCGAGGTGCGTGGCCTGGACGTTCGGGCGCTCGACGTCCATGGTGTCCGGCTCGGGGAACATCTCCGGGTCGCGGTTGGCCGACGTGAGCGAGATCTGCACCAGCGCGCCCTTGGGGATGAGCACGTCGCGGATCTTGATGTCCTCCTTCGCGTAGCGGAAGGTCGAGTTCTCCACGGAGGTCTCGAACCGGAAGACCTCCTCGACGGCCGCGGCCATGGCCTCGGGGTCCCGCACGGCCAGGCGCTTCTGCTCGGGCCGGCTGAGGAGGTGGTAGACGGCGTTGCCGATCTGGTACGCGGTCGACTTGTGCCCGGCGAACAGCAGCACCCAGGCGGTGGAGACGAGTTCGCCGTCGGTGAGCGCGCCGTCCTGGTCCTGCGCCGTGACGAGCGCGCTGAGCAGGGCTCCGTCCGGCTCCCTGCGCTTGCGCGCGATCAGGTCCACCAGGTAGTCGCGCAGGTTCCCCTCGGCGATCTCCAGCTTCTTCCTCGCCTCCGGCCCGAAGCCGGTCTGCGCGACGGTGGCGGACCACTCCTGGGCCTGCTTGCGCTCGTTCTCCGGGACGCCGAGGAGCTCGCAGATCACGTGGAGCGGCAGCGGGAAGCAGAAATCGGTGAGGAGGTTCACGGGCTCCGACGCCGGGCAGCGGTCCAGCAGTCCGTCGGTGATCTTCTGGACCTGCTCGCGCAGCGACTCCACGCGCTTGGGAGTGAACGTGGCGCCGACGATCCTCCGGAGCCTGGTGTGCTTCGGAGGGTCCGAGAAGAGCATGTTGTCGTCCAGCGCGATCGACGAGTCGCCGAAGATCCGGTGGTAGGCGTCGATGGCGCCGTACATGTCCTTGCTCAGCCTGGGGTCCGCCAGGGCGGCGCGGGCGTCGTCGTACCGCGTGATGAGGTACGTGTCGACGCCGTGCGGGGGCGACAGCGGACACACCGGTGCCGCCTCCCTGAGCGCGGCGTAGACGGGATGCGGGTTCGCGCGGAACTCCCGGCTGCAGGACGAGGCCGCGGCAGCGGCCTCTTCGGACGACATTCCCTCGGATGCGAACGCTTGCGTCATGACTGGTCCCGGTGGCAGAAGTTCCGTCGGTCGGTCACACCGTTTCCCGTCCGGTGTCGCGCGGCAAACGCTGCTGGGCCATACGAGTCGCAATCCCGAATGCGCGGTGCGCACCGAGTGGTTGACCCGGCCGGCGTATGCCGGGAAGCTCCGGATCGCGCACTCCGGGGCCGCTTGGTAAACATTTTGAACGGGCCGGTCCCCTATTCACGCCGGCACTCGCCGAATGCTGAGGAAGCCAGTGAGCGGACGCGCAGCGGAATCCGTACCGGTTCTCGTCGTGGGCGGATCCTTGGTGGGTCTTTCCACATCCGTGTTCCTGGGGCGTCTCGGGATCGAGCACATGCTCGTGGAGCGGCACGCCGAGACCTCGACGCATCCACGCGGCCGGGGGAACAACGTGCGCACCATGGAGCTCTTCCGGACCGCCGGACTCGAGCAGCGCGTGCGGGAGGCCGCCTTCGCGCTCGCCGGGAACGACGGTGTCCTCCAGGTGGACACCCTCACCGGGGGGCAGCGTCGCTGGATCATCCAGGACATCTCCGCGGGCATGGACGTCTCCAGGGTCAGCTCGTCGAACTGGTGTCTGTGCAGCCAGAACGACCTGGAGCCGGTCCTGCTGAGCCGCGCCCGCGAGGGCGGGGACATCCGCTTCGGCACGGAGCTGCTGTCCTTCACCCAGGACGAAGACGGGGTCCAGGCGCAGGTCATGAGCCGGGAAACCGGCGAGACGTACGCCGTGAACACCGAATTCCTCGTGGCCGCCGACGGCCCGAGAAGCCCCGTTCGCAATCGCCTGGACATCGGCCAGTCGGGGCCCGGTGCCCTTTTCCACAACATCAGCGTGACGTTCCGCAGCAAGGCCCTGAAGGAATGCGTCGGACCGCAGCGTTTCATCGTCTGCTACATCACCGATCCCCAGGGGGAAGGCGCTCTGCTGCCCGTGGACAACGAGGAGCGCTGGGTCGTCCACATTCCCTGGTTCCCGGACCGGGGTGAGTCACTTGAGGACTTCACCAGTGAGCGCTGCGCGGCGCATGTTCGCGCGGCCGCCGGTGTTCCGGACCTCGATGTCGAGATCACCGGAAAGGCCCCTTGGCACGCGTCGAAACGCGTCGCGGACCATTATGCGCGGGGCCGGGTCTTCCTCGCCGGGGACTCGGCTCACGAAATGCCGCCCACCGGGGCGTTCGGCTCCAACACCGGAATCCAGGACGCCCACAACCTCGCCTGGAAGCTCGCCGCGGTACTGCGCGGCTGGGCCGGCCCGCAGCTGCTCGGCACCTACGAGGAGGAACGCCGGCCCGTCGCCGTCGCGACGAGCACCCGGGCCTCCCAGCAGGCGGCCGAGGAGGAGCACCCCGGATTCACCCCGGCGACGGGACGCAACGACGACCCGGCGGACCTCATGACGGTCGCACTCTGTTACCGGTACGCGTCGAAGGCCGTGGTGGGCGCCTCCCCCGATCGGCCGGTCGTCCCGGACGACTTCCGGCTCGGCGGCGAGCCCGGCAGCCGCGCACCCCACATGTGGGTCACGCGGGGCGGGGACCGGATCTCCACGCTGGACCTGTACGAGCGTTCCTTCGTCCTGCTCGCCGGTCCCGAGGGCCGGGAGTGGCGCGGCGCGGCGGAACGGGCCTCCCGGGACCTGGGCGTTCCGGTCGAGGCGTATCTCGTGGGGGACGGCCCCGATCACGACCTGGCGCCCGAACCGGACGCCGACTGGGCGGAGCTGCACGGCACGGCCGAGGACGGTGCCGTCCTGGTGCGCCCGGACGGTTTCGTCGCCTGGCGGGCGCCCGGCCGGCTGCCGTCCGCCGACCGCCTGCTGACGAACGCACTGCGCACCGTGCTCTGCCGCGACTGAGCACGGTGCGTCCCCACCCAACGACCGACAGGACACGCCCATGGCATTCGAAGACGGCCCCGTCGCGGGCCGAGTGGACGTCCATCACCATTTCACCGCGCCGGCCTGGCTGGACTGGGCCGAGGAACGCGGGGTCGTCAACCGCGAGCGGCTGCCCTGGTGGACGCGCTGGGACATGAACGCGGCCCTGGAGGTCATGGACAAGACGGGCATCAGCACGTCCGTCATGACGGTGGCGATGCTCGGACGGTTCCGTGAGCGCACGGAACGTCAGGAGAGCGCGCGGATCGCCCTGCGGGCGGCGGCCGACGTCGTCGAGGAACGTCCCGCGCGCTTCGCCTTCTTCACTCCGGTGTTCCTGGACGACCTGGAGCTCTCCCGCTGGAGCCTGCGCTACGGACTCGACGAGCTGGGCGCCGTCGGCGTCAGCACGAGAACGAGCATGGACGGCGTCTACCTGGGCGACGACTCCCACGACGGCCTCCTGCGGGAGCTGAACGAGCGGTCCGCCGTCATCAGCACGCACCCCATGGAGGTACCGGCCGGCAAGGACGGCGGTTCCGGACTGCCGGGGATGCCGCCCTTCGTCTGCGACTTCCTCATGGACACCACGCGGGCGGCCATCAACCTCATCAGGAACGGCACCCTGGACCGCTACCCGAACCTCACCTTCGTGCTGCCGCACGGAGGCGGCTTCCTGCCGTACATGGCCACCAGGCTCGAACTCTTCGGCGGGCACCTCACCCCCGGGATCGAACCGGGCCGGGTCCGGGACTACCTGCACCGGTTCTACTTCGACACGGCGGGCCCCATGTCCCCCTCCGCCACGCCCACGCTGCTGGCCACGGTGGACCCCGGCCGGATCCTCTTCGGCACGGACTGGCCGCCCACGCCCGCACAGGTCGTCGCCGACATCGCGGCACCCGCTCTGGACAGCGACCCCGCCCTCTCACCGGAGCAGCTCCGGGGCATCAACCGGGACAACGCCCTGCGTCTGCTGCCGGTGCTGGACCGCTCCGGCCGGTAGCCGGGGAAGCAGAAGGGCCGCTGCACCGGCAGCGGCCCTTCTCTCATGCTTCGTTCGTTCACCGGCCGGCCGGTGAACGGTCCCGCTCCCAGTGGTAGAAGCGCTGCGCCATCGCGTCCTTCGGACCGCGCCAGGTCTCGGGGTCGTAGGGGCGGACGTACGCTTCGAGTCTTCTGCTGATGTCGAGGAACTCGGGGCGTCCTGCGACCCGCGCGATGGCGGGGCCCGGGTCCTGTTCGGCCTCGATGAAGTGCATGTACACATCGCCGAACTGGAAGAGGGAGCGCTGGGTCACCCCGACGAGGTGGGGCAGGTCGCCGCGGTCGGACTCCGCGAAGACCTCGGCGATGTCCGGAGCCGAATGCGGGGCCATCCGGGCGACGATCAGGGCGTGGTGCATGAGGTCTGTCTCCTTGTGCGGCGCCGTTCAGGCGGGTGTGGCGGGTGCCGTCGGCCGCTCGCCGGCGGCCTGCTCGATACGGTCGCGGATGAGGGCCAGCTGGACGGGCGAGTTGCGGTTGATGATGTCCGTCATCCCCGCGTCGTCGACGGGAGCGTCGGGCTTCATGGCGAAGTCCTGCGTCCAGTGCATGCGGACGCCCCGGGGAGTCTCCTCGTACTCCCACAGGATGTTCATGTACTCGAAGGGGCCGGTCTCGACCCGGCGTGCCCGGACGGTGAGCTTCTCGCGGTCGGTGGTGCGTTCCGACACCCAGCTCCACACCTTGCCGTTCTCGTCGGGGTGCATGGTCAGGCGGAAGGTCACCGTGTCGCCCTCGCGCGACAGCACCTGGGCGTCCGCGTACTCGCTGAACAGCTGCGGCCATCTCTCGATGTCGTTGGTCATGTCCCAGACGAGGTCGAGGGGTGCGGCGATGGTGATCTCGTTCTCGGTGTGTCCTGCCATGTCAGGCTCCTGCCGTGAGGGTGCTGTTGACGAGGTCGAGGAAGTCGCGCGGGGTCCTGCACCGTTCGGCGTCGGTGGGCAGCGCCCGGCCGTGCCCGTTCTCCAGCTCGCCCACGATGCCGAGCAGGCCGAGCGAGTCCAGCCCGAACTCGGCGAACGGGGTGTCCGCCCGGGCCGCGAGGTCCTGCGGGTCGACGGTGACGCCGGCCGCCTTCTTCATCAGTGCGGCCAGCTCTTCCAGGGTCACTTCACTGCTCATGGTGTGTTCTCCTTGTCGTGCGGTGCGGCGGTTCACGAGTCCCGGCGCAGTACCAGCGCCGCGTTGGAGCCCATGAGTCCGCGGCTGAGGACCAGGGCCGTGCGGAGCTCGGCCGGGCGTGCCGTCGAGGTCACCAGGTCGATGTCGTGGCAGACGTCGAAGACGTTCGGTGTGGGCGGGACCTGCCCGTGTTCCATGGCCATCACGGCTGCCACGACGTCGAGCACGGGCGCCCCGCAGTAGGACCGGCCGATGCCGGTCTTGGGGGCGGTGACGGGCACGCGGGTGCCGTGCGGGCCGAGAGCGTCGGCGAGGGCGAGGGCCTCGGCACGGTCCGCCTCCGGCACGCCCATCGCGTCGGCGAAGACCACGTCGATCTCCTCCGGCGCGCAGCCGGCCTCGTCGAGGGCGCCGCGGATCGCGTGGGCGAGTCCCTCGCGTGAGCGGTCCCAGCGCGAGGCGCCGGTGAACGTGGCCGCGTGACCGGCCACGACGGCGCGGACGGCCGCGTCACGGCCGCGCGCCCGGTCCTCGTCCTCGACGACCAGCACGGCACCGCCCTCGGCCGGCGCGAAGCCGCAGGCCGCGGAGGTGAAGGGACGGTAGGCCCGCGCCGGGTCCTCGGCCGTGCTGAGTTCCGGGTAGCCGAGCTGGCAGACCATCGAGTACGGAGCGAGCGGCGCCTCGGCCGCGCCGACCACGACCACGTCGGTGCCCCGCCTCACGGTCCGGGCGGCGTGGGCGACGGCGTCCAGTCCGCCGGCCTCGTCGCTCGCGACCACGCCGCAGGGGCCCTTGAAGCCGCCGCGGATCGATATCTGGCCCGTGCTGGCGGCGTAGAACCAGGCGATGGACTGGTAGGGGCCGACGAAACGGGACCCCTGCCCCCACAGCCGTTGCAGCTCCCGCTGGCCGAACTCACCGCCGCCGGATCCGGCTGCGGTGACCACACCCACGGAGTACGGGGAGTCGGCGGCGGCGTCGCTCAGTCCCGCCTCCTTCAGGGCCGCACCGGCGGCGGCCATCGCGTAGTGGCTGAACCGGTCGGTCTGGACGAGGAAGGTCTCCTCGATGAGCGCCGAGGGGTCGAAGCCCCGCACCTCGCCGGCGACGCGGAGCGGAAGGTGCCCGCAGCCCTCCCGGGTGATCCGGTCGAGGACGAACAGCCCCTCCCTGACGGACTTCCAGTAGGTCTCGGTGTCGGTTCCGTTGGGCGCGACCACACCGATCCCGGTGATCGCCGTGCGCCGGGTCGCTGGAGCAGTCATCGTTTCCTCCCGCCCGGCCCCGTCAGGAGCACCGCGGACTGGAACCCGCCGAAGCCGCTGCCCACGGAGAGCACGTGGTCGAGCTTGCGGGGGCGTGCGGTGCGGGGCACGTAGTCCAGGTCGCACTCGGGGTCCGGGGTCTCGTAGTTCGCCGTCGGCGGGACCACTTGACGGGCCAGGGCCAGCACACAGGCGACGACCTCGATGGCGCCGATCGCGCCGAGCGAGTGACCCACCATGGACTTGATCGAGCTCATGGGCGTGTCGTAGGCGTGGGCGCCCAGCGACCGTTTGACCGCGGCGGTCTCGTGCCGGTCGTTCTGCCGGGTGCCCGAGCCGTGCGCGTTGACGTAGTCGATCCGGGTGGGGTCCAGCCGGGCCTGTTCGAGCGTGGTGTCGATGGCCCTGGCCATCTCCAGCCCCTCGCTGGTCAGTCCGGTCATGTGGTACGCGTTGCCGAAGGTGGCGTAGCCGCCGATCTCGCAGTAGATGTGCGCGCCACGGGCCCGGGCGTGTTCGCTTTCCTCCAGGACGAGCACCGCGGAGCCCTCGCCCATGACGAATCCGTCGCGGTGGGCGTCGAAGGGCCGGGAGGCGTGCTCCGGGTCGTCGTTGTTCGGCGACGTCGCCCGGATGGCGTCGAAGCAGGCCATGGTGATCGGGGAGATCGGGGAGTCGGACGCTCCGGCGATGCACAGGTCGGCGCGGCCTTCCGCGATGGTGTGGAAGCCGTAGCCCACCGCGTCGAGCCCCGAGGTGCAGCCGGTCGACACGGTCTGCACGGGCCCCTGGGCACCGAACCGTTCGGCGACGTCGGAGGCCAGGGTGCTGGGCGCGAACGCCCGGTGCAGCTGTGGTTCGGCGGCCCGGTGGTCGACGTCCCAGCGTTGTCCCCGTTCGCTGACCAGCACGTAGTCGTGTTCCAGACGGGTGGTGCCGCCCACGGCGCTGCCGAGCGAGACGGCCACCCGCCAGGGGTTCTCGGCCGCGAAGTCGACGCCGCTGTCGGCCACCGCCTCCGCCGCCGCGACGAGGGCGAACTGGATGTAGCGGTCGGCGCGTTCGGCCTGGCCGGGATCGAGTCCGTGGGCGAGCGGGTCGAAGTCGCATTCGGCGGCTATCCGGGAGCGCAGCCCTGCGGGGTCGAACAAGGTGATGCCGCGCGTCGCGGTACGGCCGCCGGAGAGCAGGTCCCAGAAGGCCGGTACGCCGATGCCGCCGGGGGCGACGACGCCGATACCGGTGACCGCCACCCGCCGGGTCATGAGGGGACCCCTCGTCGTTCGGGCTGGGCGCCGTCCCCGTGCACGGCCGGGTGCGGTCCGGCGGCCCCCTCTCCCTCCGAGGTCTCGGTGTCGACGTGGCCGAGGCTCGGCTTCGGCGCCAGCGGGGCGAGGTGGAAGACCATCCGGGCCTCCAGGTCACCGACGTTGCGGAAGCGGTGCCGCATGCCGATGGGGATCATCAGGCCCTGGTCGGCCCGGAGAGGACGCGTGTCGTCGTCCAGGTCGACCTCCAGCTGTCCCTGGACGACGTACACGAACTCCTCGGAGTACGGGTGGTAGTGCTCGCTGATGCGCTCCCCCGGCTGCATGATGGCCAGGCCCATGAAGCCGCTCGTGGAACCCACCGTGAGGGGGGTGAGCAGGGTGCGCAGGTCGCCGCCGCGCCTGCGGTTGGGCTCGGTCTCGCTGATGTCCACGATGCGCGGGCGCGTTGTGTCCATGGTCCGTCTCCAAGGTCGGTCGGTGGGGGGTGGGTGTCCAGGGACGGTGTCGTCCATGGGCTGTCAGGACCGGTCGGCAGCCCTGCGGTCGGTGATGAGCGTCATCTCGGTGTGCGCCAGGAGGCGGGTGGCGTCCCGTTCGCCGGAGAGCGGTCCTGTCACGCCGAGTGCGGCGCCGTCGAGCAGCCGGGCCAGCACGGCGGCCTTGCGCGTGCCGTGGATACCGAGCGCCCGGACCGGGTCGGCCTCGGGGTCCCGCGTGTCGATGAGACGGACGACCAGGTCGTCCCGGTGGAAGACGGTGCTGCGGTGCACGGGGCTCGCGGGGTCGTCCGCCGCGGCCTGGTCCTGCTGGGAGAGCAGCCGCGCCAGCGCCATCCCGCAGCCCTCCCGGGCCGGGTAGAACAGCGCGTGCCGCCGCAGGCCGTCCGGCTCCGCTCCGGCGCGCGCCACGTGGTGCACGGCCGGCATGGCCGCTCGGATGAAGAAGGCGCGGGCGGACGCGGGGTCGGCCAGGTCCCTGCTCAGTTCCAGGTGCGGGTTGAGGGCTTCCTCGACGGCCCGTACCTCGGGCTGCCGGGAGACGTGGCGCAGTGCCGCCTGCAGATCGCCCTCCACCTCGACGGTGCGCACGACGCGGTTGCCGTGCATGAACAGGGTCGTGCGGCGCAGCCGGGTGGAGTCGTCGACCCGGGACTCGGGCGGCGCGTACCCGGCGAGGATCTCCGCGACCTTCGACTCGGAGCCGGGTTTGACCGTGAACGTCAGGGCGTGGCGCGTCGCTCCGTCGCCCACCCGCACGGCTGCCCGGAGTTCCTCGCCGGCCCGGTCGGCGAGCGGGACGGCCCGCCCCGTCTCACGGACGATGGTGTAGCGCGTGGACCGGATGTCACGGACGCAGTCCTGCATGGGCCGGACGGTCTCGATGTGCTCCTCGCTGTTCACCCAGGCGAGATACGGCGGGGCCGTCTCCCATTCGCTGGTGATGAGCCACTGGGACGGGTTCTCCACGGACTGGCACAGCTGGTCGCCGAGGTGCCCGGGAACCGACGCGACCCGGCTGCGCATGTGCTCGTAGGCGTCGAGGAACTGCTGCTGGGTGCCTTCGTGGAGGTCGACCAGCAGGATCACGCGCAGCCTGGAGCCGTCGAACGCCGACTGGGATGTATACGTCGAAGTGTCCATCCGGCAGACCCTTCCTTCGCGGGGCAGACGGCGGCCGCCGCATCCGGCAGTCGGATGACGGTCCGCCCTGAGCCCTCATCGTGGGTCGGCGTGTCGGACTCCGCGAGCCGCGCGGGTCATCAGAGGGAACTGCTCGGTGCGCAGGGCGCGTTTGCGCCGGGTGCCGTGCCCCGCCGCCGGAGCAGGAAAAAGCCCCGGCTCGTGGTGAGCCGGGGCTTTGCTCCGTACGGACTACTCGGCGAGGTGCCGCTCCACGGTCTCCACCTTGGAGGTGAGGCCGTCGGTCACTCCGGGGCGGATGTCGGCCTTGAGGACCAGGGAGACGCGCGGCGCCCGCCGCTCGACGGCGGCGACAGCGCGCCCGACGACGTCCATCACCTCGTCCCACTCGCCTTCGATCGAGGTGAACATCGCGTCGGTGCGGTTCGGCAGCCCCGACTCGCGCACCACGCGGACCGCGTCGGCGACGTACTCCCCCACGTCCTCGCCGACGCCGAGCGGTGTCACGGAGAAGGCGACGATCACGCGTTCACCACGCCTTCCTGGCGGGCGCGGGACGCGATCAGGGCGTCCTCGGACTCACGCCGCAGCTTGCGGTCGGCGAAGAACCCGCCGGTGGGCAGCACCGAGAGGACGAAGTACAGGGCGGCGGTCTTCAGGGACCACTTGGCCCGGTTCCACGCGTCGGCCCAGAAGATCACGTACAGGACGAACAGCACACCGTGGACCATGCCCATCACCGGCACGGCGTTGAACTCGGTGGTCCGCTTCAGCACCGAGCAGACCAGCAGGAGGAGGAAGGAGATCGCCTCGGGGGCCGAGACCAGGCGGAGGCGGCGGATGGCGGTGGCGGTCTTGAGGTCCACGGGTCACCTTCGGTGGGAGAGACGCGGCGGTCTGGACGAACGGTCGGTACGGTCTGACGGTTTGTGAACGCACGCACAAGCGTCCCGCCCATTGTGACAAACGGCCGCGGGCCCTCCGGCCGGGGGGCTGTGCTCCGATCCCGTAAGGGGCCGATCAGGGTCGTTCTCCACCCACGGGCCCTGTCCGCGGAGCCCGGCCTGCGGCTACCTTTCCCTTTCGTGGCGATGTTCCGACTTCAGAGCAGCAAGGTGCTCGCCGTCGACATGACCGGAGACGCCGTGAAGGCGAAGAACGGCTCGATGGTCGCGTACGACGGCGAGATGGCCTTCAAGAAGCTCAGCGGCGGCGGTGAGGGCATCCGGGGCATGGTGACCCGTCGGCTGACCGGTGAGCAGATGACCTTGATGGAGGTGAAGGGACGGGGGACCTGCTGGTTCGCGGACCGGGCCTCCGAGATCAATCTGGTCGGTCTCCAGGGCGACAAGCTCTACGTCGAGTCGAGCAACCTGCTCGCGACCGACGGCGGGCTGCGCACGGGGACGGAGTTCACGGGCCTGCGTGGCGCCTCGCAGGGCAACGGGCTGTTCACGACGTCCGTCGAGGGCCACGGCCAGGCGGCGATCATGTCGGACGGGCCGGCGGTGGTGCTGCGGGTCAGTCCCCAGTACCCGCTGACCGTCGACCCGGGGGCCTATGTGGCGCACCAGGGCAATCTGCGGCAGTCCTTCCAGTCGGGTGTGACGTTCCGCACGCTGCTCGGGGAGGGCGGCGGCGAGGCCTTCCAGATGCGGTTCGAGGGGGACGGGCTGGTGTACGTGCAGCCGAGCGAGCGGAACACGATCGCGGGAGACGTGTGACATGGCCTTCCGGGAGATCAACGGCAAGATGGTCGAGGCGACGGTGGCGCCCGGTCAGCGGCTGTTCAGCCAGCGCGGCGCGATGCTCGCGTACAAGGGCGAGGTGTCCTTCACGCCCAACATGGCGGGTGGCCAGGGCGGGGTCATGTCGATGATCGGCCGCCGGGTGGCGAACGAGGACACGCCCCTGATGTCCGTCGAGGGCAGCGGCACGGTGCTGTTCGGGCACGGCGGGCACCACGTCCAGGTGATCCGCCTCGCCGGCGACACGCTGTACGTGGAGGCGGACCGCCTCCTGGCCTTCGAGGGCACGCTCCAGCAGGGCACGATGTTCCTGGGCTCGCAGGGCGGCGTCATGGGCATGGTCCGCGGCCAGGTCAGCGGCCAGGGGCTGTTCACGACCACGCTGAAGGGGCACGGGGCGGTCGCGGTCATGGCCCACGGGGGCGTCATCGAGATCCCGATCACCCCGCAGCGGCCGGTGCACGTGGACCCGCAGGCCTACGTCGCCCACCACGGCGAGGTCCGCAACAAGCTGTCCACGGCCCTCGGCTGGCGGGACATGGTGGGCCGCGGCTCGGGCGAGGCGTTCCAGCTGGAGCTCAGCGGCAGCGGTGCGGTGTACGTCCAGGCGTCGGAGGAGAAGCTGTGAGCACGTACGGAACTCCGGGCGCCGGCCCCGCGGTCTTCGACCCGGCGACGCTGCCGCCCGACGACAACGTCAACGCGTACACCTTCTGTGTGGAGCTGAAGGGGAGCCAGTGGTTCCTCCAGAAGGGGAAGATGGTCGCCTACTACGGGTCGATCGACTTCAACGGCGTCGGACACGGCCGGCTCGACCGTCTTGTCCGTACGTCCTTTCATTCGCCTCTGCACGCGAGCGACTGGGTCGTGGCGGAGGGCTCGGGCAAGATGCTCCTCGCCGACCGGGCCTTCGACGTCAATTCGTACGACCTCGAGGACGGCAATCTGACCATTCGCTCCGGCAACCTGCTCGCTTTTCAGCCAAGTCTGTCGCTGAAGCAGTCAATCGTGCCGGGTTTCCTGACCCTCATCGGAACCGGAAAGTTCGTGGCCGCGTCGAACGGCCCGGTGGTGTTCATGGAACCCCCCATCCGGGTCGATCCCCAGGCGCTGGTCGGATGGGCCGACTGCCCCTCCCCCTGTCACCACTACGACCACGGGTACATGACCGGCGTGATGGGCGGTCTACGTGCACTGACGGGCCTGGGAGGCGCCTCCGGCGAGGAGCACCAGTTCGAGTTCGTCGGCGCCGGCACCGTGCTGCTCCAGTCGTCCGAAACCCTGATGGCCGAGCAGGCCACGGGGGCCGTTCCGCACCAGGCCGGCGTGCCCGGCGGCGGGCCGTCGGGGCCCCAGCCAGGTCAGTCCGGCGTACCGCGCCTTCCCGGACAGCTGGGGGACCTCCAGCGTCGCTTCGGGCTGTGAGCGGTAGTCTGCGGAGTGTGACATCGAACGCCTGCGCACCAATGTTCGGCAGGCGTGCGCCGGCACACGAAAACCCTCACTAGTTCGCCTTTCAACCTTTTAGGTAGACTTCATTCATGGAGACCGAGACGGCCACGCGCTGGCTGACCGATGCGGAGCAGTGCGCCTGGCGCACCCACCTGGAGGTCAACAGGCTGTTGACGTACCAGCTCGAAAAGGACCTGCAGCCGTTCGGCCTGACAATGAACGACTACGAGATCCTGGTGAACCTCTCCGAGTCGGAGGACCAGCGGATGCGGATGAGCGACCTCGCCTCCGCCACCCTCCAGTCCAAGAGCCGCCTCTCGCACCAGATCACGCGCATGGAGAACGCGGACCTGGTCCGGCGGGAGAACTGCGAGTCCGACCGCCGGGGGCTCTACGCGGTCCTCACCGACCACGGCATGACGACGATGCGGCAGGTCGCGCCCCACCACGTGGCGTCCGTACGGAGGCACTTCATCGACCTGCTGCCCCCCGAGGCCCTGACCGAACTCGACAAGGCCCTCAAGCCCATCGCGGAGCACCTGCGCGACCAGCGCGGACGCCCGTGACCACGCGCCGTCCCGGCTAGGCGAGAGGCAGGCGGAGTTCGAACAGGGCTCCGCCTGCGGGCCCCTGGCCGGCCGTGAGGGTGCCGCCGTGCCGTACGGCGACGTCCCGGGCGATGGCGAGCCCCAACCCGGCCCCGCCGTCGTCACGGCTGCGGGCGGCGTCCAGCCGGACGAACCGTTCGAAGATCCGCTCCCGGTCGGACTCGGGCACACCCTCCCCGTCGTCCGCCACCCCGACCACGGCCGTACCACCCTCCGGCCGGACACGCACGGTGACGGCCGACCGGGCGTGCCGCTGGGCGTTGTCGAGCAGATTGGCGAGCACCCGACCCAACTGCCCCTGCGATCCGGCCACCTCCACCGGTTCCGCGTCCACCGTCACGCCCGTCCGTCCCTCGGCCTCCTCCCGGGCCAGCCCGGCGAGGTCGACCCGTGCGTCGCCCAGCCGCTCCCCGGCGTCCAGCCGGGCGAGCAGCAACAGGTCGGCGGCGAGCCGCTGGAGCCGCACGGTGTCCTCCACGGCCCCGTCGAGGTCCAGCAGCTCGGGATGGGCCGCGGCCACCTCCAGTTGCGTCCGCAGCGAGGCGATCGGGCTCCGCAACTCGTGGGACGCGTCGGCGACGAACCGCCGCTGCCGCTCCACGGAGGTCTCCAGGGCCGCGAGCGTCTCGTTGGTGGTGCTGGCGAGCCGGGCGATCTCGTCGTGCGTGTCCGGCTCCGGGACACGCCGGGCGAGGTCCTCGGAATGGGTGATCGCGGCCATCTCGCGCCGGATGCCCTCCACCGGCCTGAGCGCGCGCCGGGTGACCAGCCAGGTCACTCCCGCGACGACGCCGAGCAGCAGCGGAAACCCGATCAGCATCACCGTCAGCGCGGTCTGCACGGCCCCGTGCTCGGCGGCCAGCGGGGAACCGGCGTAGACCTTGAGACGCCCCCGGTCCTGGGTCTCCACCTCCACCGCGGCGAACCGGTAGTCCTCCGTGTCGCCGTCGATCGTCACGGACCCGTTGCTGAAGACGCTCTTCCCGGCGATCTCCCCGGGCTTGAGGGCCTCTTCGTGGTCGTCGGGTTCGTCGTCATCGTCGTCACGAGGTGCGGCCGACGGCTGCGGCTTCACCCGATCGGAGTCGGTACCGCTGATCTTCTCCAGATCCTCACTGGCCGCGACCAGCCGCTTGTCCTCGTCGAGGACCTGTACCGGCCCGTCGTCGCCGTCCAGCCCCGAGAGCTTGTCGTACGGCGTCCCGGCGGCGAGCTCGGAGGCGACCGCCCGGGCGGACCGCTCCGCCTGCGTACCGGCCTCGCCGATCAGATTGGACCGCAGGGACAGCAGCACGGCGGCCCCGGCCGCGACGAGCGCCACCGCGACCACGAGGGTGGCACCGAGCGTGGCCCGCGCCCGAACGGACCCGAAGAACCGCCTCACGGCGAGACCTCCAGCCGGTACCCGGCCCCGCGCACGGTCCGGATCAACCCGGCCCGCAGCTTGCGCCGCAGGGTGCTGACGTACACCTCGACGATGTTCGGATCACCCTCGTACGCGAAGTCCCACACGTGTTCGAGGATCTCCGGCTTGGACACCACCTCCCCGGCTCGCAGCACGAGCTGCTCCAGCACGGAGAACTCCTTCGCGGTGAGGGTGATCTCGTCGTCCCCCAGAAACACGCGTCGAGCCGCCGTGTCCACCTTCAGATCCCCGTGCACATGCACGGGCGAGGCCCCCGCGCCCACCCCGCGCCGCCGCAGCAAGGCCTTGATCCGGGCGACGAGCACGACATACGAGAACGGCTTGGTCAGATAGTCGTCCGCCCCGGTGTCCAGCCCCTCGGCCTCGTCGTACTCGCCGTCCTTGGCGGTCAGCATCAGGATCGGCACCTCGTGCCCCGCGGCGCGCAGGGCGGCGCAGACCCGGTAGCCGTTGAGGCCGGGCAGCATGATGTCGAGGATCACCAGGTCGTACGTCCCCTCCGAGGCCTGGTGCAGCCCTTCCCTCCCGTCGTGGACGACGTCCACGGCGTACCCCTCGGCCGTCAGGCCCCTGGCGAGCGACAGGGCCAGCCGCTTCTCGTCCTCCACGATCAACAGGCGCATGCGTAAAGAGTGGCAAAGCCAACCTGAAGATCCCTTCAGGGGCCTTCAGCTTCCTCTCAGCCTCCCTCAGCCAGATTGGAAGACGTCGAAAACGAAACGACTCGGGAGGAATCCGCATGAAGCGCAACATCGTGCTCGCCGCTGTGACCGCCGCCGCTCTGGTCGGAGGCGGTACGGCCACGGCGCTCGCGACCACGGGAGGCGACGAGGGCTCGGCGCGCCAGGCGGCGAACACGCGGCTGTCGGACGACGACGGCCGGGACGACGACGCGGACGACCGGGACGACGCGAAGGCGCCCTCCGCGGACGTCACGGCGCCCGAGGCGATCTCCTCCGCGCTGAAGCACACGCCCGGCACGGTCGTCTCCGCCGAGCTGGACGACGAGGACGACGGCGACAAGGTGACCTGGAAGGTCGACGTCCTGTCCGGCGACGACACCTGGCACAGCGTGAGCGTCGACCCGTCCAGCGGCAAGGTCCTCGGTTCGCACACCGACGACGAGGACGACACGGCGCAGGTGCGGGCGGCCCTGAAGGGTTCCTCGGTCACGGCTGCGGAGGCGGCGAAGGCCGCTGCCGGCAAGGGTGTCGTGACGTCCGTCGACCTCGACGAGGACGGCAAGGACACGTCCTGGGAGGCCGAGACGCGCAAGGCCGGCGGGGCCGAGCAGGACTGGAAGATCGACCTCGACTCGGGCAAGGTCACGGCGGACGTGTCCGACGACCAGGACTGATCAGCAACTGTTCACTTTCCAACGCCCCGGCGTCGCTGCTGACGCCGGGGCGATGCGCAGCTCGGCGCCGCGGGGTGCCGCCGCGCCCACCCTCCCCCAAGCTCTCGGCTTCGCTCGAGCAGGGAGGACCCCCATCGCCCCAGCGGCACGACTGCCCGCAGCACCGGCGCCAGGTGCTCGGCGTCGGTGCCCGGCGCGGGGTGTTGCGCAGCCCGGCGGAGCGGGGTGCCGCTGCGCCCACCCGTGCCGCCCCAAGCGGCACGACTGCCCGCAGCTGGGGCGGATGCGCCCGCAGCCGCGGACGCGCGCGAGGGGCCGTGTCGGGGGGTGTTCGCCCGCAGTGGGCGGCGCGTGTGACGCCAGTGAGCCGGTAGATGACCTGGTCGCGCCGTTCCGAGGACGGACACCCCCCGGCGCGGCCCCGACCCACCCCCACGCGCCCCGCCCCAGGCTCAGCCCTCCGTCAACCCCGCAACCAGCTCATCAGCCGCCCGATAAGGATCCAGCTCCCCACCCACGATCCGCTCCGCCAACGCCCCGAGCCGACGATCCCCGTGCAGGTCCCCGATCCGCTCCCGCAACGCCGTCACCGCGATCGTCTCGACCTCCCGCGCCGCACGGGCGGCACGCCGCTCCGCGAGCACCCCCCGCTCCTCCATCCACGCCCGGTGCTTCTCCAGCGCCTCGACGACCTCGTCCACGCCCTCCCCCCGCGCGGCGACCGTCTTGACGATGGGCGGGCGCCAGTCCCCCGGCCCCCGGGCCTCCCCCAGCCCCAGCATGTGGTTCAGCTCCCGAGCCGTCGCATCGGCCCCGTCCCGGTCCGCCTTGTTCACGACGTACACGTCACCGATCTCCAGGATCCCGGCCTTGGCCGCCTGGATCCCGTCCCCCATCCCCGGCGCGAGCAGCACCACGGACGTGTCCGCCTGCGAGGCGATCTCCACCTCGGACTGTCCCACCCCCACCGTCTCGACGAGGATCACGTCGCACCCCGCCGCGTCCAACACCCGAATGGCCTGGGGCGCGGCCCACGCGAGACCACCCAGATGGCCCCGGGTCGCCATGGAACGGATGTACACCCCGGGATCCGAGGCGTGGTCCGACATCCGCACCCGGTCACCGAGCAGCGCGCCCCCGGAGAACGGGGACGACGGGTCGACGGCCAGCACGCCGACCCGCTTGCCCTGCTTGCGATAGGCCGTCACGAGCGCCGAGGTCGACGTGGACTTGCCGACCCCGGGCGACCCGGTCAGACCCACGACGTACGCCCCGCCCGTGAGGGGCGCGAGCGCAGCCATGACCTCCCGCAGCTGCGGGGACGCCCCCTCCACCAGGGAGATCAACCGGGCCACGGCCCGCGGCCGGCCCTCCCTGGCCTGGGCGACCAGCGTGGAGACGTCCTGCATCACAGCTCCGTTCTTGAAAGGGAGGTCCGAAAACCGGTGCTCAGGCCTTCGGTACCCGCACGATCAGCGCGTCACCCTGCCCACCGCCACCGCACAGCGCCGCAGCGCCCACACCCCCACCGCGCCGCTTCAGCTCCAGCGCGAGATGCAGCACGAGTCGCGCACCGGACATCCCGATCGGGTGACCCAGCGCGATGGCACCACCGTTGACATTCACCTTTTCGGTGGACAGCCCGAGGTCCTTCATTGACTGCACGGCGACCGCCGCGAACGCCTCGTTGATCTCGACGAGGTCGAGATCCTCGACGCCCAGGCCCTCCTTCTTCAGCGCGTGCTGGATCGCGTTGGACGGCTGGGACTGGAGCGAGTTGTCCGGCCCGGCCACGTTCCCGTGCGCCCCGATCTCGGCGATCCACTCCAGGCCGAGCTCCTGCGCCTTGGCCTTGCTCATCACCACGACGGCGGCGGCACCGTCGGAGATCTGCGAGGACGAACCGGCCGTGATCGTGCCGTCCTTGGCGAACGCCGGACGCAGCTTGCCGAGCGACTCCGCGGTCGTGTCGCCCCGGATGCCCTCGTCCTTGCTGAACAGCACCGGATCACCCTTGCGCTGCGGGATCTCCACCGGCGTGATCTCGGCCTCGAACAGGCCGTTCTTCTGCGCGGCGGCCGCCCGCTGGTGCGACAGCGCGGCGATCTCGTCCTGCTCGGGCCGGGCGATGCCCAGCCGGGTGTTGTGCCGCTCCGTGGACTCGCCCATGGCGACGCCGTCGAAGGAGTCGGTCAGCCCGTCGTGGGCCATGGCGTCGAGCATCTCGACCGCGCCGTACTTGAAGCCCTCACGGGACTTGGGCAGCAGGTGCGGGGCGTTGGTCATGGACTCCTGGCCGCCGGCGACGACCACGTCGAACTCACCCGCACGGATGAGCTGGTCCGCGAGCGCGATCGCGTCCAGGCCCGACAGACACACCTTGTTGATGGTCAGCGCCGGCACGTTCATCGGGATGCCGGCCTTGACCGCGGCCTGGCGGGCCGGGATCTGCCCCGCCCCGGCCTGGAGCACCTGCCCCATGATCACGTACTGCACCTGGTCGCCGCCGATCCCCGCACGGTCGAGGGCGGCCTTGATCGCGAAGCCGCCGAGGTCGGCTCCGGAGAAGGACTTCAGCGATCCGAGCAACCGCCCCATGGGCGTCCGCGCGCCCGCGACGATCACCGATGTCGTGCTGTTCGATCCAGACATGAGCTGCGATCCCCTTACCGGCTGCACTGCCGAGGAGTGAACGAGGGTTTACTTCGAATGTACTGAGTGGCACTCCGTGCCGTCATCGGGCCGTCGGTGTGATCGCGCGCACGTTGCGTAACCACCGCAGGAGCGCTGCACTGAATTCATGCTGACGCGAATCGACCACATCGGGATCGCCTGTTTCGACCTCGACAAGACTGTCGAGTTCTACCGTGCCACCTACGGCTTCGAGGTGTTCCACTCCGAGGTCAACGAGGAGCAGGGCGTGCGCGAGGCCATGCTCAAGATCAACGAGACGTCCGACGGCGGGGCCTCCTACCTGCAGCTTCTGGAGCCGACCCGCGAGGACTCCACCGTCGCGAAGTGGCTCGCGAAGAACGGGGAGGGCGTCCACCACATCGCTTTCGGTACGGCGGACGTCGACTCGGAGGCCGCGGACATCAAGGACAAGGGCGTACGCGTGCTGTACGAAGAGCCCCGACGCGGTTCCATGGGGTCACGGATCACCTTTCTGCACCCCAAGGACTGTCATGGCGTACTGACAGAACTGGTCACTTCGGCGCCTGTTGAGTCACCTGAGCACTGACCCTCGTACATAAGGGCCGGTAGGGTTGGGTCCGGTCGCCGCTCAGTCCAGGGTGACCGCGGTCCCGCCGTGCGACGGCAGGACTACCGGGGTCCGGGTTTCGGGGGACGAGCGTCGGGGCAGCAGCCCGTGCTCCGCCGATGATCTGACACCATTCCCCGGGGGCCCCGTTCGGTGGATGGACGGAGCTCGTTGGAGAGAGTTGCGACCAGGGGACGGATGGGACCGCGCAGTGCGGGGCTACGAGAGCCAGGAGCGAGAGCCGGCGGCTGACGTCGACCACCTCTCTCGGTTCGAAGCCGAGATGAAGCGGCTGAAGACCGAGCGGGAAAAGGCGATCCAGCACGCCGAGGACCTCGGCTACCAGGTCGAGGTGCTGCGCGCCAAGCTGCACGAGGCGCGGCGCACCATCATGTCCCGGCCCTCCTTCGAGGGGGGCGACATCGGCTGGCAGGCCGAGCAGTTGCTGCGCAACGCGCAGGTGCAGGCCGACCAGATCCGCGCGGACGCCGACCGCGAGCTGAGCGAGGCCCGGGCCCAGACCCAGCGGATCCTCCAGGAGCACGCCGAGCAGGCGGCCCGGCTCCAGGCGGAGCTGCACCAGGAGGCGGTGACCCGCCGCCAGCAGCTGGACCAGGAGCTGGCCGAGCGCCGCCAGACGGTCGAGTCGCACGTCAACGAGAACGTGGCGTGGGCGGAGCAGCTGCGGGCCCGCACCGAGCAGCAGGCCCGCCGGCTGCTGGAGGAGTCCCGGGCCGAGGCCGAGCAGTCCCTGGCCACCGCCCGCGCGGAGGCCGAGCGGCTGGCCAATGAGGCCCGGCAGCGGCTGACGAACGCGGCCGAGGAGGCCCGTGCCGAGGCCGAGCAGATCCTGCGGCGTGCCCGCACGGACGCCGAGCGGCTGCTGAACGCCGCCTCCACGCAGGCGCAGGAGGCCACGGACCACGCCGAGCAGCTGCGCACGTCCACGGTCAGCGAGTCGGAGTCCGCGCGCCGCGAGGCCCAGGAGCTGAGCAAGGCCGCCGAGCAGCGGATGGCCGAGGCCGAGGAGGCGCTGCGCAAGGCGCAGGCCGAGGCGGACAAGATGGTCGCCGAGGCCAAGGACGCCGCCGCCAAGGCCCTGGCCAGCGCGGAGTCCGCGAACGAGACGCGCACGCGCACGGCCAAGGAGCAGGTCGCCCGGCTGGTCGAGGAGGCCACGAAGGAGGCCGAGAACACCAAGTCCGAGGCCGAGCAGCTGGTCGCGGACGCCCGCGCCGAGGCGGAGAAGATCGTCGCGGAGGCCTCCGAGAAGGCCCGTACGCTCACCGCCGAGGAGACCGCGACCCAGCTGTCCAAGGCGGCCCGGACCGCCGAGGAGGTCCTCACCAAGGCGTCGGAGGACGCCAAGAAGACCACCAAGGCCGCGGCCGAGGAGGCCGAGCGGATCCGCAGGGAGGCCGAGGCCGAGGCGGACCGGCTGCGCGCCGAGGCGCACGACATCGCCGCGGAGCTCAAGGGCGCGGCGAAGGACGACACCAAGGAGTACCGCGCCAAGACCGTCGAGCTCCAGGAGGAGGCCCGCCGGCTGCGCGGTGAGGCCGAGCAGCTGCGGGCGGACGCGGTCGAGGAGGGCGAGAAGATCCGCGCCGAGGCCCGCAAGGAGGCCGTGGCGCAGATCGAGGAGGCGGCGCGGTCCGCCGAGGAGCTGCTCGCCAAGGCCAAGGCGGACGCGGACGAGCTGCGGACGACGGCCCAGACGGACAGCGAGAAGGTCCGTACGGAGGCCATCGAGCGGGCGACGACCCTGCGCCGGCAGGCCGAGGAGACCCTCCAGCGCACCCGGCAGGAGGCCGAGCGGCACCGCGAGGAGGTCATCGAGCAGGCCGAGTCCCTCAAGGCGGACGCCGAGCGCGCGGTGCTGGAGCTCCACGAGGAGACCGAGCGGGCCATAGAGGCCCGCCGCGCCGAGGCCGCCGAGGAGCTGACGCGGCTCCAGACGGAGGCGGAGGAGCGGCTCACCGCGGCCGAGCAGGCGCTGTCGGAGGCCCGTGAGGAGGCCGCCCGGATCCGTCGCGAGGCCGCCGAGGAGAACGAGCGGCTGCGGTCGGAGGCCGCCGAGCGGATCCGTACGCTCCAGCAGCAGGCCGAGGCGGAGGCCGAGCGGCTGCGCGACGAGGCCGCGTCCGACGCCTCCGCCGCGCGCGCCGAGGGCGAGGCCGTCGCCGTACGCCTGCGCTCGGAGGCCGCGAACGAGGCCGAACGGCTGAAGTCGGAGGCACAGGAGAGCGCCGACCGGGTGCGCGCGGAGGCGCAGGCCGCCGCCGAGCGGCTGGCCACGGAGGCGTCCGAGACGCTGGCCGCCGCCCAGGAGGAGGCCAACCGGCGCCGGCGTGAGGCCGAGGAACTGCTCGGCAGCGCCCGGCAGGAGGCCGACCAGGAGCGCGAGCGGGCCCGCGAGCAGAGCGAGGAACTGCTGGCCTCGGCGCGCAAGCGCGTGGAGGAGGCGCAGACCGAGGCCGTCCGGCTGGTCGAGGAGGCCGACCGGCGGGCCACGGAGATGGTGTCCGCGGCCGAGCAGCACGCCCAGCAGGTCCGCGACTCCGTCGCCGGGCTGCACGAGCAGGCCCAGGAGGAGATCTCCGGGCTGCGCAGCGCCGCCGAGCACGCGGCGGACCGGACGCGCCGGGAAGCCCAGGAGGAGGCGGACCGGGTCCGCTCGGACGCCTACGCGGAGCGGGAACGGGCGAGCGAGGACGCCGCCCGGCTGCGGCGCGAGGCGCACGAGGAGACCGAGGCCGCCAAGACGCTCGCCGAGCGGACGATGTCCGAGGCGATCACGGAGGCGGAGCGGATCCGCGCGGATGTCGCCGAGCACGCCCAGCGGGCGCGTACGGAGGCGGCGGACGCCATCGCCGAGGCCGAGCAGAGCGCTTCGCGCACCCGGGCGGACGCCCGTGAGGACGCCAACCGCATCCGTTCGGACGCGGCGACGCAGGCGGACACGCTCATCACCGAGGCGCGCAGCGAGGCGGAGCGGCTCACCACCGAGACGATCCAGGAGACCGACCGGCTGCGGATGGAGACGGTCACCGAGGCCGAACGGGTCCGTACCGAGGCCCTCTCCGAGGCCGAGCGCGTCCGGTCCGAGGCGGCCGCGAAGGCCGATCGGGTGCGGGCCGAGGCGGTCGCCAAGGCCGAACAGCTGGTCGGCGAGGCGACGGGCGAGGCGGAGCGGCTGCGGGCCGAGGCCGCCGAGACGGTCGGCTCGGCGCAGCAGCACGCCGAGCGGGTCCGCGGCGAGGCCGACCGCGTCAAGGCCGCCGCCGAGGCGGAGGCGGAGCGGCTCGTCACGTCGGCGCGCGAGGAGGCCGACCGCACGCTGGACGAGGCCCGCAAGGACGCCAACAAGCGGCGCTCCGAGGCGGCCGAGCAGGTCGACAAGCTCATCACGGAGACCACGGCGGAGGCCGACAAGCTGCTCACCGAGGCGCAGCAGCAGGCGCACAAGACCACCGCGGAGGCCGAGTCGCAGGCCGACACGATGGTGGGCGCGGCCCGCAAGGAGGCCGACCGGCTGGTGTCCGAGGCGACCGTCGAGGGCAACTCGCTGGTGGAGAAGGCCCGTACGGACGCGGACGATCTGCTGGTCGGCGCGCGCCGGGACGCCACGCAGATCAGGGAGCGCGCGGAGGAGCTGCGCGACCGGATCACCGGGGAGATCGAGGAGCTGCACGAGCGGGCCCGCCGGGAGTCGGCGGAGGCGATGAAGACGGCGGGCGACCGCTGCGACGCGCTCGTCAAGGCCGCCGAGGAGCAGCTCGCGAAGGCACAGGCGAAGGCCAAGGAGATCGTCTCGGAGGCCAACTCCGAGGCGGGCAAGGTCCGTATCGCCGCGGTGAAGAAGGCGGAGGGGCTGCTCAAGGAGGCCGAGCAGAAGAAGACCACGCTGGTCCGGGAGGCCGAGGAGCTCAAGGCCGAGGCGATCCGCGAGGCCAAGCGCACGGTCGAGGAGGGCAAGCGCGAGCTGGAGGTCCTGGTCCGCCGTCGCGAGGACATCAATGCGGAGATCTCCCGTGTCCAGGACGTCCTGGAGGCGTTGGAGTCCTTCGAGGCCCCGTCCCCGGCGAAGGACAACGGGGTCAAGGCGGGCGCGACGGTCGGCGCACCCCGTTCGGGTGGCAAGTCCTCGGAAGGCTAGAACCTGCCCGGCGGTCCGGGCCAGACTGGAGGGTGAGTCCGGTGTCTGCCGGGGCCGTTGACCGAGTCTTTGGCAAGCCGTCCTGTGGGGAGCCACCCAAAAGGGGTGTCATTTTCCAGATCAAACGCGCATCCGCTCGATGACACACCGTTTCGGCCCCTAGGATTCCACCTATCACCTCACCGGTCTCTTTCGACAGGAACCCCATGAGCGACACTTCCCCCTACGGCTTCGAGCTTGTGCGGCGTGGGTACGACCGCGCTCAGGTGGACGAACGTATCTCCAAGCTCGTCTCCGACCGTGACAGCGCTCTCGCCCGCATCACCGCTCTGGAAAAGCGCATCGAAGAGCTCCACCTCGAGACGCAGAACGCCCAAGCCCAGGTCAACGACGCCGAGCCGTCGTACGCCGGTCTCGGCGCGCGTGTGGAGAAGATCCTCCGCCTCGCCGAGGAAGAGGCGAAGGACCTGCGCGAGGAGGCCCGGCGCGCGGCCGAGCAGCACCGTGAGCTCGCCGAGTCGGCGGCCCAGCAGGTGCGCAACGACGCCGAGGCGTACTCGGCGGAGCGCAAGGCCAAGGCCGAGGACGAGGGTCTGCGGATCGTCGAGAAGGCCAAGAGTGACGCCTCCCAGCTGCGTTCCGAGGCGCAGAAGGACGCGCAGTCCAAGCGCGAGGAGGCGGACGCCCTCTTCGAGGAGACCCGCGCCAAGGCCGCGCAGGCCGCCGCCGACTTCGAGACGAACCTCGCCAAGCGCCGGGAGCAGTCCGAGCGCGACCTGGCCTCCCGTCAGGCCAAGGCCGAGAAGCGTCTCGCCGAGATCGAGCACCGCGCCGAGCAGCTGCGGCTGGAGGCCGAGAAGCTGCGCACGGACGCCGAGCGCCGCGCCCGCCAGACGGTGGAGACGGCCCAGCGTCAGGCCGAGGACATCGTGGCCGACGCCAACGCCAAGGCCGACCGCATCCGTTCGGAATCCGAGCGGGAGCTCGCGGCCCTCACCAACCGCCGCGACAGCATCAACGCCCAGCTGACGAACGTCCGCGAGATGCTCGCCACGCTCACGGGCGCCGCGGTGGCCGCCGCCGGTACGCCGGCCGAGGACGAGCCGATCTCCCGTGGGGTGCCGGCCCAGCAGTCCCGGTAACAGCCCGGCATACGGAGTCTGAATCTCCGCAAAGCCCTCTGCCGCTCGGGTGGCAGAGGGCTTTGTCACGTTCTAGCGTGGCGGCATGATTGAGCTCGAGGGGCTGACCAAGCGTTACGGCGAGAAGGTGGCGGTCAACAACCTGTCCTTCACCGTCAGACCGGGCATCGTCACGGGCTTCCTCGGGCCCAACGGTGCGGGCAAGTCCACGACCATGCGGATGATCCTGGGTCTCGACCACCCCACCGCCGGCCACGTCCGTATCGACGGCAAGCGATACCACCAGCTCAAGGACCCGCTGACGTACATCGGCGCCCTGCTGGAGGCCAAGGCCTGGCACGGCGGGCGGACCGCCTACAACCACCTGCTGTGCCTCGCGCAGAGCAACGGCATAGCGCGCAGCCGGGTGCGGGAGGTGCTGGAGACGGTCGGGCTGACGGCGGTCGCGCGGAAGAAGACCAAGGGCTTCTCGATGGGCATGGGGCAGCGGCTCGGTATCGCGGCCGCGCTGCTCGGCGATCCGCGGATCCTGATGTTCGACGAGCCGGTGAACGGCCTCGACCCCGAGGGCATCCACTGGATCCGCACCCTGATGAAGTCTCTGGCGGCGCAGGGGCGGACCGTGTTCGTCTCCTCCCATCTGATGAGCGAGATGGCCCTGACGGCCGAGCACCTCGTCGTCATCGGGCAGGGCCGGCTGCTCGCGGACACCTCCATGGCCGACTTCATCGCCCGCAACTCACGGTCGTACGTCCGGGTCCGCAGCCCGCAGCGGGAGCGGCTGCTCGACGTGCTGCACCAGGCCGGGATCGTGGCCGTCGAGAGCGGTGACGGGGTGCTGGAGGTGGACGGCGGCAAGGCCGAGCTCGTCGGTGAACTGGCGGCGCGGCACGGGCTCACGCTGCACGAACTGAGCCCGCAGCAGGCCTCACTGGAGGAGGCGTTCATGCAGCTCACCGCGGAGTCGGTGGAGTACCACGCACACAGCGAGACGAGCCCGCAGCCGCCACAGCAGCAGTGGGGCGACGGCTGGAAGAGGGGCTGAGCATGGCGACGACCCAGGTCGTACGGTCGGAGTGGACCAAGATCCGGTCGGTGGCGTCCACGGTGTGGACGCTCTCGCTGGTGGTGGTCGTGACGGTCGCCCTCGGCATGCTGATCTCCGCCCTGTCGAAGAACGAGTTCGACAGCATGAGCGCGCGGGACCGGGCGCAGTTCGACCCGACGTTCATCAGTTTCGCGGGGATGAGTCTCGGTCAGCTCGCGATGATCGTGTTCGGGGTGCTGGTGGTGTCGAACGAGTACAGCACCGGCATGATCCGCACCTCACTGGCCGCGGTGCCGAAGCGCGGCTCGTTCCTGTTCAGCAAGATCGCGGTGGCCACCGGTCTCGCCCTCCTCGTCGGCCTCGTCACCAGCTTCGCCGCGTTCTTCCTGGGGCAGGCGATGCTTGGCGACCACCGGGCGGAGATCGGTGACCCGGGGGTGTTGCGGGCCGTGATCGGCGGGGGCCTCTACATGGCCCTCATCGCGATGTTCTCGATGGGCGTCGCCGCGATGCTGCGCTCGCCGATGCTGTCGCTGGGCATCCTGATGCCGTTCTTCTTCCTGATCTCCAACATCCTCGGGAACGTCGACGCGACGAAAAAGGTCGGCCGGTTTCTTCCGGACCAGGCCGGCAGCAAGATCATGCAGGTGGTCACCCCCGTCGACGACGACACCCCGTACGGACCGTGGGGCGGCCTCGGGATCATGGGGCTGTGGGTCCTCGCGGCACTCGTCGGCGGGTACGTGCTGCTGAAGAAGCGCGACGCCTAGGGCGGGGGTGTCGCGCCCCACCCTTTACTTTGATTTGGGTGGAACCGTCAGCTCGTCGATAGGCTCCTAACCCTTACGGGGGCGTGTGCCCCGCTGTCCTGAACCTTGCGATGGGTGCGGAGCATGATCGAAGCAGTCGGCCTGACGAAGCGCTACGGCGACAAGACCGCTGTGTACAACCTTTCCTTCCAGGTGCGGCCCGGAGCCGTCACCGGCTTCCTCGGGCCGAACGGCTCGGGCAAGTCGACGACGATGCGGATGATCCTCGGTCTGGACAATCCGACGGCCGGGCAGGTGACGATCGGCGGTTATCCGTACCGCAAGCTGCCCAATGCCCCTCGCCAGGTCGGGGCCCTGCTGGACGCCAAGGCGGTGCACGGCGGCCGGGCCGCCCGCAACCATCTGCTGAGCCTGGCCCAGCTGTCGGGCATCCCGGCCCGGCGCGTGGACGAGGTGCTCGGGGTCGTCGGTCTCCAGGACGTGGCCAAGAAGCGGTCCAAGGGCTTCTCCCTCGGCATGGGGCAGCGGCTCGGCATCGCCGCCGCGCTGCTCGGCGACCCGCAGGTGCTGCTGTTCGACGAGCCCGTCAACGGCCTCGACCCCGAGGGCATCCTCTGGGTCCGCAACCTGATGAAGGCGCTGGCGGCGGAGGGCCGTACGGTCTTCGTCTCCTCCCACCTGATGAGCGAGATGGCGCTCACCGCCGACCACCTCATCGTCATCGGGCGCGGTCAGCTGCTCGCCGACATGAGCGTGACGGCCTTCATCTCCGCGAACTCCGCGGACTTCGCACGCGTCCGGACGCCCGACACCGAGCCGCAGCAGCGCGAGAAGCTGTCGGCCGCGCTCACCGAGGCGGGCGGTCATGTGCTGCCCGAGCAGGACGGGGCGCTGCGCGTGACCGGGCTGCCGCTGCCCCGCATCAGCGACATCGCGCACGGCACCGACGTACGGCTGTGGGAGCTGTCGCCGCACCAGGCCTCGCTGGAGGAGGCATACATGCGGATGACGCAGGGCGCGGTCGACTACCGCTCGACCATCGACCAGAAGGAAGGCCTCCAGCAGCCGCTGCCGCCGGGCGCGCAGCCGCCGATGCCGGTGCCGGGGCAGGGCCAGCCCGGCTGGTACGCCCCGCCGCCGCCCCAGCAGGGCAGCCAGCCGTTCGGGATGCCGCCGCAGGGGGCGCCGGGCCAGGCGCCGTCGGGCCCGTACGGCGCACCCGGGGTCCCGGGCGCCCCTGACGCCTCCGGCGCGGGTACGCCCAACCCGTACGCCCAGTCGGCAGGCCATGCGCCGCAGGCGCCCGCCCAGAGCGCCCCTCAGCCGCCGCAGGCCCCCGCACAGCCCGCGGGCCCGGCGCCCCAGGCCCCGGCGGCGCCCGCCGCCGCGCCCGCTCCCGTCCCGACCTCCGACCTGACCAAGCCCGAGGACGCCCGATGAGCAGCCCCCAGCCCCAGATGCCGCAGGCCGCACCCCGCTGGGAGGCGGCACCCGGTGCCACGCATCCCGCCCCCGGCTCGGCGTACCCGGGCTACACCTCGCCGATCCCGGTCGTGCGCACGCACCTCGGGCACGCCATCGCCTCCGAGTGGACGAAGATCAGGTCGGTGCGCTCCACGATGTGGACGCTCGGCGTGTTCGTCCTGCTCGTCGTGGGCATCGGCCTGCTGACCGGCGTGGTGGTGTCGAGCTCCTCCCCGGACGACGCCCTGGCCGGCGAGAACGCACTGTCCCTGGGCTTCTTCGGGCTGCTGCTCGGCAGCATGTGCATCATCACGCTGGGCGTGCTGACCACGGCCTCCGAGTACGGCACGGGCATGGTCCGTACCACGATGGTCGCCTGCCCGAGCCGCGGACGGGTGCTGGCGGCGAAGGCCATCGTGTTCTTCCTGGTCGCGTTCGTGGTGACGCTGGTGTCCGCCTCCATCGTCGCGTTCCTGCACGTGGCCATGATGGAGGGCAGCGGCGCCGCGGACCCCACCGGCGGCGAGTGGCTGAAGGCCACGGTCGGCATCGCGCTCTACATCGCGCTGCTGGGCCTGCTCTCGCTCGTCGTCGGCTCGATCATCCGGCACTCGGCGGGCGCCATCACCATCATGATCGGTGTCCTGCTGGCCCCGCTGGTGATCGCGCTGTTCATGTTCTCCGAGTCCCTCGCAGCCGTGCGCGACGCCCTGTTGGAGTACTCGATCCCGAACCAGCTCAGCGTCTTCTACGCCAACTCCCTCAGCCAGTCCGGCCCGTCCGGCTGGGACCCCCTGTGGATCATCCTCGGTGTCACGGCCGTGGCCTTCGGCGGCGCCTTCGCGCTGCTGGAGAAGCGGGACGTGTAGTCACAGGACCTGGAGCCGACCGCGAGCGGCCTAGAATCTCGGCGCGTTTCGGGACCGCCGCACCCCGGGGGTGCGGCGGTCCCGCGCGTTCCAGCAGGCCTTGTGCCAGTGCCGGCGGTCGTCGACGCCCGTGTGCTCGGACCAGGCCACCACGTGCGGCACACCGTCGGGGATCATCTGGTCGCAGCCGGGGCAGCGGTAGGACTTGCCCTGCGCGCTCGCGCCGGCCACGTGCCGCACGTTCCAGTTCTCGCCCTGCCAGTCCTGCGAGGCCTGCCAGCCGCCGTAGCGGCCGGGGCGGTCGTCCTCGGCGCTCCGGCCGGAAGAACCGGCGCCGTTGGGTCGGTTGCGACGCGGAGACACGGGACACCTCTCGGGGCTATACAGGGAGCACGGGCCGTGTCCAGCCTACGCGGCGCGGACGGGGGTACGCGTACGGCACCAATCGCCACAAGTGCCTCGTCGCGCGAGGCGGGCTCCCCGCCGGGTCTCCCCCGGGCTCCGCGCGGAACGCTCCATTCTGCAGACAATCCGCAAAATACTCCGCCCGGCCGTGTCCTCGGCACGTGTCAGACGGTTATGCCCTGTGGGGGAGCTCCGTGTCGGAGCCAAGGAAGCAGGAAAGCAATGCGCGTTGGAAGTTTCGTGTTGGCGGCCCAGTTCCCCGGTCAGGGCGAGGGAGAAGCGCTGCACCGCGCGGTCCGCTCGGCCGAGGTGGCCGAGGAGGCCGGGCTCGACACGGCCTGGCTGGCCGAGCACCACTTCGTGCCCTACGGCACCTGCCCGTCGGCCGTCACGCTGGCCGCACTGCTGCTGGGCCGCACCCGTCGCCTCCGGGTCGGCACGGCGGTCAGTGTCCTGCCCACCGCCCACCCCGTGGCCCTCGGCGAACAGGCCGCGCTGCTGCACCACACGAGCGGCGGCCGTTTCACGCTCGGTGTCGGCCGGGGCGGGCCGTGGGTCGACCTGGAGGTGTTCGGCGCGGGCCTGGAGGCGTACGAGAAAGGGTTCCCGGAGTCCCTGGACCTTCTGGTGCGCTGGCTGCGCGAGCCGTCCGTGGCGGCCGACGGGGAGCGCTTCCGCTTCCGTGCGGTCCCGGTGGTGCCCCGGCCGTCGGAGGCTCTGGGCGAGATCGCGGGGCCCGAAGTGGTCGTCGCCTGCACCTCGCCGTCGAGCGTACGGCTGGCGGCCGAGCGCGGCCTGCCGATGCTGCTCGGGATGCACGTGGGGGACGAGGAGAAGGCCGACATGGTCGCCCTGTGGCGGCAGCACGCGCGGGCGTGCGGCCGGCCGTCCGAAGAGATCCTCGGGGCGTCCCATGTGTCGGCGGGCGTCTGCCAGATCGCGGACCGGCGGGTCGACGCGGCGGAGACGCTGATGAAGGCGATGCCCGGCTGGCTGAAGCAGGGCCTGGAGGCGCACGTCACGGTCGACGGGCGCACGCGCAGGATGCGTGACCCGCTGGCCTACACCGAGCTGCTCTGCGGGCTGCACCCGGTGGGCACCCCGCGGCTGTGCGCCGACCGGCTGGCGGCGACCAGCGAGCGGACCGGCATCTCCCGCTTCGCCCTGCTCGTCGAGGGCTCCGGGGATCTGGCGGCGACCGAGGAGAACGTAAGGCGGCTGGGGGCCGAGGTGCTCCCCCAACTCGTCTGAGCGCACCGTGGATTCCTGGGGGCTTGCCGCTCCGGTACAAAACCGCACCTCCCGCGTACGGAGCGGCAAGCGTGCGGCGCCTCAGCAGTCGCGGAACTCGGGCGACTGGTTCAGCACCTGGCTGCGGACCGAGGTGAAACGGTCCAGCTTCTCGTCGACCGAGGAGTCAAGCGGGAACACGGCCACCCGGTGGCAGTTCTGGAAGGCCAGCCGCACACCGAAGTGCCGTTGCAGCGCGCCGCGTATCGCGTCACTCGCAAGCGCACGCAGCAACTGACCGCGTGCCTGCTCGTCCGGCGGAGGCGTCTGGTTGTCGGCGAACGCACCGCCGTCCACCTTCAGCTGGGCCACCAGGGAGCTGATCATCTCCCACGCATAGGGCAGGGAGGTCCGGACGCAGTCGACGAATTCCGCTTCGTCGACCTCGCCTCGCTCGGCCTGTTCGAGTAGGGCCGGTGAGACGTCGAGCGACATGAGTTCTCCTCTCGCACCCCCGCCCGGCGGGCAGGGGTTGCCGGACAGATAAGGGAGTTCGCGATACCGGACACGCTGCGTACACACGTCGCGACCTCCCGTTCATACGGTAAGCAACCGACGGTGACGGCACCAGGAGAATGAGCAGATGGCACACTCTCAATGAGCACACCATGCACACAATCGGCCATTACTGAACACGCGTTTTCCAGGGCGAATCGCGTCGACAGGCGCCTGTCGAGTAGCGTTGCCGACCATGCGTCTCGTCATTGCCCGCTGCTCCGTGGACTACGCCGGGCGGCTCACCGCCCACCTTCCCTCGGCCCCGCGCCTGATTCTGGTGAAGGCGGACGGCAGCGTCTCGATCCACGCCGACGACCGGGCCTACAAGCCCCTGAACTGGATGTCGCCGCCCTGCACGCTGAAGGAGGGCACCGGCGAGGACGAGGGCGTCTGGACCGTCATCAACAAGGCGGGCGAAAAGCTCATCATCACGATGGAGGAAGTTCTCCACGACTCCTCGCACGAACTGGGTGTGGATCCCGGCCTGATCAAGGACGGCGTGGAAGCGCACCTCCAGGAGCTGCTCGCCGACCGCATCGAGACACTCGGCGACGGCTACACCCTGATCCGCCGCGAGTACCCGACGGCCATCGGGCCCGTCGACATCCTGTGCCGGGACGCCGAGGGCAAGACCGTCGCGGTGGAGATCAAGCGGCGCGGTGAGATCGACGGTGTGGAGCAGCTGACGCGCTATCTGGAGCTGCTGAACCGCGACCCCCATCTCGCCCCGGTCCGCGGTGTCTTCGCCGCGCAGGAGATCAAGCCCCAGGCCCGCGTCCTCGCGACCGACCGGGGCATCGGCTGCCAGGTCCTCGACTACGACGCGCTGCGGGGCATCGAGGACGACAAGCTGCGGCTGTTCTGACACACCACCACGACGAAGAGGGCCGGGTCCGCGGAACGGACCCGGCCCCGCTGTGTGTACGGGTGTCAGATCACCGGCGCCGAGCTGCTCTGCGACGCGCTCGCGGTGGTGGTGGTCGGACTGCTCGGCGCCGGGCCGCTGGCCGTGTCCGAGGTGCTCGGGCTGGTCGTCGGAGTCGCCGTCGGCGGTTGCGAGGTCGGCGACTCGGACGTGGGCGGCTGCGAGGTCGGCGGCTTGGAGGTCGTCGGGGGCTTCGACGTCGTGGGGGGCTTCGACGTCGACGGCGGCTTGGACGTCGTCGGAGGCTTCGACGACGTCGGCGGCTTCGTCGTGGCCCCGGGGTCGCCGGTGCTCGGCGAACCGCTCGGTTCGCCCGTCGGTGTCGGATCGTCCGCCGTGCCCGGTGTGCCGTCCGGGCCCGGGTCGGTCGGGCGGCTCGTCGCCGCGCCCGTGTCGCCGTTGCTGTCGTCCGCCGGACGGTCGGCGCCCAGACTGCCGCCGCTCAGACCCTGGCTGGCCGAGGGGTTGACTCCGACCTGGTCGGACGGGGGGTGCCGGTCGTTGTCGGAGGTGGCGCCGAGCGTCATCACCGTGCCGAGCACGGCGACGAGGAGGGCACCGGCGCCGGCGGCCACCAGGTTGCGCCGGGCCACGCCCTTGAGGCCACCCTGGGCCGCCCGTGCGGAGGCGGGCGTGGAGCGGTGGGTGACCAGGGTCGGGGAGGCGGGCTTCTGAAGGGTCGGGAAGGCCGCCGGAACACCCTCGGCCGGGGATGCCGACTCCTCGTACCGGGCGTCGGGCACCTCCTCACCCGCGGTCGGTCCGAGGCTCAGCGGGGTGCCCGAACGGTCCGCGACCAGGGCGAGGGCGCGGCGGCCGGCGACGGTGCCGCGCTTGTCGGAGAGGGCGCCGCGCAGGCCGACGGCGGCCTCCAGTTCGGCACGGGCCCGGTCGAGCTGTCCGCGGCACAGGGCGAGGACGCCGAGCTCATGGTGGAAGTACGCCTGTTCGGCGACGTCCCCGGCGAGCCGGGCGGCCTCGGCACCGGCCCTGAGGGTCCGCTCCCAGGCGTTCCAGTGCAGTCCGGCGGCGAACGCGGGTGCGGCGGTGCGCGCCAGGTGCACGGCCGCGCTCTCCTCGCCCTCGGCGGGAGGCACGGTGAGCGGGGTGAGGACCGCCAGGGCGGCGAGGAGCGCGTCGGCCTCGGCGGACACCCGCTCCGGCGTGACCGAGGGGTGCCCGGCCCACCAGGAGTAGTGCTGGGCGGCGCTGCGGGCGCCGGCCTCGGCCTCGTCGGCGTAGCCGGCGGCTTCCAGCTGGGCCGGGACACCGGCGGCGAGCCGGTAGCGGGGGCCGACCGCGGAGACCAGGCCGCAGGCGGCCAGTTCACCGAGGGCGGCGTCGGCGTGGGTGTCGCCGACCAGGGCGGGCAGATGTGCCTGGTGCGGGACCTCACCGCCGAGGGCGACGGCGAACCGCAGCGTGGCCCGGGCGGAGGCGCTCAGCCGGGCGGCGAGCAGGGGGGCGGGGGCGGCGGCCTCGCCGAGCGAGGGCAGTGAGGCCTCGTCGGCGTCGGCGGCATCGTGCGTCTCGGCCGGGGGCGTGTCCTCGAAGGGGCCGAACTCGTCGGCGGCACCGGCGCGCAGCCGGTCCCGCTGCCGCAGCAGGGCGCCGGCCTGCACGAAGCGCAGGGGCAGGCCCTCGGACTCGAACCAGAGGTCACCCGCCCAGTTGGACTCCTCCTCGGTGAGGGGCCGGCCGACGGCGTGCTCCAGCAGTTCGCGTCCGGCCGCGCGGTCGAGGCCGCCGAGGGGGACCTCCTCGACGGCGGCGTCGGCCGAGGGCGCCGGCACGTCCGGGGTGGTGCCGAGCAGGAAGGCGCACTCAGGGGTGGCCTCCAGCAGCTCGTCGAGCGCGGCCCCGCCGAACTCGAGGTCGTCGAGGACGACGACGGCTCCGATCTCACGGACGTGGGTCAGCAGTTCGTCCCGTTCCGGGCGGTGCAGGGGGGCTTTGTACACCGCGTAGAAGAGGTCGTACAGCAGTTCGCCGGAGGTGCGGCCGAAGCCGTTGAGGCGGACGACACCGTCGGGGGCGAGGTCCGAGCAGTCCTCGGCGACGAGGTCGAGGAGGCGGGTGCGGCCGGAGCCGGCGGGGCCGACGAGGCGGACGGTGCGGCCGCGGGCGAGCAGTCGTACGAGCTGTTCGCGCTCGTCCTGGCGGGCCAGCAGCGGCAGGGCGGGCTGCGCGGGGCCGGGCGGGACGGGCGGCAGGGCCGCCCGTTCGGCCTCGGCCCGCTCGGCCGTGCCGAGCTTGACGGGACGGGCGGGCCGTTCGGCGGGCGGGCAGACCTCTATCTCACTGCCGTCGACGGGGTTGACGGTCAGCAGGAAGTCGCCGGAGACGAGCTGCACCGTGCGGGCGAGCGCGGGCGCGTGCTGGCTGAAGTCGGGCGTGAGGGATTCCCGGGGCGGACGCTGGCGCGGCCCCTGGCCGTCGCCCTCGTGGCCGTACTCCTCGGGTCCCCGGGTGTTCGGGTCCATAGGTCAAGCCCCCCAAAAGCGAGTGTGTGCTCTGAAAGCCCCTCCCGGCCTTGCTGCACACCGCGCTGTCGCTTCTGGTCCGGGCCCGCTAGAAGGGTTTCAAGGCAGCGGGCAGCCGAACCCTAAACCTTCGCACAGTATCTACGACAGTCCGGGGTGCCGTGTCGTCCGAGACGTCACGTTCTCGTGAGGATTGTGCGTGTCGCACGACCGGACGATGTCCGTCCGGGTCTCCCCGGTCGCCCGGTTCACACCCGCACGCACCGTCACACTCGGGGCAGTGTCTCCACCCCGATGCCCCCCTCGATCGCCAGGATCCGGTGCAGGCGGGTGGCGACCAGCAGGCGCTGCATCTGCGGCGGCACGCCGCGCAGGACCAGGCGCCGGCCGCAGCGGCCGGCCCGACGGTGCGCCCCCATGATCACGCCCAGTCCGGTGGCGTCCCAGGAGTCCAGTTCTGACAGGTCCAGTACCAGGTCGCCGACTCCGTCGTCGACGGCCGAGTGCAGGACCGTACGGGCGTCCGCCGCGCTCCGGACGTCGAGGCGGCCCCCGACGACCAGCTCGGCGTGGTCGCCCCTGATGTGCATATGCGCTCCCCGTGCGTGCGTCTCGTGCTCCGCGTTCTGATAAGGGTGATGCAACCTCTGACTGTGTGGAGGTCACAGAGGTTGCTTCTTGTAAGCGAACCGATACCGAATTCACCCCGGGGTGTGATGACCCCGGGGCGTGTGCGGTTTCAGTGCTTGTAGAAGCCCTGCCCGCTCTTGCGGCCGATGTCACCGGCGTCAACCATCCGGCGCATCAGCTCGGGGGCCGCGAACTTCTCGTCCTGGGACTCGGTGTAGATGTTGTTCGTGGCGTGCAGCAGGATGTCCACGCCCGTCAGGTCCGCGGTCGCCAGCGGGCCCATGGCGTGGCCGAAGCCCAGCTTGCAGGCCAGGTCGATGTCCTCGGCGCTCGCCACGCCCGATTCCTGCAGCTTCGCGGCCTCCACGACCAGGGCGCAGATGAGACGGGTCGTCACGAAGCCTGCGACGTCGCGGTTGACGACGATGCAGGTCTTGCCGACCGACTCGGCGAACGCCCGGGCGGTGGCCAGGGTTTCGTCACTGGTCTTGTAGCCGCGCACGAGTTCGCACAGCTGCATCATCGGCACCGGCGAGAAGAAGTGCGTGCCGACGACCCGCTCCGGGCGCTCCGTGGCGGCGGCGATCTTGGTGATCGGGATCGCGGAGGTGTTGGAGGCGAGGATCGCCTCGTCCTTCACGATCTTGTCGAGGGCACGGAAGATCTCGTGCTTGACCTCGAGCTTCTCGAAGACGGCCTCGACGACGACGTCCGCGTCGGCCGCGGCGTCCAGGTCGGTGGTGGCGGTGATGCGCGCGAGGGCGGCGTCGGCGTCGTGCGCCTCCAGCTTGCCCTTGGCGACGAACTTGTCGTACGACGCCTTGATGCCGTCGGTGCCCCGCTTGAGTGCCTCGTCGGTGACGTCGCGCAGGACGACCTCCCAGCCCGCCTGTGCGGAGACCTGGGCGATGCCGGATCCCATGAGGCCGGCTCCGATGACGGCGAGCTTCCCTGCCACTGTGCGACTCCCCTGACGCGCTGTTTATGTCTGCCTCTCCGGCGGACACTAGCGCTCGTGAGGGCCGGTGTGACCAGTAAGTAATGCGCGTCACGTCTCACATGACGGACATCACACCAGCAGGGGTCACGGGGCGCCTCGGACGGCGTAGTTGAGCACCTTCTCGCTCAACAGCCCCTCCATCTCGTCCAGCAGCACCAGTGTCTCGCGGGACACCTCGTTGCGGTCGCGCCCGGCGACCATCGCCCGGCCGATGGTGCCCATCACCGTCTGGTGGAGCCAGTTGAGCTGCCCGGCGATCAGGGTGGGCATCGGGTCGTCGTCCGCGGCGCCGGTCTCCTCGCGCAGGGTCGCCTCCAGGTTGTCCTGGACCTCCTGCTGGATGGCCCACAGCCGGGAGCGCAGGGGCGGCGCCTCGTGAATGACCTTCATGAACCGGTCATAGCCCTCGATGAGGCCCACCCGGGGGGACACCGCCTCGACCTCGTCGCGCAGTTCGCGCAGCACGGCGGCGGCCGCGGACTCCCCCTCGTCCCGCGCGCGCACCCAGCGCGAGAGCCGGTCGACGACGCCCTTGCTGCGGTCGAGGAAGAGGTCCTCCTTGGCCGGGAAGTAGTTGTAGACGGTGTTCACGGAGACGTCGGCCGCCTCCGCGACGTCCGCGATGGTCACCGACACGAACCCGTGCTCCAGGAACAGTCCGGTGGCGATGTCCGAGATGCGCTGTCTGGTCTCGCGCTTCTTCCGCTCCCTGAGCCCCTCTGCCATGCCCCGATCCTAGCTTCCTTGGACCCCATGAACCTTTGGGGCTCATGCATGTTTAGGGTCTATGAAATCTTGGAGGCATTGCAAAATTTCAGTGGTTCTGTTTTTCTGGACGGCATGACCATCATCAGTACGGCCGGGCTGGCCCGTACCTTCCAGACGAAACGCGGCCCCGTGGAGGCCGTGCGCGGTATCGACCTGACGGTCCGCGAGGGCGAGATCCTCGGCTTCCTCGGCCCGAACGGGGCCGGCAAGACCACGACCCTGCGGATGCTGACCACCCTGCTGGCTCCGACCGGCGGCGCGGCCACCGTCGCGGGGTGCGACCTGGCCACCGACCCGGCCGGGGTGCGGCGGGCCAGCGGTTACGTGGCGCAGTCCGGCGGGGTGGACCCGCAGATCACCGTGCGGGAGGAGCTGGTGACGCAGGGGCGCCTGTACCGGCTGACGAAGAGGCAGGCCGCCGAGCGTGCCGGGGAGCTGGCCCGCGACCTGGGCCTCACCGAGCTGCTCGACCGCAAGTGCGCCGCGCTCTCCGGAGGGCAGCGGCGCCGCCTGGACATCGCGATGGCGCTCACCCACCGCCCGAAGGTGCTGTTCCTCGACGAGCCGACGACCGGTCTCGACCCGGGCAGCCGCGCCGACCTGTGGGACCTGGTGCGCCGGCTGCGCGACGAGCACGGCACGACGGTGTTCCTGACCACGCACTACCTCGACGAGGCCGACGCCCTCTCCGACCGGCTGGTCATCGTCGACCAGGGCGTGGTGGTCGCCGAGGGCACCCCGGGCGCGCTGAAGCTCGAGTACGGCGGCTCGCTCGACGCCCCGCTCCAGGACACCTTCCTCGCCATCACCGGCCGCAATGCCGCACCGGCCGACCAGACCCCCCTCGCCGTATAGGAGCAGAGGACTCACGATGCTGTCGCACGACACCGCGCTCGTCTACGGGCGCTATCTCCGCCAGTCCCTGCGCTCCCGCTTCGCGCTGCTCTTCGGCGTGCTGATGCCGCTGCTGTACCTGTTGTTCTTCGGCCCGCTGCTGACGGATCTGCCGCTGGGCGGGCAGGGCAGCTCGTGGCAGGTGCTGGTGCCCGGGCTGCTGCTCCAACTCGGACTGTTCGGGGCGTCCTTCGCGGGCTTCTCGATCATCATCGAGAACGGCCAGGGAGTGGTGGAGCGGATGCGGGTGACACCGGTCAGCCGCCTCGCCCTGCTGCTGGGGCGGGTACTGCGGGACGCCACCGTGTTCGTCTTCCAGGCGGTCCTGCTGGTACTGGCGGCAGTGGCGATGGGCCTGCGGGCCCCGCTCGCCGGCGTCCTGATCGGCTTCGCGTTCGTCGCGCTGCTGACGGTGTCGCTGGCCGCGCTGTCGTACGCGCTGGCGATGAAGGTCCGCACCCCGCAGGAGTTCGGCCCGGCGATCAACGCCATGACGATGCCGATGATGCTGCTGTCCGGCCTGATGCTCCCGATGACACTGGGGCCGAGATGGCTGGACGTGCTGTCCCACTTCGTACCGTTCCGCTATCTGGTGGACGCGGTCAGGGACGCGTACGTCGGCTCGTACGCCACGGATCACATGCTGTACGGCGTTCTGGTGGCCGTCGGCTTCACCGCGCTGGCCGTGACAGTGGGCACACGCGTGTTCCGAACCGCCGGGGCGTAACTACGCTGGCCACATGGTCAATCTGACGCGCATCTACACCAGGACCGGCGACCAGGGCACCACCGCCCTCGGCGACATGAGCCGGGTCGCCAAGACCGACCTGCGGATCTCCGCGTACGCCGACGCCAACGAGGCGAACGCGGCGATCGGCACGGCGGTCGCGCTGGGCGGCCTGGACGAGGAGATCGTCAAGGTCCTCACCCGCGTCCAGAACGACCTGTTCGACGTGGGCGCGGACCTGTCGACGCCGGTGGTGGAGAACCCGGAGTTCCCGCCGCTGCGGGTCGAGCAGTTCTACATCGACAAGCTGGAGGCGGACTGCGACCGCTTCAACGAGCGGCTGGAGAAGCTCCGCTCCTTCATCCTGCCCGGCGGCACTCCCGGCGCGGCCCTGCTGCACCAGGCCTGCACGGTCGTCCGCCGGGCGGAACGCTCGACCTGGTCGGCCCTCGAAGTCCACGCCGAGACGATGAACCCGCTGACGGCCACCTACCTCAACCGCCTCTCCGACCTCCTGTTCATCCTCGCGAGGACGGCGAACAGGGAGGTCGGAGACGTGCTGTGGGTGCCGGGCGGCGAACGCTAGGTTCTCCCTCGCGCGGCGTGCCAGAGGCCGTTGGCGGAGAGGACCCCGCCGACGATCATCAGCACCATGCCGACCTTCGTCAGGGTCACGACGGGCACGTCCACGTCGCCGGTGAACCGCCACAGCAGCAGGCCGATCAGGAAGGTGACGACACCTTCGGTCAGATACTGCTTCGCCTTGCTCATGAGTGGCTCCTCTCCTTCGATGTCGTGACCGCCTCCGGCTCACCCGCAGGGGCCTTCCGCGGCCAGATGAAATAACTCAGCGCGATCAGTCCGTGGATCCCTGCCGCACGCCAGGCCGTGAAGCGCCAGCTCTCCAGGGGGGTCACACGGCTCGGGTCGTCCACGTACCAGATCGCGAGCTGCAGGAGCACGGTCGCGACGACCGCGCCCGTCAGCGTGCCCAGCCAGACCTTGCCCTCGTGGCGCGCCCGGGCCATCCCGTAGCGCGGGGGCCCCAGCGGGGGCGGGGCGCCGCCCAGCCGGTGGGCGGCGTGGCCGTCCAGCCATTTCACGGTGCGGTGGCCGTGGCCGACGGTGTAGCCGATGTACAGCGCGGCCAGCCCGTGCGTCCAGTTCGGCTCGGCACCGCTCCTCAGATCCAGCACGGTGGCGACCAGCAGGACGACCTCCAGCAACGGCTCGCACAGCAGCAGGCCCAGCCCCAGACGGGGCATCCGCAGCAGGTAGCGGGCGCTCAGCCCGGCCGCCAGCAGTACCCAGAAGCCGATCTCGCAGGCGGCGATCAGTGCGACGATCACGGTTCGCTCCTCTCGGTCACCTTTTCAGGCTCCCGTGGGGTGCGTCCGGAATCGTCGTCGCGACTGACGAACCCCGGGTACATCGAAAGATGCAGCCGGAGCCCCTACGCGGGGATCATGCGCGAGGCGCGACCGGCCGTGTTGGATGGTGCCATGGCCGCACGACTCCCCCGACCACGCCGTTTCGACGTCTACGTCGCCCTGGGCAGCCTGCTCGGCGGGCTGCTGCTGTGGGGTGTCGGCCTGGCCACCAGACCGAGCACCGAGGTGTACGTGCTCCTGCCGGGGCGCTGGCCGGTCCTGCTGCCGCTGTTCGTCCTAGCCGGCTGCGAGTTGCTGCGCCGGACCGCCCCGCGCACCGGCCTGCTGATCGGCACGGCCGCGATCGTCCTGGACGTCGTCACGCAGGGCAACCTGGTCTCGATCCTCATCTACACCGACCTCATGTACGCGGCCGTCCTGTACGGCCCGCCCGCCTCGGCCCACCGCATCCCGCGCATCACCGGGCTGCTCTCGGTGGCGGGGGCCGTGGTGCCGTTCGCCCTGTGGCGCCGGCCCGAGGCGCTGCTGATCGGGGTGGTCACGGGCATCGTGGCGTTCGGCCCGGCCGCCACCGGCCTGATCGTCCGCAACCACCGCGAGGCCGCCGAGGCGGCCCGGCTGCGTGCCGAACAGACCGCGCTGCTCGCCGAGATGGACCGCACCCAGGCCGTCACCGCAGAACGCGCCCGGATGGCCCGGGAGCTGCACGACATGGTCGCCAACCACTTGTCCGCGATCGCCATCCACTCCACCGCCGCCCTCTCCCTCCACGACCCGAAGACCTCCCAGGAGGCCCTGGTGGTCATCCGCGAGAACAGCGTGGAGGGGCTCGCCGAGATGCGGCGGCTGATCGGCATCCTGCGCGACAGCAGCGGTGACGTGGAGCCGGCCGCGGCCCCGACGCTCGACGGCCTGGGCTCGCTGGTGGAGAACGCCCGGACCAACGGCCTCGACGTCACCCTGGAGGCCGACCAGGGCGAAGTGCCCGCGCCCGTCGAACTCGCCGCCTACCGCATCGTGCAGGAGTCGCTGACCAACGCGCTCAAGCACGCCGCCCCGGGCCGGGTGACGGTGTCCCTCGCCCGGCGGGACGGCTCGCTCCTCGTCGACGTCACCAGTCCCTACGGCGACCGGGACGGCCCGCGCGCGCCCGGCTCCGGTGCCGGTCTGGTCGGCATGGAGGAACGCGTGGCCCTGCTGGACGGCACCTTCGCGGCCGGACCCGAGGACTCGCCCGAGGGCAAGGTCTGGGTCGTACGCACCGCCCTGCCCGTCAACGACACCGTCGAAGGAGACACCACATGAGCGGGACCGTCCGGGTCCTCGTCGCCGAGGACCAGTCCGCCGTCCGCGCGGGGCTGGTCCTGATCCTGCGCAGCGCGCCCGACATCGAGGTGGTCGGCGAGGCGGCGGACGGCGAGCAGGCGGTGGCGCTGGCCCGTGAGCTGCGGCCGGACCTGGTGCTGATGGACGTTCAGATGCCGCGGCTGGACGGAGTCTCGGCCACCCGGCAGGTCGTCACGGAAGGGCTCGCCGACGTGCTGGTGCTGACCACCTTCGATCTCGACGAGTACGTCTTCGGGGCGCTGCGGGCGGGCGCTGCGGGCTTCCTGCTCAAGAACACCGAGGCCAGGCAGCTGCTGGAGGCCGTACGGACGGTGGCGCGCGGAGAGGGCCTCATCTCCCCCGCCGTCACCCGGCGGCTCATCGCCGAGTTCGCCGCGAAGCCCAGCCGGGAGCCCGCCGCCGACCTGTCCGTCCTGGACCGGCTGACCCGGCGTGAGCGCGAGGTGCTGTCCTGCCTGGGTGAAGGTCTGTCCAACGCGGGTATCGCCGAGCGGCTCGACATGGCCGAGGCGACCGTGAAGACCCATGTCAGCCGGTTGCTGGGGAAGCTGGAGCTGCGCAGTCGGGTGCAAGCGGCGGTGCTGGCGCAGGAGTTGGGGATCTGACGGGGACGAGTGCGGTGGTCCAGACCTATTGACCGGTGGTCCAGACCTTTCTATTCTCACCGCACCTGGCGGCGTGAGGCTCAGTCACGCCCCACAACCTCATCGAGGAGGCGCAGCATGCGCTTCAGACACAGAGCCGCGGCAGGCTTCGCGACCCTGTTGCTCCCGCTGGCCGGAATGGTCGGCCTCGCCACGCCCGCCGAGGCGGCCACGTCCGCCACCGCGACCTACGCCAAGACGCAGGACTGGGGCTCCGGCTTCGAGGGCAAGTGGACGGTGAAGAACACCGGGACCACGGCCCTCAGCTCCTGGACCGTCGAGTGGGACTTCCCGTCCGGCACCTCCGTCACCTCCGCCTGGGACGCCGACGTCACCTCCTCCGGCACCCACTGGACCGCGAAGAACAAGTCCTGGAACGGCACCCTCGCTCCCGGCGCCTCCGTCTCCTTCGGCTTCAACGGGACGGGCTCCGGCTCCCCCGCCAACTGCAAGCTCAACGGCGGCAGCTGCGACGGCGGCACCACCGAACCGGGTGACAGCGCGCCGAGCGCCCCCGGCACCCCCACCGCCTCCGGCATCACCGACACCTCGGTGAAGCTGTCCTGGTCCGCCGCGACCGACGACAAGGGCGTCAAGAACTACGACGTCCTGCGCGACGGCACGAAGGTCGCCACCGTGACGACGACCTCGTACACGGACACCGGCCTGACCAAGGGCACGGACTACTCCTACTCGGTCCAGGCCCGGGACACCGCCGACCAGACCGGCCCGGTCAGCGGCGCCGTACGGGTCCGCACCACCGGCGGCACCACCGAGCCGCCACCCACCGGCGACAAGGTCAAGCTCGGCTACTTCACCGAGTGGGGCGTCTACGGCCGCAACTACCACGTGAAGAACCTGGTGACCTCGGGCTCGGCATCGAAGATCACGCACATCAACTACGCGTTCGGCAACGTCAAGAACGGTCAGTGCACCGTCGACGACACCTACGCCGCCTACGACAAGGCGTACACCGCCGACCAGTCCGTCAGCGGCACCGCCGACACCTGGGACCAGCCGCTGCGCGGCAACTTCAACCAGCTCCGCCAGCTCAAGGCCAAGTACCCGCACATCAAGGTGCTGTACTCCTTCGGCGGCTGGACCTACTCCGGCGGCTTCGGCCAGGCCGCCGCCAACGCCGCCGCGTTCGCCAAGTCCTGCAAGGCCGTCGTGGAGGACCCGCGCTGGGCCGACGTCTTCGACGGCATCGACATCGACTGGGAATACCCGAACGCCTGCGGCCTGACCTGCGACACCTCCGGCCCCGCCGCCTTCCGGAACCTGATGTCGGCGCTCCGTACGGAGTTCGGCCCGAACTACCTGGTCACCGCGGCCATCACGGCCGACGGCTCCTCCGGCGGCAAGATCGACGCGGCCGACTACGGCGGCGCCGCACAGTACCTCGACTGGTACAACGTGATGACGTACGACTACTTCGGCGCCTTCGACAAGGACGGCCCGACCGCCCCGCACTCCCCGCTCACCTCGTACCCCGGCATCCCGCAGGAGGGCTTCAACTCGGCCGACGCGATCGCCAAGCTCAAGGCGAAGGGCGTCCCCGCGAAGAAGCTGCTGCTCGGCATCGGCTTCTACGGCCGCGGCTGGACCGGCGTCACCCAGTCCGCCCCGGGCGGCTCGGCGACCGGCGCGGCTCCGGGCACCTACGAGGCGGGCATCGAGGACTACAAGGTCCTGAAGAACTCCTGTCCGGCCACCGGCACCGTCGCCGGCACCGCCTACGCGTACTGCGGCAGCAACTGGTGGTCCTACGACACCCCGTCGACCATCGCCGGGAAGATGACCTGGGCCAAGAACCAGGGCCTGGGCGGCGCGTTCTTCTGGGAGTTCAGCGGCGACACCGGAGGCGGTGAGCTGGTGACCGCCATCGACAGCGGCCTCAAGTAAGAGACGACCTAGGCGACATTGACGCGCTGTCCGGGCGGGGCTGCCTCAAGCCACGCGAGGAAACCGGTCAGCGCGTCTTCGCTCATCGCGAGTTCGAGACGCGTGCCCCGGTGCAGACAGGCGAGGATCACATGGTCGGAGAGGAGCGCCAGCTCCTCCTCACCCGCCGGGACCCGGCGGCCGGCCACCTCGATCGCCGAACGCTCCAGGATGCGGCGCGGGCGTGGCGAGTAGGAGAAGACACGGAACCACTCGACCCGGTCGCCGTTGTACCGGGCCACCCCGTACGCCCAGCCCTTGCCGTTGGAGTCGCCCTTCTCCGGGGCGTCCCAGCGCAGGCTGGCGTCGAAGGTGCCGCCCGAACGCTGGATGAGCCGGCGGCGCAGACCGAAGACGAAGAGGCCCACCACCACGAGGGCCACGAAGATTCCGCACACAGTCAGAGCGAGGACCATCGGCACCGACCTCCTCGTCTCCTAGGTAACGGAACGTAAAAAACACCCACATCCACCTCAGCCGCGGCTGGGTCCGGATCACTCCGGTACCCAGCCGCGGCTGAGTGACGTCATCACACGGCGGGCTGGTTCAGCGCGCCGCCGTGGCCGCCCGCAGACGGACGTCCGCGCGGCGCTGGGCCTCCGCGTCGTCCTCCGCCTTCGCACGCTCCAGCTCCCGCTCCGCGCGCTGGACGTCGATCTCGTCCGACAGCTCGGCGACTTCGGCCAGCAGCGAGAGCTTGTCGTCCGCGAACGAGATGAAACCGCCGTGGACCGCGGCGACGACCGTCCCGCCATCGCTCGTACGGATGGTCACCGGGCCCGACTCCAGCACACCGAGCAGCGGCTGGTGACCGGGCATGACGCCGATGTCGCCGGACGTGGTGCGCGCGACGACCAGGGTGGCCTGGCCGGACCAGACCTCACGGTCGGCCGCGACCAGCGCGACGTGCAGCTCAGCAGCCAAGGGTGGCTCCTCGGGTCACCACCCGGCGGGAGTGCCGGGTGTTGGTTACAAGTCTAATGGGCGTGAATGAGGGGGCGGGACGAACCCCGCCCCCTCATGACTCGAGCGCGGCCCGGGTCAGGAGACGCCCAGCTCCTTCGCGTTCTTCTTCAGGTCCTCGAGACCACCGCACATGAAGAACGCCTGCTCCGGGAAGTGGTCGTACTCGCCGTCGCAGATCGCGTTGAACGCGGCGATCGACTCGTCCAGCGGCACGTCCGAACCGTCCACGCCGGTGAACTGCTTGGCGGCGTGGGTGTTCTGGGACAGGAAGCGCTCCACGCGACGGGCACGGTGGACAACGAGCTTGTCCTCCTCGCCGAGCTCGTCGATACCGAGGATCGCGATGATGTCCTGCAGGTCCTTGTACTTCTGCAGGATGTTCTTCACGCGCATCGCGGCGTTGTAGTGCTCCGCCGAGATGTACCGCGGGTCGAGGATGCGGGACGTGGAGTCCAGCGGGTCCACGGCCGGGTAGATGCCCTTCTCGGAGATCGGACGGGAGAGCACCGTCGTCGCGTCGAGGTGGGCGAAGGTGGTGGCCGGGGCCGGGTCGGTCAGGTCGTCCGCGGGGACGTAGATCGCCTGCATCGAGGTGATCGAGTGACCACGGGTCGAGGTGATGCGCTCCTGGAGGGTGCCCATCTCGTCGGCCAGGTTCGGCTGGTAGCCCACCGCGGAGGGCATACGGCCGAGCAGGGTCGACACCTCGGAACCGGCCTGGGTGAAGCGGAAGATGTTGTCGATGAAGAACAGCACGTCCTGCTTCTGGACGTCACGGAAGTACTCCGCCATCGTCAGGCCGGCCAGGGCCACGCGCAGACGGGTGCCCGGGGGCTCGTCCATCTGGCCGAAGACCAGGGCGGTCTTGTCCAGAACGCCGGACTCTTCCATCTCCGCGATGAGGTCGTTGCCCTCACGGGTGCGCTCGCCGACGCCCGCGAAGACGGAGACGCCCTCGTGGAGGTTGGCGACACGCATGATCATTTCCTGGATCAGCACGGTCTTGCCGACACCGGCACCACCGAACAGACCGATCTTGCCGCCCTTGACGTACGGGGTGAGGAGGTCGACGACCTTCAGGCCCGTCTCGAACATCTCGGTCTTCGACTCGAGCTGGTCGAACGCGGGGGCCTTGCGGTGGATGGACCAGCGCTCGCCCGTGTGGGTCTCGTCGGTGTTCAGCACCTCACCGAGGGTGTTGAACACCTTGCCCTTGGTGAAGTCGCCGACCGGGACGGTGATGCCCGCGCCCGTGTCGGTCACCGGGGCCTGGCGGACCAGGCCGTCGGTGGGCTGCATGGAGATGGCGCGGACCAGGCCGTCACCCAGGTGCTGGGCGACCTCCAGGGTCAGCGTCTTCTTCTCGCCCGCCAGCGCCGGGTCGGCGACCTCGACGTGAAGGGCGTTGTAGATCTCCGGCATCGCGTCGACGGGGAACTCCACGTCGACGACCGGGCCGATGACCCGCGCGACGCGGCCCGTCGCCGTGGCCGTCTCAACAGTGGTGGTCATTTATCGGTCACTCCCCGCGGTCGCGTCGGCCAGGGCACTGGCACCACCGACGATCTCGCTGATTTCCTGGGTGATTTCGGCCTGGCGGGCCTGGTTGGCAAGCCGGGTGAGCGTCTCGATGAGCTCACCGGCGTTGTCGGTGGCCGACTTCATCGCGCGCCGCGTGGCGGCGTGCTTGGAGGCGGCCGACTGGAGCAGCGCGTTGTAGATGCGGCTCTCGACGTAGCGCGGCAGCAGGGCGTCGAGGACGTCCTCCGCCGAGGGCTCGAAGTCGAACAGCGGGAGGATCTCGCCCTTGGGCTTCGCCTCCGCGGCCACCTCGTCGAGGCTGAGCGGCAGCAGCTGGGCCTCGATCGCCGTCTGCGTCATCATCGACACGAACTCGGTGTAGACGATGTGGAGCTCGTCCACACCGCCCTCGGCCGTCTCCGTCTCGATGGCCTCGATCAGCGGGGCCGCGACCTTCTTGGCGTCCGCGTACGTCGGGTCGTCGGTGAAGCCCGTGAACGACTCCGCGATCTTGCGCTCGCGGAAGTTGTAGTGGGCGACACCGCGGCGGCCGACGATGAAGTTGACGACCTCCTTGCCCTCGGCCTCCAGCTTCGCCGTCAGCTTCTCCGCGGCCTTGATGGCGTTGGAGTTGAAGGCGCCGGCCAGACCGCGGTCGCTCGTGAGGAGCAGGACCGCGGCACGGGTCGGGTTCTCCGCCTCCGTCGTCAGCGGGTGCTTGGTGTTAGAGCCGGTGGCGACCGCCGTGACCGCGCGGGTGAGCTCGGTCGCGTACGGGGTGGAGGCCGCCACCTTGCGCTGCGCCTTGACGACGCGCGAGGCGGCGATCATCTCCATCGCCTTGGTGATCTTCTTGGTCGCGGAGACGGATCGGATGCGACGCTTGTAGACCCGGAGCTGGGCTCCCATGAGTCAGGTCCCTTCCGTCGTCACTTGCCGGCAGCCGGGGCGTCCTCGCCGAGCAGCTTGCCGTCGGAGGTCTCGAACTGCTTCTTGAACTCCGCGATGGCCTCGGCGACGGCCTGAAGGGTGTCGTCGGACATCTTGCCGCCCTCGCGGATGGAGGTCATCAGACCCTGCTCCTTGCGGTGCAGGTAGTCCAGCAGCTCCTTCTCGAAGCGGCGGATGTCGGCGACGGGGACGTCGTCCATCTTGCCGGTGGTGCCGGCCCAGACGGAGACGACCTGGTCCTCGGTGGCCATCGGCTGGTACTGCGGCTGCTTCAGCAGCTCGACCATGCGCTGACCGCGCTCCAGCTGCGCCTTGGACGCGGCGTCCAGGTCGGAACCGAAGGCGGCGAACGCCTCCAGCTCACGGAACTGGGCGAGGTCCACGCGCAGACGGCCGGAGACCTGCTTCATCGCCTTGTGCTGCGCGGAACCACCGACTCGGGAGACGGAGATACCGACGTTCAGCGCGGGGCGCTGACCGGCGTTGAACAGGTCCGACTCCAGGAAGCACTGGCCGTCGGTGATGGAGATGACGTTGGTCGGGATGAACGCCGAGACGTCGTTGGCCTTGGTCTCGACGATCGGCAGACCGGTCATCGAGCCGGCACCCATCTCGTCGGAGAGCTTGGCGCAGCGCTCCAGCAGACGGGAGTGCAGGTAGAAGACGTCACCCGGGTAGGCCTCACGGCCCGGCGGGCGGCGCAGCAGCAGCGACACGGCGCGGTAGGCGTCGGCCTGCTTCGACAGGTCGTCGAAGATGATCAGGACGTGCTTGCCCTCGTACATCCACTGCTGACCGATGGCCGAACCGGTGTACGGCGCCAGGTACTTGAAGCCGGCCGGGTCGGACGCCGGGGCGGCGACGATGGTCGTGTACTCCAGCGCGCCGGCCTCTTCCAGAGCGCCGCGCACACCGGCGATCGTGGAGCCCTTCTGGCCGATGGCGACGTAGATGCAGCGGACCTGCTTGTTCGGGTCGCCCGAGCGCCAGTTGTCGCGCTGGTTGATGATCGTGTCGACGGCCAGGGCGGTCTTGCCGGTCTGGCGGTCACCGATGATCAGCTGACGCTGGCCACGGCCGACGGGGGTCATCGCGTCGACGGCCTTGTAGCCCGTCTCCATCGGCTCGTGCACCGACTTGCGCTGCATGACCGTGGGGGCCTGCAGTTCGAGGGCGCGGCGGCCCTCGGACTCGATCTCGCCGAGGCCGTCGATCGGGTTGCCGAGGGGGTCGACCACGCGGCCGAGGTAGCCCTCGCCGACCGCGACGGAGAGAACCTCACCGGTACGCGAGACCGGCTGACCCTCCTCGATGCCGCTGAACTCACCGAGGACGATGGCACCGATCTCGCGCTCCTCGAGGTTGAGGGCGAGGCCGAGGGTGCCGTCCTCGAACTTCAGCAGCTCGTTGGCCATGGTCGAGGGCAGACCCTCGACCTTCGCGATGCCGTCGCCGGCAAAGGTGACCGTACCGACCTCCTCGCGCGAGGCCGCGTCCGGCTTGTACGCCTGGACGAAGTTCTCCAGCGCGTCCCGGATCTCCTCCGGCCGGATCGTGAGCTCCGCCATCTGGGTTCCCTGCTCTCCTTGTTGGGCCCGAAGTTTCTTAGGGGGTCTGGGGGCGACCCCCAGGATTCTTCTGCACGGCCCAACCAGGGCCGTCGTAAGTACGTTGTGCCTATTGAGTTGCTGCTCAGCCGGCGAGCCGGCGGCTGGCGTCCTCGATGCGGTCCGCGAGGGAGCCGTTGATGACCTCGTCGCCGACCTGCACCCGGATTCCGCCGAGGACCTCGGGGTCCACGTCCAGGTTGAGGTGCATCTGGCGGCCGTAGAGCTTCGCGAGGGCGGCACCCAGGCGCTGCTTCTGCGGGTCGCTCAGCGGAACCGCCGAGGTGACGATGGCCACCATGCGGTCCCGGCGCTCGGCGGCGAGCTTGGACAGGGACTCCAGTCCCGCCTCCAGGCTACGTCCCCGCGGCGCGGTCACAAGGCGCGTCACCAGACGCACGGTGGCCGTCTGCGCCCGGCCGCCGAGCAGGCTGCGCAGCAGCTCGCTCTTGGCCGTGCCGGTGGCCTTGCGGTCGGTCAGCGCGGCACGCAGCTCGGTGCTGCCGGAGACGATCCGGCCGAACCGGAACAGCTCGTCCTCGACGTCGTCGAGCTTGCCCGCCTGCTGGGCGGCGGTGAGGTCGGCGGTGTTCGCCAGCTCCTCCAGCGCGTCCACCAGGTCGCGCGACTGCGACCAGCGGGAGCGCACCATGCCGGCCACCAGGTCGGCGGCCGGGCCGCTGACCTGGGTACCGAGCAGGCGCTGGGCCAGCTCGGCCTTCGCCTCACCGGCCTGCGCCGGGTCGGTCAGGACCCGACGCAGCGAAACCTCGCGGTCGAGCAGCGCGGTGACGGCGGCCAGCTCGTCGGCGAGCCGCGCCGCGTCCACGGACGTGGAGTCCGTCAGCGCGTCGAGACGCTCTCGTGCGGCTGCCAGGGCCTCGCGGCTCGCTCCGTTCATCGTCCGGCCTCGGCCTTCTCCTCGAGCTCGTCGAGGAACCGGTCGATCACGCGGCTCTGACGGGCGTGGTCCTCGAGGGACTCGCCGACGAGCTTGCCGGCCAGGTCGGTGGCGAGCTTGCCGACGTCCTGGCGCAGCGCGGACGCGGCGGCCTTGCGGTCGGCCTCGATCTGGGCGTGACCGGCGGTGACGATCTCCTCGCGCTGCCGCTGGCCCTCGGCCCGCATTTCGGCGATGAGGGCGGCACCCTGCTCCTGCGCCTCCTGGCGCAGACGCGCGGCCTCGTGCCGGGCCTCGGCGAGCTGTGCCTTGTACTGCTCAAGGACGCTCTGGGCCTCGACCTTCATGGTCTCGGCCTCTTCGATACCGCCTTCGATCGCCGTGCGGCGCTCCTCCAGAACCTTGTTGATGTTCGGAAGCAGCTTCTTCCAGAAGAAGAAGAACACGATGGCGAAGGCGATGGTGCCGACGAGCAGCTCGGGGCCCGGAGGAACGAGCGGGTTCTGCTCTTCCTCGGCCGCCAGCTGTACCAGGTTGGCGATCACATCAGTGCCTTTCGTCGATACGTGTCGGTGGGGAAGTCTTACTTCACACCGAACACGAACGGCATGACGATGCCGATGAGGGCGAGCGCCTCACAGAAGGCGAAGCCCAGGATCTGGTTGGCGCGGATCAGGCCGGCGGCCTCGGGCTGACGGGCGAGGGCCTGGGTGCCGTTACCGAAGATGATGCCGACGCCGATGCCGGGGCCGATAGCCGAGAGGCCGTAACCGACGGAACCGATGGAACCGGAGACAGCGGCGAGGGTCTCAGTGGCAGCCATGCTGAATCTTCCTTCTCTTAACGGACCGGTGGGGGTTGGCCACCGGACGACATGGGGGTGGAGTGGGGCGGCTCAGTGGTGCTCAGCGAGAGCGCCCTGGATGTACGTGCTGGCGAGGAGTACGAAGACGTACGCCTGGACGGCCTGCACGAAAAGCTCGAAGCCGATCATGGCGATGGTCATCACGAAGGAGACACCGGCCGCCGGGATCATCCAGCTGTTCAGCAGGTACCAGGAGGCGACGGTGAACATCACCAGCATCAGGTGGCCGGCGAACATGTTGGCGAAGAGTCGCACCGCGTGCGTGAAGGGCCGGACGAGCAGGTTCGAGAAGAACTCGATGACCATCACGAGCGGCAGCACCGGACCGAGCGACTTGTCGTAGCCGGTGACGTTCTTGAAGAACCCGACGAAGCCGTGCCGCTTGAAGGTCAGCGAGACCCACGTCACGTAGACGATCGCGGCCAGGACCGCCGGGAACGCGATGATCGACGAGACCGGGAACTGCGCGAGCGGGATCACGGACCAGATGTTCATGATCCAGATGAAGAAGAACAGCGAGACCATCAAGGGGACGTACTTCTCGCCCTCCTTCTTTCCGAGGGTCTCGTAGACGATGCCGCGGCGGACGAAGTCGTAGCCCGCCTCACCGACCATCTGCAGCTTGCCCGGCACGACCTTTGCCTTGCCGAAGGCCGCGTAGAAGAAGCCGATGACGAGGATGGTGGTGATGATGGCGAGCAGCATCACCTTGTTGAACTCGAATCCTCCCACCGTGGCGATCGGCTTGAAGAGGAACGAGTGCAGGCCCGGTGCCGGAAAACCACACCCGTCGGACATGATCCGACAGCTCCAGTCAAAGGCGAGCTGGGTCTGGTCAGCACTCACCGCGGGCTCCTTCGGTGTGACGCATGGGTACGGCAACCTCGTTGTGTCGGCGCGGCGCGCAGCCGCGGATCGGCACCGGACTGGTGTTACGGATGTGAGGGCGGCTGGGGGGCATCGAGCCTCGCGTTCGAGCAGGCGTCAGCTCAGATGCCCGCGCCCGCGATGCCGCAGTTGGCACCGGACGATAGCAGGAGTTCCCAGTGCTCTTTATCGCGCCCCTACTCGTCACGACGACGGCCCGGTCTTCTCGGGCTTCTCACTCTTCGCGGAGTCCGGGTCGATGTAGAAGAGCTTGGCCTTCATGTGCGCACGAGCCTGCGCAGCCATCCACACGACGGTCGCGACGACGATCCCGGCGGCGAACGCCTTCGGATTGAAGAGAGAGGTGCCCTTGAAGAGGGCGACGAAAAGAAGAAGCAGCAGGAGCTGGGCCATGTAGAGCATCAGCCCCATGGCCTGGAACAGCTGCGGGAGCGTTTTTGCCGTCCACTGGAGAACGAAAAGGCCGATTCCCATGAAGAGGATGGCCAGCACAGCGCCGACGGCGGCTCCGACAGCTCCCTTGCCTCCGGCCACCACGCCGCTGACGGCGACCGCGACCGCACCGGCAGCGGCTGTGGGAACAGCGCACTGCAAGAGGTTCCGGGCGTCATTGGACGGCATGGCGGCAACTCCGCTTTCGCAGGGGGCAGGGGTGTCGTCATGGACGAGCGTAGTCCCGGGCTGAGTGGAGACCTCACACCAATGGACCGTCGCACTGCGGTCCTTCGGCTCTATCCGGGGGTTCTCGTGAACCGTATCACAAACTATTTGATGCAGTCTTTACCTGGGGGTGTGCGGGCTGTCACACATGAGAGTGACGCTGCGCGTCTGTGCGTGAACAGAGCCGACTTGTCTGGTATTGGGGTGCTTCGCTCCCCCATCACAACCCCACGACTTGGCAATGCTCTAGTCAGATTCTTACCTTGTGCCCGCCCGGCCCCGTTCCGCAAGACGCGAACGGGGGCCGATGGCGGTCGCCCCGTTGACGCCCGAGACTCCGGACACGACCGGCGTGCGGTGCTCGTGCGCGACGGCGGCCGGCTGTTCGGCGGCGGACGCGGGCATCGAGGCGTCGGGAGACAGGGCCGCGACCGCGCCGCGACGGCGGTAGCGCGGCGGCACGAAGCGCTCCATCCAGCGCGGGGCGCGGGGCGTGAAGCGCGGCAGCAGGAGCAGGGCCAGGCCGATCGCGCTGAGGAACACCACGCCGAGGACGATCCACATGGACGCCGAGTTGACCGAGTAGGCGAGCGCGCCGAAGGCGATCAGCGCCGACCAGAAGTACATGATCAGCACCGCGCGGCTGTGCGAGTGGCCGATCTCCAGCAGCCGGTGGTGCAGATGACCGCGGTCGGCGGCGAACGGCGACTGCCCGCGCCAGGTGCGGCGCACGATCGCCAGGATCAGGTCGGCGGCCGGCACCGCGATGATCGTCAGCGGCAGCAGCAGCGGGATGTAGACCGGCACCGTCTGGTGCACGGCCTCCTTCTCGGAGCCGACGTACAGGTTGAGCGCGTCCGGGTCGACCTGCCCGGTGACCGAGATCGCACCCGCGGCCAGCACCAGGCCGATCAGCATCGAGCCCGAGTCACCCATGAAGATCCGCGCCGGGTGCATGTTGTGCGGCAGGAAGCCCAGGCACATGCCCATCAGGATCGCCGAGAAGAGCGTGGCGGGGGCCGCCGCCTCGACGCCGTACGAGTACCAGATGCGGTAGGCGTACAGGAAGAACGCGGTGGCCGCGATGCAGACCATGCCGGCCGCGAGGCCGTCCAGGCCGTCGACGAAGTTGACCGCGTTGATGGTGATGACGACCAGCGCGACCGTCAGCAGGGTGCCCTGCCACTGAGTGAGTGCGACCGAGCCGACACCCGGCACGGGCAGCCACAGGATCGTCAGACCCTGGACGACCATCACACCGGCGGCGATCATCTGCCCGCCCAGCTTGATCAGGGCGTCGATCTCGAACTTGTCGTCCAGCACACCGATCAGCCAGATCAGCGCAGCCCCGGACAGCAGGGCCCGGGGTTCGTTCGACGTCTCGAAGACCTGGTTGAGGTTGGTCAGGTGGTCAGCGACCAGCAGACCCGCGCACAGGCCGAAGAACATCGCGATACCGCCGAGCCGCGGAGTGGGTTCCCGGTGCACGTCACGTGCCCGGATCTCCGGCATCGCTCCGGCCACGATCGCGAATTTCCGTACCGGCCCTGTCAGCAGATACGTCACCGCGGCCGTGATGCAGAGCGTCAGCAGGTATTCACGCACAGGCTTCCCCACAGGTCTCGCTGGCCATCTCAGCCCCACACCCTAGCGATGCGCGCATATGTGTGGGGACTTCCGGGTAGCGACGATGGTTGCACGAGTAGCTGTGCACCCTGGTGCGCTTACCCCGACTCAGGCCGGATACGGCGGAAATCCACCGGCCAGCTCCCGCACTTCTTCACGGGCCCTCGCGGTCTCGGTCACGCCCGTGAGCACCCCGGTGAGCAGCTTGGCGATCCGTGCCATCTCCGCCTCGCCCATGCCCTGCGTGGTGACCGCGGCCGTGCCCAGCCTGAGGCCCCGGCCGTCGCCGTGAGGAAGCGCACAGCAGTCCAGGACCAGGCCGGCGGCGGCGAGCCGGCCCCGGGCGGTCCGGCCGTCGACGCCGAGCGGTGCCGGGTCGGCGGTGATCAGGTGGGTGTCGGTGCCGCCGGTGGTGACGACCAGGCCCTCGGCGGCCAGCCGGGCCGCGAGAACCCTCGCATTGGCGACCACCTGATGGGCGTACGCGGCGAAGGCCGGTGTTGCCGCCTCGCCGAACGCCACCGCCTTGGCGGCGATGGTGTGCATCTGCGCACCGCCCTGTGTGAAAGGAAACACGGCCCGGTCGACCCGCTCGGCCAGCTCCGCGCGGCACAGGATCATGCCGCCGCGCGGTCCCCGCAGCACCTTGTGAGTCGTCGCACAGACGATGTCCGCGTACGGCACCGGGTTCGGCGCCGCTCCCCCGGCGACCAGTCCGATGGGATGCGCGGCGTCCGCGATGAGATACGCGCCCACCTCGTCGGCGACCTCGCGGAAGAACGCGTGGTCGATGTGGCGGGGGTAGGCGATCGAGCCGCACACGATCGCCTTGGGCCGCCGCGTACGCGCCAGGGTGCGCACCTGCTCGTGGTCGATGAACCCGGACTCGGCCTCCACGCCGTACCCGACGAAGTCGAACCAGCGCCCGGAGAAGTTGGCGGGCGAGCCGTGCGTGAGGTGCCCGCCGTAGGGCAGGCCGAGGGCGAGGACGGTGTCGCCGGGGCGGAGCAGCGCGGCGTAGGCGGCCAGCACCGCCGAAGAGCCCGAGTGCGCCTGGACGTTGGCGTGGTCGGCGCCGAACAGCGCCCTGGCCCGCTCCACGGCGAGGCGTTCGGCGACGTCGACGATCTCGCAGCCGCCGTGGTGCCGCGCTCCCGGGTAGCCCTCGGCGTACTTGTTGGCGAGCGCCGAGCCGAGGGCGGCCAGCACGGCCGGCGAGGTGAAGTTCTCCGCGGCGATCAGCTGGAGCGTCGTGGACTGCCGCTCCCGCTCCCCGAGCAGGACGTCGGCGAGTTCCGGGTCCTGATGGCGCAGGACGTCGGCCTCGATGGCAGGGGTGACCGTCATGGTGGGCTCCGGGCGGCGCATCTCTGGGCGGTTCGCCGTGGTGATGTACGTCCAATGTAGGCCCGGGGCCCCCGGGGCGCTCGGTCGCTACGCCCGTGCGGGGACACCCGTGAGGGCGGTGACGACCGGGTCGAGTGCCAGGTGTATCTCGTCCCCGATGGAACGGAAGAACGTCAGGGGCGCCCCGTACGGGTCGTACACCTCGTCCGCCTCGGCGTTCGGTGCCAGCAGCCACCCGCGTAGAGCCGCCGCAGCCCGCACCAGCGCACGCGCGCGTACGACCACGCCCTCTTCGAGGGACGGCAGGGTCGCCGGGTCGATGGCCTTGACCAGGCGGGTGAACTCCTTCAGCGTGAAGGTCCGCAGGCCGGCCGAGTGGCCCATCGAGATGACCTGCGCCCGGTGGTCCCGGGTGGCGGTCAGCACCAGGTCGGCGCGGATGACGTGCTCGTCGAGGAGCTCGCGCCCGGTGAAGCCGGAGGCGTCCGCGCCGAAGTCGGCCAGGACGGTCTCCGCGTGGGACTCCATGGGCGCGCCCTCGTGACCCCAGGTGCCCGCGCTCTCCACGATCAGCCCGCCGCCCAGGATGCCGAGCCGCTCCCGCACGAAATGGCGGGTCAGCCGCTCGGTGATGGGCGAGCGGCACACGTTGCCGGTGCTGACGTGGAGGATGCGGAAGCTGTCGCGCGGAAGCCCCACGAACGTCGTCGTGATCTCCGCCGCGCTTTCCCCGTTGCCTATGCCACGCCCCGTCTCAGGGGCCGTCAATTCGCCACCTCGAGGTCGGGTACGACCTTTCGCAGCTCGTCCGCCGAGAGCGCGCCCGCCCGCAGCAGCCGCGGCACCTCCTGGGTCACGTCGACGATCGACGACGGGACGTTGCCGGGGGTCGGGCCGCCGTCCAGGTAGACGGAGACCGAGTCGCCGAGCATCTCCTGCGCGGCGTCGCAGTCCTCCGGAGCCGGGTGGCCGGTGAGGTTGGCGGACGACACGGCCATCGGGCCCACCTCGGTGAGCAGCTCGATGGCGACCGGGTGCAGCGGCATGCGCACGGCGACCGTGCCACGGGTGTCCCCGAGGTCCCACTGGAGGGACGGCTGGTGCTTGGCGACCAGCGTCAGCGCGCCCGGCCAGAAGGCGTCCACCAGCTCCCAGGCCAGCTCGGAGAAGTCCGTGACGAGGCCGTGCAGGGTGTTCGGGGAGCCGATGAGGACGGGCGAGGGCATGTTGCGGCCCCGGCCCTTGGCCTCCAGCAGGTCGCCGACGGCCTCCGAGGCGAACGCGTCCGCGCCGATGCCGTACACGGTGTCCGTCGGCAGCACCACCAGCTCGCCACGGCGGACGGCGGACGCTGCCTCGCGCAGACCGGTCACACGGTCGGTCGCGTCATTGGTGTCGTATCGCCGTGCCATCTTTAGCTGGCCTCCTCGTACACGTGCTGCTGGGATGAAGACTGCGAGAGCTGTGGAGACTGCGGTGTGCTCACGGCAGCGCCTTGCGGGCCGTGGCGAAACGCGGGCGGTTGTTGAGGTCCGGGTGGTCGGCCGCGTCGGCCCAGCCCCGCTCCTCGGTGAAGATCCACGGCACCTGGCCGCCCTGGGTGTCGGCGTGCTCCACGACCACGACGCCGCCGGGGCGCAGCAGCCGGTGCGCGGTGCGCTCCAGACCCCGAATGAGGTCGAGGCCGTCCTCGCCGGAGAACAGGGCCATGTCCGGGTCGTAGTCCCGCGCCTCGGGAGCGACGTACTCCCACTCGGTGAGCGGGATGTAGGGCGGGTTGGAGATGACCAGGTCGACCTGGCCGTCGAGGTCCGGGAACGCCGTCAGGGCGTTGCCCTGCCGCAGCTCGACCCTGGACCCCTCGACGTTCTTGCGGGTCCACTGGAGGGCGTCCTCGGACAGCTCCACCGCGTGCACACGCGAGCGCGGCACCTCCTGGGCGAGGGCGAGCGCGATGGCGCCGGAGCCGGTGCACAGGTCGACGATGCACGGCTCGACGACGTCCATGGCCCGTACCGCGTCTATGGCCCAGCCGACCACGGACTCGGTCTCCGGCCGCGGCACGAACACCCCGGGGCCGACCTGGAGTTCCAGGTACCGGAAGTAGGCCCGCCCGGTGATGTGCTGGAGCGGTTCGCGGGCCTCGCGGCGGGCGATGACCTCCCAGTAGCGGGCGTCGAAGTCGGAGTCCCCGACGGAGTGCAGCTCGCCGCGCTTGACGCCGTGCACGAACGCGGCGAGTTCCTCCGCGTCGGTGCGCGGCGAGGGCACGCCGGCGTCGGCGAGCCGCTGGGTGGCCTGGGCCACCTCCGCGAGCAGCAGGTTCACGCGAGTCCTCCGGTACTCAGTACTCCTACGTCTCTTACGCGTTTACGCGGCTGCCAGCTTCGCCGCCGAGTCCGCGTCCACACAGGCCTGGATCACCGCGCCCAGGTCGCCGTCCAGGACCTGGTCCAGGTTGTACGCCTTGAAGCCGACGCGGTGGTCCGAGATGCGGTTCTCCGGGAAGTTGTACGTGCGGATCTTCTCGGAGCGGTCGACGGTGCGGACCTGGCTGCGACGGGCGTCTGCGGCCTCCCTCTCCGCTTCCTCCTGCGCCGCCGCGAGCAGCCTGGAGCGCAGGATACGCAGTGCCTGCTCCTTGTTCTGCAGCTGGCTCTTCTCGTTCTGGCAGGAGGCGACGACTCCGGTCGGGATGTGCGTGATGCGCACGGCGGAGTCGGTGGTGTTGACGGACTGTCCGCCGGGCCCGGACGACCGGTAGACGTCGATGCGGAGGTCGTTGGGGTTGATCTCGACGTCGATCTCCTCGGCCTCGGGCGTCACGAGGACACCGGCCGCGGAGGTGTGGATACGGCCCTGGGACTCCGTCGCCGGCACGCGCTGCACGCGGTGCACACCGCCCTCGTACTTCAGCCGCGCCCACACGCCCTGCCCGGGCTCGGTGGCGCCCTGGCCGCCCTTGGTCTTCACCGCGACCTGGACGTCCTTGTAGCCGCCGAGCTCGGACTCGGTGGAGTCGATGATCTCGGTCTTCCAGCCGACGCGCTCGGCGTAGCGCAGGTACATGCGCAGCAGATCGCCGGCGAACAGGGCGGACTCGTCGCCGCCCGCGCCCGCCTTGATCTCGAGGATGACGTCCTTGTCGTCGCTGGGGTCCCTGGGGACCAGCAGCAGGCGGAGCTTCTCCGTGAGCTCCTCGCGCCGCTGCTCCAGCTCCTTGACCTCGGCGGCGAAGTCGGGGTCGTCGGCCGCCAGTTCACGCGCGGTCTCGATGTCGTCGCCCGTCTGCGTCCAGGAGCGGTACGTGGCGACGATCGGGGTGAGCTCGGCGTAACGCTTGTTCAGCTTGCGCGCGTTGGCCTGGTCGGCGTGGACCGACGGGTCGGCGAGCTTCTTCTCCAGGTCGGCGTGCTCGGCGACGAGTTCCGCGACGGCCTCGAACATCTTGGGCTCCTGTGTACGGACGGGGGTGAAGGGCGGGCGACCAAAAACGCCGGTCCCGGCGCGCCCTCGGTGGGGGCGCGGCCGTGGACCGGCGAATTGAGGCTCGCTACTTCTTGGAGCCGGCGGCCTTGCCGAAGCGGGCCTCGAAGCGGGCCACACGGCCACCGGTGTCGAGGATCTTCTGCTTGCCCGTGTAGAACGGGTGGCACTCGGAGCAGACATCGGCGCGGATGGTGCCGGACTCGATGGTGCTGCGCGTGGTGAACGACGCGCCGCAGGTGCAGCTGACCTGCGTCTCGACGTACTCGGGGTGGATGTCGCGCTTCAAGGTGTCTCCTAGGTTTCGGGAGGGCGCCGGGTCGCTGACGCGGGATGCGGGAGCGTGAACCGGAGCCGACGTACCAGTCTGCCAGGACTGGGGCCTACTCCCAAAACCGGGGGTTGCCGTTGTTTGTTCCCCGCGGCAGGGGGGTGGGTTGCTCGCGCAGTTCCCCGCGCCCCTACGGGGCGCTGACGACACCCTTGGCTTCGCCCGAGGCCGAGCCGGACGTCGCCGACTTCGGGATCGGCTTGTCCTGCTCCAGGGCGTTCCAGATCTCCTGGGCCTTCTTCTTCTGGAGGAGGACGCGGTTGGGGTCGTCCGGGTCGTAGGCGACCGGCATCGTGACCATGTGCATGTGGGACGGGCTGATGCCCTTGAGTCCGTCCGCGAAGGACGCGAGCTTGTTGACCGAGCCGAGGTCGGAGTCGGCCGTGACCGTCTTGGTCGCGGTCTCCGCGAGGTCGAGCAGCTTCTTGGGGTTGCTGAAGACGCCGACGTCCTTGACCTGGTTCAGCAGGGCCTTGATGAAGGCCTGCTGGAGCTGGATGCGGCCGAGGTCGGAGCCGTCGCCGACGCCGTGGCGGGTGCGGACCAGGCCGAGGGCCTGCTCACCGTCGAGTCTGTGGGTGCCGGCCGGCAGCTTCAGGTGGCTGTCGGGGTCGTCGATGCTCTTGGTCGTGGTGACCTCGACGCCGCCGAGGTCGTCGATGAGCTTCTGGAAGCCGGCGAAGTCGACCTCCAGGTAGTGGTCCATCCGCAGGTCGGTGATCGACTCGACGGTCTTCACGGCGCAGGCGGCCCCGCCCGTGGAGTAGGCGGAGTTGAACATCACGCCGTTCGCGGCGGGGTACTCCTTGCCCTTGGTGTCGGTGCAGGAGGGCCGGTCGATGAGGGTGTCGCGCGGGATGGAGACCACGCTGGCGCTCTTGTGGCCCTTGTAGATGTGCACGATCATCGCCGTGTCGGAGCGGGCGCTGCCGTCGTCGGTGCCGCCGCCGATCTTCTTGTTGCCGCCGGCGCGGGTGTCGGAGCCGAGGACGAGGATGTTCTCGGAGCCGTTGTCGGCCTTCTTGGGCCGGTCGGTGCCGAGGGCCTGGTCGATGTCGACGCTCTTGAGGTTGCCGTTGAGCTTGAAGTACACGTACCCCACCCCGGCGCCGCCGAGGACGACGATGCCGGCCGCGGTCCAGGCCATGACCATCATGCCCTTGTGACGCTTGCGGGGCTTGCGGCGTCGGCCCTTGACGCGTTGGCGCGGTTCGTTGCCGGTCTTGTCCGGTATGCCCGGATCCGGCGTGCTCTCGGCAGACATGTGCTCCTCAGCTCGTCTACGGTCTGTTACCCCCTGCGTTCGGCGCCAGGCGTTCTCGGTCGGGGACTTCCCCTGGCACCATCGTCGCTCCGCCTGGTCAGACGGGGAAACTCGGGAAAGGGTTGCACAACGGACTGTGCCCACCGCGTGCGCCGACGGGCACGGTGCGTGTTCGGACGTAGCGGGGCGTACGCCGCTCACCTGCGATGTCAGCCGAAAATGCCGTACTGCTTGAAATCGGTACCGACTGACTTCCTTGTGGCGAAGATCTCGCTGATCCGTATCCGGCAAAGGGCCGCCCCCCGTCCGCTTCTGAACGGGGGGCGGCCCTTACGCCCCTGAGTGGCGCGGGGAACTGCGCGACCGGCCACGACGAAGCCGCGGCCGGCGTACAGCCAACCTCGACGGTGCTCAGTCGCCGTTGCCCGGCGTCGGCGTCGTCTTCTGGATCTGCATCAGGAACTCGACGTTCGACTTGGTCTGCTTCATCTTGTCGAGGAGCAGCTCGATCGCCTGCTGCTGGTCGAGCGCGTGCAGGACCCGGCGCAGCTTCCAGACGACGGAGAGCTCCTCGTTGCCGAGCAGGATCTCTTCCTTACGGGTGCCGGACGCGTCGACGTCCACCGCCGGGAAGATGCGCTTGTCGGCGAGCTTCCGGTCGAGCTTGAGCTCCATGTTGCCGGTGCCCTTGAACTCCTCGAAGATCACCTCGTCCATGCGGGACCCGGTGTCCACCAGGGCGGTGGCGAGGATGGTCAGCGAGCCGCCGTCCTCGATGTTCCGCGCCGCACCGAAGAAGCGCTTCGGCGGGTACAGCGCCGTCGAGTCGACACCACCGGACAGGATGCGGCCGGAGGCCGGGGCGGCCAGGTTGTACGCACGGCCCAGACGCGTGATCGAGTCGAGCAGCACGACGACGTCGTGGCCCAGCTCCACCAGCCGCTTGGCCCGCTCGATGGCGAGCTCCGCGACCGTGGTGTGGTCCTCGGCCGGGCGGTCGAAGGTCGAGGAGATGACCTCGCCCTTCACCGACCGCTGCATGTCGGTGACCTCTTCCGGACGCTCGTCGACGAGGACGACCATCAGGTGGCACTCGGGGTTGTTGTGCGTGATCGCGTTGGCGATCGCCTGCATGATCATGGTCTTACCGGTCTTCGGCGGGGCCACGATCAGACCGCGCTGACCCTTACCGATCGGCGAGACCAGGTCGATGATGCGGGTGGTGAGCACGCCCGGGTCCGTCTCCAGGCGGAGGCGGTCCTGCGGGTAGAGCGGCGTCAGCTTGTTGAACTCCGGGCGGCCACGGCCGTGTTCGGGGGCCATGCCGTTGACGGAGTCGAGGCGGACCAGCGCGTTGAACTTCTCGCGCCGCTCGCCCTCCTTGGGCTGACGGACCGCGCCGGTGATGTGGTCGCCCTTGCGCAGGCCGTTCTTGCGGACCTGGGCGAGGGAGACGTACACGTCGTTCGGGCCGGGCAGGTAGCCGGACGTGCGGATGAAGGCGTAGTTGTCGAGGATGTCCAGGATGCCCGCGACGGGGATCAGGACGTCGTCCTCGGCGATCTGCGGCTCCTGCACGTCGTCGCGGCCACGACGGCCACGGCGGTCGCGGTAACGCCCGCGACGGCCACGACGGCCGCCCTCGAAGTCGTCGTCGTCCTGCTGGCCGCGGTCCTGGCGGCCGCCGCCCTGCTGGTTCTGCTGCTGGCCGCGCTGGCCGCCCTGCTGGTCGTCACCCTTGTTGCCCCGGCGGTCGCGGTCGCGGTCGCGGCCGCGGTCCCGGTCACGGTCGCGGCGGTCACGGCGGCGGCCCTCGCCTCCGTCGCCGGAGTCGGACTTGGCGTCGCTGTTCTGGGACTGCTGCTGCGACTGCTGCTGGGCAGACCCCTCGCCCTTGGACTCGTTCTTCGCCTCGGCGGCGACCGTCTCGGGAGCGGAGGCCGGAGCCCCGGCGTCGGCGGTGGCCCGGCGACGGCGGCGCTCGGAAGGCGCGTCGTCTCCCCCACGCTCGGCTTCTCCCCCACGCTCGGCTGCGCTCGCGCGGGAGGTACCCCCATCGCGGGAGGGGCCCCCGGCGGGCTGGCCGGGAATCTCGATCTGCTGCTGGGCCGCGGCCTTGTCGGCCTTCTCGGCGGGGGCCTCGGAGGCCTGCTTCGCGTCCGCCTTCTTGTCGGCCTTCTCCGCGTTGTCGCCCGTACGGGCCCGGGAGGTGGCGCGGCGCTTCGGCTTGGCCTCGGCGGGGGCGTCGGCCTTCGCGGCCGGAGCGGCGCCGCCGGACGCCTGCGCCTCCTTGATGACCTCGATCAGCTGGCTCTTGCGCATACGCGCGGTGCCCCTGATGCCCAGGCCCGATGCGACCTGCTGCAGCTCGGCCAGCACCATGCCCTCGAGGCCGGTACCACGGCGCCGCCGGGAGCCGGCACCGGTGGCAGGCGCGGAGGCGTCCGTGGCGGGCGCGGCAGCGGTCTCCTCGACACGTGCGCCCATCAGATCGGTGGTGTCGCTCACGAAGGGTCCTTCCCTGGAGCGGACGTCGGCCTGTCTGGCTCGGCGACCGGTTGTGCTGTCCGACTTCGGTCCGTGTGGTGTGAACCGTGCCGGGGCGGTGGTCCGCCTAAGCGGCGGAGGAATCTGGTGATGGCGCTTCCTTGTGCCGTGGCACCCAGTGTCAGTGTCACGCGGCGTGGTCGCACCGGTTCCGGAGCGTGCCCTGCGCCCCGCTCAGTGTCCGTGTACGGCGTACGGTCCGACGTACAGAACACAGTGCGGCTTGGGGAGCTCCCGGAAGAATGTCTGTCCCGGACGGGGACACGAGGCACCTCGCCATGGTGGGGTCGGGTGCAGACTTGAGGTTAACACTACCGGATCCAACAAACATTCCCCCTCTCCAAATCCGGCAACCGTGTGCTTTCAGAAGTCACTGGGGGTCGAGAGCGGCAGCACGCTCGCGCCCTGCTGGTCGAGGAGCAGCCGGTTCGCCGCCCAGCCCGTGCCCGCCAGGGCCTCGACCTTGTCGGCGGTGCCCGCGTCGGCCAGCGCCATGACCGTCGGCCCGGCACCGGAGATGACCGCGGGGACGCCCTCGGAGCGCAGCCGCTCCACGAGCGCCGCGCTCTCGGGCATGGCCGGGGCGCGGTACTCCTGGTGCAGGCGGTCCTCGGTGGCGGGCAGCAGCAGCTCGGGGCGACGGGTCAGGGCCTCGACGAGCAGGGCGGCCCGGCCGGCGTTGGCGGCAGCGTCGACGTGCGGGACGGTGCGCGGGAGCAGACCGCGCGCCGTCTCGGTCAGTACCGGCTTTCCGGGGACGAAAACCACCGGAACGATGGAATCGGCGGGGTCCATCCTGATCGCGCGGGCCGCGCCACCCTCCATCCAGGACAGGGTGAAGCCACCCAGCAGACACGCCGCGACGTTGTCCGGGTGGCCCTCGATCTCCGTCGCCAGCTCGAGCAGCGCGGTGTCGTCGAGCTTGGCCTCGGCGCCTATGGTCACGGCGCGGGCGGCGACGATCCCGGCACAGATGGCGGCCGAGGAGGAGCCGAGGCCCCGGCCGTGCGGAATGCGGTTGGCGCAGACGATCTCCAGCCCGCGGGGCTGTCCGCCCAGCAGGTCGAAGGCGGTGCGCAGGGAACGGACGAGGAGGTGCTGCTCGTCGCGCGGGAGGGTCTCGCTGCCCTCTCCCGCGATGTCGATGTGCAGCCCGGAGTCGGCCACCCGGACGACCACGTCGTCGTACAAGCCCAGCGCGAGGCCGAGGGCGTCGAAGCCCGGGCCGAGGTTGGCGCTGGTGGCGGGGACGCGCACCCGGACGGCGGCGGCGCGGAACGCTGGACCGGCCATCGCTCGATGACTCTCCTTGAGCTGCGTGATTGTCGAATGACGTGGGACGGACATTCGATGGTGTACGAGAACCCTGGGGGCCGCTGCCGGCCGGGGCGGCCGGCCGCTGTACCGGCCGTGGAGACGACGCGGCGCCGAGCCCTGTGCTGAGGCATATGCGGCGGGCGGGTTCAGTACAGCCTATCGAAGGAAGGTTCTGTGGCGACATAGGGCGCACAGGAGGCGCACGATGCGTGTCGTAAGCCCCCTGTGCACCCCCCGTAGGGAAGCCCCTCGGGCAAGCGCCGTCTTGCGCCGGACCGTGCCGGACACTGCACCGGCGCTCGGTGTGTCGGCGCACGTCAGGCCGGTCCGAGGGCGCCCCTCAGACGAGGCCCAGGCGCTCCGCCGCGGTGGCCGCGTCGACGGGGACGGTGACCGGCTGCGGGGCTCCGGCGACGGCCCAGTCGGGGTCCTTCAGACCGTTGCCCGTGACGGTGCACACGATCCGCTGCCCCGGGTCGACCTTGCCCTGCTCGGCGGCCTTCAGCAGACCGGCGACGGACGCGGCGGACGCGGGCTCGACGAAGACGCCCTCCTGCGAGGCCAACAGCCGGTAGGCGCGCAGAATCTCACGGTCCGTCACCTCGTCGATGAAACCGCCCGATTCGTCCCGCGCCGCAAGCGCGTACTGCCACGAGGCCGGGTTGCCGATGCGGATGGCGGTGGCGATGGTCGACGGGTCCTTGACGATCTCGCCCCGCACGATCGGCGCGCTGCCGGACGCCTGGAAGCCCCACATCCGGGGGGTCCGGGAGGCGACGCCGTCGGCGGCGTACTCCCTGTAGCCCTTCCAATAGGCCGTGATGTTGCCCGCGTTGCCGACCGGCAGCACATGGATGTCGGGCGCGTCGCCGAGCATGTCCACGATCTCGAAGGCGGCCGTCTTCTGGCCCTCGATACGTACCGGGTTGACCGAATTGACCAGCGCCACGGGGTAGTTGTCGCTCAGGCCGCGCGCGAGCGTGAGGCAGTCGTCGAAGTTGCCGTCGACCTGGAGGATCTTCGCGCCGTGCACGAGGGCCTGACCCATCTTGCCGAGCGCGATCTTGCCCGTCGGCACCAGCACGGCGCAGACCATCCCGGCCCGCACGGCGTACGCGGCGGCGCTCGCCGACGTGTTGCCGGTGGAGGCGCAGATGACGGCCTTCGCGCCCTCCTCCTTGGCCCGGGTGATGGCCATGGTCATGCCGCGGTCCTTGAAGGAACCGGTCGGGTTCGCGCCCTCCACCTTGAGGTGGACCTCGCAGCCCGTGCGCTCGGAGAGCACCTGCGCGGGCACGAGGGGCGTGCCGCCCTCGCGGAGCGTCACGACCGGCGTGGTGTCGGAGACGGGCAGCCGGTCCCGGTACTCCTCGATGATTCCGCGCCACTGGTGGGTCATTGCTGGTTACTCTCCTTCAACCCGCATGATGCTGGCGACACCACGCACGGTGTCGAGCTTGCGCAACGCCTCGACGGTCCCGGTGAGGGCCGCGTCGGACGCACGGTGCGTGACGACGACGAGGGAGGCCTCGCCGTCCTTCCCCGACTGGCGAACCGTATCGATCGAGACTCCGTGCTCGGCGAAGACGGTCGCGACCTGGGCGAGGACACCCGGTTTGTCGGCCACGTCGAGGCTGATGTGGTACCGCGTGACCACGTCGCCCATCGGCGACACCGGCAGGGCGGCGTATGCGGACTCTCCCGGTCCGGTCGCGCCGCCGATCCGGTTGCGGCAGACGGCGACGAGGTCGCCGAGCACGGCGGACGCCGTCGGGGAACCGCCCGCTCCGGGCCCGTAGAACATGAGCTGCCCCGCGGCGTCGGACTCGACGAACACGGCGTTGTAGGCGCCGCGCACGGAGGCCAGCGGGTGGCTCAGCGGAATCATGGCCGGGTGCACGCGCGCGGTGACGGACGCGCCGTCCGCGGCCCGCTCGCAGATGGCGAGCAGCTTGATGGTGCAGCCCATCTCCTTGGCGGAGGCGAAGTCGGCCGCGGTGACCTCGGTCATGCCCTCGCGGTAGACGTCGTCGAGGCGCACGCGCGTGTGGAAGGCGATGCCGGCGAGGATGGCGGCCTTGGCGGCGGCGTCGAAGCCCTCGACGTCGGCCGTCGGATCGGCCTCCGCGTACCCGAGCGCGGTGGCCTCGTCGAGCGCCTCCTGGTAGCCCGCGCCGGTCGAGTCCATCTTGTCGAGGATGAAGTTGGTGGTGCCGTTGACGATGCCCATCACCCGGTTGATCTTGTCGCCGGCGAGGGACTCGCGCAGCGGCCGGATCAGCGGGATGGCACCGGCGACGGCGGCCTCGTAGTAGAGGTCCTTGTCGTGCTCGTCGGCGGCGGCGTGCAGGGCCGCCCCGTCCTGGGCGAGCAGCGCCTTGTTGGCGGAGACGACGGACGCGCCGTGCTCGAAGGCGGTGGTGATGAGGGTCCGCGCGGGCTCGATCCCGCCGATCACCTCGACGACGACGTCGATGTCGCCGCGTTTGACGAGGGCGGTGGCGTCGGTGGTGACGAGCTCGGGGGCGATGCCCTCGCGCACCCTGTCGGGCCGCCGTACGGCCACGCCCGCGAGCTCCACCGGGGCACCGATGCGGGCCGCGAGGTCGTCGGCGTGCGTCGTCATGATGCGCGCCACCTCTGAGCCGACCACTCCACAGCCCAGCAGCGCCACCTTCAGCGGACGCGTACGCATCATCCGACCTCGTTTCCTCATACCGTCTACGGTTGCACCAGTCTCACTCACCGGACGGGAGTTTCTGCCCTTCGTCCGGATCGTGAGACATCTATTTCATTTGTACCGGGGTGGCAGACAGGAGATCTTCCACCCCGGGTCCCGGTTCGGCTCAGCCGACGTCGAGACGCAGCAGGTCCTCCTCGGTCTCCCGGCGGACGATCACCCGGGCCTCGCCGCCCTGCACGGCGACGACCGGCGGCCGCAGCACGTGGTTGTAGTTGCTGGCCATCGACCGGCAGTAGGCGCCCGTGGCCGGCACGGCGACGAGGTCACCCGGTGCCAGATCGGCCGGCAGGAACGCGTCCTTCACCACGATGTCCCCGCTCTCGCAGTGCTTGCCGACGACACGGGCGAGCATCGGCGCGGCGTCGGAGGTGCGGGAGACCAGCGCGACGCTGTACTCGGCGTCGTACAGCGCGGTACGGATGTTGTCCGACATGCCGCCGTCGACGGAGACGTACGTGCGCAGCCCGTCGAGCGGCTTGATGGTGCCGACCTCGTAGAGCGTGAAGGCGGTCGGCCCGACGATGGCGCGCCCCGGCTCGACGGAGATGCGCGGCGTGCGCAGCTTCGCGGCCTCGCACTCCCGGCTGACGATCTCACTGAGCGCCTTGGAGATCTCGTGCGGCTCACGGGGGTCGTCGTCACTGGTGTACGCGATGCCGAGCCCACCGCCGAGGTCGATCTCGGGCAGTTCGACGCCGTGCTCGTCACGGACGTCCTTGAGCAGCGAGACGACCCGGTGGGCGGCGACCTCGAAGCCGGACATGTCGAAGATCTGCGAGCCGATGTGGCTGTGGATGCCGACGAGCTCCAGCCCGTCGAGCTTCAGCGCACGCCGTACGGCCTCGGCGGCCTGCCCGCCGGCCAGCGGGATGCCGAACTTCTGGTCCTCGTGGGCCGTGGCGATGAACTCGTGCGTGTGGGCCTCGACGCCGACGGTGATCCGGATGAGCACCTTCTGCCGCTTCCCCAGGCCCTGCGCGATGTGGGCGACGCGCACGATCTCCTGGAAGGAGTCGAGCACGATGTGCCCCACACCGGCCTCGACGGCCCGGGTGATCTCGTCGACGGACTTGTTGTTGCCGTGGAAGGCGATGCGCTCCGCGGGCATGCCCGCGGAGAGGGCGGTCGCCAGCTCGCCGCCGGAGCAGACGTCGACGTTCAGCCCCTCCTCGTGCAGCCAGCGCACGACTGCACGGGACAGGAACGCCTTGCCGGCGTAGTAGACGTCGGCGTCGGACCCGAAGGCGGTGCGCCACGCACGCGCCCGGGCCCGGAAGTCGGCCTCGTCGAGGACGTAGGCGGGGGTACCGAACTCCTCGGCGAGCCGGGTGACGGGAATCCCGCCGACGGTGACGACACCGTCCGCGTCACGCGTCACTGTCTGCGCCCAGACCTTCGGGTCGAGGGCGTTGAGGTCGGCGGGCGGGGCGGAGTAGTGGCCCTCGGGGAGGACATCGGCGTGACGGGGCCCGGCGGGGTGTGCGGAACGGCTCATGTCGTGTGTCTCTTCTTGGCTCTCAGAGGTGTTCAGGTGCGTCGATGCCGAGCAGGGACAGGCCGCCGGCCAGCACCGTCCCGGCGGCTTCGGCGAGAGCGAGCCGGGCACGGTGGGCGGCCGAGGGTTTCTCCTCGCCGAGGGGCAGCACGGCGGGGAGCACGGGCAGCGTGGCGTCGGCGACGGTGACGAGGTGCCGTGCGAGGCGGTCGGGGGTGTGGTGCGTCGCGCTGGCGGCGAGGAGGCGGGGGTGGTCGCCGAGCGCGGCGAGCAGCGGTGCCGTGTCGCTCGCGTGCACGGGGCCGGGCTCGGGTGCGAAGCCCAGGTCGGCCGCGTTGCGCAGGAGGGCCCGGGTGCGGGCGTGGGCGTAGCGGACGCGGAAGAGGGGGTTGGTCTCCCGCTGGACCAGATGATCGCCGGTGATGCGGGGCCGGTCGTGGGCGGCGGGGTGGAGCAGGGCCCAGCGGGCGGCGTCACGGCCCAGGGGGAGGGGGTCGGCGGGGGCCGGGACAGGGTGGACGGTGACGTCGATGTCGGGGAGGGGGTAGAGGCCCCGTGAGTCGACGGTGCTGGTCCCGAGGTGGGTCTCCCATTCCGGGGCGGGACGGCCGTCGCAGGTGACGCGGACGGAGTCACCCTGGCTGCGCAGCACACGGGCCACGGCGTCCGCGACCACGACGGCACGCACCTCCGCCGGACACCGGAGCCGGACGGCGGTCCCGCTGAACCCGGTCGTCGCATGGCCGTACCGCCGCCCACGCCGCAGGATCTCCTCGACGAGGCAGGCGGAGACGGTGCTCTGCAGACTGACGTTGAGAAATCCGGGCCCGGTGACGACGACATCGGTGAAGCGGCGCTCGTCAAGGAGCCGCGCCCGCAGGATCTCGGCCACGCGCCGCGACTGCTGCCCTGCCGCGCCGGCCAGCTGGAGCGCGATGTTGGTGGCGTAGTCGCCACACCCCCCGGGCCCCGGCGGAGTGACCACGACCCGCTCCGGCACGGTCACGCTGAGCTCACCCGCGTCGACAGCGCGACGCACGGCGTGCAGCACGGTGCGGGAGAGCTCGGCGGGGGTCACGGGGACAAGCGTATGGGAGGAGGGGGGTGGGTATGCGAGCCGGTTTGGGTGGGGGTCCGGGATGTGGACGGGGTGGTGCCCGGGGAGGCCGGTGGGGGGAGGGCGTGCCGATGGCCGGGGGGAGGGCGTGCCGATGGCCGGGGGGAGGGCGTGCCGGTGGGCGCGCGGCTACCGGTCGACTTCGGCACGGCCGACTGATCGACCGCCGAGCTCGGGCTGCACGGCTAGGGCAGGACTGCGGCGCGTCCATGGCGCAGGCCTACGGCTCATTCATGGCAGGCCTAGGGCACGTCTGCATCACGTCTGGGGCATTCCCAGGGCATGTCTACGGCACGGCCGGCTGATCGACTGTCGGCGTCTGGGCACCGTCGCCGTCGGCGCCGGAACCACCGCACTGCCGTGCCCCACGCCGCTCCCGCTCGATCAACTCCCTGACCATCCCGACGAGTTCGGCCGGCTCGAACGGCTTGGGGAGGAAGGCGTCGATGCCCACTTCGAGCCCGGACTCGACCTCGTGCTGGCTGCACGCGCTGACGATGGCGAGGGGCACGTCACGGGTGCGCGGGTCGGCCCGCAGCCGCGCGGCGGTCCGGAGCCCGTCCAGCCGGGGCATCACCACATCGAGGGTCACCACATCGGGCCGCACCTGATGGACGACATCAAGACACTCGGCACCATCGGCCGCGGTCACGACCTCCAGCCCCTCCAGCTCGAGGTTGACCCTGATCAACTGCCGGATGACCTTGTTGTCGTCCACAACAAGCACCCGACCCGACGCGCCTGGCACAACTCGAGAGTAGGTCGGCCCCGGCCACCGCGTCCGGGTTTTCCCCACTTCCACCCCGCACGGGCGACCCACACACCCGCCCTCGACAGCGGAAACCCGTTCATGACCACCCCGAGGGAGCTGGTAGTGTTCTACCCGTCGCCGCGAGCAACGCGACCGACACGCCCCCGTAGCTCAGGGGATAGAGCAACGGCCTCCGGAGCCGTGTGCGCAGGTTCGAATCCTGCCGGGGGCACTCGCCGAGGATCAGCAGAAATCAGGCGCTGACCAGGGCGGATGCCGACACGAGAGAGCGGGACCCAGTCTCACTGGGTCCCGCTCTTTGTCATTGTTGCGCACTGATCGCGATAGACCTGCGATAGAGTCGATCAAGGCTCCCGATCACCCCTGCTGACGGCACGGAGCTGTCGCGGCCGTGCGGGCCACTTTCAGAACCCCTCAGTGATGCCGAGAACGGCAAACGCATCGCTTGGCTGGCCGCTCCACAAATTAACCCTTGTGGAATATCCACAGTGATTTGATACTGGATCGGTGCATGCACTGCGGAGAACGAACAGCGCGCGACGCCGAAGGTTCGGCGCAGTCGCCGCCTTGTCCGCCCCTGCACTCATAGCATGCGGGTCCTCCCGCCCTGACCGTGGGAGCGGACCGCGGAGAGCGTTTGATGCTATCGACGATGAGTTGGCCCGACTGACACGCAAAAGACCAAAGCGCTTCAGTGACATAAAGTCAGCCATCGACACACTCTCGTACAATGGGTTCCCCACCTCGCAAGTTGTCCTCAGCGTTGGCTCATGGGACTGGGTGGGCGAGCCCTCTGCACAAGCTCAGACTTCGACACACGAAGTATGGGATCTCCTCAGCGTTGACTGGTGGAACTGGATGGGTGAGCCCTCTACCCAGGCTCAGCCATCAGCACCGGAGACGCGCACTTTTCCCCGCGAACGTCTAGCGAGTGCGGCACCTCTGCAAGTCACCTGCTGCTTCAACTGCATCGCAAAGCAGCTGCGGGCTGTGCTACCTGCTCGAAAGATCGGCTCTCCCATACGTCGCTGTGCAGGCGGAATTCCCGCGACGGACGGGGGCGTCCGTCGCCAGCAGGGATGAGGGATCCTTAGCGCCTACTGCTCTATCAACGGCTTCCTATCCCGCCCTGGCATCAGGGAAAGGTAAGCCGTTATGCGTCGTAGTGGCAGGCACAGGCTTCTTGACACAACCAGTGAGAATCAAAGGACGAACTGGCTGAAAGCCTCAGTAGTGCAGGGTCTTGTCAGGGCAGCTGTGGGCTGGCTCCTAGAGCACTGGCACGAACTCTTCTAAGGGAAGGTGCGCAGCACACCGCACGTCAGGGAGGATCCCCGGTAATGAGCCGGGGATCCTCCCACGTGTCGAGATGGGCGCTTAGTAAGCCAGCCACAGACTCACCGGGCGTGGCAGATCGAGAGTTCGCTTCCTGGTCGATCAAATGACGAATAAGTCGCCCTGGGGCCAGGCAAGTTCCCTCTCGATCTTCTGGTTCATGAGTGATTCTTGGCCGTAAATGCATCCTTCGTAGACACGGTGGATCACCTCAGGCGAGTTACCCACCCGACGGGCCACCTCGGCCACGGGCACGCCGGCGTTCAGCCACGTCGTGATGCAGGTGTGCCGCAGGTCGTACGGCCGTCCCCCGAGGATGGAGGCCTGAAGGTCCGGCGGGAGCGCGTACTCCCGAGCGTCCCGCCAGACACGCCAATAGGTGCTGCTGCCCACGAGACCGCCCCGCTCGTTCGTGAAGAGCCGCCCGTCCTTGGCCGTGCCGAACTCCGTCAGGTGGGCGCGGAGCATGGCCACGAGCGGCGGGGGAATCGGGACCGGCCGGTCTTCCGTGGCTTCCCTCGACTTCAGGCCGCGCTTGTCGTGGCGCTCGCCGCTGTCTGTCCACTGCTTACCCGATACGGGGTGCGTATCGCGCAGTGTCAGAACGCCCCACCCCGTCTCCGGAAGGTAGCAATCACCCTTCCTGAGCCCCACCGCCTCACTCGGGCGGAGCCCCGCGAAATACATCACCGCGTAGAAGCACACCAGCCGTCGGCCCTTCTTGCGGTCCCATGTCCCTACGTAGGAGACCCCGGCGAGGAGTTGAGCAGCCTGCGTCTTGTTCACGAGAACACGGGGGTCCACACGATCCGATGAGGAACTCTTCACCTTCTTGATGACGGTGAGCGGATTCTCCGTAAGAAGCTTGCGTTCGATGGCGTATTCAACCGCCGTGTTGAGCGCGCGCCGACGTCGACGGGAGGTCTCCCCTGCCGCAGGGGTGCCGTCCAGCTTGAAGGAGATCCGATACTGAACATCGCGAAGAATCTTCGGGTCTTCCAGCGAGGAGACGAAAAGCGATTTCTTGGAGATCCACCCGTAAGCGTCTTCCAGCGCCTCCGGGGGGTTAAGTTCGGAGTTTTTCGGTATGACCGCCCAACGGAAGGCGAGACGTAGCTCTTTCGGTGACGGCATTTTCTGTTCCTGCTCCACCAGAGCCAGCGTCACAGCGGCGAGCCCGTCCGCTATTCCCTCACGGGTCTTGGCAGCAGCGGTTGGCCACCGCATCGCCATGTACTCGCGGCAGAACGCGAACCAGGACAGTTCCTCACGGACTTGCTCCGCAGCAGCCTCAGCCCGTACCTCGGATTCAGGCAGCCCGTCGGCGATGCGGAATGCCTCGCCGCGGCGCATTGCCTGCCACAGCTCAGATCTACGGCTCTCTGCAAGAGCCACTGTGGCGAAGGTGGCGCTACTGACCTTACCTCCAACCTTCCAACGGAGTTGATGCGGGCGGGTCTTGCTCTGCGCCTTGGTCACTTTCCACAGGCGGACGTCGAGCGAAAACCCGGCCGGGGCCGAGCGGTTGTTCTGCTCGGCCCCGTTGATGGTGCTCTTCGTCACGCGCTCTCCTCCAGCGTCTGGAGCCACCGGCTCAGTTCGGACCGGCGGATTCGCACTGCGCCGTTCGGGAGTTTGATGGACTTCGGGCCCTTCTTGTACTGCCGCCAGCGGTAGAACGTCGCTCGCGGTACGCCTATCTCTTCGATCACCTCGGGGATGGTCAACATTTCGTCGCGGGGTGCCATGACTCCTCCTTGGGCGAGAGGTCAAGAGGAATGGGCAAGAGCCAGGTGCGCCCTCCCGTGCGTGGGAGCGGAAGGTGCGGCAGGGAAAGCGGCTTTAGCCGTGTTGGAGCCGCAATGCTGTGGGTCGCGGACCATCGCGGACCACCCTGTTTGACCTGCGGGTTTGTGTGGGGTGGTGTGCGGACCATCGCGGACCACCCTCGAAGGGCTGGTCCGCGATGGTCCGCGATGACGGGTCGGCAAATACGCAGGTCAGCGGGGGTGGTCCGCGATGGTCCGCGACCCGGCGGATTGTCGGCGCTACCTCAGTCGGCGTTGCCTGGTGAGGGGCGCAGGGTGATGCCGGTGTAGGTCCGCACCCGGCTGCCGCCGTCTCGGGGTCGGGTGAGGGTGAGTTGGGGGATCGCGGAGAGCAGGTTGCGGCCGAAGATCTGTTTCGTGCCGGGGCGCACGCCGTTGTCTTCGGCCCACTCGCGCCAGACGGCCCACAGGTTGTCCACGGGGATGGTGCAGGCGGGCCCGGTAGTGCAGCGTTCGCGGATGAACGCGGACGTGGGCGACGCGGTGTCCTGCATGGTGGTGACGGCCTCGCGGCTGGCGGCTGGCTCGGTGATCCGGCCCGTGCGCTGGAGACGGGCAAGTCCGTCCAGGGCCCAGTTGAGGATGCCGGGCATCTCAGCGGTGAGCCGGTCGAGGAGGGTGGTGTCTTCCTTGCCGAGCCAGGACACGGTGAGGTTGAGGACGATGAATCGGCGGGCGATGACGCCGGAGGAGTCGCCGAAGTGCGGCAGCTCGTTAGACAGCATCATCAGCCGGGTGGGCAGCTTGCCGGTCCACTGCTCGCGGTACTTGCGGTCGATGTCGATGGTGTCCTCGCCGGAGATGGTCAGCAGCCGTTCGACGACCTGGCTGCTGTCGTTGCCGGACAGGCGGGCGTCGGAGATGACCGCGAGCGGCTTGCCGATCAGGGTGGCCAGTCCGAAGTTGGTGCCGAGTCCGGCGAGGGTAGGGCCGGCGAGGTTGTTCTTGCCGACCAGTTCTTTCATCACGCGGGCGATGGTGCCTTTGCCGGAGCGGGAGGGGCCGACCATGAGCAGGATCTTCTGTTGGTCGGTGCGTCCGGACAGGATGTAGCCGAACCACTCCTGGAGTGTGGCGATGGCGTCTGGGGCGTCCGCCCAGATCTTCGCCAGGAACCGTTCCCACTCCGGCGCGGTGGCGTCCGGGTCGTAAGCGAACGGCACGGAGACGTGGTTGAAGAATCCGGGAGTATGGGGCAGCAGGGTGCGGTCGTGGATGCGCAGCAGCCCGTTGGCGCATGCCACGATCGGGCCCCATGTGGTGGTGTCCGCGCCGCCGCTGTCCAGCCATGCAGGGGCGTCCACGTCGGAGGGCAGCAGGGTGATGGAGCCGAGCGCGTCGAGCAGGTTGCTGATCTTCTGCTTGGTCGGCGCCCAGTCGCGTTCCTCGGTTTGTCCGTCCTTGACGGGCACCAGGTAGACGGCGTGTTCCAGGCGCTCGTACATGGCCTTGCGCACCTGGGCTTCATCGATCTCGCGCCAGTGGGTTCCGGTCCAGCGCATCCACGATGCGCGCCAGCGGCGGCATACCAGGTGTCCGTCTTCGGTCTGCCAGTCCGGCAGGAGCCGGCGGGCGACGGCGAGGGGGTTGGAGGGCGGCGGCAGTTCTTCGGTCTCGGCGGTGGTTGCGTCGGAGTCCTGCGGTGCCTTGTTCATGCGGCGTGCTCCCGGGCGGTGCGGTAGCCGTTGGCGACCGCGCGGCGGGCGTACGGTTCGGGGACGCCGACCAGGACGGCGGCGGCGGTGATCTCCTCGCCGATGGCATCGAGGCCGCACGGCCCGGGGCAGGCGGTGTGCTGGGCGGCGAGGAAGCGGGCGACGCCGAACGCCTGCGATCCGGCGCCGGACTCGGTGTGCGAGCGGATCAGTGCGAGACCGCGTTCCAGCCCGGTTCGGACGTAGCGCTCGGTGTGGCGGCACCCGGTGGCCACCGTGCGGTCCCACGTGGTGTGGGTGAGGGAAGAGGCCACCCCCGCCCGGCGCGGGGTGGCCTCTTCCCTCACCACCAAGGCGCGGACGGCGGACGGCAGCGCGGTCATCCGCCCGGTGCCGTGACCGAGCCAACGGGCGTACTGGCTGAGGGACTTGATGTCAATGCCGGGACGGACAGCGTTGGCGGAGGACATGGCTCCCTGGTAGATCCAGTGCTGTCCGCGCGTGGTCGGCACGGTCCGGGTGGCAGGCAGGTTCTGCCGCGCCCACGCGATGGCGTCCGCGTTGTCGAGGTCCACCACGGTGAGTCCGGCACCACCGGGGTGGTACGCGACGGCCGCAGCCTCCCGCCATGCCGGCGCCCATGCAGGGGAGGCGATGACGCGGGGGTCGGTGGTGGCGGCGGCCCACGCGTGGCACGGCGCCGGGCAGGTGCAGGGGCCCGCGGTCTTCATGGTCGGCCGTCCGCCGCACGCGTTGTCCGCGCAGGCGGGGCAGTTGCCGACAGGTACCTTCCCTTCCCGCAGCGGCAGTACGGGCAGTCGAGCGATGGCGAGGGCGAGGGCTACTCGCCGGACGGGGGCGGGTTGGGTCATGCTGGGACCTCCAACAGGTCTGTTCTGGGCTGGTTGGCAAGGGCGGCCCCGGGTTCTTTGGCGAGATGCTGGGGGCCGCCCTTGGCGTAGCTAGCGGTGCTTGACCCAGCGGGCGTCCCGGTGGGTCGGTTCGGGGGTGGGGTGGGTGTCGGCGGTGACGTACAGGCGCATGCGCTGTCCGTCGCGGGCGGGGTAGCGGCGGAAGCCGCCGACGTGGAAGGCGGCTGCGAGGGTGGCCGCGATCTGGTCGGCGTCGCCAGGCGGGCAGATCACGCGGATCTCGAACACGGGTGGGTCTCCTCCTGGTCAGCTGTGGAAGTGGCTGCGCTTGATGACGGCCTTGCGGATCTTGACCGTGGTCCCGCCCCGGTGGCCGCTCGCGCTGAAGACCTGCACGGCAACCCATCCGCCGAAGATGACGGCGGCGAGGATGACGAGCTGCGTGACCAGGGCGGTCAGGGCGGTGATGAACGCGGTGAGCAGGAACAACCCGCCGCACACGGCGAGGAAGCCGACACCCCCCACGGCGACGTTCACGGCCGCGCGGGAGACGGCCAGCGCGGCGGTGACCGGCTCGGGCTGCGCGGGGGCGACGGCGTAGCCGGTGACGACACGGCCGTCCGGGAGGACGATGCTCGCCACGGACGGGATGCCGCCCGGCTGCGTGGGCGCGAGCGGCGCCGTGGGTGAGGGCACGAGCGGGACAGGGCAGTGGATTTCCGGGGCCGACATGTCGGGTGCGGCCGGGTAGCGGGTGGGCTCGTTCACGTCGTTGTCTCCCGTCACTTGCCGAGCGCGGACAGGGCGTCGGCGGATGCCTGCACGAGGTTGTGGATGGGCTCGTAGGCACCGGTCCCGGCGGTGAAGAAGCCGAACAGGAACAGCACCAGGGCGGCGCCGCCCCCGGCGGACCTGGTCTTGACGGCGAAGGCGGACGCGGCGCCGAACAACAGCACAGCGGAGATGTTCAGGATCATCTGGGGCCTTCCGGGGTCAGTCGGTGGTGCCGGCGCGGTGGATGCGCGCGGCGCGGTTGTAAAGCCAGCGGCCGACGCGGATGCGCTTGCCGGTCGCGCGGCAGCGGCGGCAGTCCTTGCCGCGCTTGAGGCGTCCCTTGCGGTCGGCCTTGAGCGCGTGACCCATTCCGCGGCACTTGCGGCAGTCGCCGAACGGCGAGGCCGCACACAGCCCGCCGTAACCAAGCGTGACGGCCATCAGGCAGGCGATAGCAAGGAGGATGGGGGTCATCAGGGGCCCTCCGGGCGGGTTTCCAGGGGTTTCCGCAGGTGGGGTGCTATCCGCTAGATCGCAGATGGATGCGGGTTTGGGCTGCTAGCGGGGGTGCTACCGGTAGCAGGTGTGGCTGCTACCGGTAGCACCGTTCCGGGCCTATGCTGCGCCCGGCTTCTCGTTACGCTCCGCAATCGCCTTGAGGAGGTCGGCGCGGACGATGCCGCGTCGTGTGGTGCGGGTGCCGTCCTCCGTGGTGCCCGCCACGTCACGGGTCTTGATGCCGTGCGGCTTCAGGGCGGAGGTGACGTTCTCGCCTTTCCACCCGCCGTAGACCTCGGGCCGCAATTCGGCGAGACGGGCGGCGATCCGCTCGTTCCACACCCGCTCTTCCTTCTCCGGCACGACCGCCGCCACGTCGGCGAGCAGGTCGTATGCCGGTCCGGTCACCTGCTCGGGCGCTTCCCCGAGCGCGTAGCCGGACAGCAGTCCCGCCTTCTCGCGGACGGTGCGGGCGCGGGCGGCGACGGCCACCGCGCCGGGGGCGTCGATGAACGTGCCGTAGACGATCCGGGCATCCGCGCCCTCACCCACGAAGTAGTGCAGGCCCTTGTCCCCCCACGAGAACATCGTGGCGCGTACGCCGCGCTTGTAGGAGGAGGTGCCCAGCACCATGTCGTTCTCGGTCTGGCCCATGACCTTCAGGCACCAGCGGGCGCCGGCGTTCGCGCTGATGCCGGTGGGCAGGGACTTGGCGTCGGGCCGCTGGGTGGCCAGCAGCAGCACGATCCCGGTCGCGGGACCACGCTTGACCAGGTCCGTTGCGATCTCCTCGAACTCCTTGCCATGCTCGGGGTGCTCGAACAGCACCTGGCACTCATCCACCCCGATCACGATCGGGTGCAGACCGAGCGAGCGCTTGTCGGCGAGCTGGCTGGTCACCTTCGACTCGGGGCAGATGTCCCGGGGCAGCGAGCGGATCACCTTGGTACGGCGCCGCAGTTCCTCGCGCAGGGCGCGGAAGTCGTTCAGCGCGTACTGGATGGTCTCGTCTTCCTCGCCGACACCGTGGCGGTGGGAGACGGCCTCGCCCACGGGGTCGAGGTCGCCCGTGCCCTTCATGTCGTAGGTGTGCAGCTCAGCGCGGGGGTCGAGGGCGGCGATGAGCAGCAGCAGCCGTAGGAGGAAGGTCTTGCCCATGCGGGGGATCGCGCCGATCACTCCGGCGATGAACATGAGCGTGACCGACACCCAACGTCCGCGCTGGTCGGTGCCATACGGGATGGCCTTGAACAGGTCGACCGTGCCGGACTTCAGCAGCGGCCATGCAGGCTTGGGCGCCGACTTGAGGTCCTGGTCGCCGACCCACAGCACCAGGCGCCCGGTGTGTTCGTCGGAGACGGCCTCCGGCCACACACATCCCAGTGGCCGGCGCAGACCCGAAGCGAGGCGTTCGCGGCGCTCGATCACGTCGGTGACGGTCACGCCGTAGGGCAGGTTGCCCTCCGCACGCCAGCCAGGGCCGTCGCGGGTGATCGGAGCGGTGAACTCGAACCCGTCCCGCCCCTTGGCCTGCGCCTGGTTGATCGCGGGAATCCCGAGCGCCCCGAGCGCCCTCAGGACGATGTCACTGGTGAGCTTGCTGGCCTTGGGGACCTCCACCGCGCGGTGGATGACCGGGGCATCGGCCTTGCGGCCGGTGAAGCCGAGCGCCAGCACCAGGGCACTGACGGACAGGGCTTGCAGCCAGTCGGGGGCGAGGACGTAGATGGCGAGGGCAGCGCCGATGCCGACGAACATGGCCAGCACGGCGACCAGGGTCCGCAGCCGGACGCGGCCGTCACGCTGCCGGGAAAGCTTCAGGTACTCGGCGGCGTCCTCCCGCCGCACGGCGGCGAGCCTGACAGGTTCGCCCTCGCGGTCGGCGACCCACCGCATGGCGCCTCCGACGAACCGGGCCAGTCCGGTAGGGGCCTGCATGGCCAGCCGCGCGGCGTACACGGGGGAACGAAGGGCGTGGTAGGCGGTGGCGTGGGTGTAGTGCCGGGCCACCCACGCGGACGCGGTCTTGAGTTCGGCCACTGAGCGCAGCCACAGCGGGATCACGTCCCGGCGCTTGGCGGCGGCGAGCCGACCGAGGTAGCCGGGACCAGTCACGGTCGGTGCCGACTGGTCGACCATAACGCGGCGGGTCGGGTCGGCCGACTCACCCGACTCGTGTTCGGGTGAGTCGGCCGACTTCCCGTCCCGGGTCGGGGCGTTCGGGTCGGCCGACTGCTCGCGTGCGGACCGGGCCTTGTCGAGGTCGACCACGTCGGCTCCCGAGTCGGGGTCGGTGTCAGCGGCCATCTCGGCTTCCAGCCGGTTGAACAGTTCGTCGTCGTCGGGGTGGTTCACTGAGAGTCCTTCCGCTTTCGGGTGTGAGGGAGAGCGGGCCCGGCCGACGCTGTAGGAGGTGGGCGGCCGGGCCCCGTGCTGTGATGGTCGGTTCGGTAGCGAGCTGGAAGGGGCACAATTCCTGCCCCTAGCTCAGGCGTTCGTTTCAGGCGGCTTGGGCCGCGGTACGGGCGAGGGCGTCGGCGACGCGTTCGCCAATCCACTGGGCGACGTTGCAGGAGACGGCGTTCCCGGCCTGCATGGTCTGCTCGCCCTTGTTGCCGTGGACGATGTAGTCGGCTGGGAAGCGCTGGGCGAGGAGCTGCTCGCGGGGCTGGATCATCCGGTAGTGGCAGTCGTCCAACTCGGGTGCCGGACCGAGCAGGGCGGCGGAGTCCTTCGTGCCGAGGGTGTGCAGCGGTTCGCTGGCCGACTTGCTGGCGGCGTTGCGGTAGGGGATGACCAGCCAGTGATGCCGTCCCTGCCCGGTGACGGTGTCGACCGGAGTGGAGACCGGGCGGGCAGTGGCGTTGCGGCGCAGGGTGACGATGAAGGAGTCATCGGCCTGCGGCGGGGTCAGCAGCGCTTCGAACCCCTTGGGGTTGGCGAGCCGGGTCCGCATCGGCTCTGCCGTGTGCGTCGGCTGCGTGTTCCATGTCCCGCCCGCCGGAACGAGCACCGCATCCCCGATCTTCACGGTGCGGGCGGCGAGCGGGGCGTTGTCGGCGGGGACGGCGCGGCCGTCGTGTCCGCCGTGGTTGACCGTGAGCACCATCCGCTCAGTGCCGAGCAGGCTGAGTCCGGCGCGGATGCGCTTGACCGTGTTCGCCGCGAGCGGCCGCAGTCCGTGCGCGGGGCGGTCGCCGATCCGCACGCCCAGGTTCGTCCAGTCGATGATGGACGCGGCCGGGCGCACGTAGGGCTCCACCACCTGGTGGCGGCAGGCGGTGTTGGGGCAGCGGTAGTCGTACTGCTGCTTGTACTTGCCCACCCTGCGGCCGTTGCGCCAGGTCTGCACCGCGAACACGTCCTCGCCGCACTCGGAGCACCAGGCGGGCGGCCGGGGTGCTAAATCGGGGGCGGGGATGTCGGTGCGGGTGAAGACGATGTAGATCCGGTCCCGCCACTGCGGCGCGGGCAGGTTGTCGGCGCCGCCGACGTGCGCGGAGGACACGGAAACGATCTGGGAGCGGTAGCCAAGCATCTCCATGCCCTTGCGCCACCAGTCGAACAGCTCCCAGTCGACGGCAAACTCCAGCACGTTCTCACACAGCACCGCCTTGTAGCGGTGCACCTCGGTCGCCCGGATCACGTCGTAGGCGGTCGCCCTGGTGCGCTCCCACCCGGCGTCCTCCACCCGGCCGTACTCCTCCAGCTCCAGGGCGAGCTGTCCGTGGGTGCGGCGGCGCCCGCCAGCCGGGGAGATCTCCGTGCAGATCGGCGAGGCCCACAGGATGTCCGTCCTGGGCAGCCGCCGCATGTCGTAGTTGTTGATGTCCGCGCACAGGTGGTCGGCGTCGCGGTGGTTCGCCGCATGGGTCTCCACCGCGCGCTTCCAGTGGTTCGCCGCCAGGCGCAGTTCCAGACCGGCCGCGACCAGGCCCGTGGAGGACCCGCCCGCGCCGCAGAACAGGTCAGTGAACGTCAGGCTCACGCCCGAACTCCCTTCGAGTGCAGTGCAGGTGGGTTACAGCTCGAACAGGCCCGGCGTGTCATCGGCGGGCGGGACCGCCTGCGCGCGGGCCCGGCGGACGGCGGCGACGTAGCACTCCGGGCACCAGGCCCGCAGACCGTCGGCGGGCAGCGTGACCGCCTTGGTGGCCGGGGTGGACGGGTCTGCCGGGGCAGCCATCAGGCGGACGCGGTGGCCGTGCTTGCTGGTGTAGCCGTCGTGCTCGCGCGGGCACCGCCCGTCCGCCTTGGCGTGCGGGTTGCCGCACTCGCCCGCGCACTGGCACCGGTAGCCGGCCGCTTCCATCACCGGCAGCCACGTGTCGACCGCCGCGAGAGGCTGTGACTTCATGCCGCCTCCTCCTCACCGCTGTCGTCGACCGTGTCCGCGGCGTGCAGGGCGGGCGCGGTGCGCTCTGTCTTGAGGGCATCGCGGACCTTGCGGGCGTTGTCCTGCGAGATCCGCAGTGTGCTCCGCAGCCGGTCAGCGGTCAGTTCGCCCTCCGACCAGTCGGCCGTGACGGTGCGGGCCTCGCTCAGGGCGTCCTCGAACGACCGGGCGCGCGGCTTCCCTGCCTTCGGCTTGGCCTTCGGTGCAGGACGGCGCGGCGGCCGGGGCGCACTGTCGACCGCCGCGTCCGGGGTCACGTCGGCCGGTGCCGGGGGCGGGGTGGCCTCTTCCTTCGCGGCCGGGGCCTGGTCGCCCATGCGTAGCATCACCCGCTCGCGCCGGGGCGTCCGCGTCCGCCAGCGCCAGCCGTAGCGCTCGCGCAGCTCCGCACGGGCCAACTGCCGTTGGCGTTCGAGGCCGAGTGCCACTTGGTAGGAGGTGACCTCCCACAGCGTCATCCGCCGCCACAGCGCGAACGTCGACAGCGGCGCCAGCAGCCAGCGCGAGACGCGGATCTTCTCCATGCGACGGCCGGTGGCGGCACCGATCCGCACGGCGTAGACGTGCGCGCCGATCTCGGAAAACACCACCCACAGCAGCGGCATCGTGCCGTGGGCCACCTTCGCCCAGGGGCCGTCTCCGGCAGCGATGTTCAGACCGCAGGTGATCAGGGTCAGCAGCCAGGGAACGAACCGCACCCAGGCAAGCGCCATGTCCATCCGGATCAGCAGCAGGTTGGCCACGGTGAAAACCGGGATGGCCGTGTCGATCCCGACCGGCAGCATCCATGGCTCACCGAACCCCCACCGCGCCGCCGCCTGCGAGACGGCGTCAAACGAGGAGATCAGACCGAGCGCGCCGACCCCGGCGGCGGCGAGCGCCCCGAGACCGGCAAGGCCCATCTCCGGGCGGGTCAGCGGCGGCACCCCCGCCGGCTCGGCAGGGACGCCCGGGACGAGGAGCTTCGTGGTGCTCATGCCGCACCCCTGTCCAGCTCCCAGATACCCAATAGCTTGTTGATCTCACGGTGCATGGCTGCCTCGTTCGTCGCGTCGCCTACCAGGGCGTATCCGCGTGCCAGCGTGGCGTTCGCGTCCAGCGCCCGGCGCAGCAGCGTGGGGAAGTCGGTGTTCTTGCCGGGGCGGGGGCCGTAGACGATCTCGTACAGGGTCATGCCGCTCCCTTCCGGTGCGTGGTGTGGGTGCCGGGGCGTCCGGTGCGGCGCCCGGCGGTCGTGCCCCTGGCCGGGGTCGTGGCGGCGGGGTAGTGCCAGCCGCCGCCCGTGCGCTTGACCCCGTACATGGCCTCATCCGCCAGCCTCAGCAGCGTCGCCAGCGCCTCACCCGGCCGGGACACGGCCGGGCTGAGGTCGCTGGAGAGGGCCGCGCCGATGGACGCACCCACCACCAGGTCACGGCCGGCATGGCGGAACGGCGCGGTCATCTCGTCGTGCAGGCCGCCCAGCAACCACGGCAACGCGAGGGGGTCGGTGAGCGGAACAGCGGCGGCGAACTCGTCCCCGCCCAACCGGGCCGCGACCGCACCCGGATGACCGGTGAGGGCGTCGGTCAAGCTCGCGGCGGCGGACCGGATCGCGGCATCCCCGGCCGCGTGCCCGTGGGTGTCGTTGACGGCCTTGAAGCCGTCCAGGTCGCACAAGATGACGGCGACGTGCGGGCGGCGGGCCAGGGTGTGGGCGGCGCGGGTCTCGAACGCGTCCCGCGTCCACAGACCCGACAGGGGATCGCGCCGGGCGGCGGTCAGGCGACGGCGCATCCACAGACTGTGGGCGCCCCACGCGGCGGCCATCGGGCCCACCGCGGCGAGGGTGTGCAGCATGGTGGTCACGCCGCACCTCCCGGCGCCATTGCCGTGTGATTGGCCAGGATGCGCCGGGCGGACAGCACCCGGTTGCGGGCCCGCCGCAGACGGCGCGCGTCCATCTCGTTCGGGACCCGGTCAAGGATCGTGATCTGCACGTCCAGCAGGTCAACCTCCGCCAGGATCAGCGGCGACTCCTGCTCGATCGCGTCCAGCTCCTCGTCCGTCGGCTCCATCCACGGAGCGAAGGCCGTAACGGCGTCCTGAACAGTGACGATGTGGTCCATTGGGTCGTGCTCTCCCTTGCAGGTGGAACGGCCCTACAGCGCCCCCGGAGTTGCCTCTCCGGGGGCGCGCGCCGTTTGGTGTCTTGGGTGAAGCCCTCGCGGCTCCCCGCACTCCCGCCCGTACGGACTGCCACGCCGAGCGCGGCCTCGGACAGGCGGGAGAGGCAGCCGGCCGCAGCGTCAGAACTGCGGACCAGGAACGGACCGGGAAGTCTGAGTAGGCGCCGCCGGCCGGTCCGTCGCGGCGGTGCCCCTGGTATGTCGTCGGCCCATGCCGACCTCCCGCGAATCGCAGGGACACGGCTTCACCGGTCTCGCCGTTGCCACGGCGGTACCGGTCCCGAGCCGGAGAGTCGGGTGCGTCATCGTCACTGCTCTGACGCCAGCAGGGCGGTCTGCACGAATCGGTGCAGGTTGGCGTACCGCCAACGGCTTCACCCGGCCGTCACGGGGGCGGTCTCACTCTTGCCGCCACGTGCGTTGGAGCCCCGCTGTCCTTCCCCACACCCGATCACCGGGTGGCGCCTGCCAAGCGCGTAGAGGGAGAGCGTCGTCCATCACGGCGGTTTGCCCCCGGACCCTCGTCCTAGGCACCTACCGCGACCGCCGCTCTCGCGTCGACTCCGCACGATCACTGTTCAGTTCTCAAGCAACGGACGCTGCCTTCGTACTCACCCCGTCGGGGCCTTTCCTCCGGGCGCCACACGGCCACGGTCATTGCGTGGTGTGTATTACCTACCACTCACGTTGGCAGAAGGATTCCGCGCCGTCAACCCGTGGCTTTCGACTCGGAACCGCCGGCCTGTCCCGTGCGGTGGTGACTCAACTGTCGCCATCCGGAGCCCGGTTCGGGAGCGAGTACTTGGGGGTGCACTCGTGTACTCCTGGGTGCGAACCTTCTACATCTTGGGTCTGACCTGCGTAGAGTGACGGTGAGTCAAGCTGGTACTACGGCCGCACTCTGGGGGGCCCATGGGAGACCGGAACGCCAGACTGGCCGCGCTCATGCAGGAAGGCGACTTCTCGCACAAGTCCCTTGCTCGCGCGGTGATCGCTGCTGCCGCTCGGGCAGGTGAAGACATCACCTGCGATCACACGTACGTCTCGCGGTGGCTCAAAGGAGCGATCCCGCGCGGCAACATGCCGCAGCTCATCGCGGATGCCATCGGACACAAGGTGGGGCGCCGGCTCACCCTGGATGACATCGGGATGGGTGCCGCGGCGGTGTCCTCCGTAGAGCCTGACCTTGGGCTTGAGTTCGCGGATAGGCCCGCAGTGACGGCCAAGACCGTCGCGGACCTCTGGCGTGCCGACCTTGCCGAGGCTGAGGTACTGGTCAGAGCACAGCCGGACTCAGCCGCCTGGCACACGGCTTCCCTGCGCTGGATCGTCGCCCCGCCGGATGGGGAACTGACGCGCGCGGGCAACCGAGGGATCGGCACGGTGGACGTGGAAATGATCCGTTCCACCGCCGACGCGTTCAGCATGCTCGATGGCAAGTTCGGCGGTGGTCACGCCCGACGTGCACTGATCCAATACCTGCACTCGGATGTCCGGCCGATGCTGGACGGGAAGTACTCGGACGCCGTCGGCAAGCAGCTCTACTCGGCCGTGGCGGAAGCGCTCTTGCTCGCCGGTTGGATGTCGTACGACAGCGGCCTTCACGGCATCGCTCAGCGGTACTTCATTCAGGCTTTGCGCATGACGCAAGCGGCCGGTGACCGGCTCCTTGGTGGCAGCATCCTGTCTGCGATGAGCCACCAAGCCACGTTCCTTGGGCGTTATCAGGACGCTGCGACCCTCGCTCGGGCGGCCTACACCGGACCGGCCGGCGTCTTGGGTCCCACGATGGCCGCGCAGTTCCGTGCCATGGAGGCTCGGGCATTGGCCCGTCTCGGCGACGAACGCGGATGTGACCTCGCTTTGGTGGAGGCAGAGCGCAAACTCAGTCAGCGGACCCCGGACAGCGATCCGCCGTATATCGCGTACTTTGATGAAGTGGAACTTGCAGCCGAGATCGGCCATTGCTTCCGCGATTTGGGCCGATCCGCAGAAGCGGCAGAACGGGGCGCGGGTTCCATCTTCGGCGACGGCTTGAACAACCGGAGTGACTTCTTCGCCACGATGGTGCAGGCCGAAGCTTATATCAATCAAGGCGAGATCGGACGCGGCTGCCAAATAGCCAAGACCGCGCTACAACTCGGCGATGGGTTGAAGTCGGCGCGCTGCGTCCAGTACGTCCGAGAATTTCACGAACGCGTTTCACCTGCGATGCGGGGCGCTGTGGAATTCCGCACCTTCGTGGAAGAAGCGCGCACCTTCCGCCTGTGGCAGCAATGCGGCTTGACGCCTTAGAACGGTGCCCAGTCTCGGCGTGATCCTCCTGTGCGGAGCGTTGCCACCCGCTTCTCGACCTCGTCAGCGGCCCGAGGGTTCGCCCCTGCGTTCTGTGAGAGCCACGTGACCATCAGAAGTTCTCGCACACTCCGCAGTACGGCGTATCCGGCCCACTCGCGCACGTCGAAACCGTAGCCCGCCACGAAATCCGCATACTCCGCTTCCGAATGCCAGCCAAAGCTGTCGTAATACATGGCTGTCTGCATAAGGTCCCACTCGCGGGGGCCCGTGGCGAATCCGTCCAGGTCGATTACACGAGGATGGCCTGCCGCGTCGCGCAAGACGTTGCCCACATTGAAGTCACCATGCAGATGCCCCGGCGGAAGCAAGAATTCGAGACGCCCATACTCTTCCTCCAAATCCCTGGCCAACGAACGGAGGAATTCGCGGGTCCTCTCCGGAATCGCGGCCCGTTCCAAGCGGCTGGCGACCTTATCGAAGGGTCGGAGCTGCGGCAGCGAAAAAGGCGGCGACTCCAGTTCGTGAAGCCGCCGCAGTAGCACGCCCATTTCCGCCGTACTCGCGTATGTGTCCCCGTCTGCGAGCCCTTCCCAGAAGGTGACCGGGTGGTCTTCGATCACGATCGGCTGTTCGGCGTCCGTGACGAGACGAGCGGCCGGGTACCCCTGGTCAGCTAGCCACCGGGCCACGGCAACTTCTCGCTGCACCGAGGCAAGGCGGTCGGCGCCCCGCCCCACCCGCGAGATGATCCGGCCGCCGTCGACACGGAACACGGCATGATCGCCTAGCCGGAGGATCCCGATGCCGTCCGGCTCCAAGTCGGCGACCGCGCATGCCCGGCGCAGGATGGCCTCTGCCGCGTCCGCGTCGAACTCCGTGCGTTCCGTCGTCGTCATGCCGTCTGCGTCTCCCGTCCGGTCGGCAGGGTGAGGACTTCTCGCCCTCTCCCCGCCCCCTTGCCGATCAACCCTCGCCCCTCCATCTGCGCGATGGCGGAGCGCACGGCGGTCCGAGACGCGCCGAACCGCTCGCACAACTCCTTCTCGGTGGGGAAGCGGTCGCCGACCTTCACCCCCTCGCCGCGCAACAGGTCGGTCACCCTCTCGACCAACGGCCGGCGGTCACCGGTCCCCGTCACGAACCATCCGGCGCCCTGTACCGACTCGATCACCCCATCGGCCTTGAGAGTGGCGAGCGCCCGCTCGATGGTGCTGCGACTCACGCCGTACTCGCTCACGAGTGCCGACTGAGACGGCAGCGCTTCCGTGATCTTGCCGTCCCTGATTTTCGCGCGGAGAGATTCCGAGACCTCCAGGTACGTACCTCGCGGACTGCCCTGCGGCACGTGGGCTCCTCTTCGTCGACCTCCACTCGATGGCAACAAGTGTTGCACTCCCCATGCCCCCGGCCGACGGTCTCGCCGCCTCCGCCTCTGGTATGAGCCCCCGCAGGTGCCCCTCAAGCGGCAAGTGGGCAGCTATGGACTGTGATACCCGCAGGTCTCCTGGAGGGCCTCCACCGAGCATCTGTGACGGAGCCAGGCACAGGTTCCGACGATGTTCACGGCTCGATTTTGCAGACGCGGCCCTTCGCCAGGCCGTGAGCCCTGAGACTGGGTGCAGGCGTTCCGGCCGCTTACCTGGAGGTCTCGTGCTCGTCCCGTCAGTGCCCACAGAAGTCGTCTATGTGAACGAGAACAACGTCACCCTGACCATGCCTGTCCACGCCTGGGACGACCAGGGTCGGGCTTTGGTATTGGTGCGAAACCGGCTTATGCGCGCCGACGAGATGACAGGCTTCAAGGCGGTCCGTGAGGCAAACCCGATCGTTGGCGTGGCGCCCGGCGGCGGATGGAAGATCACGTGGTTCGACAAGGACGAGGGCTGGGAATTCTCTCAGCCACTCGTGGCGTGGGTCATCCGTGCGGATGGGTCGGCGGAGCCCGTGGACACAGATTCGGCGGGGGACGCGAGCGTTGTCTCGCGTGTGGGTGGGGACCGGCGCTTGTCCCACCCCGACGAGGTGAGCGATGCCGCCGAAGGTGGCGTTCCTGGGGCATAACGTAAAGCCCCCTTGGCCGGTGAGCCAAGGGGGCTTCGTACTGCCTGAGTGCTCCGGATCAGCCGCGACGACGACCGAAGAGTCCGCTCGCAGTGACCGCGTTCGAACCCATCGGCAGGGGTGGTGCCTGCTCCCGCCAGGAGGGGGAAAGGCCGCCCTGCGCACGGTATGCGATAGAGATCGGTCAAACGTTGCGCCGCGGCGGGAAAACGCGCAGGTCAGGCGCCTTCTTTAGATCGCCCTAGGCATGCCCTCCGGAGCCGTGTGCGCAGGTTCGAATCCTGCCGGGGGCACCTTGGATTAGGTGCCCAAAGACCCCGTCATCAGCGGAAACGCTGAGTGCGGGGTCTTCGCGTATGTGCAGGCGTGTGCCGGTCGGAGCGGGCGTATGTCGAGGTCTGTGGACGAGGCGTGGACGGGATCTTGGGACGTAAGCGCAGGTCGTCCCAGGTATCCACCAAGGCCCCGGACAGGTACAGGGGCCTTGGGGGATACCTCCTTGAGCGTGTCGCTCGTACCAACAGAATTTTGACGGGGAAGTCCCTCAGCCGGTGGCTTTGGCGATGATGCGGTCCATCTCCTCCCGGCCGAAGGCTCGCAGGGTCGTGCTACGGACGTTGCCCAACGCACCGACCTGTAGGAGCACTGCGGTGGCAGTCTCGTCATCGGGCGCCTCCACGACAGCCACGACGTCGTACGGGCCGACGGTCCAGAGGAGGTTCAGGACCTTCACCCCGAGCTTCTGAGCCGCTGCCGTGAAGGCTTCGGCGCGTTGCGGGGTGTCTTTGTAGCCGCGGACTCCCTGGTCGGTCCAGTTCAGCAGCGCAACAAACGTCGGCATGATCCTTTACCCCTGTAAGTAGACGCAACTAGTCGTGGTCAACTCTGGGCATCATGCGCGTAATGCGCATGAGAGGCGCCTCTGAACGAGTGATTGGAAGCCGGCCTGACTTCATGGCCCGGCCCGACATACACCCCGGAATTCCTGAGGACAGGAACGCCCCTCTCGGTCATGGCATGCCGATGCCCCCGGAACAAGTCCGGGGGCATCGGAGCTAGCGTCGTCTGCGATCACTCGTACTCGCGCAACAGATCCTCAATACGCCGGTTGGCGACGTCTTGCCGTCCGTCGAGGCACTTGGCGTAGCGGGTCAACAAAACCTCCACGCTGTTGCCGGCGCGCTCGGCCACCTCGGTTGGGTCGACACCGGCGTTGAGCCACGTCGACAGCGCCGAGTGCCGAAGGTCGTACGGTCGACTCGCGAGCGGCGAGGCGGCGACGGCCGGCGGAAGCGCGAGGAGCCGAGCTTCCTGCCACACGCGGTAGTAGGTCGAGGACGGGACGACCGAGCCCTTCTCACTGAAGAACAGCCGCCCGTCGTCCGCCGTGCCGAAGGTGGCCAGGTGCTCGCGGAGCACGGCCACGAGGTGAGGCGGGATCGGCACCCGCCTCACATCCTCGGTCGGCCGGTTCTTCAGCCCGCGGTCGTCATGGGTCTCCCCCGAGTCGGTCCACTGCTTGCCGACGGACGGACGGGTCCGGTGGAGCAGCGCCGAGCCCCAGCCCTGCTCGGGAAGCTTCAGGTCCGTCTCGACGAGTCCGACCGCTTCCGCCGGCCGCAGGCCACCGAAGTACATCGCGGCGAACAGACCCACGAGGCGACGACCACGAGCACGCCGGTACCCGCCCACGTACGAAACCGCCGCCAGTAGGCTCCGTGCCTGCTCCGGATTGGCGACAACCCGCGGGTCGACCTGGTTGGACACCTTCGGCTTCTGCCAGCGGACAGCCGTGATGGGGTTCTCACGCAGCTCCCCCAGGTCGACGGCGTAATTCGCGGCATTGACGAGCGTCCGACGCTTGCGCCGCACGGTCTCCGCCGCTGCCGCCGTGCCGTCGAGCTTGAGCTTCAGCGAGTCGAGGACCGTGCGAGCCGTGGCCGCTTCAGCAAGATCGGCGAGCGGCCGGGACGCCTTGGACACCCAGTGGAGAACGTTCCGCACGTCGTCCGGGACTTCCCGATCATCGGGCCCCGGCAGCACGAAGGCCCAATTGCGCAGTGCTCTGCGGATGTTCTCGTCGGACGGTCGTCCGGCGCGCTCGTCGAGGAGTTCCAGCGTCACGCTGGTGAGGGCTTCGTTGATGCCGTCCCGTGTATTGGGGGCGGCATGAGGCCATTTCATGGCGAGGTACCTAAGAGCGAAGGCGTACCACGACACGGCCGACTTCTTCTCTTCCATCGAGGCCGGAAGTCCCGACTCCGTGTCGAACTCCTCGCCGTCGCGCATGGCACGCATGAGCTTCGTGCGGTAGTGGTCGGCGAGCGCCTTGGTCCGGAAGGACTCCGAGAACACATTGCCTGCGACGGACCAGCGGACACCGTACGAGGGCGTTTTGGTATCCCGCTTGCGGACTCCCCAGACCTTTACATCGAGAGACTTCACGCTGCCTCCTCCAGTTGTCGCAGCCAGGTGTTGAAGTCACTCCGCCAAATCCGCAGCTCTCCGTTGGGCAGCTTGAAGGCGACCGGCCCGTACCCCAGTTCTCGCCAGCGGTAGAACGTCCGACGGGAGACACCGCCCAGCTCATCCAGGACTTGGCGAACGGTCATCAGCTCGTCGCGACGGGCGTCCATGTCGGTTCTCCTTCCGTTCCGGGGGCGGGTTCGAGGGACGCAGCGAGCCAGGCCTCGCCGTTACTCAGGCCGGTTCCGGCGAAGACCCAGTGGGCGAGGACGAGCGTGGTTTCGCCCTCCTGGGGAGCGGCCGTGGGCGCTTGTGCGCGGCGCCATTCGGCGCGGGCGTCGCGGAGGGCGCCGAGGGTGGTGGAGTAGCGGCGGGACTTGGTGGAGAAGTGGCCGCGGAAGCCGAGCATGTGGGCCCAGGCGCGTAAGCGGAGGTGTTCGAGGGCCTTGCGTGCGCCGAGGGTCCAGGCCGTTCGGATCATGCGGCGGGCGTGGTCGGTGATCCGGGCCTGTGCCAGTTCGGCGAGGAAGCGGATCGGCCGGTCCAGGGTGCCGGTCGCTGTCTCGGCGCCCTTGGTCGCGTACTTGGCGATGTACGCCGCTACGGCCCGCTCAGTCAGCTCCTGGCCGCCGTCGAAGTCCGCGGAGCGGATGGTGCGCACGTCGAGCTGGCGCCCGAAGGTGAAGGTGTGGGCGCGGCCGTCGACGTCGGGTCCGTTGACGCGTGTGGCGGTGACGGCGGCATGGATGGCGTCGGTCAGCAGCTCGGCGGACGCCCAGGCTGGAGGGGCCATGTCGCCGCCCTCCGGGCCGTCCAGGCGGATGACCGCGTGGAAGTGGACAGCACCCCGCTTCTGATACTCGGCGACCTTGGCGAAGGAGACGCGTGCGTGATGCCGAAACGCGCGTTGGGTGAGTCCGGCGCGCTTGGCGATCTCACGGCGCAGGTAGATCGAGAAGCGCCGCCAGAGGGCTCCGGCATGGGCGTTCCAGAGCACGGCCGCTTCATAGTCGTACGCGTCCGGATCGAGGGGCGTACCGAGGGCCGGGTCTGTGTCGTCGTGCCGGGCACCGCAGCGGCAGGGCAGCCCGCTGGAGGGGCGGTTATGGACCGGGCCGAAGCTCGGTGCGGTGAGGGTGGCGAAGACGCGGGGGTGTGTGCCGACCTGTTCGGCGGTGCCCTTGCCGCCGCGGAGTCCGGCGGTGATCAGGTGGAAGGTGTCTCGGCGGTAGACCTCCGCGCAGGCCGCGCAGCGGGTGGCGCGACGGTTGTTGCAGCGGACGAGGAGACTTCCGGCGGGCAGGGAGGACGAGTCGAGGTCGTGGAGGACGCGCCCGATCTCTCCGGTTGTCCGGTCAACCGCGTACTCGGTGCGGTGGCCGTCGAGGCGCACGGGGTTGGTGCAGCCGCCCAGGCCGGAGAGTTGGCGGGCCAGCTCGGGCATGGTGCCGAGGGAGGCCAGCATGGAGAGTTCCGCCAGCGGGGGCGGAGTCTGCCGGGTGATGATGGGTCTTCCTTTCGGCTGTTTCGGCGGTTGGGAGGTACGGCCCCGGGGCGGCGGGATGCTTGGCGGCGTTTGCCGCCCCGGCGGCCGGTCAGCGCCTGTTGGCGCCGGTGATGAGGGAGCGCAGGACCACGGCGGCGATGGCCACGGACACGGCCGAGACGGCGACCGCCGCCAGGAGCGCGGTGAGGACGACGCCGACGACGACCACGGCGGCGACCGCACCGGCGCCGACCCCCACGAACGGGGCGACCGAGCGGCCGGCGGAGGGAGCCGGGGCATGGTCTTGCGGGATGTGGGTGGTGATGCTCGGGACGTGCGGGGTGTCGGGCAGCTTGGGGCGGAACATCGCGGGACTCCTTGTCGGTCGGGGTGTCATTCGTGAGTGCCGTTGACGACGTCGACCCCGGAGCGGGTGCCGGACTCGATGGCCGGGGCGAGGATGGTGTGCGAGAGCCAGAAGCCGAACAGCGCGATCACGACGGCGACCCAGAGGCGGATGCCGAGGAACTTGATCGCGGCCCAGGCGATGACGCCGAGGACGAAAACGAGCGGCAGCGAGACGGTCACGGGCACTCCTCAGCGGACGCGGCAGCGGTGGGTGCGCGCGGCCAACTCGGCGGCGGCACGGCTGTCGTAGTCGGTGGAGAAGCCGCAGCGCGGAGCCGTGCAGGCGGCGGTGTGCTTCTCGCGGCCGCGGCCGTCGTAGTAGGTGCCGATCTGAACGGGGCCGATGCGGACGACGCGGCGGAAACGGCGGTTGGCGGACATCAGGGCATCTCCTTGTCGGTCTCGCCGGTGAAGTCGGTGACGTGGTCGGCCAGCCAGCGCAAGATCTCGTCGCCCTCGTAGCTGTCGGCGGCGAGGATCACCGGCTCGGCGATCAGCACGGCTTCGGTCAGGCGGTTCTGTCGGGTCAGCTCTGCGGCGCGCTTGAGCGCGCGGAGCGTGGACGGGCGCAAGGGGGAAAGTCCTCCGGGTCAGGTGAGTTGGGTGGTGATGGCTTCGGCGAGCGGCATGGGCACACCGAGGCGGGCGCGAAGGGTCGAGGTGTCGATGTCGGTTCCGGTCCGGGCGCGGTGTTCCTCAGCGACCTTGCGGGCGAGAGTGACGAGCGCGGGCGGTACCGAGGGTGGAGGCGGCGGCGCCGACTCCGGTACGGAGGCTGGCAGTTCGGGCGCAGACGTGGGTGGCTCGATGTCTGTGGTGATCGGTTCCGGTGTCTGTGCCTTCGAAGTTGGTTCCGGTGCCGTCACCGGGTCCGTGCCGGGATTCGTTGCTCCGTGGGCGAGCAGCGTGCCGCCGAGGAAGGCCACCGCGGGCCAGCCGGCGACGAGGATGCGGAGCCAGGCCGGTACGGTCTCCAGGTCGAGCAAACCGGCGGTGGCGACGTTGGCGCCGAGGGACGCCGTCAGTGCGACGAGGAACCAGCACCACCCGGCCGCTTTCGCTTCACCGGAGCGCAGGCAACGCCAGGCCGCCACCAACAGCAGGTCGACGGAGACCGGATAGGCCCACGCCTTCCAGCCGTCCTGTCCGGCAGCGAGCGCAAGGTCATGCAGGTGAGCGAAGGACAGCGCGGCGGCGATCACCGCTTGAACGAGCACGGCGTCCACACGGACGGGCAGGGCACGCACGGCCACTCCTTCCAGTTCCGGGCATGGGTGGGGTAGGGACATGGCGCGGGACGGCCGCGCCGACCGTGGGAGCGGGTTGGCTACTCGGTGATCGGCTGAGGAGTGGCCAGGGGGCCGGACCCCTTCACCGGCACGGGCGGGACGTGGGGCCGGAACGGCGCGAGCGCCGGAACGTCCGGGGCGAGGTGTGCCGTCTCGCGGCAAGTGGCCGCAGCGTCGGCGAGGGACAGGTAAGGGGTGCGGATGCGGGACCAGCCGCCGGACGTGTCGCCAACGACGGCGAGGCCGGGCAACTCGGCCGCGATGGCACAGGAAGCCAGGACAGCCTCAGGGGCGATGTCACCGAGCGCCATCTTCGCGGACGCCTCGTCGTTCACCCGGTGGCAGACCCGCCCGGTGAGCTGAGCCCGGAGCATGGTCGCTCCCTTGCCCAGCTCGGCCCCGAAGCGCTGCCCGCAGACCTCCAGGTAGATGCCGGCCGCGCGACCGAGCTGGGCGAGCCGGATGAGCTGGGTGACCATCTCGTCCCGTCGCTCCTCCTCCTTCCTAGTGGCGACGAGGAAGAGCTCTGCTACCTCGTCGACGAACAGCACGATGGGAGCCGGGCGTTCGTCCTCCGGCAGACCCCAGACGTCCGAGGTGATCAGCTCATCCGGGGTGCCAGGTGCGATGCCCTGCCGCGCTTTGATCAGGTCGTATCGGTCCTCCATTTCCTTGACGAGCACGGGCAGCAGCTCGGCCGCCTGCTCCGGGTCGGTCGCCAGCGCCGAGAGCCGGGGAGCGAACGGCGCCAGCTCCACCCCGCGCTTGCAGTCGATCCCGACCAGGACCACCGGCTGAGCGGCCAGCCCGGCCAGCAGGTTCCGCAGGAACATGGACTTGCCGGACAGCGTGGCGCCGAGCACGAGTTCGTGGGGGACGGCCCGGTAGTCCCGTACGAAGGCGGTTGCGTCCTCCCGCAGAGCCACCGGCACGCGGAGCGGACCGACGTCGGCCCGGCGGGGCATCCGCACCTTCCGCAGGACGTCGAAGCCGACGAGCCGCAGTTCCACGACACCGGGCTTGACGTCCCGCACGTACACGGCATGAACACCCCAGGCGTGCCGGAGCCGTTCGGCCGAGGCCGCCACGTCCGCCGGTTCCTGGCCCGGAGCCAGCCGCAGCCGTAGCCGCAGACCGGTCGAGGTGGGCCGGATCATGCCCCGGCGAGGAGGCACGGGCCGGACCTCACGGCGAGTCGTGGCCTTGACGGCCAAGGCCCGCCATCGGGGCGGCTCGACCGTCAGGCCGCACGCGTCCATGGTGGAGGTGTAGGAGGCCAGCAGACGGGCCACCGAGACGGGCAGCCCGACCGTGGACCAGTACGCCGCCGGATGGGCATGCCGGGCGTAGGCCGCGCCGCCTATCGCAGCGAGCGACCCGCCCAGCTCGGCCCACGTCACCAGGTCGGTCACGACGATCAGCCCGCCTGCTCCATCGGGAAGGCGCCAGGAGCAACGGCGGTCGCCCGGTAGGCGATGCCGTGCCGCTGCTGCCCGTTGAACACGCTCTCCCACGGCCGGGCGATGAGCCCCGGCAGCGAGACCGGGGCCCCGACGGTCAGGCCATCCGTCACACCGCTCTCGGGGACGGTGACCTTGATCAGCGACGACTCGCCCTCGTCGACGTAGACGACGCCGACGGTCATCAGCGCCTCACCGCTCACGGCATCCTTGGCGATCTCACCGGTCTGCCGGTCACGCACCTTCGGCGCCGGCGCTTCGGTGAGCAGGATCGTGGCGGCCGAGGCGTCAATACGGATTACACGCACAGATTTCTCCTCCTGAGTCGATCAACCTGCCGACCTGACAAGTTGACTTAGCAAGTTCGAGCTAGGGATGCCAAGTTGACTTGTCAAGTGCGAATCGGGTGGGAGTCGGCAGCGAACTGGTCGTGATTCAGGGTCAGTTCAGGCGGTAGGTGTCTTCCAGTTCCTGCCGGTCGGCGGGAAGCAACACGTCTGAGACTTGCAGCGCCTGCCCGGAAGCGTCACACGCGACGACCAGGACACTGAGGACCGGAACCCGATCAGGAAGATCCAGAAGCTCCGCTTCGTCACGCTCGGGCAGACGGGCCGAGACCCGTTCCGTCACATGGTCGAAGCGGACCTTCTTGCGCGCCTCCAGGTGTGCGCGGGTGCCACCCGTCAGCGCTTCGGCACTCTCAAGCTCCGTGCCCTCGACCAGGCCGGCGGGGAAGTAGGAGGACACCAGCTCAGCCGGTTCGCCGTCCTCCTCGACAAGGAATCGGCGCATGAGGATCTTGGCCCGCTTGGGCAGTCCGAGGACGGATGCGACTCGCGCCGGAACGGGGACGTAACCGACTTCGACCAACCGGCCCGCCGCTTGCGACTCATCGCGCGTGAGCGTCTCACTCCCCCGGCGGTCCTTCTGCTCGACGACAGCCGGGCGGCCTCGCACGATCGTGCCGAACCCCTGTCGGGACTCCAGCCAGCCATCACGCTTCAGCAGTTCCAGCGCCCGTACGACGGTGGGGCGAGACATCCCGAAGGACTGCACCAACTGGTTCTCGCTGGGCACCCGAGTGCCAGGCGGGTACGTGCCGTCCTCGATGCGACGCTGGATCGTCTGTGCGAGGCGCACGTACTTCGGTGGCTCCACTTCATACGCCATGAACGCCGCCTGTCGGGATTGGCCAAGTCAACTGGTCAACCAGACTAGCGAATCTTCGATTGTCAAAGTAGAAGCGGAGCGAACTCTTACCTTCCGGGCCAGGCATCGGCCATCACGAAGGAGACGACGGTTCCGCCGAAGCGGCTCGGTGCGGCGTGCCACGACTCGGCCAGCGAATCGACCAGGAGCAGCCCACGCCCGTGGGAGTCGTTGGCGTCGGGGCGCCTCAGCCGCACGTTTGCCGGAAAGCCAGGGTTGTGCACATCGACCCGAAGCGAATCTCCCTCACGGAACCATTCGACCCGGACGAGCCAGGGGTCGTCCGACCGGCCGTAAGCGATGGCGTTGGTCACCAGCTCCGAGATCATCAGCGCACAGTCGTCCACGGAGCAGGCCGGGTTGTACGGGGCGATGAACTTGCGGAACCAGCGCCGAGCCCGCGGCACGGACTCAGCGACAGGGTGCAAGGCCATCGCGCCGAGACGCGGCGACTCCTCAGACGGGTAGCGGTCGATCATGTAGGCCATCAGGTGCTCACTTCCTGCCGCTACCGTCGCAGTCGAGGCAGCGCCGCTTCGATGTGGCGCGGGTACGGTCGGCGGCGGTGGCAAGCGCCAGGGTCGTACGCGAGCCGACACGCTTCCAACCGCGCCCCCGGCAGCCCCGGCAAGGTAAGTGCGTGCCCTGATCCGGCCGCTGACTCGTCACACCGCGCCTCCTCCCAGAGAAGTGGCCTTAGCCACTTTCTGGATAGTGGCATTAGCCACTTCGTCGACGCAAGCGGTTCGCTGCAACTGGCCCCCTCAGGTGAGGGGGTAGCCCTGCTCGAACGCCCAGCGATGCGGCGGGTAGGTGGCCTCAGCGAACTCCAACGGCCGGTCCTGGAGGTCGAAGACGACGTGGTGGACGATCAGGACGGCGGAGCCGGCCGCAAGTTGAAGGTCCTCGGACTCTTCCTCCGTCGCCGCACGCGCGCACATGCGATCCTCCGCGTAACTCCCCTGCCGCCCGGTCATGTTCTCGACGTACAGCAGCGTCCCCTCTTGGATCCGCTCCGGCTCCAGAAGCTTCGGCGCCCGTTGACCGACATCCGGAGCGAACCACGAGGTGGACAGCGTGATCGGCCCGTCCTGGTTATTGGTCACCCGCCGCCGGTGCACCGCCCGACGATCCTTGACCAGGCCCAGCGCCTCAGCCACGTGATCCGGCGCCTCCAGCCAACCGGCAGAGGTGATCACGGCGTACTCCCCAGGCGTGTAGATCTTCCCGGTCTGCCGAGCGCGCCCGTACAACTCACGAGCCCGCCGGTTGACTTCGAGGCTCCGCACGTACGTGCCCGACCCCTGACGCTTCTCGACAAGCCCTTGATGACTCAGCGCCTCCAACGACCGTGCAGCCGTAGGCCGGGACACCTTCCAGTCCGCCGCCAACTGCCGTTCGGACGGAACTTCGTCCCCCGGTCGCAGGTCACCCCGAAGAATCTGATCACGGATGTAGTGCGCGATCTGGAGATACTTCGGCTGAGCCTCCTCGATCTGCGGCATCAGTCCTCCTCACCCAAGGCGAGCCCCAGGCGAGTAGTCGGGCACCCCGCTACCGAGCTGAGGCCTGCTTCTCGATACAAGTGGCTATGACCTCTAGCCACTATAGGGTGAGTGGTCAACCCCCTACCCCGTAGGCTGAGACGCATGACGCGGTTGATCGTCGCAGCAGGAGGAGGGGGCGACGCAGTCGCCGCCGCAATGATTCACGCCGCCCTCTACGGCGACGAGGACCGGGCGGTGATCCTCACGTACGCGTGGGACCGCCTCCTGATCGACCCGGTTCCGGGTCCCCGAGGACCGGACAACTTCACCGGCCTCCAGCCCCTCACTTCAGCAGTCTGGACAGTGCCGGCCGAAGCCCGCCCGATCGCTCCGGCAGGCTCGACGCTCCCCCGACTCGCAACAGAGCTCCCGCACACGTTCGCGCTGATCGATCCGCACAACGGGGTCGAGGGCGTCACTCGCCAACTGGAAGAGCTGGTGGACCACTTGTCACCGGCCTCGATCGATCTCCTGGACGTAGGCGGAGACATCCTTGCCCGCGGCGATGAGCCGACGCTGAAGAGCCCGCTCGCCGATGCCGTCACGCTCGCCGCGTGCTGCCAGGTGAACGCTCCTGTTCGCCTCCTGGTGACGGGCCCCGGCCTCGATGGCGAACTCCCTCTCGACGAACTGCGCGGCATGCTCGGCCCGCTCATCCACACCCTCACAGCGAAGGACGTCGAACCGATCAGCTCGGTCCTGGAATGGCACCCCTCCGAGGCAACCGGGATGCTCGCTGCGACAGCCCGAGGCGTACGCGGCACCTGCGAGATGCGAGACGCCGGCCTCCCGGTCCCCCTCACCGACGAAGGACCGACGGTCCATGAGGCCGACTTGGACGAGGTGCTGACCCGCAACCAGTTGGCCCGCGCCATCTTGACGACTGCCACCCTGGACGAGGTCGAGGCATATAGCCGCGAAATCTGCGGCTACTCGGAGATCGACTACGAGCGCAACAAGGCCGCGTGGCTCAAGGACCAGCTACCGGCGCAACTCGATCCAGCGGCCGCACTGTCTCAGCTCGACCAGTTCGAAGCCGAGGCCCGCAGCCGCGGAGTTACCCACACGACGTTCCGGCGCATCACTGAGGTCCTGAACCTCAACGGCTCCTTGCGCGAGGACTTGCGACAACTACTCATTCACAGCCGACCGGAGCAGTACGACTCGCCCTTGTGGCGCATCACGTCCACTCCTGAGTAACAACTTTCTTCACGGGTTCAAGGCGGCTCGCTCCGCTCACCGCGCGCGGCCCGGCCCCCGGCCGGGCCTGCGCTCCTGTCTCCGCCCCGCTCCAGCCCGGCCGGCGCCCGTGCCGCGCGCACAGCAGTCAGCCGCCTGAGGCCAGAGAAGAGGTACGTCGCGGCTGGGGCGGTCGGCTCCACGGCTTTAGGCAGCCACTTTGGCGCGAGCCTCGAAGATCATGGCCCCAACGTCGTGCTTTACCGGGCAGGTCCACAGACTGCCCGACGCGCCGGAAGCTTACGGGGCCATGATCACTCGCGCCAAAGCAGCTCCAGCCCAAAGCCGCTCCACCGACCACTGCGGGCCCACGACGGCAGCAGCCAGTAGCTGCACCTGCCTCGGAGTTGTCCGAAGCGAGTCAACGAGGGGACTGAGCAGGATGGTTGCCCGAACCAAGCCCTCTCTCTGAGAGTCGGTGTAGCACTCGTCCTGCCCAGCCATTGGTGGCAAGATTGGACAAGTTTCGAGTGGGGGGCTGTTCGTGGCAGTACGCAAGACCATCCAAGTGGTGCCGAGGGCTCGGCGTACGCTGACTTCGCTGCGCAACCTGGGATACGACCTGCGCCATGCAGTGGCAGACATCGTGGACAACAGTGTCTCCGCCGACGCGACGACCGTCGACGTTACTGTGCACTTCGCTGGTACGCACTCCTGGATTCGGATCGCGGACAACGGGCACGGCATGAGCGCTGACCAGTTGACCGAAGCTTTCCGGTACGGAAGTGAGCGGGAATATGCGAGAACAGAGTTGGGTCGCTTCGGTTTTGGACTCAAGTCAGCCTCCACGTCGCAGTGTCGCAAGCTGACCGTGGTGTCTCGTGCTGACACTCCCGGTGCACCTCTGGAGGCTCGTCAGCTCGACCTCGCCCACATCGACCAGGTAGATAACTGGGAGATTTTTGAACTCACTCCTGACGAGCTGCCCGAACCAACCCGCTCTGCCTTGGGGGAAGCTTCCGGCACGGTTGTTCTGTGGGAAGACTTGGACCACGTTCTTCAGTATCAGGATCCCTTCGGAGGGTGGGCGAAAAAACAACTGATCGCCTGCGCTGAGGACATCGACGAGCACCTAGGCATGGTCTTCCACCGCTTCCTTGCCGGCGAAGTTGCGGACCGCCAGCCGCTTCGGATCACGGTGAACGGTACTCCCGTAGAAGCATGGGACCCGTTCTGCCGCAGCGAGCCGAGCACCACGGCACTCGAAGAAGAGAACTTGGAGGTGCATTCTCGATACGGCAACGGCATCGTGCACCTAAGTCCCTTCGTGCTTCCTCACCAAAACCAGTTCTCCTCGCCTACCGCATGGAAGCGGGCTTCTGGACCCAAAAACTGGAACCGGCAACAGGGTTTTTACATCTACCGAGCCAATCGTCTGATCCAGTCTGGTGGCTGGTGCCGAGTACGAGCCCTGGACGAGCACGTGAAGCTGGCTCGTGTCTCGCTCGAATTCTTTCCCGAGCTGGATAACGCCTTCGGTGTCAACGTGGCCAAAGCCTCTGTAACGCTGCCGGAAGACTTGCGTCACGCCCTCAATCCTAGAGTCTCGACCTGGAGCAGGGCAGCTGACGCCGCCTACCGCCAAAAGCAACCTTCCCAAAGCCCACCACCGAGGCGTCCCCGAGCCTCCCGTGCCGTACCGACGCCGCAAGTGCCGGCCCCCTCTACGGTGGCGGATGTACCTGGCTCTGGCCGCAAGGAGCCCTCTCCCACTAGGTCCACAACTCCGTCACCACCACTGATCAGCCCCCACGCATCTGCGGTAACCGCACGAGTGCCGGGGACCGCGCCACTTAGTGCGCGACAGGCGCTAGAAGCCGCAGCGGCTCAAGCCGGAGAAACTGAGGCGCTTATCCGAATCGTGTCGAATCTTCGCTTCATCTCTCCGGAGGTAGCACGTGACCTCGGTTGGTAACCGCATCGAGCAACACCTTTTCGTCCTCAAGGCCATCATGGACAGGGATGGGCTGACCCTGGAAGAAAGCCTCACGCGCTACCCCGGTCTCGTACCGCTGGAAGACCACGACGCCGTCCGCCAACACTGGGAAAAGCAGCAGCGGACCACCACCATAATTCGGACAGTGCGTCCAACAGAGGTAAGCGCTACAGGGGGGCCACGCCCTTGGTTCCAGAACTGGGACACGGCTGACGGCTATTACTGGACACGTCAGCACCGCTTCCTCAGCCACGTACTGCACCGCCAAACCTACGAGATCGATAGCCTAGACCGAGCGAGTGACCGAGTACTGTCGCACCTGGAGGACCCGCGGCATCCCGAGCCGTTTAGCGTGCGAGGCTTGGTCGTTGGTCATGTACAGAGCGGGAAAACAAGCAACTTCTCCGCGCTGATAGCCAAGGCTTCGGACGCAGGCTACAAAATCATCATTGTCCTCTCAGGACTGCACAACACTCTGCGCTTGCAGACACAGCGACGTCTCCAGCGCGACTTGGGACACGAAAATGTCCCATTCCCCAATGGTGTGGGGCAAGGAGATCCAGATAAGTACTGGACCTGGTTGACGCATGACCACCTCGACGGCGACTTCGACCCGGGGGTCAACGTTGGCCCCCTACAGGGACAGAACCAAGTCATTCTGGTGGTCAAGAAGAACAAGACTCGCCTCGACCGCCTCCTAGAGTGGCTGGAGAACAAGGTTCCTGAGCACGTACCGGTCCTAGTCATCGACGACGAAGCCGATCAGGCATCGGTGAACACAGGCGGCAACCGTGCTGACGACGAGCCTGTGTCTGAGGTATTGGACCTGAGGTCGTCAGACTACGACGGTGATGTGCCGTCAGACGACGAGCTGAACCCCAGCGCTATCAACCTTCGCATACGCAGGCTTCTCCGCTGCTTCGCGCGCGTGTCCTATGTCGCTTACACGGCGACACCCTTCGCCAATATTCTCATCAACCCCAACGCTGAGGACCGAGTAGGTGGCGACGACCTTTTTCCGCGGGACTTCATCATCACTCTGCCTCATCCCCCCGGGCAGAAGTACGTTGGGCCTGACCGTCTATTTGGACGCGAACAACTCCCCGGCGAAGTGGGGCAGGTGGAGGGGCTCGATGTCATCCGAATCGTCCCAAACCTGGATGTAAAACAGATCGTCCCCCCGAAAGGCAAAGGAAAGCCCTACACACCAAAACTGCCCAACTCCCTGAAAATCGCCCTTACCGACTTTCTGCTGGCAGCTGCGGGCCGGATGGAACGAAATAGCGGTGATCAACCTTGCACCATGCTCGTGCACGTTGACATGCGCAAGGAATCACAGGATAAGTTGGCTTCCGAAATCTCGGCGGAACTTGGCCACATGCGTCAGCAGTGGCGTTATGACCGAGGAGAGTATCTGCCGATTCTGCGGGATCGCTGGGACACCGAATTCCGACCTCTCACATCTTCCGTAGACCTCGATAAGGACACTCCCTTCGAGAAGCTAGAGCAACACCTGGATACGCTGTTCGGTCCGGGAATAGAGGTGCGGATCCTAAACTCAAATCACGAGGATGAACTGGATTTCGAGGCAGAGCCGGACTTGAAAGCAGTCCTGGTGGGCGGCAACAAGCTTTCCAGAGGTGTCACCGTTGAAGGACTTCTCGTCTCCTATTTCGTGAGAAGCACTCCCTACTATGACACGCTATTGCAGATGGGCCGCTGGTTCGGCTACCGAGGCGACTACGTCGATCTGACGCGCCTGTACAGCACCCAAACTCTAATCACCTGGTTCCATGATCTAGCGACTATCGAAGAGGAGCTTCGCCGACAGATTGAGCACTACGCGCGTCGGAGACTTACACCATGGCAAAGCGCGCCACGCATCCGCAGCCATGAAAAAATGCTGCCGACGGCGAAGAATAAAATGAAGGAGACGTCGCTACAACAAGACTCATTCGACGGCAGGAAGCTGCAAACCCTTCGCTTCCCCTTTGATGATCCAGCAATCCTTGATGTGTGCGGTGAAAACTTGCGCATCGCTCGAACCCTGCTGAGGTCGCTGGGAAGACCGCACGAGGCGGATTCCGGCCGCCTGAGCTGGAAGGGCGTCAATGCTGAAGCGATTGTCCAGTTCATCGAAGGGTTTCAATTCAGCGAGCAGAGCGCCTTCGACGTACCAGCCGTTGTGAGTTATATCCAGGCACAGACGCAGCATAACGAACTCACGTATTGGCGAGTGCTGGTCTCCTCTGCCAGCAACCGGAAAAAGGATCACGCCACGGTCGACCTGGGAATATCAGATCATCCCGAGGTTGCAATGATCCGACGTAGCAGGCTCATCAAGGACCCCACCTCGCTGGGTGTGGTTACCGAACCGGAAGACGAACTGCTCGGACTCTCCCCGGATGAAATCGAAGAGGCACATAGGCTGCACAAGACGGGAGAGTTCACGATGCTTGGTGATGCCTTCAGATCCCAACGGTCGCCACGAGAAGGACTCCTCGTCCTTTACCCCATTGATCCGGGGAGTGGACCAGGAGCATACGCCAAGAACCGGCGCAGACTATTCGAGGAGGGAGCCGAGCGGCCCGACTGTGTCTTGACGTATGCCGTTTCTTTTCCCTATTCGAACAGTCCCCGCAGTGTTTCCTACGTGGTAGGGCGTAAGGCAGGGCACCAGTGAACGCTGCGGAACTCGAAGACCTGTGGAGCCAAATACCAGCCGCCCCCGCCCCAGGCCTACTCTCTGCAGAGAAGCTGCCAGCTGATGGCGTGTGGGCCGCGGTCGATGCGGAGGGCCACTGCCATCTGCTCCTGAACGTGCCACCGGGTACGCAGACTCCCAGCACCATTACTAAGGGGCTGCAAGTTCGTGTAGGCGAACACCAAGTGGCCGGCCAACCGGTCAGCGACTACTTGGACGTTGCTTGCTTGGACGCAGGCACGGTTACAACCTTCGCCGCCGTGGCTGCTGACATCATTCACGCTGCAGGGCCTCTGCAGGCCGCGGACAGAGCCGCAACCGTGGGTGACGTATTGGAACGGTGGAAGTGGTTTTGGGAGGTTGACGCTAGCCGTCTCACCGGCAATGACGCCTTGGCTCTTTTCGCCGAGCTTTGGTTCCTCGTTCGCTGGACTGGCGTGACGCCAACGCACATAGACGCCTGGACAGCCTCCGAAGGATCCCGCCACGACTTTCAATGGTCGCATGCATCAGTCGAGGTCAAGTCCACCGCACGTAGTGGCGACGCCGGCAGTGTCCACACGATCCGAAGCTTGGACCAACTCGCACCCCCGGAGACTGGGGAGCTGTACCTCTTCAGCCTCCGAGTCGTGCGAGACCAGCTCGCTAATAACACCCTTCCTAAGCTGGTCGATCGGGTGTCAGCAGACCTGGAAGGCCACCCAGCTGCCCGCGAACGCTTTCTCCAGAAGGTTGGGCTACGAGGATATAGCCCGGTCCATCGCAAGGCTCACGAAATTCCCTATCGGATTGTCGAGGAGAGCCTCTATCGAGTCAGTGACGCCTTTCCACGGCTAACCCGGCAAAGCTTCCCAGCTGGCCTGCCAGACGGGGTAGTGCGTGTCTCGTACGACCTCGATCTCGCAGCTTGCAGCCACTGGCTTATCACCTCTAACCCCATCGACTGGCAAGCGCTGTAGGGCCATACAGTCACTGCCTAGTGCCGGGTGTGCTGACGCCTCCTTGAAAGCGTCAGCACTCTGCGCTAGCTACGCTGTAGAGGTCGTCGCCCGGGGGCTTTCCCTGACAGTATTTTTCCAGAGGGCACCACCCGCACGCAGGTTGATTGGGCTTGCAATAGTCGTTGCCGATCACACGGAGCGCGGCCATGCGGAGAGAAGCGTTGGTGCCGGCGCCTACGAGACGGATCAAGTTGACACGACCATCGGTCAGTTTGTTGGTGCGGTCAGCCTCGCTGTCGTTGACTCGTGCTCCAACACGCAATGCCCCCTGGGTGACTAGGAGAAGGTCTTGGTCTCCAAGGAGCAAGGTGTACAACGCCTCCTCAGCCGGCTTGAATCCCAGCTTTGAGGGAACCTCGTGTTCCTTCACTTCGCGCCATGCTGAGCGATCGTCAACAAGTGGCTTCAATCGTGAGATTCTGTCTCTTACGCTCTTCGTTGGCGCCTGCATCAACATGCGCTCAAACACCTTGGCAGTCACCGACTTCATGCCTCGAATTGTCTGCATGATGTCGCGCAGCTCAGACTGCTTCACACGGCTGCCGGACAGGAGAGCCATCACGGCAGCTTGAGGGGGAAGCATTTCAGGTCCGGGATACTGATACCAGCCGTCCTGCTCGCGCGCCTGCTCTGCCCACAGATTGAGTTCTTCTCGGACGCGCCGCCAATGGGGAGTCAACCCACTGTTTGCCGATGCTTCCCCGATTGGAGTTACCGCCGCCGCAGCCGCTTCCCCCAAGAGGGGTGGTACTGCATTACCGATCTGCTTAAATGCGTCGCTGCGCGTTCCAGCAAATCGGAACCGGTCCGGGAAAGTTTGGATGCGAGCAGACTCTCTCACCGTAAGGGTGCGAGGCTCTGCGGGATGAATATACCAGTAGCCGTCTTTCGCGATATGCGCAGTAATCGACCGACTAAGCTCATCCCAGTCCAGCTTCTTATATTTATCCGTGAAGCTGTCTGCGCGATAACGACGTAGCTCCTCTGGAAGATCCGAGTACAAGGTTTTCGAATCCATGTGCCGCGAGAAGATCTCCCAGTCATCTTCCCGAACTCGGCGCGTCATGTGGTCGTGGATTACAGTGGTCTCAGCGCTCTGCCGCATAATCCGGGCGAAAGATGAAAGTCGCTCCGGCTCCTCGTAGGGCATCTCACGATCACCTACACGCTGTCGTGGCTTGAAGTCCAGCTTCGGGAGGTCGGAGATCGCATCACGAAGTGACACAAACTGCTCTCGCATCGGCGGCCAATCGAACCGCTCGATATCGTTTCGGGCAAGCAGTATTAGCCTCTTGCGGTGCTGCGGAACCCCGTACTGCCACGCATCTACGAGACGCAGTTGAGTTGCATATCCCAGATCTTCGAGCTTTTCCTCAATAATGCGAACTACGGCAAAGTCGTCACCCAAACCCATATCGGGTACATTTTCCATGAGTACGGCGCGAGGTCGAACTCGGGTGACAACATCCAGGTATGCTCGCCACAGCTGCTTGCGATGGTCTTGCGGATCCCGTCCGTGATTTCGGACCAAGTCGCGAATCTTACTACGCCCGGCGCGGCTGAACGGCTGGCAGGGAGGACCACCCGCCACCAAGTCCACTTTGGCGTTCAGAAGGAGGTATACGAGCCTGTCTCGATTTTCGGGATTCCCGAGATCCATGTGTAGGCTGAGCCCCGAGAAATTTGCGGCGTGAGTTTCCAAGGCACGCTCGTTGTAGTCGACGCCAGCCGCTACAGTCCATCCAGCGCGCTCGATACCGAGACTTAGTCCACCCGCGCCGGAGAAGAGATCTACCGCGAGACGCTCACCTTTGTGACGCTCAAGCCACTCAGTGAAGTCTTCCTCAGTGCAACTGTCGGGATGCCGAGGTAGCGGGAGACAGTCAGACCGCTCGAGGGGAACGCCGTACTTCCCCTTTGTCACCGCACAGCCCTCCGTACATGAGAGATCGACGAGCACCAGGAGAGCACACACAACCACTCGCGGCAATGGCTCTCACAGGACGAGACACTACTGTGCACACCGGGGCCTCGCCGATCCATCAACAAGATCTACGCCACCCCACACGGATGCCCGTTCGCACGCTCGCAGGTCCGCACCATGGAACCTGAGGGACGATCTTACGTCCTCCCGGTTGAGCGCTCCACGTCGTACCACAGGTGCTTCCCCTGCGCTGTGTGGTAGCGACGCTTGGCGTCTGGCACCACAAGCGGTCCCTCCGAGACGCGAGTCGCTGCAAACGCCAGCTTACGGGCAGCATCCCCTCGTAACCTCCAGTTGTGGGCAGCTCGAAGATCACGACACATGACATCAAGGGCAGAGCTTGGTCGTTCCTGATCACAGACGAGACGGAGCGTCAGTTCCAGGGCAACAGAGGCTATGAGGACGTCGCGGAGGAGTCCTACAGCTACGACTCAACCGTAGGTAACCACCGCAGAGTGAAGGCCGGCGACTTGGTCGTGGTGCGGAACCGCCACGAGGCCTTGGGTATCGGCTATATAGAAAGATTGGACGTGCTAACGGGCCAGCAGAAGGTCCGCAATCGGTGCCCGCATTGCGGGAGCACCAACTTCAAGGAACGCACTACTCAAAAAGTGCGGTATTGGTGCAGCCCTTGCCAGCGGGCCTTCCCAGAACCGAGGGAAGAGGTGATCCCGATCACCACCTACCGGGCGCACTACGGAGGCACCTGGCAGCCGCTCGAAGGGTGCTTAAACAAAGCAGACCTTACCGAAGTGACTCTGAGCCAGTCCGACCAGCAATCGATCAAGGCGATGGACCGAGCCCGCACACTCGTCAAAGTTGCAGCTCTCGGCGTTCGCCTGCCGCACCAAGATGTCGCGATGATCTCAACGCACCATCGCCCTTCAGTACTAGCGGGAGGGCGGCGCCGCACGACCACGGCAGCGCGGCGAGGACAGGATGCGTTCCGTCAGGCCCTTGTGCGTGAGTACGGAATGGTTTGTGCCATGACCGGTCCAGCACCGGCCGAAGTGCTCGAAGCAGCACACCTTCGCCCGTTCGCTGTTACTGAGCAACACAACGTCGAAGAGGGGTTGTTACTGCGCGCCGATGTTCACCGCCTCTTTGACGCTGGGCTGTTAGCTATAAGGTCAACCCTTCGCATCTCTGTCGCGCCGAGCCTTTTGGGGCACACTGAGTACAGTGCGTTGGACGGCGTACCGTTGCATGTATCGGTAGATGCACCGCTGAATCGTCACGTCATAGAAGAGCACTACCTGGCCACCACAGCGACGTGGTAGCTAGCCGCGTGGCAGGTAGCTGTCGGCGACAGCCGACACAAAGAGCTGTCAAGCCGGGGCTCGCATGCTCTGGTGCGGAAAGGATTCAGCACATGAACGCTAGCGAATCTAACGAAGCGGACTTCACCGTCCCTTCCTCCATCGAGGCGGGCGCGTCCAAGGCCGCCACGGAGCCCGCGGGCGCCCTGGTGCCCGCACCTCCGCCCACACAGGGAACTACCCCAGCGACCCCGCCTCGCCGCGCGGAGCCGGCACACGTCGACTTCCCCCCGGTGGAGAACGGCGTCGACTATCTGCGTAGCGTGGTCGACCACCTCACCGACGAAGATCCGCCCACTCCGCGGGCCCTGAAGTACGCCGTGCTGCATCTCCAGGCCGCCGCCGAGGTGCTGCTCAAGTCCCGTCTGCTGCAAGAGCACTGGAGCTTGGTCTTCGCGGAGCCCAGCGCCGCCACCCGCAAAAAGTTCGAGGCCGGCAACTTCAATAGCTGTACCACTGAGGCGGCCATCGACCGGCTGCGCAACATCGCCGGCGTCGACGTGGACGACAAGAGCGCAGCAGCCCTAAAGAAGTTGGCCGAGACCCGCAACGCTCTTCAACACTACGGTCTGACATGGCCAGCCCGCGCTGTGGAAGCGCGCGCCGCCGACGTCCTCGACTTCCTAATGGGCTTCGTCCATGCCGAGCTGGCGCCCGCTCTGACCGCCGAGCCAGAAGAGGCGGAACGCGACGAGGTTCAGGACGGACTGGCCTACGTTCGCGCACGGCTCAGCACCATCCAGTCCTTTCTGAAGCGGCGCCACGACCAGCTTCGCCCCGAGCTAAAGAAGCTGCTCGACCTCACGGTGCAGTGCCCGCTGTGCATGCAGTGGGCCGTCGTGATCGGCTCCGGCGGCGGCCCACTGTCCTGCCGGTTCTGTCACCACAGTTGGCCCTCTGCCGAGGTCGCGGCCGTGGACATCGGCCTGACGGGGAACGATTACTGCAACCTTGCTGACTGCCCGGACTGCGGTGAGAGTGCGGTCCTGGTCGACTTCGCCACCATCGCCTCGGCCCCTACCCATTACCGATCCGTGTGCTTCGCCTGCGGCGACGTCTTCGACGTGCTGCACGTGTGCGAGAGCTGCGAGCAGCACTTTGACCCAGACGAGGAGAGCGACTTGGGGCTGTGTCCGGAGTGTCTGGCTGTACGCGTCGATCGTTTCTGAGTACCCGCCGACACCGCGCCCCGGAGCGAGCTTCTTCTCAGACCAAACCCAGGGCGCTGCATGCGGTGCCGGATGACCAGCTAGCCCATCCGAGCCTCAAGGATCTGTGCCACGCTCTAATCTGTACCGGCCGATGGAGGGGTACGCATGGCCGAAGTTGAGCACCCCTGCCCACACTGCGGCCACGCCGTAGGCCGACTGATGCGTGTCGGGAACGAGGGCGTCTCGAACTGTGCAAGCTGTCACAGAAGTGACTGGTCCCGCCGATTCCCGTTCTCAGAGTCGGACGTCGACCGGGCGCGACGGGAGGCTCGACAAGCACGCCGCACCGAACTGGACGCCATCGGTTTGGACTCCTTGTCGCGAGATGAGGAGCCCGCCGACGATGAGATCGCGGACCACAACGGCTTCACGCCTTCGGAACGACGCGAGCGGGAGCGGGAAGAACTCATCCAGCGTGTCCGCGATGAGGAGTCCATGAAGTGGGCCAAGGGCGTCGTGATCGGCTTCGCCGCCTTGCTTGTTCTGATCGCCTGGTCACGCGCCAACGGCGACGATGGGCGGAGCCGCTACGAGGAGCCGACGTGCCAGTACGCCGGAAGATCAATGGATTGCTGGTGATCCGCCGCTCTGCTTATGGTGGCAGAGCCGTAGAGCGCAGCGCCCACGCCGCTAGGCACTAAGAAGCCGTGGACCATCCGTGGACGGGCTTCGCCCGAGCAGTCGTTCGCGAGCCTCCGACCTGCTGCATTTCCTGTGAATCAAAAGCCCTCCGGAGCCGTGTGCGCAGGTTCGAATCCTGCCGGGGGCACCCTGTATGAGGTGCCCAAAGACCCCGCCATCAGCGCTTTCGCTGGGGTGGGGTCTTCGCGTATGTGCAGGCGTGTGCCGGTCGGAGCGGGCGCGGGTCAGGGTCCGTGGACTATTCGTCGTCAGGAGTCTTGGAGCATCTTCCCTGTTCAGCCCATGATTCCGCAGCGTCCAATCAGCCGGCGTCCGGCCACTCCTCGGGAGGCGGAGGAGGCTCCGGGTCGTCCTGTCGCTTCACCCGCCGCGCGTTCTCCCCTCGCAGGCTCGTCAACCATGGCCACAGATCCGGGAGAGGCTTTGCTGGGCAGGCCAGGCGATGCTCGATACGGCACCGTTGGAACTGATCCGGCGGACACACCCCGTAGACCGTCACCCGCCCGTCGGTCAGCTCGATCCACCGATGCTCTGCCGGCACCGTATGGGCCAGCGGATTCATGTCCGGCTCCAGCAGCACCCAGTCCTGGTCAAGTGTTGCCACCCGATCCTGCAGCAGCCCGCAGTGCGGGCAGCGGGAATGCCCACCGCCCAGCCGCCGCGGCTTCTCCTCCAAAACCCCCATACCGTGAGGGTCGCCAGCCCGTCGGCCCGGGCGTAGAGCGCGAACCGGACGGAACTCCTGGGGCAACCGTCCGGCAGCGAGACGAAACACGACGCGGCAGGTGCAGCCGGCAACCAGCGGCCGACCACACACGGCCGAGATGCGGCGAAGCCCTCGGCCTATGCAGGCTCGGGGGCTGATGCTCGGCGCTCTCTCTTCCGTGGAACCCAGGTCAGGTTCCTTGGGACTTGGGCCGAAGACAGCCGCATCGTCGAGGGTCAGCTCTTGGCCGGGACCACGGGGCCGAAGGAGGCGGCGGCGATCTGCTGGACGTAGCGGCTCTCGTTGCCGTTGCAGTTGGTGGGGTTGAGAGAGTAGACGATCTTGCGGGAGAGGTCGCGGGTGGAGAACACACCGCTGGTGTAGCCAGGACGGGAGCCGGTCTTGCCCCAGACCACGACACCGTTGGATGCCTTGACCCGCATCAGCCCCATGGCCATACAGGCCCGGCCGGCGTCGGCCTCGGTACGGCACTGGCTGCTGTGGAAGCTGGGGACGTCGGGGACCGTGAAGAGCTCGGCCTGCTGCGCCGACGGAAGGAAGCGGCCAAGGAAGAGCGCGGTCACGAAACGGTCGAGGTCAGCGGGGGTGGAGATCATGCCGCCCTCGGCCCAGGGCCAGGGACTCTGCTCAGTAACGTCCACCGGATGCGTGGTGTCGTCCGGGGACTTGACCATCAGGTAGCCGTCGGAGTGCGGGCTCGGCAACCGCGAGTCGTGGGCGCCTGGGACATAGGTGTCGTGCAGGGCCAGAGGCCGGGTGATCCGGGACCGTACCTCGTCGGCAAAGCTGTGCCCGGTGATCTTCTCTACCAGCAGGCCGGCAACGTAGTAGTTCATCCCGTTGTACTGCTGCGCGGTGCCCGGCGCGAACTGCATGGGCTGGCCCGCCATCAAGTCGATCACCTGCTGCGGTGTGAAGCTCTTCATGCGGTTGGCGGCGAACCATTCGGGACTGCCGTCGCCGAAGTCGGGGCTGTCGGCGCCGCGCGGAAGGCCGCTGGTGTGGTTGAGCAGCTGACCGATCGTGACGGGCGGCAGGTCGGCAGGCAGGACGCCCGGCAAGTACCGCTGGACGGGCTCGTCCAGATCGATCCGGTGCTCGGCGGCGAGCTGGAGAACGATCGTGGCGGTGAAGACCTTGGAGATGCTGCCGATCCGGATGTGCGCATTGGGCGGCACGCCCTGACCAGTCTCCAGGTTGCCCACACCTGACGTGCCCGACCAGTGGCCCGCACGACCAGTGACCCGTAACAGCGCGCCGGTGACGTCCGCATTCGGCAGGCCGCCGATGGCCGCCTTGAGCGCGACCGGATCCAGCCCAGGCAGCGGCGCGGGGGCGGCAGCGCGTGTGGAGCCTGAGGTGGCGGCGGAAGCGGGAGCGGCCACCCCCGTGGCCAGGGTCATCAGCAAGGTTCCACAGGCAGCCAGGGTGGTCCAACAGGATCGACGGGCAGAGCTGTTCATGATGGGGCTCTCCGAAATCGTGGTGGCCGGACCGGTGATCGACCGGCCCGGCCACGAGTCTCTTCCGCACCGGCAGCCCAGCTCATCAGGGAACGCCCCTGATCGAACCCTGATCGAACCCTGGTACTTGATTTCACGTCAGACTCAGGAGATGAGCGAGCGGCCTGTGGGTGTCAGGCGCAGTGTTCGGGGGGCTGTTGTCTGTTCTTGGTTGATGGTCGGTAGGATCTCGTCCCGTGTGAGGGGGCGGGAGTGGACCTCGGCGACGTGTCGGCGGTGGGCGGCCTCGTCGGGGTGCGAGGTGAGGATGACGGCGACGTTCTCTCCGGTGCGGACCGGCAGCTTGGGGAAGGTGTTGGGGGCTGTCTCGGTGGTCAGCGCGGCGAGTGGGGCGGGGCCCGTCTTGTGGAGCACGGGGAGGAGGCCGTCCCGGATCAGATGTATGCCGTCGTGTCGTCGGGGCGGGAACGACCAGATCGTGGCTGTTACGAGTCGGGCCGGTGCCGGAGCACCGGGCCGGGGTCGCTCGGACGGATGGACCGTGAGGCTGGTCTCGGTCGACAGGGGGCGCAGGAGGAGGACGTCGTCCGAGTCGAGCATGGTGGCATTCGCCTGGGGGCCGTGGCGGGACCAGACCGGGCCGCCGTAGAAGGCCGTGAGCGCGTGGCGCCGTGTCTCCATGTCCCGGAAGCCGCGCAGCCAGACGAAGCGGTTCGGGTCGTCGAGGTCCCGGAACTGGCCGAGCACGACCATTCCGGTCTCTTCCTGCGTCTCGACGAGTTCCCGGTCGAACAGCTCGATGAGCTCGTCGCGTCGGCCGGGGCGCAGGGTGTACTGGCGAAGTTCGATCACGGCGGGGCGGCCGACCAGGTCGGTGAGGGGCACAGTGAAGCTCCCGTTCGGTGCTCTTGTCTGGGTGTGGGGCTGCCGGACCGAAGCTAAAGGCGCCGTGTGCCAGGTGCTGTCAGGGTTTCCGGGGAGAATGCGGCCATGTCTGCCGGTCGACTGCTGTCGGTGCTGCTGTTGCTGCAATCCCGGGGCCGCATGTCCGCGCGAGGGATCGCCGGCGAGCTGGGGGTGTCCGTGCGGACCGCCTACCGTGACCTGGTGCGTCTGCAGGCTGCCGGGGTCCCGGTCTACGCGGAGCCGGGTCGCGGGGGCGGCTATCAGCTGCTCGACGGCTATCGCACCCGCCTCACCGGGATGAGCGAGGGGGAGGCACGGGCGTTGTTCTTCGCCGGACTGCCCGGCCCCGCCGCCGATCTGGGGCTCGCGGCGGAGGTGACGGCGGCGCGGCTGAAGCTGCTGGCCGCGCTGCCGGTGGGACTGCGCGAGGAGGCGGCGCGGACCGCGGCGGTGTTCCACCTGGACGCTCCCGGCTGGTATCGGGAACCCGAACAGACGCCGCATCTGCCCCTGTTCGTCGACGCGGTGCTCACCCGGCGTGCGGTGGACGTGCGTTACCGCCGCTGGCGGGCGCCGCAAGAGGTGCGGCGTCGCCTTCGCCCCTACGGCCTGGTGCTCAAGTCCGGCGTCTGGTACCTCGTGGCCGCCACGGAGAGCCGGACCGCGACCTACCGGGTCGCCCAAGTCCTCGAAGCGGCGCTGAGCGACGAGCAGTTCGATCGGCCGCAGGGCTTCGACCTGGGCGCGTACTGGACCTCTTACCTCGACGATTTCCAGGAGCGCCGCTACACCGGCCGCGCCACCATCCGCCTGTCCCCGCAGGGACGTCGGCGCCTGCCCGACAACGTCCTCCCGGAGGTGGTGCGGGCGGTCGACTCCACCGCGTCCCCCGTCGGCGACGACGGATGGATCGAGGCGGTCATCCCGACCGAGAGCACCGAGCATGCCTGTGGCGAGTTGCTGCGGCTCGGTGTCGACGTCGAGGTCCTCGCACCGGCCGAACTGCGCCAGGCCATGGCCGTCACTGTGGGCGTCCTCGCCCGGGCCTATGGAGTCCATTGACACGACTGCCGACTGCCGACTCGACTCGTCGTGTCCCACAGATGGTGTCCCACCGTCGGCCTCAGCTGCGACGAGTACCTCTTGCGGGTGGCTTTGGCTCGGATGTCGAGTAATCACAGAGGGTTATTGGGCATGCGTAATCTGTGAGCATCAGCATGCCTGGAACCGGCAAAGGAAACTGGCCCGACGGAGTCGTACTCCTGGGAGACCCGTCCGCGGGGCCCACTCAAGGGGCCGACAGATTCGCCATGGCAGGTCAGGGAGTCTTCGACCAGATCCTGCCCATGCGCTTCGTCACCTCCGCCTCCCGGGTCTACGTCTCCTTGGCGGAGATCGACCCGAACGGTGACCGCAAACCGTTCATGGGTGCGGCACCGCTCAAGGTCTACAACGTGGTCCCCAAGGACGACAACACCGTGCACATCCGGATCGACATCGACTGGCCCGAGGAGTTGGTCGTCGTGGCGTCCGTCTTCTATTTCAACGGGTCCTGAAGCGGTTCACCGCTCCAGGACGTCCCGTCCGGTCAGCGGGTGGCGAGGAGTTCGAGCGTGTCGATCACGCGGTTCGAGAAGCCCCACTCGTTGTCGTACCACGCGACCACCTTGACGTGGCTGCCGTCAACGCGGGTGAGGGCCGAGTCGAAGATCGACGAGGCGGGATTGCCCACGATGTCGGAGGAGACGAGCGGGTCGTCCGAGTATTCGAGGACCCCGGCAAGCGGCCCCTGGGCAGCGGCGCGGTAGGCCGCCAGTACGTCGTCGCGCGTCACGTCGCGGGCGACGGTGGTGTTGAGTTCGACGATCGAGCCCACCGGCACCGGGACGCGGATCGAGTCGCCCGACAGCTTGCCGTCGAGGTTCGGCAGCACCAGGCCGATCGCCTTGGCGGCGCCGGTCGTGGTCGGCACGATGTTGACGCCGGCGGCACGGGCGCGACGAGCGTCGCGGTGGGGGCCGTCCTGCAGGTTCTGCTCCTGCGTGTAGGCGTGCACCGTCGTCATGAAGCCGTGTTCGATGCCGGCGAGGTCGTCGAGCACCTTGGCCAGCGGTGCGAGCGCGTTGGTCGTGCAGGAGGCGTTGGAGACGATCGTGTGCAGGTCCGGGTCGTAGGAGTCGGTGTTGACCCCGAACGCGAGCGTGACGTCGGCGCCGTCCGAGGGCGCGCTGACGAGCACCTTGCGTGCGCCCGCGTCGAGGTGGGCCCGGGCGGCCTTGGCCGAGGTGAAGCGGCCGGTGGCTTCCAGGACGATGTCGACGCCGAGTTCGGCCCAGGGAAGCTGCGCCGGCTCGCGCTCGGCCAGCACCGTGATCCGGCGGCCGTCGACGACGAGGGCGTCCCCGTCGACGGTCACCGGGCGCCCGAGCCGGCCGGCCGTGCTGTCGTAGGCGAGCAGCCGGGCGAGAGTGGCGGGCTCGGTGAGGTCGTTGACGGCGACGATCTCGAGGGCGCTGTCGCGCTCCAGCAGGGCGCGCAGCACATTGCGCCCGATGCGGCCGAATCCGTTGATGGCGATGCGAGTCATGAGTGGTGTCCCTTCCCTTCCTCACCAGGCTCGCCCGCGGCTCGCGCGGCTGACAGTGGCGGGACCGCCACGGTTCAAAAGGATCTCGCCACCGCCGCCGCCACCGCCACCGCCACCGCCATGGCTCCAGAGGATCCCGCCGCCGTGACGGTTCAGAAGGATTCCGCCATGCCGATTTGCCGCCTGCCGCCTGCCGCCTGCCGGCATGCCTCAACGCCGCCCATGCCCTGCCGCGCGGGTCACTCGCCCCGGGTGAAGGTGCGCCGGTACTCGCTCGGGGTGGTGCCGAGGATGCGCTGGAAGTGCAGGCGCAGGTTCGCGCCGGTGCCGAGCCCGACGTCGGTGGCGATCTGTTCGACGCTGCGCTGCGAGCGTTCCAGCAGTTCGCGGGCCAGGTCGATGCGGGCGCGCATCACCCACTGCATCGGCGTGTAGCCGGTCTCCTCGACGAAGCGGCGGGAGAACGTGCGCGGCGAGACCCCCGCCCGCCGCGCCAGTGTGTCGAGGGTGAGGGGCTCGCCGAGCCGGTGCAGCGCCCACTCGCGGGTGGCGGCGAACCGCTCGCCGAGCGGCTCGGGGACGCTGCGCGGCACGTACTGGGCCTGGCCGCCGCTGCGGTAAGGGGCGGCGACCAGACGCCGGGCCGCGTGGTTGGACGCGGCGACTCCGAGGTCGCCGCGCAGGATGTGCAGGCACAGGTCGATGCCGGAGGCGGCGCCGGCCGAGGTGAGCACGCTGCCCTCGTCGACGAACAGCACGTTCTCGTCGACCTGGACGAGCGGATGCCTGGCCACGAGGGCACGCGTGTAGTGCCAGTGCGTCGTGGCGCGCCTGCCGTCGAGCAGGCCCGTGGCGGCGAGCGCGAAGGCGCCCGTGGAGATGGCGGCGAGCCGTGCGCCCCGGTCGTGGGCGGCGATCAGTGCCTCGACGACGGCCTGCGGCGGGTCGTCGCGGTCCGGGAACCGGTACCCGGGGACGAAGACGATGTCGGCCCACGCGAGAGCGTCGAGGCCGTGGGCGACGTAGTAGGCGAGGCCGTCGCCGCCGGTCACGAGACCGGGTGTCGCCCCGCACACCCGCACCTCGTACGGCATGCTCGCGCGGGTCGTGAAGACCTGCGCGGGAATGCCGACATCGAGCGGCTTCGCACCTTCGAGCACGAGGACGGCGACGCGATGCAGGCGGGAGGCTGGCACAGGGAGAGGCTACGTGGGGCGTGACTCAGAGACGCCCCCGGAGACGGCCCCTTCAGACACGCCCCGTGCAGAGACGAACCGAGTAGAGACGCCCCGAGTAGAGACGGCCCGTGCAGACACGCCCCGTGCGCGGGCCGAGCACAACCCGCCCAACTTTTTTTCGGTGGTGATGTCGAGAACCCGCGGCCCGCTCCGTCCCCGGGGTGAGAGCGGCCAGAATGAGTCGCACCAGCACTGAGGAGAGGCATCATGGCCAAGTACCTGCTGCTGAAGCACTACCGTGGCGCACCGGCCGCGGTGAACGACGTGCCGATGGACCAGTGGACGCCGGAGGAGATCTCCACGCACATGCAGTACATGCGGGACTTCGCGGACCGGCTGGAGAAGACCGGGGAGTACGTCGACGGGCAGGCGCTCGCCCCCGAGGGGACGTGGGTGCGCTACGACGGTGACGGGCGCCCGCCGGTCACCGACGGGCCGTTCGCCGAGACCAAGGACCTCGTCGCCGGCTGGATGGTGATCGACGTCGACAGCTACGAGCGTGCCGTCGAGCTGGCCGGGGAGCTGTCGGCCGCGCCCGGGGCGGGCGGGAAGCCGATCCACGAGTGGCTGGAGCTGCGTCCGTTCCTCGCCCCGTCGCCCACCGTCACGGACTGCCACGCCGGTGGATGAGGCGCTGCTCAGAAGCCTCACGCCGAGCGTGCTGACCGTCCTCGTCCGCCGCGGAGCAGACTTCGCGGCGGCCGAGGACGCCGTCCAGGACGCGCTCGTGGAGGCGGTCCGGGTCTGGCCGGCCGACCCGCCCCGCGACGCGAAGGGCTGGCTGATCACCGTGGCCTGGCGGAAGTTCCTCGACCAGACCCGCGCGGACAGCGCACGGCGCCGCCGTGAGGACCGGGTCGAGGAGGAACCGGCGCCCGGCCCCACACCCGCCGTGGACGACACCCTCCAGCTCTACTTCCTGTGCGCCCATCCCTCGCTCACCCCGTCCTCCGCCGTCGCCCTCACCCTGCGCGCGGTCGGCGGACTCACCACCCGCCAGATCGCCGAGGCCTACCTGGTGCCCGAGGCGACCATGGCGCAGCGCATCAGCCGGGCCAAGCGCACCGTCTCCGGTGTGCGGTTCGAGCAGCCCGGCGACGTCGCCACCGTGCTGCGCGTCCTCTACCTGGTCTTCAACGAGGGCTACTCCGGCGACGTCGACCTCGCCGCCGAGGCCATCCGGCTGACCCGGCAGCTCGCGGACCGGATCGACCACCCCGAGGTGGCCGGGCTGCTCGCCCTCATGCTGCTCCACCACGCCCGGCGCGCCGCCCGGACCGCGCCCGACGGCGGTCTGGTGCCGCTGGCCGAGCAGGACCGCGGCCGGTGGGACACCGCGTCGATCGCCGAGGGCGTCGGGATTCTGCAGGCGGCTCTCGCCCGGGACCGGCTGGGCGAGTTCCAGGCCCAGGCAGCCATCGCGGCACTGCATGCCGACGCGCCCACGGCCGGGGAGACGGACTGGGTGCAGATCGTCGAGTGGTACGACGAGCTCGCGCGGCTGACGGACAGCCCGGTCGTCCGGCTCAACCGCGCGGTCGCCGTCGGTGAGGCCGACGGGTCGCGCGCGGGGCTGGCGGCGCTCGCGGCCGTAGACACCGCACTGCCCCGCCACACCGCGGCGGCGGCGTACCTCCACGAGCGCGACGGTGACCTGACCACGGCGGCGCGGCTCTACGCCGAGGCCGCCCGGAAGGCCACCAACCTCGCCGAGCGTGACCATCTGACGCGCCAGGCCGCCCGGCTCAATTCCCGCCGCTGTCGCTGACCGGGCACGCTCGACCGCTGACCGGGCACGCTCGACATGGACCGCGGTGAGGCCTTCCGTGCCTCGGTCAGGCCGGTCAGAGGCCTACCCTGCCCCTCACAAGCCGGTCAGAGGCCTCCCCTGCTCCTCGCAGGCCGGTCAGCGGACCAGCTCCGCGGGCTTCTTCGCCGTGCCCAGCAGCCACTCCAGAGGGCGGCGGTGAAAACGGTAGGACCTGAGCGTCGCGAAGAGAGTGACCTCAGGGAGGCGGCCTCACCGCGGCCTCGCCGACTCGTCGCTTTTACACCACTTTCACCCCCTGCGTACCATTGTTCTACGGTGGTTAGGAACGAGGTGACGGTCATGACGGAGACCACTCAGCGCAGAAGCACCACAACCTCCACGACGGGAAAGCAGGACGGGGCCCCGCAGGGACGCCGGGGTGGCGCGGGCGGGCCCGCGGACACCCGCGGAAGCACCGCGATCGCGGACACCGTCGTGGCGAAGATCGCGGGCATGGCGGCCCGGGAGGTACCCGAGGTGCACAACCTCGGCGGCGGGATGGCCAGGACCTTCGGGGCCGTGCGTCAGCGCGTGCCCGGCGGCGGCACTGGCGTCACGCAGGGGGTGAAGGTGGAGGTCGGTGAGCGTCAGGCCGCCGTCGACCTGGACGTGGTCGTCGAGTACGGCGCCGCCATCACCGACACCGCGGCGGACGTCCGCACCAATGTCGTCAACGCGATCGAGCGGATGACCGGCCTGGAGGTCGTGGAGGTCAACATCGCCGTCGACGACGTCCATCTGCCGGACGAGGAGGACGAGTCCGAGCCGGAGCAGCGGCGCGTGGCCTGAGCCCTGCGGGGCGTGCAGCGGGGACGCCGGTTCGCGGGCGGCGGCCGCGGCGGTAATGGGCGCGCCCGCGAGCCAATGCAAGCCCATGCCCGCCGGTGCGAGTAGGACGACGAGGACGACGAGGAGCGGGCGCAGTGAGCTGAGCCGAGCCGCGACGCTCCTCGGGTCCGTGCCCGCCGGGCCCGGGCCCGAGGTCAGGCCGAGTGCTTGCGGGGCGTCGTCTTCTTCGCGGTCGACTTCTTCGCCGTGCTCTTCGCTCCGCTCTTCGCGGCGGTGCTCTTCGACGCGGTTTTCTTCGCACCCTGTCCCGACTTGGCGGTCGACTTCTTCGCCGCCGCCGTGGTCTTCTTGGCCGCCGTCTTCTTCGCGGTGGACGTCGACTTCTTGCCGCCGGTCTGCTTGGGGGCCGCACGGGCCGTCTTGCGCTCCGGGAGCGACTTGACCTCGGCGTGTTCGCCGGCCTCCTCGCCCCGGGACTCGCGTGCCGCGCGGACGCTGTTCTCCAGGGCCGCCATCAGGTCCAGGACCTTGCCGCCCGTCGCGGGCGCCGGGGCCTGGGGCGGGGCCTCGCCGGCTGCCTTCGCGGCGATGACCTCCTCCACCGCCTCGCGGTACTCGTCGTGCAGGTCCTCCAGGTCGACCTCGCCCAGGGTGTCCATCAGGGCGTCCGCCAGGTCCAGTTCCTTGTCGCGGACGGTCACGTCGGTGTCGGGGGCCAGGCCCTCGGGGGCGCGGACCTCGTCCGGCCACAGCAGGCCGTGCATGGCGATGGCGTCACCCACCACCCGGAGCATGCCCAGACGTTCGCGCCCCCGCAGGGCGAACTTCGCGATCGCCACCTTGTTGCTGCGCTTCAGCGCCTCCCGGAGCAGGGTGTACGGCTTCGCGGCGGGGGCGCCGCTCGCCTGGAGGTAGTACGCGGCGTCCATCTGCAACGGATCGATCCGGTCGGCCGGGACGAAGGCGACGATCTCGATCGTCTTGGCCGTCGGGATCGGCAGGCTGGACAGGTCGTCCTCGGTGATCGGGATGATCGTGCCGTCCGCGTCCTCGTAGCCCTTGCCGATCTCCCCCTGGGTGACCTCGCGGTCCTCCAGCTCGCAGAACTTGCGGTAGCGGATGCGGCCGCCGTCCTCGGTGTGGATCTGGCGGAACGAGATCGAGTGGCTCTCGGTGGCGTTCACCAGCTTGATCGGAATGCTGACCAAACCGAAGGAGATGGCGCCGTTCCAGATGGATCTCACGTGCAGCACCCTTCCGGTCACTGTCGGGAGCGTTCGTCATGGTTTGCGTGGGATTCTTATCGTATGGCGCCTATCACAGAGGTGGAGGGGCGACGGCTCGCGCTCAGCAATCTGGAGAAGGTGCTGTATCCCGCCACCGGCTTCACCAAGGGCGAGGTGCTGCACTACTACGCGACCGTCGCCGAGGTCCTGCTGCCCCATCTGCGGGACCGGGCGGTGTCCTTCCTGCGGTATCCGGACGGGCCGGACGGCCAGGTGTTCTTCACGAAGAACGTCCCGCCGGGTACGCCCGAGTGGGTCACCACCGCCGAGGTGCCCCGGGTCGAGGGACCCTCGCGGATGGTGCTGTTGCAGGACCTGCCGAGCCTGATGTGGGCGGCGAACCTGGTGACCGAGTTCCACACCCACCAGTGGCTCGTCGGCACGCCGGACGAGGCCGACCGGATCGTCTTCGACCTCGATCCGGGGGCGCCCGCCGGCATCGTGCAGTGCTGTGAGGTGGCGCTGTGGCTGCGGGAACGGCTGGCGGAGGACGGCATCGAGGCCTACGCCAAGACCTCCGGCTCGAAGGGGCTGCATCTGCTCGCCGCCGTGCGCGGGGCGTCCTCCGAGCGGGTGTCCGAGTACGCCAAGGCGCTGGCCGTCGAGGCGGAGAAGGCCATGCCCCGGCTCGCGCTGCACCGGATGACCCGGAGCCTGCGGCCGGGGAAGGTGTTCGTCGACTGGAGCCAGAACGCCGCGCGGAAGACCACGGCGACCCCCTACACCCTCCGGGCCCGCCCCGAACCAGCCGTCTCGGCCCCCGTGACCTGGGAGGAGGTCGAGGAGTGCCGCTCGCCCGGCCGTCTGGACCTGCGGGCCACGGACATCGCGCCCCGGGTGCAGGACTACGGGGACCTGCTCGCCCCGCTGCTGAATCCGGAACGGGCCGGGCGCCTCCCGTAGCCCCCGCGCCCCTGGGGGCGTGGATCCCGGTCAGCGCCCGTGGCCGCCCGTCCTCACACCCGCGTCCAGGTGTTCCGGTCCCGTGCCATCGCGTGCAGCGCCTCCACATCCGCCGGTTTCAGGACACCGCCGTGACCGGCCAGGCCCGGGACGTCCCCGTCGGTCAGGACGCGGACCTCGCGCGGTGCGGCCGGGATCGTGACGGAGGCCGGTTCCACCAGGGTGAGCACCGGGCGGACCTCCGCCGTCAGGGCGTAGGAGGCACGGTCGGCGTCGGCGCGGAGGCGGCTGAGCAGGGGGTCGGGTTCCCGGCGGCCCAGGGTGACCGTGGGGTCGGTGACCGTCACGCGCTGCTTGCGCGCGTACAGCGTGTGCAGGGCGAACAAGCCGCCGGGGCCGATCAGCAGGTGGTGGATGCGGCTGCCGCCGGGAAGCGGCACGGAGTGCAGGGCGTGCCAGCCGCCACCGTCCAGGCGGTCCAGGGCGTCCCCGACCGTCTGCTCGGCCGCCAGGGCCCGGCGGCGCGGGTCGGGGCGCAGCCTGCGGGTGGGGCCGGGATCGCGGTCGAGGGCGACGAGGAGGGCCTCGCCGGGGCGGTTGGGGGCCAGGTCGTCGTCGGGGTGCAGGGCCAGCCGGGCGAGTTCGGCCGGGGTCGGCACCGGGGGCGGCCCCACCGTCACCGGGCCGGTGATGAAGGGCCCGAGGGCCCGGAGCACCTCGTCCTCATGGTCCTGGCCGAGCAGGTTGACCCGGGCCGCCTCACGGTCGTACCAGGCGATGTTCCGGCCGTCCGGGAGGCAGACGTACAGCCGCTCCTGGCCCTGCCGCCAGGTCGGTATGACGCGCAGTCCGTCCATGCACCATCACCCCAGTCCATGGGAACAGGCGGGGTGCTGCGGGGGCAAGAACCCGGCTACCTTTGGAAGGAGTTGGGCGGTGATGGTGGGGAGGCGCCGTTGCGTACCCGCAGGAAACCCGATGTGCCGGCTCCTCAGAGCCCGTGGAGCGAGGTCGTCCCCGGGCTGTGGATGGGCGGCCACGAGTACGCGGCCACCGTGGGCCGGCTGCAGTTCGCGGTCGTACGGGACGAGTTCGATCTCGTGCAGACGCTGCTGCGGCTGCCGGGGCACGGGCCCGATCCGGGCGTCGCGCACCACGTCTGGCCCATTCCCGACGGACCGCTCGACGGGACGCAGCTCGCCGGGGTGATCCGGCTGGCCGAGGCCGCCTGCGAGGCTCTGGACCAGGGCCGCAGGGTCCTCGTGCGCTGTTACCACGGGTACAACCGCTCCGGCCTGGTCGTCGCGCACGCGCTGATGCGCCAGGGACGCTCCGCCGACGCGGCGATCCGGCTGATCCGGGACCGCCGCTCGCCCTGGGCGCTGCACAACGACCTGTTCGTCGACTATCTGCGGGCGGGGCTCGCCACGGCCCGGCTGCTGGAGGAGCTGACCGAGTAGCGCGGCGAACGGGCTCTCTCGCGTGCGAGAACGGGCTCCCTCGCGCGCAAACGGGAATTCCGCCCGAATAAGGTGAACGGGGCCGACGGTCGGTCCGAGTCGCGTGATCCCCCTCGAACCGCAGGAGTCCAGTGCCCGCCCGCCGTCCCGGAAGAGCCGCCCGCCGCGCCGCCGTCCTCGCCCTCCTGCTGGCCACCGCCGCCGGCTGCGGGGACGCCGGCGAGCTCGAGGGTGCCGGCGCGACCCCGACGGCGGTCGGCCCGGCGCGGCTCTGGCCGGAGCTGACCCCGGCGTCCAGTCCCGCCTTCGAGATCGGCGAGGTGAACACCGAGCCGGTCAAGGGCGTCACCGTCCCCCACGACGACGACATCCGGAAGGTCGACCCGGTCAGGATCGTCCGGGCCGAGATCGCGGCGCACGCGGGCGACTACGACGGTGACAAGGCGCCCTACCGCGACACGGCCCGCCGGATGGCCGACTGCCGTAAGGGGCCCGGACACGGCCGGTGCCCGGTCCTCAGGCCGTACTACCGGGACCTGACCGGCGACGGGCGCGACGACCTGACGCTGGGCTTCCCGCTGCTGCCCGGCAAGACCACCGCGGTGCGCGTCTACACGGTCGAGAAGCACCGGCTCATGCAGGTCATGGCGTGGGAGGACGCGCTGAGCGGCGTCGAGCTGGCCGGTCGTTCCCTCGTCATCCGCTCGCCGTCCGAGGTCGCCGGCTACGAGTACCGCTTGCAGTGGACCTGGGACCGGGAGGAGCGGGCCATGCTCCTCACCCACGACGAGATGCTGCGCACCGGCTCGCGGAAACACTCCCGCCACCCCTCCGCCTCGTCCTCCGCCTCGTCCTCCGCCTCTCCGTCCGCCTCTCCCTCGGCGAGTGCCGGATGAGACCCGCCCTCCCCCGGTGGTCCGGGACGCTCGCCGCGAAGGCCGCCGCCTTCATCACCGTGATGTGCTGCGCGCTGGCCGCCCTGCTCGGCGTCCTGGTGCACGTGCAGGTGACGGACCAGACCGTCGGCCAGGCGCGTGACCAGGCGTTGCAGCGGCTGGCGATGACGACGGAGCGGTACGAGGCCGGGGATCCGCTCAGGTGGGGTGCGGGCCTGGATCCCCCGGGCCTGCCGCGGCGGCTGCGGGATCTGGCGGTCTCCGGGGACCGCGGCACGATGGTCGCCGACTTCGCGGGGCGCCCCACCATGTGGGCGGCAGGCCCCGCCGACGGCGACCGGGCCCTGGCGGTGGCGGTCGACTACTCCCAGCAGGCGCGCACCATCGAGGGCCTGGACCGGGCGATCCTGTGGTCCTCGGGCCTGGCGATCGGGGCGACGCTGCTGGTCGGCGCGTTCGCGGTGACCCGGGTGACGCGACGGCTGCACACCACGGCGCTGGTGGCCCGGCGGATCAGCGCGGGTGACCTGGACGCACGCGTGAACGACCCCCGTACGCAGCCGCGCGCGGAGGTTCCGGCGCGCCCGCAGGACGAGGTGGCCGCGGTGGCCGCGGCGCTGGACTCGATGGCGTCGTCGTTGCAGAGCAAGCTGCTCTCCGAGCAGCGGTTCACGGCGGACGTGGCGCACGAGCTGCGGACCCCGCTGACCGGCTTGCACGCGGCGGCCGAGCTGCTGCCGCCGGGCCGCCCGACGGAACTCGTGCGGGACCGGGTCGCGGCACTGCGCACGCTCACCGAGGACCTGCTGGAGATCTCCCGGCTGGACACCGGCCGGGAGAGGCTGGAGCTGGACACCGAGCGGTTGGGGCCCCTGGCCGCGCGGGTGGTGCGGGGCACGGGCAAGGGCACGGAGGTCAGGGTCGTACGGGATGTGTCCGTGGAGACGGACCGGCGCCGGCTGGAGCGGGTGCTGGGGAATCTCGTGGCGAACGCGCACAAGCACGGGCGGGGGCCGGTCGTGCTGACGGTGGACGGGCCGGTGGTGACCGTGCGCGATCACGGGGACGGTTTCCCAGAGTACCTGGTGGCACACGGGCCGCAGCGGTTCCGGACGGAGGGGGGCGCCAAGGGACACGGACTGGGGCTGACCATCGCGTTGGGGCAGGCGGAGGTGCTGGGGGCACGGCTGGAGTTCGCGAACGCGGCGGACGGCGGGGCGGTGGCGACGTTGAGAGTGCCGATGGAGTGAGAGCCCGGGGCCGCTGGTCGCCGTCCGCCCTCGGGTTACCCGTGGTGGTTCGCGCGATGCCCCACGCCCCTTCAGGGGCGCTCCCTGTGCACCGGTGCTGACACTCGGTCAGATCGAGGCACACAACACGCACCATTTAGGTAGATTCCGGACATGAGTAAGGCCGGAATCACCGTGGCGACGGCGGACGCGCCCGCACCCGCCCTCCGCCGCCTCCCCCGGCGCCGTGGCGTCGAACTCGCCCTCATCGTCCTCGGCGTACTGCTGTCCGTGTACGGCTACTGCGCCGTCGGCCTCGCACAGCACGGCACCCTCCCGCCCGGTGCCGCCGGCTACGGCGCCGGGCTCGGCGTGCTCGCGCTGCTGGCGCATCTGGCCGTACGCCTGCGGGCGCCGTACGCCGACCCGCTGCTCCTGCCCATCGGCGTGCTGCTCAACGGGCTCGGTCTGGTGCTCATCTACCGGCTCGACCTGGAGACCCCGGGCGACCGGGCGGCACCGGCCCAACTGGTCTGGTCGACGCTGGGCGTGGCGCTGTTCATCCTGGTCGTCCTGCTGCTGCGCGACCACCGGGTGCTCCAGCGCTACACCTACGTCTGTGTGGTCGCCGCGCTCGTGCTGCTCACCCTGCCGATCCTGTTCCCGGCGGTGAACGGCGCCCGCATCTGGATCCGGATCGCCGGGTTCTCCATCCAGCCGGGCGAGTTCGCGAAGGTGCTGCTCGCCGTGTTCTTCGCCGCGTACCTGGCCGCGAACCGCAGCGCCCTCGCCTACACCGGCCGCCGCTTCTGGAAGCTCCAGTTGCCCACCGGGCGGGTCCTCGGCCCGATCGTCGCCGTCTGGCTGGTGAGCGTCGGCGTCCTGGCCCTGGAACACGACCTCGGCACGTCGCTGCTCTTCTTCGGCCTGTTCGTCGTCCTGCTCTACGTGGCGACCGGCCGCACCGGCTGGATCGCCGTCGGTCTGCTGCTGGCCGCGCTGGGGGCGGTCGCCGTGGGCCGGCTGGAGCCGCACGTGCACAGCAGGATCGAGACGTGGCTGCACCCCTTCGCGTCCATCGAGGCGGGCGAGGGCGCGAACCAGCTCACCCAGTCGCTGTTCGCCTTCGCGGAGGGCGGTGTCCTCGGTACGGGCCTGGGCCTCGGCCACTCGGTCCTCATCGGCTTCGCCGTGAAGTCGGACTTCATCCTGGCCACCGCGGGTGAGGAACTGGGCCTCGCGGGGCTGTCCGCGATCTTCCTCCTCTACGGTCTGCTGGTGGAGTGCGGCTACCGGGCCGGCCTCGCCCTGCGCGAACCCTTCGGACGGCTGCTGGCGGTCGGCCTCGCCTCGCTCGTGGCGCTCCAGGTGTTCGTGATCGCGGGCGGGGTGACCGGCCTGATCCCGCTGACCGGCATGGCGATGCCGTTCCTGGCGCAGGGCGGCTCGTCGGTGGTCACCAACTGGGCGATCGTGGCGCTGCTGGTCCGGGTGAGCGACTCGGCCCGGCGTCAGCACGACGGGCCGGGCGCCCCGTGACGCGGCACATCCGGCGCGCCCGGATCTTCTGCGCCCTGCTGCTGGTGGCCCTGCTGCTCAACGCCGCCCGCATCCAGGTCGTCCAGGCCCCGGCGTACGACGGCAACCCCGCCAACCGGCGCCCGGACATCGCCCGTTACGAGCAGCCGCGCGGCGACATCCTGGTCGGCGGCCGGCCCGTCACCGGCTCGAAGGACACCCGCGAGCACCTCCGCTACGAACGGACCTACGCCGACGGCCCGCTGTACGCCCCGGTCACCGGCTTCGCCTCCCAGCTCTACGGGACGACGCTGCTGGAGGACGCCGAGGACGACGTGCTGTCCGGCACGCACCCGTTGCTGGCGTCGTTCCCGCTGTGGAACGACTTCACGCGGGCGCGGTACCGGGGCGGTGACGTCGTGACGACCCTGGACCCGGCCGCGCAACGGGCGGCGTACCAGGGGCTCGCCGGGCGCAAGGGCGCGGTGGCGGCACTGGATCCGTCGACCGGCCGGATCCTGGCCCTGGTCTCCGCCCCGTCCTACGACCCCCAGCCGCTGTCCGGCAACGGAGCCGCGGCGTCCAGGGCGTGGCAGCAGCTGAACGCCGACCGGGACCGCCCGATGCTCAACCGGGCGGTACGCCGGACGTACCCACCGGGCTCGACCTTCAAGGTCGTCACCGCGGCGGCCGCGCTCGACGCCGGCGTGGTCAGAAACCTGGACGTGCCGACCGACTCCCCGGACCCCTACGTCCTGCCCGGGACGCGGACCCGCCTGTCGAACGAATCCAGGCACTGCAGGGACGCGACGGTCCGGGAGGCCTTCACGTTCTCCTGCAACACGGTGTTCGCGAAGCTCGGCGTGGAGGTGGGCGCGGCGGACATGGCGGCCACGGCACACGCCTTCGGCTTCAACCACGACGACCTGACGATCCCTTTCCCGGTGGCCCGGTCCACCTTCGAATCGTCGCTCGACCAGGCACAGCTCGCGCTGTCGTCGATCGGCCAGTACAACACGCGCGCCACACCGTTGCAGATGGCGATGGTCGCGGCCGCCGTCGCGAACCGCGGTGAGGTGCACGAGCCGTATCTGGTGGAGCGGACGACCCGGCCCGGCGGCAGCACCCTCGCGACGGCCGGTTCGCGCCCGGCCCGCCGCGCGATGTCCCCCTCGACCGCCCTCCGGCTGCGCGCACTGATGCGCGACGTGGTCAGGCACGGCACGGGACGCGTCGCGGCGATCCGCGGCGCCAAGGTCGGCGGCAAGACCGGCACGGCCCAGCACGGCCTCGGCAACTCCGGCACGCCGTACGCCTGGTTCGTCTCCTGGGCGCAGGGTGACCACGAAGCGGCTTCGCGGGTCGCGGTCGCGGTGGTGCTGGAGGACGCGAAGGCGGATCGTGGGCGCATCAGCGGAGGCGACGCGGCGCCGGTCGCGCGGGCGGTGATGGAGGCGGTACTGAAGTCCGGGAGCCGGCTGCCCGGTCCCTGAGACGGGCCTGGGAGATGCTCGCCCGCACGTCGTTCCCGCCCCAGGGGGCGACACCGCTGCCCGGCGAGGTGCCGGAAGGGCTGGGCTGCTCCGTCTAGCCCCGTTGACCGGCCTCGATGGCCCCCTGCACCTCCGCGACCCGCTCCCGCTCCTCGACCGCGAAGCGCTCGGCATCGAGCCGCTCGGCGATCTCCTCGTCCTCGGACATCAGCAGGTCCAGGTCGGAGTCGCCCATCTCCAGGACGCCCATGTCGACGTAGGCCTGCTGGAGCCGTTTCCCCCACAGGCCGATGTCCTTGACGCAGGGCACGATGCGGCTGAAGAGGAGCTTGCGGAAGAGGGCGAGGAACTCGGACTGCTCGCTGTACGCCTCGGCCTCGGCCCTGGGGATACCGAAGTTCTCCAGCACCTCGACCCCGCGCAGCCGGTCGCGCATCAGATAGCAGCCCTCGATCACGAACTCCTCGCGCTCACGCAGCTCGGCGTCGGTGAGCTGCCGGTAGTAGTCCCTGAGCGCCATCCGCCCGAAGGCCACGTGCCGGGCCTCGTCCTGCATGACGTAGGCGAGGATCTGCTTCGGCAGCGGCTTGTCGGTCGTGTCCCGGATCATCCCGAAGGCGGCAAGGGCCAGCCCCTCGATCAGCACCTGCATCCCGAGGTACGGCATGTCCCAGCGCGAGTCGCGCAGCGTGTCACCGAGCAGGGCCTGGAGGTTGTCGTTGATCGGGTACAGCAGCCCGATCTTCTCGTGCAGGAAACGGCCGTAGATCTCGGCGTGCCGGGCCTCGTCCATCGTCTGGGTCGCCGAGTAGAACTTGGCGTCCAGGTCGGGGACCGACTCCACGATCCGGGCGGCGCAGATCATCGCGCCCTGCTCACCGTGCAGGAACTGGCTGAACTGCCAGGAGGCGTAGTGCCGGCGCAGTTCGCCCTTGTCCCGCTCCGTCATCTTCGCCCAGTGCCGGGTGCCGTAGAGCGACATGGCCTCGTCCGGGGTCCCCAGCGGATCGTACGGATCGACCTCCAGCTCCCAGTCGATCCGCTTCTGGCCGTCCCATTGCTTGTCCTTGCCCTTCTGGTAGAGGGCCAGGAGGCGGTCACGGCCGTCGTCGTACTCCCAGTTGAAACGGGCCGCGCCGGTCGCCGGCACCTGCCATACGGGCTCTTCCGGATCCTTGGAGTACAGCTCGAAGGTCGGCATGTCCCGCAGATTCACACGTGGTAGACGCCGAGTCAACAAGTAGCGCGCGAGGGATTGACGAGCTTGCTGACAGGCAGTCTCATAAGGAGGGACGGTGACGTGTGCACAACGAGGTGGGCAGCCATGACGACCCTGACGGAAGCCGACGCGCTCGACGGCCTGCGCGATGCCCTGGGCCTGCTCAAGGACCGGGAGCAGGTGGCCCAGCGGCTGCTCGACTCCTCCGCCAAGCATTCCTTCGACCCGGACGAGGAGCTGGACTGGGACGCGCCCTTCGAGGAGGGCAAGTGGTTCTGGCCGCCGGAGCTGGTGTCCCTCTACGACACTCCGCTCTGGAAACGCATGAGCGAGGAACAGCGGATCCTGCTCTCCCAGCACGAGGCGGCGGCGCTGGCCTCGCTCGGCATCTGGTTCGAGATCATCCTCATGCAGCTGCTGGTCCGTCACATCTACGACAAGGCGGCGACGAGCGCGCACGTGCGCTACGCGCTGACCGAGATCGAGGACGAGTGCCGGCACTCCAAGATGTTCGCCCGGCTGATCTCCCACGGCGGTACGCCGTGGTACCCGGTGAGCCGGGTGCACCAGCACCTCGGCCGCCTCTTCAAGACGATCTCGACCACCCCGGGGTCCTTCACGGCCACGCTGCTCGGGGAGGAGGTGCTGGACTGGATGCAGCGCCTGACGTTCCCCGACGAGCGGGTCCAGACGCTCATCCGCGGCGTCACCCGCATCCACGTCGTGGAGGAGGCCCGCCACGTGCGCTACGCCCGTGAGGAACTGCGCCGCCAGATGGTGACGGCACCCAAGTGGTCCCAGGAGTTCACGCGGATCACCTCCGGGGAGTTCGCCCGGGTCTTCTCGGTGGCGTTCGTGAACCCCGAGGTGTACACGAACGTGGGGCTGGACAGGCGGGAGGCTCTCGCGCAGGTGCGGGCGAGTGGGCATCGGCGTGAGGTGATGCAGACGGGGTCGAAGCGGTTGACGGACTTCCTGGACGACATCGGGGTGCTGAGGGGGGTGGGGCGGCGGTTGTGGAAGTCGTCCGGGTTGCTGGGGTAGGACTGCGTCGGGCTCGGCCGGGGTCCTGTGCTGTCCCGTTCAGGGTGCTCGGCGTCGGTGCTGGGGCCGGGGGGTTGCGCAACCCGGCGCTGCGAGGTGCCGCCGCGCCCACCCTCCCCCATCGCCCCAGCGGCACGACTGCCCGCAGCACCGGTGCGAGGTGCTCGGCGTCGGTGCCCGGGGCGGGGCGTTGCGCAACTCGGCGGAGCGAGGTGCCGCTGCGCCCGCCCGTGCCGCCCCTAGCGGCACGCATGCCCGCAGCTGGGGCGGATGCGCCCGCAGCCGCCGACGCGCGCGAGGGGCCGTGTCGGGGGGTGTTCGCCCGCAGTGGGCGGCGCGTGTGACGCCAGTCAGCCGGTAGGTGACCTGGTCGCGCCGTTCCGAGGACGGACACCCCCCGGCGCGGCCCCGACCCACCCCCGGCCCCAGGCGGTCGGCGGCCGGTTACGCTGCCGGACATGACCCCCACCGCCCCCACCCCCGCCTACCGGCGCCTCAGCGTCGAGGAGCGTCGTAGTCAGCTGCTCAACGCCGCGCTGTCGCTCTTCGCGCACCGGGCGCCGGAAGACGTGTCCCTGGACGACGTGGCGGAGGCGGCCGGGGTGTCGCGGCCGTTGGTGTACCGGTACTTCCCGGGCGGCAAACAGCAGCTGTACGAGGCCGCCCTCAGGTCCGCCGCCGACGAACTGCGGCACTGCTTCGACGAACCCCGCGAGGGCCCGCGCCTCCCCCGCCTCTCCCGCGCCCTCGACCGCTACCTCACCTTCGTCGACGAGCACGACGCCGGCTTCAGCGCCCTCCTCCAGGGTGGCAGCGTCGTCGAGACATCACGCACCACCGCCACCGTCGACGGCGTACGCCGCGCCGCCGCCGAGCACATCTTCCAGCACCTCGACGTCACCGAGCCCGGCCCCCGCCTGCGCATGACCGTCCGGATGTGGATCACCGCCGTAGAGGCCTCGTCGCTCATCTGGCTCGACGAGGACAAGGAGCCGCCTGCCGCCGACCTGCGCGACTGGCTGGTCGAGCAGTTCGTGGCCATGCTGAGCGTGACCGCCCGCCGCGACCCGCAGACCGACGCCCTGGTCCGGGCCCTCGCCGAGGATGTCTGACACTGGTCCCGTGAAGAGCGAAGACACCCCCTTCGAGGGCGGCCCCATGGACGGCAGGGTCCTGCCCGTCCTGCTCGGCGTCACCGGCCACCCGCCGAAGACGTACCGCATCCCCGTCCCGGACCCCGACGGCGGCCCGCCGACCGTGCTGGTCTACCGCCGCGTGCCCCGGGAGGAGGGCAGGGTCCGCATGACCCAGCGCTGGAAGTACGAGTACGCCCCCGAGGGCGTCCCGCCCCGGCGACTGAACTGGCCCTGGTCGAAGCCAGACGCCACGCCGCCCGGCAAGCCGGACGACGCCGACGGGTGACCTCGTTGCGCCGAACCGCGCACACTCGGCGCGCGCACCGCTCGCACACCCCTGATCCTCACGATGTCCGGTGGCAAAGGGCCACCCCCACATCGGAGGTGATGGGATGTCAGGAAAACGCACACGTCTGGCTCTGGCCTGCATCGCGGCGACGGCAGCCGGAGCCGCCCTCGCACCCGTACCCGCCACAGCTCTTCCCGAGCCCAGCCCCGGCCCCGGCCCAGACACGGCCGCCGTCGCCCTAGCACCGGACCCGGCGCCCGTCGCCGTGGCACCGGACCCGGCCTCCGTCGCCCGCCTCCTGACAGACCTTCAGAAGGTCTACCGCGAGGCGGAGAAGGCCACCGAGGCCTACAACACCACCGAGGACAGGCTGAAGAAGCAGCGCGCCGAGACCGACCGCCTGGACCGCGCCCTCGCCCGCGCCCGGCTCTCCCTGCACGACAGCCGCCGAGCGGCCGGCCGGCTGGCCCGGCAGCAGTACCAGGGCAGCACCGACCTCTCCCCGTACCTACGGCTGCTCCTGGCCCGCGACCCCCAGCGCGCGATCGACCAGGGGCATGTGATCGGCCGGCTCGCGCAGGAGCGGGCGGACACCGTCGGCCGGCTGACCGTCGACGAGTACAAGGCCCACGACCTGGCCCGCAAGGCCCGCACGGCCCTCGACCAGCAGCTCGCCCTCACCGAACGGCGGAAGAAGGAACGGGACGCGGTCCACGCCCGCCTGCGGGACGTCGAGGAACTGCTGGCCTCCCTCAACCGGGACCAGCTCCTCGCGCTCGCCGCGTTCGAGAGGAACGGGATCAGGAAGGCGCAGGAGGAGTTCATGGCGTCCGGCGCGCTCAGCGGCGCGCGCCCCCCGACGGTCGGGGGCGGCCGGGCCCTGCGCTACGCCGTGCGGCAGATCGGCAAGCCGTACGAGTGGGGCGCGGAGGGTCCGAAGTCGTACGACTGCTCGGGGCTGACCTCGCAGGCCTGGGCGGACGCCGGGACGCCCGTCCCCCGGACCAGCCAGGAGCAGTGGAAACAACTGCAACGGATCCCGCTGACCGACCTGCGTCCGGGAGACCTGGTCGTGTACTTCCCGGAGGCCACGCACGTGGCGCTGTACCTCGGCAACGGCATGGTCGTACAGGCGCCCCGGCCGGGTGCGACGGTGAAGGTGTCACCAATCGCGGCCAACCCGGTCCTGGGCGCGGTGCGCCCCGACCCGGACGGGAAGCCCCTGCGGCGGTTCGAGCCGCCGGAGCTCCCCGAGGGCGCCACGGACGGGTCGGACGAGGGATACGCGGGGGGCTGGGGCTACGCGGCGCCCGCGCCGGACACCTCGGCCAGGTAGGCCTGCGTCTTCGCCGGGTCGTAGAAGAAGTTCTCGAAGTCGGCCGGGTTGTCGAAGCCGTTGGCGAACCGGTCGGCGACCGGCTGGAGCTCACCCGCGGCGCCGATGAGGTTCAGGATGTGCTCCGGCGGCGGCGCGAGCATCGCGTTGGTCCACTTGGTGACGTGCTGGGCGGTGTTCCAGTAGCGGTCGAAGGTGGCCCGCATCCACTCCTCGTCGAACGGCTTGTCGCCGTGCTCGACGATCGAGGAGAGGTACGCGGCGGCGCACTTGGAGGCCGAGTTGGAGCCCTGCCCGGTGATCGGGTCGTTCGCCACGACGACGTCCGCCACGCCCAGCACGAGACCGCCGCTGGGGAGGCGGCCGATCGGGTTGCGGACGGTGGGGGCGTAGCGGCCGGCCAGGGTGCCGCCCGCGTCGGTCAGTTCGACCTTGGTGGCCCGCGCGTACTCCCAGGGGACGTACCGCTCCATGAGTTCCAGGGTCAGGGAGAGGTGCTCCGCCGGGTCCTTGACGCCGTTGAAGGCGTCGAGCGGGCCGCCGGGTATGCCCTCCCAGAACAGGATGTCGGCACGGCCGGAGGTGGTCAGGCACGGCATGACGAACAGCTCGCCGACGCCCGGCACCAGGTTGCAGCGGACCGCCTCGGTGTCCGGGTGCTCGGGGCGCGGGCCGAGACCGTGGACGTACGACACGGCCAGCGCGCGCTGCGGCTCGCTGTAAGGGGAGCGCTCGGCGTCGCGGCCGAACATCTGGACCAGCTCGCCCTTGCCGGCCGAGACGAGGACCAGGTCGTAGGTGCGGGAGAAGTAGTCGAGGTCGCCGACGGCCGCGCCGTGGATGACGAGCTGCCCGCCGCGCTGCGCGAACGTCTCCATCCAGCCGGCCATCTTCACCCGCTGGTCGATGGACTGCGCGTACCCGTCCAGCCGGCCCAGCCAGTCGATCGCACGTGCCGCGGGGCCTTCGGCCCAGGAGCCGGGTGCGGCGACCGAGACGCCGAGTCCTTCGATCTTCGGGGCCTGGGACTCCCAGAAGTTGAGCTGGAGATCGCGCTCGTGCTGCAGGGCCGTGTGGAACATGCACTGCGTCGACATGACCCGGCCGGTGCGGATCTCGTCCGCCGTCCGGTTGGACATGAGGGTGACCTCGTATCCCTGGGACTGGAGGCCGAGAGCTATCTGGAGCCCGGACTGACCGGCTCCGACGACGAGTATCTTCCGCATGCGGGGCTTTCCTCTACTCGGGGGTTTCGTCGAGCGCGTGGCCCACGAGGGCCAGGAGGGCCTCGATCACGGAGATCCGGCGACGCGCGTCCATGATCATGACAGGTATGTGTCGCGGGATGGTCAGCGCCTCCCGTACGTCCTCCGCCTCGAACATCTCGCTGCCGTCGAAATGGTTGACCGCGACGACGTACGGCAGCCCGGAACTCTCGAAGTAGTCCAGTACCGGGAAGCTGTCCTTCAGACGGCGCGTGTCGGCCATGACGACGGCGCCGATCGCGCCGCGCACGATGTCGTCCCACATGAACCAGAACCGCTGCTGGCCCGGCGTGCCGAACAGGTAGAGCACCAGGTCGTCGTCGAGCGTGATGCGCCCGAAGTCCATGGCCACGGTGGTGGTGGACTTGCCCGGCGTGGCGGTGAGGTCGTCGGTGGCCTCGCTCGCCTCGGTCATCAGCGCCTCGGTCTGCAGAGGCGTGATCTCCGAGACGGCGCTGACCAACGTGGTCTTGCCCACGCCGAAACCGCCCGCCACCACGATCTTCGTGGCGATGGGAGCGCGGGTGCGGTCCGTCTGCCAGGCGTGCATGCTCTCGTCGGGCTGGACGGACGGGGATGTACCAGTGACGCCGTGAGCGGCGTCAGAGACGACGGAGTCCACTCAGCACCCTTTCCAGCAGAGCTCGGTCCGGGCGGCCGGTGCCATGGCCGGTGCCCGTTCCGTACACACGGATCTTTCCCTGGTCGGCGAGGTCGCTGAGGAGCACGCGGACCACGCCGAGCGGCATCTTCAGCAGCGCGGCGATCTCGGCCACCGTACGCATCCGGCGGCACAGTTCGACGATGGCCTGGAGTTCCGGCATCACGCGGGTGGAGAGGGAACCGTTGGTCAGTTCCTTGCGCTCCTCCGGGGCCTCCAGCGCGGCCGTGCTCGCCACGAACGTCTCCACCAGGAGGACGTGGCCGAAGCGGGTCCGGCCGCCGGTGAGCGAGTAGGGGCGGACCCGGGCGGGTTTGCGGTCACCCCCGCGGACCGGGAGATGATGCTTGGGCGTACTGCTCATCGGGCCCTCCCCGTCGTCGTCTGGGAATCCTCCAGGGATTTGCGGAGTTCGCTGCGGAGCTCCGGCGTCAGAACGTGGCCGGCGCGGCCCACGAACAGGGCCATGTGGTAGGCCACCACGCTCATGTCGCAGTCCGCGGAACCGTGGACGCCGAGCAGCGAGCCGTCGCTGATGGACATCACGAACAGGCTGCCCTCGTCCATCGCGATCATCGTGTGCCTGACCCCGCCGAAGGCCATCAGCTTGGCGGCGCCGACGGTGAGGCTGCCGATGCCGGAGACGATGGTGGCCAGGTCGGCGGCGGAGCCGCGTGGGCCGGCCCGCCTGGTCCCGCCGGCTTGCAGGGCCTCCCGCGCCTCCTTGTTCCGGTGGTCGTCGGACGACAGCAGGAGCAGTCCGTCGGACGAGACGACCGCGACCGAGAGGATGCCCGGGACCTCCTCGACGAGGTTGGTCAGCAGCCAGTGCAGGTTGCGGGCCTCACTGCTCAGTCCGATCAGTCCGAAGGTACTGGGAGCGGTCAACTGCTTGCCTCCTCGACTGTGCCCCCCGTGGCTTCTTCGGAATCAGCTGGTCCTGATGTGCCGGTGGCCGGCCGCTTGTGCGAGGCCGTCTTCTCGGCGATCTCCGCCTCCACCTCGCGGTAGCCGGCCTGGGCGCCCTGCCGGAAGCCGCCGAGGCGGCGGCGGAGGGCGTCGGCGTCCACGGAGCCGCCGCGCTTGCGCGGTTCGGTGGTGGGGGCGGTGATCTTCGGAGTGCGCTTGGGGAGGCCCTTGTCGGTGACGCGTTCGTGTTCGACGTCGGCCTCCGCCTCGGCTTCGCCTTCGGCGTGGTCGTTCCCACCCGCACCCCCCGTGCGGGTTTCGTGGTCATGTGCGGCCCGGCCGTCGGCGGCCGCGGGGGCGTGGTGGGCCGGGTGCGGCTGCGCCTGCCACGCCGACTCCGTCCCGCCCTGCCGGGCCGGTGCTTCGGACTCGGTCGCCGCCTGCGGCGCCGCGGGCGAGTCGGCCTGCTGCGCCGGGATCAACAGCTCCATCGTGGTCTCGGCGGGCGTCTCCGGCGGGGCGCCCGGGGCTCCGGCTGCCGCGGGGGCCGCCGGGGTGGCCGGTCCGTGTCCCGCCGGGGCGGTCGGGCCGGTTTCTGCCTCGGTGTGCGGCGTTCGCTCTGCCGCCGGTGCCGCCGGTCGTGCCTCGTGCGCGGGTTCCGGATGCCCGACGGCCTCCGTGGCCTCCGCCACGTCCGCGGCCTGCCGGGGCTCGCCGTGCTCGCCGGCCACCCCGGGCGTCGAGAGCCCGGGGAACTCGGTGGTCGCCGCGGAGCCCTCGTGTCCCGCAGGGCCCGGCAGACCCACGGTCCCGGCGAGCCCCTCGCCCTCCACGAACCCCGCAGACGCCGCCGGCCCGGCGGACTCGGCGCTCCCCGCGGAGTCGACGGGTCCCGCCGCCCCTGCGGCCTCCTCCCGCTGTACCGCCTTCTCCGCCAGCGCCACCAGCGGGTCACCGCCGCTCGTGCGGCCGTACAGGACGTTGGAGTTGGCCTCGGCGTCGGCGCCGGGGAGGGAGAAGCTCTGCGTCGTGCTCGAGAGGGGGCCGGACGCCGGGACCGCCGCGGGCGTGGCCGCCGCGAGCAGGGTGCGGGGCAGGACGACGACCGCCGCGACACCACCCTGCTTCTGCTCGCGCAGCTGCACCCGCACACCGTGGCGGTGGGCGAGGCGGGCCACGACGTACAGGCCGAGGCCGAGACCGTCCTCGCCCTCCTGGTCGTAGGGCGCCTCCGGGTCGAAGTCGCCGAAGCGGGCGTTCAGCCGCTCCAGCCGGTCCTCGGTCATGCCGATGCCCTCGTCCTGGACCGAGAGCATGACCTCGCCGTTCTCCAGCAGCCAGCCGGAGATCTCGACGGGCAGGTCGGGCGGGGAGAACGAGGTGGCGTTCTCCAGGAGTTCGGCCAGCAGGTGGGAGAGGTCGTCCGCGGCGAACCCGGCGATGTGCGCGTGCGGCGGCAGCGCGGCGATACGGACCCGCTCGTACCGCTCGATCTCGCTGACCGCGGCGCGGACCACGTCCACCAGCGGCACGGGCCCGGCGGCGTGCTGGACGTGCTCGGTGCCGGCGAGGACCAGGAGGTTCTCGCTGTGCCGGCGCATGACCGTGGCGAAGTGGTCGAGCTTGAACAGGGTGGAGAGGCGGTCCGGGTCCTGCTCGCGCTCCTCCAGGCTCTCGATGACGGCCAGTTGCCGCTCGACGAGTCCGAGGGTGCGCAGCGCGAGGTTGACGAAGGTGCCGCCGATGGCCGTGCGCAGCCGCTCCAGCTGGGCGGCGGACTCGGCGAGTTCGCCGCGCAGTTCCTCGCGCGCGTCGGCCATCTTCTGCCGCTGGCCGACGAGGTGCTTGCGGTCGGACTCCAGCGTGGTGATCCGCTCGGTGAGCCCGGCCGCGTGCGCGTGCAGTGCGTTGACCGAGCGGACGACCTGGGCGAACTCGTCGTTGCGGCCGGTGAACTTCACCGGCTCCTCCGCCACCGGGTCCTCCGCCTCGGCGAGGCGCTTGGAGCCCAGGCGCAGGACCGCGAGGGGACGTGTGAGGCTGCGCGCCATGCCCGTGGCGACGCCGACGGCGAGCAGCATCAGGGCGCCGAGGACGGCGATGCGGATCTCCAGCGCGGTGACGTCGTCGTCGCGCAGCACCTCGAGGTCCTTGGTGCGGCGGTCGTATAGGGCGGACTCCACGCCGCGCATCAGGTCGATCCGGGCGGAGAGGGCCGCGTCCAGCTTCTTGGTGTCGGTGGAGAGGTCGCCACTGGACAGGGTCGGCTGGTCGGTGAGGGTGGCGAGGTACTTGTCGGCGGAGTTGACCTCGGTGCCGGTGACCGTGGAGTCGAACGAGGCGCGGGCCGGCTTGGGCGCGGTGCCGCGGAAGTCGGCCAGGGCCGCGTCGGAGCGCAGCCGGGCCTGCTGGGCGGCGGCGCTCAGGGCGTCGCGCTGGCGGGCGTCGGCGCCGGAGGAGGCGGAGGTCTCGGTCGGCAGGCCGGTGACGGGGTCGATGGCCGTCCCGGTGCTGCGCGGCACGCTCAGGGCGGCGAGCAGCAGCCCCCGGGCCGCGGCGGCCTGCTGCACGGCGGAGTCCAGCTCGGCGAGGGCGTAGCTGCCGGAGCCGGCCCGGGGCGGCGTCTGCTGCGCCAGCTGCTCGGCGAGCCGGTGGAGTTCGGTGATGGCGGTGGAGTACGCCTGGTGCGCTTCGAGGGCGCTGCTCTTTCCGGTGAGCGCCGCTCGGCGCACCGCCGATATCTCTTCCAGGTCGGAGCGGAGCGAGGCGGACGTGTCGGTGTCCGACCGCAGTTCCCCGATCTGCCGGTCCACGCGGGCGCTGCGCTGCTCCGAGGGAGCCTTGGACTTGGGACGGCCGGCCGCGATGTACGAGGTGACGTCGTCGCGTTCGTCGGCGAGGGAGTGCGCGAGGGCGAGGGCGTCCTGCGTCTGCTCCGCGAGCGTCACGAGCTCCTGTGAGTCGTGGAGTTCTCCGGAGGCGGCGACGACCGACGGGGTCCCCGCACCGGCGATGGCCGCGGCCACCACGGCCACGGCGACGATGAGCCGGTTGCGTACATGGGTGGGGCGGCCCTTGCCGGTGGGGGGCGTCGCCTCAGCGCCCTGAACGGGGGCCGTCTGCTTGTCTGTGCGACGAGGCCGCGTCTTCTGCACCGGTGCTCGCATTCCTGACTCGTGAACTCATGGGCCCGGATGACGCTCCGTCAACTGGCGCGTACTCCAGGTACACTTCCCGACCCTCCCAGCGTCGGTGGGCAGCGCACGCGCATCACCTGACCCGCCACCCGAAGGAGTGAACCTCGGAGGAGAGTTGAGGGGCAAGTTCCGCTGGCCCTTGCAGGAGCCTTGTGCGGCAGGCCGGTTGGACGCCGGAGGCAGGCGGTGGCAATATTCGCCGCCACGGCTTCCCGGAACAAAGCATTCCATCCCAAACAGGGCGCCTGACCTGCATTGCCGCACCGATCCTGCGACTATTGCCAGCCTTTTGCGGACCTTGTGAAGGGCTCGTGCAGACTGGCTGGATGCGCACTGAACTCGCCTCGCGGCCCGGAGACGCGGACCGCCCCAACGAGGACTTCGCAAGCGTCGGACTACCGGCCTCCGGACAGGGCGGTTCGGTCGTCGTCCTGGACGGTGTCACGCCACCGAAGGACGGGACGGGCTGTCTGCATTCCGTCCCCTGGTTCACGGCGCGCCTCGGCGGAGCCTTGACCGAACTGACCGTTTCACTCCCGGATGTTCCTCTGGTCGACGCCTTGTCCCGTGCCATCGCGCGTACCGCCGAGGCACATGCCTCAACCTGTGACCTTTCTCACCCCCGCACGCCTCAGGCCACGGTGGTGGTGGCCCGCTGGTCCCCCGAGACGGTGGAGTACCTGGTGCTGTCGGACTCCGTTCTGCTCGTGGAGTCCCCGGACGGCGTGGTGACGCCCCTGCTGGACGACCGGCTGTCCCTGCTGCCCCGCTCCGCTCTGGCCACGGACGCGCTGGTGGACTCCACGGTCCGCAACAAGGAGGGCGGCTTCTTCACGGCGGCGGCCGACCCGTCGGTGTCCCGGCGCGCGGTGACCGGAACCCTCCCGCGCCACGAGGTCCGCGCCCTGGCCGCCCTGACGGACGGCGCCGCGCGCTGGGTGGAGCGCTTCCGGGAGGGCGACTGGACGGCCTGCTTCCACCTCGTCCGCAAGGAGGGACCGCGGGCACTGGTGGACCGCGTCCGGGCGCTGGAACGGGCGGACACCGCGCGGACCTTCCTGGGCCGCAGCAAGACCCACGACGACGCGACGGCGGTGTTCGTCGAGTTCTAGCCACCCGACTTCCCGCCACCCGGCTTCCCGCCGGTCGGCTTCCCGCCGCTCGACTTCCCGCCGGTCGCCGCGGGGGTATTACCTCTCCATGCCCCGGTTGAGCTGGTTCAGCAGCCGGGCCAGTTCCGTGACCTCGCCGGTGTCCCAGTCGGCCAGGCGGCCGGCGTAGCGGGCGCGGCGGGCCTCGCGGACCCGGCGGACCCGGTCGTGACCCTCCTGGGTCAGGGCGACGAGCCAGGCGCGGCCGTCGGCGGGGTCGGGCTCGCGGGCGACCAGGCCGAGGTCCTCCAGGGCGCGCAACTGGCGGGACATCGTGGCCTTGCCGACGCCGATGTAGGCGGCGAGCTCGGTGGCCCGCTGCTTGCCGCACTCGTCCAGCCTGACGAGGAGGCCGTACGCGGACGACTCCAGGTCGGGGTGGACCTCCCGGGCCATCTCGCCCTGGTTGGCCCGGGCCCGCCGCAGCAGCACGGTCAGCTCCCGCTCCAGCGCCAGGAACGCGGCCTGGTCCACACCGCTCCCGGCCAGGCCGGCGACCCGGTCTCCGTCGTCCTTGCCTTCCTCGTGCACGTCAGCCCCTGCCTCGGTTCTCGCCCGCTACCTGGAATTCTCCGCCATCCGCCGCCACCGGCGCAGCTCGGCAAGTATTCCGCAGGGTGCAACGCCCGTGTACACAGGGCCACCACACGGTGAAGGCCCGGGCCTCCCTCACGGGACCCGGGCCTTCCCTCATCCGATGACCTCCGTCACGCGGCCACCGGAACCTCCGGCGTCGCGCCCTCGGTCGCGGGGGCGAGCGCCAGCTCCAGGACCTGGCGGACATCGGTGACGGCGTGGACGTCGAGCTTGTCCAGCACCTCCGCCGGGACGTCGTCCAGGTCGGGTTCGTTGCGCTTGGGGATGATCACGGTGGTGACGCCCGCCCGGTGCGCGGCGAGCAGCTTCTGCTTCACGCCGCCGATCGGCAGGACCCGGCCGGTCAGCGAGACCTCACCGGTCATCGCCACGTCCGTGCGCACCAGGCGGCCGGACAGCAGCGAGGCGAGGGCCGTGGTCATCGTGATGCCGGCGCTGGGGCCGTCCTTGGGGACCGCGCCCGCCGGGAAGTGGATGTGCACACCCCGGTCCTTCAGATCGCCCACCGGCAGTTCGAGCTCGGCGCCGTGGGAGCGCAGGAAGCTCAGCGCGATCTGCGCGGACTCCTTCATCACGTCCCCCAGCTGACCGGTCAGGGTCAGTCCCGCCGCGCCCGTCTCCGGGTCGGCCAGCGACGCCTCCACGTACAGCACGTCACCACCGGCGCCCGTCACCGCGAGGCCCGTCGCCACGCCGGGCACGGACGTCCGCCGCTCGGCCGGGTCCTGGGCGGACTCGGGCACGTGGTGCGGCCGGCCGATCAGGTCGCGCAGATCGCCCTCGGAGACGGTGAACGGCAGCTCCCGCTCACCCAGCTCGTGCTGGGCCGCGACCTTGCGCAGCAGCCTGGCGACGGACCGCTCCAGGTTGCGCACGCCGGCCTCGCGGGTGTACTCGCCGGCGAGCTTGCGCAGGGCGCTCTCGTCGATGGCCACCTCGTCCTCGCCGAGCCCGGCCCGCTCCAGCTGGCGGGGCAGCAGGTGGTCGCGGGCGATGACGACCTTCTCGTCCTCGGTGTAGCCGTCCAGACGGACGATCTCCATGCGGTCCGCCAGGGCCTCCGGGATCGCCTCCAGGACGTTGGCGGTCGCGAGGAAGACCACGTCCGACAGGTCCAGCTCGACCTCCAGGTAGTGGTCCCGGAAGGTGTGGTTCTGCGCCGGGTCGAGCACTTCGAGCAGGGCGGCGGCCGGGTCGCCCCGGAAGTCCGAGCCCACCTTGTCGATCTCGTCGAGCAGCACGACCGGGTTCATCGACCCGGCTTCCTTGATGGCGCGGACGATCCGGCCGGGCAGGGCACCGACGTAGGTGCGCCGGTGGCCGCGGATCTCGGCCTCGTCGCGGACGCCGCCGAGGGCGACGCGGACGAACTTCCGGCCCATCGCGTGGGCGACGGACTCGCCCAGGCTGGTCTTGCCGACGCCGGGCGGCCCGACGAGCGCGAGCACGGCACCGCCGCGCCGCCCGCCGACGATGCCCAGGCCCCGGTCGGTGCGCCGCTTGCGGACCGCCAGGTACTCGGTGATCCGCTCCTTCACGTCCTCCAGGCCGGAGTGCTCGGCGTCGAGGACGGCCTGGGCGCCCTGGATGTCGTACGCGTCCTCGGTGCGCTCGCTCCACGGCATCTCCAGCACCGTGTCGAGCCAGGTGCGGATCCAGGAGCCCTCGGGCGACTGGTCGGAGGACCGCTCCAGCTTGTCGACCTCCTTGAGCGCGGCCTCGCGGACCTTCTCGGGCAGGTCGGCGGCCTCCACACGGGCGCGGTAGTCGTCGGACTCCTCGCCCTCCTGCTCGCCGTTCAGCTCGCGCAACTCCTTGCGGACCGCTTCGAGCTGACGCCGCAGCAGGAATTCGCGCTGCTGCTTGTCGACGCCCTCCTGGACGTCCTTGGCAATGGACTCGGCCACGTCCTGCTCGGCGAGGTGCTCCCGCAGCTGCCGGGTGGCGAGCTTCAGCCGGGCCACCGGGTCGGCGGTCTCGAGCAGTTCGACCTTCTGTTCGGTGGTCAGGAACGGCGAGTAGCCGGAGTTGTCGGCGAGCGCCGAGACGTCGTCGATGGCCTGGACCCGGTCGACGACCTGCCAGGCACCGCGCTTGCGCAGCCAGGCGGTGGCGAGCGCCTTGTATTCCTTGACCAGTTCGGTGACCTGGCCGGGCAGCGGGTCGGGCGCGGTGTCGTCGACGCTGGTGCCCTCGACCCAGAGGGCGGCGCCCGGACCCGTGGTCCCCGCGCCGATGCGCACCCGCCCCCGGCCGCGGATCAGGGCGCCCGGGTCGCCGTCGGCCAAGCGGCCGACCTGCTCGACGGTGCCGAGGACACCGGTGTTCGCGTAGGTCCCGTCGATCCGTGGCACCAGGAGTACCCGGGGCTTCCCGGGCGTTGACCGTGCAGCGGCCTGAGCGGCCTCCACCGCGGCACGGACCTCGTTGTCGCTCAGGTCCAGCGGGACCACCATCCCGGGCAGCACGACCTCGTCGTCGAGCGGCAGCACGGGCAGGGTGAGCGGTGTGGACGTCGAAGCCATGATCTCCCCTTCGGCAGTCAAGTTGAGCTATGCCGACTCAATGCTTGGGAGGGGCCGGATGTTCCCCGACGCGTGTTCGCTGTGAGCGATCTAGGACGAGGCGGGGAGTTCGCCCAGGTGAGAGGCGTGTTCGCGGCGTTGGCGCCGCAGCACCGGCCAGGTCGCGACACCGATCGCCAGGGCGATCGGGTGACCCCAGTTGGTCAACGGGTCGGTGAAGGCGAGCAGGTCCTGGAGCAGCATCCAGCCGAAGCCGGCCAGCAGCGGCACGCGCAGCCACAGCGAGAGCAGACCCGCCAGCGCGCCGACGCCGGCGGCGACGCCGAAGCTGACGCCGTAGTCGAGCCGGTGCAGGGAGCTGTCGGGCAGGTGCCCGGCCAGCACCGCGACCCCCACCGGGACCTCGGTCGCCAGCGTGGCCAGGACGTGCCCGAGCAGGAAGACACCGGCCGTGCGCAGGCCCCCGACCCGGCGCTCCAGCGCGGTCAGCACGAGCACGAGCCCGATCGCGTACGGCGAGGCCACCCCGCCCGCGACCCACAGCGCACTGCCCACCAGCACGAACTCCGGCGCCCGCACCAGGTGCGCCACATCGGTACTGGAGCCCTGGAGCAGGGCGTGCACCAGGGCGGGATCCGCGTGGGCGGAGATCAGCGAGGTGACGCCGAGCAGGACGGCGTACGCGAACGTGAACGGCGTGCCCGTGGGTGTGGGCAGCAACCGCCAGGGCCGTATCGCACCGAGCCGACGCCCGAGCCACGCCACCCACGCCGACACCGAGCCACCGGAAACCTCCGACCCACCCACCCCGACGCCCACGACCTCAACCAGGCCGATGCCTGCGGATTCACGCGTGCCAGTGCCCGTGGACTCACGCCTCCGGTTGCCTTCGAACCCCCGCGGGCCGGTGCCCGCAGGCCCCCAGGGCCCGCCGCCCGTCGCCAGCGGCGCACCGCTCTCGAGCACCTCGGTCCCCGGGGCAGGGCCGGTCAGGGGCTCGGTGTCCGCTGATGCCGAACCGCTGTCCGCCACGGAGCCCAGACCACCGTCCTCCGCGGAACCCGAACCACCGTCCGCCACGGAGCCCGAACCACCGTCCTCCGCGGAACCCGGGCCGCGCGCTCCGACGGTGCGCTGTCGCGGTACTCCGTCCAGCAGCCCGGCCCCGTCGGAAGCGGGCGGGGCCGCCGGTGTCGGGGTGGCCGCTGCGTCGGCCGGTACGGTGCGGTCCACGGGGGCGCTCCTTCCGTCACGTCAAAGCCTTCGCCACCCTCGCCCCACTGTCTGTGACACACGCCACGCGTGGGCCCCTTCACCGCAAGCGGCTCCCGGCCATGCGGAAATTCCCCGCGTCCCACATCCCGCGCCTGCCAGGATGCTCCCATGCGCACCTCGAACGACCCCCCTCACGTGCTGGACCGTCGCGAGGGCCCGCACGGCGAGGTCGTGCTGCGGCGGCACAGTGACCGGCTGGAGATCATCGCCAACGGCTGCTTCCTGATGGACACCTCCGACGGCCGCTCCGAGCGGCGACTGGTGGACGCGGCTCTGGAGGCCCTGACCGGCCGGACCCGCCCTGACGTGCTGATCGGCGGACTCGGCGTCGGCTTCTCCCTCGCGCACGCGGCGGCGGACCCGCGCTGGGGAGGGATCACGGTCGTGGAACGCGAGTCCGCGATAGTCGAATGGCATCGCGACGGCCCGCTCTCCGAGATCTCCGCCCGAGCCCTCGCCGACCCCCGCACGAGAATCGTCGAAACCGATCTCGTGGCCTACGTCAATGAGACATCCGACACGTACGACGCCCTCTGCCTCGACATCGACAACGGCCCCGACTGGACGGTCACCGAGGGCAACGAAAATCTCTACGGAGAAGCCGGACTGGCAGGCTGCGCAAGGGTGTTGAGACCTGGCGGGGTCCTGGCCGTCTGGTCCGCCCAACCCTCTCCGGAATTCGAAGAAACCTTGCGGAATGCCGGGTTCCAACAGGTGCGTACCGAAGAGATCCCGGTTGCCCGGGGCGTTCCGGACGTCGTGCACCTCGGCATCCGCCCTGGATAGCAAAGGTGTGCTGACTCCCCGTACGCTGCTCCTCTGACGCCGATCATTCAAGCGTCAATCGCACACCATGCGCAGGCACAGCCAGTCAGGAATCACCCCACTGATTCCGGAAAGCACACCCCAGGGGCGGGCGATGGAGCAGACACACACCTCCCACAACGGTTCGGCGACGGCTACCCCGGGCGCACAGCGCCGGGTCCTCGTCGTCGAGGACGACGCCACGATCGTGGATGCCATCGCGACCCGTCTGCGCGCCGAGGGATTCCTCGTGCAAACGGCGGGTGACGGTCCGGCCGCGGTCGACACGGCCGAGGCCTGGCAGCCCGACCTGCTGATCCTCGACATCATGCTGCCCGGCTTCGACGGTCTGGAGGTCTGCCGCCGCGTGCAGGCCGCCCGGCCGGTGCCGGTGATGATGCTCACCGCGCGCGACGACGAGACCGACATGCTGGTCGGGCTCGGGGTCGGCGCCGACGACTACATGACGAAGCCTTTCTCGATGCGGGAGCTGGCGGCACGTGTGCACGTGCTGCTGCGCCGCGTGGAGCGGGCCGCGCTCGCCGCCGCGACGCCGCGCAGCGGCATCCTGCGGCTCGGCGAGCTCGAGATCGACCACGCGCAGCGCCGGGTGCGGGTGCGGAGTGAGGATGTTCACCTCACGCCGACCGAGTTCGACCTGCTGGTGTGCCTGGCGAACACCCCGCGCGCCGTGCTCTCGCGCGAGCAGCTGCTCGCCGAGGTCTGGGACTGGGCGGACGCCTCCGGCACCCGCACGGTCGACAGCCACATCAAGGCGCTGCGCCGGAAGATCGGCGCCGAGCGGATCCGCACGGTGCACGGCGTGGGCTACGCCCTGGAGACCCCGACGCCATGAGCGGCGGGCCTGCCGCACGGCGAGGCCCCGGGGAGCCGGAACCCTGGGGCGGAGTGAGCCCGTTCTCGATCAAGACCAAGCTGGGTGCGCTGGTCGTCATCGCGGTGCTGATCACCACGGGCCTGTCGGTGATCGCGGTGCACACGAAGACGGAGCTGCGCTTCATCACGGTCTTCTCGATGATCGCCACACTCCTCATCACGCAGTTCGTGGCCCATTCGCTCACCGCGCCGCTGGATGAGATGACGGCCGTGGCCCGCTCCATCTCGCAGGGCGACTACACCCGCCGCACGCGGGAGAACCGCCGTGACGAGCTGGGCGACCTGGCCGTGACGATCAACGCCATGGCCGACGAGCTGGAGGCGCAGGACCGCCAGCGCAAGGAACTGGTGGCGAACGTCTCGCACGAGCTGCGCACCCCCATCGCGGGGCTCCGCGCGGTGCTGGAGAACATCGTCGACGGTGTCACGCAGGCCGACCCGGAGACGATGCGCACGGCCCTGAAGCAGACCGAGCGGCTCGGCCGGCTGGTGGAGACGCTGCTGGACCTGTCACGCCTGGACAACGGGGTCGTACCGCTGAAACAGCGGCGCTTCGAGGTGTGGCCGTACCTGTCCGGGGTGCTGAAGGAGGCCAACATGGTCGCCTCGGTGCGCGCGGGCATCGCCACCGGCTCGGGCAGTCACACCCGTACGGACGTCCATCTGCACCTCGACGTCCACCCGCCGGAGTTGACCGCGCACGCCGATCCGGAGCGCATCCACCAGGTCGTCGCCAACCTCATCGACAACGCGGTCAAGCACAGCCCGCCGCACGGCCGTGTGACGGTGAAGGCGCGGCGGGGCGTGCTCCCGGAGTCGCTGGAGCTGGAGGTCCTGGACGAGGGGCCCGGCATTCCGAAGTCCGAGTGGCACCGCGTCTTCGAGCGGTTCAACCGCGGCAGCGCCAAGCGGGCGCACGGGGCAGGCAGCGACGGTGGCACGGGACTCGGTCTCGCCATCGCCCGCTGGGCGGTGGATCTGCACGGCGGGCGGATCGGAGTGGCCGAATCCGAGCGAGGTTGCCGGATTCTTGTCACTCTTCCGGGACTTCCATCTGTGCCAAGTTGACGTAAAGTTCGAAGCGGAGCCACAAGATCCACGGGCGTCCGCGCTGACGGACACGTGTGATCAGGCACAGGCCCACGCCATCGGCGGGTGAGGCCGTGCCCCGCCTATCCCTTCTTAAGCGGAACCACGCTTGTTTCCCGCCATTTCAAGCCCCGAAACACGCTTCAAGATGTGACTTGCACGACGTTGCGCGGGCCCGACCTGACCTTCCCGGTCCGGGAGGCGTAGCCTTGATTCCCGCTGTCCATCATCTTGTGAAGCGGAAGAGGGCGGTTGCCGCCGTGTCGCCACAGTCCCCCAGTAACTCGAGCATCTCGACCGACACCGACCAAGCAGGGAAGAACCCCGCTGCGTCGTTCGGTGCCAACGAGTGGCTCGTCGACGAGATCTATCAGCAGTACCTCCAGGACCCGAATTCGGTAGACCGAGCCTGGTGGGACTTCTTCGCCGACTACAAGCCTGGGGCGGCCGCCGCCTCGGCTCCGGCGGGTACCGCGGCCGCGGGGGCCGCGGGGACCACCACCGCTCAGCCGGCCGCTCAGGCCGCTCCCGCCCAGCCTGCGGCCCCCGCCCAGGCCGCCGCGAAGCCCGCGGCCGCCGCGCCGGCTCCCGCCGAGGCGAAGCCCGCCGCGCAGGCCCCGGCCCAGGCCGCCGCCCCGGCGAAGGCCGCTCCGGCCGCCAAGCCGGCCGCTGCCAAGCCGGCCGCCGCCGCGAAGCCGAAGGCCGAGTCCGACGGCGCGGCCCCCTCGGGCCCCGAGCAGGTCGTGCTGCGCGGCCCCGCCGCCGCGGTCGCGAAGAACATGAACGCCTCCCTGGAGCTGCCCACGGCCACGTCCGTGCGCGCGGTCCCGGTGAAGCTGCTGTTCGACAACCGCATCGTCATCAACAACCACCTCAAGCGCGCCCGGGGCGGGAAGATCTCCTTCACGCACCTGATCGGGTACGCGATGGTGCAGGCCATCAAGGCCATGCCGTCGATGAACCACTCCTTCGCGGAGAAGGACGGCAAGCCGACCCTGGTCAAGCCGGAGCACGTCAACCTCGGCCTCGCCATCGACCTGGTCAAGCCGAACGGCGAGCGCCAGCTGGTCGTCGCGGCGATCAAGAAGGCCGAGACGCTGAACTTCTTCGAGTTCTGGCAGGCCTACGAGGACATCGTCCGTCGTGCTCGCGACAACAAGCTGACGATGGACGACTTCACCGGCGTCACGGTCTCCCTGACCAACCCCGGCGGCCTCGGCACGGTCCACTCGGTGCCGCGTCTGATGCCCGGCCAGTCCGTGATCATGGGTGTCGGCTCCATGGACTACCCGGCGGAGTTCCAGGGCACCTCCCAGGACACCCTGAACAAGCTCGGTATCTCCAAGGTCATGACGCTCACGTCGACCTACGACCACCGGGTGATCCAGGGCGCCGCCTCCGGCGAGTTCCTGCGCCAGGTCGCGAACCTCCTGCTCGGCGAGAACAACTTCTACGACGAGATCTTCGAGGCGCTGCGCATCCCCTACGAGCCGGTCCGCTGGCTCAAGGACATCGACGCCAGCCACGACGACGACGTCACGAAGGCCGCCCGCGTCTTCGAGCTGATCCACTCCTACCGGGTCCGCGGCCACGTCATGGCCGACACCGACCCGCTGGAGTACCAGCAGCGCAAGCACCCCGACCTGGACATCACCGAGCACGGCCTCACCCTGTGGGACCTGGAGCGCGAGTTCGCGGTCGGAGGCTTCTCCGGCAAGTCCCTGATGAAGCTGCGCGACATCCTCGGCGTGCTGCGCGACTCGTACTGCCGCACCACCGGCATCGAGTTCATGCACATCCAGGACCCCAAGCAGCGCAAGTGGATCCAGGACCGCATCGAGCGCCCGCACACCAAGCCGGAGCGCGAGGAGCAGCTGCGCATCCTGCGCCGGCTGAACGCGGCGGAGGCCTTCGAGACCTTCCTGCAGACCAAGTACGTCGGCCAGAAGCGCTTCAGCCTGGAGGGCGGCGAGTCCGTCATCCCGCTGCTCGACGCGGTGCTGGACTCGGCCGCCGAGTCCCGCCTGGACGAGGTCGTCATCGGCATGGCCCACCGCGGCCGGCTGAACGTCCTGGCGAACATCGTCGGCAAGTCGTACGCGCAGATCTTCCGCGAGTTCGAGGGCAACCTCGACCCGAAGTCGATGCACGGCTCCGGCGACGTGAAGTACCACCTGGGCGCCGAGGGCACCTTCACGGGCCTGGACGGCGAGCAGATCAAGGTCTCGCTCACCGCCAACCCCTCGCATCTGGAGGCGGTGGACCCGGTCCTGGAGGGCGTCGCGCGCGCCAAGCAGGACATCATCAACAAGGGCGGCACGGACTTCACGGTCCTGCCGGTGGCGATCCACGGCGACGCGGCCTTCGCGGGCCAGGGCGTGGTGGCCGAGACCCTGAACATGTCGCAGCTGCGCGGTTACCGCACCGGCGGCACGGTCCACATCGTCATCAACAACCAGGTCGGCTTCACGGCGGCTCCCGAGTCGTCGCGCTCCTCGATGTACGCCACGGACGTGGCCCGCATGATCGAGGCCCCGATCTTCCACGTGAACGGCGACGACCCCGAGGCGGTCGTGCGCGTCGCGCGCCTGGCCTTCGAGTTCCGCCAGGCGTTCAACAAGGACGTGGTGATCGACCTCATCTGCTACCGCCGCCGCGGTCACAACGAGTCGGACAACCCGGCCTTCACCCAGCCGCTGATGTACGACCTGATCGACAAGAAGCGCTCGGTGCGCAAGCTCTACACCGAGTCCCTCATCGGTCGCGGCGACATCACCCTGGAAGAGGCCGAGCAGGCGCTTCAGGACTACCAGGGCCAGCTGGAGAAGGTCTTCACGGAGGTCCGCGAGGCCACCTCGCAGCCGGCCGCCGCGGAGCCCACCGACCCGCAGGCCGAGTTCCCGGTCGCCGTGAACACCGCGGTGACCTCGGAGGTCATCAAGCGGATCGCCGAGTCGCAGGTCAACATCCCCGACCACATCACCGTCCACCCGCGTCTGCTGCCGCAGCTGCAGCGCCGGGCGGCGATGGTCGAGGACGGCACCATCGACTGGGGCATGGGCGAGACCCTCGCCATCGGCTCCCTCCTGCTGGAGGGCGTCCCGGTCCGCCTCGCGGGCCAGGACTCGCAGCGCGGTACGTTCGGCCAGCGCCACGCGGTCATCATCGACCGCACCACGGGCGACGAGTACACGCCGCTGCAGTACCTCTCCGAGGACCAGGCGCGGCTCAACGTCTACAACTCCCTCCTCTCCGAGTACGCGGCGATGGGCTTCGAGTACGGCTACTCGCTGGCCCGCCCCGAGGCGCTCGTGATGTGGGAGGCGCAGTTCGGCGACTTCGTCAACGGCGCCCAGACGGTGGTGGACGAGTTCATCTCGTCGGCCGAGCAGAAGTGGGCCCAGACGTCCGGCGTCGTCCTGCTCCTGCCGCACGGCTACGAGGGCCAGGGCCCGGACCACTCGTCCGCCCGCCCGGAGCGCTTCCTCCAGATGTGCGCGCAGAACAACATGACGGTCGCCATGCCGACGTCGCCGTCGAACTACTTCCACCTCCTGCGGTGGCAGGTGCACAACCCGCACCACAAGCCGCTGGTGGTCTTCACGCCGAAGTCGATGCTGCGCCTGAAGGCCGCGGCGGCGAAGGCGGAGGAGTTCACGACGGGCCAGTTCCAGCCGGTCATCGGCGACGCGTCGGTGGACCCGGCCGCGGTCAAGAAGGTCGTCTTCTGCGCCGGCAAGGTCTACTACGACCTGGAGGCCGAGCGTCAGAAGCGCGGCGTCACGGACACGGCGATCATCCGCATCGAGCGCCTGTACCCGCTGCCGGGTGCCGAGCTCCAGGCAGAGATCAAGAAGTACCCGAACGCCGAGAAGTACCTGTGGGTCCAGGAGGAGCCGGCGAACCAGGGTGCCTGGCCGTTCATCGCGCTCAACCTGATCGACCACCTGGACCTGGCGGTCGGCGCGGACGTCCCGCACGGCGAGCGGCTGCGGCGCATCTCGCGTCCGCACTCCTCGTCCCCGGCGGTGGGTTCCGCGAAGCGGCACCAGGCCGAGCAGGAGCAGTTGGTGCGTGAGGTGTTCGAGGCGTGAGCCTCTGAGCACGGGTAGCTACGAAGGGCCCGGCCCCGGTTTGTCCCGGGGGCGGGCCCTTCGTCATGAGGTGTGGGTCTCCTCGGGGCCCTCGGGGGCGTAGTAGACGGTGAGGTCACGGCCCCATACGTCCGCCTCGCCACCGAGGTCGTTGCGGAACCGCAAACCCCGGATGCGGGCCAGGAGTTCGAGCACACTGCTCGACTTCACAAGCTCGCCTTCCAGCGCCCGATGGATCGCCAGACAGGTCGCGTGGCTGGTGGCGCGGCACCACAGGATGAGCGGGTAACCGAGCGAATGTGCCTCCTCCGCCGCCGCTGCGGGCGGCTGAGGGACGATGTGAGGGCACAGAAGGGGGACAGCGCCGGCGGGGGCCTCGCTCAGGCGGTCACGGGCGTCGGGGCGCCGGAGAGCACCTCTGGCCTCGGACAGCCGCACGCCGCTCAGAGGGCCGCGCGACACAGCGGCCCAGCGTTCCACCCTCTGTGGCCCTCGCAGCTCGGGCCCGGTGCCGCGGACGAAGACGTTGCACTGCGTCCGCAGGGGAAGGTCCGGCGTCCAGTCCTCGACCCCGACACGCCAGATCAGATCCATGGGGAGCCGGTATTCCACCATGGCCCTGCGCCGGCTGGTGTCGGCACGGCTCAGCGCGTGCTCCAGGTGTGATGCCAGCTCTGGCACGGGCTGGCCGAGGGCCCTGAACCTCCCTGACGCGTCGTGCAGCCTGTCTTCCCCCTGCACTGCCTGGAGACGCCAGGCGAAGGCACCGGCCTCCCATGAGAGGCCGATACGGATATGGCACTCGTGGACAGCGGCCGGGCGCGTGAGTTCCTGTTCGACGAACCGCCGCCGTTCCGCCGACAGGACGGTGCGTGCCTGTTGCTCGATCCAGGCGCGCAGGGCGTCCAGGCCCGAGGACCGGCCTTGGCCGACGAGGAGGGACCAGATCCGCAGGACGTACATCACGACGGCGCCGAAGGACTCCGCCGCCCACAGGTGTCCGGCACCGTCTCTCCAGCTGCCGAGCGGATGGGGAAACGTCGACGCACTTGCCGGGAACGGGATCAGCGCCGTCACCGTCCGGGGATCCGAGGGCGGGTCCAGCTCGGCCAGGAGGGCGTACAGGGCGATCCTGTCCGGCATCGGGGGCGTGGCGTCGTTCGTCCCCCGTCCCGCGTGAGCCCGGTCATGTGCGCGGACGATGTTGTGCCACAGCTGGGCGTCGCGGCCCTCCCGCAGGCACAGGTCCCGCAGGGTCTCGATCCGAACGGCGTTCGGCCTGCCCGTGGGCGCCTGGGGCGCCGTGACGACTCCGACGAGCGAACGGCGCTCTCGGCTGAGCAGCGGTGCGCCGACGATCTCACCGGTGGGCGGGGAGTGGCGGAGGGAGATGCCGGGCATGCCCGGTTGTCCTTCGGCACCGGTGTGGTAGCCGATCAGCTCCCGGCGGTCCGACAGCATCGGGGGGAAGTACAGCGTGAGGTCCTCGCTCCGGGTCGGCGGGCTGTCCGAGAGCCACAGGCAGGCGGTGTGGGGCACCGTGTTCTGCACGTCCAGCAGCGCCAGCTCCCCGGTGACAGACAGGAGGTCGACGGGATGCCGGGTTCCGCGGAACGTGGTGATGGTCCCCCGGCTTCGCTCGGATTCGGCATAGGACAGCGGCTCCACCAGCCGCGCGGCGGTGACGACGACCCCCGGCGCGAGGAAGAAGCCGGTACCGTGGCGGTCTCCGACCTCCACCTGGACCACGGCCTCGGCCACAGCCTCCTCGAACTCGCGATTCGGGGTGGGAGCGGGAAATTCGGGAGCGTCGAAGCTCGGCCACGGCATGGTGTTGAATCCGGCGGGCCACGTCTCCCTGCGCGAGGTGATCAGGACGTGCCCACCGGTCGGCAGTTCGGGCACGGTCCCCGAGTCTTCCCAGCCGTCCCACACGATGAGCCACTTCAGGGCTGTTTCCCGCAGCACCCGGCCCAGCTCGTCGAGGAGCGTGTCCGAGTCACCGGTGACCGGCAGCCCCAGTTCACCTGCGAGTTGGACGAGCCGCCGGACGCTGCGTCGAGGCGTCGCGTCGTGGATCCACCAGACGATGTCGTAGTCGGAGATGTGGCGATGCACGTACTCGATGGCCAGAGTGGTCTTCCCCGCGCCCGGCGGTCCCACCACCACGCAGGCGGCGCCGCCGGAGCCGAGCCTGCGGGCCACCTGCTGCACCAGGGCGTCGGGCACGGTCGACTCCGGGTCGTGGGGGGGCACCCCGTCGAAGATCCGGCGCGGCCCCGGGAACCGTGCAGTCGCGACCGGGACGCCGGGGGCCTTACCGAGTGCGAACAGCAGCAGCGCCTCGGCATCGGCGGCAGAGGTGTACCACAAGGGCCTGGCCTTCATCTCCCGCACCCACGAGTCGGGGTCGGTTCGCGTCACCGTGAAAGCGAGGAGTCGCCCGGCCTGTTGCCCGTGGACCAGCGGTGAAGCGCTGGCGAGGTCGAGCCCCGCGTACGACCTGCCGATGAGTACCACCAGACGCCGCTCCGCGCGCCCTGTCAGCCGCTCCCGGACGTGGCTCGGCAGGGCTGTGAAGGAGACCGCCCGCAGCGACACCTCCCACTGGCGGGCGGCCAGCACCTGGGCCGCCCACACAGCCCACGCCTCGTCCTCCGACGCGTACACGAGGTCGATGACCTCCGTCTTCTGCCGTTCACGCGCTCCGAACCGCCCCGCGACCAGCGCCGACACCTCGGCGAACGCATCCGGTACGGCCCCGGCGTCCCCGTCCTCGGCCGCGGCCTCCCGTCCGCTGATCCGCGCCAGCGCGAGGGCCGGGAAGTTGCGCGCCCGGCGGCCGAAGTGGCGGTCGACGTACTCGCCGCAGTGCTTGAGGACCAGCAGGGCGTCCCCGCGGGGCAGCAGCCGCAGCAGTGCCTCGCGGACGCCGGGCCGGAAGTCGTACCAGCCCTCCTCCGGGGCACGCCGCAGCAGTCCGCTCAGCAGCACCTCGGCCAGGACCGTCGGCCCCGACCGGGGCTGCATCGTGCGCTGGACGAGTTGCATCACGGGGAGCGTGAGCGGCACCGCGGAGAAGGAGACCGCCAGGTGCACCGCCTGCCGGGAGGCCGTGCGGCGGAACGTGCGTACGAGGGTCTCGGCGTCGGCGTCGGGTGCTGTGGCGCGCGTGGGCGACTCCGGGTGGTCGGCCCGTACCCAGGCCGCGGCCGCGGGCAGAGCCAGTCCTCTGCTGCCCGCGAGCAGCCGGGCCCAGGTGCCGAGTGCGGTCCGGGCCAGGGACACCACGGGGACGGGCAGCGCGCCCGTCGGCACCTCGCCGTCGGCGGGCGTGAAGTCCAGCCGTGCGCCGAGACCTTCCCGGCGGCGCAGGGTGCCGGGCAGCGCCGGCAGATGCGTGCGCCGCCACATGCGCTGGGGCAGGGGCTGTACGACGGCCACCGGCGCCGCCTGGCCCCAGTGGTGCAGCAGCCGCTGCATGCCGCCGGAACGCCACAACGGCCCGGCGCAGTCGCTGAGCACCAGCGTCAGCTGCCGTCCGGTCGGGTCACGCAGCTGCTCGGCGGCACGCACCGCGCGGTTGCCGTCCCGGCTGGTCGCGGCCACGAGCCGGCCGTCCTCGCCCTCGCGGACGTGGTGCACGGTCACCTCGCGGAAGGCGCCCAGACCCGCGCAGATCTGGCGCAGTTCCTCAAGTGCCGTGTCCCATACGCCGGTCGAGCTGGACACGTCCATCAGCAGCCGGAGGCGGGCCTCCCGGCGTGTGGTCGCGCGCAGCACGGGCAGGAGCAGCCGTGTCTCGGCGGCCCGCTCCGCCGTGGCCTGCTCGTCGAGGTGCAGGGCGGGCGTGCGGACGGGCGGGCGGTAGTGCTGGAGCGGGCGCAGGGCGCGCTGGAGGACGAGGGACTGCGGAAGCGCCGTGGCCATGGGTACGCGGATCCGGACGAAGTCGGCGTCCGCGTCGGCCGGCCCGGTGGAGGGCCCGCCGTCCGGGGCGGGGCGCTCGGCGTGCAGACGGGTGCGGGTGGCAGGCTCGACGGGCGCGGGTGACGCGGTGCTCTGCGTGTACCAGGCCGGAGGCGTGTAATCGAGCTGGAATTCGCCCGGGTCGGGCTCCAGCTCGTCCCTGTCGTGGGAACGCACCTGCGCGCGTCCCACGTACCGCGCGAGCCACAGTGTCTCGGCGAGTTCCCGCGCGGAGGGTTCGGTGCCGAGCGCGCGGAGCCGTTCGGCGAGTTCACCCAGCCGCCCGTCCGGCGCGGCCATCAGCGGGTACCGGTCCCGTGGTCGCCGTGGTCGAGGGGGCGCATCAGCAGTTCGGCGAGGCGCTGGCGGTCCGGCTCCCTGTCGCGTACGGCTTCCTGGGTGAGGTAGATGGCGTTGAGGAGCTGGTCTGCCGCGCGGAGCGCGCCGGGGGCGGAGCTCAGGAACGTGCGGATCAGTGCGTCGTTGCGGGCCGCGTCCTCGTCACCGAAGTGGGCGCTGACCATGGCGCCGAGGCGGGCCTCGCCCCAGGAGTCGTTGCGCGGCGAGGGAAGGTCGAGGTGCAGGCAGCGGCGCAGCAGCGGGGCGGGGAAGTCGCGCTCGCCGTTGCTGGTCATGACCACGACGGGAAAGGCCCGGCAGCGCACGCGTCCGCCCCGTACCGGGGCGCTCTCGTCGTCGTCGGTGAGGACCTTCACCTCGCTCTGGCGGCCGGCGACGCGCTGCAGTTCGGGGATGCGGAACTCGCCCTCCTCCAGGGCGTTCAGCAGGTCGTTGGGCAGGTCGATGTCGCTCTTGTCCAGCTCGTCCACGAGCAGCACCCGGGGGCGCTCGTAGGGAAGCAGGGCGGTGCCGAGCGGGCCGAGCCTGATGTACTCGCCGATGTCCTTGTGGGACTCGCCGCGCAGCTTGGCCATCTGGGTGTCCTGGAGACGGGCGATGGCGTCGTAGGTGTAGAGGCCGTCACGCAGGGTCGAGCGGCTGACGATGGGCCACTGCAGGACCCTGCCGAGTCCCAGTTCGTACGCGATGGCGTGGGCAAGGGTGGACTTGCCGGAGCCGGGGTCGCCGGTCACCAGCAGGGGGCGGCGCAGATAGATGGCGGCGTTGATCAGTTCCAGTTCCTCGGGTCGCCAGGCGAGGCCGCGGTCGCGGCTGCCGAGGCGGCGGAGGGACTCGGTGCCCAGCGGCGGCAGCGAGGGGAGGGCGGGGCCGCCGTCGAAGTCGCGCCAGGGCGGCGGGGCGGGCAGTGCGGAGATCCCGTCGTGCGGTTCACCGGTGCCCCGGTAGATGTGCCACTGCGTCTCGGGGTTCTCGGTCACGGGGACTCCAGCAGGTCGTCGCAGAGAGGGATCGGGCGCCGGGGATCGTCGTAGAAGAGGGCGAGGTGTTCGGCCCAGTCGGCGTCCGCGTCGGCCTGGCTGACGCGTTCGCGCAAGGTGCGCAGGCGCTCGGGCAGGGTGGTGGCGCGGCCCGCGGAGCCGAGCAGCTCGGCCGCCCTGTCGTGCAGTTCGAGGCAGTCGGGTCCGCAGCCGTGCGCGTGCTCCGCCCGCTGGCTCCACAGGATGACGCCGTACCCCTCGGCGATCGCGTGGGACAGGGTCGCGGCGCTCTCCGCGGGCGGGCGGCACAGCACCGGCACCGCGCCCGGCGGCGCGTCGGTCAGCGCCCGTGGGGCGTAGGCGTCCGAGGGCACCGGCAGCGCCTTGGGTTCGCCCTCGGCGACCCCGTGCCACCGCTCGCGCCATACGTCGAGCGGTTCGCCCCGGCGCTTCAGGCAGCGCAGCACGACCTGGCGGTGCACTCCGAAGGGCCGCTCGGCGGGGTGGGGTCGCAGGCTGCGCACGACCGGGCTCGGCCGCCACAGGTGGACGTCAACCCCGAAGTGCTCGACGGGCAGGGCGAGTTCCAGCCTGGCCCGCCGGTCGGTGTCGAGCCGGCCGAAGGCGCGCGACAGCGGCTCGTTCAGAAGGTGGGGCAGGTCGGCGAGGGGGACGCCTTCCCCATCGGTGTCCTGGTCCAGGGCGCGTGCCGTGTCGGGGCCGCCGGTCCAGGTCCAGATCCGCCAGTGGAAGCGGTCGTGCGGACGGAACAGGTCGGGTTCCAGTTCGACCGCCACGACGGGCCCCTCTTCGTCGGCACCGCGGGGGTCAAGGACGACTGCCACCGACGGCACCGCGCAGGCGTCGGCTTCGCCCCGTGCGCCGATCCCGGGCGCCCATGCCGTCACCCCCATCAGCAGGGCCCTCAGGTGGTACGGCAACTGCTCGGCGCGGCGCTCCACCCACCGCTCCAGAGCCGCCGCGGCGCCCGGAGCTCGCTGCGCGCACGCCCTGGCGACGACCCGCAGGTAGTGCAGCGACACGATGTCGGGGCCCTCCGAGTGGTCGTAGAGCCAGCCCTGCCCGTCCCGCCAGTCCTGCGGGGCCGTGTCGTCCTCCCACAGCGGTTCGTCGCCCAGGACCCGCTCGATCAGCCCCTGCAGCTCGGCCGACGAGTCCGGCGGGGGCAGTGCGGCGAGCAGCGCACAGGCGTCGGCGCTGTCCCGAGGCCCCCAGCGGCGCTCTCGCGCCGAGCACTGGTCGTCCTGCGCCCTGACCCAGGACAGGGCGCCGCGGGCCCGCTGGTGCCAGGTGTCGTGGGCACGGATCAGCTCCGCGTACGGGTCGTTGCCCAGGCTGCGCTCGTCGCCCACCGGCACGGCCCTCCGGAAGCCCCGCAGCGCGGTGACCGCCACGGCCAGACCACCGTCCTTCCCGGTACGCCGCGCCTTGACGACGCCCGCCACCAGGCCCCGCTCACGGTCGAGCAGGGGCCCGCCGGAGGCGCCGTGCGGGATCTCCACCAGGGGCGCGAGCGTCAGTCCGTGCGCTCCGTCCTTGCCGTTGCATTCGGTCTGGCCCTTCCAGCGCTGGGGCGCGCCCCCGTTCGGCACGCGCCAGCCGTGGGCGGTGACGGCGAGGGGTGCGTCGTAGCGGTCGGTGAGCCGCACGCACGCGTGGTCCGCCGGATCGATCAGGCGTATGAGGGCCAGGTCCTGGTCCGGGTCGGTGCCACCGCCGAGCCAGTACGCCAGCCGGCCACGCGCGTCTAGCCGGTCGTGGCCGCGGATCCGTAACGGGCCGCCCTCCTCCGGCACCCGCGACGGGCCGCCCTGGTCCGGCTCCCGGGCCGGGCGCAGGACATGGGCACAGGTCAGTACCCATCCCGGTGCGACGAAGAAACCGCTGCCCCACAGCGTGTCCGGGGCGCCCTCCGGCCCGATCCGTACCGTGGCGCGCAGGAGCAGCGCCTCCAGCCTGGCGGTCATGCCGTCGTGGTGCTCTGCCCGTCGGCGTCGGGGGTGGTCTCGTCGTCGCCCCCGGCTCGCCAGGTGAGGGTGATGGACAGGGCCGCCTTTGCCTCGCCGTCGGCTAGCAGGGCGACGGCCTTGCCCGGCTTGACGGCGAGTTCGACACCGAAGGTGGCGCTGACCTCGTCGGGGCTGACGGCGCGTGCCGCCCGCAGCACGGCGTTGCCCACGCCGCTGACCAGTTCGTTCAGCTGGTCGATACGGGCCGCCATGTGGTCGAGCGCCCCCACGTCCTCGTACGAGAACTCGTCCGTGCCGCCGGGGACCTCCGCCGGGTCGAGCACGCTGACGCGCGCCAGTACCGTGCCGCCGCCGGGCAGCTCGATCTCCTGAATCCTGCGGTGGTCCATGGTGCCCCCCGTGCCGTCTAACAGGACAACTTCCGTCGCCCGGCGCGGCATTCGGGCCTCGCGCCTGCGCGTGGAGTCATTGTGCCGTGCGATCACGCCCGTGTACGGCGGTTGCGTCAGGTGAGGGCACGGAATCGGTGCGCCTAACCTGGAGACGTACGACCCCGGCCCCAGGCCCAGCCCCAGGAGAGCACCCGTGTACTTCACCGACCGAGGCATCGAGGAACTCGAGAAGCGTCGCGGCGAGGAGGAGGTCACCTTCGAGTGGCTCGCCGAGCAGCTGCGGACGTTCGTCGATCTCAACCCCGACTTCGAGGTGCCGGTGGAGCGGCTGGCGACGTGGCTGGCCCGGCTGGACGACGAGGACGACGAGTAGGGCCGGCTTGACTCGAAGGGGCGCCTGCGGGCGCCCCCTCTCCGTTTTTGCCCCTCGGCAGGAGTGTCTTGACTTTCCGCGAGCGCGATATATCGTGAAGTTACGAGACGCGATATGGCGCGTCTGGCGTCCGCTCTGTCGCAGGAGGTCTGCACCATGTCCGAGTGGTCCGTGGCACAGCCGCAGAAGCTCACCTTCGACGAGCCGGTGAGCGAACTCCACGTGCGCCTGGTCAACGGAACGGTGAACGTGGTGGGCACCGACGAAGGTTCCGCCCGCCTGGAGGTCGCCGAGATCGAGGGGCCGCCCCTGATGGTGGCCCACCAGGACGGCACCCTGACGGTGGCCTACGAGGACCTGCCCTGGAAGGGCTTCCTCAAGTGGCTGGACCGCAAGGGCTGGCGCCGCAGCGCCGTGGTCTCCCTGGCCGTCCCGGCCGGTACGCGGGTCGAGGTGGGAGTGGTCGGCGCCGCGGCGGTGATCTCCGGGATCGAGGGATCCTCGGTGGTGAAGGGGGTCACCGGGGACACGACCCTCGTGGGGCTCTCCGGCCCGGTCCGCGCCGACACGGTCTCGGGCAACGTGGAAGCCCAGGCCGTCACCGGCGACCTGCGGTTCAACTCCGTCTCCGGCGACCTCACGGTCGTCGAGGGCTCCGGTTCCTCCGTACGGGCCGAGTCGGTCAGCGGCTCCATGATCGTCGACCTCGACCCGGAGGGCCCCACGGACGTGCGGCTGACCAGTGTCTCGGGCGAGATCGCCATCCGGCTGCCGTACCCGGCGGACGCGGAGGTCGAGGCCAACACGGCGAGCGGCGCCGTGACCAACGCCTTCGAGGATCTGCGGGTGCACGGCCAGTGGGGCGCCCACAAGATCACGGGCCGCCTCGGCGCGGGCAACGGCACACTGCGGGCCACCACCGTCTCCGGCTCCATCGCCCTGCTGCGCCGCCCCGCCGCGGAGGACGAGGGCGACGCACCGCGGGAGGCCCCGCGGCCCGGCACCGGCGGCTCGCCGACCGACCCGACCGACGACCCGCAGGCCGGCTCGGGAGACAATTCCGTCTCCGACCGGGGCGCCGGCGCCACCAGCGTCCCGGCCGACGGCATGACCGACAAGAAGGTGCTCTGACATGCCCCCCGTCTTCGCCCACGGCCGCCTCCGCCTCTACCTGCTGAAGCTGCTGGACGAGGCCCCCCGCCACGGCTACGAGGTGATCCGCCTGCTGGAGGAGCGCTTCCAGGGGCTGTACGCACCGTCGGCGGGCACGGTCTACCCGCGCCTGGCCAAGCTGGAGGCCGAGGGCCTGGTCACCCACACCACCGAGGGCGGCCGCAAGGTCTACTCGATCACGGACGCGGGCCGCGCCGAACTGGCCGACCGCAGCGGCGAGCTGGCCGACCTGGAGCTGGAGATCCGGGAGTCGGTCGCGGAACTGGCGGCGGAGATCCGCGCCGACGTCCGCGGGGCCGCGGGCGACCTGCGCCGCGAGATGCGCGCCGCGGCCACCGAGGCCCGCCGGGGCACCGGCACCGGATCTCGCGGCACGGAGGACACCGTTCTCGGGGACTCCGCGAACCACGGCGACAAGGAGGCCTGGCGCATCGCGAAGGAGGAGATGCGGCGCGCCAGGCAGGAGTGGAAGGAACAGGCCAGGCGCGCCAAGGACGAGAGCCGCCGCGCCCGCGAGGACGCCCAGCGCGCCCGCCGCCAGGCCAAGGAGGCCCAGGAGCAGGCCCGCGCCCAGGCGCAGGAGCAGGTGCAGCGCATCGCCCGCCGGGTCCAGGACCAGGTACAGGACCACTTCGCGCGCGGCGACTGGCCGACGGGACTGCGCGAAGGCCTGAGCGAACTGGCCAAGGAGGTCGGTGAGTTCGGCAAGGACTTCGGTTTCGACTGGACGGGCAGCGGCAAGCCGGCCTCGCAGCCGGAGCACTCACAGCCCGTCGCCGAGGAGTTCCCGGCCGCCTACGAACCGGCCTGGGCCCACGAGGACGCCGCGGACTCCACCGGCGACCCGGCCCGCGACCTGGACCGCCTGCTCGACCGTTTCCGGGACGACATCCGCGACGCGGCCCGCGACCACGGCGTCACGTCCGACCAGCTGCGCGACGCCCGCCGCCACCTCTCGACGGCCGCGGCCCACATAGGAGCGCTGCTGCGCGGCCCCGGGAAGTAGCCGGGCGGGGGCACCGGCCGGGGCGACACCCTTCACCCGGCCTTGGCCTCGCCGCCCCCGTACAGCACCCGCGTCAGGGACTCGTAGGTCACCCCGTGGTCGGCGAGAACCTCGGCCGGCACACCGGGGCGCGCGGTCAGGGCCAGCAGTAGGTGCTCGTCACCGATGTGCCGGTCGCGCCGGGCGAGAGCAACCCGCAAGGAGTGCTCCAGGACCCCCTTGGCAGCCCGCCCGAAGGAGGGCCGCCCCGACCACCACCGCTTGTCCTGCGTGTCACCGGCCATGGCGCCGACCCCGTGCACCTCCTCCACCCGGGCCACGATCTCCGCCACATCGATCCCGAGCCCGGAGAGCGCGTCAGCCTCGGCCCGCGACAGTCCGGCACGCCGCCGCGCCTGACGCAGCGCCTCCCGTACGGACTCCCTCCGCTCACCGAGCCCCAGGGCACTGAGCGCGAAGGAGCCGCGGCTCGCCTCCCGGTCCAGGAGAGCGAGCAACAGATGCTCCGGCTCCACACACCGCCCGCCCCCTCCCCCATCGACATACGCGAACGCACCCTTCACGACGTCCCGGGCGTCTTTCGTGAACCGCTCGAACATCAATGCCTCCCGTACTTCTTGTGCACGGCCTGCCTGCTCACACCGAGTTCGGTGGCGATCTCCTGCCACGACCAGCCCTGATTGCGCGCGTTGCGCACCTGCACGGCTTCCAGCTGCTCCAGCAGCCGGCGCAGCGCGGCGACGGCCCGCAGGCCGACCCGTGGATCACGGTCGCCCGCGCGCTCGGCCAGATCGGTTGCTTCGGTCATGGCGTCAACCTACGTTGACACTCCGCTCGCGTCAACCCAAGTTGACATGCAAAACGGCCGGTCCAAGAACGGACCGACCGTCGAACAACCGCGAGAAACCACTCAGGGATTCGTCAACACGACCTTCCCGAACTGCTCACCCGAAGCCAGCCGTTCGAAGCCCTCACGCGCCCGGTCCATCGGCAGCACCTCGTCGATGACCGGCCGCACACCGGTGGCGGCACAGAACGAGAGCAGGTCCTCCAGCTCGTCCTTGGTGCCCATCGTGGAGCCCACGATCTTGAGCTCGAGGAAGAAGACCCGGGTCAGCTCGGCGTGCGAGGGCCGGTCGCCACTGGTGGCACCGGAAATCACCAGCGTGCCGCCGGGCTTCAGCGACTTCACCGAATGCGACCACGTGGCAGCACCGACGGTCTCGATCACCGCGTCGACCCGCTGCGGCAGGCGCGCCCCGACCTCCAGCGCCTCCACGGCCCCCAGCTCCACGGCCCGCTTCCGCTTGGCCTCGTCCCTGCTGGTGGCGAAGACCCGGAGACCGGCGGCCTTGCCCAGCACGATGGCGGCCGTGGCGACGCCCCCGCCGGCGCCCTGCACAAGCACGGAGTCGCCGGGACGGACACCCGCGTTGGTGAACAGCATCCGGTAGGCGGTCAGCCACGCCGTCGGCAGACATGCGGCCTCCTCGAAGGAGAGCTCCTTGGGCTTGGGCAGGATGTTCCACGTCGGCACGGCGACCTGCTCAGCGAACGTGCCCTGGTACCGCTCGGTGAGGATGGAACGAGGCTCCTTGGGGCCCACCCCGTGCCCGCTCTGTCCGATCACGGAGTGCAGGACGACCTCGTTGCCGTCCTCGTCGACACCGGCGGCGTCACAACCGAGGATCATCGGCAGCTTGTCCTCTGCGAGGCCGACACCGCGCAGGGACCAGAGGTCGTGATGGTTGAGGGAGGCGGCCTTGACCGTGACGGTGCTCCAGCCGGGGCGGGATTCGGGAGCCGGGCGCTCTCCCAACTCCAGGCCGGTCAGCGGCTGGTCGCGGTCGATTCGGGCGGCGTAGACAGCGAACATGACCTTGACGATAGGTTCCCGAACGGCCCGAGCGTAACCACCGCCCCGTGTGAGACACACCCTCTTGCCAGGCGCTCGGCGTTGTTGCTGGGGGCCGGGGCGTTGCGCAACTCGGCGCCGCGAGGTGCCGCTGCGCCCACCCTCCCCCAAGCTCTCGGCTTCGCTCGAGCAGGGGGGACCCCCATCGCCCCTAGCGGCACGCATGCCCGCTGCACCGGTGCGAGGTGCTCGGCGTCCGTGCCCGGGGCGGGGCGTTGCGCAACTCGGCGCCGCGAGGTGCCGCCGCGCCCACCCGTGCCGCCCCTAGCGGCACGCATGCCCGCAGCGGGGTCGGCCACGACTGCCCGCAGCGGCCGACGTGCGCGAGGGGCCGTGTCGGGGGGTGTCCGCCCGCAGCGGGCGGCGCGTATAACGCCAGTTAGTTGGTCACTCACTTGGTCGCGCCGTTCCGAGGACGGACACCCCCCGGCGCGGCCCCGACCCACCCACCCACGCGCGCAGGCAAAGAAAATGACCCTGCCCACCCGGACAGGGCCACCTCCCCACACACCAACGGCATCAGCGCCGAGCAACACCCTCAGCCCGAGCCGCCGCCGCCACAGCCGCCGTGACGGCCGGAGCCACCCGCTCGTCGAACGGCGACGGGATGACGTAGTCGGCCGCGAGGTCGTCCCCGACCACGGCCGCCAGCGCCTCCGCGGCCGCCAGCTTCATCCCCTCCGTGATCCGCGAGGCCCGCACCTGCAAGGCGCCCGCGAAGATCCCAGGGAAGGCCAGCACATTGTTGATCTGGTTCGGGAAGTCCGACCGCCCGGTGGCGACGACAGCCGCGTACTTGTGCGCGACCTCGGGGTGCACCTCAGGATTCGGGTTCGCCATGGCGAACACGAACGCCCCCTTCGCCATGGACGCGACCGCGTCCTCCGGCACCGTCCCGCCGGACACGCCGATGAACACATCGGCCCCGGCCAGCGCCGCCTCCAGGGATCCTGTGATCCCCGTCTTGTTCGTGAACCCGGCCAGTTCCCGCTTCACGGGCGTGAGGTCGTCCCGGTCCGCCGTCACGACACCCTTGCGGTCGGCCACCGCGACATCCCCGATCCCGGCCTCGACGAGCATCTTCGCGATGGCGACCCCGGCCGCACCGGCGCCGGAGATGACGGCCCGCAGCTCCCCCAGCGCCCGCCCGCTCAGCCGCGCGGCATTCCGCAGGGCGGCCAGCGTCACGACCGCCGTACCGTGCTGGTCGTCATGGAAGACCGGGATGTCCAGCCGCTCCTGCAGCTTCCGCTCGATCTCGAAGCACCGCGGCGCCGAGATGTCCTCCAGATTGACCCCGCCGAACGACGGCGCGAGCCGCACCACCGTCTCGATGATCTCGTCGACGTCCGTGCAGTTCAGCGCGATCGGAACCGCGTCCACACCGCCGAACTGCTTGAACAGAATCGCCTTGCCCTCCATCACCGGGAGGGAGGCCTCGGGCCCGATGTCACCGAGCCCCAGCACGGCCGTACCGTCCGTCACGACGGCCACGACCGATGACTTCCACGTGTAGTCGTGCACGAGCTCCGGCTGCTCCGCGATCGCGCTGCACACCTTCGCGACGCCGGGCGTGTACGCCAGGGACAGGTCGTCCTTGTCACGGACCGGCACGGTGGCCTGCACAGCCATCTTGCCGCCGCGGTGCAGCGCGAACGCCGGATCGAAGGAGTCGAGGGGCTCCGCACCGCCCTCGCCGCCCGTATGGTCCGTCGTGCTCTCGCTGCGAGGATTGACGATCTCCGCTGCCACTTCGTTTTACCCCTTAAATCTTCATTGGTTCGAGGGTTGCCACTCCTGGTGAGGGGTGGGCGGGACCGCGCAAGGCCCTGATGCTGCTGTGTACGGGATACGTACGGGCGCATGCGCGACGGGCGCGCCGCACACGCGCCCTGAGCCCCGGATGAGGGGTGTAAACATCCTTCTTACCGGACGGACCGAGCGAACGACGAGTCCATAACGCGAAGGTCACATGCCGGTGCCTGACTCTTCGTTCAATTTCAGGACAAGACCTGGACAAACCGTCGACGACCACTCAAGCGGCCGCAAAGCTTTCGGCCTGCGTCTCGAAATCCCGGGATTCACCGAAGATCTTCCGGCCGGAAGGAAGCATTCCTATAGAAGGTCCGGCCGTGATGTACCGGAGTGGTGCGGTTCGGGGATCGCCCGTTATCCGATTTTGACATGGCTGGCCCCCAGAATGGCGCAGTCCGAATGGCAAGATGCCGTAATCACACGAGGTCGCGACAGTCGAAGACACGCGCCCCCGTCAACCACGGCACTGCCGAACCCATCGGCAGCGTCTCGCCCCATCGGCAACTCCACCCATCCGCCGGAGGAACCCACCATGACCGCAAGCTCCACCCGTCGTACGACCGCCGCGCACTCCCGGCTAGCAGCGGTCGGTGCGATCGCGGTCGCAGGCGCGCTGATACTCACCGGATGCGGTGACCAGACCGAGGGCAGCACCTCGGGGAGCGGCAGCGCGTCCTCGGCGCCGCTCGCCGACAAGCTGCCGAAGTCGATCCGCGACAAGGGTGTCATCAAGGTCGGATCCGACATCGCGTACGCCCCGGTCGAGTTCAAGGACAACTCGGGCAAGACGGTCGGCATCGACCCGGACCTCGCCGCCGCCATGGGCAAGCAGCTCGGGGTCGACTTCCAGTTCGAGAACGGCACCTTCGACACGCTGATCACGGGTCTGCGCTCCAAGCGGTACGACATCGCCATGTCCGCGATGACCGACACCAAGGACCGCCAGGAGGGCATCGACTCCGACACCGGAAAGAAGGTCGGTGAGGGCGTCGACTTCGTGGACTACTTCACCGCCGGTGTGTCGATCTACACCAAGAAGGGCGACGACCAGGGCATCAAGACCTGGTCGGACCTGTGCGGCAAGAAGATCGTGCTGCAGCGCGGCACGGTCTCCGAGGACCTCGCCAAGGCCGAAGCCAAGAAGTGCCCGAAGGGCAAGAAGATCGCCATCGAGGCCTTCGACAACGACCAGCAGGCCCAGACCCGTCTGCGCGCGGGTGGCGCGGCCGCCGGCTCGTCCGACTTCCCGGTCGCCGCGTACGCCGTGAAGACCTCCGGTGGCGGCAAGGACTTCCAGCTGGTCGGCGAGCAGGTCGAGGCCGCTCCGTACGGCATCGCGGTCGCCAAGAACCAGACGCAGCTCCGTGACGCCCTGAAGGCCGCGCTGGACGCCGTCATCAAGAGCGGCGAGTACGAGAAGATCATGAAGAAGTGGGGCGTCACGGACGGCTCCGTGCAGGAAGCCACCATCAACGGCGGCAAGTGACCGCGCCCTAGCGGCACTGAAAGGCAACACCCGTGACTGTTGACATCGACAAGACGTCGGGCCCGGCCGACACACCCCCGAGCGGACCGGAGGCCATCAAGGCCATCCCGGTCCGGCACTACGGGCGGTACGTCTCCGCCGTCGTCGCGCTCGCCCTGCTGGGCGGCATCGTCTACGCGTTCTCCCAGGGCAAGATCAACTGGGGCGCGATCCCGGACTACTTCTTCGACGACCGCATCCTGGACGGCGTGGGCAAGACGCTCCTGCTGACCGTCCTGTCCATGGCGATCGGCATCGTCGGCGGCGTCCTGCTCGCCGTGATGCGCCTGTCGAAGAACCCGGTGACCTCGTCGATCGCGTGGTTCTACATCTGGTTCTTCCGCGGCACCCCGGTCCTGGTGCAGCTGATCGTCTGGTTCAACCTGGGCCTGGTCTTCGAGTACATCAACCTCGGGCCGTTCTACAAGGACGAGTGGTCGGACTTCATGACCCCGTTCCTGACGGCACTGCTGGGCCTCGGCCTCAACGAGGCGGCGTACATGGCGGAGATCTGCCGGGCCGGTCTGCTCTCGGTCGACGAGGGCCAGACCGAGGCGTCGCACGCGCTGGGCATGAGCCACGCGAAGACGCTGCGCCGGATCGTGATCCCGCAGGCGATGCGCGTGATCGTGCCGCCGACGGGCAACGAGGTCATCAACATGCTGAAGACGACCTCGCTGGTGTCGGTCGTCCAGTACCCCGAGCTGCTCCGCGCGGCCCAGGACATCGGCCAGACCTCCGGCGCCCCCGCCGAGATGCTGTTCCTGGCGGCGGCCTGGTACCTGCTGCTGACCTCGGTCTTCAGCGTGGGCCAGTACTACCTGGAGCGGTACTACGCGCGTGGTTCGAGCCGGTCCTTGCCGGCCACGCCGTTCCAGAAGATCAGGGCGAACGTGCTCTCCCTGTCCAGCCGCTCCAAGCCGAAGGGAGGCACCGCATGACCGTCATGGTCAAGGCCGAGGGCGTTCACAAGTCCTTCGGCCCCGTAGAAGTCCTCACGGGCATCGACCTGGAGGTGAAGTCCGGCGAGGTGTTCTGCCTCATCGGCCCCTCCGGCTCCGGCAAGTCCACCTTCCTCCGGTGCATCAACCACCTGGAGAAGATCAACGCCGGCCGCCTGTACGTCGACGGCGAGCTGGTCGGCTACCGCCAGAAGGGCGACAAGCTCTACGAGCTGAAGGACAGCGAGGTCGCCGTCAAGCGCCGGGACATCGGCATGGTCTTCCAGCGCTTCAACCTGTTCCCGCACATGACGGCCGTCGAGAACGTCATGGAGGCACCGGTCCAGGTCAAGGGCGTCAGCAAGGGCCAGGCCCGCTCGCGCGCCCAGGAGCTCCTGGACCGGGTGGGTCTGGCCGACAAGGCGGGCAACTACCCCTCGCAGCTCTCCGGTGGCCAGCAGCAGCGGGTCGCCATCGCGCGGGCCCTCGCCATGGACCCGAAGCTGATGCTGTTCGACGAGCCGACCTCGGCGCTCGACCCGGAGCTGGTCGGTGACGTCCTGGACGTCATGCGCGACCTGGCCGAGTCCGGTATGACGATGGTCGTCGTCACCCACGAGATGGGCTTCGCCCGCGAGGTGGGCGACAGCCTGGTCTTCATGGACGGCGGTGTGGTGGTCGAATCCGGTCACCCGCGCGAGGTGCTGACGAACCCGCAACACGAGCGGACGAAGTCGTTCCTGTCCAAGGTGCTCTGAGCGCACACACACCGAAGGGGGCGGTACGGAACTCCGTACCGCCCCCTTCGCTCGTCCGCGCCCGGTTACCTCACGGCGAGCAGCAGGGTGTCGGAGGGCGAGCACCACACCGGCCTCGCCTCCCCGAATCCCTTCTCGCGCAGCACGCGCGCGTGCCACGCCACCGAGGGCATGTCGCCGTCGGCGTGCTCGCCGTAGATCTCGTAGCGCCGGGCCGTGGGCTCCGCGAGGACCGGGTCCTTGGCGGCGAGCTGCCACGATTCGGACCAGTCGAGGGCGCCGTCCCGCTTGGCCTGATCCATACGGGCATGGCGCAGGGCGCGCTCGGCCGCGTTGATCCGCGGCGTCGTCTCGTCGATCATGTGGTCCGCGTTCATGAAGACACCACCGTCGCGGACGAGTCCCGAGACCCGGCCGTAGAGGTCCGCGAGGGGTTCCCGGTGCAGCCAGTGCAGGGCCGTCGCGGTCAGGACGGCGTCGTACGAGTCGTACGGCAGCTTCGCCGGCCAGCCGGGGTCCTTGAGGCCGGCCGCGACGAAGCCGACCCGATCGTCGTCCGCGAAGGTGCCCTGCGCGATGGCGAGAAGCGCCGGGTCGAGGTCGACTCCGGTGCTGGTGGATTCCGGGAACCGGGCCAGCAGCCGGGCGGTGATGCTGCCGGTGCCACAGGCGAGGTCGAGCACGCGCGGGGCGGTGCCCACGAGGGCCTCGACCTCCCCCATAGCCCGAAAGGCATGGGGGGACCCCCACCGAGCATGATCTGGAACCGTTCCTCGCGGTCGGGCATGTACCACTCCTGCTGCCGGTCCCAGCTCTCCTGCCAGGCGTGCCAGTCGGTGGTGGCGGTGGTGGTGTCGGCGTCCGTCATCGAGCCCCTCCCTCGTAATACCCTGTAAGCACCACCAGCTGTTACAACCGCGCTCACGACCATGAAGCTCCTCCGTAAGGACTACAAGTGGAACTGGCCTATTACTCGGACTACGCCGTGCGTCTCGTCAACACCGAGGAACCGGCCCGGGGCAAGGACACGCTGACGTCGGTCGAGGCCGTCCGCGAGTTGTTCGGCGCCAACCAGTCGGCGGGCCGGCGCGCCACCGACGCGGACGTCACGCGCTTCCGCTCGGTCCGGGCCCGGCTGCGCGCGGTCTTCGAGGCGGCCGACGCGGACGACGAGACGCTCGCCGTCGACCTGCTGAACTCCCTGCTGCTGGAGTTCCCGGTGAGCCCGCAGATCTCCGGGCACGACCACCGTGACGACGACGGCCGCCCCCTGTGGCACATGCACCTGGCGGACCACCCGTCCAACGCGACGGCGGGCTACGCGGCGATCGCGGCGATGGGCCTGGCGTTCCACCTGACCGAGTACGGCGTGGACCGGCTCGGCCTGTGCGAGGCCGCGCCCTGCCGCAACGCCTATCTCGACACCTCCACCAACCGCTCCCGGCGCTACTGCTCCGACCGCTGCGCGACCCGCGCCAACGTGGCGGCCTACCGCGCCCGCAAGCGCCTGGAGGCGGCCCGGCCCGACAGCACGGGCCTGGCGGCGGACAGCACCCAGCCCAGGAGCACCCAGGGCGAACGGCGACCGGATCTGAGCGGCCGGTAGCGGAACCGGACCCTCCCCAGCACCAGGTCGTCGGGCACGACGCCGTAGTCGGTGCTGTCGCCGCCCGCGTACGCGTTGTCCCCGAGCACCCACCAGCCGGTCTCGCGCCGCTCGGCGATCCGCTTGACGACCAGGAGGTCCTGCTGGAAGGGGTGCCGCAGCACGATGACGTCGCCCGGCTTGATCCGGGCTCCGTAGTGCACCAGGAGCCGGTCCCCGTGGTACAGCGTGGGCACCATGGACGGCCCGGTCACCTCGGCCACCCCGAAGGGCGGGGCCGGCCTCCCCCGCTCGGACTCCTGCGACAGCTCCGGCATCACCCGGCACCTCCCCGGTTCTTCCTCCACCAGTCTCAGTCTCACCCCGGACTTTTGTCCTAAGCCCATGGGGGCACTCGCTAAAACCCCTCCGCGACGGAGTAATGTCCCCTGTGAGAAGACGATCACGAGGAAGGAATGCTCCATGCTTTCCCGCCTGTTTGCCCCCAAGGTCAAGGTCAGTGCGCACTGCGACCTGCCCTGCGGTGTGTACGACCCTGCCCAGGCCCGCATCGAGGCGGAGTCGGTCAAGGCTGTCCAGGAGAAGATGGCCGGCAACGACGACCCGCACTTCCAGGCGCGCGCCACCGTCATCAAGGAGCAGCGTGCCGAGCTCGCGAAGCACCACGTCTCGGTGCTCTGGAGCGACTACTTCAAGCCCCCGCACTTCGAGAAGTACCCGGAGCTGCACCAGCTGGTGAACGACACCCTGAAGGCCCTCTCGGCCGCCAAGGGTTCGACCGACCCGGCGACCGGCCAGAAGGCGCTGGACTACATCGCCCAGATCGACAAGATCTTCTGGGAGACCAAGAAGGCCTGAAGTCGACGGGCACCCGAAGGGGCCTGGCCGGGCACTCCCGGTCGGGCCCCTTCGTCGTGGGCCGTGATCGGTCGTGGTTCGTGATCGGTCGTGGTTCGTGATCAGCCGTGGATCTCGTGATCAACCGTGGATCGTGATCAGCCGTGGGCCATGATCAGTCGCCCGCCAGGACGTCCCACACCGGGTGCGTTCCTCACCGGCGCGTCCGTGGGCGTCGGCCGGTCCTCAGATGTCCCCGGAGCCGTCCATGATCGGGCGGATCACGACCGGGTGGTTGGGGGCGCCGGCCGGCTGGGGGCAGCGGGAGACCCGCTCGGCGATCTCCGTGACCCGCTCCAGGCTCTCGCACTCCAGAACCCAGTAGCCGGCCGGCAGCTCCCTGGTCTCGCTGTACGGCCCGTCCGTGATCACGGCCTTGCCGTCGTCACCCAGGGTGACGTGCCGGGTCTGCGCCGGCTCGGCCAGGCCCTGTCCGTCGACGAACTCACCGGTCTCGGAGAGGTCGTCGTTGATGGCGCCCATGTAGGCGAACATGGCCTGGAGCTCCTCCTCGCTCCAGGCGGGAGAGTCCGCCGACGCCTTGCCGCGCATGGCCTCGTAGTCCGCCTGCGTGCCCTGCACCATGACCAGGTACTTCATCAGTCCGCTCCTTCGGCTCGCACCACCCGGGCGGGCGGTTCTTCACAGGGGACGCCGGGGCCAGGCCGGGATCCTCGACACGGGCTCAGGAGTTTTCCGCGACGCTTTCTCCGGGGGCTTCTTCGGGCGGGGTGGTCGCACGTGGCGCGGGGGCCTCAGCGGGCCGTGGCTGCTCCCCGGGGCGGATGTGCTCCCCGGGCCGGGTCCCCTCATCGGCGTGGCCGGCCTCGGCAGCCTCCGCGTCGTAGGCCGTGCAGTCGGGGTTGCGGCAGGGGCCCGCCACCCACAGCGGGACCCACGTGCCCAACGTCTTGTGGCGCCGGACGACCGTTTCCACGGGCTGTCCGCAGGCCGGACAGACATGTCCTTCGCTGCCCATGTCCTCAGACTAGGGCGCTCGGGGGCTCAGCGCTTCCTGCCGTAGGCGCGCACCAGCGTCCCGTTGCCGAACGCGCGCACCGACTCCAGGGTGAAGTCCGAGATCGCCGAACCGGAGCCGAACATCGGCATGCCCGCGCCGTACACGAGCGGGTACGTCTTGATGACGAGCTCGTCGATCTCGGCGAACAGTTCGCCCGCGAGCTGCGAGCCGCCGCACAGGTAGATGCCGAACTCGCTGTCCTCGGCCTTGAGTTCCCGGACCTTTCCGACCAGGTCGTCGGCGATGATCTCGACGTTCGGGTCGGGCGACTCTCCGAGGCTCCGGGAGGCGACGTACTCGCGCAGATGGGCGTAGGGGCTGGTGATGCCTTCCTTCAGGGCGAGGTCGTAGCTGCCCCGGCCCTGGATGATGGTGTCGAACCGCTTGTTCGGCAGGTCGTCGAGGCCGAGGGCCCGGCGGCCGTGGGTCGCCATGGTCTCCGGGTATTCCGCCTTGAGGAAGTCGATGAACTCCTCGTCGACGAAACGGAACATCGATGTGGCGTCGCCGCTCGGGTCCCCGATGAAGCCGTCGATCGAACAGGCGATGAAGTACGTGAGCTTTCGCAAGCCGGTCTCTTTTCGTAGGCTGCCACTTCAACTACTCCAGTTGTAGTACTCCTACTGTAGTGGTTGCAAGGGGATATCCATGAGCCGCCGAAAGTGGGAGAAGGGACTCCACATGGTCAGCAACCCCGGGCGCCGGGCCGCGCTCGTCGACGCCGGTGTCGAGGTGCTCGCGCGCGAGGGGGCGCGCGGGCTGACGTTCCGCGCGGTGGACGCGGAGGCCGGAGTGCCCGCGGGCACCGCCTCCAACTACTTCACCGGACGCGCCGACCTGCTGCGCCAGATCGACGCCCGGCTGCACGTACGCCTCGCGCCCGACCCCGACGTGGTCGCCGAGCTGATGACCCGGCCCAGGGACCGCTCACTGGTCACGGCCTTCATGGACGACCTCATGGACCGGGCGACCCGCGACCGCACGGGTTATCTGGCCCTCATGGAGCTGCGTCTGGAGGCCACACGGCGCCCCGAGCTGCTCGCCTCCTACACCGAGTCGGTGCGCGGTGACCTGGAGGAGGCCATGGAGTTCCACCGGACGGCGGGGCTGCCCGGCGGCGACGAGTCCGTCGCCGTGCTGTACCTGGCCATGCTCGGGCTGCTCCTGGAGCACCTGACACTGCCGGGCGTCCTGGAGGGCGTGCTGCCCGGGGTGAGCGTGCCGGACGGTCTGGTGGAGCGGATCGTGGCGACAGTGCTGCCGGAGGGGCAGGAGGAGTAGGCCGGGGCGGATCAGGCCTTGGGGGCGCGGGGCTCGCGCCACATCGGCCACATGCTCGGGCCGCCCTCCGGAAGGTCGAGGACCGGGCCGCTCGGCTCGAAGCCGAGACGCTCGTACAGCGCGCGACTGCGGGCGTTGCTCGCCTCCAGGTAGGCGGGCAGCCCCTCGCGGTCGCACCGGTCGAGGACGGACTCGATGAGCGCGGTGCCGAGGCCCTCCCCCTGACGGGCCGGCGCCACACCGATCATCCACAGGTACTCGTGGGCCCGTCCGGAGGGATGGACGGCGGCCGTCAGCCGGCCGATCTGCTCGATGCGCTCGTTGTCCGGGTCGACGGCCTCCCGCACCTGAGCCGGACCGTCGTCCTCGCCGTCGCCACCGTCACCCTCGCCGTCATGGTCGTCGGCCGGAACGGACATCCACAGCGCACAGGCCGAGCCGTCCTCGGTGACGTCTATGCGGCCGGCCGCGAACACGATGTCGGTGAACGCGGCCATGAGCCCCGGGTGGTTGGCACGGCGGTCCTCGGCGCCGGGGAAGACCCAGCCACTGACGGGGTCGTTCCGGAACGCCTCGTCCAGCAGCCGGACGACCAGATCCCGGTCCCCCTCGCCCGCCGTCCGGATCGTCACACCCATGTCCCGCCCCTTCGTTCGTCCCGACGGGCGTTGATCGTAGGGCGCTCGGGAACCGTGCCGGAGCTCCGGGACGGAGCTTGGCGGGATTTCGTCGAACGGCTGTCCAAGTGCCGGGTGTTGCCGGATCGGCAGGGGCCCAGGGAACGGCGGTGCGTCAACTCCTGCGGCGGGTGGACCCGTAGGGGGGCGGGCCCCGCACACCGTGGGGCAGTGCGGGACCCGCCTGGCCGGAAGCCCCGGGGCCGTGCGGGGTCAGGAGCCGCACGGCCCCGGCGCTCCGGGGTCTCCTGCTCTTCGGTCACCCGAAGGGCCGTCAGGTGTTGTTGGCAACCGAGCTCTGCCGACCGTCGGTCGTCGCCGCGGACCGTCGGTCGTCACCGGCCGCGGGCGGCAGGCCTTGGGTCCAGGGACTTGGCCTGGCTCCAGGGACTTGGCCTTGGTTCCAGGGACTTGGCATTGGGACGTCAACTGCTGCGCCGTGTCACGAACTCGGCGAGGGCCAGCAGGCCGCCCGCCGCCTCCGGGTCCGGTACCGCTCGCGCCAGTTGCTGCATCGCACGGGCCATCCGGTCGGCCGCCTGGCCCTGGGCCCAGTCACGGCCGCCCGCGCGCTCCACGGTCTGGGCGATGCGGTCGAGGTCCTCCTTCTCACTGGATCGTGCGTACAGTTCGGCGAGTTCGGCCGACGCCGGGGTGCCGGACGCGAAGGCCGCCACGACCGGCAGGGACTTCTTGCGCGCGGCCAGGTCCGCGCCGACGGACTTGCCGGTACGGTGCGGGTCGCCCCATATGCCGATGACGTCGTCGATGAACCGGAAGGCGAGCCCGGCCTCCCGGCCGAACGCGTCGAGCGCCGCCACGTCCGCCTCCCCGGCGCCCGCGTAGAGCCCGCCGATCGCGCAGGCGCTGCCCAGCAGCGCGCCCGTCTTGGCCTCCGCCACGGCGAGCACCTCGTCGAGCGTGACATCGGCAGGGCCGCGCCGCTCCAGGGCCGTGGCCGCGTGCTGCCCGGCGCACAGTTCGACCACGCAGTCCGTGAGCAGGGCGGCCGCCGCCGGGGCCGCCGGGTGCGGGTCCTGCGCGAGCAGTCGCAGGGCCAGCGCCTGGAGGGTGTCCCCGGTGAGGACCGCGCCGGCATCGCCGAACACCGTCCATGCGGTGGGCCGGTGCCGGCGGGTGGCGTCCCGGTCCATCACATCGTCGTGCAGCAGCGTGAAGTTGTGGACCAGCTCCACCGCCGCGGCCGCCCGGACCGCCCCCGCTCGTGCCTCGGATCCGCCGAGGGCGGCCGCCGCGGCGAGGACGAGGGCGGGCCGGATCGCCTTGCCCGCGCCGCCCTCTGCCGGGCTGCCGTCGGCGTGCTCCCAGCCGAAGTGGTAGTGAGCGATGCGCCGCATCGGCCCGGGCAGCGAGCCGAGCGCGGCCCGCAGTACCGGATCGACCTCCGTCCGGGCCCGGTCAAGGAGCATGACCGCCTCGTGCCCCTCGGCCGGTGCCGGCCGGCTGTCCCTCTGTGTTCCGACGGGTCCCCGCCCTTCCGTCGCCCCGCCCCCGAGCCGGGGCTCGGGGACGCGCTGTCCACGGGGTGCGGGCAGCGTCGGCTCCGTCCTGAACTCCGTGAGGGACTCACCCATGGGACCGCCTCGGGGGATGAGCGGACGGTGGCGCTTCCGCTGCCGCTGGGCGCGTACCCCGAGGATGTACCCGCCCGGACGGGCGGGGACACGGCCGGCACACGGGAAGCGTCACCGCCAGCGGCCGATCTCGACGTTCTCCAGGACACCGAGCGCGTCCGGTACCAGGACCGCGGCCGAGTGGTAGGCCGTGACCAGGTATTTGATGATGGCCTGTTCGTTGATGCCCATGAAGCGCACCGACAGGCTCGGCTCGATCTCGTCCGGGATTCCGCTGGCCCGCAGACCGATGACGCCCTGGTCGCTCTCGCCGGTACGCATGGCGATGATCGACGTCGTACGCTCCGGGGTCACCGGGATCTTGTTGCACGGGAAGATGGGCACACCGCGCCAGGTGGGGATGCGGTTGCCGGACATGTCGATGGTCTCGGGGACGAGCCCGCGCTTGTTGAGCTCACGGCCGAACGCGGCGATCGCCCGCGGGTGGGCGAGGAGCAGCTTGGTGCCGCGGCGCCTGCTCAGCAGCTCGTCCAGGTCGTCCGGGCTGGGCACGCCGTCGTGCGGCTGGATCCGCTGCTCGTACTCGCAGTTGTGCAGGAGCCCGAAGTCGCGGTTGTTGATGAGCTCGTGCTCCTGGCGCTCCTTCAGCGCCTCGACCGTCAGCCGGATCTGCTGCTCGGTCTGGTTCATGGGCTGGTTGTAGAGGTCGGCCACGCGCGTGTGGATGCGCAGGACGGTCTGGGCGACGCTCAGTTCGTACTCGCGGGGCCTGGCCTCGTAGTCGACGAAGGTGTGCGGGATGTCCGGTTCGCCCGAGTGACCGGAGGAGACGTCGATCTCCTTCTCGCCGTACCTGTTGGAGCGCTGCTCGGGGATCGAGCGGTGCCGCTGGAGGTGCTCGCGCAGCGAGTCGGAGCGCTCCGCCACCTGCTCGACGTCCTGGCGGGGCAGGACGAGCACGGTGCACGAGGTGAGCGCGCGGGCCGTGTACTCCCAGATGGCGTCCTCGTCGAGCAGCGCCTGTTCGCCGAAGTAGGCACCGTCGGCGAGGACTCCGAGGGATTCGTCGTCCCCGTACGGACCCGTGCCGACCTTCTCCACCCTGCCGTGCGCCAGCAGGTACACCTCGTCGGACGGGCTGCCGAACGAGGCGATCACCTCGCCCGCCGCAACCTCACGCTGCTCGCAGCGCCGCGCCAGTTCGGACAGCACCTCGTCGTCCTCGTATGCCCGCAGCGCCGGCAGTTCGCCCAGCTCCGCGGGGATGATCTCGACGCGGTCGCCGGTCTTCACGAACGTGATCCGGCCGTCGCCCACGGCGTAGGTGAGCCGCCGGTTCACCCGGTACGTGCCTCCCTGAATGTCCACCCAGGGCAGCATGCGCAGCAGCCAGCGGGAGCTGATCTCCTGCATCTGCGGCACGGACTTGGTCGTCGTGGCCAGGTTCCGCGCGGCTGCCGTGCCGAGACTCTGCTGCGGCCTGGTCTCTTCCGTGCGGACCTCTTCGCCTACCGACATAGAGAACTGCCCTCCCCGGTTGTGCCCGACGCCCATATGCCTGGGGCATCGATGTGCACGCCCAAGCCTTCCTGACGCAGCGTGGCTGTGCTATTACACGAAAGAGCGGGAATGGATCTTCGCCTGACTGGGCAGAGGGGCCCCATTCCGGCGTTCGGCGATGACCGCGGCAGGGCTGCGGGCAGGTGGCGACAACCCGTGCGAACGTGTCGGTATTGCCTCTGGGAGCCCGGCCGGGCCGGTCCTAGCGTGGTGATCAAGTTCCCCACCACGCCAGACCACTCCGGAAAAGGGCCTGCTCATGCAGTACGTCGCGCCGATCGGCATCGGCATCCTCTACGCGCTGTCGATGTCCCTGGTCCGTGAACCGCACCGGCGGCGGCTGAACGCGGTCATGATCGCCGGAGCCGGAGCCGCGTATCTCAGCGGCGGCGGCATGGGCGGCTGGGAGTTCGCCTTCACCGCGCTGCTCACCTACGTCGCCTTCCGCGGCCTGGAGTCGTGGACGTGGATCGGCGTCGGCTGGCTCCTGCACACGGCCTGGGACATCGTCCACCACGTCAAGGGCACTCCGATCATCCCGTTCGCCCACACCTCCTCCCTGGGCTGCGCGATCTGCGACCCGGTGATCGCGCTCTGGTGCCTGCGGGGAGGGCCGTCGATCGTCGAACACTTTCGCGACCGACGGCGCCGCGAAGGCCCCGCGGCGAGGCCGACGGCGGGCTGAGGCGGGGCAGGGCCGAGGGCCAGTCCGTCCCGCTCCCAGGTGACAATGACGAGGTGACCAGCACCGACGACGACGAGGCGCCCCGCCTCAGGGCCCTGCGTCCCCGGCTCCCTTCGCCCGTGCAGGAGCTCGTGGACGGACGGTTCGAGCGTCGGGGCGTCCGGCTCCTGCTGAAGCGGGACGATCTGATTCACCCGGAGCTGATCGGCAACAAGTGGCGCAAGCTGGCCCCGAATCTCGCGGCGGCGGACGGCCGTGCCGTCGTCACCTTCGGCGGGGCCTACTCCAACCACCTGCGCGCCACGGCCGCGGCCGGCCGGCTGCTCGGTATCCCCACGGTCGGGGTCGTACGCGGCGAGGAATTGGCCGGCCGGCCCCTCAATCCGTCGCTGGCCCGCTGCACGGGCGACGGCATGCGGCTGCATTTCGTGGACAGGGCGGCCTACCGCCGCAAGTCCGAGCCGCCCACCCTGGACGCGATCCTGCGGGCGGCGGACGCCGAGGAGGCGTACGTCGTCCCCGAGGGCGGCAGCAACGCCGCGGCCGTACGCGGCTGCCAGGCGCTCGGCGCCGAGCTGCGCGACCGGGCCGACGTCGTCGCAGTGGCCTGCGGGACCGGGGGCACGCTGGCGGGACTGGCCGCCGGTCTCGCCCCCGGGCAGCGCGCCCTGGGCATACCGGTGCTCAAGGGCGGGTTTCTGACCGCCGATGTCAGGACCTTGCAGCAGCAGGCCTTCGGCGGCCCGCGTGGCACCTGGGACCTGGACGACCGCTTCCACTTCGGCGGCTACGCGCGCGTGCCCGAGGAGCTCGACGCCTTCGCCACGGACTTCGAACACCGGCACGGCCTGCCCGTCGAACGTATGTGCCAAGCTGCTGTACGGACTCGTGACCCTGGCCGCCGAAGACGCCTTCCCCCGCGGGACGACAGTGGCGGCCGTGATCACCGGACTTCCTTTCCCGTGATGCCAGGGAAGCTCCCGTGACCGCCCCTCCCGGTACGCCCGGCGAACCCCCTACACCGCCTCCCGGAACGCCGCCGCCTCCTCCAGGTCCAGCCTCCGCAGCAGCGTCCGCAGCATCTCGTCGTCGATGTACCGGGCATCCCTGAGCTTGACGAACACCTCGCGCTCGGTGCTGATCATCTCCCGCGACAGCCGTCGGTACGTGTCGTCGACGGTCTCCCCCGTGACCGGGTTGGCCTGCCCGAGCCGTTCCCAGACGGCGTTGCGGCGGCGCTCCAGGACAATGCGCAGCCGGTCGGCGAGCGGAGCGGGCAGGGCGTTGCGCTCGTCGGAGAGGAGTTCGTCGAGGCGCTGCTCGGCGGCCCGGGACGCCTGCGCCTGGGCGTTGGCCTCGGCGAGCGTCTCGGCCTGCGTGTCCCGCCCAGGGATCTTCAGCAGCCGGATCAGCGGGGGCAGCGTCAGGCCCTGGACGACGAGCGTCCCGATCACCGTCGTGAAGGTCAGGAAGAGGATGAGGTTGCGGTGCGGGAAGGGCTCGTCGCTGTCGTGCAGGGTGAGCGGGATGGAGAAGGCGATGGCGAGCGAGACCACGCCCCTCATGCCGGCCCAGGCGATGACGAACGGCCCCCTCCAGGTCGGGTTCTGCTCCCGCTCCCGGATCCGGGCCGACAACAGACGCGGCAGGAACGTCGCCGGGTACACCCACACGAACCGGGAAACGACGACCACCAGGAAGACGGCGAAGGCGTACCAGGCGGCCAGGGCCCCCTCGTACTGTCCGAGCCCCCTCAGCACCACCGGCAGCTGCAACCCGATCAGGGCGAACACCGCCGACTCCAGGACGAAGGCGACCATCCTCCACACCGCCTCCTCCTGCAGACGCGTGGCGAAGTCGACCTCCCACGCGCGGTGTCCCAGGTAGAGCGCGACGACCACGACCGCGAGGACACCGGAGGCGTGCACCTGTTCGGCGACGGCGTACGCGACGAAGGGGATCAGCAGGGAGAGCGTGTTCTGGAGCAGCGCCTCCTTCACGTGCGTGCGCAGCCAGTGGATCGGCGCCATGAGCACCAGCCCCACCACGACGCCGCCGACCGCCGCGAGCAGGAACTCGCCGATGCCCCGGGTCCAGGTCGTGCCCTCCCCGACGGCGGCCGCGAGGGCGACCCGGTAGGCGGTGATCGCGGTGGCGTCGTTCAGCAGGGACTCGCCCTGGAGGATCGTGGTGATCCGCGACGGCAGCCCGACCCGGCGCGCCACGGCCGTCGCCGCGACCGCGTCCGGCGGCGCCACCACCGCGCCGAAGACCAGGGCCGCGGTCAGCGGCAGTGCCGGCACGATCAGGTACAGGGCCCAGCCGACGGCGAAGGTCGCGAACAGCACGTACCCGACGGACAGCAGCGCGACCGGCCGCAGCTGCGCCCGCAGGTCGAGGTAGGAGCTGTCGGTCGCGGCCGTGTGCAGCAGCGGGGGCAGGATGAGCGGCAGGACGACATGCGGGTCGAGGGTGTAGTCCGGCACGCCCGGGACGTAACTGACCGCCAGCCCGGCCGCCACCAGCAGCAGCGGTGCCGGCACCGGGGTGCGCCGCGCGGCCGCGGCGATCGCGGCGCTGCCCGCCACGAGCAGCAGCAGTGGCATCACGTCCATCGTTCTCGCCCGCCCTCTTTTTTCCACGCGTTCTTCCGCGCGACCGTCGTAACCTGGCAATCATGAAACAGTGCACGCACGCCGACGCGCTGCCGCACCCCGAGCCCGTCCCGCTCAGCGAGACGTGTCCGGAGTGCCTCGCTGAGGGCATGGATCCGGTACAACTACGGCTGTGCCTCAGCTGCGGTCACGTCGGCTGCTGTGACTCCTCGCCGGGGCGGCACGCGGCGGAGCATCATAAGGAGTCCGGTCATCCCGTGATGAGGACGCACGAGCCCGGGGAGACCTGGCGCTGGTGCTTCGTCGATCATGTCCTGGTGTGACCCGGCGAAGCCCCGGCTCAGGACGGTTCGACCAGGACGGTTCGACCGTCTGACGTCTGGGTACGTCAACCCGGCGCGCGCTCTTCCCATTTGGGCCCGCCCAACCCCTAGACACGGAGCGTGTCCACAGGTTTACTGTGAGTGACGGCAAGGGGTTGGGTCCCGGGGACAGGATCGTCGAGAGCGCGATAGCGTCACCGCTGAACCACGTATCGCGTTACCCCCGGGGAACGACCCCCGGCCCTGAAACGCTTGTACCACCATGGAGGTGAGGGTGTCCCAGATCGCAGGCGAGCCCGCGACCCAGGACTTCGTGGAAGTCCGGCTGCCGGCCGCGGGTGCCTACCTGTCGGTGCTGCGTACGGCCACGGCCGGACTCGCGGCCCGTTTGGACTTCACCCTCGACGAGATCGAGGACTTGCGCATCGCGGTGGACGAGGCCTGCGCGATCCTGCTTCAGCAGGCCGTGCCCGGCTCGGTGCTCAGCTGTGTCTTCCGCCTCGTCGACGACTCACTCGAGGTCACCGTCTCGGCACCGACCACGGATGGTCATGCCCCCTCGCGGGACACCTTCGCCTGGACCGTCCTGTCCGCCCTGGCGGGCAAGGTCTCGTCCGCCGTGGACAAGGACAAAACCGTTTCGATCAGCCTCTACAAACAGCGCGGCGCGGGACCCGGGCCGGCGTGAGGAACGAGGACGGGCCGGTGCGGGACGAAGAGAGCAGCACACGAGAGCTGCCGGCCGAGGGCACAGGCACGGGCGCGGAGACGGGCCCGAGCGGAACCCGGCGCATGGCGGCCGGTATCGACGGCATCCCCGAGCAGGCCCGCCCGCATCCGGAGGACGACTCCGCGGGGGCCGCCCTCCCGGGCGACGGGCGACTGCACCGGGAAGGTGCCGTGCGGAGCGCGCCTCCGGGCGGGGGGATCACCGCATCCCCCGCCCAGGGAGGTCCACCCACTCGCGCGAAGTCGAGAGGGGCGGAGGAGGCGAGGGCTCGGGGAAGGGCGACGGGCGGGACGATGAGCGAGCACGAGCGACACTCCGAGGACGATGCGCCGAGCGCGCAGCACGCACAGGCCGCGCAGCACGGCTCTCCGGACCGCAGCGGGGCGCGCGAGATGTTCCTCAAGCTGCGCGCCCTGCCGGACGGCAGCCCCGAGTACGCGGAGCTGCGCAACCAGCTGGTCCGGATGCATCTGCCGCTGGTGGAGCATCTCGCGCGCCGCTTCCGCAACCGCGGCGAGCCGCTGGACGACCTCACGCAGGTCGCCACGATCGGGCTGATCAAGTCGGTCGACCGCTTCGACCCGGACCGCGGCGTGGAGTTCTCGACGTACGCGACCCCGACGGTCGTCGGTGAGATCAAGCGGCACTTCCGCGACAAGGGCTGGGCGGTGCGGGTGCCGCGCCGGCTCCAGGAGCTGCGCCTGGCGCTGACCACGGCCACGGCCGAGCTCTCGCAGCTGCACGGCCGCTCCCCCACGGTCCACGAACTCGCCGAGAAGCTGTCGATCTCGGAGGAGGAGGTCCTGGAGGGCCTGGAGTCCGCCAATGCGTACTCCACGCTGTCCCTGGACGTCCCCGACACGGACGACGAGTCCCCGGCGGTCGCGGACACCCTCGGCGCGGAGGACGAGGCGCTGGAGGGCGTGGAGTACCGGGAGTCCCTCAAGCCGCTGCTGGAGGACCTCCCGCCGCGCGAGAAGCGGATCCTGCTGCTGCGCTTCTTCGGCAACATGACCCAGTCGCAGATCGCGCAGGAGGTCGGCATCTCCCAGATGCACGTCTCGCGGCTGCTGGCGCGCACGCTGGCGCAGTTGCGGGAGAAGCTCCTCGTCGAGGAGTGACGGCTACTTCTGCGTGTCGCCGGGGTTGCCGGGCCCGCGGATTCCGAGGGCCCGGGTCGTCTCGGGGTTCACGAGCAGGACGAGCGCCGCGACCGCCACGACGGCGAGGGCGATCCCGGCCGGAATGGCCATGCTGTCGGCCTGGAGCAGGTTGTAGGCCACCGGCAGCGCCATGAGCTGGGTGATGACGGCCGGGCCGCGACTCCAGCTGCGGCAGCCGAGCAGTCCGCGCGCGGCGAGCAGCGGCAGCAGCGCGAGCACGACCAGCGTGATGCCTCCGGTCACGGCCTGCTGCCGGTCGTCGGGATGCCCCGTGAGGCCGAGGACGAGGATCCAGACGCCGCCGACGACCAGCGCGAGCCCCTCCAGCGCCGCCAGCAGCGCGGCATACGTCAGGCGCCGGGGGCGGGGGCCCGTGGTTTCCTCGGTCGTGGGGGTCTGCTCACTGCTCACCCCTGAAGAGTAGCCCTCGCCGTACGCGCCCCCGGTGGCGAGGTTCGCCCCCTGCCCTCTTACCGGATCCCTACCTCGGTCTGGGCCCGGTACCACCCAGTAGGTACGCTGCCACTCATGCGTGCACTCCTCGTGGTCAATCCGGCAGCAACCACCACAAGTGCGCGCACACGCGACGTACTGATCCACGCGCTCGCCAGCGAGATGAAGCTGGAAGCGGTCACCACCGAGTACCGCGGCCACGCGCGCGACCTGGGCCGGCATGCGGCGGAGAGCGACGACATAGACCTGGTGGTGGCCCTCGGCGGCGACGGCACGGTCAACGAAGTGGTCAACGGCCTCCTGCACGCCGGTCCCGCCCCGGGGCATCTGCCCGGCCTCGCCGTGGTCCCCGGCGGCTCCACCAACGTCTTCGCCCGCGCCCTGGGCCTGCCCAACGACGCGGTGGAGGCGACCGGCGCCCTGCTGGACGCGCTGCGCGACGGCAGCGAACGCACGGTCGGCCTGGGACTGGCGTCGGGCACGCCGGGCTCGGAGGACGAGGCGGTGCCGGCCCGCTGGTTCACCTTCAACGCGGGGCTGGGCTTCGACGCCGGTGTGGTCGGCCGGGTGGAACAGCACCGCGAGCGCGGCCGGAAATCCACACACGCTCTTTACGTCCGCCAGGTCGTGCGCCAGCTCCTCGGTGAGCCGAACCGCCGGCACGGGACGATCACCCTGGAGCGAGCCGGCGAGGAACCGGTCACGGATCTGGTGCTGTCCATAGTCTCGAACACCTCCCCGTGGACGTTTCTGGGGAATCGCCCGATCTACGCGGCACCTAAGGCCTCGTTCGATACCGGGCTCGATCTCTTCGGTCTCAGCCGCCTGTCCACCGCGGCGGTTGCCCGGTATGGCACCCAGTTGCTCACTTCGTCCCCCGAGCGCGGACCCCATGGCAAGCACGCCACCTCTCTGCATGACTTGACGGAGTTCACCTTGCATTCGAAGGTGCCGCTCCCCCTCCAGATGGACGGTGACCACCTGGGGTTGCGAACGAGCGTGACGTTCACAGGCGTACGCCGAGCACTGCGTGTGATTGTGTGAGCAGAAGGGGCTAAAGTCCTTTCACTCGAACGTTTAGGCCAGGATCCACCCCATGGAAGTACGGCTGTGACCTAGTCGACACCGAAGAATCAAAAAAAACTTTCCAGAAGGGGTTGTATCCGCCGCTGAGGTTTGCGAGTCTCTACGTGGCGATCGGGACGGCCCGCAACACCGGCCTCCACTGATCACCAGAACCCCTCTTCAACTCACAGGACCTCGCCAGGGAACCTGGCGGTCGGCCCTTCACTTGTTGAGGGATTCGTGAAAGCGTTCACATTCACAAGCAACGTGCATGTAATACCAAGGAGAGGTAGCAGCCATGGACTGGCGTCACAACGCCGTTTGCCGCGAGGAAGACCCCGAGCTCTTCTTCCCCATCGGCAACACCGGTCCTGCGCTGCTGCAGATCGAGGAAGCCAAGGCCGTCTGCCGTCGCTGCCCGGTTATCGAGCAGTGCCTGCAGTGGGCGCTCGAGTCCGGCCAGGACTCCGGCGTCTGGGGTGGTCTCAGCGAGGACGAGCGCCGCGCCATGAAGCGCCGCGCCGCCCGCAACCGGGCCCGTCAGGCCTCCGCCTGACAACCCACCCCTGCTGACAGCCTGAGCTTGGCGGCGCGTACAGCGAGTACGCATCTCCCGCCCCCGAGCCGCAGCGCGCAGTTCCCCCGATGCTCCCCCCTCGGCTTCGCTCGAGCAGGGGCCCCATCGCAGAGCAGTAACGAGCTTTAAGCCCCGGGCCACTTGGTGGCCCGGGGCTCAATGCTTTTCCGAGGGTACCGACAGAGGAAGCGGCGGCTGTTCCTTCCGCGTCTCCGCCTGTTCCTACTTCTCCCCCCGCACCGGAATGTCAAGGATCACGCGAGTGCCGCGTTCCGGGGCCGGAACCATGTCGAAGGTGCCGCCCAACTCGCCCTCCACCAGGGTCCGTACGATCTGGAGGCCGAGGTTGCCCGCGGTGTGCGGATCGAAGCCCTCCGGCAGGCCGACACCGTCGTCCTGGACGGTGACCAGCAGACGAGCCTCCTTCGTGGTGCCGCCGCGGACCGCCGAGACCTCGACCGTGCCGGTGTCGCCCTCACGGAATCCGTGCTCCAGCGCGTTCTGCAGCACCTCGGTCAGCACCATCGACAGCGGGGTGGCGACCTCGGCGTCGAGAATGCCGAAGCAGCCGGTGCGCCGGCCCGTGACCTTGCCCGGGGAGATCTCCGCGACCATCGCCAGGACACGGTCGGCGATGTCGTCGAACTCCACACGCTCGTCCAGGTTCTGGGAGAGCGTTTCGTGCACGATCGCAATCGATCCGACGCGCCGTACCGCCTCTTCGAGAGCTTCCCGGCCACGGTCGGACTCGATGCGCCGGGCCTGGAGGCGGAGCAGGGCCGCCACCGTCTGGAGGTTGTTCTTCACACGATGGTGGATCTCGCGGATCGTCGCGTCCTTGGTGATCAACTCACGCTCGCGGCGACGCAGTTCCGTCACGTCGCGCAGCAGTACGAGCGAGCCGATGCGAGTGCCCTTGGGTTTGAGGGGGATCGCGCGGAACTGGATGACCCCGTCGCTGGCCTCGATCTCGAACTCGCGTGGTGCCCAGCCGCTGGCGACCTTGGCGAGCGCCTCGTCCACCGGGCCCCGGGTCGGGGCGAGTTCGGCGGTGGTCTTGCCCAGGTGCTGGCCGACGAGGTCGGAGGCGAGGCCGAGCCGGTGGTAGGCGGACAGGGCGTTCGGGGAGGCGTACTGGACGATGCCGTCGGCGTCGAGCCTGATCAGGCCGTCACCGACGCGGGGTGAGGCGTCCATGTCGAGCTGCTGGTTCGCGAACGGGAAGGAGCCGGCCGCGATCATCTGTGCGAGGTCGGAGGCGCTCTGCAGGTAGGTGAGCTCCAGGCGGCTCGGGGTGCGCACGGTGAGGAGGTTGGTGTTGCGCGCGATGACACCGAGGACGCGCCCCTCCCGTCGGACGGGGATCGACTCGACCCGGACCGGGACCTCTTCGCGCCACTCGGGGTCGCCCTCACGCACGATGCGGCCCTCGTCGAGGGCGGCGTCCAGCATCGGGCGGCGGCCGCGCGGGACGAGGTGGCCCACCATGTCGTCCTGGTACGAGGTCGGGCCGGTGTTGGGGCGCATCTGGGCGACCGAGACGTACCGGGTGCCGTCGCTGGTGGGGACCCACAGGACCAGGTCGGCGAAGGAGAGGTCGGAGAGCAGCTGCCACTCCGAGACCAGCAGGTGAAGCCACTCGAGGTCGGTGTCGTCGAGGGCCGTGTGCTGGCGTACGAGTTCGTTCATGGAGGGCACGTGTGCGAGCGTACCCGGGGGTTTGTACGGCCCTGAAATGTACGGCCCGGCTGTGCGAGCTACGGCCTGGCCTGGCTCCGCCCCTGAAAACACCCGCGGGCCGCGGCGCCTGAGAGGGACCCTCAACCCTCCCGGCACCGCAGCCCGGAGCAGAATCGGCCGTGGGGTGTGCGGTCCCGGTCGGCCGAAGGACGAGGATCCGGGGCAGTCAGGGCAGAGAGCCTCGGTTCCTCTGTCCGTCTTCCTGTGCGGGGAAGACGGAGGCTGGTGCGCGCTTCACGTGCGCCCTCGCACGCGTTCTCACCACGCATTGTGGACTAGACCACTCTTGGGTGTCCATGCGTTGGAGGCTGTTCGTTGTTGTTATTTCTCCGACTGTTCGGACGCACTGGCGTCCATCAGGCAGCCTAACCCGTGTGGGTTCCTGTGCGGGGCCAGATGGACATGGCAATTTCCGCGACCGCCTCCAGTTCCTCCCGGCTCGCCCCGTCCCGCGCCTGTTGTGACATGCCCTGGATCATCGCCCCCGTGTGACGGGCCAGGGCGGCGGAGTCGGTGTCCGGGGGCAGCACGCCGGCGGCGACATCGGCCCTGATGCGACTCTCGAACGCGGCGATGTTGGCGTTGCGGCGGTCCCGCAGCGACTGTTCGACCTCGGGGGTCGAGCAGTTCGCGGCGGCGTGGACGACGAGGCAGCCGTGCGGATGGCCGGGCTCCGTGTACGCGGTGGCGGCCTCGCGCAGCGTGCGCTCGACGGCGCTCCGCGCGGTGGACTCCTCGGCGAGGGCCCGGTCGGTGAACGAGCCGTAGCGCGCGCCGTAGACGTGCACGACCTCCTCGAACAGGGAGCGCTTGTCGCCGAAGGCCGCGTAGAGGCTGGGGGCGCCGATGTCCATGACGCGGGTGAGGTCGGAGACGGAGGTGGCCTCGTAGCCGTGCTCCCAGAACGCCAGGAGCGCCTTCTCCAGCGCGGTCTCGCGGTCGAAGGAACGGGGGCGGCCGCGGGGCCTGCCCTTCTTGCCCTCTCCGGTCGCGACCGCCCTACCGGCGGCGGCCGCCCTCCCGGTGGCCGCGGCCCCGGCTCTCTCGGCCTTCGCGGTTCCGTCGTCGTTCACCATGGAGTGCATTTTATAGCGGGCACTAGAGAAATGTCGGCGGGCTGCTGTACGGTCTTTTTTGTAGCGACCGCTAGGTAAATGAGAAAGGGGAGCCGTCATGGGCGTACTCAGGGGCAGGACGGCGCTCGTCACGGGGGCGAGCAGGGGCATCGGGCGAGGTATCGCCGAGCGGCTGGCGCGTGACGGCGCGCGGGTCGCGGTGCACTACGGCAGGAACGAGGCGGCGGCGAAGGAGACGGTCGCGTCGATCGAGGCGGCGGGCGGCTCCGCGTTCACCGTGGGCGTGGAGCTGGGCACCCCGGGGGACGCCGAGGCGTTGTGGGCGGAGTTCGACCGCCATGCGGACGGGCTCGACATCCTGGTGAACAACGCGGGGATCGGCAACACCCGGCCCATCGAAGAACTCGAGGAGCAGGAGTACGACAGGGTCTTCGCGGTGAACGTGAAGGCGCCGCTCTTCATCCTCAAGCACGGCATGACGCGACTGCGGGACGGAGGCCGGGTCGTCAACATCTCCTCGGGGCTGGCCCGGACGGCGGTGATGCCGGACAACATGGCCTACGCCATGACGAAGGGCGCGCTGGACGTCCTCTCCCGGGACCTCTCCAAGGTGCTGGGTCCTCGGGGGATCACGGTGAACTCGGTGGCGCCGGGGATCATCGACACGGACAACACGGCCCGGTTGCTGCGCGGGACGGCCGACGGCTGGGCGAAGGCCGCGGCGATATCGGCGCTGGGCGGCGTGGGCGAGCCGGCGGAAGTCGCCGACGTGGTGGCGTTCCTGGTCTCGGACGCGGGGCGGTGGGTCACGGGGAGCTGGGTGGATGTGACCGGGGGCTCGCTCACCTAGGCCTGGCGCCCCCGCCCCCGCCTCTCCCGGGCCCTCTGGCTCTCCCGGTCCTCCTGGCCCTCACACCTCTCCCGCCCTCAGCGAGTCTCCGTCACCTTCGCCAGCGCGCGGGGCGCGTCCGGGTCCTGGCCGCGGGCGATGGTGACTTCGTAGGCCAGGAGCTGGAGGGGGATGATCTCCAGGACGGGTTGGACCTCCTCGGCCACGTCGTCCGTCGGCAGGACGAAGCCGGCCGACGCCTGCCCGACCTGGCTCTTGGGGCCGATGACGACCAGGTCGGCGCCGCGGCCGCGCAACCGGTCGAGGACGGGCTGGAGCGCTTCCCCACCCTTGCCGTCGGTGACCACGGCGATGACCGGAGACACGTTGTCGACCATGGCGAGCGGTCCGTGCAGCAGATCGGCGCCGGAGTAGGAGAGGGCGGGGATGTAGCTGGTCTCCATCAGCTTGAGGGCGGCCTCCTTGGCCGTGGGATAGCCGTAGCCGCGTGAGGTGATCACCATGCGTTCGGCGAAGCGGTAGCGGGCGGCGAGGGCGCGCACCTCGTCCTGCCGGGCGAGCAGCTGCTCGGCGAGGTCGGGCAGCACGCGCGCGGGCGCCCCGTCGCCGCCCCGCAGACCCTCGACGAACAGATAGAGCGCGAGGAGGGAGGCGGTGTACGTCTTGGTCGCGGGGAGGGCCTTCTCCGGCCCGGCCATGATGTCGATGTGGTATTCGGAGACTTCGGCGAGCGGTGAGTCCGGGTTGTTGGTGACGGCCAGCGTGATGGCGCCGGCCTCGCGGGCGGCCCGGGTCGAGGCGACCAGGTCCGGGGAACCTCCGGACTGGCTGACGGTGATGACGAGGACGTCGGTGAGGTCGGGCCGGGCGCCGTAGGCCGTGGTGGTGGACATCGAGGTGAGCCCGCAGGGCAGGCCTAGTCGGATCTCCAGAAGGTACTTGGCGTAGAGGGCGGCGTTGTCGGAGGTGCCGCGGGCGGTCAGCAGGACGAAGCGCGGTGCACGGGCGGCGATCCGTCGCGCCACGTCCTGGATGGCGGGGGCGCCGTCGGCCAGGATCCGGCGCAGGATGGCGGGTTGTTCCGCCATCTCCCGGGCCATGGTCCGGCCCGGGAGCTCGCCGAGGGGGTCCGGTGCGGGGGCGGCGGTCATGGCGGGTCCTTCCGGAGCACGGGCAGATGCAGGTCCCATTCCACTCCCCCACACCGTGGAACGCCCACGCGGGACCGGCACTGTTCACCTGCCGGAGACCTGGTCGGCATGGTGCGACCGACTGCTCGGGAGCGGGTTCCCGCACCCTGGGAGCGGCGCCCCTGCTCTGCTAGATTGGTCTAAACCACACGACCCCCCTCCGGGTCCGGTCCCAGTTGAGCGCTCCTCTCAGATCGGCAGGCCCAGCGTGGAAGTTGTCATCGTCCCGGACGCCAAGGCGGGCGGCGAGCTCATCGCCGAGGCCATGGCTCAGCTGCTTCGGCGTAAGCCCGGCGCCCTGCTCGGCGTGGCCACCGGCTCGACGCCGCTCCCTGTCTACGAGGCGCTGGCGGCGAAGGTGCGCTCCGGTGCCGTGGACGTGGCGCGGGCGCGCATCGCACAGCTCGACGAGTACGTGGGGCTGCCCGCCGACCATCCGGAGTCGTACCGTTCGGTGCTGCGGCGTGAGGTGCTGGAGCCGCTCGGGATCGGGATGGACCAGTTCACGGGACCGGACGGCACGGCCGAGGACGTGCAACGGGCGTGCGAGGCGTACGACAAGGCTCTCGCGGACGCCGGGGGTGTGGACCTTCAGCTGCTCGGGATCGGGACCGACGGGCACATAGGGTTCAACGAGCCGTGCTCGTCACTGGCCTCCCGGACCCGGATCAAGACGCTGACCCAGCAGACCCGGATCGACAACGCGCGCTTCTTCGACGGCGACATCGACCAGGTGCCGCACCACGTGATCACGCAGGGCATCGGCACCATCCTGGAGGCCCGGCACCTGGTGCTGCTCGCCACCGGCGAGGGCAAGGCGGACGCGGTCGCGGCGACGGTGGAAGGGCCGGTCGCCGCGGTGTGCCCCGCGTCCGCGCTCCAGCTCCACCCGCACGCGACCGTCGTCGTCGACGAGCCCGCGGCGTCGAAGCTGAAGCTGGCGGACTACTTCCGGCACACGTACGTCAACAAGCCGGACTGGCAGGGGATCTAGAGCCTGTCGTTCGGATCAGGCCCTAGCGGCCCAGCGCCTCCGCCTCCAGTACGTCGTCCTCGGTCGGCTCGTCCTGGACCCGCAGGCCCGCCACCCACAGCGGCATCACCCAGTGGGTGACGAGGACGGCGACGAGCAGGGGCGCGGCATAGGCCTTCGGGGCGTCGCCGTCGGCCAGGCCCGCCGCGAGCAGGGCCAGTACCGCCGTGGCCAGCAGCAGGGTGGTCACGCGGTGGGACCGGGCCAGGACTCGGCTGCGTTCGGCGGACTGGCGCTCGTCCAGCGCGTGTTGGCGCAGCTCCAGCAGGCCCCGGGTGGCGCCGTTGATCACGCCGGTCGCGACCATCCAGGGAAGCATCAGCGCCGCCGTCGCGGCGACGGGCCACAGCGGCTCTCCCTCGGCGAGGTAGAAGTGGGTCATCAGTGCGCCGATGGCCACGGTGAGGGTGATGTGCGAGGCGACGGCCAGGCGGCGGCGTGCCGCCGTGGCGTACCACGCCGCCCCGCGGCGGTCGTTCATCAGCCGCAGCATGGTCCGGTCGTACCGGGTGAGGCGTGTCGTCGTCATGGCTGGTTCCTCCCGTAGACCTCGTCCGTGAGCGGCCGGAACGGTTCGAGGGAGAACAGGGCCTCGACCGGCAGTCCGAAGAACTTCGAGATCTTCAGCGCCAGGTCGAGGCTCGGGTTGTACTGGCCCCGCTCGATGTAGCCGATGGTCTGGTAGTGGGCTCCCACTGCCTCGGCCAGGCTCTGGCGCGACACCTTCCGTTCGGCGCGCACCATGGCCAACCTGTTGTGCACCTGCTCGCTCATGTATAAGAAGTACTACATTCGGAAGGAGCCTTACAACCCCGCGATCACCTCGGCCGCCGCCCGGCCGCAGACGCGGGCCGCTCCGTGGGTGGCGATGTGGAGGGCGCCGCGCGGGGTGGCCTGGGGGACGCCCATCTCGACCACGATCGTGTCGGGGCGGGCGGCCAGCAGGGTGTCCAGGGCCGAGGCCATCCAGGGGTGGCGGTGCTCGTCGCGGACGACGGCGACGATGCGGCGTGGTCCGGCCGCCTGGAGGGCCGCCCGCCCGGCCTCCTCACCGGCCTCGTCCTCCTTGCCGTCCGCGGCGGCGGAGAAGGTGCCGGTCACCGTGCCCGGCAGGAGGTGGAGGAGTTCGGCGGCGACGCCCCAGGGGGTCTCGTCGCCGACCGCGATGTTGGCGACGGGGGTGAGGGCGGCGACGTAGGGCGGTTCGGTGAGGGGCTTGAAGCTCTCCGGGCTTCCCGCGGCGGGGGCGGCGGTCACCGTCAGGGCGCGGCGGGCGGCGTGCAGCCCGACCTCACTCCCGGTGCTCTCCGCGGGCGTGCGACCAGCCGTGCTCGCCCAGCGGGCGAGTGCGCGTACCCGGTCCGCGGCGTCGGCCAGACGTTCCTCGGGCAGGTCACCCCTGCGTACGGCCGCGACCAGGGCGTCCCGCAGCCGGAGTACGGTCGCGTCGTCGGCCAGGCCGCCGCCCACGCAGATCGCGTCCGCACCGGCGGCGACGGCGAGGACGCTGCCGTGCTCGATGCCGTAGGTGCCGGCGATGGCCCGCATCTCCATGCCGTCGGTGACGATGAGGCCGTCGTAGCCGAGGTCGCCGCGCAGCAGGCCGGTCAGGATGCGCCGGGAAAGCGTGGCGGGGCGGTCGGGGTCCAGGGCCGGGACCAGGATGTGGGCGCTCATCACGGCCCGGGTGCCGGCGGCGATGGCCGCGCGGAACGGAGTCAGTTCGCGCTCCGCCAGCACGTCGGCGGAGACGTCGATGCGCGGGAGCGCGTGGTGGGAGTCGACGGCCGTGTCGCCGTGCCCCGGGAAGTGCTTGGTGCAGGCGGCGACCCCGGCGGACTGCAGGCCCGTCACGTAGGCCGCGGTGTGCCGGGCGGCCAGTTCGGTGTCGGCGCCGAAGGAGCGGACGCCGATCACCGGGTTGCGGGGGTCGGAGTTCACGTCGGCGGAGGGGGCCCAGTTGAGGTTGACGCCGCAGGCCGCCAGACGGCGGCCCAGCTCGTGGGCGACCTGGTGGGTGAGCTCCACGTCGTCGACCGCGCCGAGGGCGTGGTTGCCCGGGAAGGAGGAGCCGCTGCGCACCTCCAGGCGGGTCACGTCACCGCCTTCCTCGTCGATCGCGACCAGGACGTCGTCGCGCTCGGCCCGCAACCGGGCGGTCAGCGCCGCCAGCTGGCCGGGGGAGGCGATGTTGCGGCCGAACAGGCCGACGGAGGCGAGGCCCTCGCCGAGTCGGCGCAGCAGCCAGTCGGGGGCGGTGGTACCGGTGAAGCCGGGCTGGAGAACCGTCAGGGCGTCACGCGTGAGCGTGTCGGTACCGCCGGCGAGTGTCGTCATCGGGTGGGGTCATCCCTTCACGGCGCCCGCGGTCAGGCCCGCGGCCATCTTGCGCTGGACGAGGAGGAACAGGGCGACGATCGGCACGGCCATCATCGTGGCGCCGGCCATCATCGGGGCGTATTCGGTGCCGTGCTTGGTGGTGAAGTTGCCGAGCCAGACGGTCGCGGTCTGGTTCTTCTGGCTGAGCAGCATCAGGGCGTACAGGTACTCGTTCCAGGCCTGGATGAAGCCGTAGACCGAGGTGGCGACCATGCCGGGGGCCAGGAGCGGGAAGACGACCCGCAGGAAGGCGCCCGTGCGGGAGCAGCCGTCGACCATGGCCGCCTCCTCCAGCTCCTTGGGGATGTTGACGATGAAGCCCCGCAGTGTCCACACCGTGAAGGGGAGGATGAAGGTCAGGTACGTGATGATGAGGCCGGTGAGCCGGTCGTACTGGCCCAGGTCGTTCAGGAGCAGGAACACCGGGATGATCATGGCGACCAGCGGCACCATCTGGACCGCGAGGATGCCCACGATCACGATCTTCCGGCCGCGGAAGGCGAAGCGGGAGATGGCGAGCGCGGCCAGCAGTCCGACGGCCATGCCGATGACGACCACCGCGAGCGACACCACGAGGCTGCGGCCCACCGGGCCCCAGAAGTCGGCGATGTCCAGTGCCCGGCCGAAGTTGGCGAAGGTGATGCCGGTCGGCAGCAGGCTCGGGTCGGGGTCGATGGCGTCCTTGGCGGGTTTGAACGCGGTGTTGAGCATCCAGTAGAGCGGGAAGCCGGCGGTGACGAAGACGAGAAGCCCGAGGAGGTTCCACCAGAGTCTCGGCGCCCGCCGGGGCGCCACAGTGCCGCTCATTCGACCTCTCCGATCTTCAGCATCTGCCGCATGTAGACGGCGACCACGCCGAGCAGCAGCAGGACGGTGATCAGCGCGATGGCCGAGCCCTGGGCGTAGTCGTTGACCACGAAGGCCCGGTCGTAGGAGTAGGTGTTGAGGACCTGGAACTCCGGCTCGGGGTGGCCGTTGCGCATGACGAACACCTGCGGGAAGACACCCATGTCCCAGATGACCGACAGGGTCGTGAGCATCACGATGATCGGCTTGAGGACGGGCAGGGTGACGTAGCGGAAGACGCCCCACGAGCCGGCGCCGTCCAGGCGGGCCGCCTCCTCCAGCTCCCTCGGCACCTGGGTGAGGCCCGCGCTGAGCGTGATGACCACGAACGGCACGGCCCCCCACACCACCAACAGCATGATCACGGCCAGTCCCTCGGGCCCGCTCGCGAACCAGTTGTGGCCGATCATGTCGACGCCGGGCAACGTGCTGAGCAGCGCGTTGAAGACGCCGTAGTCCGAGTCGAAGAGCCACTTGAAGACCGTGGTCGCCACGATCACGGGCATGCCCCAGCTCGCCACCAGCACGATGTTGATGAGCACCTTCAGCCAGCCCGAGACCCGCTGGAGCAGCAGGGCGAGCGCCATGCCGATCACCATCGTGAAGACGACGGCTCCGCCCGCGAAGACGAGGGTGCGCAGGACCACGGCCCAGAACTCCCCGTCACCCAGCACCTTGGCGAAGTTGTCGAAGCCGACCGTCTCGGCCGGCTGGAAGCCCCACAGCTGGGACTGCCCGAACTTCTGGAAGGACAGGGTGACCAGGCGGGCCAGCGGATAGCCCATGACCGCCGCGAGGACCAGCAGGCAGGGCGCGAGGAGCAGCCAGGGGATCGCGGCCCCGCCCGACGGCCGCCGCACGCGTGGCAGGTCGTCGGCGGGAGGTGGCGGTGCCTGCCGCGGTGGCGGCACCTTGGCGGGGGTGGTGGTGTCTGCGGCACTCATCGCGCGCTCCTTGGCGGTCCCTCAGGTCTTGACGGCGGCGGGGCTCCGCCGATGAGGGAGCCCCGCGCGAAGGTCACTTGGTGTTGATGACCTTGTCGATCGCGGCGTCCGCCTCCTTGGCGGCGGCCTCGACCGACTTCTTGCCGGTGCCGATGCTCTGCAGCATGGTCTGCAGGATCTGCGCCTTCTCGACCTGGCCCCAGCCGGGCGCCATCGGGACGAACCAGCTGGACTCGGCCGCGGTGGCGGGGACCGCCGTCTTCGGGTCGTTCTTGAGGGTCGCGAGGTCGGTCTTGTTGTTGGGCAGGTTGCCCTTGGCCATCAGGCCCTTCTGCCCGGAGGAGCCGGTGAACGCGTTGATCCATTCGGCGGCCAGGGCCTGCGCGTCGGACTTCACCGGCACGGCGAGGTCGCTGCCGCCCAGGAAGACGGGCATGTTCTTGCCGGACGGGCCGGGCATCACGAAGTTCTCGAGGTTGCCCTTGAGCTTGCCGGTCTTGTCGTTCTTGGGGTCCTCGGAGGTCGCGCCCTCCCAGGCGGCGGCGAAGATCATGGCGGACTTGCCCTGGCCGTAGACGATGTAGCGGTCGGACTCGTCCTTGGTCTTGTCGCCGTGCATGTACCTGTCGACGACGTTCTTGAACTCCTTCAGGCCCTTGAGGGACTCGGGCGAGGAGAGGGAGGCCTTCCACCGGCCGCCCGACTCGGTGGCGATGGCGCCGCCGGCGTCGTAGACGAAGGACATGGCCGCGTACCAGTCGCGGGTCGGCTGGTACCAGGCGCTGAACTTGCCGCCCTCCTTCTTCTGGATCTTGTCCAGGGCGGCGGTCAGCTCCTTGTAGGTCTTCGGAGGCGTCTTCACTCCGACCGAGGCCGCCACGTCCTTGCGCCAGTTGGCGACGCGGCCGCCGGCGTAGTAGGGGACGCCGTAGGTCTTGTCCTCGTAGGTCACCGAGGCCTTGAGGCCGTCCAGCCAGGCGTCCGAGTTGTCGAACTTCGCCGCGTCGAGGGGGGCGAAGGCGCCCTTGACCATGTAGCCGAGCATCTCGGTGTTGCCCATCTCGACCACGTCGGGGGCCTTGTCCGTGGCGAGGACGGCGTCGAGCTTGGCGTTCTTGTCGGGCCAGCCGTAGTACTCGTGGTTGATCTTGAGACCGGGGTGCTTCTTCTGCACCGCGGCGTCGGCGGCCTTCACCAGCTGCGGCCAGTTGTTCTGGGCGTCGACGGTCAGCCAGACGGTCAGCTCCTTGGCGTCCGCGCCCTTGTCCGAACCCCCGCTGCCGCCTTCGCCCCCGCACGCCGCGATGGAGACCATCATGCCCGCGATACCGATCGCGGATATCAGCTTGCGCTTCACGCCACCCTCCTCAGGGATGCCACGAACCCCCCTGCTCCCCGCGGTGAACGTGGGGCACCAGGACCTGGACCAATGGTGTAGACCAGTAGGGGGAGCTTGGACCAGACCAGCAGGCCTGTCAAGGGTCCGGTATGGGCTCTGACCAGCCGTTATGCGACCTACATATGCAGGGACCTTTAAGTAAGAAGCCAGCGAAAACCCAGGCGGGCACGGCATACTCCAGGTAGACCACTCGGAGTCGTGGACTAGACCAAAAGAGGCGCCGACGGTATACAAGTGGGATCGTGTCGGCAGAGGAGCCGGGAAGGCGGAGCATGAGCACCGACGTCAGCAGTGCGGAGAACGAGAACGGGGCACCCGTCCGTACCGCACGCGTGCCCAAGTACTACCGCCTGAAGAAGCACCTGCTGGACATGACCGACACCCAGGCGCCCGGCACGCCGGTCCCGCCCGAGCGCACGCTCGCGGCGGAGTTCGACACCTCGCGCACGACCGTGCGCCAGGCGCTCCAGGAGCTGGTCGTCGAGGGCCGGCTGGAACGCATCCAGGGCAAGGGCACCTTCGTCGCCAAGCCGAAGGTCTCGCAGGCGCTGCAACTGACCTCGTACACCGAGGACATGCGCGCCCAGGGCCTCGAACCCACCTCGCAGCTGCTGGACATCGGCTACATCACCGCCGACGACCGCCTCGCCGGCCTGCTCGACATCACGGCCGGTGGACGGGTGCTGCGCATCGAGCGGCTGCGCATGGCCAACGGCGAGCCGATGGCCATCGAGACCACCCACCTGAGCGCCAAGCGCTTCCCGGCGCTGCGCCGGTCGCTGGTGAAGTACACGTCCCTCTACACCGCGCTCGCCGAGGTCTACGACGTCCATCTCGCGGAGGCCGAGGAGACCATAGAGACCTCGCTGGCGACCCCGCGCGAGGCCGGCCTGCTCGGCACGGACGTCGGCCTGCCGATGCTGATGCTCTCCCGGCACTCGCTGGACCGCGAGGGCCGGCCGGTGGAATGGGTGCGGTCGGTGTACCGCGGGGACCGGTACAAGTTCGTCGCGCGGCTGAAGCGGCCCGCGGAGTGAAACCGGAATGAGGGACGGGGCTCCGCCGCTGCTGGGGCCGGGTTTCGGTTGGGTACCGCATTACGGACGAGGGGTTCCGTACGCGGCTCACCCTGACCTAGATTGCCTGCGCATTACACAGGTGATCACTGAGGGGACGGAGCCGCCTGATGTCGCAAGCCCCAGAAGCCAGTAGAGGGCCAGTGGTGACGCCGATGCGCGTCGTCATCGCCGTCTGCCTCATAGCGCCCTTCGTGGCCATGCTGTGGGTCGGCTCCTACGCCAAGACCGACCCGGCCTTCATCGGGATCCCGTTCTTCTACTGGTACCAGATGGCGTGGGTGCTGATCTCCACCGCTCTGACGATGATCGCCTACAAGCTGTGGCAGCGTGACCAGCGCGCCCGCTCGGCCGCGAAGGGCGGTGCGTCGGAGTGAAGGACGGCGTGAACGGCGTAGCGCTCGCCGTCTTCATCTTCTTCTTCCTGGCCGTGACGGTCATGGGCTTCCTGGCCGCGCGCTGGCGCAAGGCCGAGAACGACAGCCTCGACGAGTGGGGCCTGGGAGGCCGTTCCTTCGGCACCTGGATCACCTGGTTCCTGCTCGGCGGCGACCTGTACACGGCGTACACCTTCGTCGCCGTGCCGGCGGCGATCTACGCGGCGGGCGCGGCCGGCTTCTTCGCCGTGCCGTACACCATCCTGGTCTACCCCCTGATCTTCACGTTCCTCCCCCGCCTGTGGTCGGTGTCCCACAAGCACGGGTACGTCACGACCTCCGACTTCGTACGCGGCCGTTTCGGCTCCAAGGGGCTCTCCCTGGCCGTGGCCGTCACCGGCATCCTCGCCACGATGCCGTACATCGCGCTCCAGCTGGTCGGCATCCAGGCCGTGCTGGACGTGATGGGCATCGGCGGCGGCGAGAACACCAACTGGTTCATCAAGGACCTGCCGCTGCTGATCGCCTTCGGCGTGCTGGCGGCGTACACGTACTCGTCGGGTCTACGGGCACCCGCGCTGATCGCGTTCGTGAAGGACACGCTGATCTACATCGTCATCGCGGTGGCGATCATCTACATCCCGATCAAGCTGGGCGGCTTCGACGACATCTTCGCCAAGGCGGGCGACGCGTTCAGCCAGACCAACCCGGCGACGGGCGCGCCACGCGGTGCGCTGGCGCCGCCGGAGACGGGCCAGTGGACGTACGCCACGCTGGCGCTGGGCTCCGCGCTCGCCCTCTTCATGTACCCGCACTCCATCACGGCGACGCTGTCCTCGAAGAGCCGTGAGGTGATCCGCCGCAACACCACGATCCTGCCGCTGTACTCCCTCATGCTGGGCCTGCTGGCACTGCTCGGCTTCATGGCGATCGCGGCCGGGATCAAGGTGCAGAACGGGCAGCTGGCGATCCCGCAGCTGTTCGAGACCATGTTCCCGGACTGGTTCGCGGGTGTGGCCTTCGCGGCGATCGGCATCGGAGCGCTCGTGCCGGCGGCCATCATGTCCATCGCGGCCGCGAACCTCTTCACCCGCAACATCTACAAGGACTTCATCAGGCCCGACGCCACGCCCGAACAGGAGACCAAGGTCTCCAAGCTGGTCTCGCTGCTGGTGAAGGTGGGCGCGCTGGCCTTCGTCCTCACCATGGACAAGACGGTCGCCATCAACTTCCAGCTCCTCGGCGGCATCTGGATCCTCCAGACCTTCCCGGCGCTGGTCGGCGGCCTGTTCACCCGCTGGTTCCACCGCTGGGCGCTGCTCGCGGGCTGGGCGGTCGGCATGGTCTACGGCACGGTCGCCGCGTACGGTGTCGCCTCTCCGACCCAGAAGCACTTCGGCGGCTCCGCCAAGGAGATCCCCGGCATCGGCGAGATCGGCTACATCGGCCTCACGGCGTTCGTCCTGAACGTGGTGGTGACGGTGGTCCTGACCTTCGTCCTGAGGGCCGTCAAGGCCCCCGACGGCATCGACCAGACCAAGCCGGAGGACTACACGGCGGACGCGGGCGACCCCGGGGTCCAGGTGGAACTCCCGCCTGCCACCGCTGGTTCCGCGCACTAGGTCCAAGGGCGCGGGAAACTGCGCGAACAACCGCATACACCCCCGCAGCGGGCCACCGTGACAAAGCGTCACGGTGGCCCGCTGCCCTGTTCGACACAACATCTGGGGGTGCCACCGGAACCCGGCACAAGATGTATGCTCATGCTCGCTGTCGCCGCAGGGGAATCCGGTGCGAATCCGGAACTGTCCCGCAACGGTGTACTTGTGCATGTCTGTCTCCAGGGACGTCACGCACAGGAGTCAGTCCGAGGACCTGCCGACAGCGCACCCGGCCGCCGGCCGGTGTGCCCTGACGTCCGGGCCTCGTGGAATGGGCCGGTGGACGCGACGCCGTGTGCGCTCGTGTGCTGCCCCCCGCCCTCGACGAGGCCCCGTGCCGAGCGAGGGAGAGCCCCACGTGACCATCGCGCCAGCCGATCCGGTCTCAGCCGCCGAGGAACAGCACGACGGTCCCGGTGCCGCGCTGTTGCGGACCCTGACCGAGCTGACCGCCGACCTCCCCGACACCGACCCCGGCCGGGTCGCCGCCGCCGCGTTGCGCGGCCGGTCGGCGCGAGCCGACGAGGCGGAGTTGCGGGACCTGGCGACGGAGGCCGCGGCCGGTCTGATCTCCGAGGACCCCGCCTACTCCCGGCTGGCCGCCCGGCTGCTGACGATCGGCATCCGCGCCGAGGCCGCCTCCCAGGGCGTCACGTCCTTCACCGAGTCCGTCGCGGTCGGGCACCGGGAGGGCCTCATCGCCGACCGGACCGCCGAGTTCGTACGGCTGCACGCGGCCCGGCTCGACGCGCTGATCGACCCCGTCGCCGACGACCGCTTCGGCTACTTCGGACTGCGCACGCTCCACAGCCGCTACCTGCTCCGGCACCCCCTCACCCGCAAGGTCGTCGAGACGCCCCAGCACTTCATGCTGCGCGTCGCCGCCGGCCTCGCGGAGGACGACACCGTCCGATCCGTCGACGAGGTCGCCGCGCTCTACCGGCTCATGAGCCGGCTCGACTACCTCCCCTCCTCCCCCACCCTGTTCAACTCCGGCACCCGGCACCCCCAGATGTCGTCCTGCTACCTCCTCGACTCCCCCAAGGACGAGCTGGACTCGATCTACGACCGGTACCACCAGGTGGCGCGGCTGTCGAAGCACGCCGGGGGCATCGGCCTCGCGTACTCCCGTATCCGCGCCCGCGGTTCACTGATCCGCGGCACCAACGGCCACTCCAACGGCATCGTCCCGTTCCTGAAGACCCTGGACGCCTCGGTCGCCGCCGTGAACCAGGGCGGCCGCCGCAAGGGCGCCGCCGCGGTCTACCTGGAGACCTGGCACTCCGACATCGAGGAGTTCCTGGAGCTGCGCGACAACACCGGCGAGGACGCCCGCCGTACGCACAACCTGAACCTCGCGCACTGGGTGCCGGACGAGTTCATGCGGCGGGTGAACGCCGACGCGCCGTGGTCGCTGTTCTCCCCCTCGGACGTGCCCGAGCTGGTCGACCTGTGGGGCGAGGAGTTCGACACCGCGTACCGGGCGGCCGAGGCGAAGGGCCTGGCGAAGAGGACCCTGCCCGCCCGCGAGCTGTACGGCCGCATGATGCGCACCCTCGCGCAGACCGGCAACGGCTGGATGACCTTCAAGGACGCCGCCAACCGCACCGCCAACCAGACGGCCGAGCCCGGACACGTCGTGCACTCCTCCAACCTCTGCACGGAGATCCTCGAGGTCACCAGCGACGGGGAGACTGCGGTCTGCAACCTGGGGTCGGTCAACCTCGGTGCCTTTGTCGACACATCGACCGGCGATCTCGACTGGGACCGGCTGGACGCCACCGTCCGCACCGCCGTGACCTTCCTCGACCGTGTCGTCGACATCAACTTCTACCCGACCGAGCAGGCCGGGCGGTCGAACTCCCGGTGGCGTCCGGTCGGCCTCGGCGCGATGGGTCTCCAGGACGTCTTCTTCAAGCTGCGTCTGCCTTTCGACTCGCCGGAGGCCAAGGCACTCTCCACCCGTATCGCCGAGCGGATCATGCTCGCCGCGTACGAGGCCTCCGCCGACCTGGCCGAGCGGAGCGGTCCGCTGCCGGCCTGGGAGAAGACCCGCACCGCCAGGGGCGTGCTGCACCCCGACCACTACGACGTCGAGCTCGCCTGGCCGGAGCGCTGGGCGGCCCTGCGGGAGCGCATCGCCACCACCGGCATGCGCAACTCCCTGCTCCTCGCCATCGCGCCCACGGCGACGATCGCCTCCATCGCGGGCGTGTACGAGTGCATCGAGCCGCAGGTGTCCAACCTGTTCAAGCGCGAGACGCTGTCGGGCGAGTTCCTCCAGGTCAACTCCTACCTGGTGGACGAGTTGAAGCGGCTCGGCGTGTGGGACGCCCGCAGCCGTGAGGCCCTGCGCGAGGCGAACGGCTCGGTGCAGGAGTTCGCCTGGATCCCCGAGGACGTCCGTGCCCTCTACCGCACGGCGTGGGAGATCCCGCAGCGCGGCCTGATCGACATGGCGGCGGCCAGGACCCCGTTCCTGGACCAGTCCCAGTCCCTGAATCTCTTCCTGGAGACGCCGACCATCGGCAAGCTCTCCTCGATGTACGCCTACGCCTGGAAGTCCGGGCTGAAGACGACGTACTACCTGCGGTCGCGTCCGGCGACCCGTATCGCCCGCGCCGCCCGGGCGAGCGTCCCCGTGCAGCAGACGGCACCGGACCCCGAAGCCGTCGCCTGCTCCCTGGAAAACCCCGAGTCCTGCGAGGCCTGCCAGTAATGACCACCCAGAACCTTCTCGACCCCGGCTTCGAGCTCACCCTGCGCCCCATGCGCTACCCGGACTTCTACGAGCGCTACCGGGACGCCATCAAGAACACCTGGACCGTGGAGGAGGTCGACCTCCACTCGGACGTCGCCGACCTCGCCAAGCTGTCACCGGCGGAGCAGCACCTGATCGGCCGCCTGGTCGCCTTCTTCGCGACGGGTGACTCGATCGTCGCGAACAACCTGGTGCTGACGCTGTACAAGCACATCAACTCCCCCGAGGCGCGGCTCTACCTGAGCCGCCAGCTCTTCGAGGAGGCCGTGCACGTCCAGTTCTATCTGACGCTCCTCGACACCTATCTGCCCGACCCGGAGGACCGCGCGGCGGCCTTCGCGGCCGTGGAGAACATCCCGTCCATCCGCGAGAAGGCCTCGTTCTGCTTCAAGTGGATGGACTCGGTGGAGAAGCTGGACCGGCTGGAGACCCAGGCGGACCGCCGCCGCTTCCTGCTGAACCTGATTTGCTTCGCCGCGTGCATCGAGGGCCTGTTCTTCTACGGCGCCTTCGCCTACGTCTACTGGTTCCGCAGCCGAGGCCTGCTGCACGGCCTCGCCACCGGCACCAACTGGGTGTTCCGCGACGAGACGATGCACATGTCCTTCGCCTTCGACGTGGTAGACACCGTCCGCAAGGAGGAGCCGGAGCTGTTCGACGACCGGCTCCAGCAGGAGGTGACGGACATGCTCCGGGAGGCCGTCGAGGCCGAGCTGCAGTTCGCGCGCGACCTGTGCGGTGACGGCCTCCCGGGCATGAACACCGAGTCGATGCGGCAGTACCTGGAGTGCGTCGCCGACCAGCGGCTCACCCGGCTCGGCTTCGCTCCGGTGTACGGCTCCGAGAACCCCTTCTCCTTCATGGAGCTCCAGGGGGTTCAGGAGTTGACCAACTTCTTCGAGCGGCGGCCCTCCGCGTACCAGGTGGCGGTGGAGGGCACCGTCGACCTGGACGAGGACTTCTGAGCCGGTTCGCTCTCCCTGGCCTCCTGGGCCTCCCGGATCTGACGGTCGATGCGCCTCTCGCGCACCAGGCCGAACACGGACGGGAGGATCAGGAGGACCAGGATCCCGAAGGTGGCGGTCAGTCCGATCAGGGCTTCGATCTGGTTGCTGTTCATGGACACCACTGTCGCGCTGATTGCTCCTTACCGTCAGTGGCAGTACTGCCGTAGACCCTCGAATTACTGCCACGGACGAGGCACACTGGGAGCATGCTGCAGAACGTGGCCGTCGCCCTGCTCGACGGCGTGAATCCCTTCGAACTGGGTGTGGTCTGCGAAGTCTTCGGCACCGACCGGAGCGACGAGGGCCTGCCGGTGTACGACTTCGCCGTCGCCTCGGCCGAGGGCCCGGTGCTGCGCATGAACTCCGGCTTCTCGCTCCACGCCGAGCACGGCCTGGAGCGGCTGGAGACGGCCGACCTGATCGCCGTGCCGGCCGGGCACAGCTACGCGTCCCGGGACTTCCCGCCGGAGCTGCTGGACGCCCTGCGGCGCGCGGTCGACCGCGGCGCCCGGGTGCTGAGCGTCTGCTCCGGCGTCTTCGTGCTGGCCGCGGCCGGGCTGTTGGACGGCCGCCGCTGTGCCACGCACTGGAAGCACGCCGAGGACCTCTCCCGGCTGTACCCGCGCGTGGTGGTCGAGCCGGACGTGCTCTACGTCGACGAGGACCCCGTGATCACCTCCGCCGGCACGGCCGCCGGCATCGACGCCTGTCTCCACCTGGTACGCAAGGAGCAGGGCTCCGAGGTCGCCAACAAGATCGCGCGGCGGATGGTGGTGCCACCGCACCGCGACGGCGGCCAGGCGCAGTACATCGAGCGCCCGCTCCCCCAGCCCGAGGGCGACACGATCGCCGAGGTGCTGGCCTGGATGGAGCGACATCTGGACGAGGAGGTCACGGTCGAGCAGCTCGCCGCCCACGCCCACATGTCCCCGCGCACCTTCGCCCGCCGCTTCCAGCAGGAGACGGGGACGACTCCCTACCGCTGGATCCTGCGCCAGCGCGTACTGCTGGCCCAGCGGCTGCTGGAGGCGACGGACGAGACGATGGACGCGATCGCCGGTCGAACAGGGTTCGGCAACGCGGCGACGCTGCGCCACCACTTCGTCCGGACGGTGGGGACGACACCGAACACCTACCGCCGGACGTTCAGAGGCCCCGAAGCGGCCTGAGGCACCGGACTGTCACCTCCGTACCGGCCGCAGCCGCAGGTCGTGCGGCCGGAGCGTGATACCGACCCGCGTGGCGGCGTTCGAACCGGCCACCTCTTCGAAGCGGTAGACGGTGGCCAGGGCCGCCGTGATCAGCGTCAGCTGCGCCATCGAGAAGTGGTCGCTCGGGCACTTGCGGTTGCCGGTGCTGAACGGGCTCATAGCGTGCTTCGGGATGTCCTTGACCCGGTCCGGGAGCCAGCGGTCGGGATCGAACTCCAGGTTCCGTTCGTACGACTTCGCATCGCGCTGGATCGCGTACGGGCTGTAGACGATGTCCGCACCGGCCGGAATGCGGTATCCGCCGAGTTCCGTCTCCCGGACCGCCCGCCGCGTCAGAATCCAGACGGCGGGACGCAAACGCATCGCCTCCACGACGACATTGTTGGTGTGCCTGAGGTTCCGGACGTCCTGGAATGCCACCGGCCTCCCTCCGGTGACGGCTTCTACTTCCTCACACACCTTGTCCGCGTGTTCCGGATGTTCCGCGAGCATGTGCAGGAGCCACATGATCGTGGATGCGACGGTTTCGCTGCCGGGAGTGAGGATCGCGACGACCTGGTCGTGGATCTCCTGTTCCCCGATGGGGTCGCCATTGTCGTCCTTCGCCTCCAGCAATGCCGTCAGCAAATCGTCCGGCTTTTGACCGGATGCCCGGCGCTCGGCGACGATCTCGTCGACCAGGAGATGCAAATCGGCCAATGCCCGGTTGAATTCGCGGTTGGCAGGAAGCGGCAGCCTGTAGAGCGGTCCGAGCGGCACCACCATCCGCCGGTACATCCCGCGGAAGACGGTGGCGAGCGCGACGCACAGCCGCTCCGCCCGCTCGTCCATATAGTCGCCGCGCAGCAGGCAGCGGGCCGCGACGCGCACGGCCACCCGGAAGGACTCGGAGGTGCAGTCGATGGTCTCCCCCGGCTTCCAGCGCTCGGTCAGCGCGTGTGCCTCCTCCTCCATGATCGGCCCGTAGGCCGGGATGGCGTCGAGCCGGAAGGCGGGCTGGATGGTGCGCCGCTGGCGCCGGTGCACCGGGCCGTTCGCCGTGGCCACGCCCTCCTTGCCGAGCAGGCCCTCCAGGGACTCCCACAGCGGCCCGGCGATGATGAAGTCGTTGCTCAGCGCGAGCGCGCCGGTGAGCTCCGGGGTGGTCACCGCGTACACCGTCTTCGGTCCGAGTTTCAGACGGACGACGTCGCCGTCGTCCCGGAGCCGGGACATGAACTCCAGTGGGTCGCGCACCAGCTTCCAGCCGTGCCCGAGGAAGGGCACCCCGCCGCCCGCCCGGGGCGGCTCACGCAGCTCGGGAGCGAGAGAGGCTTCGGGCTGTACGGACTCGACGGTCATTTCTCACCTGCCGCTTCGTTGTCGACGTATGGGGGCGTGGACCGGTCGTCCCAGCTGTCGACCATGTACCGGCCGGATTCGTGATGGAACCAGTAGACGGAACTGAACCAGTTCCGCATATTGCTCACACAGGCCCGCACGGCGGCGCTCAGTTCCTTTCCCCGCACGGTGCCGTCGGCGAGATCGTCGGCGAACCGTATTGCTTCCTCTTCGATGTCGAGGAATTCCGATATGCAGGTCTCGACACGGCGCCGGACTTCCACGATCGCCTGTTCCAGGGTCAGCCCCTCATGGGTGATGAGACTGATTCCGAGATTGTGCACCTCGTCGCCCGCAATTTCCTTCGGCAGCGAGCACAGGTCGTTGTACCAGGCGGCGAACTCCTGGCTCAGCAGGGCCGCCCGCCGGTATGCCGGGTGTTTCCGGACGGCATCCGGGAGTTCGCAGCCCGCGGCCGGCTCCAGCAGATCCGTCCAGATCCAGTGGGCGAAGGTGAGCCGGCGCAGACGGAGGTACTCCTCGACCGTCGGAACGATGCCGCGAGTGCGGTTGTGGAACTCCCGGTCGTAGGCGTCGATCACCGCGTGGAAGTGCCGGGCGAACCGGAGGTTCCACGTCCGCGGCAGAAACGCGTACAGCCGCGACACGCTGTCGGCGAACCCGGCGACCAGTGGGTCCTCGTGGTGCAGGTGTGCCGCCGGCGCGTCGAGCGCAGAGTGCAGGCGGTCCCGCAGGCGTCGCCAGGCGACCGGACGGTCGTGCACGATGTCGCGGTCGTGCCGGTCGTCCCAGACGAAGAACCAGGCGCTGTAGTCCGCTATCGCCTGCATGACCTCGTCGGGGGCGCCGATGTAGTACCCGGCCATGAGGTCCGTGTAGCACAGGCCGTCGGCATATTCCTCAACCTTGTCCGCGGGCATGAGCCGCTTTTCGAGCAGCCAGGCGCGGGTCTTCTCCTGGCACTTCGGCCAATACGCGTGGAGTTGCCGGGTAAACGCCGCCTCGATCACCGGGAGAGAGAGCGACGGTGGAACTGCGATCGTGGTCGGTGTCGATGTGGTGCCGTGTGACAAAGCATGCACGAACTAACCCCTCTCAGCCGCCAGTTGGCGCGAGCGCCCCTCCCTTCGTGCCGGGCGTGCGCCGTTGCATACCCCGCTCATCCCATTCAGCACCACAACTGACCGTCCTGGGAACGTATTTGCTTCATTCACTACCCCACAGTGCCGGGATCCTCCCGGTGCGTGACTGGCACCGGCTCACAAGAAGAGCGGATGCGATCGAACGTGCGACGCACGGACGAACGACACAGGAGAACGGCGTCTGTTCGGGATGGGAAACCCGAACAGACGCCGTTCTCCTGGTGAGGCTGAGGTGAGGCCGACGCCTCAGTCGTTGGCCACCACGGGGTAGCGGGGCTCGTTCTCGGCCATCTGCCGCAGCGCGTCCTTGCGTTCCCGCTTGGAGAGCCGGTCGATGTACAGGTAGCCGTAGAGGTGGTCCGTCTCGTGCTGCAAACACCGAGCGAAGTATCCGGTGCCGCGCACCTTGATCGGGTTGCCCTTCTCGTCCTGCCCGGTCACCTCGGCGTAGTCGGGCCGGGCCAGCGGCGCGTACGCGGTGGGCACCGACAGGCAGCCCTCGTTGCTGTCGTCCAGCCGGCGCTTCTCGGCGGGCAGTTCCACGAGCTTGGGGTTGCAGACGACACCGGTGTGCCGGACGCCCTCGTCGTCGGGGCAGTCGTAGACGAAGACCTTCGCGTCGACGCCGATCTGGTTGGCGGCGAGACCCACGCCCTCGGCGGTGCGCTGGCTGGCGAACATGTCCGCGACGAGCTGCTGGAACTCGTCACCGAAGTCGGTGACGTCCTTGCACTCCTTGTGCAGCACCGGGTTCCCGACCACCGTGATCGGCCGCGAGGTCCCCCGCTCCCGCCAGGCCGCCTCGCGCTCCTCGCAGTCCTCCGTGTCGATCACGTACCCCTCGTCATCGACGGGAAGCACGCCCGCACGCTGCTGATCGGTGTCCTGCTGAGCCATGACGTTACGTACGCCTTCCTGAACAAATCCAAGCTGGGATGCTGATACAGGGTACGGGGAAGGCGCCCCCTCAGGGGCCGGGGCTGTGCCGATGTGCGGCTCCGCCGCGTGGGCGCGACCAGCCCCCACCGCCGCCGCAGCGGCACGACGGCCTCAGCACACCTCTTCCAGATCCCGCCAGTCACGAGAGTCCGGACTGTCGGCCACCCACCCGTCCAGCAACCCCCGGACCAGCGAAGCCGGCGCAGCCAGCCCGCACTCCCGCTCCGGCACCCACAGCTGCCCGTCCGTCCGGTGCCCCAGCGGCCCGGGATGCCCCGGCTCACTGTGATCATGCGGGTCGAGATGCTCCCCGTCCCCTTCGTCCGACGGCATCCGTGACTCCGAGCACATCCGGCACAGCAACCGCACCGAAGAGGACCAGTCCTCCGCCGCGAACCCGGCGTCCGCCGCGAGCTGCTCCAGCGCGTCCCGGTCCGACTCGGTCGCCGCCTCCAGCAGCACCACCCAGGTCGGCACCGGGGACGGCGCCCACAGCTCGATCTCGTCGAACACCGGGTACGTGTGCCCGGCGGCCGTGGTCCGCTCCCCGTGCGGCACGCCGTCGTGCAGGACGACCTCACCCCAGCGCCGCCCCGACGAGGGCAGCGGAATGGACAGCACCTCGATCCGCGCCGGATCCAGCCGCCGTCCCCACACGACTTCGGCCTCCCCCTCCGGGGACAGCCGGACGGCCGCGCTGCCGAGATCCATGCCGACGGGCTCACCGGCGTCGTTGGCGGCCCCCGGCGCCCGCAGCCCGTAGGCCTGCCAGGCGCGCCGGGCCAGCGGCCAGTCCTGGAGGGCGGTCGCGGCGATGCCGACGTTCCACCAGTCGGGCGCGCCGGTGTCCCGGTCGAGCAGGGCCACGGCCCTCAGCCCCGCCGCTCTCGCCTGCTCCCAGTCGTGCCGGAACTTGTGCAGCAGAGCGAGGTTGAACCAGGACTCGGAGAGCCACGGCTCCAGGTCGGCGGCACGTGTCAACAGTGCGCCGGCGTCCTCGTACCGGCCGTCGCCGATGAGTGTGAACGCCCGGTCTGTGGCCTGCCGCCAGGAGGCGGAGGGCCGGTTCCGTCCCTTGCCGAAGATCCTCACGATTCCCGCCTGCCAGTTCCGTGCGGTGGGCTGGCCGTAGCTGTGTTGCGAGCCCCCGGACACCTTCTCCTTCGCATCCAACCACGTGCGGCCTCGAGGGCGCTCATTACCCATGGGTTACCCAGCCACGGGCAGGGTCAGACTGCTCCTTGCCAGTACCCGGGCCAGTGATTCCACCACCTCCGGGGCGTACTCCCCGGCGGTGGCGAGCCGGAGTTCCTCCAGCGCCGTCAGCGGCCCGCCGGGACCACCTTCCCGGGACTTCTCCTCGTACGCATTGACCGCCCGGACGATCCGCGCGGCGAGCGGCTGCTCGGCGTAGGGGTCGGCCTGCCGCTCCACGACCACGGCCACCGCTTCGTCGACGCCCGTCTGCCGGACGACGGCTCCGCCGAGCAGGGCGATCCGCCGCTGTTCCGCGGCGGGCAGGGCGGCGGTGGCGCCCGCCGGGACCGGGTCGACGAGGCTCAGCTGGCCGATGTCGTGCATGAGCGCGGCGTACTCCAGCACCGTCAGCTCGGGCTCCGTGAGGCCCAGGTCACGCCCCACCGCCTGGCTGAGCGCGGCCACCCGCCGGGCGTGTCCGCAGGGGGTGTATCCGGCGACCTCGGTGGCCCGCGCGAGGGAGGCGATGGTCTGCCGGTAGGTCGCCCGGACGGCGGCGTACCGCCGGAAGGACATCTGGGCGAGCAGCAGGGGCACGGAGAAGACGGGCAGCGCCCACAGGCCCACGACGGCGACCGCCAGCGCCATCACCGCACCCGTGGCGATGACGGCGGACCCGATGCCGAGCAGGGCGCGCAGTTCGTCCCGCAGCACGGGCCCGAAGGGCCAGCCGGTGCGGGAGTGGGCCAGCGCGGCGGCGAGCACCGCGTCGCACAGCGCGGTCAGGGACAGCAGCGCGAGCAGCAGCAGCGCGTAGGCGGGGCCGCCCCAGTCGTCGAACATGCCCCGGTTGTACGGGGGCTGGAAGCAGAGGGCGACGAACCCGACGGTGAGCATGCGGCGGGCCAGGTGGTCGAGCGTGGGCCCCTGTCCGCGGGCGACGTGCGGCACACTGCCGAGCAGCGAGGCGGCCAGGACGACGGCGACGGCCTGGGCGACGCCGTGGTGCGTGGGCCGGCCGCCGGCCTCACCGAGCAGCGCGTACGACAGGGCCGCGGCGGCGCCGAGCGGCGCGGGTTCCCGGACCTGCGCCCCGTTGCGCCGCGTGAGCTCCCCCACGGTGACGAGGACACCGAAGGCGAGGGCGACCCGGCGTTCCTCCAGCCCGTCGTAGAGGGTGACGGCGAGGGATCCGGCGGCCAGGAGGGCGGCGCAGGCGTGGACGAGGGTGAACAGCGGGGGCGGCCGGTAGGCGCTCATCGGTGTGCTCCCGGCCGGCTGGGGACGGGCGCGCCGGGCGGGGGAACGCGGGGCGTACGGGCGTCGTCGGCGGTCACGGCGGGCCGCCATCCCACCCGGCCGACGGCCTCCACGAGAGCCGCGACCATCACCGGGTCGAACTGGGTGCCGGCGCACCGCTCCAGCTCCGCCAGAGCCACCGCGACGGGCCGGGCCCGGCTGTAGCTCCGGGTGGAGGTCATCGCGTCGAAGGCGTCCGCGACCGCCACCACCCGTGCGGATTCCGGGATCTGACGGCCCAGCAGCCCGTAGGGGTACCCGCTGCCGTCCAGCCGCTCGTGGTGGTGCAGTACGGCGGCGCGGGCCTCGCCGAGGAAGCCGATGCCCCGCACCATCTCGTGCCCGTACTCGGGGTGCAGCTCGATCACCCGCCGTTCCTCGGGCGTCAGCGGCCCGTCCTTCCTGAGCAGCCGGGTGGGCACGCCGAGCTTGCCCACGTCGTGCAGGATCCCGGCGAAGCGGAGCACCTCGACGCGCTCGTCGGCCATGCCCAGCTCGCGGGCGATCATCATGGAGGCCTGCCCGACGCGCTCGCTGTGCCCGCGCGTGTAGCCGTCCTTGATGTCGACGGCCTGGACCAGCGCCCGGATGGTCGCCTGGTGGGCGGCCCGTTCCCGGTGGTACTGCGCGAAGGCCCACCAGGAGACGCACATCGGCAGCAGCACGAGCAGCGCGGCCACGGGCCCGTACGGGCTGCGCCACAGCACGGCCATCATCAGCCCGGCGAGCCCGTGCACGGCGATCGGCGCCAGGGAGCGCTCCACCAGCCCCCGCCAGGCCCGCCGCGCCGGCACCCGCTCCGCCACGACCAGGATCCCGCCGTCCAGCAGCGCGAGCACCAGGCAGAACGCCAGCACGGCCGCCCCGGCCGGTCCGAGGGCGTAGGGGACGTCGCCCTCGAGCACGGCGTCCCGCCCGCCGAGCGCCGAGTGCACCCGGGCCGCGGTCCACACGCCGAGGACGAGTTGGGCCGCCCGCCAGATCCGCCGCAGCGCCACCGGTCGCTGCCCGGCGGGCGAGAGCAGCGCACCGGGCACCGCCACCAGGGCGGCGGCGGACGCGGGCAGCAGGAACGCACCGGCGAGCAGTACGGGGTAGAAGGTCCCGACGGGGTGGGAGATCCCCGCGAACCGGGACCGGGCGACACGCTCACAGCCGGCGTACAGCGCGGCGAGCAGCGCGACCGCCCACCAGGGCGTGCGGACGCCCGGCGGCGGCAGCAGACAGAACAGGGCGGCTACGGCGACACAGGCGACATACACACGTGTCCGCGCCGGTACCGCTTCCATGAGCCCCTCCCCGGCCATGACCATCAGGCCCGGAGCCTAGGGCGCCGGTGGGGGCTTCGCGGGCCGATAGTCCGCGGGTTAGCACGTTCGGGTGACGCCTTCGAGGATGACTACCCCCTCGGGGGGGTAGTTGAAAGGCGCAGGAGTGTCAGGACTCCGTCGGCGTGGCAGGCGAGGCGGTGACGTCCTTGTCGGGGACCGCCTGGCCGGAGCGGATCAGGTCGATCCGCCCCATGACCTTGTCCCGCAGGTCGCCCGGCACGTCGTCATGCCCGCAGCAGCGCTTGACGAGCTTCTTCACGGCCTGCTCGAGCCCGTACTTCTCGAGGCAGGGCGAGCACTCCTCGAAGTGGTGCTCGAACTTCACGCAGTCCGAGTCCGGCATCTCACGGTCGAGGAACTCGTAGAGATGATCGAGGATTTCGCTGCAATCCGTCTCGTGCGGCTCTCCGCAGCTCATGACCCCGAGCCTTTCGCTTCGTTCGACTCTCCGGCACCGGCCGGGACCATCCCGCGGTCACGGGCGTAGTCCTCCAGCATGCCGCGCAGCTGACGGCGGCCCCGGTGCAGCCGGGACATCACCGTACCGATGGGTGTCCCCATGATGTCGGCGATCTCCTTGTAGGCAAACCCCTCGACGTCCGCGAGATAGACGGCGATGCGGAACTCCTCGGGGATCGCCTGGAGCGCTTCCTTCACGTCCGAGTCGGGCAGGTGGTCGAGCGCCTGCGACTCCGCGGAGCGCAAGCCCGTCGACATGTGCGACTCGGCGCGGGCGAGCTGCCAGTCCTCGATCTCCTCGGCCGCGCTGCGCTGAGGTTCGCGCTGCTTCTTGCGGTACGAGTTGATGAAGGTGTTGGTGAGGATCCGGTACAGCCACGCCTTGAGGTTGGTGCCCTCGCGGAACTGGTGGAAGGACGCGTACGCCTTGGCGTACGTCTCCTGCACCAGGTCCTCGGCGTCGGCCGGGTTGCGCGTCATGCGCAGCGCGGCCGAGTACATCTGGTCGAGGAACTCGAGCGCGTCCCGCTCGAAGCGCGCACTGCGCTCCGCGGCCGTCTCCGCACCCGTGCCGCCCTGGCCCTCGGGCTGCTCCGCCTGGCCGTGTTCGGTCCCTGCGTCGGTCCCTGTGACCGGACCCACCTCCTCCAGTGTTCTCGTGAGACCGAAACCGGTCTCACCCGAATCGGAGGATAGACGACGATCCGGTCCGCCCGCCGCCCGAACAGGGGCGGTCTTGCCCGCGTGCAGCACCGTCCACTCCAGGTCGGCGCGGCTGCTGCGGGTCGGGCAGATGGTCGAACCCATGCGGCGGACTCCCTCTCCTACGGCGTCGGTGCTGGTCTCAGCACGTACGTCCCGCACAACAGTGACCGCCGCCCCGGCATTCCCGAAGCTTTACCCCAGTGACCCGGTCCACTCGACGACCGCGTCCGTGATGACCGCCACGGCCTCGTCCTGCGAGATCTCCGCACGCTTCGGCACGGCGAAGCCGTGATCCCCGTACGGGACCTCCACGAGCCGGTAGGGCCCCTCGGGGAACTCCTCCGGCTTCCCGAACGGGTCGTTCCCGCCCTGGACGACCAGCGTGGGCACCCCGGAACCCAGCAGTTCCTCCGCTCGGGACTTCTCCGGCTTGCCCGGCGGGTGGAGCGGGAAGCTGAGGGCGAGGACGGCGTGGGCGCCGAGCTCGGCGGCGGTACGGCAGGCGACCCGGGCCCCGGCGCTGCGCCCGCCCGAGACGACCGGCAGCCCGGGCCTCGCCAGCGCGGGCCAGATGCCCCGCCAGCCGGTGTCCAGCGTCTTCGGCGCGGGCGCCAGCTTCTTCCCGGCCACCCGCCAGGGCTGCTCCACCCGGGCCACGGTCACGCCGTGGGCGGGCAGCACCTCGGCCAGGGCCTTCAGGTCACGGGCCTCGATGCCACCGCCGGCGCCGTGGCTGACGGCGAGGACCAGCCGGGCCTTCTTCGCCGCGTGCCAGGTGATGCGGGCGGTTCCGGCGTCGGTCTCGACGGTCTCGGTGGTCGTGCCTGCCGTCTTCGTCACATGCGTCACATCAGAAGAGTGTGCCCTCTTCGGGCCCTTCCAGCTCCTTCAGCAGCTCCGGTCCGTTGTTGCGGACGTTGCTGACCGCGGTGGTGACGGGGTAGGCGCGCATCAGGCCGCCGGGCGGCGGGGCGAGCAGCTCGCGCAGCTCGTCGTTGCCGGTGCGGGACGGGTCGAGCCACGCGTCCCAGCGGTCGGGCGTCAGCATCAGCGGCATCCGGGGGTGGATGTCGGCCAGGGCCCTGGGCCCGTCGGCCGGGGACACCGCGAGGGGGCTCTGCTCCGCCTCCGTCGTGATGACCGAGCACGTCACCCACCAGGCCTGCGGGTGGTCGTCCGGCAGGGTCTTGTCACGCCAGAACTCGTACAGCCCGGCCATCGCGAAGACCGACCCGTCCGCGGGCGTCACGAAGTAGGGCTGCTTGCGCGGGCGCTTCTTCTTGCCCTCGACCTCCAGCTCGCGCTCCTGCGTGCCGGTGACCCACTCGTAGTAGCCGTCGGCGGGCAGGATGCAGCGCCGGGAGGAGAAGGCGCGACGGTAGGACGGCTTCTCGTGGACGGTCTCCGCGCGGGCGTTGATCATCCGGGCGCCGCCCTCGGGGGTCTTCGACCAGGACGGGACGAGCCCCCACTTCAGCGTGCGCAGCTGCCGAACCGGCCGCGGGTCGTCGGCGTCTTTCAGGGGGCGGTCCAGGACGGCGTAGACCTCTTTGGTGGGCGCCACGTTGTAGTCCGGCTCGAGGGTCTCCTCGGGCTCCCACTTCTCGATCTCAAAGATTCCTGCGAGATCCTCGGGCCTACGACTCGCTGCATACCGTCCGCACATACGTGCCACACTGCCAGATTCCATCCGACCACAGGGAGCCATCGCCGCACATGGACAGCACCGCATCCGCCTCGCTCGCCTCCCTCTGGGACGAGGTCTCCGGTACTCAGCCCGACCCCGACCTCTGGGTGGTGCTCGCGACCCTGGCCGCCGCGCTCGCCGTGGTGGTCCCGCACGGTCTGTGGCGCATCTCCCGCAACGCCATCACCATCGCCCACGAGGGCGGTCACGGGCTCGTGGCCCTGCTCACGGGCCGCACGCTCACCGGCATACGCCTTCACTCGGACACCAGCGGCCTGACCGTCAGCCGCGGCAAGCCGCACGGCATCGGCATGATCCTCACCGCGGCCGCCGGCTACACCGCCCCTCCCCTGCTGGGCCTCGGCGGCGCGGCCCTGCTCGGCGCCGGCCGCATCACGCTCCTGCTGTGGGCGGCCACGGCCCTGCTGCTGGCCATGCTCGTGATGATCCGCAACGCCTACGGCGCCCTGACCATGATCATCACCGGTGGGCTGTTCGTCCTGGTCTCCTGGCTGGCCGGTCCGCAGGTCCAGGCGGCGTTCGCGTACGTGGTGGTGTGGTTCCTGTTGCTGGGCGGGGTGCGGCCGGCGTTCGAGCTCCAGGCGAAGCGGTCGCGGGGCGGTGCGGGCGACTCGGACGCGGACCAGCTGTCGCGGCTGACGCATGTGCCGGCGGGGCTGTGGCTCTTCCTGTTCCACGCGGTGTCGTTGTGCTCGCTGATAGGCGGGGGTCGCTGGTTGCTGGACCTGTGACGCGCCCCGAAGGGGCAGCATCACCAGGGGCGCGGGACTGCGTCGAGGTGCGGCTCCACCGCGCGGGCGCGACCAGCCCCAACGGCGCCGCACCCGAACAACGGCCTGCTTATAAAGTAAGGGCATGGCACTGAACCCCACCGCCCTCTGGCCCGCCCCGCACGCGAGCGGAGCCGTCGACGCGACGGTCCACGTGCCGGGGTCCAAGTCGGTCACCAACCGCGCCCTGGTCCTCGCCTCCCTCGCCTCCGAGCCCGGCTGGCTGCGCCGACCGCTGCGCTCCCGCGACACCCTGCTGATGGCCGGCGCGCTGCGCGCCATGGGCGTCGAGATCGAGGAGGGCGTGGGCCCCGACGGCACCGGCGAGGCCTGGCGAGTGCTCCCCACGGGCCTGCGCGGCCCGGCCACGGTCGACGTCGGCAACGCCGGCACGGTGATGCGGTTCCTGCCGCCGGTCGCCGCGCTCGCCGACGGCCCCATCCGGTTCGACGGCGACCCCCGCTCCTACGAGCGTCCCCTGACCGGTGTCATCGACGCGCTGCGTCAGCTCGGCGCCCGGATCGACGACGACGGCCGTGGCGCGCTGCCCCTGACCGTGCACGGCAGCGGCGCCCTGGAGGGCGGCCAGGTCGCGATCGACGCGTCCTCCTCGTCGCAGTTCGTGAGCGCCCTGCTGCTGTCCGGCCCCCGCTTCAACCAGGGCGTCGAGGTCCGCCACACCGGCAGCACGCTGCCCTCCATGCCGCACATCCGGATGACCGTCGACATGCTGCGCGCGGTCGGCGCCCAGGTGGACACGCCCGAGTCGGGCGGCGAGCCGAACGTCTGGCGGGTCACGCCGGGCGCCCTGCTCGGCCGGGACCTCGTCATCGAGCCGGACCTCTCCAACGCCCAGCCGTTCCTCGCGGCGGCCCTGGTGACCGGCGGCAAGGTCGTCATCCCCGACTGGCCGACCCGCACCACCCAGCCCGGTGACCGGCTGCGCGAGATCTTCACCGAGATGGGCGGCTCCTGCGAACTCACCGAGTACGGGCTCGTGTTCACCGGCTCCGGCTCGATCCACGGCATCGATGTCGACCTGGGCGAGGTCGGCGAGCTGACGCCGGGCATCGCGGCGGTCGCGGCCCTCGCGGACTCGCCGTCGACCCTGCGCGGCGTGGCGCACCTGCGGCTGCACGAGACGGACCGGCTGGCCGCGCTGACGAAGGAGATCAACGAACTCGGCGGTGACGTCACCGAGACCGCCGACGGTCTGCACATCCGCCCGCGCCGCCTGCACGGCGGGATCTTCCACACCTACGACGACCACCGCATGGCCACGGCCGGCGCGATCATCGGCCTCGCGGTGGAGGGAGTGCAGATCGAGAACGTCGCGACGACGGCGAAGACCCTGCCCGACTTCCCCGACCTCTGGACCGGGATGCTCGGGGCGTAGGACGCGGGGATCACGTCATGCGGCGCTACGGCAAGCACACCGACGAGGACGACATCCGCACCCGCCCGGGCCGCCGGAACACCCGGCCCCGGACGAACATCCGCCCCAAGCACGAGGACGCCGCCGAGGGGCTCGTGCTCACGGTCGACCGGGGCCGCCTGACCTGCCTGGTCGAGGACCGTGTGGTGATGGCGATGAAGGCCCGCGAGCTGGGCCGCAAGGCGGCGGTGGTCGGCGACCGGGTGGCGCTCGTCGGTGACCTGTCGGGCAGGAAGGACACCCTCGCGAGGATCGTGCGCATCGAGGAGCGGACCTCGGTCCTGCGCCGCACAGCGGACGACGACGACCCGTTCGAGCGCGTGGTCGTCGCCAACGCGGACCAACTCGCCGTGGTGACCGCGCTGGCCGATCCGGAGCCCCGCCCGCGACTGATCGACCGCTGTCTCGTGGCGGCCTACGACGGGGGCCTCGACCCCCTGCTGGTGCTCACCAAGTCGGACCTCGCCCCGCCCGAGAAGCTGCTGGAGCTGTACGGCGACCTCGACATCCCCTACGTCGTCACCAGCCGCGCCGAACTGGACAGCGGCGTCGCCGTCGACCGGGTGCGCGAGCACCTCGACGGCAAGATCACGGCCTTCGTCGGTCACTCCGGTGTCGGCAAGACGACCCTGGTCAACGCGCTGGTCCCCCAGGAGCGGCGGCGTACGACGGGGCATGTGAACGCGGTGACCGGCCGAGGCCGGCACACCACCACCTCGGCGCTGGCGCTGCCGCTCTCGGGCGGCGACGGCTGGGTGATCGACACCCCGGGCCTGCGGTCCTTCGGCCTCAACCACGTGGACCCGTCCCGGGTCATCCACGCCTTCCCCGACCTGGAGCCGGGCACCGAGGGGTGCCCCCGCGCGTGCAGCCACGACGAGCCGGACTGTGCGCTGGACGCCTGGGTGGCCGAGGGGCACGCGGACCCGGCGCGGCTGTACTCGCTGCGGCGGCTGCTGGCCACGCGGGAGCGGAAGGAAGGCGACTGACCTCCGCGTTGTTTGTCAGAGCGTGTGGATGGCAAGTGCATAATCGCACCGAGCCGGACGCCGGACCGACCGCACGCCGGGGAATCCGGCGAACCAGCTCCAGCCGACTCAGCGGTCGCTGAACGTGGGACACGGGAGGAACGACTCATGGCGTGGCTGCTGGTCATCGTGGCCGGGTTGCTGGAGACCGGCTTCGCCGTGTGTCTGAAACTGTCCCACGGCTTCACCCGGCTGTGGCCGACGGTCGCGTTCTGCATCTTCGCCCTCGGCAGTTTCGGGCTGCTGACCCTGGCGCTGCGGAGACTCGACGTGGGTCCCGCGTACGCGGTGTGGACGGGCATCGGCGCGGCCGGCACGGCGATCTACGGCATGATTTTCCTGGGCGACCTGGTGTCGGCGCTGAAGATCGTGTCGATCAGTCTCGTCATCATCGGCGTGGTCGGCCTGCAGTTGTCGGGATCGGCCCACTGACGTCGTGTCAGCCGGCCGGTCGTTGCAGGGCGGTGCCGACCAGTCCGGCGACGCCGCCCTCGCCGGCCGGCGCGGCGACGCAGGACAGGGCGAGCCGGACGGCGAGTTCGCAGGAGCGGGCCAGGTCGGCGGTGTCGGACTTGGTCGTGCCGGGTCCGGCCAGGACCTTGACCGCGCGATCGCGGACGAGGGTGACGAAGTCTCCGGGTGAGGGCAGTGGCCCGTCGGCGCGGCGCTGGGCCGGTGCGGCGGAGGTGGAGGAGACGGCCGACAGGGGCGGGGCGGGCAGCCGTTCGCACCAGCAGCCGGTGAGCATGGCACGGACCAGGGCGTTCTCACGGGCGGCGGAGGTGGTCCACTCGGCGGTCGCGGCGAGCCGGTCGCAAGGGTCGCCCTGTCCGGCGAGGGCGCGGTCGACTCCCGCGAGATAGCCGTCGGCCTCTCTGCGCACGAGCGCCCGGGCGAGCCCGTCCTTGCTGCCGAACTCGTTGTACAGCGTCTGCCGGGACACTCCGGCCGCCGCGGCCACGTCCACCATGCGTACGGCGGACCAGGGCCGGCGCACCAGTGCCGTGTAAGCGGCGTCCAGTAGAGATTCCCGCGCTGCAGGCATCATCGCCTCCCCTTGGGGCGAGCGGCTGTGCGCCCAGATTTGACGCGCCCGAAACCACTGTCAAGGGCCCGCGACCACACACAGGGACACCTTTCGGCCTTACTGCTCAGCTGCGGGCAGTCGTGCCGCTGGGGCGATGGGGGTCCCCCTGCTCGAGCACCAACACCGAGCACCCGATGAACGCCGACCCCCCACAACGCCCCCACACCCACACAAACCCGCGGTAGCCCCACCCCCACCACGGCAGATACCGTTCGACACATGCCCGACTACCTCGACGACCTGCGTCTCGCCCACGTCCTCGCCGACGCCGCCGACGCCGCGACGACGGACCGGTTCAAGGCCCTCGACCTCAAGGTCGAGACCAAACCGGACATGACCCCGGTGAGCGAAGCGGACAAGGCCGCCGAAGAACTCATCCGCGGCCAGCTCCAGCGCGCCCGCCCCCGGGACGCGATCCTCGGCGAGGAGTACGGCGTCGAGGGCACCGGCCCCCGCCGCTGGGTGATCGACCCCATCGACGGCACCAAGAACTACGTCCGCGGCGTCCCCGTCTGGGCCACCCTCATCGCCCTGATGGAAGCCGGCGAGGGTGGCTTCCAGCCCGTCGTCGGCGTCGTCTCCGCCCCCGCCCTCGGCCGCCGCTGGTGGGCCGCGAAGGGCCATGGCGCCTTCACCGGCCGCAGTCTCACGAAGGCCTCCCGGCTCAAGGTCTCCCAGGTCGGCAAGCTCGCCGACGCCTCCTTCGCGTACTCCTCGCTCAGCGGCTGGGAGGAGCAGGGCCGCCTGGACGGCTTCCTGGACCTCACCCGCGAGGTCTGGCGCACGCGCGCGTACGGCGACTTCTGGCCGTACATGATGGTCGCGGAGGGCTCCGTCGACATGTGCGCCGAGCCGGAGCTGTCCCTGTGGGACATGGCCGCGACCGCGATCATCGTCACGGAGGCCGGCGGCACGTTCACGGGACTCGACTCCCGCCCGGGCCCGCACAGCGGCAACGCGGCCGCCTCGAACGGCCTGCTGCACGACGAGTTGCTCGGGTATCTCAACCAACGCTACTGAGCACCCCCCGCTGTTACCGAGCGCCCCCTTGTTGACCCTCCCTTTACCTGCCACCCTGAGAGTCCACCCGCTTGTGAATTTGTGAAAGAATGAACAAACGGCGGGGACACTCCCAGGAGGTGGCTCCATCCATGCTCGTCCGTGACGCCATGACCACCGTCGTCCTCACGATCGGCCCGACCCACACCCTTCGCCAGGCCGCCGCGCTGATGTCCGCCCGCAAGGTCGGCGCAGCCATCGTCCACGACCCTGACGCCGGCGGCATCGGCATCCTCACCGAACGCGACATTCTCAACTCCGTGGGCCTGGGCCAGGACCCGGACCAGGAGCGCGTCCACGCCCACACCACCACCGACGTCGTGTTCGCCGCGCCGGCCTGGACCCTGGAGGAGGCGGCCCGCGCCATGGCCCACGGCGGCTTCCGCCACCTCATCGTGCTGGACCGCGACGAACCCGCCGGCATCGTCTCGGTCCGCGACATCATCCGCTGCTGGGTGCCGGCGCGGCAGCACGTGCCCGCCTGACGGCACCCAGGGCACAGCGCGGACGGGCCGGGCCCCGTCGTGGGGGCCCGGCCCGTCCCTACCGCAAGCGGTCCAGCGCTGGAGTTCAGCCGCGCAGGGCCTGGACCGCGGCCTCCAGCCGCTTGCCGTAGTCCTCGTCGGCCCGACGGAAGTTGTCGATCGCCCGCTCGGCGATGTCGTCCCGCGAGACCTTGGCGATGAAGCCCGCCAGATTGGCGATCAGCCGCTCCTTCTCGTCCTCGCTCATCAGGCGGTAGAGGTTGCCCGCCTGCACGAAGTCGTCGTCCTCGGCGTGCACCGGGGCCGGGTGGTTGCCCGTGACGCCGTGCACGGCCGTGGCGGACCACAGCGGACGGTCCGTCTGGAACGGGCCGCCGAAGCTGTTCGGCTCGTAGTTCTTCGCGCCCCGGTGGCGGCCGTCGTAGAGGAAGCCGTCACGGGAGTTGGTGCGCGCCACGGTGGCGTGCGGGCGGTTCACCGGCAGGTGGTCGGCGTTGATGCCGACGCGGTAGCGGTGTGCGTCGCCGTACGCGAAGAGGCGGCCCTGGAGCATCTTGTCCGGGGACGGCCCGATGCCCGGCACGAAGTGGGCGGGGCTGAAGATCGACTGCTCGACCTCGGCGAAGATGTTCTCGGGGTTGCGGTTGAGCTCCAGCTTGCCGATCTCGATCGGCGGGTAGTCGGCGTGCGGCCAGACCTTGGTCAGGTCGAAGGGGTTGAAGCGGTACGTCGCCGCGTCCGCCGCCGGCATGATCTGCACCTGCACGGTCCAGGAGGGGAACTCACCGCGCTCGATCGACTCGCGCAGGTCGCGCTGGTGGGAGTCGGGGTCCGCACCGGCGAGCCGGTCGGCCTCGGCCTGGGTGAGGTTCCTGATGCCCTGGTCGGTCTTGAAGTGGTACTTGACCCAGAAGACCTCGCCGGCCTCGTTCTGCCACTGGTAGGTGTGCGAGCCGAAGCCGTCCATGTGGCGGTAGGAAGCCGGGATGCCGCGGTCGCCGAACAGCCAGGTCACCTGGTGCGTGGACTCGGGCGACAGGCTCCAGAAGTCCCAGACGTTGTCCGCCTCCGTGGACCCGGTGTACGGGTCGCGCTTCTGGGTGTGGATGAAGTCCGGGAACTTGATGGCGTCCTTGATGAAGAACACCGGGGTGTTGTTGCCGACGAGGTCGTAGTTGCCCTCCTCGGTGTAGAACTTCAGCGCGAAGCCGCGCGGGTCGCGGACGGCGTCCGCCGCACCCAGGTTGCCCGCCACCGTCGAGAAGCGCAGGAACGTCTCCGTCTGCTTGCCGATCCCGGAGAGGAAGGCGGCGCGGGTGTACGGGGTGACGTCTGCGGTCACCGTGAAGGTGCCGTAGGCGCCGGCGCCGCGGGCGTGCACCACGCGCTCCGGGATGCGCTCCCGGTTGAAGTGGGCGAGCTTCTCCAACAGGAGCTGGTCCTGGACGAGCACCGGCCCGCCCGCGCCCGCGGTCTCGCTGTTCTGGTTGTCGGCGACCGGAGCACCGGCCTCCGTGGTGAGCGGTCCCTGCGTCACGTACGCCTCCTGCGCCATTCCTGACCAATCCTGTCCATCGACCAAAGTCGTTCTCGATCCTACAATAGACATTGTCTAAAGCAAGTGGGGCTCTAACTTCACACCTGTTCGGAACCTGGTCCCTTTTGCTGTTAGGCTGGTGGCCATGAGTGACCTTCTGGAACGGCTGCGCGGACGCGGTTGGCGTATGACCGCGCAGCGACGTGTCGTGGCCGAGGTCCTCGACGGCGAGCACGTCCATCTGACGGCCGACGAGGTCCACGCCCGGGCTGTCACCAAGCTGCCCGAGATCTCCCGGGCGACCGTCTACAACACGCTCGGCGAGCTCGTGTCCCTCGGCGAGGTGCTCGAGGTCTCCACCGACCAGCGCGCGAAGCGGTACGACCCGAACGCCCACCGGCCGCACCACCACCTGGTCTGCGCCCGGTGCGGCGCGATCCGGGACGTCCACCCGGTCGGCAACCCGATGGCGGACCTCCCCGACTCGGAGCGCTTCGGCTTCACGATCTCGGACGTCGAGATGACGTACCGCGGCGTCTGCCCGAACTGCGCGGCCGCCTGACCCACCAGCGCGACAGCCCCGGCACCCCTCGGTGCCGGGGCTTGTCCGTGTCCGCACACTTCCCGTATCTGACGGGTCGTCATATGGTCAACGGCACCCACCAGTCCGTTCCGCACTCCGCGAGGAGACCGAAGTGGGAGAGCCGTATCCGAAAGTCACCGCCCATGACCTGACACGTGCCTTCGGCCGGGGCCCCCGCGCGGTCGCCGCCCTCGGCCCTCTCTACCTGACCGTCGCACCCGGCGAGTTCGTCTGCCTCGCCGGCCCCTCGGGGTGCGGCAAGTCCACCCTGCTGCGCATCGCCGCCGGACTGCTCCGCCCCAGCGACGGCACGCTGGAGATCCGGACCACCGGCCCACGCCCGGCCGCCATGATCTTCCAGGACTACGGCATCTACGACTGGAAGACCGTCCAGGCCAACGTCCGCTTCGGGCTCGACGTCCAGCGCGTCCCGCGCCGGGAGGCCGACGCCCGGGCCGCCGACTGGCTCTCCCGCCTGGGCCTCGCCGACTTCGCACACGCCTACCCCGCGACCCTCTCGGGCGGCATGCGGCAGCGGGTCGCCATCGCCCGCGCCCTCGCGGTCGAGCCCGAACTGCTGCTGATGGACGAGCCCTTCGCCGCCCTGGACGCCCAGCTCCGCACGATCCTCCAGGACGAGCTGCTGGAGATCACCCAGGCACTGCGCACGACGACCCTGTTCATCACCCACAGCCTGGAGGAGGCGATCGTCCTGGGCGACCGCGTCCTGGTGATGTCCGCACGCCCGGGCCGGATCATCGCCGAGCGCCGACCGCCCTTCCCGCGCCCGCGCACCGGTGACGTCCGCGCCACGCCCGAGTTCTCCGCCCTGAAGAGCGAGCTGTGGGACCTGTTGCGTAAGGAGGCGGTGCCCGCATGACCACGGTCGCTCCCGAGACGCGGGGCTCGGTCCTGGTCCGCCGCCCGGGCCCGCGCGAACTGCACCCCGTACGCACCCATCGCCGCCGCCGCGCCCTGGAACTGTCCCTCGCCGCGGCCGTGCCCGCCCTTCTGGTGCTGCTCTGGCAGCTGGCGGCCCTCCGGGGCTGGATCGACGAACGCGTCTACCCGGCGCCGTCCACCATCCTCGCGGACGGCTGGGACCGGGCCGCGGCCGGCGATCTGTGGCCGGACGTGTGGGCGACCGGCCGGCGCGTCCTGGCGGGCTATGCGGTGGGCACGGCGGCGGGCTACCTGCTGGGCCTGCTGATGGGTTCGCTGTCGCTGGTACGGGCCGCCCTGGAACCGCTCCTCGACGCGCTGTACGTCGTCCCGAAGCTGGCCCTTCTCCCCGTCTTCCTGAACATGTTCGGCCTGGGCGAGGGCCCGCAGGTGGCGCTGGTGGCGACCACGGTGTTCTTCTTCGTCTGGATCTCCACGATGTCGGCGGTGATGGCGGTCCCCGACGGCCACCGCGACGCCGGCCGGGTCTTCGGCGCCTCCGCGTGGCAGATGTTCCGCCACGTCCTGCTCCCGGCCTCCCTGCCCGCCGTCCTGGTCGGCGCCCGGATCGCGGCGGGCGTGGCGGTCCTGGTGATCGTCGCCTCCGAGCAGATCGCCGCCACCGACGGCCTGGGACACCTGATCTTCGACTCCCGGGCGCTCTTCCAGAACGACGTGATGTTCGTCGGCATCGTCTGCGTCGCCGTCCTGGGCGTGCTCTTCTCCGAACTGGTCCGGTTCGCCGGGCGGCTGCTCACGCCGTGGGCACCGCGCGACCGGGGACGGGGGCAGTCATGAGGCGGCGTCTCGCCCTGGCCTTGACCGCCCTGCTGGTGTCGGCGGCCTGCTCGTCCCCCTCCTCCGGGACCTCGGCACCGGAGGCCGACGAGCGGACGCGCGCGATCCGCCCGGTCGACGGCTGCGGCACCGGATCCTGGACGGACCCCGCCGACCTCGCCCCCGACCGCTCACCGGCCCGCTGCCGCCCCGGCTCCCCGCCCGCGCGGCGCCTCCCCGAGCCCCGGAAGCTGACCATCGCGACCGGCACCCTCGGCGCGGAGTACGTGGCACCGCTGCGGGTCGCCCTCGACAAGGGCGAGTTCGAGAAGGAGGGCCTGGACGTCACCCTGAAGGTCCTGCCGACGCCCGAGGCGCTCCCGCTGCTGGCCAAGGGCGAGGTCGACGCGCTCTGGGCGGCCCCGGAGGCGGCCGTGATGAACGGCATCCGGGGCGGTTTCACCATCCGCTGGGTCGCGGGCAACTTCTCACCCGGCCCGAAGTCCAAGAGCGGCCTGTGGGTCCGGCTGAAGGACGGCGAGACGGCGACGTCCGTGCGCATGGCGGACCGCAGGCTCGGGACGATGATCGGCAAAGGCTCGGTGATCGCCTACCCCATGGAACAGGCCCTGGAGCGGCACGGCGGCGGCCTCGACCGGATCCGCTACCAGCAACTCGGCTCGGCCGACGTCCTCACGGCCCTGCGGAACGGCGGCGTCGACTCGGCCTGGCTGCTGGACCCGGTGTGGCGCCGCGTCGACGGCGAACCCGGCTACGCCTTCCTGGGCGGCCAGCCGGCCGGCGAGCCCCTGGGCGGCATGCTGTACGGCCCGAGCCTGCTGAACGACGACATGGACGCGGGAGTGGCCCTGCTGCGGGCGTACATCCGCACGGTGAACACGTACTTCGCGGCCGACTACAAACAGAAGGAGAGTTACGTCACGTATCTGGCGAACCTTCTGAAGACCGACCCGTCGATCCTCCGCTCCACCCCGTCGCTCCGCATGGACTGGGAGATCCGCAGGGGCACCACGGACCGCCTCCAGGCGGCGTACCGGGCCCAGGGAGTGGCCGAAGGCGACTCCCTCCCGGAGTCGCGGACGGTGACCCGCTCCCTCTACGAGGAGGCGGTGGGCCACCGGCGCTGAACACACCGAGGGCCGGAACCCTTTCGGATTCCGGCCCTCGGCCTTCAGTAGCGGGGACAGGATTTGAACCTGCGACCTCTGGGTTATGAGCCCAGCGAGCTACCGAGCTGCTCCACCCCGCGTCGGTGAATGCAACGTTACGTCAACGACGAGACCGGATGCAAATCGCTTAACGATGAGCGTGAGCTGCGGGCAGTCGTGCCGCTGGGGCGATGGGGGTCCCCCCTGCTCGAGCGAAGCCGAGAGCTTGGGGGAGGGTGGGCGCAGCCGCACCCCGCTCCGCCGGGTTGCGCACGCCCCGCCCTCAGCAGCAACGCCGAGCACCCGTTCACAAACCCGGCGTCACGCAGACAGCTCCTGCCGAAGCGCATCCCGCAACCGCTCCGCCCGCTCCGTCACCGACGCCGGCCCCAGCGACACGGCCCGATCAGCCCACCGCTGCCCCTCCGCCAGCTCCCCCCGACGCGCGTAGACGAGGGCCAGCCGCAGCGCCGCCCGCCCATGCCCCGCATCAGCCGCCCGCGTCCACCACACGGCGGCCTCGGGCTCACTCCCCTCCCGGGCCAGCAGCAGCCCGAGATTGAACGCACCGTTGCGGGACCCGGCCTCGGCCGCCTCCCGGTACCACCGAGCCGCCTCGACGACGTCCCCCCGGGCCGCCGCGAGCATGCCGACCCGGACCTGCGCCCGCCGGTGCCCCTGCGAGGCCGCCCGCTCGTACCACTCCTCGCACTCGCTGCGCCGGTGCACCGGCTCCCCGAGCTCGTGCGCCGGCTCCGGCGGCCGCCGGGCGTCGAGCACGGTCGCCAGCCGGTACGCGGCCTCCGCGCTCCCGCCTCCGGCCGCACACCGCAGGTGCCGCTCGGCCTCCTGCTCGTCGCCGTCCCGCAGCCGCGCCATGCCGACCTGGAGCGCCGCCTCGGTGTGCCCGGCCGCGGCGGCCTGCTCGTACCAGCGCAGCGCGGCCTGCTCCTCGCCCCGGCCGGCGTGGAGGATGCCCAGGTTGAAAGCGGCGTCCACGCTGCCGGCCTCCGCGGCCTTGGAGAACCACGGCTCCGCGCCCGACTCGTCCCCGCCCCGCAGCAGCAGGATCGCCAGCGCGTTCGCGGCTTCCCGGTGCCCGGCGTAGGCCGCGCGCCGGTACCACTGCTCGGCCTGCTGGGTGCGCCCCTGTTCGGCGCAGAGCAGCCCCAGGTTGTACGCGCCGTTCACGTCGCCCGCGTCCATCGCGGCCCGGTACCACCGCTCGGCGGTCTGGGTCTCGCCCCGCTCGGCGTGCAGGGCGCCCAGCGCGTTCGCGGCATTGCCGTCGCCGTCCTGGGCGGCCCGCAGCCACCACACGGCCGCGTTCTCGGTGTCGCCCGCGTCGCGCAGCAGGAACCCGAGGGCGCAGGCGGCCCGCGCCTCGCCGTCCTTGGCGGACGTCAGGTACCACCGCCCGGCCTCCTTGAGCTCACCGCGCTTCTCCAAGATCGCCCCGAGGTGCAGCGCCGCCCGCCGGTGGCCGCGCGCGGCGGCCTGGCGGTACCACTGCTCGGCCTCCGCCGGTGCCGGGACACCGTTGTCACCGTCGGCCCCCCGTGTCGCGTTCCGGTCCAGCGCCCGCGCCAGCCGGTACGCCGCCTCCCGGTGCCCGCGTTCGGCCGCGACCCGCAGCCACTGTTCGGCCGCGGCGTCGCCGCGGTGCTCCAGCAGGTCGGCGAGGGCGTACGCGCCCAGGGTGTGGCCCTGTTCGGCGGACTGGCGCAGCCAGTACTCGGCGGCGGGTTCGTCGCCGCGCTCGCGGTGGTGCCGGCCGAGGGCGTGCGCGGCCGCCGCGGATCCGGCGACGGCGGCGATCCGCCACCAGCCGGCGGCCTCGTCGGCGTAACCGCGCTGATGGAGGAGGACGCCGAGGTTGTTGGCCGCGGCGCGGTCGCCCGCTGCGGTGGCGGCACGCAGATGGGATTCGGCACCGTCGAGATCACCACGGCGCAGCAGCATGGCCCCGAGGACACTCATCGCCTCGACGTCGCCGGCCTCCGCGGCGAGCCGCTGACGCAGTTCCTCGGCCGCCTCGTCGGCGATCTCCCCGGTCTCGTCCGGGGTCTCGGTGTCCTCCCGGCTGGAAGGCTGCACAAAACGCCCTGTCTCGAACAGAGTTCCCTTGTCCCCCATAACGTCCATCGTCGCACCACCCGCAACCGGGGTACACCTGGTATACCGCAGCCATTGAGGTCACTACAGCGTTTTGTCGACATGCCCACAGAGAGACAAGTCAAACACAGATTGCACAACTCCCCCCGGCGGCGCGGCCGCAGCACGCCGCAGCACAAGCGTTCACACATCACGAAGGCCCGGATTCCTGTGTGGAATCCGGGCCTTCGGTGTCGCACTGTCACTCGGACATCGCGACTTCAGTAGCGGGGACAGGATTTGAACCTGCGACCTCTGGGTTATGAGCCCAGCGAGCTACCGAGCTGCTCCACCCCGCGCCGTTGTGTTCACAACCGTATCACGGCGCGGGATGGGCATTTGACCAGGCCAGGGCCTCAGCTGCTCGGCTTTGGACTCGGACTGCCGCTCGGACTGCCGCTGGGCTTGCTCTCGCCGCCCCCGGCACCGCCGGGCCGGCTCGCCGAGGCCTGCGCGTCCTCGGCCCGCTGCAGGGCGTCCTCCAGGTCCTTCTGCGCCCGGCCGTACGCCTCCCAGTCGTTCTTCTTCAGGGCGTCCTGGCCCGCGTCGAACGCCTTCTGGGCATCTTCCAGGGCCTGTTGGACCGTCGGGTTGTCGGACGTCGGCGGTGGTGTCGTATCACCGTCGGCCGGTGGCTCAGGACTCGTGCCTTCCGCTCCGAAGACCTTGTTGAGGGCCTCGTCGAGCGTGTTCTCGAAGGCGGTCTGGCCTCCGTAGGTCACCAGGACCTTCCGCAGCAGCGGGTACTTCAGTCCACCACCGCGTACGTAGACCGGCTCCACGTAGAGCAGTCCTCCGTCGAGGGGGACCGTCAGCAGATTGCCGTACTCCACCTCGGAGTCGCCGCCTCTCAGGAGCCTGATGGACTCGGCGATGTCCTCTTGGGAGTTGAACTGGCTCTGGACCTGCTTGGGCCCGTTCACCGTGGTGTTGGTCGGCAGTTTCAGGATTCTGATCTTGCCGTAGTCACTGGTGCCGGCTTCCGCGTCGACCGCCATGAAGGCACTGAGGTTGTCCCGGCCGTTGGGCGTGAAGGTCGTCGTCAACGAGAACGCCTGCGCCTGCTGGTCGGGCATCTTCATGCTCAGGTAGTACGGCGGCACCGCGCTGCCCGAGCGGTTCGTCGGGTCGTCCGGCACCTGCCACACCTCGCTGCCGCTGAGGAACGTCGTCGCGTCCTTCACGTGGTAGCGGGTGAGCAGCTCCCGCTGGACCTTGAACAGGTCCTGCGGGTAGCGCAGATGGTCCATCAGGCCCTTGGAGATGTCGCTCTTGGGCTCCACCGTGTCCGGGAAGGCCTTCATCCAGGTCTTCAGGACCGGGTCCTTGGTGTCCCACTGGTAGAGCTTGACCTTGCCGGTGTACGCGTCGACGGTCGCCTTCACCGAGTTGCGGATGTAGTTGACCTGGTTCTGCTGGGCCACCACCGCGCGGTTGTCGTTGGTGGCGGTCAGCGAGTCGGCCGTGGTGTCGCCGAGGGTCGTACGCGAGGAGTACGGGTATCCGTTCGTCGTCGTGTACGCGTCGACGATCCACTGGATCCGGCCGTCCACCACCGCCGGGTAGGCGTCGCCGTCGATGGTCAGCCACGGGGCGACCGACTCGACGCGCTCCTTGGGCGTGCGGTTGTACAGGATCCGCGAACCGTCGCCGATGGCACCGGAGTAGAGGATCTGCGGTTCGCCGAACGCCACCGCGTACGCGGCCCGGTTGACCGGGTTGGAGAGGTTGACCCCGCTGTCGCCCTTGTAGCTGGTGGTCTTCTCGCCGTTGTCGTCGGAGTAGTCGATCTCCTTCTGGGGACCGCCGACGATCGAGTACGTGGTGGTCTTCTCGCCGTAGTAGACGCGCTGCTCGTACGTGCCGAGGTCGCCCTTGGACGGCAGGTCGGACTCCGTGAAGACCGGCCGGCCCTGGGCGTCGGCGCTGGTGCCCTCGGCGGAGACCGCTCCGAAGCCGTGGGTGTAACGGAAGTGGTTGTTGATCCAGTTCTTCTTCGGGATGCCCGCGAGGTTCAGCTCACGCAGGCCGATGACCGTGTCCTGGTCCTTGCCGTCCTTGGCGTAGCGGTCGACGTCCAGATTGGTCGGGAACGCGTAGTAGTTCCTGATCTGCTGGAGCTGCTGGAACGTCGGCGAGACGATGTTCGGGTCCATGATCCGGACGCTCGCCGTGGAGTCGACGTCGTCGCGCAGCTTGGTCTTGTCCTCGGTCTTGCTGGTGCCCGAGTAGTCCGTGACCTTGGTGCCGTCGATGCCGTACGCCTTGCGCGTCGCCTCGAGGTTCTTCTCGACGTACGGCGCTTCCTTGGCCTGCTCGTTCGGCTGGACCTGGAACTTCTGCACGATCGCCGGGTACAGGCCGCCGATGAGGATCGCGGAGAGCACCATCAGGCCGAAGCCGATCACGGGCAGCTGCCAGGTGCGCCGCCAGAGGGTGGCGAAGAACAGCAGCGCGCAGATGACGGCGATGCAGAACAGGATCGTCTTGGCCGGCAGGTAGGCGTTGGCGTCGACGTACCTCAGGCCCGTCCAGTTGTCGGTCGCGCGGAAGTCGCTGGACTTGACCGCGAGTCCGTACCGGTCGAGCCAGTACGCGACCGCCTTGAGGGCCACGAAGACACCGATGAGCACCGACAGGTGCCCGGTGGCGGCCGCCGTGGCGCGGGCGCCCGGGCTGGTGACGCGCAGCCCGCCGTAGAGGTAGTGCGTGAGCGCGGCGGCGATCACCGAGAGGATCGCGGCGGCGAAGCCGAAGCCGAGCAGGAACCGGTACCAGGGCAGGTCGAAGGCGTAGAAGGCGACGTCCAGCTTGAACTGGGGGTCCTTCTGCCCGAAGGGCACGCCGTTGACCCACATCAGCCAGGTCCGCCACTGGCCCGAAGCGGATGCGCCGGCGATCAGACCGACCAGGGCGGTGATCCCGAGCAGCAGCCACTTCTTGTAGGGCGCGATGCCCATCCGGTAGCGGTCGAGGTTCTGCTGCTCCATCGACATGGCGCTCAGCGGCGGCCGGAGCCGGTGCGCCAGCCAGATGTTGAAGCCGACCGCGAGGGCCATGAGCAGACCGAAGACGAAGAAGAGCCCGATCTTGGTCCACAGGGTGGTGGTGAAGACCGACGAGTAGTTCACCGACCGGTACCAGAGCCAGTCCGTCCAAAACCCCGCGAACATGGTGAACGCCATGCCGAGGACGGCCAGGACGCCCAGCGTCATGAGCAGGGTCCGGACTCGCCGGGACGGGCGGCCCACTCTGATCCGCGGCCCCGTCGGGCCTCCGCCGCGGTCCGGCATCTGGAAAGCCAAGGTGCGCACCTCGAATGTCGCTGTTGATTCGTCAGGCCCGCGTCTTCACGGACCCTGCGCGGCCCCCGTGATCGCGGGCCCCCACCTATGCAACTTACTCACCGTTTACTCGGTTCCCGATTCCGGTCAGGAACGAGGCAGGATTGTGACCATGTCCAACACTCCCATGGCTGCGAACCCGCTCACCCGGGCCGTCCTCGAGATCGACGAGTACGTCTCCGGCCTCGGCTGGGACCAGCCCGCCCGCCTTTTCGCCCTCGTCGACACCGCACGGCTCCGGTCCGAACAGCCGTCGCTCGCGGACCGGCTCGGTCTGGACGACGAGCCGGAGAACTCCGGCCTCACCCCGATCGAGCAGGACGAGGTTCCAACGGGCAAGCCGCTCGACGAGTTCCTCGCCACCATCGCCTGGCCCGACGCGGTGGCCGGCTGCGCCCTCGCCGTGGAGCGCCTGATGCTGCCGCCGTCCGCGGAGGCCCAGGTGCCCCGGGATCTCGACGAGGCCGCGCTGTCGAAGTGGGTGGCGGAGCACCCGGAGCGCCAGGAGGTCCGGATGACGGTCGCGGTCCAGCGCGACGGCACCCGCGAGTCGGCCCTGCGACTGCGCGAGAAGGACTCCCCCACGGAGGTCCTCACCGGCTCCGACCTGGTGCCGGGGCTGGCGGAGGCCCTGGCGGCGACGTTCGAGGAGTAGCCGGGCGGCCGTGCTGCCGAGCGGCCGTGCGGCCGGGGCCGGGCTCCGGCCGGCCGCGCTACCTGCCGCCGGTTCCGGCCGGCCGCACTACCTGCCGCCGGTTCCGGCCGGCCGCACTACCTGCCGCCGGTTCCGGTCCGCCGCACTAGCTGCCGCACTTCGGCAGAGCGGCGGTGTCGCCGCTGCGCAGGTCCTTGAGGGCGCCCAGGGCGTCCCCGATGGTGTCGACCTTGATCAGGGTGAGGCCTTCGGGGGTGTCCTTGGCCGCGGCGGCGCAGTTGTCCGCGGGCGTCAGGAAGTACCGCGCGCCCTTCGCCCGCGCGCCCACGGTCTTCATCTCGATGCCGCCGATCGGCCCGACCTTGCCCCGGTCGTCGATCGTCCCCGTGCCGGCCACGAACTTGCCCCCGGTCAGACTGCCCGGCGTGAGCTTGTCGTAGATGCCGAGCGCGAACATCAGACCGGCGCTCGGCCCGCCGACGTCGGCCAGCTTGATGTCGACGGTGAACGGGAACGTGTGGTCGGTCCCCGCGGAGATCCCCACGATCGCGCGCTTCTCACCCGCGTCCTCGGACGTCGTGGTGGTGATGGTGATCTCCTGCGTCCTGGTCGGTGTCCGCTTCTCCTTCTCGGCTGCGACCTGCTCCTTGGCGGGCACGATCGTGAAGCGGACGTCCTGTCCCGGCTTGCGCTTCGTGACGAGCTTGGCCACGTCGGCCGGCTCCTTCACCACGGTGCCGTCGACGGCCTTGATCACGTCCCCGGCGTGCAGCTTGCCCTCGGCCGGGGAGTCCTTCACGACCGTCGAGACGATCACCCACGACTTCACCGGGACGTCGAGTTCCTTCAGCGCGGCGACCTTGGCGCTCTCCTGGGATTGGCTGAACTCCTCGGCGTTCTCCTGGGTCGACTGCTCCTCGGTCTTGCCGTCCGGGTAGAGCGTCTCGTGCGGCACGACCTTGTTGTCGTGCGCGAGCCAGCCGTAGACGGCCTCGACGAGGTTCATCCGGTAGTCGGCGCTCGTGACCCGGACCGTGGTCATGTTCAGATGGCCACTGGTCGCGTAGGTCTTGTGCCCCGCGATCTGCAGCACCGGCTCGCCGTCGTGATCGCCGAGCGTGTTCACCGTGGGCCCCGGGGACATCTCCGAATACGGCACGGGGATGAACACTCCCGCGCACAAAAGCGCGATCAGCATCAGGGTGGAGGCGAGCATCGTCGCGGTGCGGCGTGGCATGACTCGACAGTACGGGACGGTCCTGTCAGCGCACCGTCAGGGCCGCCCGTCCGGGGCGGCCCTGAGCTCTCACACCACGGTGACCTGCTGTTTTCCTGGGCTTCAGCTGCCCGGTCGGGGCTTCTCCATGGCCTCCCGGAAGCGGGCGTACCCGATGAGCTCCGGGCCGTCACCACGGGCCTTTCGGGTCCGGTTGGCCCAACTGCCCCAGAGGCCGCCGCCGATCGCAGCCACAAGCGGAATCAGCAACCAGGCGAGCGCCGCCATGCCGACCTCCAACCCCTTTGAGCGTCCGCAACTGACTGATCAGCAGATTAACCATCCGCAGTGACAACGCTCACGCCAGGGGTGGGGTTACGCAACCGGAGAGCCCGCCTCCCGGATCAGCAGGCGCCCACCCACTCCTCGGTGCCGTCGGAGAACCTCTGGTGCTTCCAGATGGGCACTTCGTGTTTCAGGTCGTCGATCAGCTTCCGGCAGGCCTCGAAGGCCTCTCCGCGATGCGGACACGAGACGGCGACGACCACGGCGAGGTCCCCGACCCGGAGGTCCCCCACCCGGTGCACGGCCGCCAGCGCCCGCACCGGGAAGTCGGCGACGACCTTCTCGGCGATCCGCCTCATCTCGGCCTCGGCGCTGGGGTGGCACGAGTACGCCAGCTCCGCCACGTCGGCGCCCCCGTCGTGGTTGCGCACCGTCCCCACGAAGAGCGCGGTGCCGCCGGCCGCGTCGTCCCCGACGGCCCGGAACACCTCGTCGACGGAGAGGGCCGTGTCCCGAATCCCGATCAGTTTGATCGGGTCCTGCGCGGCCTGCTCACCGGGGTGATCGATCGTGGATGCCATGCCCCCATCGTGCCGCACGCGACGGACGGCGCGGAATAGAGCCATCGACCGGCACGCGCGCGTACGCGTCGGACTCTCCTACGAGGGCACGGGACACGCCGGTCCTGGGCGGCGCGTCAGATGCGGCGCCGGGCCTTCCGGGCCCGCCGCACCACCGCCGCCGCGCCCAGCAGCGCCACCGTCGCACCCGCGGCACCCGCGGCCGTCGCGTCCTTGCGGCCCAGTCGCCGCCCGGCCACCGTGTGCCGGCCGGAGACCTCTTCCAGGAGCTCCGCCAGCACCTCCTCGTTGGTGTACCGGGGCCGCCACCCGGCCTCGTGCAGCCGGCTGCCGCTCACCACCCAGGGGTACATCGTGTAGGCCAGGTCCCCGGCCGGGGACGGGGTGAGCCCGATCCGGTGCAGTCGCGCCGCCGCACCGAGCGCGACCGCCGAGGGCAGCTCCATCCGCCGGATGCCGCTGAGCTCCTCGACCTCCTCCTGCTCCAGCCATCCGTCGCAGCCGACGGCCAGTTCTCCCTCGACCTTCTCCAGGACGGCGTACTCCAGCGCGCTGCACAGGTCCTCGACATGGCAGAACTGCCACGCGGGCCGCGAACCGGCGACGACGAGCAGTCGAGGGGACTCGAAGTACCTGGTCAGCGCGGTGTCGGTGCCGCCGACCAGGACGGCGGGACGCACCACGGTGACGTTCAGCCCCGGGTGCGCCCGCGGCGCCCGGCGCGCCAGCCGTTCGACTTCCAGCAGGTCGCCGACGCCCGTCGCCTCCGCCGTGGCCTGCAGTTCGGCGTCCTCCGACAGCGGCAGTTCGTTGTCCGGCAGGGCCCCGTAGACCATCGTCGAGGTGCACAGCACGACCCGGTGCACACCGGCCGCCGCGGCCGCCGTCAGGACCGTCTGTGTCCCCCGTACGTTGTAGGCCGTCCGGGCGGCCGCGTCGGTCTCCAGGTCCAGGTCCAGCGCCAGGTGCACCACCACGTCCGCCCCGCGCAGCTTCTCCGCGATGGCCGGATCCCGTACGTCCAGGATGTGCCACTGGGCCGCCGCGCACTCGCCGCGCCGCTCGTCGATGGCCACGACCTGCTTGACCTCGTCCGACGCGGCGAGCTGCTCCGTGAGCAGGGCGCCGACGCCGTAGGCGGCGCCGGTGACAGCGACGACGGGTCCGCGCGCCGCGGCGCTCGCGGGACTGGTTGACTGGTTTCGCGCTGCGCGAACCTGCGGATCTGGGGAACTCACCGGGCGTCTCCAGCGGTTGTCTTCAGTACGAGCGCGTGCGACGCATGCGTACCAGGTGGCATCCATCCTGCCGCAGGCTGTCAGTCGGCGAAGCACCGAGGCCCGATCCGCCCCAGGTGTCTACGCTGGGTGGTGTTGTCGGGCAGCCGCGCCGCCGGAAAGAACCGGTGGCCCTACAAGCCGAGGAATCCCGTGAGTGACACCCCATTCGGATTCGGCCTTCCGCCGGAGGAGCCGGACGACGGCGACGAGGGCAAGAAGAAGGACCAGGAGAGCGGTGGTGGTCAGGGACCGGCCAATCCGTTCGGTTTCGGCGGCCTGCCCGGAGCCGGAGGCTTTGGCGGCGGCCCTGGTGGCCCCGGTGCGGACAATCCGTTCGCAGCCATGTTCGGCTCTCTGAACCCCAACGACCTGGGCGCCGCGTTCCAGCAGCTGGGCCAGATGCTCTCCTACGAGGGCGGCCCGGTGAACTGGGACATGGCCAAGCAGATCGCCCGCCAGACTGTCTCCCAGGGCAGTCCTGACGGCACCAAGGACACGAGCGTCGGCCCCGCCGAGCGCAAGGCCGTCGAGGAGGCCGTCCGCCTGGCCGACCTCTGGCTCGACGACGCCACGTCGCTGCCGTCGGGCGCCGGTTCCGCGGTGGCCTGGAGCCGCGCGGAGTGGGTCGAGGCGACCCTGCCCGCCTGGAAGGAGCTCGTCGACCCGGTCGCCGAGCGCGTCGGCACCGCCATGGGTGACGTCCTGCCGGAGGAGATGCAGGCCATGGCCGGCCCGCTGATCGGCATGATGCGCTCGATGGGCGGCGCCATGTTCGGCACGCAGATCGGGCAGGCCGTCGGTGTGCTCGCCGGTGAGGTCGTCGGCTCGTCCGACATCGGCCTGCCGCTGGGCCCGGCCGGCAAGGCCGCGCTGCTGCCGGTCAACATCGAGACGTTCGGCAAGGACCTGAGCGTCCCCCAGGAGGAGGTGCGGCTGTACCTCGCCCTGCGTGAGGCCGCCCACCAGCGCCTCTTCGCGCACGTGCCGTGGCTGCGCTCGCATCTGTTCGGCGCGGTCGACGGCTACGCCCGCGGCATCAAGGTCGACACGGCCAAGCTGGAGGACGTGGTCGGCCAGTTCGACCCGCAGAACCCCGAGCAGTTGCAGGAGGCACTCCAGCAGGGCATGTTCCAGCCGGAGGACACGCCCGAGCAGAAGGCCGCCCTGGCCCGTCTGGAGACGGCTCTGGCCCTCGTCGAGGGCTGGGTGGACGCCGTGGTCCACGCCGCCGCGAAACCCCGTCTGTCGTCCGCGGACGCCCTGCGGGAGACGCTGCGCCGTCGCCGTGCCTCGGGCGGCCCGGCCGAGCAGACGTTCGCCACGCTGATCGGTCTGGAGCTGCGCCCGCGCCGCCTGCGTGACGCCTCCCGGCTGTGGGCCTCGCTCACGGACGCGCGGGGTGTCGACGGCCGGGACTCCGTGTGGGCCCACCCGGACATGCTGCCGACGGCGACCGACCTGGACGACCCGGACGGCTTCGTGCACCGCGAGCAGATCGATTTCTCCGAGCTCGACAAGATGCTCGGTGAGGCGGCCGACAAGCCCGACCTCAGGAAGAAGAAGGACGACGGCGAGGGCAAGGGCGACGACGCCGAGTGAGCCTGTTCGACGACGCGGTCCTCGTGCTCAAGGGCTACGAGGACCAGACGGAGCTGCGCCAGGCCTACCTGGACCACCTGGCGGAGCACCCGGACGGCCTGTGGAAGGCCTGCCGGGCGGGCCACATCACGGCGAGCGCCCTGGTGATCGACCCGGAGGCCGGCCGGGTGCTGCTGACCCTGCACAGGAAGCTGCGGATGTGGCTTCAGATGGGCGGCCACTGCGAAGCGGGCGATTCCTCCCTGGCCGGCGCGGCCCTGCGTGAGGCGACGGAGGAGTCCGGCGTCTCGGGGCTGTCGCTGCTGCCGGGCGGCCCGGTGCGCCTCGACCGGCACCCGATCCCGCCGCCCTGCCACTGCCACTTCGACGTCCAGTACGCCGTGCTGGCGCCGCCGGACGCCGCGCACGCCGTCAGCGACGAATCGCTCGACGTGCGCTGGTTCGGCTACGACGAGGTTCCGGAGGTCGCCGACGAGTCGGTGGTGCGGCTGCTGGAAGCGACGCGCGCGAGACTTGCGGCCTGAGCATGTGCGAGGGGCGACCGCTGCGGCGGCCGCCCCTCGCATTCGGTCCTGACGGCGGGCTGCGCACCCTGAGGGAGCGCGGGGAGCATTCGGTCCCGACGGCGGGCTGCGCACCCTTAGGGGCGCGGGGAACTGCGCGACCAGCCCCCCACGGCCCGCAGCCAAGAACCGGCCCGCAGCCCCCTTGACCCACCGGCCGAACCCGCGGAACGTTCAGCTCCAGACATTGCCCTGGTTCTGCCCCCGGGCCCCCTGCTGGCCCATGCCGTACTGCGCGGCGAGGCCGGAGCCGATCTGGGCACCCTGCGGCGGCAGCAGCTCGCTGGGCTGGACCAGCGCGAAACCGCTGCCCATGAAGCTCAGCTCCCACCCCTCGCCGGTGCTGCCGCGTCGCCGCCACACCCCCGAGGAGTGCGTCTGGGCCTGCATCTGCACCCGCAGGCTCGTCGACCAGGCGACGATCGCGTCGGCGTCGCAGTTGACGTACTTGTCCGGCGTCACCTGCAACAGCAGCGGCATGCCCGAGGTCATCAGGGCGATCCTGCCCCGGCCGGTGATGTTGAGCTGGTACTTCCCGGAGCCGGAGATGCCGTACAGGCTGTCGACCGCGATGACCTCGTGGTGCAGGGAGGAGTCCATCGCCAGCACATAGCTGCTGTCGACGGTGAGGCCGTCCTGGTCCACCTCCATCACGTGGATGTGCTGCTTGAGGTTGGCGAGGTAGACCGTGCCCTGCCCGTGGCAGCGCATCAGGTCGAGTCCCTCACCGGTGTGCGCACGCGCGCGTGCCTGGTCGTTGCTCTGGTACTCGGCGTCGAACTCGACGAGGCCCTGGTAGGCGACCATGGTGCCCTTGCGGGCCAGGATGTCGTCGTGGCCCTCCAGGGCGACGCGCAGCATCTGCTTGTTCTGCAGGCTCCAGCGGTCCTGGGTCTGCTGCTCGTTGTAGGCGAAAATCGGGCTCTGCATGGCTTTCTGGCTCCCCCTCAGCCCCGGACCCGGAGACGGTCGGTGCTGTCCTCGCTGGGCTGGACGACGACGATGCCCTGACCGGAGAAGGCCATCTGGTAGGCCTCGCCGCTGCCGCGGCCGATCAGCGACTGCGCCCGGAAGCTGCGCTTGCCCTTCACCTTGAGGTTCGGGGACCAGGCGACCAGGGCGTCGGGGTCGACGTACGTCTCGTCCTCGCCGCCTCCGCAGTCGACGACGATGGGCTTGCCCCGGGAGGTCAGCGCGACCCAGCCCTGCCCGGAGATCCTGGTGTTCCACAGGCCCTGCCCGGCGAACTTCGCCAGGCCCTTGACCCGCTCGACGCCCCACGTCAGATGGGCGTCGAAGGCGAGCAGGTTCGTGGCGTTGACGGAGATGCCGTCGCCGTTGAGGTTGATGACGACGACGTTCGCGCCGTAGTCGGCGAGGTAGAGCAGGCCGTCGCCGGAGCACTTCATCAGGGGCGCGCCCTCGCCGGTGAGCCAGTCCTTGGCGATCTGGCGCACGGCCGGCGGGTTGGGCTCGTACTGGACGAACCCTTCGTAGGCGACCATCGACCCCACGCGCGCGAGGAGGTCGTTCCCGGTCTGCATGGCGACCTTCAGCATGTGGTTGCCGTGGTTCTCCATGCGGGCGGTGACGGGTGCGGGGGCGTGGCCCGCGAGCTGCTGTGTCATGACGGGCTCCCTCAGACCTCGTACGGCTGGACGACGATGAAGTTGCCGGGAGCACCCCGGAACTGGAGGTTGACGCTCTCCCCGGTGTCGCCGGGGTAGGCGTTGCGGCGCATCCGCACCTGGCTGGAGACGACGACCTGGGCGGCGGCCGACCAGGCGACCACGGCGTTGCAGTCGGCGAAGGTGGTGGGTGTGACGGGCAGGACGACGGGCGTGCCGTGCGTCTTGACGACGATGGTGCCGGTGCCCTGGAACTGCATCGTGAACAGGGCGCCCCCGGGGATGCCGTGCCCCTCGATGCGGCGGACCTCGTACTGGAGGGTCTCGTCGAAGGCCAGGACGTTCTCCGCCGAGACACAGACGGCGTCGCCCTGGAGCTCGATGGGGTGCAGCATGGTCGAGTTCTCGGCGAGGAACACCTGTCCCTGGCCCGTACAGCGCATCAACTGCATCTCCTGGCCGGTCGCGTTGCCCACGATCCGGCCGGCGAAGCCGGCGCCCTTGTAGCTGAAGTCGACCTTGCCCTGGTAGAGCACCATGCTGCCCTGCCGGGCCAGTACGGGCTGGCCGCCGATGCCGAGGTCCACGCGCACGAGCTTCTTGTTCTGCTGCGTCCAGCGCTGCCCGGTGGGGGTCTCCTTGAACTGCTGGAGCGCGGCGGTGACGCCGGGGCCCTGCGGAGCGCCCTGGGGCGCCCCTTGGGGAGCGCCGTAGGGGGCCTGGGCATGCGGGGCCTGTCCCGCCTGTCCGAACGGCGGCTGCTGGCCGTAGCCGGGCGGCGGGGTGGGCTGGCCGTAACCGGGCGGCGGGGCCGGGGCCTGGGGCGCCTGGGGCGCCTGGGGGTAGCCGTAGCCGGGGGGCGGCGGGGCCGTCTGGCCGGGGGCCTGGCCGTACGGCGGCTGCTGCTGGCCGGGCTGGCCGTACGGCGCGGGCGCCGGGGCCGGAGGTGGCACCGGGGAGCCGCCGGGCTGAGTGGTCATGGGCGCGACGATGGTCGGGGCGGCGTGCACCTGGGGAGCGGGACCCGGCGCCGGGGGCGGCGTGGCGCCCGCCGGGGGCGCGAAGCCCTGCGCGGCGGGCTGGGGCGCGGGGGCCGGGAGCGGTGCCGGTGCGGGAGCGGGGGCCGGGGCGGGAGCGGGGGCCGGGGCGGGTTCTGGGGTCGCGGGGACGCCGAACGCGGGCGGCGCGAAGCCCGGGGCGGTGCCGGCCTGCGGCTGCTGCGGTGCGGGCGCGGGCGTCTCCTCCTCGGCCACCTCGCCGCCGAAGTTCTTCAGCAGCGCGTCGAGTCCGCCGTCGAAGCCCTGCCCGACGGCGGCGAACCGCCAGACGTCCTTCAGGTAGAAGTCGCCCAGCATGACGGCCCGTTCGGTGGAGAACTCCGAGCCGCTGAAGGGGTAGCGGGCCACTTCCTCGCCGCCCGCGACGATACGGATGTAGCCGGGGGCGATCTGCGACATCTGCCCGGCGCCGTCGAGCGTCGCCGTGAAGGACAGCTTCTGGATCTGTGACGGGATCCGGTCGAGCGTCACCCGGAAGCTCTCCGTGTCGCCCGCCTGGGCGCCCAGGAGCTGAACGGCCTCCTCGGGGGACTTCGGCTGGTTGTAGAAGACGAAGTACCGGTCGTCCGAGAGCCGTTCGTCGGCGTCGAGGCCGAAGCAGCTGATGTCGAAGCTCAGTCCGGGGCCGGAGATCTGCACGCCTACGTACAGATCCGTGCCCGCGGTGAGGTCACTGATCCTGGCCTTGTGGCCGCGTTGGAATTCCCTGGCCATGCGTAACGACCGTCCCCCATCCAGAACGTGATTGCGTCGCGCCAGGCTAACGGCAAACCCTGACACCGGACGCAGTCGGTACAGACCCGGTACAGAACCCGCGCCCGGCCGTATCCGCTGCTCGCCCGGGGAAAGCGGTCACTCACCCCGGCCGCTCCTCAACCGCTCACTTCCCCAGCCGCTCACTCCGCCGAGCGCTCACCCCGCGCGCCGGGCACGTGCGGCAACCGCTCGGCGGCGGCGACACCTTCGAGATAGCCCCGGGCCCGCTCCGTGCGCGGATAGGCCTTCAGCAACTCCCAGAAACGGGGGCCGTGTCCGGGGACGAGCAGATGGGCGAGTTCGTGGAGGAGGACGTAGTCGACGACGTACTCGGGCATGCCCTGGAGACGGTGCGACAGGCGGATGCTGCCCTCGGACGGAGTGCAGGATCCCCAGCGCGTGTTCTGGTTGGTCACCCAGCGCACCGAGGCGGGCCGGGCCCGCCCGGCGAAGTACTGGTCCGAAAGCTGCCGGGCCCGCGCGGCCAGCTCGGTGTCGCCGAGGGACCGCTTGCTCTCCTGGGCGGCCAGCTTGTCGAGCATGACGTTCACCCAGCGCTGCTCCTCCGCCTCGGACATCCGGGCGGGGATGAGCACCACGGTGCGATCGCCCTCGCGGTACGCGGAGACCGTTCTGCGGCGGCGGCTGCTCCTGCGGACCTCGATCGCGCTCGCCCCCGAGCCGCTCGGCGGCTGACTCGTCGTGCTGCGGTGTGGCTTTCCGGCGCGGTGCAGTGGGTCGGCGGGCACGCCCCGACGTTACCCGCTGCACCCGGGGAAGTCCCGGCTCCAGGACGGTTCGCTGCCGATGCCCTCACCGGCCGCCGGATTTGTACGACGAATCCGCACGCCTGTGGACAACTTCCGGCGGCCGACGGCGGGTTTCGGCATGCTTGCTGTTGTCGGCGATGCGCTGGGCAGGTCGGTCCGGGACCAGGGGCCGCGCTCTGCGTCGGTCTCGGGCTGCGCTCGCGTCCGGTCGACATACGGGGATGATCTATTACATACGGGGGCCCTTTCATGCATCCGATGGTGAAGCCCGCGCTCAGGCGCGGCTGGCGCGACCTCAACACCGTGCAGTTCGGGATGACACCGGCGCATGCGATGACGCTCGGCCCGATGGACCTGGCGACGGGCAGTTACCTCGACCTGCTGAACGGAACACGGGGGATGGAGCTGCTGCGCGAGGAGGGCCGCCGTATGGATCTGCCCGACGGCCATGTCGACGGGCTGGTACGGCGGCTCGCGCGGGCCGGGCTCCTCGACGACGCACGGGGCGGCGGACCGGCCGCCGACGCCCTGCGGAAGAAGAAGGAGGTCCTCGACCGGCTGCGTCCCGACCTGGCCACCCTGTCCCTGACCACCTCGGAACCCGGCGACGCCATCAGCCGGCTGGCCGCCCGGCGCTCACAGCGCGTCCAGGTGCGGGGCGCGGGCCGCGTGGGAGCCGTCCTGGCCTCACTGCTGGCGGGGGCCGGCGTGGGCGAGGTCGACGTACTCGACGGCGGCCGTGTGGAGCCTTGGGACGTCGCCCCGGGTGGGCTGCCCGCTGACGCTGTCGGCGACCGCAGGGACGAGTCGGCCCGCCGTGCCGTGCGACGGGCGGCCCCGGGCAGGCGACAGCGCCGCTCGACGGCCCACGCGGCCCCGGAGGAAGGTGACCCGGGTTTCTCGCTGGTGATCGTCGCTCCGCGTGACGACGTCGCGGTGCACGCGCCCGATCCGGCCGCCGCCGAGCCCCTGATGTCCTCCGGGACGCCCCATCTGTACGCCGGTGTCGTGGAGGGGACCGGCGTGGTCGGTCCGTTCGTCCTGCCCGGAGAGACCGGATGCGCGGGTTGTCTGCACGAGAGCCGTACCGATCGGGACCCGACCTGGCCGCGGCTGGTCGCCCAGTGGCGCTCCGGCAGGCAGCGGCACGTGCGGCCCTGCGACCTGACGCTGGCCACGACCGTGGCCGGACTGGCCGCCGCCCACGCGCTCGCCTTCCTGGACGGCCGGGTGCCGACCACGGCGGGGGCGCGCTGGGAGGTCTCCCTGCCCGCTCTTCACTGGCATGCGCGGCCCGTCCTGGCGCATCCGGCATGCCCGTGCGCTGCGGCGGAGAGAGGAAAAGGGGAGCACCTCTCGGAGGACGGGGAGTCGGAGGGGACAATGGCGGTGCAACGGCCGTCGGCGCAGTGCCGTGAGGCAGCGGCGGAGCGGCCGGCTGGGACTTGGAGGGCGCATGTCTGATCTTCCCCGGAAGGCGGTCACCAGGACCGCCAAGCTCGCCGCGCTCCCGCTCGGCATCGCCGGGCGGGCGACCTGGGGATTCGGCGAGCGAATCGTCGGCGAGTCCGCGGAGCTCGTCGGCCGCGAGCTCCAACAGCGGACGGCTGAGCAGCTGTTCAAGGTGCTCGGAGAACTCAAGGGCGGCGCGATGAAGTTCGGCCAGGCCCTGTCCGTCTTCGAGTCGGCACTGCCCGAGGAGGTGGCAGGTCCCTACCGGGCCGCGCTGACCAAGCTCCAGGAGGCGGCGCCGCCGATGCCGACGCGCACCGTGCACGCCGTTCTGGAGGAGCGGCTCGGTGAGGGCTGGCAGGAGCTGTTCCTGGAGTTCGAGGACAAGCCCGCCGCGGCGGCCTCGATCGGTCAGGTGCACCGCGGGGTGTGGCATGACGGCCGCGAGGTGGCGGTCAAGGTGCAGTACCCGGGCGCGGGCGAGGCCCTGCTGTCCGATCTCAACCAGCTGAGCCGCTTCTCCCGCCTGCTCGGTCCGCTGATCCCCGGCATGGACATCAAGCCGCTGATCGCGGAGCTGAAGGACCGCGTCTCGGAGGAGCTGGACTACGGCCTGGAGGCCCAGGCCCAGCAGGCCCATGCGGAGGAGTTCGCGGACGACCCGGACGTGCTCGTGCCGCAGGTGGTCCATCAGTCCGACCAGGTCCTGATCACCGAGTGGATCGACGGCATCCCGCTGTCGGAGATCATCGCGGACGGCTCCCCGGAGCAGCGTGACCGGGCCGGTCAGCTCCTGGCCCGCTTCCTGTTCTCCGGTTCCGCCCGTACCGGCCTGCTGCACGCCGATCCGCACCCGGGCAACTTCCGGCTCCTGCCCGGCGGCCCGGAGGGCGAGGACGACTGGCGTCTGGGTGTCCTGGACTTCGGCACGGTCGACCGGCTGCCGGGCGGCCTGCCGGCCACCATCGGCGAGTCCCTGCGCATGACCCTCGACGGGGAGGCCGAGGCGGTCTACGAGCTCCTCAGTGCGGAGGGGTTCGTGAAGGAGACCATAGAGCTGGATCCGGACGCGGTGCTGGACTACCTGCTGCCGATCATCGAACCGGCCCAGGTCGAGGAGTTCACCTTCACTCGCGGCTGGATGCGCAGTCAGGCGGCCCGGATCGCCGACCCCCGCTCCCCCGCCTACCAGCTCGGCAGGCAGCTGAACCTGCCGCCGTCGTACCTTCTGATCCACCGGGTGACCCTGAGCACGATCGGTGTGCTGTGCCAGCTGGGGGCGACGGTGCGTCTGCGTGAGGAGTTGGCGGAGTGGCTGCCGGGGTTCGTTCCCGAGGGCCCGGCGGACGGCGAGGAGGCCGCGGTGGAGGCGTGAGCCACCCGGCCGTGCGCTTCACCACCGGTTCAGGTCGAGCCGCCCCTCGATCGACCTGAGGTTCTCCCGGGAGCAGGTCACGCAGAAGTGGCGACGGGTGCCGTGCTCCACGGAGCAGGTCCAGGTGAGCTGCGGTGCTTCGGCCGAGGCTCCGCAGCGTGCGCACACGAGACGGGCGGGCTCCGCGGCAAGACCGCCGTCGTCACTTCCTCCGGGAGGAATCGTCACCCGCCGACGATAACCCCGTGCCCGGCGGTTGGTCGGCACAACGCACCGCGGGGGCCGGTCCGTTCGGTACGGACCGGCCCCCGCGGGGGAGAGCTCCGCCTCCCGGGGTCGGGAGGCCACCGCTTCAGGTGGGTCGGTTACTGCATGACCGCCATGGCGAGCGCCCGGCGGGCGCGCCGGGAGGCGCGCTCCGCCCTGCGCTGCATCCGGCGGGCGGTCGCCAGGCGCACGGCCGGCCGTTCCCGCTCAGCCTCGTGCAGTCGCTCGCGCATATGCGCGCGAGCCATGGCTTCTGGGATGAGTTGCATCTCTCGGGTCCTGTTCTGACGCGAGTCCTTCGCGCCGCTGGTGGTGAAGTCTTGGTTCGCGGAGCCGGCGGGCTCGTATGTGGACGGCTTCATCGGGGCCTGTTTCTGGGGGTCGTGCGTGAGGGGGCGGTCGATCGTTCCTGCGGTGTTCATGCCGTGACCGGGTTCTTGCGCGGGCGGCCACGCGGCCGCTTCCGGGCGACGACGACACCCTGGACGAACAGCTCGCCACCCCAGACGCCCCAGGGCTCACGCCGCTCCTTGGCGCCGGCGAGGCAGGCCTCGATCAGCGGGCAGGTGCGGCAGAGAGATTTGGCGTACTCGACGTCCGCGGGCGACTCGGCGAAGAAGACCTCCGGGTCGTAGGAGCGGCACGGGACGGGTACGCCGAGGTTCTCGATGGCGTCGTCGAGCGCGGTGAGCGCGGTGAGCGGGGTCAAGGCGGAGTCCTCCGTGGAGCAGGGCTTGGGGATCGTTTGCGAAGGCGGTACGGACGGGGCGTGCGCTTCGAGTTGCACGGTTCGTCTTCCTCGTCTGGTCGTTCCGGCCTGTTGGCCGGGGGGCGGCTGGTACCGGGTTCTTTCCTTGTCCCGAGGCTCCTTCGGTCAGTCCGTCCCCTGTTCAGGGACAAACAGAAGGGCCGCGGATCCCGGATGGGGTTCCGCGGCCCTGAAGGCGCCGGCCTGATCGAATCAGGCTGGATCACTCCAGGGTTCTGGCCCACGGAAGGCCCACATCAGGTGGTGCTGCGTCGTCTGCTTCCGGAATCCGGCACCGGTCGCCGTAAAGGCATAGGCCTGCGCCTGTGCCGCTACTGCTGCTTCCAGTGCCTTGGTCGGTCGCTCATTGCGCTCGCGGACGGGAAGGCCCGCGGGGGCAGCGGAGGAGGACGCCGGGCGAGCGGCACGAATGCCGGACAGACCGGTGCCCAGGTTCGAAACGCCGAGCATGCACGTGGAGACGGCCGAGCGATCGGTCATTTTCACGGTGTTGATGGAGCTGGTGTTGATGCTGATCACTGGACTCGCCTCCTCTCGGCGTCTCGGGGGACTGGGTGAACCAGTCCGACGGATATGAAGTACACCACGGAATCAGGGCCTCCGAGAAGGCCGCTGTTCTCGTGCCTAAGAACCTATGGGGATTGCTGGGGCATGCGCAAACTATTTTTTCGACGAGTTCGTGTCAGACCTGACCCGTGTCGCCTCCGCCGTACTGGCCTGCGCAGATGGCCAGCACGTCGGCTCCGTAGCGGGTGAGCTTGCGCATGCCGACGCCCGGGATGCGCGCCAGCTCGTGCTCGTCGTCGGGAGAGGTCTCGGCGATCGCCATCAGGGTCCTGTCGGTGAAGACGCAGAAGGCGGGCTGGCCGCTGCGTCGTGCCTGGTCGGCGCGCCAGTCGCGCAACTGCTCGTAGAGTCCCTCGTTCATGTCGGAGGGGCAGTCGTCGCACCGCATCAGCTTCATCTCGCCGGCGTCCGTCAGGGTGCGGCCGCACACCCGGCAGCGGGCCGGGGTTCGCTGGACCCGCCTCGGGGCGGAACCCCTGGTTCCGGGGATTCCGCGCTCGATACCGCCCGCGCCTCCGGCGCTGGTACGGCCGGTGGTGGCGGTCGAGCCGGGGCGCAGCCCGTCGAGGAAGCGGCTGGGGCGGCGGTTGGCGCGGCCGCCGGGCGAGCGGGAGAGGGCCCAGGAGAGGTGGAGGTGCTCCCGCGCGCGGGTGACGCCGACGTACAGCAGGCGGCGCTCCTCCTCGATCTGTTCGTCGGTCTTGGCATAGGTGATCGGCATCATGCCCTCGGCGACGCCGACCAGGAAGACGACGTCCCACTCCAGGCCCTTGGCCGAGTGCAGGGACGCCAGGGTGACGCCCTGCACGGTCGGGGCGTGCTGGGCGCCCGCCCGTTCGTCGAGCTCGGCGACGAGGTCGGCGAGGGTGGCGCCGGGTTTGGCGGCGGCGAAGTCCTGGGCGAGGTTCACCAGGGCCGCCAGGGACTCCCAGCGTTCCCGCACGGCGCCGGAGCCGGCCGGTGGCTGCGGCGTCCAGCCCTCCCCCGACAGCACGGCGCGTACCTGGGAGGGCAGGTCGACGACATCGTCGAGGAGGGAGTCGTTGCCACCGAAGCGAGCGGCGCCGCGCAGGGCGACGCCCGCCTTGCGCACCTCGGGCCGGTCGAAGAACCGCTCGGCGCCGCGCAACTGGTAGGGCACCCCGGCGTCGGCGAGGGCCTGTTCGTAGGTCTCGGACTGCGCGTTCGTACGGAACAGGATGGCGATCTCGGCGGCCGGGACGCCCGAGTCGATGAGTTCGCGGATGCGGCGGGCCGCGCCCTCCGCCTCGGCGGGCTCGTCGGTGTACTCGGTGTAGAGCGGCTCGGGCCCGGGAGCGCGCTGGGAGACGAGCTCCAGACGGTGGTCGGCGGCGCGGCCCCGGGCCTGGGCGAGCAGGCCGTTGGCGAGATGGACGACCTGGGGGGTGGAGCGGTAGTCGCGGACCAGTTTGACGACGGTGGCGCCGGGGTGGCGGGTGCGGAAGTCGAGCAGGTGGTCCGGGGTGGCTCCCGTGAAGGAGTAGATGGTCTGGCTGGCGTCGCCGACCACGCAGAGGCTGTCCCGCTCGCCCAGCCAGAGTTCCAGCAGTCGCTGCTGGAGGGGGCTGACGTCCTGGTACTCGTCGACCACGAAGTGCTGGTACTGCGCGCGCACCTGCTCGGCGATGTCCTGCCGGTCCTGGAGGACCGCCACGGTCAGCAGCAGCACGTCCTCGAAGTCGATGACGGAGCGCTCGCGCTTGACGTCCTCGTAGGCGGCGTAGAGCTGGGCGATCTCGGCGGGGTCGCGAGGGGCCTCACGGCCGGCCTTGAGGGCGGCGGGGGCGTAGTCGGAGGGGACGGTCTGGGTGACCTTGGACCACTCGATCTCGGCGGTGACGTCCCGCAGCTCGCCCCGGTCGAGCCGGATGCGGCAGGCGGCGGCCGCGTCGGCGACGAGCTGGATCTTGCGGTCCACCAGCCGGGGCAGGGAGCCACCGATCGCTTTCGGCCAGAAGTACTGCAGCTGGCGCAGGGCCGCCGAGTGGAACGTACGTGCCTGGACACCGGAGGCGCCGAGCTGGCGCAGCCGGCCGCGCATCTCTCCGGCCGCGCGGTTGGTGAAGGTGACGGCGAGCACACTGGACGGGTGGAGGATGCCGGCGCGCACTCCGTAGGCGATGCGGTGGGTGATCGCCCGGGTCTTGCCCGTGCCCGCGCCCGCCAGGACGCACACCGGACCGTGCAGGGCCGTGGCCACCTCGCGCTGCTCGGGGTCGAGCCCCTCGAGCACCGCGTCGGCGGAGTCCGGTACCTGCGGGAACAGGGTGGAGTGCGTTGCTGCTGTCACACAGCCATGCTGCCAGGTCGCCGGAGACGGCTGTGCCGGTTGTCCACAGGCAGGCACCGATAGTCGTACTCATGCGGCAGGCGGCACGTGCGTCACATGCGATCTGATGCGGCAGGCGTCACGGCGGTGCGGCGCGGGTCCGGGAATGGTGGACCTTTCACATACGTTCCACCGAGGCGACCAACCGTCCCCGAGCCGTTGAAGGAGCACCAGAGACATGCTGGGCACTGTGACGATGTACAGCACCACGTGGTGCGGCTACTGCCGCCGGCTGAAGAGCCAGATGGACCGCGAGGGCATCGCGTACACCGAGATCAACATCGAGCAGGACCCGGAGTCCGCCGCGTTCGTGGAGAAGGCGAATGGCGGAAACCAGACGGTGCCCACCGTTCTGTTCCCGGACGGCTCCACCCTCACCAACCCGTCGCTGGCTCAGGTGAAGCAGAAGATCGGCGCGTAGTCGCCCCACGGTTGTGCGGGGAAGGCGGTTCCTGAGACAGCTCGGGAACCGCCTTCTCGTCGGGCGTGTGCCGACGGGTGCCGACGTGCGTGCTCGATCGCCGTCAGGCGACGCTCCTCGTCGGGAGCGGCTTGCCGTACCAGAGCTCGATCAGGCGGGCCGCGATCGAGATGCCGTAGGGCGGGAGCACCTCGCCGGACTCGAAGGCGGCCCGCAGTTCGTCGCGGGAGAACCAGCGGGCCTCGTGGATCTCGTCGCCGTCGACCTCGATCTCGGTCGAGGTGGCGCGGGCCAGGAAGCCCAGCATGAGGCTGGACGGGAAGGGCCAGGGCTGGCTGGCGACGTATTCCACCTGGCCGACGGTGATGCCGACCTCCTCGTGGACCTCACGGCGCACCGACTGCTCGATGGCCTCGCCCGGCTCGACGAAACCGGCGAGCGTCGAGAAACGGCCCTCGGGCCAGTGGACCTGGCGGCCGAGCAGGAGGCGGTCGTCCTCGTCGGTGACGGCCATGATCACGGCGGGGTCCGTGCGCGGGTAGTGCTCCGCGCCGCAGGCCTGGCAGCGGCGGATGTGGCCGGCCGCGGCGATGACGGTGCGCTCGCCGCAGCGGGAGCAGAAGCGGTGCGTGCGCTGCCAGTTCTCCAGGCCGACCGCGTGCACCATCAGGCCCACGTCTCGGGCCGACAGCAGCAGGCCCGCCTCGCGCAGACCGGCCGGGCGCGCGGACTGGTCCATGCGCCCGGGCAGGGAGTCCTTCTGGAGGGCGAAGTAGCTGACGCCGTCCTCGTCGTTGCCGAGGAAGTAGCGGTGCGCCTCGGTGAGAGGGGCCTCGAAGGAGGGCGTCATGACGAGTTCGGTGCGCCCGTCCGCCGTCTCGTCGATGAGGACCTGGCCGCCGGAGACCACGAAGCAGCGCGTGCTGGGGTGGCTCCACGCCGCCGCGAGCCAGGCCTCGTCGAGCCGGTGGTGCGCGGCCCGGTCGATGCCGCTCGGGGCGGTGAGCGAGATGGGTCGGTCGGCGTTGGGGTCGGTCCAGGTGGTCACGGGTGCTTCCAACTCCCCGGTGGAACGGTCGGGTTCGGCGGGCTGATCAGCGGGACGTACGGCGAGAGGCGGCCGGGGGCGGCGTTCGGGAGATACGGGATGGCCCTTTCAGTGTGCCCCGCACGCGCTGCCGGTCCGGACCGCGCGGAACGCTCAGGGCGCATGACGCCAGTGCTCGGCGAGATCACCCCACAGATACGCCGTGGTCTCGACGCCCTTGAGAAGCAGATCGAGTTCGACTTTCTCGTTCGGCGCGTGCCAGCCGTCGGACGGGACGGAGATGCCGAGGAAGAGCACCGGGGCGCCGAGGACGTCCTGGAGGTCCGCGGCCGGTCCGGAGCCGCCCTCGCGGGTGAACCGGACCGGTTTCTCGAAGGCCCGGCCCATGGCGCGGGCGACCGACTTCAGGGCCGGGTGGTCCAGCGGCGTCAGACACGGGCGGGTGGCCCCGGTGAACGTGATCTCACAGCGGATCCCGGCGGGCACCTGCTGCTCCGCCCAGGCGCGTACGGCCTTCTCCACGTGGTCGGGGTCCTGGCCCGCCACCAGCCGGAAGGACAGCTTCACCATGGCGGAGGACGGCACGATCGTCTTGCTGCCGGGGCCCTGGTAGCCGCCGCCGATGCCGTTGACCTCCGCGGTGGGGCGGGCCCAGACGCGCTCCAGGGTGGTGTACCCGGCCTCTCCCCGGGTGGCGTGCGACTTGGCCGCGCGCAGCCACTGTCCCTCGTCGAAGGGCAGTTCGGCGAAGAGTTCGCGCTCCCGGTCGCTGAGTTCGATCACACCGTCGTAGAAGCCGGGTATCGCCACGCGCGCGTGCTCGTCGTGCAGGGCGGCGACGAGGCGGGCGACGGCCGTCGCCGGGTTGGGCACCGCGCCGCCGAAGGAGCCGGAGTGGATGTCCTGGTCGGGGCCGTACAGCCGGATCTCGCACTCGGCGAGACCACGCATGCCGGTGCAGACCGTGGGGGTGTCCTCGGACCACATGCCGGTGTCGGAGACGATCACGGCGTCGGCGGCCAGCCGCTCGGCGTGCCGCTCGACCAGCGCCCGGAAGTGCGGCGAGCCGGACTCCTCCTCGCCCTCGATCAGCAGCTTCAGGTGCACGGCCGGGGTGGTGCGGCCGGTGGCGGCGAGGTGGGCGCGGACGCCGAGGGTGTGGAAGAGGACCTGGCCCTTGTCGTCGGCCGCCCCGCGCGCGTGGAGACGGTTTCCTCGGACGACCGGCTCGAAGGGCTCGCTGTCCCAGCCGTCCTCCCGGGCGGCGGGCTGCACGTCGTGGTGGCCGTAGACCAGGACCGTCGGCGCCTGCGGGTCGTCGGAGGGCCACTCGGCGAAGACGGCGGGCGCGCCCGGGGTCTGCCAGACCTCGGCCGTCGGGAACCCGGTCTTCTTCAACTGGGCGGCGAGCCAGTCGGCGCTGCGTCGTACGTCGGCGGCGTGGTCCGGCTGGGCCGACACCGACGGGATGCGCAGCCACTCGGCGAGGTCGTCGAGGAAGGCGGCGCGATGCTGCTCGATGTACGTACGGACGGCGCTGTCCGGGGTCTGGCTCATGGTCACGAGCCTATCGGCCCGCCCCGACGTCCTCGGAGTGCGGTTCCTCACCGGCCTCCACGGCGGACGGCTCGTCGAGCAGCAGCCGTTCCAGGGCGGCACGGTCCGGCAGCTCGTCCGGGCGCACGACCTCCCCGCCGCGCACGTACAGGAACGCGGCCGTGACCGACTCCGGGGGGACGCCCTGCTGCTCGGCCCAGGCGAGGCGGTAGACGGCCAGCTGGAGCGGGTCCGCGGTGCGGGAGCGGTTGGTCTTCCAGTCGACGATCTCGTACGTCGCCTCCTCCCCGTCGCCTTCCTTGTAGACGGCGTCGATGCGACCCCGTACGACGCGGCCCGCGATCGCGAGCTGGAAGGGGGCTTCCACCCGGTAGGGCGTGCGGTGCGCGTATTCGGTGCGCTCGAAGGCGTCCTTGAGGGCTTCCAGGTCCTGCTCGTCGGCGATCTCGGCTTCGCTGCCGGGCAGCTCCTCCGGCTCCAGCATGGGCAGCGTGAGCTCTTCGAAGCGGGCCTCGACCCAGGCGTGGAAGCGGGTACCGCGGCGTGCGGCGGGCTGGGGCGGGCGGGGCATGGGACGGGCCAGCTCCTGCGCGAGACCGTCCGGGTCCTCGGCCAGGCGCAGCAGCTGGGACGCCGTGAGCGTCACCGGGAGGTGGACTTCGGTGACGTTGTCGCGGGCGCGCAGGAGCTCGCCGGTGAGGGCGTCGAGGTCCCGGTCCCAGGAGGCGACGGTGCGGGTTTCCTCGGGGGTGAGGGGCGGCCTGCGGTGCCGGGGTGGGTCCGGGAGCTCCGGCGGCCCCGCCTGGTGGGGAACTGTGGGGCCTGCCGCCGGCCGTGCGTCCCCGTGGGCCGGGTCTTCCGCGAGGCGGTCTTCGTAGAACGGGTCCGGTTCGTCGTACGGACCCGGTCCGTCGAGCGAGCCCGGTCCGGCAAGCGAGCCCGGTCCGTCGTCGGGGCCCTCGTAGAACGGGTCCGGTTCGTCGTACGGAGGCTCGTCGTCCTCGGGGGGCGGGGGCCACTCCGGGTCGTCGAAGGCGTCCGGGTCGTGCACGGCCGAGGGAGGCCCGTCCTGCTGGGACGCGAGGTCCTCCAGGTGGGCCAGGACGGTCTCGGCCGCCGCGCGGCGCCGGGCCAGGGCCGCCTCGTCCAGGGGCAGGGGCCACACCTGATCGGCGGTGGCCTGGTGCAGGGCCGGGTTCTCCTCGTCCTCGGCGGGTTCGTCCGCCCAGGCCTCGATCTCGCCGTACCCGGCCGCGCAGTGGTCGTGCAGCGCCTGGAGGAACGCCGACGGGCCGCGGCGCTTCTTCTGGGTGGGCCCCCACCAGTGGCCGGACCCCAGGAGCAGGGAGCGGGGGCGGGTGAAGGTGACGTAGCCGAGGCGCAGTTCCTCGGTGTGCTGGTGGTCCTTCATCGCCTCGTGGAAGTCCTTCAGGCCCCTGGGGTCCCAGGACGCGACGTCGGGCAGCGTGTCGGCGTCGCCGCGCAGTTCGTGCGGCAGGACCTTGCCCTGGGAGGTCCACTTCTCACGGCCCTGGCTGCTGGGGAAGGTGCCGGTGACCAGGCCGGGGACGACCACGACGTCCCACTCCAGGCCCTTGGACTTGTGGGCCGTGAGCACCTTGACGGTGTTCTCGCCGCCGGGCAGGGCGTTGTCGAGGCCCTTCTCGTACTGGGCGGCGGTGCGCAGGAAGCCGAGGAAGGCGAGCAGGGTGGCCTCGTTGTCCCCGGCCGCGAAGGAGGCGGCGACGTCGAGGAAGTTGGACAGGGTCTCGCGGCGGCGGGCGGCCAGGGCGTGCGGGGACGCCGACAGCTCCACCTCCAGGCCGGTCACGGCGAGGACGCGGTGCAGGACGTCCATCAGCGGGTCGGCCAGGGAGCGGCGCAGTTCGCGCAGCTCGGTGGCGAGGCGGGCGAAGCGCACGCGCGCGTCGGGCGAGAAGGGCAGGCCGTCGTCGTCCCCGTGGCCGTCCAGCGGCGTCTCCAGGAACGTGTCGAGGGCGTCCGCGAGCGAGATCACCTCGGCCGGGTCGACCCCTTCGACGGCCTCGGCGAGCCGGCGGTCCGGGTCGTCCTCGCCCGCCACGCGCGCGCGGGCCACGAGGCGCCGGGCCCGCCGCCCCAGCAGGGCGAGGTCGCGCGGACCGATGCGCCAGCGCGGGCCGGTCAGCAGCCGCACCAGGGAGGCGTTGGCGCCGGGGTCCTGAAGGACCTCGCAGACGGCGACGAGGTCGGCGATCTCGGGCAGGTGCAGCAGCCCGGACAGGCCGACCACCTCCACCGGGAGGTCCCGGGCCACCAGGGCGCCCTGGATCTCGGCGAAGTCCGTCGCCGTACGGCACAGGACGGCGATCTCGCCGGGAGCCGTCCCGGTCCGCACGAGGTGGGCCACGGAGTCCGCGGCCCAGTCGATCTCCTCGGCGTGGGTGCGCAGCAGGGCGCAGCGCACGATGCCGTCGCGTTCGGCGCCGGGGGCCGGGCGGAGGGCCTCCACGCCCGCGTGCAGCGCGCGCAGGGGCTCCGCGAGGCCGTTGGCGAGGTCGAGGAGGCGGCCGCCGCTGCGGCGGTTCTCGCTGAGCGCCTGGCGGGTCGCGGGGCGGCCGTCGGCGTGGGCGAAGTGCTCGGGGAAGTCGTCGAGGTTGGCGACGGAGGCGCCGCGCCAGCCGTAGATCGCCTGGCAGGGGTCGCCGACGGCGGTGACCGGGTGCCCGGTGCCCTCGCCGAACAGGCCTGCCAGGAGGACGCGTTGGGCGACCGACGTGTCCTGGTACTCGTCGAGCAGGACCACCCTGAACTCGTCGCGCAGGATGTGGCCCACTTCGGGGAGTCGGGCGAGCTGGGCCGACAGGGCGATCTGGTCGCCGAAGTCGAGCAGATCCCGTTCGCGCTTGGCGGCACGGTAGCGGGTCACCAGCTCGGCGAGCGCGCGGCGGGCGGCGGCCGCGTCGGGGACCTTGCGCAGGTCGGCGTTGGTGAGCTTGGCGCCGCGCAGGGTCAGCAGCAGTTCGGCGTCGTACGCGCGCAGCGCCTCCGGGCGTACGAGGTGTTCGGCGAGTTCGGCGTCGAGGGCGAGGAGATCGCCGACGAGGTCCGGGAAGGAGCGGGTGAGGGCCGGGTAGGGCCCGGGAGCCTCCCGCAGGACGCGCGCGGCGAGCTGGAAGCGGGTCGCGTCGGCGAGCAGCCGGGAGGTGGGCTCGAGACCGATGCGCAGGCCGTGGTCGGTGAGCAGGCGGCCCGCGAAGGCGTGGTACGTGGAGATCACCGGCTCGCCCGGCGGGTTGTCCGGGTCGATGGCGTCCGGGTCGGTCACGCCGGCCTTCACCAGCGCCTTGCGGACGCGCTCGGCGAGTTCGGCGGCGGCCTTGTTGGTGAAGGTGAGGCCGAGGACCTGCTCGGGGGCGACCTGGCCGGTGCCGACCAGCCACACCACGCGTGCCGCCATCACCGTCGTCTTGCCCGAACCGGCACCGGCGACGATCACCTGCGGGGCGGGCGGCGCGGTGATGCAGGCCGTCTGCTCCGGGGTGAACGGGATACCGAGGAGTTCCTTGAGCTGTTCGGGGTCGGTGATACGGGCTGGCACGTCGAAGAGGCTAGTCGCGGCCACTGACAGTGGTGACCGGATCGGCTTCCGGGGCGGAAGAAGCGCAGGTCAGCACAGGTGGTGCGATACCTCACTCCACGACGTGGCGGCCCTCCTGCCGCGCGCTGCACGAGGCCCGGAAGGCGCAGTGCGTGCAGTGCTGCCCGGCGGTCGGCGTGAACCGCTCGTCGAGAACCTTGCCGGCGGCGGTGGCCAGCAGGTCGCCGACCCACTCCCCCGAAAGCGGCTCCTGGGCCTGCACCTTGGGGAGGGTCTCGCCGCCGTCGCGCTTCGCCGCGCCCTGCCGGAGGTGGACGAGTTCGGCGCCGCCCGGCTCGGGGCGCACCCCGTCGAAGGCGTCGTCGACGGCGCCCTCGCGGACGGCCAGCTGGTAGACGGCGAGCTGCGGGTGGCGCTCCACCTCCTTGCCGGTGGGCGCCTGCTTGCCGGTCTTGAAGTCGACCACGTAGGCGCGGCCGTCGCCGTCCGCCTCGACGCGGTCCATCTGACCGCGGATGCGCACCTGGTAGTCGCCCGCGTCGAGGGTGACGTCGAAGTCGTGCTCGCTGGCGACCGGGGTGCGTCCGGTGCGGTCCATGACATGCCACTGCAGGAACCGTTCGAGCGCCACGCGCGCGTTGTCCTTCTCCTGCTCCGACTTCCAGGGTGCGTCGAAGGCGAGGGCGTTCCACACCGAGTCGAGGCGCTCCATGAGGACGGAGAGGTCGGCCGGGGTGTGCCCGGAGGCGACCTCGTCGGCGAGGACGTGCACGACGTTGCCGAAGCCCTGGGCGGCGGTCGCGGGCGCGTCGGCCTTCACCTCGCGGCCCAGGAACCACTGGAGGGCACAGGTGTTGGCGAGCTGGTCGAGGGCGCTGCCGGAGAGCACGACGGGCTGGTCGCGGTTGCGCAGCGGCACCTTGGACTCGGTGGGCTCGAACATGCCCCACCAACGGTAGGGGTGCGCGGACGGCACCAGGGGGCGGCCGTCCTCGTCGGCGAGGGCGGCGAGCCGGGCGAGGCGACGGGCGGCGGCCTCCCGGAGGGCGTCGGAGACACGCGGGTCGACCGTGGTGGCACGCAGTTCGGCGACGAGCGCCGCGACGGACAGCGGGCGGCGGGGGCGTCCCGTGACGTCCCTGGGTTCGACGCCGAGTTCGGTCAGGAAGCGGGAGGGCTGGTCGCCGTCGTCCGCGGGGGCCTTGACCGCGGTGACGACGAGACGTTCACGCGCGCGCGTGGCGGCCACGTAGAACAGGCGGCGCTCCTCGGCGAGCAGCGCGCCGGGGGTGAGGGGTTCGGCGAGTCCGTCGCGGCCGATGCGGTCGGCCTCCAGGAGGGAGCCGCGGCGCCGCAGGTCCGGCCAGAGGCCCTCCTGGACGCCCGCGACGACGACCAGGCGCCATTCCAGGCCCTTGGAGCGGTGTGCGGTCATCAGGCGGACGGCGCCGGGGCGTACGGCACGCCGGGTGAGGGTGTCGGCGGCGATGTCCTCGGCCTCGATCTCCTCCAGGAAGTTGAGGGTGCCCCGGCCGCCGGTGCGCTCTTCGGCACGGGCCGCCGTCGCGAACAGCGCGCAGACGGCGTCCAGGTCGCGGTCCGCGTTGCGTCCGGCCGCGCCGCCCCGGCGGACGGCCCGCTCCAGCCGGGCGGGCCACGGTGTGCCCTCCCACAGGTCCCACAGCGCCTCTTCGGCCGTGCCGCCGCCCGCCAGGCGCTCACGGGCCTTGCGCAGCAGCGCGCCGAGGCGCTGGGCGCCGCGCGCGTACGTGGGGTCGTGGACGGCGAGGCGCTCGGGCTCGGCGAGTGCCCGTGCGAGCAGTACGTCGGAGGGCGGCGGCAGCGGGTCGCCGGCGGCCCGCTCCTCGTCCCGCAGGGCCCTGCCGAGGCGACGCAGGTCGGCGGCGTCCATGCCGGCGAGGGGTGAGGTGAGGAGGGTGAGGGCGGTCTCGGTGCCGAGCCAGGAGGTCGCCCCGGGCTCGCCGGACGCCTCCGTGCCGCCGGCCCCCGAGGCCTCCGCCGCCGCCACCGCGCGCAGCGCCGTCAGCAACGGTGCCACCGCCGGTTCGTGGCGCAGCGGTACGTCGTCGCCGTCCACCTCCACGGGTACGCCGGCCGCCGTGAGGGCGCGGCGCACCGTCGGGATCGTGCGGGAACCGGCGCGTACCAGGACGGCCATCTCGCTCCAGGGGACGCCGTCCTCCAGGTGGGCCCTGCGGAGGATGTCGGCGATGTTGTCCAGTTCCGTGCCGGACGTCGGGTACGTGTACGCCTCGACCCGGCCGCCGTCCCGGACGGGCGCGAGTTCGCGGTGGGCGCGCACCTTCTCGGCGGGCAGCCGGGTCAGCGGCATGCGCTGGGTCAGCAGGCGGGTGGCGGCCAGCAGGGCGGCGCCGGAGCGGCGGGACGTGCGCAGCACCTTGACGGGGGCCGGGCGGCCGTCCGCGCGCGGGAAGGCGTGCGGGAAGTCGAGGATGCCGTTCACGTCCGCCCCGCGGAACGTGTAGATCGACTGGTCGGGGTCACCGAAGGCGACGAGCGTGCGGCCCCCGTCGGCCAGGGCGTGCAGCAGCCGCACCTGGGCGGGATCGGTGTCCTGGTACTCGTCGACGTAGACGGCGTCGTACCGGGCGGCGAGCCATGCGGCGGTCTCGGGCCGGCGGGCGAGGAGCACCGCGCGGTGGACGAGTTCCGCGTAGTCGAGCACGCCCTGGAGGTCGAGCACGTCGAGGTACTCGGCGAGGAAGGCTGCGGCGGCGCGCCAGTCGGGGCGTCCCGTGCGGCGGGCGAAGTCGTCCAGGGCGTCGGGGCCGAGGCCGAGTTCACGGGTGCGGGCGAGGACCGCGCGGACCTCGTCGGCGAACCCGCGCGTGGTCAGGCAGGCGCGCAGCTCGTCCGGCCAGCGCACGTTGGCGAGCCCGAGCCGCTCCAGATCGACCTGCCCGGCGAGCAGCTCCCTCACCGAGACGTCCTGCTCGGGGCCGGACAGCAGCCGCATCGGTTCCACGAACAGGTCGCTGTCCTGGTGCGCGCGGACCAGGGCGTAGCAGAACGAGTGGAAGGTGGTCGCCTGAGGAGCGCGGGCGGCACCGGTGCGCAGGGCCATGCGGTCGCGCAGTTCGACGGCCGCCCTGCGGCTGAAGGTGAGGACCAGGACGCGCTCGGGGTCCCCGCCGCGGGCGATGCGCTCGGTCACGGACTCGACGAGCGTGGTGGTCTTTCCGGTGCCGGGACCTGCGAGGACGAGCAGCGGTCCGGTGGTGTGGTCAACCACGGAGCGCTGCGAGGCGTCCAGAAGAGGGGGATCCACTCGGGCAGGAGGGGTACGTACCAGTCGGTAAGCGCCACGGCTCCCCCGCCGCACCCGGGGGTGCGACAGGCCGCTGGTGGAGGAAGAGGAGCTCACGTGGTTCGCCGGTCCTGGTGGAAGTGCTGGTTGGCGGGCCACCGCGCGTTGCGGGCGGTGACCGCGGGGTGACGGGGACGTGTGCGGCCGACGCTACGCCGACGGGTGAGGCGGAAGCAGGGCTTCCCCTTCTTCCCGCCGGTCACTCGCGGCACTCACGGCACTCACGCCCCTCGTCTCACGAACGTACGTCATGCCGCCCCCGTGCCCCGATTCCCCCGTCCGGATCACGGGTCACACGAGGGGGCGCCCGATGCCGGAAGCTGTCAGGTGTGACCCTCCGCGCGTTCACCGCCGTCCCAACGCGCCCGTCTCATGTCGAGGCGGGGCAGATGGCCCTCGGCGGCCCGGCTCGCCTGCTTCAGGGGCGTGCCCTCCTCGCGGTAGTGGCCGAGCGCCCGCTGTTCGTGCCCCGGGAGCAGGACGCCGTCCGCGCGGACGACGCGCCACCACGGAACGGCTCCCCCGTAGAGGGCCATGACGCGGCCGACCTGCCGTGGACCGCCCTCCTCCAGCCACTCGGCGACGTCCCCGTATGTCATGACGCGACCCGGCGGGATCAGTTCGGCCACATCCAGGACCCGCTCGGCGTACGCGGGCAGCGCCTGCGCGCGCTCGTCCTCGTACCGGCCCCCAGGGCTCTGCTCACTCATCCGTCCCATCCTGCCCCACCCCACCGACAACGGGCCGCGTGCGATCCGGAGCGTTCGCCTCGCCCGGCGGCGGTACGTCGGGCAGACTGTCCGCCCCCGCATGTGCACCCTGATGCCCCCGTGTGTCGGTGCGGCATGCCACCATCGTGCGGGCGGTGACCGGTGATACGAGACCAAGAAGAGACCATGAAGCAGCAGGGTGCGCACCCGGACGACACGGAGGGCACCTCTGACGCTGCGTCGCGCCCGGACACGCCGGACGACGGCCCGAAGGCGGGCGGGAAGCAGGCCCGGCCGGTCTCCGGAGAACCGGACATCGCGCACATCGACGAGGTGGAGGGCGACGAACCGCTGCTCCCCGCGCGCGTGCACCGCCCGTCCGATCTGATGCGGCTGCTGGTGGGCGTGCTCGCCGTCGCGGTGCTGATCGGGATCGCCGCGTTCGCGCACGGCACCACCTCGGGCCTCGAACAGGACATCAACAAGGGCACCGGGCAGGCACCCGACCTGCTCATCAAGATCGCGGGACTGGCCTCCAGCATCGCGATCCTGCTGGTGCCGGTGGCCTTCGCGATCGAGCGGCTGATCAAACGGGACGGGCTGCGGATCGCCGACGGCGTGCTCGCGGCGGTCCTCGCACACGGCGTGACCCTCGCCACCGATCTGTGGGTGGCCCGGGCCGCCCCCGACTCGATCCAGGAGGCGCTCACCCAGCCCTCCCCCGGCGACATCCACGCGCTGACCGACCCCGTGCACGGCTATCTGGCGCCGGTCATCGCGTACATGACGGCCGTCGGCATGTCCCGCAGACCCCGATGGCGCGCCGTGCTGTGGGTCGTGCTGCTCCTCGACGCCTTCTCGATGCTCGTCACCGGGTACACGACACCGTTCTCGATCATCCTGACCGTGCTGATCGGCTGGACCGTGGCCTACGGCACGCTGTACGCGGTCGGCTCGCCCAACGTCCGGCCCACGGGGCAGACCCTGATGGCGGGCCTGCGGACCGTCGGCTTCCGTCCGGTCAGCGCGTCCCGCGAGGACACCTCGGACAACCCGGACACCGGCGACCGGGGCCGCCGCTACTTCGTCACGCTGGAGGACGGCCCGCCGCTGGACGTGACGGTCGTCGACCGGGAGCAGCAGGCCCAGGGCTTCTTCTACCGTGCCTGGCGCAATCTGACCCTGCGCGGCTTCGCCACCCGCAGCAGCCTCCAGTCGCTGCGGCAGGCCCTGGAGCAGGAGGCACTGCTGGCGTACGCGGCCATCGCGGCCGGCGCCAACGCGCCCAAGCTGATCGCCACCTCGGAACTCGGCCCCGACGCGGTGATGCTCGTCTACGAGCACAGCGGCGGGCGCACCCTCGACTCGCTGCCGGACGAGGAGATCACCGACGACCTGCTGCGCGACACCTGGCACCAGGTGGAGGCCCTCCAGTCCCGGCGTATCGCGCACCGCAGGCTGGTGGGAGACGCGATCCTGGTGGATCGTTCCGGCACGGTGATCCTCACCGACCTGCGCGTCGGCGAGATCGCGGCCGGCGACCTGCTGCTGCGCATGGACATCTCCCAGCTGCTGGTGACCCTGGGCCTGCGGGTGGGTGCCGAGCGGGCTGTCGCCTCGGCCGTGGAGGTGCTCGGGCCCGACGCGGTGGCGGACTGTCTGCCGATGCTCCAGCCCATCGCGCTCAGCCGCTCCACGCGCGCGACGCTGCGCAGACTGGCCCGGGAGCGGGCGCAGCGCGAGCGCGAGGCGGTCCTGGAGGCGTCCCGGCAGGCCAAGCAGGCCCGCCTGGAGGAGGCCTCGGAGGACGACACCGCACAGCTCGCGGACAAGGCCGACAAGAAGCCCGACAAGAAGGCCGTACGGGCGGAGCAGCGGGCCGAGAAGCGGGCCATCGACGAGGCCCTGGAGGAGGCGCGCGAGGAGGATCTGCTCACGCAGATCCGGCACCAGGTGCTGCGGATCAGGCCGCAGGCACCGGTCGAACCAGCCCGGCTCGAGCGGGTCAGGCCGCGCACCCTGATCAGTTTCATCGCCGGTGCGATCGGCGCGTACTTCCTGCTGACGCAGCTCACGCACATCGAGTTCGGACCGCTCATCTCGAACGCCGACTGGGGCTGGGTCGCCGCGGCCGTGCTGTTCTCCATGGGCAGCTATGTGGCGGCGGCGATGGCGCTGCTGGGCTTCGTGCCCGAGCGGGTGCCGTTCCTGCGGACCGTGGCGGCGCAGGTCGCCGGATCGTTCGTCAAGATCGTCGCGCCGGCCGCGGTGGGCGGTGTCGCCCTCAACACGCGCTTCCTCCAGCGCGCGGGAGTGCGGCCGGGGCTCGCGGTGGCGAGTGTCGGCGCGTCACAGCTGTTCGGGCTCGGCTGCCACATCCTGATGCTGCTGTCCTTCGGCTATCTGACCGGAACCGAGAAGACGCCGTCGCTGTCGCCGTCCCGGACGGTCATCGCCGGTCTGCTGACGGTGGCGGTGCTCGTACTCGTGGTGACCTCGGTGCCGTTCCTGCGGAAGTTCGTCGTCACGCGCGTGAGGTCGCTGTTCGCGGGGGTCGTGCCGCGCATGCTGGACGTGCTCCAGCGGCCGCAGAAGCTGGTCACCGGCATCGGCGGCATGCTGCTGCTGACCGCCTGCTTCGTGATGTGCCTGGACGCGTCGATCCGCGCGTTCGGCGACGAGTCCACCTCGATCAGCATCGCCAGCGTCGCCGTCGTCTTCCTCGCGGGCAACGCGCTGGGATCCGCGGCCCCGACACCGGGTGGCGTGGGCGCAGTCGAGGCGACGCTGACGGTCGGTCTGATCGCCGTCGGGCTTCCGAAGGAGGTCGCGGCGCCGGCCGTCCTGCTGTTCCGGCTGCTGACCCTGTGGATCCCGGTGCTGCCGGGCTGGCTGGCCTTCAACCATCTGACCCGCAAGCAGGCCCTCTGACGGAGCCGGCCCCTCGGCCGGCGACCAGAGGCATCAACAGGCCTTTTGGCAACATCAGCCCCTCTTACCTCGTACGGCACGCGTCCCGCGCGTCCGGCTCCGTACCGCCGCAGGATGGAACCATGCCACGCCTCCTCCGGCTGCGCGCCGCCGCTCTGACCGCCACAGCCGTGCTGCTGTCCGCCGTGCTGGGGGGCTGCGGTGACGACGGCGCCAAGAACGAGGACCTCACACAGCAGCAGCTGAGCTGGAAGGCCTGCCCGGCCCCGGACGAGGCCCAGGGGGGAGGCCCCGCCCCCTCGCCCCTGCCGAAGGGCGGCGAGTGGCAGTGCGCCACCATGAAGGCGCCCCTCGACTGGAACGACCCCAAGGGCGACACGATCGACCTCGAGCTGATCCGGGCCAGGACCAGCGGCAGCGAGAGCGAGCGCATCGGCTCGCTGATCTTCAACTTCGGCGGCCCCGGCTCCTCGGGCGTCGCCGGCCTCCCCAGCTTCGGGGAGGACTTCGAGACCCTGCGCACCCGCTACGACCTGGTCAGCTTCGACCCGCGGGGCGTCGGCCGCAGCGCCCCTGTGTTCTGCGAGAACGACCAGCAGCTCGACGCGTACTTCCAGCAGGACGCCACACCGGACGACGCCTCCGAACGCACCGAGTTCGTCGACAACACCGAGGACTTCAACCAGGCGTGCGAGCAGAACTCCGAGAAGAAGCTGCCGCACGTGCGTACAACCGACGCTGCCCGCGACATGGATCTGATGCGTCAGGTCCTCGGCGACAACAGGCTGCACTATTTCGGCTTCTCCTACGGCACCGAACTCGGCGGCGTCTACGCCCACTTGTTCCCCAAGCGGGTCGGCCGCGCCGTGTTCGACGCCGTCGTGGACCCCACCCAGAACCCCGAACAGAGCTCGCTCGGGCAGGCCGAGGGTTTCCAGCTCGCGCTCGACAACTTCGCCGAGGACTGCGTGTCGAAGACCGAGAAGTGCCCCATCGGCGACAGCGCGCAGGACGTGAAGAACCGTATCGCCGCACTGTTGAACAACCTCGACAGCAAGCCGATCCCGGGCGTCTTCCCCCGCGAACTGACCCAGAGCGCGGCGACGAGCGGCATCCTGCAAGCGCTGTACTCGCAGGACCTGTGGGAGACCCTCACCGAGGGCCTGAAGCAGGCGTACGACGGTGACGGCAGCATCCTGATGCTGCTGTCCGACTCGATGAACGGGCGCAGCAAGAACGGCGAGTACGACAACTCGGTCGCCGCCTTCACCGCCGTCAGCTGCGCGGACGCCAAACCGCGCTACGACACCGCCTACGTACAGCGGAAGCTGCCCGAATTCCGGGCCGCGTCCCCCCTGTTCGGCGACTCCTTGGCGTGGGGCATGATCGGCTGCACCGACTGGGCCGTGCCGGGTGCCGCCGACCATCCGGACGTGAGCGCGCCGGGGTCGGCGCCGATCCTGGTCGTCGGCAACACCGGCGACCCGGCCACCCCGTACGAGGGCGCGCGGAAGATGGCGGACGCGCTCGGCAAGGGTGTCGGTGTCGAGCTCACGTACCGGGGGCAGGGGCACGGCGCCTACGACAGCAAGAACACGTGCGTACAAGGCGCGGTGAACGGCTATCTGCTGGACGGAAAGGTGCCGCCGGCGGGGACGGTCTGCACCTGAGCGAAGCCACTGTCCCGACAAACGCGCAGGTCAGAGAGTTATCCACAGCCCGCAACGGCCGAGGCTTGCGTCTGCCTACCATGGCCTGACCGCCATCCGCGGCACGGTGCGGACGGCCTGCGAGGGGGGATGGGCCCATGTCGCGTTTTCCACGGTGGACCGCTCTGGCGGTCGCCTCGGCACTGCTGGCCGCGGGGTGCGGCGGTGATTCCTCCGACGACAAGAGCGGTGGACTCTCCTGGGGCCGCTGCGAGGCCACCTCCGACGCCCCGGCGCCGGGCAGCGACTGGCAGTGCGCGACGCTGAAGGTGCCGCTGGACTGGTCCGAACCGAACGGCGAGACGATAGGGCTGGGGCTGATCCGCGCCAAGGCCCGCGGCGACCACCGGGCCGGCTCACTCCTGTTCAACTTCGGCGGCCCCGGCGCCTCGGGCGTGTCCATGATGCCGTCGTACGCCCCGACCGTCTCCAAGCTCCGCGAGCGGTACGACCTGGTGAGCTGGGACCCGCGTGGGGTGGGCGCGAGCGAGGGGGTGCGCTGCCGCGACGACAAGGAGATCCAGGCGGCCGAGTCGGTGGACACCACCCCGGACACACCCGCCGAGGAGAAGGCGTACTTCGAGGACGCCACCGCCTTCGGCAAGGGCTGCCAGAAGGACGCCGGGAAGCTGATGGCGCACGTCTCGACCGCCGACTCGGCCCGCGACATGGACCGCATCCGAAAGGCCCTCGGCGACGACAGGATGCACTACTTCGGCATCTCCTACGGCACGGAACTCGGCGGCACGTATGCCCACCTGTTCCCGAAGAAGGTGGGCCGGATGACGCTGGACGCGGTCGTCGACCCGGGGGCCGACACCGTGGGCCATGCCCGTAACCAGGCCAGGGGCTTCCAGCGCGCCCTGAACGGCTACTTGAAGTCCACGGGCCAGGACCCGGCGGAGGGCACGCGGAGGATCACGGACCTGCTGCGGCGGATCGACACCCGGCCCCTGCCGACCGCCACACCCGGGCGGAAGCTGACGCAGTCCCTCGCGGTCACCGGCATCATCCTGCCGCTGTACAGCAAGGACAGCTGGCCGACACTGACCAGTGCCCTCGACACGGCGGAGCGGGGGGACGGCTCGGAGCTGCTGGCCCTCGCCGACCGCTACAACGAACGCGACGCGTCGGGGCAGTACGGCACGACGACCCACGCCCAGCGGGTCATATCGTGCCTGGACGACAGGCAGCGGCCGACCGCGGCGGAGACGAAGAAGCTGCTGCCGGAGTTCGAGAAGATCTCCCCGGTCTTCGGCAGGTACCTCGGCTGGGACACGGCCGGCTGGTGCCACGGCTGGCCGGTGCCCGGGCAGCACGACAACCCGCAGGTGAGCGCCCCGGGTGCGGCACCGGTCCTGGTCGTCGGCAACACGGGCGACCCGGCCACCCCGTACGAGGGTGCGCGGAGGATGGCCGACGAGCTGGGCAAGGGCGTCGGTGTGATGCTCACCTGGCGGGGCGAGGGGCACGGCGCGTACGGCAGTGGCAGCGACTGTGTCGACTCCACGGTGGACGCCTACCTGCTGGACGGCTCGGTCCCGAAGGACGGCAAGGTCTGCTCATGACGGCGACGGGGGCTCCGGGCACCCGTGGTGCGCGAAGCCCCCGCCGCTCGGAGGGGAAGGCCGGATCCGGCTCAGTAGACCGGCTTGTCCGGCTCGATCTGGTTGACCCAGCCGATCACACCGCCACCGACGTGGACCGCGTCCGAGAAGCCCGCGGACTTCAGCACCGCGAGGACTTCCGCACTGCGGACACCTGTCTTGCAGTGCAGGACGATCTTCTTGTCCTGCGGGAGGCTCTCCAGGGCGGTGCCCATGAGGAACTCGTTCTTCGGGATCAGCCGGGCGCCCGGGATGGAGACGATCTCGTACTCGTTGGGCTCGCGGACATCGATGATGTCGATGCTCTCGCCGTCGTCGATCCACTCCTTGAGCTGCTTGGGAGTGATCGTGGAGTCGGCGGCCGCCGCCTGGGCCTCCTCGGAGACGACGCCGCAGAAGGCCTCGTAGTCGATGAGCTCGGTGACGGTCGGGTTCTCGCCGCAGACCGCGCAGTCCGGGTCCTTGCGGACCTTGACCTGGCGGTACTGCATCTCCAGGGCGTCGTAGATCATCAGTCGGCCGACCAGCGGGTCGCCGATGCCGGCGAGCAGCTTGATGGCCTCGTTGACCTGGATGGAGCCGATGGACGCGCACAGCACGCCCAGCACGCCGCCCTCGGCGCAGGAGGGGACCATGCCGGGGGGCGGGGGCTCCGGGTACAGGCACCGGTAGCACGGGCCGTGCTCGGACCAGAAGACGGAGGCCTGGCCGTCGAAGCGGTAGATCGAGCCCCAGACGTACGGCTTGTTCAGCAGCACGCAGGCGTCGTTGACCAGGTAGCGGGTCGCGAAGTTGTCCGTGCCGTCGACGATCAGGTCGTACTGGCTGAAGATGTCCATCACGTTGTCGGCCTCGAGCCGCTCCTCGTGAAGGATCACGTTCACGTACGGGTTGATGCCCTTGACGCTGTCGCGGGCGGACTCGGCCTTGGGGCGGCCGATGTCGGACTGGCTGTGGATGATCTGGCGCTGCAGGTTCGACTCGTCGACCTCGTCGAACTCCACGATGCCGAGGGTGCCGACGCCCGCGGCGGCCAGGTACATCAGCGCCGGCGAGCCCAGGCCGCCGGCGCCCACACACAGCACCTTGGCGTTCTTCAGCCGCTTCTGCCCGTCCATCCCGACATCGGGGATGATCAGGTGGCGGGAGTACCTGCGGACCTCGTCTACGGTGAGCTCGGAAGCCGGCTCGACCAGGGGTGGCAGCGACACGGGGACTCCGTTGGTCGGTCAATCACTACGGTTGTTCTCCCCGTAACAGTGCCATGTGCTTTTTCATTCCGAGACACCTGTTCCGATCCGCGAGACGATTTCGTCCCAGTAGCCGGGCATGGTCTCCCAGGGGTCGGTGCGGCCGCCGCAGTCCGTGCGGTCGGTGAAGTAGATCGTCGCGGCGCCCTGCCAGCGGGAGATCCGCAGCGCCTCCTCCAGGTGGGGGCGGGGCACGCCGTGGACGAAGTGGCAGAAGCGCTCGGGCGCGTGATCGACGGTCCACTCGGCCACCTGCGACCAGCGGTAGTCGCTCCACGGGCCGGAGAAGGTGACCAGCTGGTCGGCGAGCTCGGCGTAGCCCGGATGCGGGTGGATGCCGTGGCCGAGGACGATGTGGGCACCATCACGGATCACCCGGAGGGTGGCGACCGTTCGGCGCACCTCGGACAGCCCGGCATGGTCCGCCGGGCAGCGGTCCAGGAGGAAGCCGTCGACCCGGTACCAGTCGACGAAACGGTGGGCGTCCCCGATCAGTTCGCCGAAAGCCCGCGTGCCGTACCGGGTACTGAGATGGCCGAGGACCCGTACGCCCGCGTTGCGCAGGCGGCCGGTCGCCTCCAGGCAGTGCGGGTCGGGGCGGGCCCCCGGGCCGTCCGCCACGTTGAGGACGACCCAGTGCAGCGGGGTGCCGGGCCGGGCGAGTGCGCCCCACTCGGTGGGGGCGAGCAGGGGATGCGCGTAGCCGGGGACACCGACGCCGGTCCGGAGCTCCGTGCCGGAGGTGCGGTGCCGTCTGCTGGTCAGATGCGGCATGCCGCCTCCATCCAGATGTCGGCGAGGGACTCCTCGAGCCCGATCCGGGGGCGCCAGCCGAGCCGGTCGCGGGCGGTGCGTACATCGGCCTGCTGCCAGCTGCCGCAGCCGTCCGGGTACGGGAAGGTGACCGGGGGCGCGTGGTCCGAGTCGGGGCGGGGGTGCCCGATGGCGGGGCGCAGCGCGCCGGGCGGGCTGTCGAGTTCGTGGAGGGCACCGCCGTATCCGGCGACGCGGGCGAGGACCGCGGCGGCGTCGCGGAGGCGTACGGCCCGGCCGGAACCGATGTTGATGACGCCCTGCGCGGCGGAGAGCGAGGCGGCGTGCACGGCTCGGGCCACGTCACGGACGTCGACGAAGTCGCGCTGCGCGCCGAGACCGCCGAGTTTCAGTTCGCCGTCGCCGGACTGCATGGCGCGGCGCATGGCCTCGGCGAGCCGGCCCAGCGGGGAGCCGGCGGGGGTGCCGGGTCCGGCCGGTGAGAAGACGCGCAGCACCACGGCGTCCAGGCCGGAGCCGAGGACGAGCTCGGTGGCGGCGAGTTTGCTGACGCCGTACGGGCCGCCGGGCCGCGGCACGGCGTCCTCCGCCGTGGAGGAGCCGGGCTGGCTGGGGCCGTACTCCGCGCTGCATCCGATCTGCACCAGCCGGGCTCCGCAGCCACTGCGGCGCAGGGCCTCGCAGACGGTGGCCACGGCGACGGTGTTGTGGCGGGTGAGCTCACGGGCACCGCCCCGGGTGGCACCGGCGCAGTTGACGACGACACCCGGGTGGACCGCGTCGAGGAAGCGGGTGAGGGCACCGGGGCTGCCGGACGCGAGGTCGAAGCGGACGTCGGCGTCGTCGCCGCGGCCGAGGGCGGTGAGCTGCACGGCAGGGTCGGCGAGCAGGCGGTCGGCGACGAAGCGGCCGATGTAGCCGTTGGCTCCGATCAGCAGGACTCTCATCGCGCGGCTCCCGGGGCGGCCGGGGCTCCTGGGTGGGTGGTCATGTCGGTTCTCCTTGGGGACGGGACGGACGGGGTGATGCGGAGGGGACGGACGGGGTGATGCGGAGGGGACGGACGGGGCGATGCGGACGGGACGGACGCTGTGATGCGGACGGGGAGACGCGGGCACCTTCGGCGGCGGGGCCGGACTCAATGGCTGCGGGGAGCCTCGACGGCCAGGGACCCGGGGTGCCGGCGGATCGGGGACCCGGGACGCCGGCGGCTCGGGCGGGTGCGGGCGTGCCCCGCTCCGGTCGGGGTCACGGCGCGTGCCCCCGGGGGGCGTGGGCCGAGGCCCTGGTCAGCTTGTGAGTGGCGTGGATCAGGAGGATCAGGGCCGCCGCTCCGCAGGCGAGGGTGGGGACACTGCCGACACCCCAGGTGGTGACGAGGGTTTCGGCGGGGGTGGCCAGGAAGCCGCAGCCGGGGAGACGGGACGCGAAGACCGAGGCGAGGGTGGCCGTCTGGACGCCGGCCGTCGCCGCGAGGACGACGGCGGGGGCGTGGGTGAAGCCGTGGGTGGTGAGGAGGCGGGCCAGGAAGAGGAGGGCGCCGAGGGTGAGGACCTCCGCGTAGGCCGCGGGTTCGTCGAGGACCGCGGTGCAGAGGGTGAGCAGTGCCGTCAGGGCACCGAGGAACAGGGCGAAGGTACCGAGCAGCAGCGGTCGTACGGCGGCGGCGAAGTCCTCCAGGCCGCGGCTCGCCTCGAGCTTGCGGCGGGCGCGGGCGGTGAAGAGGTGGGCTGTCCACGCCGCGGGCGCGCAGGCCAGGGTGAGGGCCAGGACAGGGGCGGCGGTGAGCGGCCAGGGGCCGTCGGCCGTGCCGGTGGGCAGGCCGTCGGGGCCTCCGGCGACGGCGCTGCGGAGCAGGCCGTCACCCAGGAGGGAGTAGGCGAGGAGCCAGCAGACCCACGTGGCGGTCCGGCGGGGGGTGGCGCGGTCGCTCGGGCTCAGGGGGCCTCGGCGTGCGGCGGCGCGGAGGGCCAGGGCCACGGCGAGCGTGCCGGCGACCGCCGCGAGGAGGCGGGACCGGCCGTGGGTGAGGTGGGTGGCGGTCATGGCGGCGGCGCACAGCGTGCCGGGCAGGAGCGTGAGGAGGACCCGGCCGGCGCGCACTCGTGGGGCGTCGGGCGTGGCGGGCCGGGGCCCGTCCCCGTCCCGGGAGACCCGTGCGAACATCTCCTCCGCCAGGGAGAAGACGTCCCGGTGGCGGAAGCGGGCGGCGGTCCGGTCGGTGAGGCCGTGCGCTTCCAGGCCTGCCGCGATCTCCAGGGGGTCCACCGCGCGTTCGCACAGCTCGCGGTGGCGGTGCATCAACACCTTGACGGGGTCGGCGGCACCGCGCCGCGTGGCGGACGGTCCGCGGCCGGCGGGCTTCTCCGTGGCGGCCGGGTCCGCGGTCACGGGGCTCAGCGCCTGCTCCGGGCCGGAGTCCCACGCTCCGGGGTTGTCCAGTTCGTCCAGGTCGTTCATCGTGCTCCCTCCGGGGCCGGGACGGGGTCGGCACCTCGTACGGGTCGGTCCGTCGCCCAGCCGGGGGCGCTCCGGCCGGCGAGTGGGGGTGTCGAAGCGGACCAGCGGACGGGGACGTGGGCCTCGGCGGGGTGGGCGAAGGGCAGCGGCTCCCCCGCCTCGTCGAGAACGACGCGGCGGACCGGGGTTCGCGAGACGATCTCGAGGTACATGCCGTGAAACGCCTCGATGTTCTGCTCGACCGTGAACAGTTCGAGGGCGCGGGCGCGGGCGGCGGCACCCAGGCGCGCACGGCGCTCGGGGTCGCGCAGCAACGCCACGCACGCCTCGGCGAGCGCCCGGGGATTGCGGGGCGGGACGACGAGGCCCGTGCCGCCGATCACCTCGACGACCGCCCCGACGTCGGTCGACACGGTCGCGCGCCCGCAGAGCATGGCCTCGACGAGGCCGATCGGGAAGCCCTCGACGACGCTGGACAGGACCGTCACGGCGCCCGAGGCGTAGGCGTCGGAGCGGGCCGGGAGCTCAGGCCCGCCGATCTCCTCGAAGGACACCGGGTTGTCGCCGGCGGCGTGCGGGCCGTCGGCCTCGTCGGGGAAGAGCTGGGCGGCCAGGGTCCGGCAGTGGCCGAGGTAGGCCGCGCCCTCGGGGCCGGTGGGCGCTCCGACGATACGCAGCCGCGTCGCCGGCTCCCGCTTGCGGATCTCCGCGAAGGCGTGCAGCAGCGAGACCAGGTCCTTGGCGGGCTCGACGCGCCCGACCCAGACGAGCGTGCCCGGGTCGGCGCACTCGGGGGACTCGCCGACGTCCGCGAAGGGCCGGGCGTCCATGCCGGGGTAGACGGTGCGGAGCTTCTCGCGGTCGGCGCCGCAGCGCTCCTGCCAGCGGCGGGCGTGCGCGTTGCCGGCCGTGACCAGGACGGCGCGTGCGTAGGCCTCGGTCGCGAGTCTGTTGTGGAAGGCCGCCAGCAGGGACCGCACGGCGGGTGGGGCGTCCGGGGCGGTGAGGTAGTGCGTCCGCAGGCGCACGCCGTACTCGGTCACCAGCAGGGGCACGCCGGTGAAGTGCCGGGCCAGCAGGCCCGGCAGGGCGGCGGTGCCGCCGGACGCGGCGTGGCAGAGGTCGACCGTGCCCAGCCCGTCGTCTGCGTACCAGTCGAGCGAGAGGGGGCGCAGGGCGCGTTCCAGATGGCCGGCCACAGCGAGGAGGTCCGGTACCCGAGCCTCGCGTGCCGCCCGGTGTGCGCCGGGCGCACGACAGGCGCGTTCCAGTGTGCGGACGGCCGCCTCGGAGCGGAGCGCTCCTGCCAGTCCGCCCTCCTCGCGGGCGAGTTCGGCCAGTCCGTACAGCGCGTTGGCGAAACGGTCCGCCTCAGGGGTCAGCGCCCCCATGGAGGGTCCCTCGGCAGCCGCTGAAACGCCTCCGGACACCCCGCACAGCACGGCCGCCAGTTCACCGAAGCACTCGGTGAACCGCCGACGGGCACGGCGGCCGAGGACCACTCCGTCGTCCTCGGACATCCACAGCGGCGCGGTGCGCACCCTGCGGACATGCGGGGGCAACGGGATCCAGCCCTCGTCCTCCTGGTGCTCGCTGCGGCTGAGGGCGTAGACGTCGAACTCGTGCTGTCCGAGTCCGCGCACCAGCCGGTCGCACCAGAGCCTGGCGTCACCGCTCACGTACGGATAGCCACCCTCGGTAAGCAGTCCGATGCGCACGAGTGCACCCCCGATCTCCCGTATGGGGAGCCGCCGTTGCCCGGCGACTCGCAGCGGGAAGAACGTATGCGGACAAGGCGGTGGTGCGACGGACGGTTGTCCGTCGCACCACCAAAAGGGGTGAACGGTCGTAACTTTCCTGTGCGGGTCGCGTTTTGTCGCGCTAGGGGATCAACCGGACACGGCTCGTCACACTGTGGCCAACTCCCGCCGGGCGGCCCTGCGCCGGGCCGCGAGCTCCGGGTCGAGCGCCGGTACGGCGGCGAGGAGCTGCCGGGTGTACGGGTCCTGGGGGTCCTCGTAGACCTGGTCGGCGGGGCCGGACTCGACGATCCGGCCGCGGCACATCACCGCGACCCGGTCGCTGACCTGGCGTACGACGGCGAGGTCGTGCGCCACGAAGACCAGCGCCAGTCCGAGTTCGCGCTGGAGCTCTCCCAGGAGGGCGACCACTTGGGCCTGTGTGGTGACGTCGAGCGCGGAGACGGGCTCGTCGCAGACGATGACGCGTGGGTCGGCGGCGAGCGCCCGGGCGATGCCGACGCGCTGACGCTGACCGCCGCTGAACTCGTGCGGGTAGCGGTCGTGGTGCGCCGCTTCGAGCCCCACGCGCTCCAGCAGTTCCCGTACGCGCTCCCGGATGCGCCCCTCGTCCCGCTCTCCGCGTGCCCGCAGCGGGTCCGCGATGGACTCCCCCACGCTGCGGCGGGGGTTGAGGGAGGAGACGGGGTCCTGGAAGACCATCTGCACGTCCGGCCGTACACCGCCGCCCGGCTCGATCCGTCCCGCCGTGGGTTCGAGCAGCCCCACCAGCATGCGGCCCAGTGTCGTCTTGCCGCTGCCGCTCTCGCCGACCACGCCGAGGGTCTCGCCGCGGTGCAGGGTCAGGGACACGTCGTCCACGGCCGTGAACGCCCGCTTCCCGCGCCCGAACTCGCGCCGCAGTCCCGTGGCCCGGAGGACCACCTCACCGGACGCCTCGGAGGGGGTGCGCGGCGCGTCCACACGCGGGACCGCGGCGAGCAGGTCCCGGGTGTACTGCTCCGAGGGCGCGCCCAGGACGGCGGTGACCGGCCCGTGCTCCACCGCCCGGCCGTGCCGCATGACCAGCACCTCGTCGACGCTCTCGGCGGCCACGCCCACGTCGTGCGTGACGAGGAGCAGGCCCATGCCGGTCTCCTCGCGCAGGGTGTGCAGGAGGTCGAGGATCTGGGCCTGCACGGTCACGTCCAGGGCCGTCGTCGGTTCGTCGGCGATCAGCAGGTCGGGCCGGCAGGCGAGCGCCATGGCGATCAGGGCGCGCTGCCGCATGCCGCCGCTGAACTCGTGCGGGCGCGAGCGGGAGCGCCGGGGGGCGTCCGGAATGCCGACCCGGTCGAGGACGTCGACGGCACGCGCGCGTGCCTCGCGTCGTGACACGCGCGCGTGGGCGCGGTACACCTCGGCGATCTGGTCGCCGACCGCGTAGTACGGGTCGAGGGAGGACAGCGGGTCCTGGAAGACCATCGCGGCCTTCCCGCCGCGCAGCCGCCGCAGTGCGTCGTCGGAGGCCTGTTGCACATCGGTGCCCGCGACCTCGATCGTGCCGCCGACCCGTGCTCCGGTCCCCCGGTGCAGGCCCAGCAGGGCCGAGGCGACCGTGGACTTGCCGGAGCCGGACTCGCCGACCAGGGCCAGGGCGGCGCCCTGCTCCAGGCGGAAGGAGAGCCCGTCGACGGCGCGCAGTTCGCCGAACTCGACGGTGAGGTCGCTCACTTCGACAAGACTCATGTCAGCACCACCCGTCGGTCGGCCATCGCGTACAGCACGTCCGCGACAGCGCCTGCGAGGACCACGAAGAAGCCGGTCACCAGGACCATGCCGATGACCACCGGCAGGTCGACGACCTTCACCGCCTGCACCATCGCCTGTCCGATGCCGGGCAGCCCGAAGAGCGTCTCGGTGAGGACGGCCCCGCCGAACAGCACTCCGATGTTGTTGGCGTTCACCGCGATGAGCGGCGCCACCGCTCCGCGCAGCGCGTGCCGCCAGATGATCGCCCGCTCGGCGACGCCGTACGCGCGGAAGGTCCGTACGTGGTCCTCGGCGAGGGTCTCCAGCATCGAGGAACGGGTCAGCCGGGCGTATGTGGCGGACTCGATCAGCGCGAGCGACAGCCAGGGCAGCAGCAGGTTCCAGGCCCACTGCTCGGGGTCGTCGGTGAAGGCGACGTACTCCGGGAAGGGCAGCAGTTGCAGCTGTCCGCAGACGACGATCATCAGGACCAGGCCGATGACGAACACGGGCGTGGCCGTGCCGGCGAGGGTGAGGCCGGTCAGCAGCCGTTCGGTGAGCCGGCCGCGCCGCCACACCGACAGCACGCCGGTGCCGATGCCGATGACCAGCCACAGCACCATGGCGCCGGCCGCGAGGGAGGCGGTGACCGGCAGCTTCGTCAGGATCAGGTCCATGACCGGCTGGTCGCTCTGGTACGACAGGCCCAGGCAGGGCGCCGGGCAGTGCAGCACCGACGTGCCGGTCGAGTAGTCCTGGCCGGCGAAGAGACCCGCCAGGAAGTGCAGGTAGCGCTCGTACAGCGGGTCGTCGAGCCGCAGTTGCTGGGCGACCTGCTGGACCTGTTCCGGTGAGCAGCGCGGGCCGCAGGTGATCTGGGCGACGTTGCCGGGCGTGACGTAGAAGACGACGTAGATGATCACGGAGAGGGCGAACAGCGTCACCAGGGCGCCGAGGGCGCGGCGCAGCACAAAACCTCCGAAGCCGGTCACGAGGCGCCTCCCCGGTCGGCCTTGGCCTCCCGCTTGCGGCCCGTTCCGACGCGCAGCCGCGAGGCCGCCCGGGGGTCGAGGGCCGTGCGCACCCCGTCGCCGAGGACGGTCAGCGCGAGCACGGTGACGAAGAGCGCCGCGGCGGGCAGCAGCAGGTACTGCGGGGCGGCCTGGTACCAGACGTTCGCGGCGGTGAGCATCTGCCCCCAGGAGGGGGTCGGCGGCTTCACGCCCACGCCGAGGAAGGACAGGGCCGCCTCGACGCTGATGTTCTGCGGGACGAGCAGCGCCGAGTAGGTGATGACGGGCGCCGCCAGGCCGGGCAGCAGCTCGCGGCGGGCGATCCGTGCGGTGCCCCAGCCGCTGAGCCGCGCCGCGGAGACGTAGTCCAGCTGCTTCAGGGTGAGCGTCTGGGCGCGCACCATCTTGGCGAGCGTGCCCCAGCCGGAGACCAGGCCGACGACGAGGGCGACCAGGACCGGGCGGGGGAAGCTGGTGGGCACGATGGCGAGCAGGGCCAGCGCGATGACCATCAGGGGCATGGACACGAAGATGTCGGCGATCCGGGTCACCACGAGGTCCACCCAGCGGTTGCCGAGCCCGGCGACGATGCCCAGGACGACGCCGAGCAGCAGCTGCACCACCGTGGCCGCGAGGGCGACCCCCAGCGACACCCGGGCGCCGTACACCAGCCGGGCGAACAGGTCGCGTCCGGTCTGCGGTTCGACGCCCAGCCAGTGGTCGCCGCTGATGCCGCCGAAGGAGCCGATGGGCACGCCTCCGCGCGCGGAGTCGACGAGCGACGGGTGGTACGTGGTCGGGTCCTGGCCCTCCAGGGCGGTGAGCAGCGGCGCGGCGAGCGCGACGAGGACGAGCAGCGCGACGACGGCCGCCGCGACGAGGGCGGCGCGCTGCGTCCGCAGCCGCCGCCAGAACGGACGGGCCCCCGAGGCCGCCGGGACGGGGGTGTCCGTCCCGGCGGCCTGGGAGGCCAACAGGGCCTCACTCATGATTGCTTGACCAGCCCCGTCGACTACTTGACCGCGACCTGCGAGATGTCCAGCACACCGGTCCAGTCGCTGATCACGACGTTCTTGACGTCCTTGCCGTACAGGCGCTTGTAGACGGGGTGGAACAGCGGGACGGTGAGGGCCTTCTCGCCGATCTTCTTGTCCAGCGCACCCCACCTCTCGGCGGCCTGGTCGAGATCCGTCAGCTTGTTGATCGCGTCGATCTCGGCATTGACCGACTTGTCGTTCAGCAGGCCGGTGTTGAAGTTCGCGCCGTCCTTGACGATCTGCCGGCCGTCGAAGATCGGGGCGAGGAACGGGCCGCCGGAGGGCCAGTCGGCTCCCCAGTGGGCGAGGAAGAAGCCCGGCTCGGTCTTCACGCTGTGGATCTTGTCGGAGTAGTCGTTCTCCTCCAGACCCTGCAGCTTGACCGTGATGCCGGCCTTCTTCAGCGCGTCCTGGATCGCGGTCGCGATCTCCGGGCTGGTCTCGAAGTCCTTGGCGTTGGAGTGCGTCAGCGTGACGGTGAGCCCGTTCGGGTGGCCGGCCTCCTTCAGCAGCTCCTTGGCCTTGGCCGGGTCGCCGGCCTTGCCCGCCGGGAAGAGGTCGTAGGGCGTGTAGCCGAAGGACTTCTGGTTCGGCAGGAAGGTGGTGGCGGGCTCGGCGAGCGCGGATCCCCCGGCGGCGTTGACCACGGACGACCGGTCGATGGCGTACGAGATCGCCTGCCGCACCTTGGGGTCGTCGAACGGCTTCACGGTCGGGTTGAACGCGATGTAGTTGGTGTAGCCGAAGTGCCCGGTGCCGACGCGCGAGGCGAGGTCCTTGTCGCCGGTCACCTTGGCCAGCTCGGCGGGGCCGAGATTGGTGTCCGTGGTGACGGCGGCGGCGTCCGCCCCCTGGGACGCGGACAGCCGCTGGTTGATCACGGCCGAGTCCAGGCCGGACCGTACGTCGATCTTGTCCGGGTAGGCCTTGCGTTCGGCGTCGGTCGAGGCGGACCAGTGCGTGTTGCGCTCCAGGACCAGCCGCTCACCGTCGTTCTCGTTCCGCACGACCTTGTAGGGCCCGGACGAGACGGGGTGCTCCTCGTACTTGGTGCCCGTGTCCTTGCTCTTCGGGACGGGCGTGAACTGCGTCTGCGTGGCGAGGTAGGGGAACTCGCCCTCGGGCTTGTTCAGATGGAAGACGATGGTCCGCTCGTCCGGCGTCTCGATCGCGTCGAGGCCCTTCTTGTCCTTGTACGGGCCCTGGTAGTCGGCGGCTCCGACCAGCCAGTCCCGCAGGTAGGGGGCACCGCCGGAGAGCTCGGGGGCGAAGGATCGCTCGATGCCGTACTTGATGTCGGCCGAGGTGATCGGGGTGCCGTCCTCGTACGTGAGGCCCTTCTTCAGGGTGTACGTCCACACGGTCGCGCCCTTGCTGGGGCGCCCGGTGTCGGTGGCGAGGTCCGGGACGACCTCGGTGCCGGCGGCGCCGTTCTCGCGGTTGCGGGTGGTGAGCGTGCGGAAGACCAGGGACGGGACGTTGCCGCCGCCGGAGGTGTACAGCCGTGCCGGATCGAAGTCCTCCTGCGGGCTCGCGTTCAGCACACTGAGGGTGCCCCCCTTGTGGGGCGTGGAGTCGCCGCCGGCGCCCTTGGCATCGTTGTCCTTCGGCCCGCAGGCGGCGGCGCCCGCTGCCAGGACCAGGCTGACGGATGCCGCGGCCACGCGGCGCGCTGTGACGGACGGTTGGCGCATCGGAATGACGACCTCTCGGATGGTGTCCCGGATCGCGAGACGAGTAGACGATGGGTGAGACGAGGCTGAGCAGACGTCTCCCCGGGCGCCGGGTCGTCGAAGATGCCGCGACCGGGGTCACGGACAGGCCGTGACGGAGGTCACAAAAGAGAGGGTGGGTTCGCGACGCGCGCCTGGGGCGGGCGTCAGCAACAGTGGATGTCGGCCACGCAGAGCGGGGTCACGCCGATGAGCGCCAGCTCGATGGCGGCGCGAACGGAGACGTGGCGGGGCGACATGCCCAGAAATATGAACGAACTTTCGGCGCCTGTCAACGCGCGACGTGGGCCGTTCCCTGTGACGCCTGTCAACTCCTGGGGTACGGCCAGGGGTTGGCCCGGCAGTGGATGCCGTCGTGGTCGAGGAACTTGGTCTGCTGCTGCATGACCGGGGCGAGGTCGCCGTTCTTGTCACAGGTGACGTGGTTGTAGCCGAGGCGGTGACCGACCTCGTGGTTGATCAGCATCTGCCGGTAGGCGTGGATCTTGTCACCGTATGTCTCCGAGCCCTGCGCCCACCGGTAGGCGTTGATCATCACGCGCTCGGTGGAGAGCGAGTCGCAGGAGACGTTGTCCACGGTGGTGTCCAGGCCGGACTTGGCGCACCAGTCGGCGGTCGTGCCGGGGCTGGCGAGGGTGATCACGAAGTCGGGCTTGCCGGAGTGGATGCGCTCGAAGGTGCGGGCGCCGTTGTGGGCCCAGCTGCGCTGGTCGTTGAGCGTCTTCTGCACGGCCTCGGCGAAGAGCGCGCCGTCGAGCCCGAGCCCCTGCTCCACGTCCACCCGGTAGGTGAACTTCTGTCCCGAGCCCGGGGCCTTGGCGATGCCGGGGACGGCGTCGAACGTCCCCGAGCCCTTGAGCTTGGCGCCGAGCGGGTAGGTCCTGGCCATCGCCTCGCCGTACGTCAGCGCCGTCGTACCGGAGTCCGGGGCGGGCGCGCGGCCGTCCGCCCCGGACGCGGAGTCCCGTACGTCGCCGCGGCCCTGTTCGGTGGCGGACTGCGACTGCACGCCGGCACCGCCGTTGTCGTCGGCGACCTGACCGGCGACGACAACGGCCAGCACGGTGGTGACGGCGGCTGCCGCGATGCCGGTGAAGGTACGGCCCTTGGCGCCCTTGCCCGGTGCGGGTGCACCGGTGGGCTCCGCGTCGTCGTGGTCGCGGTCGCGGTCATGGTCGTGGTCGTCGGAGCGACCGCCTGCCGGGGTGCTCGCGTTCCAGCTGCTGACGGAGGCGTAGGCGTCCGCCGCCTGTGCGGAGGCGGGCGTACCGGGCGCGAAGACGTCGGCACCCTCCCCGAAGGCGTCGAGGTACTCCTGCCGCGGTCCGGGCACGGGCGCCCGGCGCTGCCGCGGTATCGGCGCGCCGTCGGCCTTCAGCTCACCCCAGCCGCCCCCGGCCTCCCGCTGCTCGGGATGCCCGCCGCGAGCCTGCGGGAAGCCGTGCGGAGGGGTGCCGTCGGACAGCCGGGGCACCCCGCGCGCGGGGGTGCCGTCCGGAAGCCGTGGACCACCTCGGGCCGGGGTACCGTCCGGTTGCCTGCCTCCCGGCGAACGCGGAATGCCTTGGGCAGGCGTCCCGTTGCCCGGGGCGCCCGGGGCGGGACGTGGCCCCGGCGTGCGCCGAGGGGCCGGGCCCTGGGGCGGCCAGCCGGTCTGTCCGGAGCGCGGCGGTGCCGTGCGTTCACCCCGGCCGATGTCCGGCGCCTGATCCTGACCCGGACCCGGACCCTGGCCCTGACCCGGCCACTGTCCCGGCCCGGTCCGGCCTTCCCGTACTGCGGTTGTGTCCGCGGTGTCGCCCTTGGCGACGGGCCCGCGGCGGCTGTGGCGTCCCACCTCGCGCCTCAGCCCCCCATGCTCTCGTCGGTGTGTTCCTCGTCGGCGACCCGATCCGCCCGGGCGTCCACCCGCCGCGCTCGCCGCTCGCCCAACTCTCCCGCATCCTCGAGAAGTTCGCGAAACGCCAAGGCCACGGTCTCCGGGTACTCCATCATGGCCACGTGTCCCGCGTCCGGCAACGTCACGAGACGTGAGCCTCGGAAGGCCCGGGCCGCCCGCTGCGCCATGCGGAAGCCGACGAGCTGGTCCCGGCCGCCGTAGACGAGAAGGGTCGGCGCGAGGACCCGTTCGGCCTGGCGCCACAGACCCTGCTGGCCGCCCAGCGTGTACGCGTTGACGATGCCACGCGCGGAACGCGCCATCGCGTCCCAGAAGTACGGCAGCCGCAGCCGCCGCTCCATCTCCTGCACGGCGTTGCGGAAACCTTCCGGCGTCACCCGGCCCGGATCCCCGTAACACAGCGCCATCACACCGCGGACCCGCTGCTCCGCCGTCCAGCCCCGGGTGAGCCGGGTGAAGAGCAGGGCGACGCCGGGCACCGCGAGCAGCCCCGTCGGAACGGCGGAGCGCTGCACTCGGATCTCGGGCAGAGCGGGCGACACGAGCGTGAGCGTACGGACGAGATCGGGCCGTACCGCCGCGACACGAGTGGTGATGGCGCCGCCGAGCGAGTTGCCGAACAGGTGCACGGGGCCGCGCCCCGTGGCATCGAGGTAGCGGATCACCGCGCGCGCGTGCCCGGTGACGGAGTAGTCGCCGTCGTCCGGCGGCGGGGAGTCACCGAAGCCCGGCAGGTCCAGGGCCTCGCTGTCGACGACGTCGTCCAGCAGCGGCATGAGCGCCGACCAGTTCTGCGAGGAACCCCCGAGCCCGTGCACGTACAGCGCGGGCGGCAGCCCCTCGCGCGCGGGGCGTCGCGAGCGCACCGTCAGTGTGACCCCGGGCAGTTCGACCGACCTGAGCCGCTCGCCCTCCGCGACCCTGACGCCCCCCACTTTCGGCAGCACGTTGGCGGGCGGCACGAACGGCAGCTCGGTCGAAGACATGCGGCAATGTTACGAGACGATCACGTAGTGGCTCATGTGTTCGCCGTCACAGGAATCGGCCATCGAGGAGCATCGGCCATTGAGGAGCGAGGAGGGGGGCACCCGAGAAGCAGCCGGCGGTATGCGCACCGCGTCACGTCGTGAACGCGGATGGCATGGCGTCCGGATCGGGTGTCTCCTAGGCTCGGACAGAGGGCACCCGCGTGTGGCCCCTGCATGCACAGGGACGTTCGTAGGAAGGGAGCCCAGCATGGCCGTTGACCCCACCGACCCTGAGACGTTCGAGGCCGAGAACGCGCCGGAAACGCCGGAGTACGACGTCGAGGCCCCCGAGGTCGACGCGGCCGAGCAGCACGCGGACATCACGCCGGACCGCGACGACCCGCTGACCGGCGTCGACCCGGAGCGCGCCAACGAGGCCGATCTGGTCGAGCAGGCCCGGGTCGTCTCGCTCGACGAGGACGACTACCGCTGACGCACGCCGCCGGAGGGCGACACTGAGCACCGGTGAACAGGAAGGGAGCCGCATTTTGCCCGCTCTATCCCTGTTTGAAACCTTCTCAACCACTTTCGTAACCGTCCGGTCCGTGAAATTCTGCGCTCTCACCGCGCACACCACGGTTACCGAAAAGTACGATGGCGACGCGGCCAGATCCGCAGGACGACTATGGGAGGCGGCGTGACAGCCATCGAGCAGACAGAGGCGGTTCGCCCACGGGGCACACGCCTGCCACGCCGTGCCCGACGGAACCAGCTCCTGGGCGCCGCCCAGGAGGTCTTCGTGGCCCAGGGCTACCACGCGGCCGCGATGGACGACATCGCCGAGCGCGCCGGCGTCAGCAAGCCCGTGCTCTACCAGCACTTCCCGGGCAAGCTCGACCTCTATCTCGCGCTGCTGGACCAGCACTGCGAGTCGCTCATCCAGTCCGTGCGGAGCGCGCTGGCGTCGACGACCGACAACAAGCAGCGCGTGCGCGCCACGATGGACGCCTACTTCGCGTACGTCGAGGACGACGGCGGAGCCTTCCGCCTGGTCTTCGAGTCGGACCTGACGAACGAGCCCGCCGTGCGCGAGCGCGTCGACAAGGTCACCAACGAGTGCGCGGAGGCCATCTGCGACGTCATCGCGGAGGACACCGGCCTCTCGCGCGCGGAGTCGATGCTCCTCGCCTCGGGCCTGGGCGGTCTCGCCCAGGTGGTGGCCAGGTCCTGGCTGCACAGCGACCGCAGTGTGCCGCGCGAACAGGCGGTGCAGCTGCTCACCTCGCTGGCGTGGCGCGGCATCGCGGGCTTCCCGCTGCACGGGACGGAGCAACAGCAGCACTGACGGCTGCTTTGTTCCCGGCGGGTGTTCGCTCGTGGCGTTCTCACCCGGAGCATGCAGGTCCCCTCACCGGGCTAATGTGTGCTGCGTACGGCGCGGAAGGTCGCGCACATCACTGACCGTCGGAGGGACATAGCCGTGGAGGTCAAGATCGGCGTGCAGCACGCGCCCCGCGAGATCGTTCTGGAGAGCGGCCAGAGCCCCGAGGAGGTCGAGCGCGTGGTGGCCGAGGCACTGGCCGGGAAGTCGCAGCTGCTCAGCCTCGTGGACGAGCACGGCCGCAAGGTCCTGGTTCCGGCCGACCGTCTCGCCTACGTCGAGATCGGCGAGCCGGCTCCGCGCAAGGTGGGCTTCGGAGCGCTGTAGGCGCACCACGTGGGACGGGGCGGGGCGGCTGTGTGCCGCCCCGCCCCGTTCGCGTTCTCCCCGCCCCGTCCTGCCGGCCCGTTCTCACGGCCGGTCCTGCCGGCCCGTTCCGCCGGCCCCGTTCCGCGTACTCCGCACTCGCGCGGCACACGGGTTCCTCCACGGATGGAGCACAAGTCGCCCACGGGGGTGGATTGGATTCCGCAGGTCAGGGGTAAGACGGGCTACGACCGATTTGGGCAGGCCGCCCGTGTGGGAGGGACCCCGACATGCTCCTGGAAGCGCTGAGCTCCGCGATCCTCGGCCTGGCTCTGGCTTTGGCGGCGTCGTACCGCCTGCCGCACCGTCTCCCGGCGCGCCCGCTGGTCCTCTCGACCGGCGTCGCCGGCGCGCTCTTCGGCGCGTTCGTGATGCACAGCGCGCTGGAGGCCGGGCATCTGCTGGTGGTCCTGCTCGGCGCGGTGATCGTCTCGGTGGCCTCACTGTCACTGCTGCTGCGTCCCGCGGGGCGCCTGCGCCGACGATCAGCGACGGCGTAGCCGGACCGTCAGGGGCGCGCGGAGCCGCGCGCCCTGCCGGAAGACCACCTGACGACGAGCGCTACGCGGCCAGGCCCAGCGCGGCCATCCGCTTGGTGTGGGCCTCGGTGATCCGCGAGAACATCTTCCCGACCTCCGCCAGGTCGAAGCCGTCGGCGACGCCGCCCACGAGCATGGTCGACAGCGCGTCCCGGTCGGCGACCACACGCTGCGACTGCGACAGGGCCTCGCCCATCAGCCGCCGCGCCCACAGCGCGAGCCGACCGCCCACCCGGGGGTCGGCGTCGATCGCGGCCCGCACCTTCTCCACGGCGAAGCCGCCGTGCCCGGTGTCGTCGAGGACCGCCAGCACCAGATCGCGGGAGTCGGAGTCCAGCCGCGCGGCCACCTCACGGTAGAAGTCGCTGGCGATCGAGTCGCCGACGTACGCCTTGACGAGCCCCTCCAGCCAGTCCGAGGGGGCCGTCTGCTTGTGGAACCCGTCGTACGCGGCGACGAACGGCTCCATCGCCCGCGTCGGCTCCTCGCCGATCTCCGCGAGCCGGTCGCGCAGCCTCTCGAAGTGGTGGAACTCGGCCGACGCCATCTTCGCCAGCTCTGCCTTGTCCGCCAGTGTCGGTGCCAGCTTGGCGTCCTCCGCGAGCCGCTCGAACGCCGCCAGCTCCCCGTACGCGAGCGCACCGAGCAGGTCCACGACCGCGGCGCGGTACTGCGGGTCGGCGGACGCCGTCGCCCAGTCCTGGGCGGCGACTCCGGTGTGTTCGGCGGGGGCGGTTTCCGGGGCGTTCGCAGGCTTGTCAGAGCTCGTCATGAAGCGCACAATAGCCCGCCCGCCGGGAGGCGTAAGGCCCTGGTGAATCACTGTGACGACGACTACGTGACCAAATCGGCCATCGCGTGTGCGGCAATCCGGGGTATGGTGGTAATGCGCCTGCTGGTACGTCGACGTACCTCGACAGGCCGCACGTATGAGGATGCCCGGTCGGTGGCCCGATCGGCTCCGACCCGACAGCCCTCGTCGGCCGTCCGCCACAGTGCGTACGAGATCCGGAGGGGGACACCCTCAGCGGCATGAGCGCTAGAGCGTCGGCGCGGTCCCGTGCTCTACGGCCCGCCCGTAGGCAGCCGACGTCCCCGGCACGGTCCGACAAGACCCCCGCGCTCGCCTCGCGCCGCCCCACACAGAAGAGGCAGCACCCTGACTACGACGTTCCGAGAGCTCGGAATCCTCCCCGAGACCGCCGAGGCCCTGGAGGCCGTCGGCATCACCACCCCCTTCCCCATCCAGGAGATGACGCTCCCCGTGGCCCTGTCGGGCACGGACGTCATCGGCCAGGCCAAGACGGGCACCGGAAAGACGCTGGGCTTCGGCCTGCCGCTCCTCGAGCGTGTCACCGTCCCCGCCGACGTCGAGGCCGGGCGCGCCCGGCCCGAGGACCTCACCGACACCCCGCAGGCGCTCGTCGTCGTCCCCACGCGCGAGCTGTGCCAGCAGGTGACCAACGACCTCCTGACGGCCGGCAAGGCCCGTAACGTCCGCGTGACGGCGATCTACGGCGGCCGGGCCTACGAGCCCCAGGTCGAGGCCCTGAAGAAGGGCGTCGATGTCGTCATCGGCACCCCGGGCCGGCTGCTCGACCTCGCCGGTCAGAAGAAGCTGAACCTGAAGCACGTCAAGTGCCTGGTCCTCGACGAGGCCGACGAGATGCTCGACCTGGGCTTCCTGCCCGACGTCGAGAAGATCATCAACATGCTTCCGGTGCGGCGCCAGACGATGCTGTTCTCGGCCACCATGCCGGGCGCCGTCATCGGCCTGGCCCGCCGCTACATGTCGCAGCCCACGCACATCCGCGCCACGGCGCCGGACGACGCGGGCGCGACGGTCGCGAACACCAAGCAGTTCATCTACCGCGCGCACAACATGGACAAGCCCGAGATGGTCGCGCGCATCCTCCAGGCCGAGGGCCGCGGGCTGGCCATGGTCTTCTGCCGCACCAAGCGCACCGCGGCCGACCTCGCCGACCAGCTCAAGCAGCGGGGTTTCGCCTCCGGCGCGGTCCACGGCGACCTCGGCCAGGGCGCCCGCGAGCAGGCCCTGCGCGCCTTCCGCAACGGCAAGGTGGACGTGCTCGTCTGCACCGACGTCGCCGCCCGCGGCATCGACGTCGAGGGCGTGACCCACGTCATCAACTACCAGTCGCCGGAAGAGGAGAAAACGTACCTGCACCGCATCGGCCGTACGGGCCGCGCGGGCGCGAAGGGTACGGCGATCACTCTGGTCGACTGGGACGACATCCCGCGCTGGCAGCTGATCAACAAGGCGCTGGAGCTGGACTTCAACGACCCGCCGGAGACGTACTCCACCTCCCCGCACCTGTTCTCCGACCTCGGTATCCCCGAGGGCACGAAGGGCGTCCTGCCGCGCTCGGAGCGCACGCGCGCCGGGCTGGACGCGGAGGAGCTGGAGGACCTGGGCGAGCCGGGCGGCCGCGCGCCGCGCGGGCGCGGAGGCCGGGGCCGTGGCGACCGGGACGAGTCCCGGTCGGCCGACCGTGAGCGTTCGCCGCGTACGCCGCGACGCCGCCGCCGCACCCGCAACGGGGCGCCGGTGGACGGGGCACCGGAGTCAGTCGGCACGACCACGCCGGAGACCACGGCCACGGGCGGCGCCGCCGAGGCGGAGGCCGTCACGGCACCTCGCACCCCGCGTCGCCGTCGCCGCACCCGCGGCGGAGCCCCGTCCGAGTCGGCGCCGGTCACGGCGGTCGAGACGCCCGCGTCCGAGCAGGCGGAGAACGCCGTGGCGACCGCGGAGGGCACCAGCACGGAGGCGACCGAGGCGGCGGCCAAGCCGCGCCGACGCCGTACGCGCAGGTCGGAGACGCCGGTGGAGACGCCGGTGGTGGAGACCGAGGCCGCGGTGACGCCGTCGGACACGAAGCCGACGCCCTCGGCTGAGGCCCCGGCGGACGCGGACGCCGCATCGGTCGCGACCGCCACCAAGCCGCGCCGCCGCACCCGCAAGACCACCGCGGCATCCGCGGCCGAGGCTGCTGTCGACACGGCCGAGGGAGCCATAGAGGCCGCCCCGGAGCCGACGGAGACGAAGCCGCGCCGCACGCGCAAGGCCGCCACCGCGGCGGAGGACGCCGTGGACACGGCCGAGACCGCCGAGGCCGAGCCCAGGCGCACGCGCACGGCGACGGCAGCGGCCGAGACGGCCGTCGACACCGCCGAAGCCACGGCGACCAAGCCCCGCCGCACCCGCAAGTCGACAGCGGCGGCGGACCCGGCCGACACGGCTGACGCCACCGAGGCCAAGCCGCGCCGGACGCGGAAGACCGCCGCAGCGGCCGAGACGGCCGTCGACACCGCCGAGGCCACCGAGGCCAAGCCCAGGCGCACGCGCAAGGCGACAGCAGCGGCCGTGACCGCCGTCGACACCGCCGAAGGCACGGAAGCCAAGCCCCGCCGCCGCACCCGCAAGGCCGCCGAGACCGCCGTCACCACCGCGGAGATCCCGGCCCAGGCCGCTCAGGAGCCGGAGACCGTCGAGGCCAAGCCGCGGCGTGCCCGTAAGGCGACGGCCAAGGCCGAGGCGAGTGCCGACACGGCCGAGGCGGCCGAGGCCAAGCCGCGCCGCACGCGGAAGACCGCTGCTGCCGAGGCTCCGGTCGCGGAGGCCACCGAGGCCAAGCCGCGCCGGACGCGGAAGACGGCCACAGCCGCCGAGGCCGCCGTCGACACCGCCGAAGGCACGGAAGCCAAGCCCCGCCGCCGCACCCGCAAGGCCACCGAGACCGCCGTCACCACCGCGGAGATCCCGGCCCAGGCCGCTCACGAGCCGGAGGCGGCCAAGGCCACGAAGCCGCGCCGCACGCGGAAGTCCACGGCGTCCACCGAGGTCTCGCAGGACGCCGAGGTCTCGCAGGACGCGGCCGAGGCGAAGCCGAAGGTCCGTCGCACCCGCAAGGCCACGGCCGCCGCGGAGCCCACGGAGGGCTGACACTCCCCCCGACGGCCCGGTCCCACTCAGCGTGGGGCCGGGCCGTCGGCCTTTCCCGGGTGCGGGCCATCGCGGACGCCCCCCGTCGGCACACACTCCCGACCACGCCCCCACCCGTTACCCTCACCCCGTGACCAGGCAACCGACCTTCGCCCCGCCCCCGGGCGCCCGCGCGTACCACCTGCGCACGACCCGCGGCGAGTTCGCCGTCGTCGACTCGTCGCCGAGGACGGAGGCGGAGGTCAAGGGCGTCGCCCTGATGGTGCCCGGATTCACCGGGAGCAAGGAGGACTTCGGGCTGCTGCACGAGCCGCTCGGGGCGCGTGGGTACCGGGTCGTCGCCGTGGACGGGCGGGGACAGTACGAGTCGGACGGGCCGGCGGACGACGAAACCGCCTATGCCCAGCGGGAACTGGCGCGGGACGTGCTCGCGCAGGCCGCCGCGCTGGGCGTGCCCGTGCATCTCGTCGGCCATTCGCTCGGCGGGCAGATCGCCCGTGCGGCCGTGCTGCTCGACCACTCCCCCTTCCTCTCCCTCACCCTCGTCTCGTCCGGCCCGGCGGAGATCTCGGTCTCGCAGCGGCAGCGCGTGAAGCTGCTGCGGGACGCGCTCGCCGTGATGTCGATGGAGAAGGTGTGGGAGGCCATCGAGGCGATGGGGCCGCCGGAGGAGGTCGGCGGGCCCGCCCGCGGCCTGGGCGACCAGGAGCAGTTGCGCCGCCGCTGGCTGGGCAACAAGCCCGCCCAACTCCTCGCGACGGGGCGCCAGCTGTGCACCGAGCCGGACCGAGTCGCCGAACTGGCGGCCGTGCCGCTGCCGTTGCATGTGCTGTCGGGGGCGCACGACGACACCTGGCCGGTGGCGATCCTCGACGACATGGCCGCACGGCTGTCCGCGCACCGCACGATCGTCATGGGCGCCGAGCACTCCCCGAACGCCGACCAGCCCCTGCCCACGGCCCGGGCCCTGGCCGACTTCTGGGACGGCACCCGCGCGGCCTAGTACAGGGTCCGCAGATGCTCCCAGAAGCCGTCCCGCAGCGACCGCCGCAGGTCCGCCTGCCCCCGCAGCGAGTGCTGCAACAGCCCCTCCGCCTCCACCAGTAGATCCTGGTCCACCGAACCGGGCAGATAGGGGTGCCCGGGCAGCAGCTCCACCAGCGCGTCCCGGCCGCGCGCCGCCAGCCACTTCGCGGCGATCTGCGCGCCCACGAACCGCACGTCCTCGCGGGTGGGCCGGCCCGTGGTCGCCTCGTAGGCGGCGGCCGTGCGGCGGGAGACGTACGGCTTGAAGAAGTCGAGGTCCAGGGTGCGCTGGCTGTCGACCTCCCACAGCAGCGGCTCCGCCTGGTTGCGGCCGTCGGGTGCCTCGATGCCCCAGAGGTGGACGCGGGCGCCGTAGCCCTGGGCCGCCTCCACCGCCGACACCAGGTCCTCGTCGCCGCCGAGCAGGGCTGCGTCGCTGATGGCGCGGTGCCGGGCGAGTGACTCCAGGTCGGTACGGATGAGCGAGTCGACGCCCTTCTGCTGGTTGTTGGCGTTCAGGTTGCCCAGCCGCACCTTCACGTCGGGCAGCTCGGCGATGCTCTGCTGCTCCGCCGTGTGGATGCGGCGGCGGGCGCCGTCGTACCAGTAGACCCGCAGCAGCCTGCTGTCGGCGAAGATCGTGCGGGCCCTGTCGATGAGCGCGTCGATCAGGCCCTCGGCGTCCAGGTCGAAGGCCCGGCGGTCCTCCGTACCGGAGACGAGCCGTCCCGCGGCGGCGTAGAGGTACCCGGCATCGACGAAGATCGCATGGGTCGAGGGCGTCTTCGCCACCTCGGCGAGCATGCGCTGGAGCAGCTCGTTGGTGCGGTCGATGCGGGCGCTGAGGGCCGCGAGGTCGTCGTTCATCACCTCCATTCTCCCGGCGGTCACGCTGCGGGCACAAACGGTCCCGGTCGGTCTCGTAACGACACTCTTACGGCTCAGTAATTAGCCGGTCGAAAAATTTCCTTAGCGTAGGGAATGTTTGACCCATGCAGCCCTGTTGACTCATACGGAACACCGAGCGCCGCAGCCTGGTGGACCACCCACTCAAGTAGTTCTCCTCAGGAGGATGACCAGACGAAGGGAGAAGCCCTTGCGCTTCGAAATCATGCGACTCGACGACGTCGACGGCACGCCTGTGGACTCGACCGTTGTGGACGCCGCCTCCGTCAACCGCATCGTTCAGCAGGCAGCCGCCATCGGGCAGCGCCTGTGGATCCGCCCGGCCGAGACCACGGCCTCATAACGCGCGCGGCTCTCCCCACACCTCGGAGCCCCCGCCCGGCATCGGCCGTGCGGGGGCTCTGCTGTTGCGGACCACCGCGGCCGGGGGCGTACTGGCTGGGGAGCACGGCGACAGCGGGAACAGGACGGGGAACAGGACGGTGGGCCACATGTCGGTGACGGGCCGGTCGCACGCGGAGCTGCACGCACAGGCCGCCGCAGAGGCCGCGCGACGGTACGAGGAGTCGGCCGCGGAGCGCGCACGGGTCGAGGACCGGCTGGCGTCCGGCGTGCGGTTCCCGGACACCCCGGACGCGCTCGCCGTCCGCGCCGACCGGATCCTCGGCCTGGGCGGGCCGTCTGCCTCGGCGGTCGTGGCGGACATCCACCGCGAGGCCATGGACCGGCCGGACGCCAACGAACGCATCATCGACCTGTCCAACGAACTCCAGGCCTGGAGCTTCCTGCCGCGCGGGGTCAGGGCCGGGGCGACGGTCGCCCGGATCACCCGGCGCCGCGACGGCCGTGAGCTTCCGCACGGCACGGGTTTCCTGGTCTCGCCCCGGCTGATGATGACCAACCATCACGTGCTGCCCGACGAGAGCTTCGCCCGCACCTGCTTCGCGGAGTTCAACGCCCAGGTCACAGCCGACAACCTGCCCGACACCGTGCTCCGGACCGAACTCGACCCGGGGGCCTTCTTCGCCGCTGACCAACGGCTCGACTTCGCCCTGGTGGCGCTCGCGCCGACCTCGGACGGCCGCCCGCCGGGCGAGATCTTCGGCTGGAACCGGCTCAGCGTCCAGATCGGCAAGCTGGTGCTCGGCGAGAAGGTGAACATCATCGGCCATCCGCAGGGGCGATTGAAGGAGATCGCCCTGCGCGACAACCAGGTGCTGGTACGGCTCGACGACTTCGTCCACTACACGACCGACACCGAACCGGGGAACTCGGGCTCCCCCGTCTTCAACGACCAGTGGGAGGTCGTCGCCCTGCACCACAGCGGCGTGCCGAAGAGGGACGACCAGGGCCGCGTCCTGCGCAGGGACGGCCGCCCCTGGAGTGAGGGCGACGGCGAGGACGCGGTCGAGTGGATCGCCAACGAGGGCGTCCGCATCAGCTCGATCCTGAGGAACCTGGCCCAGCTGACGCCCGACCCGAGGCGGCGCGCGCTGCTGGCCGAGATGGGGCCGGACTCGGGCCTGGACCAGAGCGCGGTCGCACCCGCGCCGCAGCCGGGGGCGACCACACCGGCCGCACCCGGCGTCACGGCACCGTCGGCCCCCGCCGTCCCGGCGACGGTGACGGTGACGGTGAACGGCACGGAGACGGGGACCGGGGCCCGTAAGCCCAAGACCGGACTCCGCGCCCGCGCCACCGCCTTCGGCGGCCGTCGGCACCTGGTCTTCCTGCACGGCCGGGACCAGCAGGACAAGGAGCCCGACGACCTCCGCCGGAACTGGACGTCCGGCCTCAACCGCGGACTCACGCTCGCGGCACTGCCCACCGTCGACCCGGAGGACGTGTGGTTCCCGTTCTACGGAACGCGACTGGCCGACTTCGTCAGCGGACGGGAGAGCACGGCCGAGGCCGTCGGCCTCGACCAGGTGAGCGCGGCCGCCGCCGCGGAGGCCTTCGCCGCCGCGTCACCCACCGGGTCCTACGAGCGGCTGCTCTACGAGGCGGCCGTCCGGGCCGGTATGCCACAGGACGGCCCGGCGGCCACGGAGGGCTTCGGGGCGGGGCTGGTCGGCGCGCTGCACCGGCCGCTGAGCTGGCTCGCCGCCCGGTCCGACCTGGACGAGTGGACCATCGCCACGTTCCTGCGGGACGTCGACCTGTACCTCGGCGACGGTTCCGTGCGGCAGGCCGTGCTGGACAGCGTCATGCAGACGATGCCCACCTCCGGCGAACTGGTGCTGGTGACCCACAGCCTCGGCACCGTCGTGGGCATGGACCTGCTGACCCGGCTCCCGGACGGCCTCGACCCCGTACTGATGGTCACCGCGGGCAGCCCGCTGGGACTGGACGGCGTCAACGAGCGGCTCCTCACGCACGGCCCGCACCGGCCCCCCAGGGTGCGTGACTGGGTCAACGTCTGGTGTCCCACCGACGCGGTGGCCATCGGCTGCCCGCTGGCGGACGAGCGGTGGGGGAAGCTCACCCAGCCGGCCGTCGCCAACGGCCGCGACCGCGCGCACAAGATGGAGGAGTACCTCGGCCACGCGAACCCGGCCAAGGAGATCGGCTCGGTGCTCACCGGCCCCCGGCCGTGACGCGCGCGGTCAGCTCCCCCGGATCACCTGCGTGACCCCGTTGATGATCTGCTGCACGGCGATCGCGGAGAGCATCATGCCCGCGAGCCGCGTCACCAGGACCACGCCGCCGTCCTTGATGATCCGGATGATCACCAGCGAGTAGCGCATCACCAGCCACAACACGACGTGGATGGCGAGGATCGCCGTCCACACCGACACCTGCGTGGCGACGCTGTGCGCCTTCTGCACCGCGAGGATGACCGACACGATCGCTCCTGGCCCCGCCAGCAACGGCATGCCCAGCGGCACGAGGGCGACGTTGACGTCCTTGGTCTGCTTCGGCTCGTCGGTCTTGCCGGTCAGCAGATCGAGCGCGATCAGCAGGAGCAGCAGCCCACCCGCGATCATCAGCGCGGGCACGGAGACGTGCAGATAGTTCAGGATCTGATGCCCGAGCAGCCCGAACACCGTGATCACCCCACCGGCGACGCAGACGGCCTGAAAGGCCATCCGCTTCTGCACCTTGCCGGGCCGCCCGGCGGTGAGCGCGAGGAAGATCGGGGTGATCCCCGGGGGATCCATGATGACGAAGAGCGTGAGAAAGAGAGAGCCGAAGACGGCGACGTCGAACATGAGTGTGATGGCCTTGCGGTGTTGAAGAAGCGCGCGACAGACAGCGACCGGTGCCGGCACCGGTTCCGCTACCGCTGTGGGCAGGCGTTCCGCACGGCGATGGGGGCACCGCCCTGCTCGAACGCAGTTGAGAGCTTGGGGGAGGGTGGGCACAGCCAGCAGCGCCGGGTGCCTTGAAACGGACCTACAAAAAACGGACCTCAGACCCCGCCGGCTCCGGGCACGGGAAACGCCCCGAAGGCCCGCCGCGTAATCTCCCCGTACACCTCGGGATCCGTCGTGTACTCCCCGAGCACACACGTCTTCCGACTGCCGTGGTAGTCCGAGGACCCGGTCACAAGAAGCCCCAGCTCCTTCGCCAGCCCCCGCAACCGCGCACGCGTGTCCGCGTCATGGTCCATGTGGTCGACCTCGATGCCGTCCAGCCCGGCCACGGCCATCTCCGCGATCGCGGCCTCCGGCACCGTACGCCCCCGCTTGCTCGCCGCGGGATGCGCGAACACCGCGACCCCGCCCGCGCCCTTGATCAGCCGGATCGCCTCGAAGGGGTCGGTCTCGTGCTTCTCCACGTAGGCGCGGCCGCCGTCGGCCAGCCAGTCCTCAGTGAAGGCGTCGTTCACGGTCGGCACGACACCCAGCTCGACCAGCGCGCTCGCCACGTGCGGGCGCCCGACGGACCCGTCACCGGCGATCCGGGCCACCTGCTCCCAGGTCACCGGCACGCCCAGCTCCCGCAGCTTGGCGATCATGCCCTGGGCCCGGGGCACCCGGTCGTCCCGCACGAGCTCACGCTCGGCGAGCAGCGCCGGTTCGTCGGAGTCGAAGAGGTAGGCCAGCATGTGCATGCTGATCCCGTCGAGGCGGCAGGAGAGCTCGGCCCCGGTGACCAGCGTGAGCCCCTCGGGCAGCGCGGCGATCGCCTCGGCGTGCCCACGGGTCGTGTCGTGATCGGTGAGGGCGACGACGTCCAGCCCGGTCGCCGCGGCCTTGCGCACCAGCTCGGCCGGAGCGTCGGTGCCGTCGCTGGCAGTGGAGTGGGTGTGCAGATCGATACGCACGACACGAACTCCAGACACGGACGACACGAACAGGGCTGCTCAAGGATAACCACATCTTCAACGCCCGCCGTCACACCCGAACCCCCCAAGCGCCCCCTACACCAACGCCCCCAAAGGGGCGCGGGGAACTGCGCGACCAGCCACACCCAGCCCGCAGCCGCCAAACAGGCACACCCCCACCCCAGTAGGCGCTACGGCTCAAGCAAGCGCGGCGACAACGCCCCGCACGGCACCAGCTCCACCTCGGCCCCCGCGTCCCGCAGGTCCGCCAGCACGAGCTCGTCGTACATCAACAATCCCGACTGCTCGGGCCACACCACGGCCCACAGCCACAGCCCCAGCGCCTCACCGGCGAAGACGGCCCGGTCGTCCGGCGCGCCCGTCACATGCCACAACGGCGTCGGCCGCCCCGCGGCGAGCACCTTCGCCTGAGCCGGCTTCCCGACGTCCATGGAGGGCCCGGGGTCCGGCCCCTCCATTCCCGCGTACCGCGCGCCGAGGCCGACGCCGAGTTCCTCCGCGACCAGGATCAGCTCGCCCATACCGCCGAGCGGCCCGGGCCCCGTGCAGGCCACCGCCGTCGCCCGCCCGCCCGTACGGTCGTCCCCCGCGCAGGCCACGCCCGTGAACAGCCAGCCGACCGGCAGCGGCCAGGGCATCCACACCGGCACCTGGGTGCGGTGCACCACGACGTTGAGGGCGTCGACGCTGGGCGGTATCACGGGCTGCACCGGATGAACGGTGCCGTGCACATCGCACTGCCACGAGTCGGAGAAGAGGCCGGGAGCCCTGACCCGGCCACCGCACTTCGGGCAACTGGGTTCGCCCCTCATAGGGCCCCACGGTCCTACCCCCGCCCCGTCGCGTCAAGGACGATCACCCAACCGGACGGAACCCTTCACCCAGGCACTGGATGTAACTTGCATTAATTAGTCTGGCTAACTTAGTGTGTGTATATACCAACTAACTCGGCCCAGGGAAAGGGAGCAACCATGGACCCCTTCGACGCCGGAGTGGGCGGCCTTCTGAGGCAGCCCAAGTCCGCGTGGGCGACCGCCGGGGCGTCGGTCGTCGCCTTCATGGGCATCGGACTCGTCGACCCGATCCTGCCGTCCATCGCCCAGGGTCTGCACGCCACCGCGAGCCAGGTCTCCCTGCTCTTCACCTCGTACTTCCTCATCACCGCCGTCGCGATGCTGGTGACCGGCTTCGTCTCCAGCCGGATCGGCGGGAAGAAGACACTGCTGCTCGGCCTCGCGTTCGTCGTGGTGTTCGCCGGACTCGCCGGCACCTCCGGATCGGTCGGCGAACTGGTCGGCTTCCGGGCCGGCTGGGGCCTCGGCAACGCGCTGTTCGTCTCGACGGCCCTCGCGGTCATCGTCGGAGCGGCGGCCGGTGGCAGCGCCGCGGCGATCCTGCTGTACGAGTCCGCCCTCGGCCTCGGCATGGCGTGCGGCCCGCTGCTGGGCGCGCTGCTCGGTGACGCCAGCTGGCGCTACCCGTTCTTCGGCACGGCGTTCCTGATGGCCGTCGGCTTCCTGTGCATCACGGTGTTCCTGAAGGAGCAGCCGAAGCCGGCCCGCAAGACCTCGGTGCTGGACCCGATCAAGGCCCTCGGCCACGGCGGCCTGGCCTCCGCGGCGGTCTCGGCGTTCTTCTACAACTACACGTTCTTCACCGTGCTGGCCTTCACCCCGTTCGTGCTGAACATGAGCCCGTACCGGTCGGGTGCGGTGTTCTTCGCCTGGGGCGTGCTGCTCGCCGTGTTCTCGGTGATCGTGGCACCGCGCCTGCAGAAGCGGTTCGGCTCGCTGAAGGTGCTCGGCGGTTCGCTGGTGCTGCTCGCGGCCGACGTGCTCGTGCTCGGCTACGGCTCGCACACCACGGCCGTCGTCTGCACGATCCTGTCCGGCGCCTTCATCGGCGTGAACAACACCGTCTACACCGAGCTGGCCCTCGGCGTCTCGGACGCGCCCCGGCCGGTGGCGAGCGCGGGCTACAACTTCGTCCGCTGGTTCGCGGCGGCGGCCGCCCCGTACTTCGCGCCGAAGATCGAGGAGTGGACCGACCTCCACATCCCGTTCGTGGTGGCGGCGGTCACCGCGCTCGTGGGCGCCGGCGTGGTCGTCGTACGGCGCAGGGCACTCACGCTCCCCCAAGCTCTCGACTCCGCTCGAGCAGGGGGGACCCCCACCCCGGAGGAGACGGAGCCGAGGCACGCCACCGAGGACAGCGTCACCGTCTTCGCCAACTGAGGCTTTCCGGCCTGGTGTTGGTGAGCTTCCTCACTCCAGCGGGACGGACTTCCGGGACGGATCCCGAAGGTCCGTCCCCTGGTTCAGCCACCGTTCCTGGAGCGCCTGGGCGCCGTGCACGCGCTTCCACGCGGCCTCGTTCGGGGTCATGGGAAGCAGCGGCAGGAACCGTACGGGGTCGAGGGGTTCGTCGAGCTCCAGGTCCTCGACCAGGCCGCCCGGCTCGGCCACCAGGACCGAGGTGAACGGCGCGCCGGGCCACAGGGGCTCACCGACGTCGAGGGAGGCACCGGGGGCCACGACCAGCCCCTCCACCTGCGGAGACGCGGCGAGCACGGCGAGCGGGCGGAGCACCTTGCCGGTGTCGGCGAGCCCGGCGCGCACGGAGAGGACCAGCTCGGCGCGCGGGCCCTTGACCGGGTCGGCGACGACCGCCGTGGGGTCCGTCATGGGGTGCGCGGACATACCGAGCGTGGCGTAGCGGACGATGTCGCCCTCCTGGAAACGGAGCACCTCGATGCGGTCCGTGCCCAGGAAGGTGACCGCCGCGCGCGCGTCCGGTTCGCCCAGCGCGGTACGCAACCGGGCCTCGACCAGAGGAAGAACATCTGCCATGCGGCGAGCATAGAACTCGCCAGTAGCGGGCAAAGCAGCGCCTTGACACGTCGGGCGGCTGTTACTCTTACCCGGTGGTTCGGGGCAGCACGCATCAGCGTCGCGATCAGGCCCCGACGCCGATGGAACTCCCTTACGAGGGACCGGCCGGAGGAGGTGGGACTGCAATGGATCGAAGTCGACCGTGCAGTAGCACCACGCTCTTCCCGCCGCTGACGTAGCTGTTCTGGCTCCGGCTGACTGCCACCTCTCGCACTCGCTCCACCGCGGAAGAGCGCTTCGTTTCGCTTTGCCTGATCTGCCTCAGTAGCTGAATCAGTAACGAGACTCGCCACCATGACGGTGCGGTGCTCCCCGCTTTGTGGACGTGCCAAACATCCTCGGTCCCAACGTCCTCATTCCGGGTAGTTCCACCCGTCGCCGGCGCCTTTCGTTGCACGCCCGCGAAGGAGCCCGCCATGTCGATGATCCGCGACCTGCGCGCCGTCGTCCGTCCGTCCCGCGTGTCGCTGCGCAAGGACGGCGGGACCTACGACGCCACCCGCAGCCCCGCGACCCCCTCGGCCGTCGTCGACTGCGCCGTCTACCGGGACGGCCGCCGCATCGAGACCGAGACGCCGCTGACCCCGCACGAGGCGGTGCTTCTCGCGCGCCGTGACGGGGGCTTCGTGTGGATCGGCCTGCACGAGCCGACCGAGGCCGAATTCGCCGGGATCGCCGGGGAGTTCGGGCTGCACCCGCTGGCCGTCGAGGACGCCGTCCAGGCCCACCAGCGCCCCAAGCTGGAGCGGTACGACGACTCCCTGTTCACCGTGTTCAAGACCATCCACTACGTGGAGCACGACCAGCTCGACGCCAACAGCGAGGTCGTCGAGTCCGGCGAGGTCATGTGCTTCACCGGACGGGACTTCTTCATCACCGTCCGGCACGGCGGAAAGGGCTCCCTGCGGGCGCTCAGGCACCGCCTCCAGGACGACCCCGAGCTGCTGGCCAAAGGCCCCTCGGCCGTGCTGCACGCCATCGCCGACCACGTCGTCGACGGGTACATCGCCGTCGCAGACGCGGTGCAGGACGACATCGACGAGGTGGAGACCGAGGTCTTCTCCCCGGGCCGCCGCAAGGGCACACCGCGCGGCACGGACGCCGGCCGGATCTACCAACTCAAGCGCGAGGTACTGGAGTTCAAGCGGGCCGTGTCGCCGCTGCTGCGGCCCATGCAACTGCTGAGCGAGCGGCCGATGCGGCTGATCGACCCGGACATCCAGAAGTACTTCCGGGACGTGGCCGACCACCTGGCCCGCGTGCAGGAGCAGGTCCTCGGCTTCGACGAACTGCTCAACTCCATCCTCCAGGCCAACCTCGCGCAGGCCTCCGTGGCCCAGAACGAGGACATGCGGAAGATCACCTCGTGGGCCGCGATCATCGCCGTGCCGACGATGGTGTGCGGGGTGTACGGCATGAACTTCGACTACATGCCGGAGACGCACATGAAGTACGGCTACCCGGTGATCATGGGCATCACGGTGACCATCTGTGTGGGCATCCACCGCATGCTGAAGCGGAACGGGTGGCTGTGAGCAGCCTGGATAGGCTGGACCCCATGACGGATGAGCTGCTCGGCCGCGCCCTCGTCGAGGAGGCCACGAAGAAGTCCGGCCTCGTCTGGGTCCAGGGCCCCGACGGCCCGGCGCGTGCGCTGTGGCACGTGTGGCACGAGGGCGCCGCGTGCCTGGTCGGCGACGGGCCCGGCGAGCAGCCGCTGCCCGGTCTGGCCGACGGGGCCGAGGCCCGGGTGACGGTCCGCAGCAAGGACAAGGGCGGCCGGCTGGTCTCCTGGACCGCGCGGGTCACGCAGCTCGAACCGGGCTCCGAGGCGTGGGACGCGGCGGTCGCCGAGCTCAAGGGCAAACGGCTGAACGCGCCCGACGGCGAGGCCATGCCCGACCGCTGGGCCCGCGAGTGCCGGGTGCTGCGGCTGGAGCCGACCGGCGCGAGGGCACCGATGCCCGACGGCTCCCTGGCCGAGGCCCCGCTGCCGTCCCCGGCGATCACCCGCCGCCCGGTCCCGGCAGGGCTGCACCGGCTGCTGCTGAAGAAGCGCAAACGCCCGTGACACGCGACGGGCGCGCGGCGGCCGAACGCGCGTAGCGGGCGCTACGACGTCGGCAGCTGCTTGCCGTAGTCCACCGTCTCGTTCCGCTCCGGCTCACGCAGGCCGAAGTCCTCCCCCCAGGCGGAGAACGTGAGGGTGCCCGCGCCGCCGGCCCGCTCCAGGCGCAGCGGATACGGCTTGCCCTCCAGGGAGACCTCCAGGGCCCCGCCGGAGCCCTTGTCACCGGTGATGCGGATGGTGCGGACGCCCGCCTGCTCGTCGTGGCCGTCCGTCGCGAGTGTGCCGTGCAGGGTCAGCAGACCGTCGAGGAGGACTCCCTTGTCCGTGAAACCGCTGAACTTCTGGTACGAAGGGTCGCCCTGCGGCACCTTCACGAACTTGCCGCCGAGCTTGGAGGCCGCGGCCGCGTCCGCCTTGCCCTCGCCCTGGCCCTCACCGTGACTCCAGAACTCCGCGTCGGCCTTGACGAAGAGCTGCTCGCCCACGCGCAGCAGCTGGAAGGTCGTGCCCTCCGTGGTGACCGACCCCTCGCCGCCGTCGTCCTTCAGACGCATGTCGAGCGCGTACGTACGCTCGCCGCTGACGACGTTGCCGTGCACCCGGACCGCCCCGGCGGACTCGGCGGCCGTGCGGGTCTTGGCCTGGATCTTCGCGGCGGGGAGTCTGCCGACCCCGTTGGTGCCCTCGTTCGGATCCTCCGAGCAGCCCGTGAGCACCGTTCCCGTCACGAGCAGTGCGCACATCGCGCTCGCGAGTGCGGCACTGCGGCTACGGACCTGGCGAATCGGAGTCACAGGTGGGGCTGCCTCTCTGACGGGAGACCTGAATGGCGTACCGCAGGGTACCGGGGTCGTAGAGGCCGGTCGGAGCCAGTCCTTCCGGACCGTCCGCCGACGCACCCCCGATCGGGACGGGCTAGCCTGAAGCCCACCCGAGCGGGCAATTCGGAAACAACAGGCACGCAGACAGGCACAGAGACAGGCAGCACGGAACACCCCGCACGAAAAGGAGCCGCGGCCATGGCAGCGGGCGCCCCCCGGATCTTCGTATCGCACCTCTCCGGTGTCGCCGTCTTCGACCCCACCGGCGACCAGGTGGGGCGGGTGCGCGATCTGGTCGTCATGCTGCGAGTGGGACAGCGACCGCCGAGGCTGCTCGGCCTGGTCGTGGAACTCGCCACCCGCCGCCGCATCTTCCTGCCCATGACCCGGGTCACCGCGATCCAGTCCGGGCAGCTCATCACCACCGGCGTGCTCAACGTCCGGCGCTTCGAGCAGCGGCCCACCGAGCGGCTGGTCTTCGGGGAACTGCTGGACCGGCGGGTCACGCTCACCGAGACCGGCGAGGAGGTCACCGTCCTCGACCTGTCGGTGCATCAGCTGCCGGCCCGCCGGGAGTGGGAGATCGACCGGGTCTTCGTCCGCAAGGGCAGGAAGGGCAGCGCCTTCCGGCGGGCCAAGGGCGAGGCGCTCACCGTCGAGTGGACCGCCGTCACCGGCTTCTCGCTGGAGGAGCAGGGGCAGGGCGCCGAGAACCTGCTCGCCACGTTCGAGCAGCTGCGCCCCGCCGACCTGGCCAACGTCCTGCACCACCTCTCCGCCAAGCGCCGGGCCGAGGTCGCCGCCGCCCTGGACGACGACCGGCTGGCCGACGTCCTGGAGGAGCTCCCGGAGGACGACCAGATCGAGATCCTCGGCAAGCTGAAGGAGGAGCGCGCCGCCGACGTCCTGGAGGCCATGGACCCGGACGACGCGGCCGACCTGCTGGGCGAGCTGCCGACGGACGAGCAGGAGCGGCTGCTGAGCCTGATGCAGCCGGGCGACGCGGCGGACATGCGGCGCCTGATGTCGTACGAGGAGCGCACGGCGGGCGGTCTGATGACCACCGAGCCGATCGTGCTGCGCCCGGACGCCACGGTCGCCGACGCCCTCGCCCACATCCGCAACCCCGACCTCTCCCCCGCCCTCGCCGCCCAGGTCTACGTCTGCCGGCCACCCGACGAGACGCCGACCGGGAAGTACCTGGGCACGGTCCACTTCCAGCGCCTGCTGCGGGAGCCACCCCCGTCCCTGGTCAGCTCGATCCTGGACAGCGACCTGCAACCGCTCGATCCCGAGGCGGAGCTGCCCGCCATCGCCGGGTTCTTCGCCACGTACGACATGGTCGCGGCCCCCGTGGTCGACGAGGCCGGGGCGCTGCTCGGCGCGGTGACCGTGGACGACGTGCTGGACCACATGCTCCCCGAGGACTGGCGGGAGTCCGAGTTCCACCTGGACGAGGAGGTGACCACTGATGGTTCCTGAGCGCGAGAACTCGCGGGAACGCACGCCGTCCGGCGCCACGGCCGCCTCCCGGCCGCGCACCCGCCTCGACCAGCCGCTGCCGCCCCGGCGCCGGTTCCTGCCCGAGTACGACCCGGAGGCCTTCGGACGGCTCTCGGAGCGCATCGCGCGCTTCCTGGGCACCGGGCGGTTCATCGTCTGGATGACGGTCGTCATCATCGTGTGGGTCGCCTGGAACAGCCTCGCCCCGGGCCACCTGCGCTTCGACGAGTACCCGTTCATCTTCCTGACCCTGATGCTGTCCCTCCAGGCCTCCTACGCCGCCCCGCTGATCCTGCTCGCGCAGAACCGGCAGGACGACCGCGACCGGGTCAACCTCGAACAGGACCGCAAGCAGAACGAGCGGTCGATCGCCGACACCGAGTACCTGACCCGCGAGATCGCCGCCCTGCGCATCGGCCTGGGCGAGGTCGCCACCCGCGACTGGATCCGCTCGGAGCTCCAGGACACGATCAAGGAGCTGGAGGAACGGCAGAACGGTCACCGTCACGACCCCGTCGTATTCCCGGCGGAACGGTCACGGGGACGTGACGCAGACGACCGCTGAGACGCTTTCCTACGCACCGGTACGGCGCCGTACCATCGTCCTTATGGCTACGGAAGACGCGGTGCGCGAGGCACTGGCGACGGTGAACGACCCCGAGATCCACAAGCCCATCACCGAACTCGGGATGGTCAAGTCCGTCGAGATCGGTGCTGACGGGGCCGTCGCGGTCACCGTGTACCTGACGGTCTCGGGCTGCCCGATGCGGGACACGATCACGCAGCGCGTGACCGAGGCGGTCTCCGGCGTCGAGGGCGTCACCAGCGTCGACGTCACACTCGACGTGATGAGCGACAAACAGCGCAAGGAGCTGGCGTCCGCCCTGCGCGGCGGCCAGACCGAGCGCGAGGTCCCCTTCGCCAAGCCCGGCAGCCTCACCCGCGTCTACGCCGTCGCCTCCGGCAAGGGCGGCGTGGGCAAGTCCTCGGTCACGGTGAACCTGGCGGCCGCGATGGCGGCGGACGGCCTCAAGGTCGGTGTCGTCGACGCCGACATCTACGGCCACTCCGTGCCGCGCATGCTGGGCGCCGACGGCCGTCCGACCCAGGTCGAGAACATGATCATGCCGCCGTCGGCGAACGGCGTGAAGGTCATCTCCATCGGCATGTTCACCCCGGGCAACGCCCCGGTCGTCTGGCGCGGCCCGATGCTGCACCGCGCCCTCCAGCAGTTCCTGGCGGACGTGTACTGGGGCGACCTGGACGTCCTGCTGCTGGACCTCCCGCCGGGCACCGGCGACATCGCGATCTCCGTGGCCCAGCTGGTCCCGAACGCCGAGATCCTGGTCGTGACGACCCCGCAGCAGGCCGCCGCCGAGGTCGCCGAGCGGGCGGGGTCCATCGCCGTGCAGACCCACCAGAAGATCGTCGGCGTGGTCGAGAACATGTCCGGCCTGCCCTGCCCGCACTGCGACGAGATGGTCGACGTGTTCGGCACCGGCGGCGGCCAGGTGGTGGCCGACGGCCTGACCCGCACGACGGGCACGTCCGTCCCCGTCCTGGGCAACATCCCGATCGACGTCCGCCTCCGCGAGGGCGGCGACGACGGCAAGCCGGTGGTCCTGACCGACCCGGACTCCCCGGCGGGCTCCGCACTCCGCGCCATCGCCGGCAAGCTGGGAGGCCGCCAGCGCGGCCTGTCGGGCCTGTCCCTGGGAATCACCCCGAAGAACAAGTTCTAGCCCTGACGTCCCTGGGGGCAGCGTCCCCCAAGGGGCGCGGGGAACTGCGCGAACAACCACGAACGACCCGCGGCCGCCGGACGGCATGAATCGCTACGACGAAGGGGCGCCGAAAATCAACCGGCGCCCCACAACTCACGCGTACGCGGCGATGTCCTTCACCACGGCGAACCCGAGACCATACGCACTCATACCTCTGCCGTACGCCCCGACATGCACCCCGGCCGAGGTGGACCCGGCCAGCACCCACCCGAACTCAGACTCGCGGTAGTGAAACGCCGTCGGCACACCGTCCACGGGAAGCGACAACGTCGACCAGTCCGCCCCGTCGAGGTCGTCCGCCAGCACCCACGCCGTCTCCGTCTGCTGCTCCAGCCAGTCGTCCCGCAGGGAGTGGTCCATCTGCCCGGGCCAGGTGAAGGACAGCAGCCCCACGCCCGCGAGCCACGCCGCCGAGGACACCGACGTCGCCTCCAGCAGTCCCGTGCCGTCCGCGCTGCGCCGTGAGGGACTCGCCGCCACGGTCACCACGACCGCGAACTTCTCCTTGGCGTCCTGATCGGCCCCGGCGGCATACTCGTTGCGCACCGTGGGCTCGTCACCGTGCCCGATCGACCCGTGCTCCACGACCCCGTCGGCCGTCGTGCCCACCTGCATCAGCCAGCGCGGCCCCGTGAAGGCCTCGTCGAGGCCGTACCACGGGAAGGGCGCGCGCAGGTAGCCGTCGACCGTACGCCGGGCGGAAGGGACCTGTTGTCCTCCCTTCGCGGTCGGCGCCTGCGCGACTCCCCGACTCGTCGTCTCCATGTTCCCGGACGCCTCCTCGCTCTAGTCGGACCGGGACGGCCCGCCCCCCTTCGGGCGGTGCCGCTGGTTCAGTACGGCCCGCCCAACAACTCGGCAGCATAGCCACACCGCTGCGAGCAGCAGGGAAAACGCCCGGCGCGTGGGCCGCACGGGCGCCTGGATCAGGCCGTACGCAGCCCGACCGGAGTATGAAACGCGTCACGCCCGCCGGAGGCGTGCGCCCCGGCGGGTGTCGCTCGGCCGAATGTCGCTCAGGTGGCGTCCGCGTCGAAGGGCGGACGGTCGTCCCGGTCGGGGGTCTCGGGCTTCTTCGTCATGTCGACGCGGCCGCCGGAGGAGCCGGAGGACGACGAGGACGACGTGTCGGAGTCACGGCTGTGGACGGCGTCGGTGACCTCGGCCATCTCCTTCTTCAGGTCGAAGCCGTTGCGGATCTCCTTGAGCCCCAGGTCCTCGTTGTCCAGCTGCTTGCGGATGAACGTCTTGGGGTTGAGGTCCTCGAACTCGAAGTCCTTGAACTCCGGGCCGAGTTCCTCCCGGATGTCGTTCTTGGCGCTCTCCGAGAACTCACGGATCTTCCGGATCGTGCGCGTCACGTCCTGGATGACCTTGGGGAGCTTGTCCGGACCGAAGACGAGCACGGCAAGGACGATGAGCGTCACCAGCTCGAGCGGTCCTATGTCATTGAACACCTGAAGCTCCTTGCGATGTCCTCGGTCCTCGGCCCTCGGTGGTCATGGGGTCTTGCCGTGGTCCGGGCCGGCTCCACGGTACCCGGCGATCCTGTCCGACCGGTACCGTCCCGAGACTTCCGAGTGCGGGGAGTGGGAGCGCTTTCCCGATTGTTTGCCTTCTTCGTCCTGTACATCCCGGACCTCACGTCTCATCCGCCGGAGGACCCGAGGACGAGCGTGACCGTCCGTTCCTTGCCACCGCGCTCCAGGGTCAGTTCCAGGCGGTCGCCGGGGCGGTGGGCGCGGGTCTTGACGATCAGTTCCTCGCCGGAGTGGACGCGCTGCCCGTCGACCTCGGTGATGACGTCACCGGACTTGATCCCGGCCTTGGCGCCCGGCCCGGCCACGGTGACCGGCGGTCCGCCCTCACCGCCCTCGGCGGCGACTCGGGCGCCGTCGCCCGTGTAGTCCATGTCCAGGGTGATGCCGATCACCGGGTGGGTGGCCTTGCCGGTGTTGATCAGCTCCTCGGCGACGCGTTTGCCCTGGTTGATGGGTATGGCGAAGCCGAGGCCTATCGAGCCGGCCTGGCTGCCGCCGTCCGGGTCGGAGCCGCTGTCCGCCGACCGGATGGCCGAGTTGATGCCGATGACCCGGGCCCTGGCGTCGAGCAGGGGCCCGCCGGAGTTGCCCGGGTTGATGGGCGCGTCGGTCTGGAGCGCGTCGACGTACGAGACGTCGCTGCCGTCGCCCTTCTCACCGCCGGCCGTGATGGGCCGCTGCTTGGCACTGATGATGCCGGAGGTGACGGTACCGGCCAGGTCGAAGGGCGCGCCGATGGCCACGACCGGGTCGCCGACCTGGACGTTGTCCGAGTTGCCCAGGGGCAGGGGGGTGAGTCCGCGCACGCCCTTCACCTTCACGACGGCGAGGTCGTAGCCGCTGTCGCGGCCCACGAGTTCGGCCTGGGCGGTCTCTCCGCCGTCGAAGGTCACGGTGATCTCGCCGCCGGAGCCGGCGGACTGCACGACGTGGTTGTTGGTGAGGATGTGACCCCGGGTGTCGAGCACGAAGCCGGTGCCGGTGCCCTGCTCGCCGGAGCCGCTCACATGCAGGGTGACCACGCTGGGCAGTGCGTGTCCGGCGATCCCGGCCACGCTGTCCGCGTCCCGGGCGGCGGGCTCCTTCCCGGCCTGCGGCAACTCGACGGTCCCGACGCCTCCGTTCCGCTCCAGATACGTCCCCATGAGCCCGCCGACGCCCCCGGAGACCAGCGCGATCAGCACGGCACCGACGACCAGCGTCGTCCTGCCCCGCCGTCGCCGCTGCTCCGTGCTGAGCACACCGGCGCCGTTCTGCTGGAGCGGGCCGACGGCGCCGGGAACCGCCGGAGCGGCCCAGGGGTCGTACCGCTGCCACGGGTCGGCGGCCGGGGCGGGAGCAGGTATCGAGGCACCGGGGGACGGCACCAGTACCGCCGGCGCCGGCGCCGCAGGAGGCGGAACGGGCCCGGCCGGCGTGGCCTGCGGTGCCGGTGCCGCCACGCCGTGCGCGGGGGTCGCCGCCGGATGCTGGACGGGCGGCGCGGGCGCCCAGGGCCCCGGTTCGCCGTAGGGCGGGGTGCTGTAGGGGTCGGGGTCGTGCAGCGGCTTGGGCCCACTCTCGACCGGCGCACCGGCCGCGACCGTCACACCGTCCCCGGCCCCCGCGTCACCGGAAGCCGACCCCAGCGCACCCTGCGCACCGGCTCCGCCGACACTCGGCACCGCCGACACGACGGTCCCCTCGTCGACGGCCTGCCGGGCTACGGGCACCAGGTCGTGGGCCTGCCCGGCAGGTGCGCCTGCGGCGCCGACGGTCTCGCCGGCCGTCGGCGCCGGCTCGGGGCGCCTCAGCTCGTAGTCGCCCTCGTCGTCGATCCGCCGGGCGGCGGGCCGTGCCAGCTCGAAGTCGCCGTCGTCGGTGGCGGACGGCCCTGCGATCTGCCCCGCCGGCACCCGGGCCTCGTCCACGCCCTGCCCCGCCTCCGCGGCACCTGCCGTCTCCTCCGGTTCCCCGGAGGGGCCCTGCGGCCGAGGACGGCTCCACCACTTGGCCTTCGTGGGCTTCCCCTCGTTCATGCTCTCCCCACAGCCGCGGCACGGCTCGACGACGTGGCCGCAGTTCGTCGAATCGGCGCCCGGCCACACCTAGGCCGCGGGCGCCACCCCCGGATTCAATCAGGTTCGCGCGCCGCTGCGCAGAGGCCGGTCAGCGGGCCGTACGCGAGGAGGCGGATGGAGAGGCGGACGCGGTCGTCTCCGGGAGCGGCACGGCCAGCAGGGGCGCCGTGATCTCGGGGATGGCGGACCACGAGGTCAGGGCTGCCGACGGGGCCGTCTCGAGCGGACGTACCAGCGGGGACACGGCCGCGGCACCCGCCAGCACCGGGGCGGTCAGCGCATGCACCGCGGTCTGCTGCGCGGCGGGGTGCGCGACCCCGGGCAGCAGCGGTGCGGACACCTCGGTCGGGGCTGCCGGGGTGCTGCCGAGTGTGCTCTGCCCCTGCAACTGCCCGAGCAGCGGTCCGGTACCGCGGCGCCGCTGGGTTTCGGGCTGTGTCGCCGCGCCCGCGCCCTGCGTGCGCATCGGCGTCACGTTGCTCCCCGTGCCGGAGCCGCCGCGGGCCTCCGTGTCGGCCGGGGTGCCGACGGTGACGCCGCCCAGCGCGACCGCGGCCAGGGACACGGCCCCGGCGGCCGCGAACGCGAACCGCAGCCGCGAGGAGGACCGGTCGCCCTCGTGCCGGCTGACGTCATGGATGCGGAAGCCCCGGCCGGCCGCGGGAAGGCCACGCTCGCCGGAGGGCAGGATCCGGTTGCCGGAAGGCGGCAGCACGGGGACGTGCGACCGGGACGGTGCGTACCCGAACTCGAACCGGTCGCCGCGCTTCATCCCGAAGGCCCCGGACGATCCGAACCGTCCGGACAGCCCCCCGGGCAGCCCTCCCCCACCCAGCGGCGTGCCATCACCGTCCGGGTCACCTCCGCCGGGTAGTCCCTGCAAGCGGGCCAGGAAACTCTCGGACGGGGGCGGCGGGGCCGCCTCGGCGAAGACGTTCTTCAGCCGGCGCTGGGCGTCCACCTCCGCCTTGCACTTCGGGCAGGTGGCCACGTGCGCCAGTACGCGTTCACGCGCGTCATGACCGAGCTCTCCGTCCACCAGGGCGGAGAGTCGGTCTCCCAGGTGCTGCTCTGCGAGGTGTCCCTCGGAAGGCTTCGGCCGTGATCCGCTCACGCGCTCGCGCCCCCTCCTCCCAAGGCGGGAACACGAGGCACGAAGGAGCGGCGCTCGGCGCGTGCCTCCGGGGAGCGGTGCGCGAGGGCCTTGCGCAGCTGGGAGCGGCCACGGTGGATCCGCGAGCGGACCGTGCCGAGCTTCACTCCGAGGGTCGCGGCGATCTCCTCGTACGACAGTCCTTCGATGTCGCACAGGACGACCGCGGCGCGGAACTCGGGGGCGAGGGTGTCGAGGGCCTGCTGGACGTCCGCGTCGAAGTGGGCGTCGTTGAAGACCTGCTGCGGGGTGGGCTCCTTGCTGGGCAGCCGCTCGGCCGCGTCCTCGCCGAGCGCGTCGAAGCGGATGCGCTGCTTGCGGCGGACCATGTCCAGGAACAGGTTCGTGGTGATGCGGTGCAGCCAGCCCTCGAACGTGCCCGGCGTGTAGGTCGACAGGGAGCGGAAGACGCGGACGAAGACCTCCTGCGTGAGGTCCTCGGCGTCGTGCTGGTTGCCGGTGAGGCGGTAGGCGAGCCGGTAGACCCGGCCGCTGTGCGTGCTGACGATCTCCTCCCAGGTGGGCGGAGTCCACGCCTGCCCGTCCGCGTCGGTGGTGAAGGTCGCGGTCTGGGCGAAGTCAGCGGCGTGACTGTGGTCAGCAGCGGTGTCGTTCACGGATGTCGGCCTGCCCGCTGATCCGAAGAAGCGCCGGAGCACTCCTCCTCGATCCACAGGCGCAGCCGCACCTCCCCTGTCAGCTCTGGTGGTGTCCAGTGGAGCCCCTACCATAGCCACCTCGCCCGTTAGGACCGGATAAGCGGTTTTACGAGAAATTGATCTGTGCTGATACGCCTCGTACTGCTGCGTCGGCACTTGCTCGGCATCCTGGCCCACTGCCTGCCCCCCGTCCCGGCCCGCGCCTCTTGCTCACCCCTTTAAACGACCGGTCCCATCTGCGGGTTCCCGCGCCCAACGGATACAGTCACGCCCAGGCATTCACGGGGACAGGAGAGGGTCATTACCGGCAACCGGCAGACGAGCTGGGCGTTCGCCGACGCCTATGTCGCCGAGGACGAAGCGCTGCGCTGGGCCCGTGACCGGGCCCGCGACGCAGGGCTGCGCTCGGTGTCGCCCGGCACGGGCGCCGCGCTGCGGCTGCTGGCCGCCTCCGTCGACGCGAAGGCCGTCGCGGAGATCGGCACCGGCTGCGGTGTCTCCGGGATCCACCTCCTGCACGGTATGCGCCCCGACGGTGTCCTCACGACCGTGGACTCCGAGCCGGAGCACCAGCAGTTCGCCCGCCAGGCCTTCCGCGCCTGCGACTTCGCCAGCAACCGGGCCCGTTTCATCCCGGGGCGCGCCCTGGACGTGCTGCCCCGCCTCGCGGACTCGGGCTACGACCTGGTGTTCTGCGACGGTGACCGTCTGGAGGTCATGGAGTACCTCGCTGAATCGTTGCGGCTGCTGCGCCCCGGCGGGCTCGTGGTCTTCGAGGGCACCTTCGCGAACGGCCGGACCGTGGACTCCGGTCCGCAGCCCACGGAGGTGCTGCGGCTCCGGGAACTGCTGCGCGCGGTGCGCGAGAGCCCGGAGCTGGTGTCGTCCCTGCTGCCGGTCGGCGACGGTCTGCTGTGCGCGGTGAAGCGGTAGCCGGGTGGCACGTTAGCGGAATGCCGGCCGGGGCAGACGGAGGACAGCGGTGAGAAAACAGCCGCCCCGGCATCTCATGTGATGCCGGGGCAGCTGAAAGGGTATGGTCGCTTGCGCGTCAGCCGACGACCTTCTTGAGGGCGTCGCCCAGCGCGTCGGCCTCGTCCGGGGTCAGCTCGACGACGAGCCGACCGCCGCCTTCGAGCGGAACGCGCATGACGATGCCCCGCCCCTCCTTGGTCACCTCGAGCGGGCCATCACCCGTCCGCGGCTTCATGGCCGCCATGCTCGTTCCCCTTCCTGAAACCCAGCTCATCGTCAAAGCCGCCGGCCCTGAGAAGGACACACGTGCGGTCCATGAGACAGGACACGCGCCACCGGCATCGAACACATTGCTTCCAGGCCATTATCCCGCATCCCAGGACCCGATGACCAACATCAGTAGGCATCGCTTGGGCAACGCACGCGAGCAAAACCACTCAATTCGGCGATGAGACTGCGATACTCCGCCACCGCACACACATCCGCCGGACGGATCCGGACGGGATTTGTTTGACGCAGGTCACACGTCAGGTCCGGTCCCCCGTCGGCGATCTCCGTCATGCTGTGCTCCAGAGCGGGACCTACCGACCGGTACGCCCCGGAGCCGCGACGCGGAGGGGATACGCCATGGCCGACACCGTGCTCTACGAGGTGAGCGACGGACTCGCGACGATCACGCTCAACCGCCCGGAGGCGATGAACGCGCTGAACGTGGAGACCAAGGTCGCTCTGCGGGAGGCGGTCGAGTCCGCGGCGGGCGACACCGCCGTGCGGGCGGTGCTGCTGACCGCCGCCGGCGACCGGGCGTTCTGCGTGGGGCAGGACCTCAAGGAGCACATCGGGCTGCTGGTCCAGGACCGGGAGACCGGCTCGGGGCAGACCATGAACACGGTCCGGGAGCACTACAACCCGATCGTGCGGGCGCTGGCCGGGGCGGCCAAGCCGGTCGTCGCCGCCGTGAACGGGGTGGCGGCCGGGGCGGGCTTCGGTTTCGCGCTCGCCGCGGACTACCGGATCGTGGCGGACACGGCCGCCTTCAACAGCTCGTTCGCCGGGGTGGCGCTGACGGCCGACTCGGGGATCTCGTGGACGCTGCCTCGGGTGGTCGGACCGGGTCGGGCCGCTGACCTGCTGCTCTTCCCGCGGAGCATCAGCGCCCAGGAGGCGTACGAGCTGGGTATCGCGAACCGGCTGGTGCCTGCCGGTGAGCTGCGGGCGGAGGCCGAGAAGGTGGCGCGGGGGTTGGCCGAGGGGCCGACGGTGGCGTATGCGGCGTTGAAGGAGTCGGTCGCGTTCGGGCTGACGCACTCCCTGGAGGAGACCCTGGAGAAGGAGGACGAGCTGCAGACCCGGGCCGGGTCCTCCGAGGATCACGCCATCGCGGTGCAGGCCTTCGTGAACAAGGAGAAGCCGAAGTACCTGGGCCGGTGAGCTCGGGGGTGTAGCGCCGTCGGGGGCTGCGGGTTCTCTGTGGTTGATCGCGCCCCCCGCGGCGGAGCCGCACATCGGCTCAGCCCCGCGCCCCTTACGGGGCGCTTCTCGCCACGCAGGTTGCCAGGTGATCGTCCACCAGGCCGCATGCCTGCATCAGGGCGTACGCCGTCGTCGGGCCCACGAAGCGCAGGCCCCGTTTCTTCAGGGCCTTGGACAGGGCCGTCGACTCGGGTGTGACGGCGGGGACGTCGGAGAGCGCCTTCGGGACCGGGCGGGTGCCCGGCTCGGGGGCGTGGGACCAGATCAGGGCGTCCAGTTCGCCCGGGGCCCACTCGGTCAGCACGCGCGCGTTGGCGAGGGTCGCGTCGATCTTGGCGCGGTTGCGGATGATGCCGGTGTCGGCCAGGAGGCGCTCGCGGTCCTCGTCGGTGAAGGCGGCCACGGACGCGATCTTGAAGTCGGCGAAGGCGGCGCGGAAGCCCGGGCGGCGGCGCAGGATCGTGATCCAGGACAGGCCGGACTGGAAGGCCTCCAGGCTGAGGCGTTCGTAGAGCGCGTCGTCGCCGTGGACCGGGCGGCCCCACTCCTCGTCGTGGTAGGTCACGTACTCGGGGGCGGACAGCGCCCAGGGGCAGCGCAGCGCCCCGTCCGGGCCGGCGAGGGCGGTGCCGTCACTCACGGCCGGTCCTCCGGGCGCGGGGCGGGCTTGTCCATGGACACATGGTGCTCCGGAGAATGCGTGGCTGCCGCTCGGGCGCCGGCCAGGGCCGACTCCAGGTCGGTGATACGGGCGTCGCGCTCGGCGAGCTCGGCGCCCAGGCGGCTGAGGGCCTCGTCCACGTCCGCCATGCGGTAGCCGCGCGCCGCGAGGGGAAAGCGCAGGGCCTCCACGTCGGCTCGGTCGACCGGGCGGTCCGGGGGCAGCGGGTCCCGCAGCCGCTCGGGGGCGGCCTCGGGCAGCGGGCCGTTCTCGCCGCCGCCCACCACGGCGAGGGTCACCGCGGCGACCACGACGGCTAGCGCGACGACCAGGAACAGGAACATAACCATCGCGGAGCCCCCACGGTCGGATGTGTCGGTGTCTTCGAAGGCCAGGAGTCTGCATCATCCCCGGAGCCCTCGGAGTCGGATGTTGTCAGGCTCCGATCGTGCCATGCGAGTCCGACCGTTAGGGTCGCAGGCGGCGGAAGACGGGTCGTATCAGGAAAGGTCACAGGGGATGCTCAGGCTGGGCAGGCGGGAATTCGAGCCGCACGAGCCGGTGATCATGGCGATCGTGAACCGGACGCCGGACTCCTTCTACGACCAGGGGGCCACCTTCCGTGACGAACCGGCCCTCGCGCGCGTGGAGCAGGCGGTGGCCGACGGGGCCGCGATCATCGACGTCGGCGGGGTCAAGGCCGGGCCGGGCGAGGAGGTCACGGCCGAGGAGGAGGTCCGGCGGACGGTCGGCTTCGTGGCGGAGGTGCGGCGGCGCTTCCCGGACGTGATCATCAGTGTGGACACCTGGCGGGCCGAGGTCGGGGCGGCCGTGTGCGAGGTGGGGGCGGACCTGCTGAACGATGCGTGGGGCGGGGTGGATCCGGGGCTCGCCGAGGTCGCCGCGCGCTATGGAGTCGGGCTGGTGTGCACGCACGCCGGGGGCGCGGAGCCGCGCACCCGGCCGCATCGGGTGCGGTACGACGATGTCATGGCCGACATTCTGGATGTGACGGTCGGGCTGGCCGAGCGCGCGGTGGAGCTGGGGGTGCCGCGGGAGTCCGTGCTGATCGATCCCGGGCACGACTTCGGGAAGAACACGCGGCACAGTCTGGAGGCGACCCGGCGGCTGGACGAGATGGTCGCCACCGGGTGGCCCGTGCTGGTGTCCCTGTCCAACAAGGACTTCGTGGGAGAGACGCTGGACAAGCCCGTCAAGGAGCGAGTGGTGGGGACGCTGGCGACGACCGCGGTGTCCGCGTGGCTGGGGGCGCAGGTGTACCGGGTGCATGAGGTCGCCGAGACGCGGCAGGTGCTGGACATGGTCGCGGCGATCGCGGGGTGGCGGGAGCCTGCCGTTGCCCGGCGTGGGCTGGCCTAGGGCGTTGACCTGAGGTACCAGGGGGCTCCGCTCCGCCCCCTGGACCCCCGGGCCTGTGCCCACCCGCCACCCGAAGCTGTCGGACAGGAGGCTGAGCTCGAAAGGCCTCCTACCGCCCCGCCTCCTTCGACACCAGGGCCACCGCCTCGTCCACGTCGTCCGTGACGTGGAACAGGAGGAGGTCCCTTTCCGCGGCCTTGCGCTGGGCGATGACCGTGTCGCGGAGCCAGTCGACCAGGCCGCCCCAGTACTCGCTGCCGAAGAGGACGATGGGGAAGCGGGTGACCTTCTGGGTCTGGACGAGGGTGAGGGCCTCGAAGAGCTCGTCGAGGGTGCCGAGACCGCCGGGCAGGACCACGAAGCCCTGGGCGTACTTGACGAACATCATCTTCCGGACGAAGAAGTAGCGGAAGTTCAGGCCGATGTCGACGTACGGGTTCAGGCCCTGCTCGAACGGCAGCTCGATGCCGAGGCCGACCGAGATGCCGCTCGCCTCGACGGCACCCTTGTTGGCCGCCTCCATCGCGCCAGGGCCGCCGCCCGTGATGACCGCGAAGCCCGCCTCCACCAGACCCTTCCCCAGCCGGACACCCGCCTCGTACTCGGGTGAGTCCGGCGAGGTCCTGGCCGAGCCGAAGACGCTGATCGCCGGGGGGAGTTCCGCGAGCGTGCCGAAGCCCTCGATGAACTCCGACTGGATACGCAGCACGCGCCAGGGGTCGGTGTGCACCCAGTCGGAGGGGGCCCGCTCGTCCAGCAGCCGCTGGTCGGTCGTGCTGGCCTGCACCTGGTCCCGCCGCTGAAGGACCGGGCCCAGGCGCTTTTCCTCCGGCGGCTGCTTCTTCCCCTCGGGGTTGCCGGTCGCCATGTGCGCTCCCTCCGTCGTGCGGGTCGTTCCACCTCAGCGTAGATCTACGCGGGTTACGAACGAGGGACGTGAGCATGTCCGCGATGGAGCGGCGTAAACACGACGGTGTCCCGGAGGGGTCAGGCGGTCAGCCAGTTCCGCAGCCGCTCCTCGCCCGCGAGGATCTTCGCGATCTCCACGCGCTCGTCCCGCTTGTGCGCCAAGTGGGGGTTGCCCGGGCCGTAGTTGACGGCCGGGACGCCGAGGGCCGAGAAGCGGGAGACGTCGGTCCAGCCGTACTTCGGCATCGGGGTGCCGCCCACCGCCTCGATGAACGCCTTCGCCGCCGGGTGGGACAGGCCGGGCATCGCCGCGGAGCTGTGGTCGACGACCTCGAACTCCTCCACCCCGCAGTCCGCGAAGACCTCACGGACGTGGGCGACGGCCTCCTCCGGTGTGCGGTCGGGGGCGTAGCGGAAGTTGACGGTGACGACGCACTCGTCGGGGATCACGTTGCCGGCCACTCCCCCGGTGATGCCCACCGCGTTCAGGCCCTCGCGGTATTCCAGGCCGTCGATGACCGGCCAACGGGGTTCGTAGGAGGCGAGGCGGGCGAGGATCGGGGCGGCCTTGTGGATCGCGTTGGAGCCCATCCAGCCGCGTGCCGAGTGGGCCCGCTCGCCCGTGGTCTTCAGCAGCACCCGCAGGGTGCCCTGGCAGCCGCCCTCGACCTGGCCGTCGGACGGTTCCAGGAGCACCGCGAAGTCGCCCTGGAGCCACTCGGGATGCGCCTCGGAGACGTGCTTGAGGCCGTTCAGCTCCGCGGCGACCTCCTCGTTGTCGTAGAAGACGAAGGTCAGGTCGCGGTTGGGTGCGGGGACCGTGGCCGCGATGCGCAGCTGCACCGCGACGCCGGACTTCATGTCACAGGTGCCGCAGCCCCACAGCACACCGTCCTCGTCGAGCCGCGAGGGGACGTTGTCGGCGATCGGGACCGTGTCGATGTGGCCGGCCAGGATCACCCGCTCCGAGCGGCCCAGGTTCGTCCGGGCCACGACGTTGTTGCCGTACCGGTCGACCGTCAGGTGGGGCAGCGCGCGCAGCGCGGTCTCGACCGCGTCCGCGAGCGGCTTCTCGGTGCCGCTCTCGGAGCGGAAGTCGACGAGCCGGGCGGTGAGCTGCGCGGCGTCCAGCGTGAGGTCGAGCGAGGTGTGCGCCATGCCGTCGACCCTAACGCGCCAGGTCCGGTGCCCAGTGTCCCCATCCGGCCCAAGGCACTCAGTACTCTCCAGTATTTTGTACGACGTGCCAGAGCCGTCCCCCACCCCCAAGCGCCGTGGCCGTCTCCTCCGATGCGGATCCGCTTTCGTGATCCTGCTCGCGGTCGCCGGTTACCTCGTCGTGCAGTACGTCACCGGAGGCACGGGCGAACCGGGCTGCAAAGTCGTCTCCGGCAAGGGAGACGGGGCGTCGTACGAGTTCTCGCCCGAGCAGGCGGTGAACGCGGCGACGATCACCGCCGTGGGCACCGGCCGGGGTCTGCCGGAGCGGGCCGTGACCATCGCGCTGGCGACCGCGCTGCAGGAGTCGGCCCTGCGCAACATCAAGCACGGCGACCGGGATTCGCTCGGCCTGTTCCAGCAGCGGCCCTCGCAGGGCTGGGGCACGCCGGAGGAGATCCTGGACCCGGCGTACTCGGCCGGCGAGTTCTACGACCACCTGGTCAAGGTGCCCGGCTACACGCGGCTGCCTCTCACCGTCGCCGCGCAGCGCGTGCAGCGCAGCGGCTTCCCCCAGGCCTACGCCAAGCACGAGCCGGACGCCGCACTGCTCGCCGCGGCCCTCACCGGGCAGTCCGCGGCCACGCTGACCTGCGAGGGCCGTCCGGCCGCGACCCGGGCGACGGGCCCCGACGGGGTGCGGGCCGCGCTCGTGCGGGACTTCGGGCGGGACGTCCTGGAGCCGGCCGGCGCCCAGGTGGGTGACGCGCCGACGCCCACCCCGACGCCGTCCCCGGGCGGCACCGACGGCCGGACCGTGACGCTGCCCGTGACCGCCGACGCCGGTTCCGCCACGGGGCGGAACACCGAGCGGCGCGGCTGGCAGCTGGCGCACTGGTCCGTGGCCAACGCCTCCGAGCTGCACATCGCGCGCGTCACGTACGCGGGGCGGGAGTGGGTCGCCGGGAACACCGCCAGCGAGTGGCGGGCCTCCACGGCGAAGGGCGGCTCGGGTGCGGAACGGGACGTGAACGCCGTCCGTATCGTCACGATGCGCTAGCTCGCGCAGGGGTACGGGGCCTCACCCCTGGGGGTTACGCGCGCGGCTCGGCCGTGACGGTGGGCGCAGGTTTTCGCGTCCTCACCCGGGACTCCACGAGACCCTTGGGAGCAAAGGGCGGGAAGGATTCGGCGGGCTTTCTCCCGCTGGTCTTTTCGCCCGTATGCCCGCAACCGATTATGCGACGCATTACCAATTCTTTACGTTACGCCACCGCAACCTTCGCGGGCTTCGAGCGGTAGTCACTGCGCCCGAGCCGGGCCGATCGGCAACCAGCCGATCAAGTCCCGGACCCGGCCGGACACTTCACGAAGCTCACCGTTCTCTCCCGTCGAAGGAGCACCATGTCCCTCCCCCTGACCCGCCGGATCGCCCGTGCCGCGCTGATCGTCGCTGCGGGGGCGGCTGCCGGGGTCGGTGCGGCCGGCTCCGCCAGCGCGGCCCCCGAGCTGCCGGCCTCCCCGAACCTCGGCGGCCTGACCGCCCTGGACGGGGCGAGCGTCGGCAACACCGTCGACAGTGCGGCGCAGGAGGTCACCAAGTCCGCGGGTGACACCGGCGGCAAGTCCGTGAAGAAGGCCGTGCCGACCGCGGGCAAGCTCGGCGGCGGAGTGGTCAAGAAGGCCACCCCCGTCGCGCAGAAGGCGGCGGGTGACGCCGCGGGCTCCGCCGGGCAGCTCGTCGGTGACACGGCCGGTTCCGCGAAGGGGGGCCTGCCGACGGGCGCCCTGACGAAGGGCGGAGTGCCGGCCGCGGGCTCGCTGCCGACGAAGGGGCTGCCCATCGGCTGAGGCCGGGCTCGAACACCGACGGGGTCCAGGGAGCTTCCCTGGACCCCGTCGCCGTGTGCCTGCGGGCCTGTGGGGGCCGGTGCGGCCGGTCGGAAGCCGCCGCCCCCGGGCGGTCACAGCCGGCGTACCGCCGCCATCCCCGGCGGTCACAACCGGCGTACCGCCGCCGCGATCCGCTCGTCCGTCGCCGTCAGGGCCACGCGGACGAACTCCGCGCCCGCCGGGCCGTAGAAGTCGCCGGGAGCCACGAGGACGCCGCGTTCCGCGAGGTGGGCGACCGTGTCCCAGCAGGACTCGCCCCGGGTGGCCCACAGGTAGAGGCTGGCCTCGCTGTGCTCGATGCGGAAGCCGTGGGTGAGCAGGGCCTCGCGCAGGAGCTCGCGCCGGGAGGCGTAACGCGCGCGCTGGACGCGGACGTGGTCGTCGTCGCCCAGGGCCGCCACCACCGCCGCCTGCGTCGGCGCGGACGTCATCATGCCGCCGTGCTTGCGGATCTCCAGGAGCGGGCCGAGGACGGCCGGATCGCCCGCCAGGAAGGCCGCGCGGTAGCCGGCGAGGTTCGAGCGCTTGGAGAGGGAGTGGACGGACACGATGCCGTCGTACGAGCCGCCGTTGACGTCCGGATGCAGCACCGAGACCGGGTCGGCCTCCCAGCCCAGCTCCAGGTAGCACTCGTCGGAGAAGACCAGGACGCCGTGCTCGCGGGCCCACGCCACGATCCGGGTGAGGTCCGCCTTCGACAGGACCTTGCCGGTCGGGTTCGACGGGGAGTTCAGCCAGAGCAGCCTCAGGCCCTCGGGGTCCAGCTCCGTCGGGTCGTCGTAGACCTCGTACTCCGCACGGGCCAGGCGGGCGCCGACCTCGTACGTCGGGTAGGCCAGGCGCGGGTAGGCCACCCGGTCGCCGGGGCCGAGGCCCAGCTGGGTCGGGAGCCAGGCGACGAGCTCCTTGGAGCCGACGATCGGCAGGACGTGGCGGTGGGTGACGTCCCGGGCGCCGAGGCGGCGCTCCACCCAGCCGGTGATCGCGTCGCGCAGCTCGGGCGTGCCCCAGACGGTCGGATAGCCCGGCGAGTCCGCCGCGGCAACCAGTGCTTTCTGGATCAGCTCGGGGACCGGGTCGACCGGGGTACCGACGGACAGGTCCACGATGCCGTCCGGGTGGGCGGCGGCCGTGGCCTTGTACGGCGTCAGCTTGTCCCAGGGGAAAGTGGGGAGACGGTCGGAGACTGCGGACACGGGATCTGGCTCACTTTCTGGTACGCACGAGCCGGTGGCGGGAAACGCCTCGGTCCCGTACGGCGATCAGGGCGTGATCGGGCCGTACGGGACCGAGGCGGCACGCTGTGCGGGCCGCTTGCGGTGACTAGGCCTGCGGCGGCAGCGCGGCGATGAAGGGGTGGTCGCGCTCGATCAGTCCCAGCTTGCTGGCGCCGCCGGGCGAGCCGAGCTCGTCGAAGAACTCGACGTTCGCCTTGTAGTAGTCCTTCCACTCCTCCGGGGTGTCGTCCTCGTAGAAGATCGCCTCGACCGGGCAGACCGGCTCGCAGGCACCACAGTCGACGCATTCGTCCGGGTGGATGTACAAGGACCGGGAGCCCTCGTAGATGCAGTCGACCGGGCACTCCTCGATGCACGCCTTGTCCTTCACGTCGACACAAGGCTGCGCGATGACGTAGGTCACGCTGTCGTTCCTCCTCGATAGGGCGCTGGCGGGCCTCCTCAGGCTCCGCCGCCTGGCGCGCGGGAGCGCGGCGTCGTCGATGCCCGCCCCTAGTATCTCCGTTCTTGGGCATGATCCGAACAGGAGGGGTGAACTGACCTGTGGAAATCTCTGCCGCCGGGCGACTCGAGGTCCGTATCACCGCTGCTGACGTGGGCAAACGGGTTTCAGTGCGGAGCTTGATCGAACATCCGGCTCCGGGTGAGAAGTTCACCGACACGGTCGGTGTTCTCACATCATGGGACAAGGGTGTGCTGCTGATCACACGGAAGGACGGCCAAAGCGTCCGCATCGCGGAATCCGCGCTGGTCGCGGGCAAGGTCGTGCCGTCCGTCCCGGCGCGTCGCCGTGGTCCGGCCGCTTCCTACGACGAACTGGCCCGGGTCGCCGCCCGCGCCTGGCGGCCCGTGGAGAGCGAGCGGCTCGGAGAGTGGGAGCTGCGGGCCGCCTCCGGGTTCACCCGGCGGGCCAATTCGGTGCTGCCGCTCGGCGACCCCGGAGTGCCGCTCGACGAGGCGCTGGGGGCGGTGCGGCGGTGGTACGCCGACCGCGGCCTGCCCGCCTACGTCCAGACCGCGACCGGCGCCGAGGGCACGCAGGAGTCGCTGTGCGCCGAACTCGAGGCGCGGGGCTGGGTGCGGGAGGTGACCGCCGAGATGTGGATCGGACCGCTCGCGCCGATCGCCGACCGTGCCGATCCGTCGGAGGTCGTGCTGTCCCGGACCGCCGACGAGGCGTGGCTGGCCCGGTATCAGCGCAAGGGCGTGAGCGAGGTGGCGCTGCGGGTGCTGGGGAGCGGTCCGTCGGTGTGGTTCGCGACCGTGCCGGGTGCCACCGAGGGGGCCGCTCCGGCCGCCGTCGGGCGGTGTGTCGTCGACGGGCGGTGGGCCGGGTTCGCCGCCGTGGAGGTCGATCCGGCGCTGCGGAGGCAGGGGCTGGGCACGGCCGTGATGGCGGCACTGGCCCGGCAGGCCCTCGACGAGGGGGCGTCGGCCGCGTGGCTCCAGGTCGAGGACGAGAATGAGGGAGCGCGGGCGTTGTACGCCGGCATGGGCTTCGCCGCGCACCACGCTTACCACCACTACCGGGCGCCGGAGGCCGGCGGCACGGGCCGCCGGTGACGGATCGCGATGTCAGATCGCGATGTGGGATTGCGATGTCGGATCGCGATGTCGGATCTCGATGACGGATCGTTGTGAGAGGGCACGAGTCAGTTATGCGTCCCCCGTATCCCCCTTCCCCGGAGCGTTCCGCCGAGCTGCGGCGGAGGTTCTCCGAAGAGGCCCGGTCCGAGCGGCCCGACCTGTCGACGCTGTGCCTGCTGGTGGGCGCGGAGGCGGACCGGGAGCTGGACGAGGGCGGTCTGGACGAAGCGCAGGTCGAGCTCGACCGGCTGGCCGGGCTGCTGCCGCACCGGCCCGGAGGGCCGCGCGCGTGGGCCGTCGCCCTGCGGGAGCTGCTCGGCGAGCGCATGGGGTTCCACGGCACTCCGGCCGACTACCAGCGGCTGGAGTCCTCGCTGTTGCACGAGGTGCTGGTGCGGCGCAGGGGGCTCCCGATCCTGCTGTCCGTGGTGTGGATGGAGGTGGCCCGGCGGGCCGGTGCGCCGGTGTGCGGGGTGGCTCTGCCGGGGCACTTCGTGGTCGGGTTCGGGTCCGGTGCGGAGCAGGTGCTCGCCGATCCGTTCGACGGGGGGCGGGTGCTGACCGGGGCGGACGCCGAGTTGCTCGTCGTGGGGGCGACCGGGGCACGGCTGGATCCGGCGATGTTGCGGCCGGCCGATCCGCTGGACGTGGTGCTGCGGATCCTGAACAACGTACGGGCGTGGGCGGTCGCTCGGCCGGAGCGGTCGGATGTGGCGTTGTGGGCGGTCGAGTTGTCGCTGCTGCTGCCGTCGCATCCGGCACGGTTGCGGTACGAGCGGGCGCAGTTGCTCGTTCAGCGGGGGGATTTCGTCGGCGGAGCCGTGGAGTTGGAGGCGTACGCGGACGTCGTCTCGGCGGTGGATGAGGCCGCCTCGAAGCGGGTGCGGGGGGAGGCTGCGGCGGCCCGGGCGATGCTCAACTGACGCCTTCTCGCCGTATGGCTTCGCATCGTGGCGCGAGTGCCGGTGCGTTGTGGCTGGTCGCGCCCACGCGGCGGAGCCGCATATCGATAACAGCCCCGCGCCCCTTCGGGGCCCGTTCTACAACCAGCCTTTTTCGCGCGCCACTCGGACCGCCTCCGCGCGGTTGCGGACCGCCAGCTTCTGGATCGCCGTGGAGAGGTAGTTGCGGACCGTGCCCTGGGAGAGGTGCAGGGTCGCCGCCAGTTCCGCGTTCGTGGAGCCGTCGGCGGCCGCTCGCAGGACTTCTCGTTCCCGGTCCGTCAGCGGGTTGGCGCCCTCCGCCAGGGCCGCTGCCGCGAGGGTGGGGTCGATGACGCGTTCGCCGGTGAGGACCTTGCGGACCGCCTCGGCGAGCTGGGCGGCGGGGGCGTCCTTGACCAGGAAGGCGTCGGCGCCGGACTCCATGGCGCTGCGGAGATAGCCGGGGCGGCCGAAGGTGGTGAGGATGACCAGCTTCACGGCCGGGAGTTCGGCGTGCAGCAGGGCCGCGGCCTCTATGCCCGTCGCACCGGGCATCTCGATGTCCAGCAGGGCCACGTCGACGGCGTGTGCCCGGGCCGCCGGCAGGACCTCGTCGCCGCGGGCCACCTGGGCGACGACCTCGATGTCCTCCTCAAGGCCGAGCAGGGCGGCCAGGGCCTCGCGGACCATCGACTGGTCCTCGGCGAGCAGGACCTTGATCGTGCGGCTCATGCCGGGGATCCTACGTCCGCCGGTCCGGCCGTGGGCACGCGGGCGACCAGGCGGAAGCCGTGCTTGAGCGGAGCGGCCTCCAGGGTGCCGCCCGCCTTCGTCAGGCGTTCGGTGAGGCCCGTGAGGCCGTTGCCGTGGCCGCCCCGGCCGCCCGAGCCGTTGTCCTCGACGGTGAGTTCGAGCACAGGGCCGTCGAGGGTCTGGCGGCGCAGCAGCTCGACCGTGCAGCGGCGGGCCCCGCTGTGCCGTACGACGTTGGTGACCGCCTCGCGCAGCGCCCAGGCCAGGGCGGACTCGCTCTCCTCGCCGACGTCGGCGAGGTCGGTGCCGGCGGGCAGCTCGGCGGTGACACCGGCGGCGGTGAGGGCGACCCGGGCACCGGCGAGTTCGGCGCTCATCCGGGGGCGGCGGTAGCCGGTGACGGCCTCGCGGACGTCGACCAGGGCCTGTCGGCTGACCTGTTCGATGTCGGCGACCTGCTGGGCGGCCTTGCCGGGATGGTCGGGGAGCATCCGGCCGGCCAGCTCGCTCTTGAGGGTGATCAGGGAGAGCGAGTGACCGAGCAGGTCGTGCAGGTCCCTGGCCAGGCGCAGCCGTTCCTCGTTGGCGGCGAGCTGGGCGACGGTGGCGCGGGCCTCTCGCAGCGCGATGGTCGTCCGGACGAGTTCGCGTACCCCGGTCATCGCGAAGCCGCCCAGCAGGGCCGGTATGAGCAGGCCGGCCAGGAAGGAGTGGCCGTCCGGCACCGCGAGCGCCACGGCGGTCAGCAGCGCGCAGGTGGCCGGGATCGTCCAGCGCGCCATGCGCAGCGGCAGGGCCGCCCCGGACGCGATCGAGACGTACACGAAGAGCACCAGCCACTCGCGGCCCAGGGTGAGGGCGAGGAGGGTGGACTGGGCCGCGAGGACCCCGAGGGAGCCGAGCACCAGGCGCTCGCGCTCGCCCCGGCCGGTACGGAAGACCAGCGCCATGTACCAGGCGACGAACGCGGCCAGGCCGAGCCAGCCGAGGATGCTCACCCCCGTGCTGTGGCCACCGTGCAGCAGGTCGGTCACGGGTGCGCTCAGGTAGACCAGCCAGATGCCGGTCCACAGCGACTTCACCGCCCGCTGCTTGCGGTTGACCGGGCGCTGCCCGATGCCGATCCTCACGCCGCTCACGCCTTCAAGGTGTCCTTCCGGTACAGCCAGGCCGCGCCGCCCGCGAACAGGGCGAAGGACACGACGAGGACCGCGAGGTCCTGGACGTGCGGGGCGCGGCTCTGCTCGATGGCCTGCCCCAGGGCAGCGTACGCGTGCGTGGGCAGCCATTCGGCGATGTTCTGGAGCCAGTCGGGGAACGTCGTCGTCGGCATCCACAGGCCGCCGAGCATCGACAGGCCGAAGTAGGTGATCATCGTGATCGGGCGGACCGCGTCGCCGCTCGCCAGGTAGCCGAGGGCGACGCCGAGCGCGGCGAAGACCAGGCTGCCGGCCCAGATCGCGCCGGTGAGGGCGAGCCACTGCCAGGCGTCCAGGGTCACGTCCTTCACGGCCGCCGCGACGACGAAGACGATGACGATGGACGGCAGGCTGACGACGGCGGCGCTCGCGGTCTTGGCGAGGACGTATCCACGGCCCGGCAGGGTGGTCAGGCGCAGTTGCCGTACCCAGCCGCCCTCGCGCTCCTTGGCGATGCGCTCGGCGTTGCCCATGAGGACGGCCGTGAGGGCGCCGAAGGAGGCCATGGAGACCATCATGTAGGTCGGCAGGGTCAGGGCGCTGCCGGGCACCTTCGTGGTGCTGTCGGCGTTGCCCGCGATGATCAGGAACAGCACCGACGGGTAGATCACGGAGAAGAACAGGAACTTGCGGTTGCGCAGGGCGCGCGCGAGTTCCAGCTTGATCAGGCTGTTCACTTCGACTTCGCCTCCTCGGCGGCCGTGATGGCGACGAAGGCCTGCTCGAGGCCGAGTCCGGCGACTTCGAGATTGCGGGGGTGGACACCGAGGCCGTACAGGGCGTGGACGGTGGCGTCGGCGTCGGTGGACTGGATGCGGACGGTCCGGCCGGAGACGGCCAGGGAGGTCAGGAAGGGCAGGCCGCGCAGGGCCGCCTCGTCCACGGGGTCCGCCAGGTCGAAGGAGACGCGGCGGGCGCCGGCCTTGGCCTTGATCTCGGCGGCGGTGCCGTCGGCGAGGAGCCGGCCGCGGTGCAGGACCAGGACCCGGTCGGCGACGGCGTCGGCCTCTTCGAGGTAGTGGGTGGCGAACAGCACGGTCCGGCCCTGGCCGGCCTGCTCGCGCATGGTGGCCCAGAAGGCCTGGCGGGTGGTGACGTCCATGCCGGTGGTGGGCTCGTCCAGGACGATGAGGTCGCTGTCGCCGGCGGTGGCGAGGGCGAAGCGGACGCGCTGGGCCTGGCCGCCGGAGAGCTTGTCGACCTTGCGGTCGGCGAGCTGCGTGATGCCCGCGCGGGACAGCACCTCGGAGGGCCGGTACGGCTTCGGGTGCAGATCGCAGGCGAGCCGCACCAGTTCGGCGACGGTGACCTCGTCCATCAGCCCGCCGCTCTGCAGCATGGCTCCCACCCGCCCGGCGACGATGGCGTCCCGGGGGCTGGTGCCGAACAGGCGGACCGTGCCGCGGTCCGGATTCTTGAGGCCGAGGAGCAGGTCGAGGGTGGTGGACTTGCCGGCGCCGTTGGGGCCCAGCAGCGCCACCGTCTCGCCGGGGCGGAGGGCGAGGGTCAGTCCGTCCACGGCCCGGACGGTGCCGTACGCCTTGCTCACCTGGTCGAACGCGACCACCGAGGCTGTCGTTGTCATGCGGTCATGGTGGCTTCCAAGGCGCCGGCGGAGGCAGTGTCGGGCGTCCCGAGTGCCGCGTGACAGTTGTCATGCCGGGGTCGCGCGGGGGTGGCCGACGGGTCGCGCGGTGCCGACGGCCCGTTCGCCAAGTCGACCAGCTCGGCCTCCCTCGGGCCCGGTACTGCGTCACGCGTCCGTGACGGCAGCACGCCCGTGACGACGAAGCCCCTGCCCGGTCCGGGCAGGGGCTTCGTCGTCCACGCCGGGATCAGTTCGGGGTGGTGTCGATGACCGCGGTGCGCTCCGCCGTCGTCTTGCCGCGCAGCGCCTTGCGCAGCGCGGTGACGACGTCCTGGGGCAGCACGTCACGCTTGCCCGTGGCGGTCTCGATCTGCACGCCGTCGAAGGTCTTGCCGTACGCCTCCTTGAGCGCTTCCAGGTCGTACGTCTCCACGAGCTTGCCGTCGACGGCCTTGAACCCGAGGATCTTCGGCAGTGACAGCGCTCCGAACGGGATGCTGTGCGCCGCGTCGGTCTGCACGATGGCCTTGGCCGACATCGCGGGCTGGGCGAAGTCCTTCAGCACCCGGTCGACCTCGGCGTTCGAGACGGTCGGCTGCCGGGTGGTGGTCGGGAGGTTCACCGGGCCGGCCGTGCCCGTCTCCACCTGCGTGCGGTAGGCCTCCTCGATCGCCGCGGTCGACTTGGCGACGTCGATGCCCTTGCCCGTCTTGCCGTACACGGGGACGGCCTTGCCGCCCTGGAACTTGATGGTGCCGTCGGACGCCGAGCCGGAGCCGCCGGCGGCACCCTCCAGGGACGCGTGCAGCTTCTCCTCGTCCACGGGCATGACGGGCGTGACGACACGGTGGTTGCCGAAGAGCGAGCCGATCACGGAGACCGGGTTGTAGTCGCTCTTCGCCGCCGCGTCGGCCGTGGCGTCCATGTCGAACTGGAGTCCGGCCTTGTCGGGGTCGAGGGACACGGTCTTGCCCTCCACCGAGAGCTTCAGCGGCTTGCCCGCGTTGGCGTCGAAGGCCTCGTCGAGCTTCTTGACCGCGCCGTCACGGGTGGTGCCGCCGATGTCGACGCCGAGCACACTGGTGCCCTTGGGCACGTCGGTGCGGTTCATCAGCAGCCCGGCGCCGTAGACGCCACCGGCGACGACCACCACACCGGCCGCGAGCAGCACGAGCTTGTTGCGGCCCTTCTTCTTCGGCGCCTTCGAGGAGTTCGCCGGGGGCGGGGAGACCGGCTCGGGCAGCTTCGGGGCCGTGTGGGGCACCGGGCCGTCGCCGGGCGCGCCCGGGCCGTACTGCGAGGCCGCGCCGGGCGGTACGACGGGGATGCCGCTGGTGACGGTGTGCCCGGAGACGTTGTCGTGGCGTGCGCCGGCGTAACCCTGGCCCTCCGGGGGTTCGGGGGCAGGCTTCTGCGGGGTCAGGATGGCGGTGTCGTCGCTCATACCGCCGCCGGGGCCATGACCCGGAGCGCCCGGGGCGCCGGGGGTGGCGGGTGCGCCGGGGGCGGCCGGAGAAGCGGCGTTACGGGCTCCGGTGGGGCCGCCCGGGGCGCCGCCCCTCGGACCGGGACCGCCAGGACCGCCGGGACCGCCGGGACCGCCAGGACCGCCGGGACCGCCGGGACCGCCGAGGCCGCCTGGACCGCCGGGGCCGGTCGGGGCGCCGGGGCCTCCGGGGCCGGAGGGCGCGCCGGGGCCGCCAGGGCGGCCGGGGTCGTTGAAGCCGCCGGGGGCACCGGGCGCACCGGGCCTGCCCTGCTCGGCGAAGCCGCCGGGCCCACCGGGACCGCCCGGGCGACCGGGCTCGTCGATACCGCCGGGACCGCCAGGACCGCCGGGACCACCGGGTCGCCCGGAGTCGCGGAAAGCACCGGGTCCGCCGGACGGCGGGAGCATCGGGCTGTCACCGGTGACCGGACCGCCGGTGGGGCCCGCCGGGCCCGGAGTGCCCTGCCCGCCCCGGCCGCCGGGTCCACCGGCGCCGTTGGGCGCGCCCGGGCCCCCCTGACCACCGTAGGCGCCTTGTCCGTTCTGCCCGTTCTGCCCTCGGTCGTTCTCCGAGAAGAACGGCAGGTCGTCCCGGCGCGGTTCGCCACTGCCCGGGGCGGGACGCGAACCGTTGCCCAGCGGGCCCGCCGCCAGAGCCTCGGTGACGTCGAAGGAGCCGGTACCGCCGCCGTGCCCGGGAGCGACGGGTCCGCCGGTCGCACCGCCCGGCAGCCCGGAGCCGTTGGTGCCGCCGGGCCGGGAACCGCCCGGAGCGCTCATGGAGCCGACCACGCCGCCCGGACGCCCGGCACCCGACGCGCCGGTACCGGGAGCGGCCGTACCCGGTCCGCCCGTTCCGGAACCGCCCGCAGCGGGGCCCGAACCGCCCGGCAGACCGGCGCCGTTGGTGGAGCCGCTCTGCTGGCCCGGCTTGCCCGAGCCGGACTTGCGGGGCGCGAACCAGTCGCTGGTGGGCTTGTCGTCGCCCGGCCGGGCAGGCTCGGCGGGAGGCTCGGCCGTGGCCGCACCCGGGCCCGTGGACGTGGCGGCACCCGGCGCCGTGGCTTCGTCGCCGGGCCCGGCACTCGCACCGGCCCCGGTGTCGTCCGCGCCCTGTGCCCCGGTGACGGGCTTGCGCACCACCACCGGCGGAATGGGCCGCGACCCGGGGATGTTGATCCGGATCCGGGTCGTCAGCGTGGTCTCGGTCTTGCGTTCCTCCGGCCGCGTGGACGAACGGGCCGCGTCCGCACCGGCGTCGGAGACCGTCGGGGTCCCGTACGGCGGCGTACCCGACGGGTAGGCGGCTCCGCCGCGCCCGTTGGGCCCGGAGGACGGAGTGTCAGTTTCACGACTCAAGGCAGGTTCTCCCGGTTGGCTCCGCCGCCCGTCACAACCTCACGCGGGCAGCTCGGCGGCGCGCACCACCATACTGGCCACTTCTCGCCCGTATCCCGTGACCGCCGGGGAAACCCACACCGGACCCCCACGCCCACGTTCTGGCGAAGTGGTACGTCACTTGCCAAGTCGGACGGGGTGGCCGTCCGGTTGCCGCCCCGGACCGAGGGTGGCACACATCACAGCCACGGCGATGCCGCCGAGCAGGAAGAGGTAGGAGCCGCTCCCGGCGGCGAAGAGGAAGTCTCCCTCGGGGCGGCCGGCGGTGAGCAGGGTGACGGCGAGGATCCAGCCTCCGGCGGCCGCGACGCCCCCGACCCGGCTGCGGGTGAGGCGCGCGGCACCGAGGACGAGACCGGCCTCACCGGCGAGCGCGAGCAGCAGTCCGCCCGGGAACCACCCGGGCTGCACCAGCGCCCCGGCCACGCAGACCACGGCTCCCAGCACGAAGAGCCCGAGGAAGGCGGCGGCCCGTGAGACGGACGGCGGCCGCAGCGGCTGGGCGAGCATCGGGGTCCGGTCGTTCATGAGGCCTCCTCGACGCCGGCGAACAGGTCCGTCTCCCGCTCCCCGGGGCCCCCTTCACCCCGCACCAGCTCGTAGTACTCCGTGGTGAGGATCGGCTGGGCGAGCTCGTTGGACAGCACGAAGTACGGCGCGGCCACGGTGATCTGGGTGGCGTGGGCGCGCATCGCGGCGGCCTTGGCGGCGGCGTGGGCGGTGCCGTCCACGGCGGTGGTGACGCGCTCGTCGGCCACGACGCCCGGCACGTCGTCGACGGCGGCCGACTTGGCGAAGGGCAGCCCGGGCAGGTCCTCCTGGAGCCGGGCGAAGGACTGCTCCACAACGGACCGGGGGACCCGGTTCCAGTAGACCTTCGGGATCTTCCAACCGGCCTCGGCGGACAGTTCCGCTGCGCGCATGGCGACGCGGTGCGCCTGGATGTGGTCGGGGTGGCCGTAGCCGCCGTCGTCGTCGTAGGTGACGAGGACCTGCGGGCGTACCTCGCGGATCACCTCGACGAGGTGAGCGGCAGCCTCGTCGACGTCGGCCTGCCAGAAGCAGGCGGGGTCGTCGTTGTCGGGCAGGCCCATCATCCCGGAGTCGCTGTAGCGTCCGGCGCCGCCGAGCAGACGGACGTCCTGGACACCGAGCTCGGCCATGGCGGCGCCGAGCTCACGGCGGCGGTGCCGGCCCAGGGCGGCACCGGTCAGGTGGGCGAGCTCCGGCGGGATGACCTCGCCGCGCTCCCCCAGGGTGCAGGTGACCAGGGTGACGTGGGCACCCTCGGCCGCGTACCTGGCCATGGTCGCGCCGTTGTTGATCGACTCGTCGTCCGGGTGCGCGTGCACCAGCAAAAGACGCCGGTCGGGCAGTTCCGTCATGGGGCCAGCCTACGAGGTCCCAGGACGGTCAGAACTTGATGCTGCCGATCATGCCCGCGATGTTCGTCGTCAGCTCGCTGATCGTGGGAGCGACGGTCGAGGAGGCCAGGTAGAAGCCGAGCAACATGCAGACGATCGCATGACCCGCCTTCAGCCCTGATTTCTTGATCAGCAGGAAGACGATGATCGCCAGCAGCACCACCGCCGAAATCGAGAGTGCCACGGCGGTTCACCTCCAAAGATCCACAGGGGCGCGGGGGGTCGGACTATGGGGGCATTAAATCCGTACAGCAGCCAGCAGGTTCATACCCACTATGCGACATTGATCATAACTATCCGTCCGTGCGCATCGATCGGCGCACGGCCGCACAAGGGGGCGCATGGCCAATATGGTCAGGGCATGACGACCGAGCCTGACTCCTTCCCCCGACGGCACGCCCGTACCCAGCGCTTCACGCTCGGCGCGCCGCGTTCGTTCACCGTGGCGCCCGACGGTTCACGTGTCGTGTTCCTTCGCTCCAGTTCCGGAACGGACCGGGCGAGTTCCCTGTGGGTCCTCGACACGGAGCAGGGCAGGGAGCGCGTGGCCGCCGACCCGCGCGCGCTGCTGGGCGGCGCCTCGGAGGATCTCTCGCCCGAGGAGCGTGCCCGGCGTGAACGCAGTCGGGAGGGCGGGGCCGGCATCGTCGGGTACGCCACCGACACGGCCGTCGAGTTGGCGTCTTTCACCTTGTCAGGGCGGCTTTTCGCGGCCGAGCTGCGGGCCGGGACGGCGCGTGAACTGCCCGTTCCGGGGCCGGTGATCGACCCGCGTCCGTCGCCCGACGGGCGGCACATCGCCTACGTCGCCCAGGGGGTTCTGCGCGTCGTGGACGCCGAGGGGGACGGCGACCGGGCGCTCGCCGAGCCGGATTCGGAGAATGTCTCATTCGGACTCGCCGAGTTCATCGCCGCCGAGGAGATGGCGCGCTCGCGTGGTTTCTGGTGGGCCCCGGAGTCGGACCGGCTGCTCGTGGCGCGCGTGGACGACACACCGGTGCAGCGGTGGTGGATCTCCGACCCGGCGCATCCGGATCGCGAGCCGCAGCGGGTGGCGTACCCGGCGGCGGGCACCGGCAACGCGGACGTACGGCTGTTCGTCATCGGTCTGGACGGGGTGCGCACGGAGATCGCCTGGGACCGGGCGCGGTACCCGTATCTGGCGCGTGTGCACTGGTCAGCGGCGGGCGCACCCTTGCTGCTCGTACAGGCGCGCGACCAGCGCAGCCAGCTGATCCTGGCCGTGGATCCGGAGTCGGGCGCGACGCGGATGGTGCACGCCGACGAAGATCGAACATGGCTTGATCTTTTCCCCGGGGTGCCGTGCTGGAGCCCGGCCGGGCAGTTGGTCCGGATCGCGGACGAGGGCGGTGCGCGGGTGCTGGCGGTCGGGGAACGGCCGCTCACGGGAGCGCAGTTGCACCTCCGGGCCGTGCTGGACGTCTCCGAGCACGACGTGCTGGTCTCGGCGTCGGCGGGCGAGGAGGCCGCGGAGCCGGAGACGGGCCAGGTGCATGTGTACCGGGTGAACGAGCTGGGCGTGGAGCGGGTGTCCCAGGAGCCGGGCGTGCACACGGCGGCGCGCGCCGGGGGCGTGACCGTCCTGGTCTCGGCGACGCTGGATCGGCCAGGTTCGCGGGTGCGGGTCCTGCGTGACGGAAAGCCGATCGCGACTGTCCCCTCATACGCCGAAGATCCTGGTATGTCCCCCCGCGTGACTCTCACCGAGGGGGGCGCACGCCGCATTCCGTGCGCCGTGCTTATGCCTCGGGACTACGCCGGTGACACCCCCCTGCCGGTGCTCATGGACCCGTATGGCGGGCCGCACGGACAGCGGGTGCTCGCGGCCCACAACCCGTACCTCACCTCGCAGTGGTTCGCGGACCAGGGGTTCGCCGTGATCGTCGCGGACGGCCGGGGCATGCCGGGCCGCTCGCCCGCCTGGGAGAAGGGGATCCACCACGACTTCACCCTGGCTCTGGACGACCAGGTGGAGGCCCTGCACGACCTCGCGAAGAGGTATCCGCTGGACTTGAATCGGGTGGCGATCCGCGGCTGGTCCTTCGGCGGCTGGCTGGCGGGCCTCGCGGTGCTGCGCCGGCCGGACGTCTTCCACGCGGGGATCGCGGGGGCGCCGGTGACGGACTGGCGTCTCTACGACACGCACTACACGGAGCGGTACCTCGGCGACCCGGCGCGGAACCCGGAGTCGTACGCCGGGAGCTCTCTGGTGACCGCCGACGGGCTGTCCTCCCCCGCCGAGCCGCACCGCCCCCTGATGGTCGTGCACGGCCTCGCCGACGACAACGTGGTCGTGGCCCACGCCCTGCGCCTGTCGTCGGCGCTCCTGGCCGCCGGCCGCCCGCACGAGGTCCTGCCGCTGTCCGGGGTCACCCACATCACCCCGCAGGAACAGGTCGCGGAGAACCTGCTGCTCCTCCAGGTCGACTTCCTGAAGCGCTCGCTGGGCATCAGCCGTCCCGCCTGAGCACGGCAACGGGCCGGGGCGCATGATGCGCCCCGGCCCGCTTACGGCACCCGCACGGCCGTACGCTGACCAGCCTGACGCGTCCGTATATCGGGACCGGGTCGGCGAAGTTGCCTGCGTGTTAACGCAGTTCGCGCGGGTTTGTGCAGCTGCGCGACCTCGTGGGTCAGGCCGCGTGGACCACGTCCTTCTCCTCCGCGAAGTGGCAGGCCGACTCGTGGGCCGCCGGGGTGTCGGAGGCCTGGAAGCGCTCCGGGATGGCCAGGAGGGGGGTTTCCTGGGCGCACTTGTCCTGGGCCTTCCAGCAGCGGGTGCGGAAGCGGCAGCCCGAGGGCGGGTTGGCCGGGGACGGGACGTCGCCGGTGAGGATGATGCGCTCGCGGCCCTCGCGGGACTCCGGGTCGGGGACCGGGACCGCCGACAGCAGCGCCTGGGTGTAGGGGTGCGTCGGGTGGTCGTAGATCTCCGTGTCCGTGCCGATCTCGGCCATCTTGCCGAGGTACATGACCCCGACCCGGTCCGAGATGTGCCGGACGATCGACAGGTCGTGCGCGATGAAGAGGTAGGAGAGGTTGAACTCGTCCTGGAGCTTCTCCATCAGGTTGATGACCTGCGCCTGGACGGACACGTCCAGTGCGGAGACCGGCTCGTCGCAGATGATGATCTCGGGGTTGAGTGCGAGGCCCCGGGCGATGCCGATGCGCTGGCGCTGACCGCCCGAGAACTGGTGCGGGTAGCGGTTGATGTACTCGGGGTTGAGGCCGACCACGTCCAGCAGGTCCTGGACCTTGCGGCGGCGGTCGCCCTTCGGGGCCACCTCGGGGTGGATCTCGAAGGTCTCCCCGATGATGTCGCCCACCGTCATACGGGGGTTGAGCGAGGTGTAGGGGTCCTGGAACACCATCTGGATGTTCCGCCGGACCGCCTTCAGCGCACGCCCGGACAGCTTGGTGATGTCCTGGCCCTTGTAGAAGATCTCGCCCGCGGTCGCCTTCTCCAGCATCATCAGCAGCTTGGCGACGGTGGACTTGCCACAGCCGGACTCGCCCACGATGCCGAGGGTCTCGCCCTGGTAGAGGTCGAAGGAGACCCCGTCCACGGCCTTGACCGCGCCGATCTGACGCTTGAACAGGATGCCCTGGGTCAGCGGGAAGTGCTTGACCAGGTTGCGCACCTGAAGGATCGGCTCACCGCGCTCGACCGGCGCCTCGATGGCGGCGACGGCCTCCTCGTCGGTGGCGGCCTCCACCGTCTCGACCTCGGTGACGTTGGGGGTGGCGTCCATGGACTCGTCCGTCTTCTCCAGGTCAGCCATGGATCGTCTCCTTCCAGAAGTGGCACGCGCTGCCGCGGCCGGCCAGCTCGCCGCCGTCCCGCTCGGTGACCGGGTGCAGCGGCGGGACGTCCGTACGGCAGATGTCCTGGGCCTGCGGGCAGCGCGGGTTGAAGGCGCAGCCGGAGGGGATGCGCGTGAGGTTGGGCGGCAGGCCCTTGATCGCGTAGAGCTCGTGGCCCTTCTGGTCCAGGCGCGGGATCGACTCGAGCAGTCCCTTGGTGTAGGGGTGTGCCGGCCGCTTGTACAGCTCGTGCACCGGCGCGGTCTCCACGATCCGGCCCGCGTACATCACCGCGATCTTGTCCGCGACGTCGGCGACGACGCCGAGGTCGTGGGTGATCAGGATCAGGCCCATGTTGTACTCGCGCTGCAGATCCGCGAGCAGGTCCATGACCTGTGCCTGGACCGTCACGTCGAGGGCCGTGGTCGGCTCGTCGGCGATGATCAGGTCCGGCTCCAGGGCGAGCGCCATCGCGATCATGATGCGCTGGCGCATACCGCCGGAGAACTGGTGCGGGTAGTCGCCGACGCGCTCCTTCGCGGCCGGGATCTTCACGCGGTCCATCAGCTCGATGGCCTTGGCCTTGGCTTCCTTCTTGCTCAGGCCCTGGTGGACGCGGAACATCTCGCCGAGCTGGTAGCCGACGGACAGCACCGGGTTCAGCGCGGAGAGCGCGTCCTGGAAGATCATCGCGATCTTGCTGCCCCGGATCTTGCGCCGGGCGTCGCCGGACATGGTGAGCATGTCCTCGCCCCGGTACAGGATCTGGCCCTGGGGGATCCGCCCGGGCGGCATGTCGAGGATGCCCATGATCGCCTGCGCGGTCACGGACTTGCCGGAGCCGGACTCGCCCAGCACGGCGAGGGTCTCGCCCGACCGCACGGTGTAGTTGACGCCGTTGACGGCCTTGGCCACGCCGTCACGGGTGTGGAACTCGACGTGCAGGTCGCGCACTTCGAGCAGGGGGACGTCACCCTCGGCCGCGCCGCGCGGCTCGGGGACGTTCCGGGTCTTGTCGATGGTGGTCACGTACGCCCTCCTCAGCGCAGCTTCGGGTCAAGGGCGTCGCGCACCGCGTCGCCGAGCATGATGAACGCGAAGACCGTGAGGCTGAGCATGCCCGCCGGGAACAGCAGCGCGTGCGGGTTGTCCCGGATCACCTTGCTGCCCTCGGAGATGTCGATGCCCCACGAGATCGTCGGGTCGCTGAGGCCGAGGCCGAGGAACGACAGCGTCGCCTCCGCCGAGATGTAACCGCCGAGGGCGATCGTGGCCACGACGATGGTCGGCGCGACGGCGTTCGGCATCACGTGCCGGAACAGGATCCGCGTGGTGCCGGCGCCGAGCGCGCGGGCCGCCGTCACGTAGTCGGCCTGCTTGGCCGTGATGACGGAGCTGCGCGTGACGCGGGCGATCGAGGTCCAGCCCAGGCAGGCCAGGGCCAGGATGACCACGTACACCTTGCGCTCGGCGAAGGCGTTCAGGACGACCATGGTGCCGAGCAGGAACGGCAGACCGAAGAAGATGTCGACGATCCGGGAGATCACCGAGTCGACCCAGCCGCCGAAGTAGCCCGCCAGCATGCCCAGCAGACCGCCGAGCAGCGTGACCGCCGCGGTCACGAAGACGCCGACGAGGATCGAGGCGCGGGTGCCGTGGATGACACGCGAATAGATGGAGCGGCCCTGCTGGTCGTAGCCGAACCAGTCGGGCTGGAAGAAGTGGCCCAGCTGGGGCTGGCCCAGGTAGTGGTGGACGAGGTCGCCGTCACGCGGGTCGGCGCTGGTGAACCAGCCGGGGAAGACGGCGATCACCACCAGCAGGACCAGCAGCACCGAGGAGACCCAGAACATGGGACGGTGCCTGAGGTCGTACCAGGCGTCACCCCACAGCGAGCGGGCCTTCTCGCTCTTCTTGCCGCTCCCCTTCTCGGGCGCGTCGACGGCCGGCGGGGCCACGGCGTCCACCCGGGCGGAGTCGGTGGTCTCGGCCTTGGTCACGTCAGGCATACCGGATCCTCGGGTCCAGGACCGCGTACAGCAGGTCGATGAGCAGGTTGATCAGGAGGATGACGAGGACGAGGACCGTCACCACACCCGTGACCGTCGAGCCCTCGCTCGTCTGGATCGCCCTGTAGAGGAGGTTGCCGACACCCTGGATGTTGAAGATGCCCTCGGTGATGACCGCGCCGCCGATGAAGCCGCCGACGTCGGTGCCGATGAAGGTCACCACCGGGATCAGCGAGTTGCGCAGCAGGTGGACACCGATGATGCGGCGCCGGGGCAGGCCCTTGGCGAGCGCGGTGCGCATGTAGTCGGCCCGCAGGTTCTCGGCGAAGGTCGTCCGGGTCAGCCGGGCCACGTACGCCATGGACAGCATGGCGAGGACGAAGGCCGGCAGGAACAACTGTGAGAAGTCCGTGGAGTCCTGGACGTTGGGCGGTAGCCAGCCGAGTTCGTCCGCGAAGATGAACCGGGCGATGAAGCCGAGGACGAAGACCGGGATGGAGATCACGGTCAGCGTGAAGACCAGGACACCGGTGTCCGCGGCCTTGCCGGCCCGCAGACCGGCCCACGCGCCGAGGCCGACACCGATGATGATCTCGATGGTGATGGCCAGCAGCGTCAGCCGCAGTGTCACCGGGAAGGCCTCGGACATGAGCTCGGTGACCGGACGGCCCGCGAGGTTCTTGCCGAAGTCTCCCTGGAGGAGATTCCACATGTAGTGGACGTACTGCTCGAGGACGGGCTTGTCGAAGCCGTACTCGCGCTTGATCTGCGCGATCTGTGCGGGATCGGGAGCCTTGTCCCCGTAGATGGCCCGGACCGGGTCGCCCGGCAGGATGTGGACCATCAGGAAGATCAACAGAGTTGTCCCGATGAAGATCGGGATCATCTGGAGCAGTCGCCTGGCGGCGTAGCGCCCCATCTTGCGCCTCCATGCCGTGAGGGGTCGGCGAGGCCTGCGCACTCATCTCTACCGCAGGTCGGGGGGTGAGGTGGAGGCCTGTGCCTACGGACCGGTGCCGCCGCTCCCCTTTTCCGGGAGGGGCGGCACCGGCCTGCGGTCGTCTTGTTACTTCTGCTTGACCTGGATCTGGTCGAAGATCGGGTCACCGTCCTGGCCGTACTTGATCTTGCCCAGGATGTTGACCGACTGACCGCTGTTGACCTTGTAGAACCAGAGCGGGATGGCCGGCATGTCCTTGGCGAGGAGCTGCTCCGCCTCCTGGTACTTGGCCACCGTCTCGTCGATCGAGCCGGCCTTGTCCGCCTCGGAGCTCAGCTTGTCGAACTCCTTGTTGGAGTAACCGCTGGTGTTACCGGCCGACGTGGTGCCGTACAGGTCGCGCATGAAGTTCGAGTTGACCGGGTAGTCGAGCACCCAGCCACCGCGGTACATGGACTTGACCTGGTCCTTGTCACGGGCGTCGAGGTCGGCCTGGAAGGTCGGCTTCGGGTCGCCGGTGCACTCCACGCCGGTGGCCTTGCGGATCGAGTTGCAGACCGCGTCGACCCACGGCTTGTGGTCCTGGTCGGCGTTGTACTGGATCTGGATCTTGTTGCCCGGGACGCCGCCGCCCTCCTGGACGAGCTTCTTGGCCTGGGCCGGGTCGAACTTGACGATGTCGCCGAGCGCGCCCTTCTTGTAGCCGAGGACGCCCGGGGCGACGTAGGAGTCGGCCGGGGTACGCGTGCTCTGGAGGACGGTCTTGGTGATCGTCTGGCGGTCGATCGCCATGGACAGACCCTGGATGACCTTGGGGTCGATGTCCTTGAACTGCTTGGTGTAGAACGCCGGGACGATCGACTGGACGGCCGAGTACGGCTGGTCGATGGCGCGGTCGCCGAGGTCCGACTTGTAGTTCGTCAGCGCGGTGGTCGGGACCTGCTCGATCCAGTCCACGTTGTTGGAGCGCAGGTCGGAGTACGCGGCGTCGGCGGTCGTGTAGTTCTTGAAGTCGATGCCGCCGTTCTTGGCCTTGTTCGGGCCCTGGTAGTCCGCGAACTTGCGGACCTTGATGAGCTTGTTGTGCTCCCAGGAGACGAACTTGTACGGGCCGTTGCCGATCGGCTTCTGGCCGAAGCCCTTCGGGTCCTTGAAGAAGGCCTCGGGCAGCGGGGCCCACACGTCGTAGCCCAGCTTGTACGCGAAGTACGAGACCGGCTGCGTCAGCTTGATGGTGAAGGTGTTGTCGTCGACGACCTTCAGGCCCGACATCTTGTCGGACTTCGGGGCACCCTTCTCCGGGTGCACCTGGTCGAAGCCCACGATGTCGGCGAACCAGCTGGAGTTGGTCTGGTTGTTCTTGATGTTGGCCGACCAGTTCCAGGAGTCCACGTAGGACTTGGCGGTGACCGGGGTGCCGTCGTGGAACTTCCAGCCCGGCTTGAGCTTGACGGTCCACTCGGACGAGTCGTCGTTCGGCGTGACCGACTCGGCGTTGACGTACTCGAGCTTGCCGGTGCCGGGCTCGTAGTCGACCAGACCCGCGAAGATCGTGCGCAGGACACGGCTGCCCTGGCTCTCCTTGGCGTTGGCCGGCTGCAGCGGGTTCTGAGGCTCGCTCAGCTGCGCAGTGACGATGCCGTTCGGGTCGGCCTTCCCCTTGTTCATGTCGTCGCCGGCGCTGTCGTCGCCGCCGCCGCAGGCGGTGGCGGCCAGGGCGACGACTATCGCCCCCGCGACCCACTTGGCGCTCTTGGCACCGCGCATGGGTTCCTCCTATGAAGTCATTGGTTCACCGCGAAGGGAGCACAGGACAGATCACCGCCACCGCCCGTCGCCGGTGCCGGATTTCGTCAGGTGCCCCCGCGCTCGTGAGTCGGCGCCGCCTCCAGCGCATGACCCGTTCATCCGAGCTCTACGCGCCTAACTATCTGCCAAACGCCAGGAGCGAACCACACTCTCGAGGTCTCGGTTCGATCACAGCTCTCGCCTACATCTTCCAAAATCCGGACAAAGGGTTTGGTGAAAGATCCCTGCGAAACGGACTTGTTACACATCTATCGGTGGTGACTGTCCGCATTCCGGACGCGAGAGTGAGATAAACCGTTTGCGACGGGGCAGGTTCCCGTGCAAGGGGCCCTCGATGCGTGTCGCGCGCTCAAGAAGCCTGTGTTTCAAGGCCGTTGCGCGAACCCCGGAGCCGGGGTGGCGGGGCGCTTCCGCAGAAGCGTAGTGGGGACAGGGCGTTCCGGACGCCGGTCCCGGGCAAATCGAGGGTTTTCCCTACCCCTGCCCTCGGCGTTTCCTCTGCTCAACACGACACCGGGCACCCCGCCGCGCGGGGTGCCCGGTGTCGTCGTGGTGGGCGTCAGCCGTGCTTGGCGCGGCTCGCGGCGCGGGCGCGCTCGCGGGCGTCCAGGTTCACCTTGCGGATGCGCACGGCCTCCGGGGTGACCTCCACGCACTCGTCGTCGCGGCAGAACTCCAGGGACTGCTCCAGCGACAGCTTGCGCGGCGGGACGATCGACTCGGTCACATCGGCCGTCGAGGACCGCATGTTGGTGAGCTTCTTCTCCTTGGTGATGTTGACGTCCATGTCGTCGGCGCGGGAGTTCTCGCCGACGATCATGCCCTCGTACACCTCGGTGCCCGGCTCGACGAACAGCACGCCGCGCTCCTGGAGGTTGGTCATCGCGAACGCGGTGACCGCACCGGCGCGGTCGGCGACCAGGGAGCCGTTGTTACGGGTCTGGAGGGTGCCGAACCAGGGCTCGAAGCCCTCGTGGATGGAGTGGCCGATGCCCGTGCCACGGGTCTGGGTCAGGAACTCCGTGCGGAAGCCGATGAGACCGCGGGAGGGCACGACGAACTCCATGCGGACCCAGCCGGAGCCGTGGTTGGACATGTTGTCCATGCGGCCCTTGCGGACGCCCATGAGCTGCGTGACGGCGCCCATGTGCTCCTCGGGCACGTCGATCGTCATGCGCTCGACGGGCTCGTAGGTCTTGCCGTCGACCTCCTTGGTGACGACCTGCGGCTTGCCGATGGTCAGCTCGAAGCCTTCCCGGCGCATCGTCTCGACCAGGATGGCCAGCGCCAGCTCACCGCGGCCCTGCACCTCCCAGGCGTCCGGCCGCTCGGTGTCGAGCACGCGGAGGCTGACGTTACCGATCAGCTCGCGGTCGAGGCGGTCCTTGACCTGGCGGGCGGTGACCTTGCGGTCCTTGACGGCCGCCTTGTTGTCGGCGCCCTTGCCGGTGGCGCCGCGGCCGACCAGCGGGGAGGTGTTGGTGCCGATGACCATGGAGATCGCGGGCTCGTCGACCGTGATCAGCGGCAGCGCGACCGGGTTCTCCGGGTCGGCCAGCGTCTCGCCGATCATGATGTCCGGGATACCGGCGACGGCGCAGATGTCACCGGGGCCGGCCATCTCGGCCGGCTTGCGGGTGAGCGCCTCGGTCATCATCAGCTCGGAGATGCGGACGTTGCTGACGGATCCGTCGCGCTTCATCCACGCGACCGTCTGACCCTTGCGCAGCTCGCCCTGCTCGACGCGGAGCAGCGCGATACGGCCGAGGAAGTTGTCGGCGTCCAGGTTGGTGACGTGCGCCTGGAGCGGGGCGGCCTCGTCGTAGGTCGGGGCCGGGATGTGCTCCAGGATGGTGGAGAAGAACGGCTCCAGGCTGGTGGAGTCGGACGGGACCGTGCCGTTGTCCGGCTTGGTCAGCGAGGCGATGCCGTCGCGGCCGCAGGCGTAGACGATCGGGAACTCGATCTGCTCCTCGTCGGCGTCCAGGTCGAGGAAGAGGTCGTAGGTCTCGTTGACGACCTCGTCGATCCGGGAGTCCGGGCGGTCCGTCTTGTTGATACACAGGATGACGGGCAGGCGCTGCTGGAGGGCCTTGCGCAGCACGAAGCGGGTCTGCGGGAGCGGGCCCTCGGAGGCGTCCACGAGCAGGACGACACCGTCGACCATCGACAGACCGCGCTCGACCTCACCGCCGAAGTCGGCGTGGCCGGGGGTGTCGATGATGTTGATGGTGATGACGTCCCCCCCGTCCTTCGGGTGGTACTTCACCGCCGTGTTCTTGGCCAGGATCGTGATGCCCTTCTCACGCTCCAGGTCGTTCGAGTCCATCATGCGGTCGTCGACCGAGTCGAGCTGGTGCGCGGCGAAGGCGCCGGCCTGCTTCAGCATGCCGTCGACGATGGTGGTCTTGCCGTGGTCGACGTGGGCGACGATGGCGACGTTGCGGATGTCGTGGCGCGTGGCCATATTGAGGCGTACTCCCGGAGTGGTGAGGAATGCCCTGCGCGTACGTCACTGGTGCGCGGGCCCTGCCGGGCTCAACATGCCACGGCCTCACCCCATGGTACGGGTCCGCTGCCGCTGGGGTTAGCCGGGATGCGTCGGTGCAGGTCAGGCATGCTTCTGAGGTACTCGGCGGTGCTCGGCGGGTCGCTGGGGGCTGCCGCCCCCGGACCCCCGCTCCGGCCTGAACGGCCTCGTCCTCAATCGCCGGACGGGCTGGGAGTGCCCGACGGGCCTCCGGCCGGCTTCATGCCCTTCTTCAGGAAGCCCATGTCCTCGAAGGCCGGTGTGCCGAGGCCGAAGGCGCCGGTGTTCACCAGGTTCTTGCGGGCCGCGATGAGCTGGGGGCGCTGGTAGAGGGGGATCGAGCCGGCCGCGGCCCAGATCCTGGAGTCGGCCTTGCGGATCAGGGAGCGGGACTCGCCCTCGTCGAGGGTGGCCACGGCCGCGTCGAAGAGCTGGTCGACCTGGTCGGTGCCGACGCGGGTGTAGTTCTGCTCGATGTTCAGCGAGCCGTCGGCGGCCGGGACCGGCTTGGCGTAGACGGGACGGGCGTCGGTGGCGGGGAAGGCGGTGGTGGGCCAGGAGTACAGGGCGAGGTCGTACTGGCCGGACGCGATGTGGTCCTTGAAGTAGGACTCGTCGGAGACCTTGGAGATCTCCGTGCCGATGCCGACGTGCTCCAGCATGCGGGAGATGCGGTCGGCGACCGTGCGCAGCGTCTGGGAGCCGGGCCCGGAGGGCAGGACGAAGCGGAGCGTGAGGGCCTTGCCGTTCTTGGCGAGCGGGGCGGCCTCACGGCCGGCCGGGGCGGCGGTGCCCTCGGGGGCGTACGCGCCGGGGGCGCCGCCCTGGTGCGGCTGCTTGTACTGCTTGCCGTCCTGGTCGGGGTGGCCGGCCGGGTCGTGGCGCCGGTGTGCCTTGTTGTCCTCGCCGCTGTCGCCCTTGCCGACGATGTACGTGCCGTCGTCGCCGTCCGACTCCTCGTCGGAGGACTTGCCGGCCTTCTTGCCCTCGGCGCCGGCCGCCTTCTCCCCCTTCTTCTTCTCCTCCTTGACGGGGCCGCCCCGTACCCATCCGGCATCCGCGAGCAGGGCCTGGGCCTCCTTGGTGTCCTGGTCGCCGAGGGCGCCGCTGTTGTCGGCGTAGGCGGCCTGGCCGGACAGGGCGAGGTGGCTGCCGACCGGGACGGCGGGCAGGCCGAGCGGCTTGAGGACGGTGGCGACCAGTTCCTTGCGGTCCAGGGCGCGGGCGACGGCCCTGCGGACGCGCTCGTCGGCGAGCGGGCCCTCGGCGCCGTTCAGGGCGAGCTGGGTGTAGGCGGGCTCCAGGGACTTGCGCACCTCGAAGCCGCGCAGGGCCTGCTGTTGCCGGGCATACCGTGCGGCCGCCTTGCTCAGCTTCTTGTTCTTGCCGGAGGCGGTCTTCTCGTCGGAGCCCTTCTCCCCCTCCGCGGCGGAGGGGGAGGCGCTGGAGCCCATCAGCGGGCTGCCGGAGCTGCGGGGCTGAGCGGTGACGGTGATACGGCGGGCCGCGGTGGGGTCGATCTCGGCCAGGTCGAGGGTGCCGGCGGCCAGTTCGTCGGCCCGCTTGTCGCGCGGGACCGTGCGCAGCACGATCTCGGAGAGCTTGGCCGGCTGACCCCACCAGCGCGCGTTGCGCGCGAGGGTGATCTCGTCGTCCTTGCGGTCGACCTTCTTCACGGTGAAGGGACCGGCGGTGACCTTGAGCTTCTTGCGCGCCCCGTCGTTGAAGGCGTCCGGGGTGCCCATGACGTCCTTCGGGTACAGGGGCGAGAACAGCGACCGCCAGTCGGCGTAGGGGCGGCTGAAGGTGACCCTGACCTCCAGGGCGTTGTCGCCGCGCTCGATCTTCTGGATGCGGTCGTAGCCGGCGTTGCGGGCGGTCCAGTAGGCGGTGTCCTTGCCGGACAGGGCGCGCCACTGGGCGGCGAAGTCGGCGGCGCCGATCTCCCGGCCGTCGCTCCAGACGGCCTGCTGGTTGAGCTTGTACAGGACGACCTGCTTGGGCTCGGTCTCGACGACCTCGGCGGACTCCAGGTAGTCGGGGTTGCGCTCGGGGCGGCCCTCGGCGTTCATCCGGAACATCGACGGCAGGACGGCCTGGGCGACACGGGTGGTGGTGGCGTCGGCGTCGGACTGGAACGTGTTCAGGGTGTCGGGCACGGAGTCCACGGCCCAGCGCAGGGTGCCGCCGTCGGCGATCCGGTCGCGGGCGGCGGGCTGGATGTCGGGGGCGGCGAGCGGCTTGCCGGCCGGGTCCTCGGAGCTACATCCGGCGAGCGCGGGCACCGCGAGCACTCCCGCGGTGAGGAAGGCGACCGAGCGCGAGACCGCACGCGGGCCGACGCCGTGCTGGGACATCTGTGCTACCTCCGGGAAGCCGCGGGCGTTACGATCACTTTTGGCGGTATTTGGCGTTCATCTGATGTATGCCGCCACTGAAGAGGAAAGGGTTCGGCAACACAGGGCGACACGGCGGCCACAGGCGGGAAGTCACCCGACCGGCGCAACGCACCGGGCGGTGCACCCATACGCCTCGGCCAATCGATGCACATCCCCTTCACAGCACAAGGTGTGACGCGCAACACTCGCAGGCGCATGAACGTTGCCACCTTGGGCCTCGAAGGACCTGCGGAAGTGAGGGCAAGTCATGTCCGTTCACGACGAACTGACGTCAGTCCAGCGCAGTCTCGACGATCTGTTCCGGTCGCTGGGACGCCTGGAGAAGCAGCTCGGCACCGGCGGCCTGGAGATGCGCCGCGTCCGCGCCGACGCCAACCATCTGCGCGAAAGCGTCGCCCTGCTGCGCGACGCCGCCGCACCCGCCGCACAGAAGCGCCCCGAGCTCGTCACGATCTCGGACACGCCGTACGACTCCGCCCTGTGGCGTGACTCGGACGACGAGGGTCTCGGCGCCCGGGACCGGCGCGCTCCCTGACCGGGGAGGAGTCGAGCGACCGGCACCTCCCCCGAACCCGACCGGAGTCGTCAAGTGGCCACTGGTACGGAACCCCCTGCCACAGAACCCGCACAGAGAGGCGGCGGCGTACGGGCAGGTACGCGCGCCGCGATCGACGCCCCGCACCTGCGTACCGACCGGTGGTGGCTGGCTCCGGCCTGCACGGCCGCCGGCCTGCTGGCCTTCATCGTCTACTCGACCTGGCGGGCCTTCGCCAACGCCGACTACTACGCGGCGCCGTACGTCTCGCCCTTCTACTCCCCGTGCCTGGCGGAGAACTGCGAGACGATGAGGGGCGGCCCGAACTGGGAGATCTTCGGTGGCTGGTGGGGTATCTCCCCCGCCATCATCATCCTGATCTTCCCGCTGGGCTTCCGCCTGACCTGCTACTACTACCGCAAGGCGTACTACCGGGGCTTCTGGGCGTCCCCGCCCGCGTGCGCGGTGGCCGAGCCGCACAAGAAGTACACCGGTGAGACCCGCTTCCCGCTGATCCTGCAGAACATCCACCGCTACTTCTTCTACGCCGCGCTCCTCGTCGCCGGGATCCTCACGTACGACACCGTGCTGGCCTTCCGCGACGAGCACTACGCGTGGGGCCACATGGGCCTCGGCACCCTCGTGTTCCTGGTCAACATCGTGCTGATCTGGGCGTACACGATCTCCTGCCACTCCTGCCGGCACATCGTCGGCGGCAAGCTGAAGCACTTCTCCAAGCATCCCGTGCGCTATCGGATGTGGCAGTGGGCGGGGAAGCTCAACGCCCGGCACATGCAGCTCGCCTGGGCGTCGCTGGTGAGCGTGGCGCTCGCCGACTTCTACGTCTACCTGATCGCGTCCGGCGCCTTCGACGATCCGCGGTTCTTCTGATGAGTGGAGCGTTCTGATGTCCGTGGTCGACCGGCAGGAGTGGGACGTCGTCGTGGTGGGCGCGGGCGGCGCGGGTCTGCGCGCCGCCATCGAGGCCCGCGAGCGGGGCGCCCGTACGGCCGTGATCTGCAAGTCGCTGTTCGGCAAGGCGCACACGGTGATGGCCGAGGGCGGCATCGCCGCGGCGATGGCCAACGTCAACGAGAAGGACACCTGGCAGGTCCACTTCCGCGACACCATGCGCGGCGGCAAGTTCCTCAATCAGTGGCGGATGGTCGAGCTGCACGCCCAGGAGGCGCCGCAGCGGGTGTGGGAGCTGGAGACCTGGGGGGCGCTGTTCGACCGCACCGAGGACGGCCGGATCTCCCAGCGCAACTTCGGCGGCCATGAGTACCCGCGTCTCGCCCACGTCGGCGACCGCACCGGCCTGGAGCTGATCCGCACCCTCCAGCAGAAGATCGTCTCCCTCCAGCAGGAGGACTTCAAGGAGACCGGCGACTACGAGTCGCGGCTGAAGGTCTTCCAGGAGTGCACGGTCACCCGGGTACTGAAGACTGTGTCCGACAGCGGCTCCGCCGCGGACCCCCGGGTCTCCGGCGTCTTCGCCTACGAGCGCGAGTCGGGTCGCTTCTTCGTCCTGGAGGCGCCCGCCGTGGTGATCGCGACGGGCGGTATCGGCAAGTCCTTCAAGGTGACGTCGAACTCGTGGGAGTACACGGGGGACGGCCACGCGCTGGCCCTCCTCGCGGGCGCTCCCCTGCTGAACATGGAGTTCGTGCAGTTCCACCCGACCGGCATGGTCTGGCCGCCGTCGGTGAAGGGCATCCTCGTCACCGAGTCGGTGCGCGGCGACGGCGGTGTGCTGCGCAACTCCGACGGCAAGCGGTTCATGTTCGACTACATCCCCGACGTCTTCAAGGACAAGTACGCGCAGACGGAGGACGAGGCCGACCGCTGGTACGACGACCCGGACCGCAACCGGCGCCCGCCCGAGCTGCTCCCCCGCGACGAGGTGGCGCGGGCGATCAACGCCGAGGTGAAGGAGGGGCGCGGCTCCCCGCACGGAGGCGTCTTCCTGGACGTGTCGACGCGTATGCCCGCCGAGGTCATCAAGCGCCGGCTGCCCTCGATGTACCACCAGTTCAAGGAGCTGGCCGACGTCGACATCACCGCGGAGGCGATGGAGGTCGGGCCGACCTGTCACTACGTGATGGGCGGGGTCGCGGTCGACTCCGACACGGCGGCGGCGCGCGGGGTGCCGGGCCTGTTCGCGGCCGGTGAGGTGGCCGGCGGCATGCACGGCTCCAACCGGCTCGGCGGCAACTCCCTCTCCGACCTGCTGGTCTTCGGGCACCGGGCGGGCTGGCACGCGGCCGAGTACGCGGCGGGAGCGGCCGGGGCACGCCCCGTCGTGGACGACGTCCAGATCGACTCCGCCGCCGCGGAGGCGCTGCGGCCCTTCTCGGCCGAGGCGGAGATCGAGGAACCGGCGGGCGGCCCGCCGGAGAACCCGTACACGCTGCACCAGGAACTTCAGCGGACGATGAACGACCTGGTCGGCATCATCCGCCGCGAGCCGGAGATGAAACAGGCCCTGGAGAAGCTGGCCGAGCTGCGGGTACGGGCGCGGCGGGCCGGGGTCGAGGGGCACCGGCAGTTCAACCCGGGCTGGCACCTCGCCCTGGATCTCAGGAACATGCTGCTGGTCAGCGAGTGCGTGGCGCGTGCCGCGCTGGAGCGCACCGAGTCGCGCGGCGGGCACACCCGCGAGGACCATCCGGCGATGGACCGCAAGTGGCGCCCGGTCAACCTGCTGTGCGCCCTCACCGACCCGACGGGCGGGCTGGCGGCGACGGACCCGGTCCGTGGCCAGATCACCCTCACCCGTGAGACCACCGAACCCGTCCGTGCGGACCTGCTCGCCCTCTTCGACAAGGAGGAGCTGGTCAAGTACCTGGCCGAAGAGGAGCTCTTCGAGTGAGCAGCTACGAGGCCCGCTTCAAGGTGTGGCGGGGCGATGTGAGCGGCGGCGGCCTGGAGGATTTCGAGGTCGAGGTCAACGACGGCGAGGTGGTGCTCGACATCATCCACCGCATCCAGGCCACCCAGGCCCCCGATCTCGCCGTGCGCTGGAACTGCAAGGCGGGCAAGTGCGGTTCCTGCTCGGCGGAGATCAACGGCCGGCCGCGGCTGATGTGCATGACGCGCATGTCGGTGTTCGACCGGGAGGAGACGGTCACGGTGACGCCGCTGCGGGCGTTCCCGGTCGTCCGCGACCTGGTCACCGACGTCGGCTTCAACTACGCCAAGGCCAGGGAGGTCCCGGCCTTCGTGCCGCCGGCCGGTGTGGCTCCCGGCGAGTACCGCATGATGCAGGAGGACGTGGACCGCTCGCAGGAGTTCCGCAAGTGCATCGAGTGCTTCCTGTGCCAGGACACCTGCCATGTGGTGCGTGACCACGAGGAGAACAAGCAGGCGTTCGCGGGTCCCCGGTTCCTGATGCGGGTGGCGGAGCTGGACATGCATCCGCTGGACGCGGCGGCGGAGTCGGGCCTGGACCGCAAGACCACCGCCCAGGACGAACACGGCCTGGGCTACTGCAACATCACCAAGTGCTGTACGGAGGTCTGCCCCGAGGGCATCAAGATCACGGACAATGCGCTGATCCCCCTGAAGGAACGGGCGGTCGACCGCAAGTACGACCCGCTGGTGTGGCTGGGCTCGAAGATCAGGAGGCGCTCTTCAGGTCACGGCACCCAGTCTTCCTTGTAGGACCGCCAGTCCGCCTCCGTCGCGGCGAAGTCGATGTACAGCGCGACGCCGAAGTTGGCCCGGTCCGCATCCGTACGGGACAGGCCGAGTCGGACGCCACGCACGGCGGCGGGGACGGTCTCGGCGTGGCCCCAGTGGTCGAAGTTGCTCTCCCAGTAGAAGGGCAGGCCCATCAGCAGGTCGGTGGTGGGCGGGGTGACTTCCAGGGCGAGCGAGGTCTGCTGGGCGACGTAACCCCCGTAGGTGCTCTCCAGGGGCTGTGCGGTGTCGTACGACATCACGGCGATCTGGTCGACGCGGCGGGCGACCTGGCCGAAGAACTCCTGCGACCACCACTTGGGGTGGTCGGTGAAGAAACCGAACACGGTATGGAGGGCTGGGAGCGGGTCGATCTGGTGTGCGGCGACGGAGAGTTGCGCGTCCCGGGAGCGGGTCTCGCGGCGCAGGGCGTCGAGAAGGGTGAGGTAGTTCCGGTCGCCGGAGTGCATGGGCTCCAGGTCGAGGTGGATGCCCTCGTAGCCGGTGTCCAGGACCTGGCGGGCGGAGCGGACGACCGCGGCCCGGGTCCCGGGCTTCTCCAGGCGCATGCCGTCGGGGGTCTCGGTGGCCAGGACGTCTCCGAGGAAGGCCTGGACACGGATGCCGGGGAGTTCCTCGTGTACGGCGTCGATGAACCAGCGGGCCTTCGGGTAAACCGACTTGGGGAGCGTGCCGTCGTGTTCCAGCGGGCCCGAGTGGACGTACAGGTCACGGATGCCGGTCCCGCGCAGGCGGCGGGCGAGTGCGGCGACGTCGGCGTCCTTCTTACGGCCGTCCACCCAGGCGTGGCCGAGCCAGAGGGCGTCGCGGTTCCTGGTGTACGTGCCGTCCGCCGGATCGCCCGCGTAGTTGACGCGGAGAGCTGTCAGGGCGGCCAGGAGCGGGAGCAGCAGAACCAGCGGCAGGGCGATCGCCGTACGTCTGACCCAGCGCCGGCGGCCCCTCTTGGGAGTCGTGTCCTCCGTGTGCTCCGTGTCCTCCGTGTGCTCCGTGCCGTCCATGCCGTCTCCCCCGGTGGTGCGATCGGTGTTGCCGGGGATGACGATCAGCACGAACGTTCGGTTGCGGTCGGCTGGGCTCCTGGCGGTCGCACGCGGCCGCCGACCGCGCTCAGAACAGGCTCAGCAGCGCCTCCGCCGGGTCCGTCAGGGTCGTTTCGCCGCCCGGTAGCGGGAGTTCGAACCAGACCGTCTTGCCCCGGGGGGTGCGGCGGGAGCCCCACGCGGCGCTGAGGAGGCCGACCAGCTGGAGGCCGCGGCCGCCCTCGTCCGTGTCGCGGGCGCGGCGGCGGCGGGGCTGGACCAGGCCGGAGTCCCACACCTCGCAGACCAGCGTGCGGTCGAGCAGGAGACGGAGGCGGATCTCTCCCTCGCCGTACCGCAGGGCATTGGTGACCAGTTCGCTGACCAGGAGCTCCGTGGTGTCGACCAGGGGTTCCATGTCCCAGCTGAGCAGTTGGGCACGCGCGTACTCGCGGGCCCGGCCCACGCTGCGGGGCTCGCGCGGCAGGGTCCAGTCACCGACGGACTCGGTGGGCAGGCCCTGTACACGTGCCATCAGCAACGCGATGTCGTCCTCGCCGTGATGGGTGTCGAGGGTGTTGAGGACGTGGTCGCAGACGTCCTCCAGCGGCTGGGCCGGGTCGGACAGGGCGCTGACGAAGGCCTGGAGGCCCTCGTCCAGGGGGTGGTCGCGGCTTTCGACCAGGCCATCCGTGTAGAGCGCGAGCAGGGCACCCTCGGGGAGTTCGACCTCGACCTCCTCGAAGGGTTCGCCGCCGACGCCGAGCGGCATGCCCGGCGGCACGTCCAGCATCAGCGCCGGTTCGCCCGGCTCGACCAGGACGGGCGGCAGATGGCCGGCGTTGGCGAAGGTGCAGCGCCGGGTGACCGAGTCGTAGACGGCGTAGACGCAGGTGGCCAGGTAGACCTCGGAGAGGTCCGCCTCCCGGGGGCGGCGGGCCGCCCTGGTCGCCTGCTGGACGCCGCCGGGGGCGCCGAGGCCGCGGGCGATCTCGTCCAGCTGGGAGAGCACTTCGGCCGGTTCGAGGTCGAGCTGCGCCAGCGTGCGGACCGCCGTGCGGAGTTCGCCCATGGCGACCGCGGCGCGCAGGCCACGCCCCATGACGTCGCCGACGACGAGGGCGGTGCGGTGCCCGGGGAGTTCGATGACGTCGAACCAGTCGCCGCCGACCTCGCTGGGCCGGCCGGTGTTGGCATTGCCGGGCAGGTAGCGGCAGGCGATGTCGAGGCCGGAAGCCTCCGGGTCGCCGGGCGGGAGCAGGGACCGTTGCAGTATCAACGCGCGTTCGTGCTCGCGCCGGTAGAGGCGGGCGTTGTCGATGCAGACGGCCGCGCGCGCCGCCAGCTCCACGGCGAGGTCGCGGTCCCGCTCGCCGAACGGCTCGCTGCCCTTCGTACGGGCGAACTGCACGAGCCCGACGACGGTGTCGTGGGCGACCATCGGCACGGCGAGCGTGGACTGCACGAGCCCGCCGTCCTCGGGCGGAACGGTCTGCGGCCGGGCCGTGCGCAGGGCGTCCGCGCAGGACGAGTTGAACGGATAGTGGTGGACGGCGCCGACCGAGACGGGCACACCGGCACCGGCGAAGGGCGCGTCGGAGACGGCACTGGCGAAGGCCACCCGGCGCAGCTCGGCACTGCCGTCGGCGAGCCCGGGCGGGGTCTCGTCGCCGGCCAGCAGCCCCTGGTAGAGGTCGACGGTGGCCAGGTCGCAGAAGCCGGGGACGACGACGTCGAGGAGCTGACGGGCCGTGGTCTCCAGGTCGAGCGAGTTGCCGATGCGGGCACCGGCCTCGTTCAGCAGGGCCAGATTGCGCCGGGCGGCGGCGGCCTCCCGGGCGGCGGCGCGGCGGGCGGTGATGTCGATCCCCAGCCAGGCGATCCCGATGGGACGACCCGAACCGCTGTGCACGCGATAGAGGTTGACGGACCAGTGGCGGCGCTCGTCGGAACCCGGCACGAAACCGGTGACGTGCATGTCGGTGATGGAACTGCCGGTCTCCAGCACCCGCCGCAGCGTGGCGGCGACCCGCTCGGCCTCGCCGCGCTGGAGGTAGTCGTGAACGCCCTTGCCACGGTGGTCGTCGACGTCACCGCCGAAGATCGACGCAAACCGCTGGTTGACGCGGCGGACCCGCAGGTCGGGGTCGATCAGCAGGAATCCGAACGGGGATTGACTGAAAATGGCCTGCGAGGCGGCGAGGTCGGTCTCGATGCTGCGCAGGGTGCGGACGTCGACGACGATGCAGACGGCGGCCTTCTCGCCCTCCTCGGTGCGCGTCGGCATGACGTACACCTCGGCCAGTCCCTCGCGGCCGCACTCGCCCTCGGCGTCCTTCGGCATCCGGAAGGGCACCACGCCGGTCCACTCGCGGCCGTCGAGGATCTCGGCCATCTTGCGCATGCCCCGCTCGCGCAGGTGCGGGTCGATGAAGGCCTCGATGGGGTCCATGCCGACGGCGCGTTCGGCCGGGATGCCGAAGAGGTGCTCGGCGCGCAGGCTCCACTGGTCGACGAGACCGTCCGGGCCGATGGAGAAGGACGCGACCTTGATGTAGTCGTAGATGGATCCCGGGGGACTGCTCTGCCACATGGCGTCCCCGGTCTGGACCCCGTCGGCCGCGAGCGCACCCCCCACGGTGGAGGCCAGGCCGTCCACGGCCCTCGTCCTCGCTCCCTCCGACGGGTCCTCGGACTCCGAGGCCTTCGCTGGTATCTCGCTCACGCGAACCGTCCCCTCCAGCTCACCGCGTCCGGCACCGGTCACCGGGGGCGGCTGCCCGCAGTATCCAGCACTACGGTGCCGCACAACACGGTGTTCACGATCACAGCACGGTCCCGATGGTTTTCGGTCCGGACCGTGAGAACACTTCCAGTCTTCTAACCAGCGGACACGTCGTCGAATCCCGTCCACCCGCAACCGCCACTGGCCTGAACCAGTCGCTCTACAGCGGTGGGCGGTACGTACACCGTTTTTTCACTCCGGTACCGCGAGTTCGAACCACACGGTCTTGCCCGCGGTGCCCGGCCGGGTGCCCCAGCGGCGGGAGGAGGAGGCCACGAGTTGCAGTCCGCGGCCGCTCTCGTCCTCGGGCCGGGGGATGCGCTCGCGGGGCGGGTCCGGGAGCGGGTCGGAGACCTCGACGAGGAGGACGCCGTTCAGTTCGGAGGGGCGGACCAGGCGGACACCGATGGGGCCCGTGGCGTGCCGCAGGGCGTTGGTGACCAACTCGCTGACCAGCAGGGCCGCGAGGTCGGTGAGGCTGTCGAGGCGCCAGCCTCGGAGTTGGCCGCGCACGGCCTGACGGGCGGTCCGCACAGCGTCCGGCTCGGCCGGGAAGGTCCACTCGGCGCGGTCACCATCGGGGTCGATCACGCCGATCACCAGCCAGACTGCGGGCCCACCCATGTCCGGTTTCATGGGGTTAATTGGCACATACCCGATATTCAGGGCGGAGTATCGCGCGGGGCAGCGCACTGTGGCACGAAAGGCGTACGCGGCGCCCGTACGGAAGTCGGCCGACTCCGCACGCCCCGGGCCCACCTCAGGCGCCGGGCGCTTCCTTCCTGCCGGGTACTTCCTTCGCGCCGGGCGCTTCGTTCGCGCCGGGCCCGAGGCCTCCCAGATGCGCGAGAGCCTGCCGTACGGCGGGCACGTCCTGATCGAGCCAGTCCACGTCCCAGATCTCGCCGGGGCCGAGCCAGCGCAGGGCGTCGTGGTCCTGGAGGGGCTTGGGGGCGGCGGAACCGGGCAGCAACCGCGCGGCCCACACGTGCAGGACGTAGGGCGGCCTCAGGGGCCACTCCCCCGGAACGCGCTCGCCGGCCTCGGCGTCGACCCCGAGTTCTTCACGCAGTTCGCGCACGAGCGCGACGTCGGCCGTCTCGCCCGGCTCGACCTTGCCGCCGGGCAACTCCCAGCGCCCGGCCAGCTCGACGGGCGCACTGCGCCGGGCGGCCAGCAGCCGCCCGTCGTCGACCAGCGCGGCACCCACGACGACGATCCGCTCACTCATGCGGGGAGCCTACGGGACCACCCCGCGGGCATCGGGGGCCGGCTGAAGGCCGCATCCGCACCGGAGGTCAGTCGTGCACGGCGGCCGCCCCGTTCGACCCGAGTCGCTCGACCCAGTACAGCTGCTTGTGACCGCGGCCGTCGAGGCTGTCCGCGATCTTCTGGGCCTCGGCCCGGGTCGCATACCGGCCTACCCGGTAGCGGTTGCCGTTGTCGTCCTCTCGTATCACGAGCCAGGGAAGAGTGATCGTGCTGTCGTTCATCGCGCCCCTCCACTTCCCACCCGCGGCCTGTGCCGCGCCCCACCCGCTAAGGAAACCGCAATGCGCATATGCCCGACCCTACGCCTAACCTTCACGCAGCGAATACGCCTTTACACAAAGAGGTACGCAACCAGCCAGAACACAGGGGGCGCACGGCAAGGAACGCGCCCTCCAGGCACCTCGTCGCACCCTCCCGGAGACATACCTCGGACGCCGCTGCCGACCTGCGCAAACGACGTCCGGCTACAGGCCGTCGACAGCCCCGGATCGTGACGGCCGTCACGGCGATCGCGTGAGCGGGGCGCACGGGGAGTGCGCTCCGGGACTGATGTGAGCGTTCGCTACTTGACCGGAAGGTGGTAGGCGACCCGGTACCGATCGGCCGGAATGACCACGTCGGCCGTCTCGACCGGGCGGCCGGAGGCATAGAACGTGCGTGAGACGACCAGGACCACATGGCCGGGAACGCCCCCCAGGACGAGCAGTTCCTCGGCGAGACCGGGCCGGGCGCCGACCTCCTCGGCGACGTTGTCCACGATCACGTCGATCGCGCGCATGCGCTCGACGACGCCCATGCCGCCGAGCGGGCCCTCCTCCGGCAGCATCACGGGCGTACGGCCCGTCACGGCGAGGGGCTCCCAGGACGTGGAGAGCATCATCACCTCACCGCCCTCGCGGAAGAGGTACTTGGTGCACATCACCCGCTCGCCCGGCTCGATGCCCAGCCGTTCCGCGACCGCGACACTCGCCTCGGCCTGCTCGCTGCTGGACTCCCAGGTGCCGCGCCCCTCACCGTCGGCCTGCTCCTGGCGGAACGGGGTGGCCCCGCCGCTCGGGCGGTATCCGGAGCGGGAGATGCGCCGGGGCACGGGCCGCTCCCGCACATACGTCCCCGAGCCGGAACGGCCCTCGACCAGCCCCTCCGCCATGAGCACCTTGCGGGCCTCCAGGGCGACGGTGTCCGAGACGCCGTACTCCTGGCGGATTCTCGCCTGCGACGGGAGACGGGTGTGCGGAGGCAGCTGACCGTCGACGATCTTCTGGCGGAGATCACCTGCGACGCGCAGGTACGCCGGCTGCTCACCGAATGTCACTGGCCGCTCCCATCAGGTTGTACAGACAGCAACAGCGTGGCAACCGTAGGTTGTGCGGTGCAAGCAAAGGCCAGAGAATCACTCGATGTGATGACATGGTGGCCCCGGGGGCTTTACGCAGGCACTTTCTCCCCGCTATAGCCGCCGTCACACCTGCGCTTCGGAGTCCGCGTCCGCGCGCCCCTCGTACGACGGCGGGGCGGTGGCCAGTCCGAGGGCCTTGCGCGCGGTGACGGTGGCCGGGCCGTCGACGTACGCATACGCCTTGTCGTGGTGCGCGGAGTACGAGTCCGCGTCGGTGGCCGCGCTCGCCCGCGCCCACTCCTCGCGGGCGTCCTCCATGTCTCCGACCAGGTCGGCGACGGGCTTCTCCGCGTCCGACGGCCAGGAGTGCCCGCGCAGTGCCTCGATCTGCTCGCCGAGCACGTCGCGCACCTGCGTGGCCCAGGCCCGGTGGCCGGCCAGGTCGTCCTCGGGGGTGTCCTCGGGCTCCTCGTACAGCGCGGCGTCGACGGCGCCCGCCGCCGACAGGAAGACGACCTGGCCGGTGTCGAGGGTCGTGGGGTCGCCGCGCAGCGAGCCGGTCAGCCCCGCCTTCTCGTCGGTGTTGCCGAAGATGCAGGTGATCGCGCGGTCGCCGTAGCGCCAACTGTCCCTGGACGGCAGGAGGAAGTAGACGTCGACGTCGCCCGGCATCGCCCAGGTGTCCATGGCGTACTGGTCCTGGAGCGCGTAGCACTTCTCGCCGGCGATGTCGGTGACCTTCGCGTCCCCCGGGAAGGCACCGCCCGGCAGCGTGACGACCGCGAACACCTCGCCGTCGTGTCCGCCCGCGCAGGAGACCCGGTCGACGTCGTAGGTGTCGCCCTCCAGCCCGCCGGGCGCGTCGAAGCAGTCGCCCTTGCGGAGCGAGAGGCTCTCGTTGCCCCGCGCGCCGTCCTCGAACGCCTCCCAGGCGTCGGACGCCACGCCGGTGGACAGCGTCACGGCCCACAGCACGATCCCGGCGGACGACAGCACGGCCCCCGCGATCGCCATGCCCCGGCCGCTCTGCCCGCTCCGCCTGATCTGCCACAACGCGACCAGCCCCAGCACGAGCCCGGCGGCCGGGAGGAAGCAGAGCACACCGAGCACGAGCGCGGCGACGGCGAGCGCGTTGACGGAGACCGGGGTGCCGTACGGACGCCCCGCCGGGCCGTACGGACCGTAAGCCTGAGGCCAGTTGGCAGGGGGCGGGCCGTACGGGTCCTGGGGCTGCCGGCTCCCAGGGGGCGGGGGTATGGACACGGGTACGGGGCTCCTGGTCGAGGCGGTGGGCGGGGGATCGGACGTACGGCTGGGCGCATCGTAAGCGGCGCGGCGTTCCGCGGTGGCACCGGTGTTGCGGCCGGGGGTCCTGAAATGACGTGATTTCACGATCACCCGACGAGCCGTCGCGGTTGCTTGCGCCGCGCTGCCGGGGCCCTTTAGCCTGAAAGCGCCAACTGACCCACGGGGGTGGGCAGTCGGCGAAGCGCCCCGGTTTGGTCCACGGGGCCTCGAGGACGGGTGGGGACCCCACATCGACGATGGGGCTCGTAACGAAGCTTGGGTTCTCGCACACCGGACCAGTGCGACAGAACTCGACCATGGAACACAACTGTGGGCCCAACGGCTCGCGGGGGAGGTTCCGTCACCTGTGCACACAGGTGACCGGTCGGGACTGTCGCGGGCTCAACCGGTCACCCCTCGGAAGGGAAGGAAGGACCGGGGTGAGCCCCAACCAGAAGAAGGCCCTGGCAGTGGTCGTGGCGTTCCTGTCCTCCGTCATAGTCGGCTTCGTCTGCGGCCTCACGGTCATGGCCCTGTCCGAGAAGCCCGACGCCGCCATGTGCGTCGGGACCGGGGCCGCCGCGTTCCTGGGCGTCTTCGTCGCCTCCGTCGCGGTCATCGCGCTGTTCGAGTTCAGCGACAGCCGCCCGCTGCCGGCACCTGTGCCACCCGGGCAGGTCGACCACGGGAACACCGGGCAGACACCCCCGACCGCCCCCAGTTCAGGGGCGCCCGCCGCCTGACGAAGGGGCCGTTCGCAGGGCATCTGAAGCCGGGAGCGCTGCTAAGTCCGCCCCGTCACCCGCCGGCAGGCCTCCGCGTACGCCCCTACCAGTGGCCGTCGCCCGTCCTCCCGGCGCCAGGCCAGGACGTAGCGGCTGGGGGTGACGCCGTGCACCGGGCGGGCGGTGACGCCGCCCAGCGTGAGGAGCGGGACGTTCCCCGCGGCCACGAGGCAGACGCCGAGCCCGGCGGTCAGGGCCTCGTACGTCTCCTCCGTGCTCGCGATCTCGGCCCCGATGCGGGGCGGGCGGCCGTCGCGGGCGTCCAGGGCGAGCCAGTAGTCGCGCAGCGGCCCCGTGCTCTCGGGCAGCGCGAGGAACGGCTCGTCGAGCAGGTCCGCGAAGTCGACCTCGCTGCGGGCGGCGAGGGGGTGCGTGTCCGGGAGGGCGACCAGGACCGGTTCCTCGGCGATGACCGTCCAGTCGTAGCGGTCCTGGCCGGGCAGGGGCAGCCAGACGAACGCGACGTCGGCGGCCCCGTCGGCGAGGCCGGCCGTCGGATCCTCCCAGTTCACCTGCCGCAGCCGGATGACGGCCTCGGGGTGCGCGGCCGTGAAACGGGAGCGGATCGCGGGCAGCAGCCCGCCGCGGACCGGGCTGGTGCTCATGCCGACCACCAGTGTGGTGCGCTGCGCCGCCCGGGCCGACTCCACCGCGGCCGCGCCCTCCGACCAGTCCGCCAGCACCCGCCGGGCGTGCGGCAGCAGCGCCGTACCGGCTTCGGTGAGGACCACACCGTGCCGGTCGCGCCGGAACAGCTCGACGCCCAACTGCCGCTCCAGCGCCCGGACCTGCTTGCTCAGGGCGGGCTGGGACACGTACAGGCGCTCGGCGGCGCGGGTGAAGTGCAGTTCCTCGGCCACCGTCACGAAGTAGCGCAGCTCCCGCAGATGAACGTCCATAACCACTGGTTATCACCACAGGTCTTGGACGGGCCACCGGACCCGGCGAGAGGGTGAGGGCATAACGACACGAGACGGGGAGCTGTCATGAACAAGGTATGGCTGGTCACGGGCGCGAGCAGCGGTTTCGGGCGGGCGATCGCCGAGGCGGCGCTCGCCGCGGGCGATGTGGTGGTCGGTGCCGCCCGGCGTCCCGAGGCGCTGGACGACCTGGTCGCCGCCCACCCCGACCGGGTGGAGGCGCTGCGCCTCGACGTCGCCGACACGGGCGCGGCCGAGGCCGCCGTACGGGACGTCCTCGCGCGGCACGGGCGGATCGACGTCCTGGTCAACAACGCGGGCCGGACCCACGTCGGGGCTTTCGAGGAGACCACCGAGGACGAGCTGCGGGCCCTGTTCGACGTGCACGTCTTCGGCCCGGCCGCCCTCACCAGGGCCGTGCTGCCGCACCTGCGGGAGCGGCGGTCGGGCGCGATCGTGCAGATGAGCAGCATGGGCGGGCAGCTGTCCTTCGCCGGCTTCTCGGCGTACAGCGCGACGAAGTTCGCCCTGGAGGGCATGTCCGAGGCGCTCGCGGACGAGGTCGCGGAGTTCGGCATCACGGTGCTGATCGTCGAGCCGGGCGCCTTCCGCACGGGCCTGTTCGAGACCGGGCGGGCCGGGGTGAGCGCGGACAGCGGCCTGTACGGCAAGGTGGGCGAGACCCGTGGCGTCGTCGCCGGTGGCGACGGCACCCAGCCCGGCGATCCCGCCAAGGCCGCCGCGCTCGTGCTGGCCGCACTGGACGCCGACACCACGCCGCTGCGGCTGCCCCTCGGCGACGACGGGGTGAGCGCGGTCCTCGGCCATCTCGACCAGGTGCGGGACGAGGTTCTGGCCTGGGAGAAGCGCAGCCGGGACACCGGGTTCGACAACTGACGGGCCCTCACGAGCGGCCCGGTTATGGGTCGGTGATCCGGTCCTCCGGCTCCTCGGTGGCGGCCCAGGCGGCGAGGAGCCGGAGGGCGTCGTGGTCGGGTGTGCCGGGGGCCGCGCTGTAGGCGGTGAGGGTGAGGCCGGGCAGGGCGGACAGTTCCATGGCGTCGAAGTCGAGGGTGAGGACACCGACGGCGGGGTGGTGGAAGGACTTGCGGCCGGTGCGGTGCAGGCGCACGTTGTGCTTGGCCCAGGCGGTGCGGAACTCCTCGCTGCGGGTGACGAGCTCGCCGATCAGACCGGTCAGCCCGGCGTCGTGAGGGGCCCGCCCGGCCTCGGTGCGCAGCAGGGACACGGTGGTGTCCATGGACTCCTCCCAGTCGGGGAAGAAGTCGCGGCCGCGCGGGTCGAGGAACTGGAACCGGGCGATGTTGGCCGTCTCGGTGCCGGCGTCGGGGAACAGCGGGGAGTACAGGGCGCGGCCGAGGTCGTTGGTGGCGAGGATGTCCAGGCGGCCGTTGCGGATGAAGGCCGGGCAGTCGGTCATCGACCGCAGGACGCGCAGGACGCTGTCCGGCAGCGGGCCGCGGGAGCGTCCGGTGCGGCGGCGGGCGGGGCGCTTGGCGGCGGCGCGGGCCAGGTCGAACAGGTGGGCTCGTTCGGCCTCGTCCAGCTGAAGGGCATTCGCGACGGCGTCGAGGACCTCCTCCGAGACGCCGGCGAGACGACCGCGTTCGAGACGGACGTAGTAGTCGATGCTGACACCGGCGAGCAGGGCGACCTCTTCGCGGCGCAGGCCCGGCACACGCCGGTTGCCGCCGTAGGCGGGCAGACCCGCCTGCTGCGGGGTGATCCTGGCACGACGGGAGGCCAGGAACTCACGGACGTCGCTCTCGGTGCTCACACGCTCCAGGCTAGGCCGGGCGGTCCGGGTGTGGGGGGTTCTGTCAGTACCTGTAACGGCGGTCCCTTCCCCACCACTTCCGGCTGACGTTTCCTCGAACCGGCAACCCAGGATCCGACCGAGGAGCAGCAATCATGCCGAAGCAGTCCGCGCCCCAGGAGCTGGCCGGGATCGCGCCCAAGCTCGTGGAGGTCACCGACGAGGTCCTGTTCGGTGACGTCTGGGAGCGCCCCGGGCTGTCCCCGCGCGACCGCAGTCTGGTGACCGTGAGCGTGCTGGCCGCCCTGTACCGGGCCGAGCAGTTGGACTACCACCTAGGGGTGGCCCTCGACAACGGCCTGAGCGTCGAGGAGCTCTCCGAGGCGATCACGCACCTGGCCTTCTACGCGGGCTGGCCCAACGCCATGACCGCGATCACCCGGCTCAAGCGCATCGCCGACGAGCGAGCCGCCTGACCCGACGTCACGGCACTCCCCCCGGCCCCCGGCCCTCCGCACTACGCACTACGCACTCCGCACGACAGGGAAGAAACTCGTGGATCACGTCACCAGCACCCCCACCCTCAAGGCCCCGGCCGAGCGCTTCACCGGCGACGTCTACCTCAACATGATCTCGACCCCCACCGAGCCGGCCCGCCTGGCCGCCGCCCTGGTGCGCTTCACCCCCGGCGCCCGCACCAACTGGCACTCCCACGCCCTCGGCCAGGTCCTGCACATCACCGACGGCGTCGGCCTGGTGGGCACCCGCGACGGCGATGTCGTCCGCGTCAGCGCCGGTGAGACGGTCACGTGCCCGGCGGGCGAGGAGCACTGGCACGGCGCCCTCGACACCAACCTCATGGCCCACATCGCCATGGTCGTCGGCGACGGCACCGGCGACGGCACGACCTGGCTGGAGCCGGTCACCGACGAGCAGTACACCGCGGCCCTCGCGACCGTCACCGACGGGCTCGCCGACCCGTCGTGAACATCGTCGGAGCTGTCCGCCGCGGTGTTGCGCCCGAGAGGTTCAGACGTTGAAGCGGAACTCCACGACGTCCCCGTCCTGCATCACGTAGTCCTTGCCCTCCATGCGGGCCTTGCCCTTGGCGCGGGCCTCGGCGACCGAGCCGGTCTCCACCAGGTCCTCGAAGGAGATGACCTCGGCCTTGATGAAGCCCTTCTGGAAGTCGGTGTGGATGACGCCGGCGGCCTCGGGGGCCGTGGCGCCCTTCTTGATGGTCCAGGCGCGGGATTCCTTGGGGCCGGCCGTGAGGTAGGTCTGCAGGCCGAGGGTGCGGAAGCCGACGTGGGCGAGGGTGGCGAGGCCGGGCTCGTCCTGGCCGACGGACTGGAGGAGTTCGAGGGCCTCGTCCTCGTCGAGCTCGGCCAGGTCCGCCTCCAGCTTGGCGTTGAGGAAGATCGCCTCGGCGGGGGCCACCAGGGCTCGCTGCTCGTTCTTGAAGTCCTCGTCGGTCAGCTCGTCCTCGTCGACGTTGAAGACGTAGAGGAACGGCTTGGTGGTCAGCAGGTGCAGGTCGTGCAGGAGCTCGTTGCGCTCGGTGCCCTGGACGATGCCGTGCGCGAAGAGCGTGTCGCCCTTCTCCAGGATCTCCTTGGCCTCCTCGACCGCCTTGACCTTCGGCGCGAGGTCCTTCTTGATGCGCGACTCCTTCTGGAGCCGGGGCAGGACCTTCTCGATCGTCTGGAGGTCCGCGAGGATCAGCTCCGTGTTGATCGTCTCGATGTCGTCCTTGGGCGAGACCTTGCCGTCGACGTGCACGACGTTCTCGTCCTTGAAGGCCCGGATGACCTGGCAGATCGCGTCGGACTCGCGGATGTTCGCGAGGAACTTGTTGCCCAGGCCCTCGCCCTCGGACGCACCGCGGACGATGCCCGCGATGTCGACGAAGTCGACGGTCGCCGGGAGGACGCGCTGGGAGGAGAAGATCTCGGCCAGCTTTCCGAGGCGGGGGTCGGGGACGCCGACCACGCCGACGTTCGGCTCGATGGTGGCGAACGGGTAGTTGGCCGCCAGCACGTCGTTCTTGGTCAGGGCGTTGAACAGGGTCGACTTGCCGACATTCGGCAGACCGACGATTCCGATCGTGAGCGACACGTTGCGACTTCCCGTGAGTGGAGGGCCAGGAGGCCAGGAGACCGGCCGATCCACCAGTCTACGGCGTGCCCGGAACCGTCCCGGGCGGCGTATCGAACGCTTGGCCAAGCCTCGACGCTCGGCGTGTCTGAGGGGCCATTCGGCATATTGAACGACCTAAGTTGGTGCGGTGGAGCGATACAGGACGCGACCTGCCCAGTACGGACCGCGACGTGACCGGCCGGGGTCGTCCCTGCCGCCCCAGATGGGACGGGCCACGGGCGATGGAGCGGTCCGGCGGCCGAGGCCGCAGCGCCGTCCGGGGGCTGTGCGGCGGCCGGTACCCGAGTCGGCTCCCGCTGCGGGCGGAATGCCGAACCCCCGGCTGACCGGGCTGGGCAGCGGACTGTTCTGCGCGGCGGTGATGTTCCTGCTCGGCGGGGTCTGCGCCCTGCTGTTCGGGGCGTCCCTCACGGCCTACGGGGTGCTGTTCCTGCCGGTGTGCGTGCTGACGGCCGTGTGGGTGCGCCGGGGGGACCTGATGACCGCGCCCGTCGTCGTGCCGATCGCGTTCGCCGTGGGGCTGCTGCCGGTGGCGGACAGCGACGGGGGTGTCGCCGGCAGGCTGATGGGGCTCGTGACGGCGCTGGCCACGCAGGCGGGGTGGTTGTACGGGGGGACCCTGATCGCCGGGCTGATCGTGATCGTCCGGCGGATCCGGCTGGTGCGGTTGCGGCGGGCGGCCGGGGCTCGCCCGCCGGTGTGACGTCCGGTGACGTGACGTCCGGTGTGTGACGTCTGGCGCTGTGTGGCGTCCGGCGGTGTGACGCCCCGTATCAGGGCGGTATCAGTGCCCTAGTGGCCCGCGGCCCGCATCGCCGCCCCCACGATCCCCGCGTTGTTCTGCAGCTGCGCCGGGACGATCTCCGCCTGGATGCCCTCGATGTAGGGCAGGAACTTGTGGGACTTGCGGCTGACGCCGCCGCCGATGATGAACAGGTCGGGCGAGAACAGCATCTCGACATGGGCGAGGTACTTGCGCAGGCGGTGCGCGGCCCAGTGTTCCCACGACATGTCGTGGTCCTCCCTGGCCTTGCTCGAGGCCCGCTTCTCCGCGTCGTGCCCGTCGAGCTCCAGATGGCCCAGCTCGGTGTTGGGGACGAGGACGCCGTCGGCGAAGACGGCGCTGCCGATGCCGGTGCCGAGGGTCAGCAGGATCACCGTGCCCGTGCGGCCGCGGCCGGCGCCGAAGTGCATCTCGGCGACGCCCGCCGCGTCCGCGTCGTTCACCACCGTCACCGGCAGTCCGCCCAGCCGCTCGCCGAGCAGCGCACGCGCGTCGGTGTCGATCCAGCTGTCGTCGACGTTCGCCGCCGTGCGGATCGTGGCGCCGTCGGTGACGACGCCCGGGAACGTGACCCCGACCGGCCCTGTCCAGCCGAAGTGGTCGACGACCTGCTTGACGCCGTCGGCCACCCCGCCGGGCGTGGCCGGGTGCGGGGTGAGGACCTTGTGGCGCTCCTGCGCCAGGTCGCCCCTGTCCAGGTCCACCGGGGCGCCCTTGATCCCGGAACCGCCGATGTCCACACCGAAGATCTGCATGGCCCTACGTTACGACGTACGACTGACAGTCACGGGCCGAACAGCGGTGGCTGCCCGACCCGTCCGCGATCACTTCGCGGAATTTTCACCGGTCCCGATCCCGGTCCCGGCCCCGCCGCGCTCGGCGACCAGCGACGCCGCCTCCTCGCGCAGGTCGCGGCGCAGCTCCTTGGGCAGCGAGAAGGTGATGGACTCCTCGGCCGCCTTGACGATCTCGACGTCCTCGAAGCCGCGCTGGGAGAGGAACTCCAGGACCTGCTCGACCAGGACCTCCGGCACCGAGGCGCCCGAGGTGACACCGACCGTGGAGACGCCCTCCAGCCAGGCCTCGTCGATCTCGTCGGCGTAGTCCACGAGGTAGGCCGCGCGAGCTCCGGCGATCTTGGCGACCTCCACGAGCCGCTTGGAGTTGGAGGAGTTGCGGGAGCCGACCACGATCACGAGGTCGGACTCGGCGCCCATCTGCTTCACGGCCAGCTGGCGGTTCTGCGTGGCGTAGCAGATGTCGTCGCTGGGCGGGGAGATGAGCTGCGGGAACTTGTCCTTCAGGGCGTCGACGGTCTCCATGGTCTCGTCGACGGACAGCGTGGTCTGGGAGAGCCAGACGACCTTGGACGGGTCGCGGACCTCGACCTTCGCCACATCGCCCGGCCCGTCGACGAGCTGGATGTGGTCGGGGGCCTCGCCGGAGGTGCCGATGACCTCCTCGTGGCCCTCGTGGCCGATCAGGAGGATGTCGTAGTCCTCGTCGGCGAAGCGGACGGCTTCCTTGTGGACCTTGGTGACCAGCGGGCAGGTGGCGTCGATGGTGGCGAGCTTGCCGCGCTCGGCCTCCTGGTGGACGACGGGGGCCACGCCGTGGGCGGAGAACATGACGATGTTCCCCGGGGGCACTTCCTCCGTCTGCTCGACGAAGATCGCACCCTTCTTCTCCAGGGTCTGCACGACGTACTTGTTGTGGACGATCTCGTGCCGGACGTAGACCGGAGCGCCGTACTGCTCCAGCGCTTTCTCGACGGCGATCACGGCGCGGTCCACACCCGCGCAGTAGCCACGGGGGGCGGCGAGCAGGACACGGCGGCCAGGCGAAGCAGACATGCGTCCCATCGTAAGGCCGCGTTCGGCAGGGCGAAGATCACATCCGTGTGACCCTCCCGGGAAGACTGACGGGACGCGAGCCGAATGACGGATGCCCAATGCCGCATGACGGATGCCGGATGCCGGATGCCGGATGCCGAACGACGGATGCGTGCGCGAGCGGTGAGCGGTGTTGTCAGCGGTGCCCACTACGCTCGCGGGCATGGCTGTGAACACGTCTGCGGAGTCCCCGCTGCCCGTCGGTGAGGTGTCGCGGCTCATCGGGGGGTGGATCGACCGGCTCGGGGCGGTGTGGGTCGAGGGGCAGATCACGCAGTTGTCGCGGCGGCCGGGCGCGGGTGTGGTGTTCCTGACGCTGCGGGACCCGTCGTACGACATCTCGGTCAGCGTCACCTGCTACCGGCAGGTGTTCGACGCGGTGGCGGACGTGGTGAGCGAGGGTGCCCGGGTCGTCGTCCTCGCGAAGCCGGAGTGGTACGCCCCGCGGGGCCAGCTGTCGCTGCGGGCCACCGAGATACGGCCCGTCGGGGTCGGGGAACTGCTCGCGCGTCTGGAGCAGCTGAAGAAGGCGCTCGCGCGGGAGGGCCTCTTCGCGCCGGAGCGCAAGAAGCCGTTGCCCTTCCTGCCGCAGCTCGTGGGGCTGGTGTGCGGGCGGGCCTCGGCCGCCGAGCGGGACGTCCTGGAGAACGCCCGGCACCGCTGGCCCGCGGTGCGCTTCGAGGTGCGCAACGTCGCCGTGCAGGGCGTGCACGCCGTGCCGCAGGTCGTGCAGGCCGTGAAGGAGCTCGACGCGATCGAGGACGTGGACGTGATCATCGTCGCGCGAGGCGGCGGCAGCGTGGAGGACCTGCTGCCGTTCTCCGACGAGCAGCTGATCCGGACGGTCGCGCAGTGCCGTACGCCGGTGGTGTCCGCGATCGGTCACGAGCCCGACAACCCGCTCCTCGACCATGTCGCCGACCTGCGCGCCTCCACCCCGACCGACGCGGCCAAGAAGGTCGTGCCGGACGTCGGCGAGGAGTACGAGCGGGTGCGGCTGCTACGGGACCGGGCGCGGCGGTGCGTGGCCGCGCTGATCGAGCGGGAGGAGCGCGGGCTGGCCCACGCCCTGGCCCGGCCGTCGATAGAGGACCCGCACCGGATGATCGACGAGCGGGCCGACCATGTGGCCGACCTGCTCGACCGGGGCCGGCGCTGCCTGCGGCACCAGCTGGACCGGGCCGACTCGGAGCTGACGCACACGCACGCGCGCGTGGTGGCCCTCTCCCCCGCCGCGACGCTGAAGCGCGGGTACGCCGTGCTGCAGAAGGCGGACGGGCACGCCGTCCGCGACCCGGGCGAGGTGGAGGCCGGCGAGGCCCTGCGCGCGCGGGTCTCCGAGGGGGAGTTCTCCGTACGAGTGGACACATAGGGTGGGTGGATGACCAGCGAGGTTGATGAGACGCCGGACATGACCGAGGCGCTCGGGTACGAGCAGGCGCGGGACGAGCTGATCGAGGTCGTCCGGCGCCTGGAGGCGGGCGGTACGACGCTGGAGGAGTCCCTCGCGCTCTGGGAGCGGGGCGAGGAGCTGGCCAAGGTGTGCCGGCGCTGGCTGGAGGGCGCGCGGGCTCGGCTGGACGCGGCGCTGGCGGACGAGGCCGTGCAGGACGAGGACGAGGGCGACAGGCCCTAGTCACGGGCGGTGCTGCACTGCGGGGTGACTTACGACACCCTCAGGTTAGTTGAACGTTGAACTTCATTCGCGTACGGTCGGAGACGTCAGCCGATCCACCGGACCGACAGTCGAGAGAAAGTGCGTTCATGTCCCTCGTTCTTGACCCCGCCGCCCAGGACCTTCTGTTCCGCGAGGCCCGTTCCGCCAACACCTTCACCGACGAGCCGGTGACCGACGAGCAGGTGCAGGCGATCTACGACCTGGTCAAGTACGGTCCGACCGCCTTCAACCAGACCCCGCTGCGCATCACCCTGGTCCGCTCCCCCGAGGCCCGCGAGCGCCTGGTGGCGCACATGGCCGAGGGCAACCGGCCCAAGACGGCGAGCGCCCCGCTGGTGGCGATCCTCTCCGCGGACAACGAGTTCCACGAGGAACTGCCGCACCTGTTCCCGGCCGCCCCGCAGATCAAGGACGTCTTCTTCTCGGAGCGCCCGGCCCGCGAGAACGCCGCCGCGCTGAACGCCGCCCTCCAGGCCGCGTACTTCATCGTCGGTGTCCGCGCCGCCGGCCTCGCCGCCGGCCCGATGACGGGCTTCGACTTCGAGGGCGTCCGCAAGGAGTTCCTGGACGACGACCACACCCCGCTGATGGTCGTCAACATCGGCCGCCCGGGCCCGGACGCCTGGTACCCCCGCTCCCCGCGCCTGGAGTACGACCAGGTCGTCAAGACGGTCTGAGAGCCGTACACCCGGCCTGAGAACCAAGAACAGGAAAGGCCCCCGGCAGCGTGCCGGGGGCCTTTGCCACGTGCCGGGGGGCGTGTGCGGCGGGGAGCGCCGGAGGGCGTCACTCCGTCTTCAGCGCGTCCGCCATCTTCGTCAGCTGCGCGAACGACGCCGTGCCGGTCACGACCGTCGTCGAGCCCTTGGTGCCCTCGAGGACCAGCGCGTCGTACCGGCCGCCCGCGTAGCGGGTCCATGTCCGGCCGTCGATCTTCTCGGTCCGTCCGGTCTCCTTCGCCCCCTGCGTCCGCTCGTCGACGAAGACGGGGCGCCGCTGAGTGGACTGCTCGACCGCCACGTACTCCCCCTCGGGATCGTGGAAGCCGAGGTGCCAGGCCTCGAACTCGTCACCCTGATAGCGGACGGAGGTGGCCTTCCATGCGTCGGGCAGGCCGTCGGGCGCGGCCACGGGGTACGAGGCGGCGCGGCGTGCCGTGAGCAGTTCGACCCGGTAGTCGACGCGCTTGGTCTCCCGCGGGCTGTCGTCGTGGGGGATGAAGAGGTATATGACGCCCGCGACGAGGACGATGACCCCCATGGAGAGGATCATGTCCCGGGCCGTCTTCTGCTTGCCGTTCGTGCCTGCCACGCCCTCTATCGTCGCAGGTCTCCGGTTTGCTCATCCGTGGGGGCCCCTGCTCATTTTGCCGTCCCGGAGATAGAGTCAAGGACTGAACCCTCATCCGGCCGTCGTCGTACAGAAAGGTGCGCTCCGATGACCGAGCATCATCACTTGCCGTCCGAACTGGATGTGCCCTCCGAGGCCCCCGACCGCAACCTCGCCCTGGAACTGGTCCGGGTGACCGAGGCGGCGGCGATGGCCGCGGGCCGCTGGGTGGGACGCGGTGACAAGAACGGCGCCGACGGAGCCGCGGTACGTGCCATGCGGACCCTCGTCTCCACCGTCTCCATGAACGGCGTCGTCGTCATCGGCGAGGGCGAGAAGGACGAAGCCCCGATGCTGTTCAACGGGGAGCACGTGGGCGACGGGACGGGGCCCGAGTGCGACATCGCCGTGGACCCGATCGACGGCACCACGCTGACCGCGAAGGGCATGACGAACGCGATCGCGGTGCTGGCCGCCGCCGAGCGCGGCTCCATGTTCGACCCGTCGGCGGTCTTCTACATGGACAAGCTCGTCACCGGGCCCGAGGCGGCCGACTTCGTCGACATCAACGCGCCCGTGTCGGTGAACATCCGCCGCGTCGCCAAGGCCAAGCGGTCCGCGCCCGAGGACGTGACGGTGGTGATCCTGGACCGGCCGCGGCACGAGGGCATCATCAAGGAGATCCGGGACACGGGCGCGCGCATCAAGCTGATCTCCGACGGCGATGTGGCCGGCTCGATCCTGGCGCTGCGCGAGGGCACGGGCGTCGATCTGCTGCTCGGCATCGGCGGTACGCCGGAGGGCATCATCTCGGCCTGCGCCGTGAAGTGCCTGGGCGGAACGATCCAGGGCAAGCTGTGGCCCAAGGACGACGAGGAGCGGCAGCGGGCGATCGACGCGGGGCATGACCTCGACCGGGTGCTGACGACGGAGGACCTCGTCACCGGCGAGAACGTGTTCTTCGTGGCGACCGGGATCACCGACGGTGAGCTGCTGCGCGGTGTGCGGTACCGGGCCGAGACGGCCACGACCGACTCGATCGTGATGCGCTCGCGGTCGGGGACGGTGCGGAGGATTTCCTCCGAGCACCGCCTGAGCAAGCTGCGGGCGTACAGCGCGATCGACTTCGACAAGGGGAAGTAGCGCCGCCTGGCGGGGCGGGGACTGCGGATCACCGGCGTGTGCGGCCGGATCGTGGTTGATCGCGCAGTTCCCCGCGCCCCCAGGAAGTGCTGCTCGGCTGTCAGCCTGCCGCGGCTATCCGGTTCGCCGAGCGCGCCGCCTTCTTCAGTTCCATGTCGCGGCGGCGGCGCCGGGCCAGGACCACGCGGCGTTCGGCGGCGGTGAGGCCGCCCCAGACGCCGTAGGGCTCGGGCTGGAGCAGGGCGTGTTCGCGGCATTCGACCATGACCGGACAGCGGGCGCAGACCCGCTTCGCCGCCTCCTCCCGGGAGAGCCGGGCGGCCGTGGGCTCCTTGGACGGGGCGAAGAAGAGGCCGGCCTCGTCGCGCTGGCACACCGCCTCGGTGTGCCACGGGGCGTCCTGGTCCCTGTCTCGCGCTGGCACCCGCGGGGCCGGAACGGCAGCTACCTGCAGGGACGAATGCGGCGGTTGCAGCACGGTCTACTCCTGACGACGGCTTCGCGAGCGAGAGACGATGCAGCAAGCCCTACCCGCTGTACGCGCGCCTATGCACTGAGTTCCGAACCGCTGGTTTCGCCCCCGTTCCAGGAGTCCGCGGGCCGGTGTCACCGGTGACCGATTTGCTCCGAACCGCGGGCGGATTCGCGACTGTCAATGGTTCAGATGCTTGCGCAAACTCTTGTCGACCTTGCGGTGCACCCGGTCCAGTATGTCCGCGACGACCTTGCCCCGCCGGGGGCGCGCCTCGACGCTGCCCAGGACGGCCCAGCCGTCGACGTAGACCACCGGGGCCTGCGGTTCGCCCGAGTCGAGGGTGTCCACCTCGAAGCTGCCGAGCACGCCGCCGCCCATGCCGCGCAGCGAGACGTTCTCCGGGACGCGGATGTCGACGCTGCCGAAGATCGCGAACGACTTGATGACGACCTGCTGGTGGTCGAAGAGGGCCTCACTGAGGTCGATCTCGACACTGCCGAAGACCGCGTACGCGTGGATTCGGCGGCCCGTACGCCAGCGGCCCTTGCGGACGGCGCTGCTGAAGATCGCGACCACATTGTCGTCCGGGTCGACCGGAATGGCGCCGGCGGTGGGGCGGTACGGGGCGGGTTCCGGGGCGCGGCCGGGGCCCTGGCGGTGTGCCGCGGGCAGGTCCCGTATGAAGACCTCCAGCTCACCGACCGTCTTGGCGCTCAGCACCCCCTCGACCCGCTCCGCGTGCTCGTCCGCGGTGAGACGGCCCTCGGCGAGGGCCTCGCGCAGGATGTCGGCGACGCGGTCGCGCTCGGCGTCGGAGGCGCGGAGTTCGGAGCCGACGGGCGAGCCCTGCTTCTGAGGGTCTGACTTCTGAAGGTCCACGGCAGCAGCGTACCGAAACACGATAGATCGCGACACCCCCTGTATCGCGGTCGGGTGCGACGCCGAGTGTGACGAACTGAGCCTTACCTCACGAGCTCAGCTGTCAGCGGCAGGTTCTAGTCTGGTGGGCGCTCGCCGGAGGAGGCGGGCCGCCGTCTGTCGAGTGAGGAATGGGCGAAGATGCCTGAGTTCGCGTACACCGATCTGCTCCCCCAGGGAGAGGACACCACGCCGTACCGGCTGGTGACCTCCGAGGGTGTCTCCACCGTGGAGGGGCCGGACGGGCGGACCTTCCTCAAGGTGGAGCCGGAGGCGCTGCGCAAGCTCGCCGAGGAGGCCATCCACGACATCCAGCACTACCTGCGGCCCGCGCACCTGGCCCAGCTGCGCCGCATCATCGACGACCCCGAGGCCTCCGGCAACGACAAGTTCGTCGCACTCGACCTGCTGAAGAACGCGAACATCGCGGCCGCCGGCGTGCTGCCCATGTGCCAGGACACCGGCACGGCGATCGTCATGGGCAAGCGCGGGCAGAACGTGCTCACGCAGGGCCGTGACGAGGAGGCCCTGAGCCGCGGCATCTACGACGCCTACCAGAACCTCAACCTGCGCTACTCGCAGATGGCTCCGCTCACCATGTGGGAGGAGAAGAACACCGGCTCCAACCTCCCGGCGCAGATCGAGCTGTACGCGACCGACGGCGGCGCCTACAAGTTCCTGTTCATGGCGAAGGGCGGCGGCTCGGCCAACAAGTCGTTCCTGTACCAGGAGACGAAGGCCGTCCTGAACGAGGCCTCCATGATGAAGTTCCTGGAGGAGAAGATCCGCTCGCTGGGCACGGCGGCCTGCCCGCCGTACCACCTCGCGATCGTGGTCGGCGGCACGTCCGCCGAGTACGCGCTGAAGACCGCCAAGTACGCCTCCGCGCACTACCTGGACGAGATCCCGGCGGAGGGGTCGGAGCTCGGGCACGGCTTCCGGGACGAGGACCTGGAGCAGAAGGTCTTCGAGCTGACGCAGAAGATCGGCATCGGCGCGCAGTTCGGCGGCAAGTACTTCTGCCACGACGTGCGCGTGGTCCGCCTGCCCCGGCACGGCGCGTCCTGCCCGGTCGCCATCGCCGTGTCCTGCTCCGCCGACCGCCAGGCCGTCGCGAAGATCACCGCCGAGGGCGTCTTCCTGGAGCAGCTGGAGACGGACCCGGCGCGGTTCCTGCCGGAGACGACGGACGAGCAGCTCGAGGAGAGCGGTGACGTCGTCAGGATCGACCTGAACCAGCCGATGGAGACGATCCTCGCCGAGCTCGGCAAGTACCCGGTGAAGACCCGGCTGTCCCTCACCGGTCCGCTGGTCGTGGCCCGTGACATCGCGCACGCCAAGATCAAGGAACGGCTGGACGCGGGCGAGGAGATGCCGCAGTACCTGAAGGACCACCCGGTCTACTACGCGGGTCCGGCCAAGACGCCCGAGGGCTACGCGTCCGGCTCCTTCGGTCCGACGACGGCCGGCCGGATGGACTCGTACGTGGAGCAGTTCCAGGCGGCGGGCGGCTCCAAGGTGATGCTGGCCAAGGGCAACCGCAGCAAGCAGGTCACCGACGCGTGCGGCACGCACGGCGGCTTCTACCTCGGCTCCATCGGCGGCCCGGCCGCCCGGCTCGCCCAGGACTGCATCAAGAAGGTCGAGGTCGTCGAGTACGAGGAGCTCGGCATGGAGGCCGTCTGGAAGATCGAGGTCGAGGACTTCCCGGCGTTCATCGTCGTCGACGACAAGGGCAACGACTTCTTCCAGGACCCGGCGCCCGCGCCGACGTTCACGTCGATCCCGGTACGGGGCCCGGGTCTGGCGTAGGCGGATGAGCGGACGCCCGCCCCTGATTGGCGCAGGGGCGGGCGTCTCGGATCAGCGTCCGCCCGCGCAGAGGACCACGCTGATCGTGTCGCCGGACTTGACGACCTTGGGGGTGTGCGGGCTGACCGCTATGACACTGCCCGGCTTGCAGCCCGTGACCGGCCGCTCGGAGACCGTGCCGAGCTTCGTCTGCATCTTGCTCATGTAGGCCTTGAAGCCCCGCAGGTCCCACCCGTGGAAGTCGATCGGGAAGGGCCTGCCGCTGTCGGCGTCGATGCCGTACAGCACGGTGGCGGCGTCGTGGTTCTCGGCCTCGGTCGACCTGCTCGGCGTGGAGTGCGAGCCGCCGGCGACCGAGGTGGCCAGGGCCGTTCCCCCGCCTCCCAGGATGAGGACGGCGGCGACGGCGGCGATGCCGGCGTTCCGCCTGCGGCGGGTACGGCGCACGATCCCCGGCGCGTCGAACGCGGGCGTGTCGGCGGAGTCGGCGTAGTTCTTCAAGACGTTCACCAGTTCCTCTTCGAAAGGTGTGCAGCCGGAGGGCCGCGCATCGTGCGACGTCATCGGATTCCTCCCTGGGGCTGCCGCGGTGAAGGGCGGGAGAGTGCGGGGACCTCGCTCCTGAGCTTCTCCAGGCCCCGGGCGAGCTGTGAGCGCACGGTGCTGGGCGAGATGGCCAGGTCGGCCGCGATCTCCGCGTCGGAGAGGTCGTGGAAGTACCGCAGCACCACGACCGTACGCATCCGCATGGGCAGTCGCTGCAACGCGCGCACCAACTGGTCCCTGCTGTCGACCTGTCCGTACTCGTCGGACGGCGCGGCCCGGTCCGGGCCGTCCGGCTGCGGCACCGTACGCCGGAAGCGCCGCCAGCGGTCGTTGGCCAGGTTCACCATGATCCGGCGCACGTAGGCGTCCGGGGCGTCCTTGGCCGCTATGGTGCGCCACTTGCGGCAGGCCCGCTCCAGGGTCTCCTGGACCAGGTCCTCCGCCGCGTCCCGGTTCCCCGTCAAGACGAGGGCGCCCCGGAACAGCGCGGCCGACCGGGCGGTGACGAAACCTTGGAAGTCCGTCTCCACACGCTCCTCCCTTCCTGTCACCCCTCCACGACGTGGACATGTCCTCGTCTGCTGCACGGCCGTATGGAGACCTGGGTCACACCTTCGGACCCGAACCGTGGCAGTCCGGAACATCCGCACCATCCGGATCGCTGTACGGGGTATGAGCGAATACCGGATCGAGCACGACTCCATGGGTGAGGTACGCGTCCCGGCGGACGCCAAGTGGCGGGCGCAGACGCAGCGCGCCGTCGAGAACTTCCCCGTCTCCGGCCAGCGCATCGAACGCGCGCACATCGAGGCCCTCGCCCGGATCAAGGGGGCCGCCGCCAAGGTGAACGCGCGACTCGGGGTGCTCGACAAGGAGATCGCCCAGGCGATCCAGGAGGCGGCCGAGGAGGTCGTCGAAGGCAAGTGGGACGAGCACTTCCCCGTGGACGTGTTCCAGACGGGGTCGGGGACCTCGTCCAACATGAACACCAACGAGGTCATCGCGACGCTGGCGAGCGAGCGGCTCGGCCGGGGCGTGCACCCCAACGACCATGTGAACGCCTCCCAGTCCTCCAACGACGTCTTCCCGTCGAGCATCCACATCGCGGCCACGGCCGCCGTCACCCGTGACCTCGTCCCGGCCCTGGACCACCTCGCGCGCGCCCTGGAGCGCAAGGCCGAGGAGTTCGCCGACGTCGTGAAGTCCGGGCGCACCCACCTCATGGACGCCACGCCGGTGACCCTCGGTCAGGAGTTCGGCGGCTACGCGGCGCAGGTGCGGTACGGCATCGAGCGCCTGGAGGCCTCCCTGCCCCGGCTCGCCGAACTGCCCCTCGGGGGGACGGCCGTCGGCACCGGCATCAACACCCCGCCCGGTTTCTCCGCCGCCGTGATCGAGGAGGTCGCCCGTACCACCGGGCTGCCGCTCACCGAGGCCCGTGACCACTTCGAGGCGCAGGGCGCCCGGGACGGCGTCGTGGAGACCAGCGGGCAGCTGCGGACCATCGCGGTCGGTCTGACGAAGATCGCCAACGACCTGCGCTGGATGTCCTCCGGGCCGCGCACCGGCCTCGCCGAGATCGCCCTGCCCGACCTCCAGCCCGGCTCCTCGATCATGCCGGGCAAGGTGAACCCGGTCATTCCGGAGGCCGTGCTGATGGTCGCCGCGCAGGTCGTGGGCAACGACGCGACCGTCGCCACCGCCGGCGCCGCGGGCAACTTCGAGCTCAACGTCATGCTGCCCGTCATCGCGAAGAACGTCCTGGAGTCGGTCCGGCTGCTCGCCAACGTGTCGCGGCTGCTCGCCGACCGGACCGTCGACGGCATCACCGCCGACCGCGAACGGGCCCGGGAGTACGCCGAGTCCTCCCCCTCCGTCGTCACCCCGCTCAACAAGTACATCGGGTACGAGGAGGCCGCGAAGGTCGCCAAGAAGGCCCTGGCCGAGCGGAAGACCATCCGTCAGGTCGTCCTGGACGGCGGGTACGTGGAGCGCGGCGACCTCACCATGGAGCAGCTCGACGAGGCGCTGGATGTCCTGCGGATGACACGTCCGTGACGATCGGAGGCGTGCGTGCGCCCGGCGCGTGAACCGTGACACGCGCCGCAGCGTCGTATGCCTATGGCACCTAATATCTGTGCATGGCAGAGGGCGGAGCGGTGAGACGCGTGGAAACGGGTGGTGCGGCTGGCTTCTGGGCGCCCGGGAGCCGGATCCTGTGGCGGTACCGGGAGAACGGCGGCGCGCGTTTCCACATCGCGCGTCCCGTCACCGTCGTACGGGACGACGCGGAGCTGCTCGCCGTGTGGCTGGCGCCCGGCACCGAATGTGTGAAGCCCGTGCTCGCCGACGGCACGCCCGTGCACCAGGAGCCGCTGGAGTCCCGCTACACCAAGCCCAGGACCGTGCAGCGCGACCGCTGGTTCGGCACCGGTGTCCTGAAGCTCGCCCGGCCCGGTGAGCCCTGGTCCGTGTGGCTGTTCTGGGAGCCGGGCTGGCTCTTCAAGAACTGGTACGTGAACCTGGAGGAGCCGATGGCCCGTTGGGAGGGCGGCGTCGACTCCGTCGACCATTTCCTGGACATCTCCGTCCACCCGGATCGCAGTTGGCACTGGCGCGACGAGGACGAGTTCGCCCAGGCCCTGCGGGACGGGCTGATGGACGACCGGCAGGCCGGGAAGGTACGGGCGGCGGGGCGGGCCGCGGTCGAGGTGATCCGCGCCTGGGGGCCGCCGTTCTCGGAAGGATGGCAGCACTGGCGCCCGGATCCGTCCTGGGCTGTACCGTCACTTCCGGAGGACTGGGACCGTACGCCCGCGCATGTGTCCTCATGAGACCCTTGATGCGCCCCCGGGCAAGAAACGTAGGATCGTCCTCCGCAAGGGCGCGCGGCGGCAACTACGGGAGCACGCGCTGAGCTTGACCGATCGTCACCGAGGGGCGGCAGGACGTGAGCGAGGGGTACGAGGGCAACACCGGCGGGGCCTGCGTCAAGGCCCCCGTGGACCGCAGACGGTCCGCCGGTGGCACAGGCACAACCTCTGACCACGCGGAAATTCCGTTCCTGGGGCACGTAATCCGGGTATCGGAGTTTCGGCGGGACCACCTGCACCTCTGGCGTGCAGCCCCGGACGGATGGATTCGACACGCGTGACGGAGCAGCCGACCTCCTGCGAGCGCCCGCAGCCGGGCGTCGACCCCGCGGACCCCCGCGGGGCGCTCGTGCATACCTCGACACCGGTTCGTGCGCCCGGCACGGGCGCCTTACCCGTACAGGGCCGCTCAGGCGGCGACGCCACCGTTCCGGTCTCGACGGCTCACACTTCGCCGGGTACGTCGCAGCCGGGCACCTCCACGCCGTTCGGCAAGGGCAAGGACACCGTGAGCGACCCCGCCTCCGAGCACTCCCAGCCGGGTGCCGAGCAGACCGCCGAGCGCGACACCCCGCGGCCGCGGCCCTCCCCCGAAGGCATTCCGGTCCAGCCGGCCGACGAGCAGGACCGGCCGGCGCCGAACCCCGAGGGACAGGAGCGCCGCAGCGGGCAGCCCCTGCCGCCCGGCCGGCCCACGCCGATGCGGCGGGACGGCGACCGGCTCAGGTTCGTCGGTGCCGCCACCCGGCGGATCGCCCGGGGCATCGACCTCGACGAGATCGTGATGGGGCTGTGCCGGGCCACCGTGCCCACGTTCTCCGACGCGATCCTGGTCTATCTGCGCGACCCGCTGCCGGTCGGCGACGAGCGGCCCACGGGCCCGCTGGTGCTGCGGCTGCGGCGCACCGACCGGATACCGGCGGAGCGCGACACCGAGAACGGCTTCCTGCCGGCCGCGCAGCCCGAGCCCAACGAGCTGGACACGGTCGGCGCCGAGTTGTGCGAGGTACGGCCCGGCAGTGCGCTCGCCGAGGTGCTGCGCGGTGTGCGCCCGGTGTTCACCGACGCCCCCGCGGCGCGTGCCGCGCTGCCCGAGCTGCTCGGTGACGGCGGTGAGTTCGCCGTGCCGGAGGGCCAGCGTGCGATCCTCGCGCCGCTGCGCGGCCGGCGCCGGGTCATCGGCGCCGCGCTGTTCCTTCGCCGCCCGGAACGCCTCGCCTTCGAGGCGGACGACCTGCTGGTGGCCGCGCAGCTCGCCACGCACAGCGCGCTCGGCATCGACAAGGCCGTGCTGTACGGCCGCGAGGCCTACATCGCGGACGAGCTCCAGCGCACCATGCTGCCCGAGACGCTGCCCCGCCCCACCGGCGTGCGGCTCGCGTCCCGTTACCTCCCGGCCGCCGAGACGGCCCGGGTCGGCGGCGACTGGTACGACGCCATTCCGCTGCCGGGCAGCCGTGTCGCCCTGGTCGTGGGTGACGTCATGGGCCACTCCATGACGTCCGCCGCGATCATGGGCCAGCTGCGCACCACGGCCCAGACGCTCGCCGGGCTCGACCTGCCGCCGCAGGAGGTGCTGCACCACCTCGACGAACAGGCCCAGCGCCTCGGCGTGGACCGCATGGCGACCTGCCTGTACGCCGTCTACGACCCGGTATCGCACCGCATCACCATCGCCAACGCCGGTCACCCGCCGCCCGTCCTGCTCCATCTGGGCGGCCGGGCCGAGGTGCTGCGGGTGCCCGCCGGTGCTCCCATCGGGGTCGGCGGTGTGGACTTCGAGGCGGTGGAGCTGGACGCGCCCGCCGGGGCGACGCTGCTGCTGTACACCGACGGTCTGGTCGAGTCCCGTCTCAGGGACGTGTGGACCGGCATCGAGCAGCTGCGGGAGAAGCTCGCCGCGGTCGCGCAGCTCACCGGGCCGGACCATCCGCCGCCCCTGGAAGCGCTGTGCGACGAGGTGCTCGACATGCTCGGCCCGGGCGACCGGGACGACGACATCGCGCTGCTCGCCGCCCGCTTCGACGGGATCGCGCCGAGCGACGTGGCGTACTGGTTCCTGGAGCCGGAGGACGCCGCCCCCGGCCGGGCCCGCCGCCTGGCCCGGCGCGCCCTGGCGCGGTGGGGCCTGGAGGAGCTCAGCGACTCCGTCGAGCTGCTGGTCAGCGAGGTCGTGACGAACGCGGTGCGGTACGCGTCCCGGCCGGTCACCGTGCGGCTGCTGCGCACCGATGTCCTGCGCTGCGAAGTGGGCGACGACGTCCCCCAGTTGCCGCGGCTGCGGCAGGCCCGCGCCACCGACGAGGGCGGCCGTGGCCTGTACCTGGTGAACCGGCTGGCCCGGCGCTGGGGCGCGACCCGGCTCAGCACCGGCAAGGTGGTGTGGTTCGAGCTGAACCGGAGCTGACCGTCGCGCACGCGTGACGGCAACCGGGCACGGCAGGACGACAGCACCGCACAGCGCGAAGGGCGCCCGGTCTCGACCGGGCGCCCTTCGCGCGTCTCCTATCCTTCTTCGCCCCGTCTGATCGGGTCGAACGGGTCGCCGTCGGTCGGCGGTGACGTACCCGGACTCGCCGGCGGCGAGACGGTGGGCGGTGTCGTCGACGGGCTCGTCGACGGTGTGGTGCTCGGCTCCTCCGTCGTCGGCGGCGGGGACGACGACGGCTCCTCGGTCGTCGGCTCCTGCGTGGGCTCCTCCGTCGTCGGCTCCTGGGTGGGCGTCGGCGTCCACGTCGGCTTGACGGCCGCGCCCTGCTGGGTGTCCAGGTCGAACTCGGTGACGTCGCCCATCACGCCGAAGGTGTACTCGGCCCAGATCTTCGCCGGGAAGTCGCCGCCGTTGATCCGGGCCTCGCCGGCCGCCTTGTACATCGGCATGTGCTTGTAGGGCGGCTTGGTGTCCTCGCCGAACAGGCCGACCGAGGTGACCAGGTTCGGTGTGTAGCCGGTGAACCAGGCCGACTTGTTGTTGTCGGACGTACCCGTCTTGCCCGCGACCTGCTGGCCGTCGCGCCGCGGGTTGTCCCGCACGGACGTCCGGGCGGTGCCGTCGTCGACCACGCCGGTCAGCACCGACGTCACCGAGTCGGCGGCCTCGGGGCTGATGACCTGGTCTCCGACGGCATCGGGCATGGTCACGGTGCGGTTCAGGTGCTCCGCCGACTTCACGACGGCCGGCGTGACCTTCTTGCCGTGGTTGTCGAGGGTCGCGTAGACACCGGCCATCTGCAGGGGGCTCGCGCCCATGCTGCCCAGGGTCTGGGCGGGCACGGCCTCCATGTTCTCGGTGTCCATGCCGAGCTTGCCGGCGACCTTCACCACCTCGGACATGCCGACGTCGACGCCCATCTGCGCGAAGACGGAGTTGACGGACTTGTTCATCGCCGTCTGGACGGAGATCGGGCCGTAGTTCCGGTCGTCCTCGTTCTCGGGGGCGAAGCCGACCTTGCTCCCGTTGTCCATGACCTGGCGCTTGCTCGTGCCGTCGTAGACCGTGTTCGCGGTGATCGGGTCGCCGTCCTGCGTCTTCGCCTGCTCCTCCAGGGCAGCGGCCAGGATGACCGGCTTGAAGGTGGAGGCGGGCTGGTAGTCGGTGCGGGTGGCGTTGTTGGTCCAGTGCTTGAAGTAGTCCTGGCCGCCGTACATCGCGACCACGGCGCCCGTCTTCGGGTTCACGGACGCGGCACCCGCCTGGATGTACGCGTCGACCTTGCGCTTTTCGGGGTCGAGCTTGCTGGTCAGCTGCTGCTTGACGGACTTCTCCAGCGCCGCCTGCTTCTTCTTGTCGATGTTGAGCGTGATGGTCCAGCCGCCGGCGCTGACCATCGCCTCGGCTTCCTTGCGGCTGCTCGCGGTGCCCTCCGCGACGAGCTGCTTCTCCAGGGTCGCGTTGGCCGCGTTGACGAGGTAGCCCTTCTGGCCCTCCATGCCGGGGGCGGGCTTGGGCTCCTCGGGCACCGGGAACTTCATGCCGGCGCGCTCGGACCGGCTGAGCCAGCCCTCCTCGACCATGTTGTCCAGGACGTAGTTCCAGCGCGCCTTGACCAGCTTCTTACCGCCCTCCGAGGCGACGGCCCAGTCGTACTGGCTGGGGGCCTGGAGCAGCGCGGCGAGGTAGGCGCCCTGCGCGACGTCGAGCTTCTCGGCGTCGGTGCGGTAGTAGGCCTGGGCGGCGGCCTGGATGCCGTAGGCGTTGCGGCCGTAGTAGCTGGTGTTGATGTAGCCGGCGAGGATGTAGTCCTTGGACTTCTCCCGGTCCAGCTTCAGCGAGATGACCAGTTCCTTCAGCTTGCGCGAGACGGTCTGTTCCTGGGACAGGTAGTAGTTCTTGACGTACTGCTGGGTGATCGTCGAACCGCCCTGCGAGCCACGGCCGGAGAGCGTGTTGAACAGGCCGCGGGCGGTGCCCTTGAGGTCGACGCCGGCGTCCTTGTAGAAGGTCTTGTTCTCGGCCGCGACGAAGGTGCGCCGCACGTCCTTGGGGACCCGGGACAGGTCGACGACCTCGCGGTTGACCTTGCCGTCCCGGGCCATGATCGAACCGTTGCTGTACTTGTAGATGTTGCTCTGCCGCTTGGCGTCGGCGTTCCCCTCGGGGATGTCGATCACCATGTACAGCACGATGAAGGCGCCCATGCCGAGCAGGCACAGGGCGAAGAAGGTGCCGACGATCTTCTTGAAGGTGAAGAGCCTGCGTATGCCGCTCTTCCCGGCCACGGCCGACGAACGGTGGCTCTTGGGTGCCGCCCGGCGCCCACCGCGCTGTCGGGCGCGTCTCTCTTCCGCTCGTCCCATGAGTCCGATCTGCTCCGCTTCGTTCATGTGTGCTCACAAGTCACACAGGTTCGCCGCTCAGGTCAGCTCAGAAAGCTAACACCGGGAGATAAGAGATAGGGCTGTCGATCCGGCCCTTTGCGGACGTGACAATCAGCACCCATCCCCACCGGAACCGACGTTCCAGACACCCGCAGGGTTGCCAGAACCCGAAAAAGTGATATCACTTAGATAGGCGGAAGCTAGGCAGAAGCGGCTTCCCAGGAGAACGGGGGATCACCCATGTCCACATCGGAACCGCAGGTCACGGCGGACGTGCCCGAGATGCCGGCACCCCGCGTGCGGGAGTTCACCGCGCACAGCATCGGCGGCGGGCTCGCCCTGCTGCTCGGCCTGCTCGGGCTGCTGGCCGGCGCCGGGCTGATCGCGACCGCCACGTCGGTGGCCGGGGCCGGGGCGAAGGCCGCGCTGATCGTCTCCGGCATCCTGGTCGCCCTCGCGGCCTTCCTGGCCATGTGCGGGCTGAACATGGTGGCGCCCGGCGAGGCCCGGGTGGTCCAGCTCTTCGGCCGCTACCGGGGGACGATCCGGCAGGACGGCCTGCGCTGGGTGAACCCCTTCACCTCGCGCACGAAGATCTCGACGCGCGTCCGCAACCACGAGACCGCCGTCCTGAAGGTCAACGACGCCTACGGCAACCCGATCGAGCTGGCCGCGGTCGTGGTGTGGCGGGTCGAGGACACCGCCCAGGCCACCTTCGAGGTGGACGACTACATCGAGTTCGTCTCCACCCAGACCGAGGCGGCCGTGCGGCACATCGCCATCGAGTACCCGTACGACGCCCACGAGGAGAACGGCCTCTCCCTGCGCGGCAACGCCGAGGAGATCACCGAGAAGCTCGCCGTCGAACTGCACGCGCGCGTGGAGGCCGCCGGGGTGCAGATCATCGAGTCGCGCTTCACGCACCTCGCGTACGCCCCCGAGATCGCCTCGGCGATGCTCCAGCGGCAGCAGGCCGGGGCGGTCGTCGCCGCGCGGCGGCAGATCGTGGACGGAGCGGTGGGCATGGTCGAGGCGGCGATCGCCCGGATCACCGAGCGGGACATCGTGGAGCTGGACTCCGAGCGGAAGGCGACCATGGTCTCCAACCTCATGGTCGTGCTGTGCGGGGACCGCGCCGCGCAGCCGGTCCTCAACACCGGGTCCCTCTACCAGTGACGGTCCCCCCCGAAGGTCCGGGTTCGCGGCGCCGGCCGCAGCAGCAGCGCAAGCAGGTGCTGCTGCGGCTGGACCCGGCGGTGTACGAGGCGCTCGCACGGTGGGCCGGGGACGAGCTGCGGTCGGCCAACGCGCAGATCGAGTTCCTGCTGCGCAAGGCCCTGACCGAGGCGGGGCGGATGCCCCGGGAGACCGGGCCCATCCCCCGGCGCGGCCGGCCGCCCGGGGGCTCCGCCGGCGGGCCCCCGCCGGACTGAACGGCCTCGTCCCCGAGCACCGTGACCGCTGTTGCGGAACCGTGACAACAGGCTTTCACCTGCACGCCCGCACCGCCCGGCATGATCTGCACACTCGGCGTATACATGCCGCGTATACATGGTGTGTAGAGTGCGTCGCATGTCCATCGGTCACACTCTCCTGGGACTCCTGGAGTCCGGCCCGCGGCACGGTTACGACCTGAAGCGGGCCTTCGACGAGAAGTTCGGTCACGACCGGCCGCTGCACTACGGCCAGGTCTACTCGACGATGTCCCGCCTGCTGAAGAACGGGCTCGTCGAGGTCGACGGCATCGAGGCGGGCGGCGGGCCCGAGCGCAAGCGGTACGCGATCACCGAGGCCGGTATCACCGACGTCGAGCGCTGGCTGGCGACGCCCGAGAAGCCGGAGCCGTACCTCCAGTCGACCCTCTACACCAAGGTCGTCCTCGCGCTGCTCACCCACCGCGACGCCGGCGACATCCTCGACACCCAGCGCTCCGAGCACCTGCGCAGCATGCGGATCCTCACCGACCGCAAGCGCAAGGGCGACCTGGCCGACCAGCTCATCTGCGACCACGCGCTGTTCCACCTGGAGGCCGACCTGCGCTGGCTCGAACTGACCGCGGCCCGGCTGGACAAGCTCCGTGAGGCGGTGACCCGGTGACCGCTCCCGCTGGTTCGCTGCTCATCGCCCAGGATCTGCGCAAGACCTACGGGCCGACCACCGCGCTCGACGGCGCCGGGTTCTCCATCCACCCGGGCGAGGTCGTCGCCGTGATGGGGCCGTCCGGGTCGGGCAAGTCGACGCTGCTGCACTGTCTCGCCGGGATCGTGACGCCCGACTCGGGCTCGATCACGTACGACGGGCGCGAGGTGACCTCGATGAGTGACTCCGAGCGCAGTGCGCTGCGCCGCTCGGAGTTCGGCTTCGTCTTCCAGTTCGGGCAGTTGGTGCCGGAACTCACTTGCGTGGAGAACGTCGCGCTGCCGCTGCGGCTGAGCGGGTCGTCCCGCAAGGCGGCCGAGCGGACCGCGCTGGCGTGGATGGAACGGCTGGAGGTCGACGACCTGCGCAAGAAGCGGCCCGGCGAGGTGTCCGGCGGCCAGGGGCAGCGGGTCGCCGTCGCCCGCGCGCTGGTCACCAACCCGCGCGTGCTGTTCGCCGACGAGCCGACCGGAGCGCTCGACTCGCTCAACGGCGAGCGCGTGATGGAACTGCTCACGGAGGCCGCCCGGTCCACCAACGCGGCCGTGGTGCTCGTCACCCACGAGGCCCGGGTGGCCGCGTACTCCGACCGCGAGATCGTCGTACGGGACGGCAGGTCGCGGGACATGGAGCGGGTCGTATGAGTGTCAGGCAGTGGAGCCGGGACCTGGCCATGGGGACCCGGTTCGCCTTCGCGGGCGGACGCGAAGGATGGACCCGGGCGGCGCTGACGGCTGTCGGCGTCGGGCTCGGTGTGGCGCTGCTGCTGCTCACCACGGCCATCCCGAACGCGCTGGCGGAACGGGACCGGCGCGAGGAGGCGCGCAGCGACCACACCTTCGGCCAGCAGGAGATACCCAAGGCCGACGACACCCTGATCGTCGTGGACGCGGACACCACGTACCGGGACCAGGACGTCCGCGGGCGCCTGCTGGAGCCGGAGGGCCCCAAGGCCCCGCGGCCGCCGGGGGTGGCGGCGTTCCCGGCGGACGGCGAGATGGTCGTCTCCCCCGCCCTCGAGGAACTCCTCGCCTCCGACGACGGGAAGCTCCTGCGGGAGCGGCTGCCCTACCGCATCTCGGGCACCATCGGCGAGCAGGGCCTCGTCGGCTCGCAGGAACTCGCGTACTTCGCGGGCGGCAAGGGACTCGAGAAGCTGCTGGAGGGACCCGCCAGCGGGGCCCGGATCGACAGCTTCGGCAACCCGGACCTGGCGCCGTCCGACCCCTGGGACCCGGTGCTGCTCCTGCTCGTCCTGGTCGTCTTCGTGGTGCTGCTGATGCCGGTCGCCGTGTTCATCGCGGCGGCCGTACGGTTCGGCGGCGAGCGGCGCGACCGCCGGCTCGCGGCGCTGCGGCTGGTCGGCTCCGACAGCCGGATGACCCGGCGGATCGCCGCCGGCGAGGCCCTCGCCGGTTCCGTGCTGGGACTCGTCCTCGGCACCGGGTTCTTCCTGATCGGACGGCACCTGGCGGCATCCGCCGAGGTGTTCAGCGTCAGTGTGTTCCCGAGCTATCTGAACCCCTCCCCGCTGCTGGCCGCCCTGGTCGCCGTGGCGGTGCCTACGGCCGCGGTGCTGGTGACCCTGCTCGCCCTGCGCGGGGTGGTCATCGAGCCGCTCGGCGTGGTGCGCACGGCCAAGCCCGCGCGGCGCCGGCTGTGGTGGCGGCTGCTGCTGCCGCTGGGCGGCCTCGCGATGCTCTACCCGATGATCGGACAGGGCCGTGACGACGGGACCTTCAACCAGTACCTCGTCGTCGGCGGCGTCATGCTGCTGCTCGTCGGCGTCACGGCGCTGCTGCCCTGGGTCGTGGAGACGGTCGTGGCCCGGCTGGGTTCGGGCGGGATCGCCTGGCAACTGGCCGTGCGCAGGCTCCAGTTGAGCAGTGGCACGGCGGCCCGCATGGTCAACGGCATCGCGGTGGCGGTCGCCGGGGCGATCGCCCTGCAGATGCTGTTCGCCGGGGTGGAGGGCGACTACACCAGGGCGTCGCAGTACGACGTCTCCCGGGCCCAGATGAGCGTGGACGTGCCGGACGGTGCCCGGACGGCGTCCACCATCGGGGAGTACCGCGACACCAAGGGCGTGCGTGAGATCACGGCCCTGTCCGACGTCTATCTCGGCGACCGGCGCGACGAGCCGGACTCCTTCGCCCAGGTCACCGTGGCCGACTGCGCGTCGTTGCGCGAGGTGGCCGCGCTCCCTTCCTGCCGCGACGGTGACGTCTTCGCGGTCAAGGGCTCGAAGTACGACAGCGAGGGCGATCACCTGTCCACGCCCGGCACGACGTTGTGGGCCGACCCGGAAGACAGCCCCCGCTCCGGCGACCACTCCGTCTCCTGGACCGTGCCGAAGGACATCCGGCAGGCCCAGCCCCGTGAGGACCCCACCGGGTACGAGCGCGGCGGCATCCTGATCACACCGGGCGCGCTGCCCGCCAAGCTCGGGGCGCATCTCTCCACGCAGCTCTTCCTGAGCCTGGACCTCTCCGACCCGGACGCCTACGACCGCGTGCGCAACACGGCCGCGCGGTACGACCCGGCGGCCCAGCCCATGACCTGGCACAGCATCGAGCGCAACGACCGCTACGCAACCATCCGCACCGGTCTGTCCGTCGGAGCCGCGTGTGTGCTGGCCCTGATCGGGGCGAGCCTGCTGGTCTCCCAGCTGGAGCAGCTGCGCGAACGCCGCAAACTGCTCTCGTCCCTGATCGCCTTCGGCACCCGGCGCCGCACCCTCAGCATGTCGGTGCTGTGGCAGACGGCGATCCCGATCGGGCTGGGGCTGCTGCTGGCGGCGACGGTGGGTATGGCCCTGGGCGCGGTCCTGCTGCGGATGACCAACATGTCGATCCGGGTGGACTGGCCGAGCGTGCTCTCGATGACCGGCATCGGCGCGGGGGTCGTCCTGGTGGTGACACTGCTGAGCCTGCCGCCCCTGCTGAAGCTGATGCGGCCGGACGGATTGCGCACGGAGTAGGACACCCGGCCGGGACCGCTCGTGCCTCGTCCGTCTCGCTGTCGCCTGACGGCCGAGGCGCGAGCGGCCCCGGCCCCATCCGCCCGATGTCCGGGCCGACGCAGGCGGGGGCCACGTCACCCTCAGCCGCCCGCGTGCCGGCCGACAAAAGCAGAAGCCACGCCGGACCTGCCAGCCAGCCGCCCGGCCTTCCGGCCTTCCGGCCTCCCCGTCGACGGCTACGGCTACGGCTACGGAACCCACAGCACCCCCGACGCCCCGGCCGACCACGACAAGAGCCACATCACCCCAGCCCCCAGACCCCAGGCCGGCGACGAGAAGGCCGCCCCCCAAGCCGTTCAGGTGTCCTGGCCCACGACCCGTACGGGCAGGGGGCGGAGGGCCTGGCGCAGGGCGGTTGCCAGTTCCTCGTACTCGGCGCCGCGCGCTGCCCCCGCCCGCATCGCCAGGGCGACCCGGCGGGTGGGGGCCGGGTCGGCGAAGTACCCGGTGAGGAGCTGGTTGCTGCGGGAGGTCTCGACCTTGAGGGCCGTGCGCGGCAGCAGCGTGACACCGAGCCCGCCCGCGACGAGCTGCACCAGCGTGGACAGCCCGGCGGCGGTCGTGGTGACCGGCGCGTCCTCGCGGCCGGCCTCCCGGCAGATGTCGAGGGCCTGGTCGCGCAGGCAGTGCCCCTCGTCCAGGAGCAGCAGGTGCAGCTCGCGCAGCGCCTCGCGCGGGATGCCCTCGCGTCCGCCGAGCTCGTGGTCGAGAGGCGTGACGAGCACGAAGTCCTCGTCGAACAGCGGCAGTTCGGCCACGCCCGGCACGCCGAGGGGCACGGCGAGCAGCAAGAGGTCGAGCCGGCCGCTGCCGAGGCCGTCGACGAGGGAGGCGGTCTGCTCCTCGTGCACCTGGAGGTCGAGGTGCGGATACCGGTCGTGGACGAGCCGCAGGACCGTGGGCAGCAGATAGGGCGCCACGGTCGGGATGACGCCCAGCCGCAGCACGCCCGTGAACGGTGCGCGCACCGCCTCGGCCTCCTCCATGAGCGCGCCCACTTCTTCCAGCACCGCCTTGGCCCGGACGGCGATCCGCTCACCCTCCGGTGAGAGCAGCACCTTGCGCGTCGTACGCTCGAGGAGCGTCACTCCGAGTGTTTCCTCCAGCGCCGACACGGCACCCGAGAGAGCGGGCTGGCTCATGCCGATCGCCCCGGCCGCGTCCCGGAAGTGGAGGTGCTCGGCCACGGCCGCGAAGGCCCGCAGCTGCGCGAGGCTGGGCTGCCTGCGCTTACTACCCACAGTCACTGATAACTACCTCCGATCAACCCGACCGAGTGTAGCTATTTCCGTAATCAATCGAGCCTGTGCCAACATCAATAACGTCCAACCCATGGGAAACAACCGCAATCCGGGTGTTTCTTCGCTGCAAGGAGAGTGTGTGCTCACCGTCGGTGACAAGTTCCCCGAGTTCGAACTGACCGCCTGCGTCTCGCTGGAGGCGGGCAAGGAGTTCGAGGAGATCAACCACAAGACCTACGAGGGCAAGTGGAAGGTGATCTTCGCCTGGCCCAAGGACTTCACCTTCGTGTGCCCCACCGAGATCGCCGCCTTCGGCAAGCTGAACGAGGAGTTCGCCGACCGCGACGCGCAGGTCCTGGGCTTCTCCGGCGACTCCGAGTTCGTCCACCACGCCTGGCGCAAGGACCACGACGACCTGCGCGACCTGCCGTTCCCGATGATGGCCGACTCCAAGCACGAGCTCATGCGTGCCCTCGGCATCGAGGGCGAGGACGGCTTCGCCAAGCGCGCGGTGTTCATCGTGGACCAGAACAACGAGATCCAGTTCTCGATGGTGACCGCGGGTTCGGTCGGCCGTAACCCGAAGGAGGTCCTCCGGGTCCTGGACGCGCTCCAGACGGACGAGCTCTGCCCGTGCAACTGGTCGAAGGGCGACGAGACCCTCGACCCGGTCAAGCTGCTCTCCGGGGAGTGATCTGACATGTCGCTGGACACACTGAAGTCCTCGATACCCGACTACGCCAAGGACCTGAAGCTCAACCTGGGCTCGGTCATCGGCAACTCGGACCTCCCGGCCCAGCAGCTGTGGGGCACGGTCCTGGCGACGGCGATCGCCTCCCGCTCCCCGATCGTGCTGCGCGAGCTGGAGCCCGAGGCGAAGGCGAACCTGTCGCCGGAGGCCTACACGGCGGCGAAGTCCGCGGCCGCGGTGATGGCGATGAACAACGTCTTCTACCGCACCCGGCACCTGCTGTCGGACCACGAGTACGGCAACCTGCGCGCGGGTCTGCGGATGAACGTCATCGGCAACCCGGGCGTCGACAAGGTCGACTTCGAGCTGTGGTCCTTCGCGGTCTCCGCGATCAACGGCTGCGGCATGTGCCTGGACTCGCACGAGCAGGTCCTCCGCAAGGCCGGCCTCGACCGCGACGTCATCCAGGAGGCCTTCAAGATCGCCTCCGTGATCCAGGCGGTCGGCGTCACGCTGGACGCCGAGGCGGTGCTGGCCGAGTAATCCCCGGCCGCACGTCGCACGTCGCAGGGCCCCGCTCACCTGACCGGTGGGCGGGGCCCTGCTGCTTTTCCAGGAGCGAGCGGGCTACTCCGAAAGCGACTCGGACGGCCCGGGTTGCTGTGTCGCCCCCACCGGTGCCGCCCCGCGCGGCCGCGCCGCGTGCCGCAACGCCGACTTCCGTGAGTACTCCCGCAGATATCCGGCGACCGTGTTCGTCACCGCCACCAGGGGCACGGCGACGACCGCGCCCCCGATCCCGGCGACCATCCCGCCCGCCGCGACCGACAGCACCACCGCGAGCGGATGCACCCGCACCGCCCGCCCCAGGATGAACGGCTGCAGAATGTGCCCCTCGATCTGCTGCACCGCCAGCACCACCACGAGCGTCATGACGGCCGTGAACACCCCCTGGGTGACCAGCGCGACCACCACCGCCAGCGCCCCGGACACCACCGCGCCCACCAGCGGGATGAACGCGAACAGGAAGATGAACACGGCCAGCGGCACGGCCATCGGCACATCGAGGAAGTAGATGCCGAGACCGATGAAGATCGCGTCGATCAGCGCCACGATCACCGTGCCCCGCACATACGCCGTCAGTGTCCGCCAGGCCGCCGGCCCGGCCCCGGCCATCCCCGGCCGCGCCGCCGCCGGCACCAGCCTCAGCGTCCACTCCCAGATGCGCTTGCCGTCGTAGAGCAGGAACAGCGTCGAGAAGACCGCCAGCAGAATCCCCGTCAGCGCCTCGACGACGACCGTCACGCCCTCCAGCCCCGCCGAGGTGATCTGATCGGTGTTCGCCCCGACCGCCTCCCGCAGGTTCTTGGCGATCTCGTTGATCTGCTTGTCCGTGACGTGGAAGGGGCTGTTCAGCAGCCAGTTGCGCAACTCGTCGATGCCGTCCTGGATCTGGCCCGAGAGGTCGTCGATGTTCTCCATGACCTGCCAGGTCACGAACCAGCCGATCAGCCCCATGACGACGAACCCGAGGATCGCCGTCATCGCCGTGGCCGGCCCGCGGGGCACTCCCACTCGCCGCAACCGTGCCACGGTCGGCTGGAGCAGCGCGGTGATGAGCAGGGCGCTCACGAACGCCAGCACCACCAGCTGGACGGCGCTGATGACCCGCATCAGCACCCACAGCGTGCCCGCGAGGACGAGCAGCCGCCATCCCGCCTCCGCCGCGACCCGCACTCCCCACGGCACGGCCGAGGCGGGGTCGGGCCGGGCCGGGACGTCAGGCGCGTAGTCCGGGGGCGGCGGCACGTGTTCGTCGGGACCCGCGGGGGACTCGGACGCCTCCCGCTCCCGTTCTGCCTCGGCGCGGCGCTCGTTCCACTGCTCGCTCATCTCGGTCAGTCCGGCACCGAGCCGGCCGAGCCACCCTGGCACACGCGACATGATCCGTCCTCTTCCCCCGTCTCTCCGCAGCACTCCCCCGGGAGCCGTCCGTCCCGACCGTACATGGCGCGAGCCCCGCACCGTTGAACGGTGCGGGGCTCGGGCAAGAGTGTGCTGCGGCTCAGGGCCGCGGGCTCAGTACCAGTTGTTGGCCTGCCAGAACGACCAGGCGTCACACGGGCTGCCGTAGCGGTCGTTCATGTAGTTCAGGCCCCACTTGATCTGGGTGGCCGGATTGGTCTGCCAGTCGGCGCCGACGGACGACATCTTGGATCCGGGCAGAGCCTGGAACATGCCGTAGGCCCCGGAGGAGGGGTTGACGGCCTTGTAGTTCCAGTCGGACTCGTGGTCCACGATGTTGCTGAAGCACTGGAACTGACCCGACGGCACGATCTGCCGCGCCATCGCCTGAATCTGCGCGATGGTGTAGGAGCTCGAGACGGGGATGTCGGAGATGTCCTTGGAACGGCTGGCGGCGGCATCCTTGGCCTCCGCGCGCTCCTTGGCCTCCTTGGCCGCCTTGGCTGCCTTCTCGGCGGCCTCCTTCTTGGCGATGGCCGTCTCGGCGGCGGCCTTGCGGGCGGCCTCCTCGGCGTCCTTCTTGGCGCTCGCGTCCGCCGCGATGGCCTGTGCGTCGGCCTGCTGAGTCAGGGACGCGGTCTGCACCTGGGCCTGCTGGCCCGCGGGGATGTCCGCGAGCAGCGTGGTGCCGCTTGCCGTCGCTTCGGCGTCGTTGTTCTGCGCGGTGCTGCCCGAGGCAACGCCGACGACGCTTCCGACAGCGGTGACCGCCGTGGCCGAGGCCACTGCGAATCCCCGGACCGAGATCCGGCTCACACGGTTTTCCTTCCAGCATCGCCCGCTTCGGTGACCCTCGCGGACGCAATCGTGCCCCTGGCACTGGCCTCCCCAACTGCGGGGTCACGGGAGGCGCGGGCCCGGTGGGCAACTCCCGCGAAGGGAGCGCCGCGTAATGCTCGGGCGGCATACGACATCGCTATGGAGTTGAAGCTGTGCTCTTTGTGGTGCCGTACCGCTGGGGGTACAGGTGTGTCGTATGCGGGGCCTGACAGGAGTGAGACTCTGCCGTACCACGACGGGACAAGGCAATTCTGAGTTGCGTGTGAAAGCTCACATCCCGTTTGACGCGGGAAATTCACAGGAACCGCAAGACGCGAAGACGCCGCCCGGCTAGGCTCTTCGCCTTTCCGGACGGCGCCAACTACTGCGTAACCACCCCTCCTTGGGGCGGGACGGTCAGATCTGTCCGTCTTCGAGCATTTCGGTCACAAGGGCTGCGATCTGGGACCTCTCGGACCGGTTCAGGGTCACATGCGCGAAGAGCGGATGGCCCTTCAGCTTCTCGACGACGGCGACGACACCGTCGTACCGGCCGACCCTGAGGTTGTCCCGCTGCGCCACGTCATGGGTGAGAACCACCCGTGAATTGGCCCCGATCCGGGACAGAACGGTAAGAAGTACGTTCCTTTCCAGCGACTGCGCCTCGTCGACGATGACGAACGCGTCGTGCAGCGAGCGGCCGCGGATGTGGGTGAGCGGCAGGACCTCCAGCATGCCGCGCGCGGTGACCTCCTCGATGACCTCCCGGCTGGTGACCGCCGACAGGGTGTCGAACACGGCCTGCGCCCAGGGGCTCATCTTCTCGGCCTCGGAGCCGGGCAGATAGCCGAGCTCCTGCCCGCCCACCGCGTACAGCGGACGGAAGACCATCACCTTCTGGTGCTGACGGCGCTCCAGCACCGCCTCCAGTCCCGCGCAGAGCGCCAGCGCCGACTTTCCGGTGCCGGCCCGGCCGCCCATGGACACGATGCCGACGTCCGGGTCGAGCAGCAGATCGAGCGCGATCCGCTGTTCGGCACTGCGGCCCTTGATGCCGAACGCCTCACGGTCCCCGCGTACGACCCGGATGTTGCCCTCGGGTGTGACGCGCCCGAGCGCCTTGCCGCGCTCCGACTGGATCGTCAGGCCCGTGTGCACCGGCAGGTCGGCGGCTTCGGGCACGTAGACGTGCCCCTCCTCGAAGAGGATGTCCACCTGTTCGCCGGGCAGGGTCAGTTCGGACATTCCGGTCCAGCCGGAGGAGTCCGTGATGGCGAGTTCCGCGCGGTACTCCTCGGCGAGGAGTCCGACGGAGGACGCCTTGATCCTGAGCGGGAGGTCCTTCGACACGACGGTGACGTCGAACCCCTCGGCCTGCAGATTGCGGGCGACCGCGAGGATGCGGGAGTCGTTGTCCCCCAGGCGGTAGCCGGTGGGCAGCACGCTGGGGTCCGAGTGGTTGAGCTCGACACGGACGGTCCCGCCGAGGTCCCCGGTGGGGATGGGGGCGTCGAGGCGGCCGTACCGCACCCGGAGGTCGTCGAGCAGGCGCAGGGCCTGCCGGGCGAAGTAGCCGAGTTCGGGATGGTGCCTCTTCGCCTCCAGCTCTGTCACCACGACGATGGGGAGCACCACCTCGTGCTCGTCGAAGCGGCTGAGAGCGCCTGGATCGGCCAGCAGGACGCTGGTGTCGAGGACATAGGTGCGCCGGTCTGGCTTGTGGCGCTTTGTGCTGGTCACCACGGAAGGACGTACCCCCTCGGATGAGGTCGGGGAGCGACGGAGTGGAGCTGGACCGGTTGCCGGCCGCTTCGCACGGGCCGAGAACCGGCCCTCCGCCTCTTCGTCCGTGCTGTGACCGCACGATCGGGCTGGTGCAAAGGGCCTCCCGGGCGGACGGCCCCGTGCCGTCCGCTGAGATCCGACACCCGTGGTTCGGGCGTCGACCTGTCTGACTTATGCCCTCGAACGAGCGTCGCCATGCCACGGCATATGACGGCGGGCCGGTGAACTCCGTGTGACATCCGTCTTCGGAGGGGTACCGGAAAGGGTTGTGACGTGCGGTGACAGCGGTGCCCGGCGGCCTGCGGCGCCTTGTTGAAACAGGGACGTCAGCAGGGACGCCCCGGGTGCGGGAATCAGCCGCCGAAACGCCGGTGGCGCGCGGCGTAGTCACGCATGGCGCGCAGGAAGTCGACCTTGCGGAAGGCGGGCCAGAACACGTCGCAGAAGTAGTACTCGGAGTGGGCGGTCTGCCAGAGCATGAATCCGGACAGCCGCTGCTCGCCACTGGTGCGGATCACCAGGTCGGGGTCGGGCTGGTCGCTGGTGTAGAGGTGACGTCCGATCATGTCGGTGTCGACGGCCTCGGTGAGCTCCTCCATCGAGGTGCCCCGCTCCTGCGCGTCGAGCAGCATCGAGCGCACGGCGTCGGCGATCTCCTGCCGGCCGCCGTAGCCGATGGCGACGTTGACCAGTATCCCGTCCACGTGCGCCGTGGTCTCCTCGGCCTCCTTCAGGACCGTCTGCATCCCGGAGGGCAGCAGGTCGGGCGTGCCCACGTGGTGCACACGCCAGCGGCCGTCGGCGGCCAGGGTGCGGACGACGTCCTCGATGATGCCGAGCAGGGGGACGAGTTCCTCCTGCGGACGGTCGAAGTTGTCCGTGGACAGCAGCCAGAGGGTGACGACCTCGACATCGGTCTCGGAGCACCAGCCGAGGAACTCCTCGATCTTTCCGGCACCGGCCCGGTGGCCGTCGACGGTGCTGGAACCGGCGGCCTTCGCCCAGCGCCGGTTGCCGTCCATGATGACGCCGATGTGCTTGGGCACCTGAGCGTGGTCCAGGTGGCCTTCCACCCGGCGTGCGTACAGCCTGACCAGCAGGCCGCGCAGCTTGTCGCGCAGGTTCACGTGATTGTCAGCCCCTCCGTACGGATCGGACAGGCCGCGGCATGCGGCCCGGTCGTGGCCGCGGGCGGTCCCTGCCCGTATGGCGGTCCCCGGAGGCGAAGCCTACCCCCGCTGCCGTCCCGGGCCGCCAAGCGGGTGCGGAACGAATGGTTCCGGCCGAGGCCGTGGCGCGCCCCGGCGCACAAAGAAAACGGGCCGGTCCGTGGGGGGGATACGGACCGGCCCGAGGGGGGGTTTCCACCATAACCCTTCGTAAGTGATGCTGCGTGCATCGGCGTGCCACAACTACTCTCCGGAGCCGCCCGACAGCGCGCCGGTGCCCGCGGAACCGGTGGTTCAGGCCTCAGATCTGGCCGAAAGATGGCCGACACGCAGGGAAATCGTGAGCACCGAGGCGAAAGCCGTGATCTCTCCACTCCTGGAGACTCTCTCGGCGCGTCGCCCTCCACACCCTCCGACGGGTGACCCCACCTGCGAACGCCCGCTTGACTCCGGCACCGGCCTGACCATGGAGGGGCCCTGCACCGCGCAGCCCCCTCCACTGCGCGGTACCGCCCGCGCAGCTTTGCTCACGCGAATCACCTTGGCCTGAATTTACGTCAGTCGCGACCTGAAGGCGAGCCGCGAGCGATAACGATGTGAAAACCCTCGTCGGGAGATGCGCAAGTGGGGTGAGCGAGACGAGTGACGAGAGCGGTTGCTGGGATGTACCGGTGCGTGTGACGTCGAACAGGGCAAACGGGTGATAGGGCGAAATCAGTCCTCTTTCACTCTTCTTCCACTCCTCATTCACTCCGCTCGCGGTTACCTTGCGGTCCTCTTGCGGTCCTCTTCAAATCAGAGGGACGGCCTGCGTGCCTCGAAGAGCTGGCGACTGCTGTGGGCGACGAAGGGCCCCTCGGCCTCGATCCGCTCGTGCAGCGCGCGGAGCTGCGGCTGATACGCCTCGACGGTGAAGCCGGGCACCATCCACACCACCTTCCGCAGGAAGTGCACGACGGCACCGATGTCGCTGAACTCCATGCGCAGCCGCTCCGCCCGCAGATCGACGACCTCCAGCCCGGCCGCCTCGGCGTCGGCCCGTTCCCGGTCGGGATGCCGGGCGCCCCGCACCTCCTCCGGCTGTGGCCCGAGGAAGTGTTCGACGAGTTCGAAGACGCTGCCCGGCCCCACGTGCTGGGCGAAGTACGTCCCTCCGGGCCGCAGGACGCGGGCGATCTCGTCCCAGTACGGGCGGACGGGATGCCTGCTGACGACCAAGTCGAAGGCACCGTCGGCGAAGGGCAGCGGGCCGTCCTCGAGCGCGGCGACGACCGCGACTCCGTGCGGACGGAGCAGGGCGGTGGCCTTCGCCACGTTCGGCGGCCACCCCTCGGTGGCCACGACGAGCCCGGGCGCCTGCCCGGCCCGGCCGAGCGCGAACTCCAGCACTTCCCCGCCGCCGGTCTGCACGTCGAGCACGGCACCGGCCCGCCCCAGCCGCTCGGCCATCGACACGGCGTACCCCCAGGAGGGCCGCGCCTCGGTGGCCCGCCCTTCGAACCAGGAGAAGTCCCATCCCTCCGTGGGGACGGAGGCACCCTCTGTGACGAGGTCCTCGAAGGTGCGGCGGGGGTGGCGGGTCTCTGCCATGAGGGGAGTACTCCCGGTCAGGAAAGGACGAGCAGGACGTGCTCGTCCTCTCCGTGCCGGACGATGCCGGTACGGAGGAAGCCGAGCTTTTCGAGCAGACGTACGGAGCCGGTGTTGCCGTTGAAGGGGTCGGCGTACAGAGGCCGGTTCTTCTCGCACTCCAGGAACAGGGTCAGGGCCCTGCTCCCGATGCCGCGTCCCCAGTAGGCGCGTCCGAGCCAGTACCCGATGAAGCGGCGGTCCCCGTCCCACCAGGCGACGACACTGCCGGCGACCTCACCGGCCACGGTCACGGTCCGCACGAGCACGGTGTCGTCCCCGAGGACCCACTCCCTCCAGTGGGTCATGAAGGCCTCCCGCGGCCGCGGCGTGAACCTGGACCGCCGGACGGCCTCCTCGTCGTGCTCGTAGGCGAGGAACGCCTCGAGATCGTCGTCCACCACAGGGCGCAGCCGTACGTCATCGTCGTCGATGCTCATGCCGGTGAGTCTGGCACCCGGCACTGACAGTGCACTCGGCACTGTGCACTCGGCACTCCGTACTCCATGCTCCGTTCTCCGTACTCCGTGCTCCGTCACGGAACAAGCGGGCGTACTTCTTCCGCCGCGAAGCGCACGAACCCCTCGGGATCCGGTTCGTCTGCGGTGGGCTGGAGGACGACGGTGTCGGCCCCGGCCTCCACCAACCGCTCGACGGCCTTGGCGACAGCACCCGCGTCCCCGGCGACACCGAGCTCCGGAACGGCTTCGAGCCCCTCGGCGGCCAGCTCGGCACGCAGCCGGTCGTCGGCGCCGGCCCCGGTGGCGGTGAGCAGATAGACGACGACGGGGTGCGCCCCGTCCCCACGGCCGGCCGCCTCCCGTCCTTCACCGATGAGCCGCCGTGCCTCCCGCACTCCTGCCGCATTGGTGCCGGCGGTGAGGACGGTCCCGTCGGCCGCCTCCCCGGTGAGCCGCAGTGAACGGGGCCCGGTGGCCCCGGCCAGCACTCCGACTCCACGGTCCGTCGGGGGCGGCCAGTCGAGGGCCACGTCGTCGAGCTTGACGTACCGCCCGTCGGTCGTCACCCGCTGCCCGTCCAACAGCGCCCGCAGCGCGAGGAGATGCTCCCGCAACAAGGTCACCGGTGACTCGACCCGCGCCCCCACCTGGCCCATCCAGTCCTGCACACCATGCCCCACCGCGACGGTCGCCCGCCCCGGAAACATCCTGGCCAGCGAAGCGATCTCCATCGCCGTGATGGCGACGTTCCGCAACGGCACGGGCAACAGCCCGACCCCGACCCGAACCCGCTCGGTCCAGGCGAGAGCGGCGGCTGCCGTGGAGACACCCCCCTCCCTGAAGCAGTCCTCCCAGAGCCAGAGCTCTTCGAGCCCGGTGTCATCGGCGACCCGGGCGACGGCTCGAAGCCGCTCGGGGGCGAGCTGGGGGCGGAAGACGGCACCGAGTGTGGTCATGGGGTCTTCCTATCCGGGGCAGGACGCGACGGACAAGACGTTTTAGGCCCTGCGGGAGCGGTCGCACGACACACCAGGGCCTCGCGATCGTCAGCGGTTGACGGACTGGATCTCCTGGACCACGACGTCTTGCTGAGCACCGAACGTGCCGTCAGGCAGGGGCCGTTCGCCCTGAACGCCGGTGCCTGTCCAGTGAATCTTCCAGGTGACCGTCGCCCGGAGCTGGTACGAGCCATCGCCGGAAGAGCGCAAGTACTTGACACCACACGGTGGGGCCTCGCCGGCCTTGCCCTTCGCGTACGGTTCACCGATCGAGCCATCCGCATTGATCCGGCACTCGCCCGAGCCGGGGTAGGTAACGGCGTCATCCGTGCCCGGCTCGATCTTCAGAGAGACCGGTTCAGCAGTGGTCGTCGCCTGAATGTTCAGCAAGGGGACGCCGGCCGTCACCGACACCGGCTTGAACTTCGCCGCATCCAGCCAGGCCCAGGTCGGCAGGTTCACCTTCGTGGCTTCCTGGGGTGCGAGTTCGACTGCGGTGGAAGGCACCCGGATCTCGGCGTAGGCGAACTGGGCGAGCACCTCGGGCGTGATGGCTTCGGGAACGTCCGGGGGCGGCGGGTCTCCGTTGTCCACCCAGAAGATCGGCTTGTCGCAGTCGAGGGCCCCTGGATCCCCTTCACGCCCCGGCGTGACATAGGAGTCCCACCAGTAGCCCTTGCCCTTCTTGTCCTTGTTGAAATCCTTGTAGGGGTGACCGTCGACGTAGTGGTCGCGTTGCTCGGCGTCCCATTCGTACCCCGTCGACTCGGCCTGCCAGACCGGCTCCAGGGTCTTTTGCAGTTGATCAGGGGTGTACTTCGGGGCGTAGTAACAGGCGGGCGGCGTCCACGTCGTAGCTGATCTCACCGAGCCGGCCGACCGGCCTGACCCGTTGGCTCAAGGCTGGCACCTGTCGCTGCCTCTCTGCGAAAGAATCTTCTCGATGACCCACACACCCTCGTCGTTCTTTCGCAGCTGGGTGTTGTAGAGAACGTAACTGTTCTTCGACGCCGGTGTTTTGTTGACCTTCTTCTTCAGGTACATGTCGTAGGCCTTGCTCTGGTCCTCGCAGTACACGAGCGACCCACGATCCTTGCCCCGGGTGTTCACGACGGGGTCGTAGAAGCGGTATGCGCCGGTGACGCGCGCCTTGGCCTTGACGTACGCCTCGATGAACGTCTGCGTCCCTGCGGCGGCTTCGCCCTCGTAGTAGTAGAGGTATGCCTTGTCGATCGCGTCCTGGTTGACGATCGCCAGGTCGACGGCCTTGATGGACTGCTCACTGTCCGCCAGGATCGCGTCCTTCTCCTTGTTGCCGGTCTTCGGCCAGTCGAACGTGTAGGAGAGGTCGGACGGGAGCTCGATCTTGGGCCGACCGGCGGGGGCCGGGTCGGATGCGGTCGGGGATGCCGACGCCTCACTTCCCGTGTCGGCTCCCGCGATCTTGTCGTTGTCCTTGTTCTTGGAGCTGTCATCGCTCCCGCACGCGGACAGCGTCAGGGCCGCAGCGGCGGTCAGCGTGAGCGCTGCGAGGAGGGTGGGGCGGCGGTTCACGGTCGGCTCCCGGTCAGAGGCGAGGCTTCTCTTGAGCGAAGCAAAGCTATACAGAGGTGTGGGGCCGCACCAGGGTGAAGCTGGTGAACTGACGGGGCATGGGCCCGTGGGCCCATGTGGGGCCTGCTTCTTCGGGGATACGTTCGGGTTCGGACATCGGTGGCGGGTGGGACGCGCGGAGGTGGGGCGGTATGGGGCGGCGCTGGGGGGACGGGCACGGGGAACTGGTCGTGCACGGGCGTGAGGAGCCTTCCGTACGCGTTCCCTTGGAAATCGCCACCTCCTATCGGGCCCGCACCAAGGGGTTGTTGGGGCGGGACACCGTCGACGGAGCGATCCTCCTCTCCCCGGCGAGCGGCGTGCACACCTTCCGGATGCGCATACCGATCGATGTCGCCTACCTCGATCGGCACCTTCGCGTCATCGCCGTGCGCACCATGCGGCCGGGACGACTGGGGATGCCTCGGCTGCGGGCCCGGCATGTGGTGGAGGCGGCCGCGGGTGTGATGGGTGCGTGGGGGGTACGAGAAGGAGCTCGGGTGGAGGTTGTCGCGGGCAGCGGAGGCGGCTCTAGGCGGACCGTGCCGTGGAGCGGTCCGCCAGGTCGCTGACATCGCCAGGCGTCACCCCGATCACGGGAGACCTCCGGTAGATCGCTGACCTTCGCCGGCTTGCCGTTCCGGGCGGGCTTGAACTCGCTGAAGACCGACGTCCAGCGGTCCGCCGTCTCGATTTCCACCGTGGCCTTGCGGCCTGGCTCCTTGCTCGCCCACTTCTTGAGTGTCCGCGTTCTGCTCGTCGTGCGTCATGAGTCCCCCAGGTACTCCATCGCGCTCATCGGGTCCTCCATCGCTCACCCTCATCTTGGTGGCCTTCGGGACATTGGTCGGGCTGAAGACGTCATCGCGCCCACTCCTGCGCGGCATTCCTCGTCGTGACCGGCAGGCTCGGGTCGAAGGCCAGTCGCGCCAGCGCTTCCATGCTGCCCGGCACGTCGTCCGCGCGGTGGAGGAACCAGATGGCCTCCTGTACCGCGCTGCCGCACCGGGCGCAGCGCTCAGCGAGTTCCGCAGCCCAGAGGGTTGTTGCCGACAGAACAGCCGGTTCCTTATCGCCTGCCGCTTCCCCGCCTTGCGGGAGGTCAGCGAGCCAGCGGAAGACGGCTGCGGCGACCCGGTCAGCGATCCTCGTGCACCAGACCTTGGCGAAGGCCTCGGCGTCCGTGCCTGGAAATTCGCACCCCAACGCCTGGCACTCGCGCCACGCCTCGTCCATCCGCTCGCGAGTCACCAGCCGTGGGTACGGCATCAGGGCGCGCACCACCTCAGCGATGGCACGACAGTCCGCTGGAGCGCCACTGCTCATCTGCGCGTCATCCGGCGCCCGCTCGACAGCCAGACACGCCTCCAGTGCTGAACGAGCCCGGGCGAGGCTGTGGGAATCCGGCGGGGTCGCGCCCCAGTCGAAATCGGTATGCCAGGAATATGGAAGGCCCTGGAGCCCTTCGGGCAGCAACGGCTCCTCGTTGCGGGTGACTTTCCGGGCCCGAACTTGGTACACCGGTCGGCGCAGTCCGAGAAGCCGGGACCGCACATACGGGCGGAAGTCCCGTACTGCGTCGTCGCGTACGAGCTCCATCAGGGCCTGTTCGCCGCGCGGGCGACCAAGCGAGACGAGTACGCGCACGGCCGCCTCGACCGCTACTCCGACCCGCACGAAAGCGGCTGCGAGCAGCGCGGCGTCTTCGGCCTCACCATCGTTCAGCAATCCGGCGGTGGTTGCACGCTCGATGAAAGCGAAGGCGTCGTACGCCAGTGCCTGTCGCACCGAGGCGGCCCACTCCACCGCCACCCTGTCGACCCACTGTTCAGTCGGTGGTTGAGGCACCGTAGGGATGCCCATGTCAGCCCAGGTGCCGACCACTTGCACCACCCGCTCACGAGTGACCTGGGACGTGGTCGGCATGATTCGGGTCAACCAAGCGTCTGCCTCGTCCAGGGTGTGGTCATCCCGGTCGTCGTAGAAGTCGCGTAGCTCCTCGTCCCAGTCGTGCACATTCTGCCGTCGATCGGGCAGGCATGTGCGCAGCACGTGCCGAGCCTGCTCACGTCTCTCCTCCGTGGGGGCAAGTGCCTCCAGAGCCTGCGACCTGCGGTATGTCAGGTCGTGCCAGGGCGCTGGCAGCTCGCGCATCGCAGTGGGCAGCAGGTAGGTATCCACAAGTCGCTCTCCGTTCGTGACCTTCCGAGGCAAGCATCATGAGACACCCAGGTAACCCATAGCATCCTTCGGATTCTTCATCCTGGACCAATCCATCGTCCCAGCCTGCTTTCGGGCCTGGATCTCTTCCTCCATCCGCTTGAGCTGGCTCGGGGAGATGTCCGTACCTGCGATCCGTACCGGTACCCCGTTTTTCGCCATTGTTCCGGCCGGTGTCCCGTCGGGCTTGTACTTGACACCGTCCCGCTTTCCGCTCTTGTAACCACTGAAGATATTGGTCCATTTCTCAGTGGTCTCGATCTCGACGCGTGCAGCCCTGTCTGCCTTGCCCTTCCCTGTCCATGTAGACAGATCTTCAACCTGTCGTTCGAAGTCGGCCTTGATGGTGGCATTACCTGTGTTCTTGACCTCTACGGCGTGAACCTTGCCGTCTTTGCCTCGATAGAGCACGTCTGCGTCGTTGATCTCGGAGATGTTCACCGTTTCGCCGTTGCCGAGATCGACGTTCTCCTTGCCGAAATCCTTGCCGACAGCAGTGTGCACGGTTGTGCCAGGTGCTGCCTCGCCGTTGGCAGCCCGCTGGACGGCGTTCAGCTCAGCACGTGCCTGACTAAGTTCGTCGGTGTTCTTGGCATTCGTGATCTTGCTGGTCAGCGACGAACGTGCCTCCTTGGAGATGCTCTTCGTCCTGGCCAGTTTTGATATCTCGTCCAGCGCCTGGGCCGCGTCCTCCGTGCCGATCTCCTTCTTGTCCGGATCCGGGTTGTCCTTTGCACGCTGAACGAACTCGTCGATCTTTCGCGGCGCGTGCTGGACGCCCTCGTCGTCAAGTGCCTTCCTGGCGGCCTCATGGCGATCCGCCAACTCGGCCCCGTCTGCGGCCTTGTCCGCTTCGTCCGCTTGCTCTCGGGCCTCCCTCGTCTGTTCCTTGGCCTCCTCGTCGCAGCCGCCCTCCGCGAGGATGACGTGCGGGGAGTCGGACGGTCCGGCGGCGAGGATCGTGGTGCCTGAGTTGGAGGAGCCGGTGATGAGGCCGGTGGTGGTTCTGGGCGGGTTTCCGCCGTACGGGATCCGGCGGGCCGGCGCCGCGATGGTGCAGCCCGACTCCCGGGCCTGCTTCTCGGCCGCGTCCGCTGCCTCGTCGGCGTCCTTCGCCGCCTTCCGAGCGCCCTCGGCATCACCCGCCTTGGCCGCCTTGCGGGCCTTCTCCGCCGCGTCCGCCGCCTTGTCGAGGGCTTCGCCGACCTCGGCCAGCTTCTTGAACTTGGTGAACTTCGTAATGGTCTTCGGGCTGAAGATGCCGACGACGTTGACCACGGTGTTGCCGATGGAGGCGCCGTAGTTGCCCTCCTTCCAGTTCTCCTTGTCGACGAACGTGTCGACCGCCAGGTCGGAAACGAAGTCCTCGGGCGAGTTGACCCAGCCCCAGACGGAGGAGAGGTAGTTACCCTTGTCCCACTCCTTGCCCAGTTCGTCGGCCTTGTCGCCCCACCAGTCAGTGGTGTAGCCCTTCAGGCCGTTCCAGGTGTCCTTGACCGAGCCGACCGGGTCGCTGACGACGTCCATGGTGTCGGCCAGGAAGCTCTTGGTCGGGGCCACGAAGAAGCCGCGGACATGGTCCATGAAGGTCCTGTCGTGGCGTTCCTGGTCATGTACGTCGTCCCATAGGGACTTGTCCTCGAACGGGCCCGGAGCGAGCGGGATCGTGTCGTTCGGGCCCGCGCCCTCGTAGGTGATGATCTGGGCCGACGCGGGGATGCCGCTGCCGCCCGTGTCACCGGCGCCCGTGGCTGTGCTTGTGCCGTCGCCGGATTCCGTGCCGCCGTCGGCTTCCGTGCCTTCCTGGGTGCCCGCACCGCCCTGGGTGCCCGCACCGCCCTGGGTGCCCGCACCGCCCTGGGTGCCCGAGCCGCCTTGGGTGTCCGAGTCTCCCTGGGTGTCCGCATCGCCGTTTGTGCCCGTGCCGCCGTCGGCGCCGGCGTCCGTATCGCCCTGCTCCGCGGCGTCGTTGTCCCCCGCCGCACCCGTCTCCGTACCGTCGCCCTGCGGAGCGGGGCAGGCGGTGCCCGTCACCCTGCAGACCGCCGACTGGATGCCGTCGGCGATGTGCCCGCCTAGGCCACCGAGCGAGAGCGCGACGATGATCGCCGCGACCACTGCGATGAGCCCCGCGTACTCCACCGCGGTCTGGCCCTCGTCCCGCCGCCAGCGGATCATCCGCTCCAGGCTGAACGCCCGCCGCTCCTCCCGTCCTGGGGAGCGCTCTCGAACCACTCACGCGACCGGGCCCGGCGCAACAGCACGATGACCGCCACCGGCATCGCCGCCTGCGTGATGCCCCGCAGATCACCGTGCATCAGCGTGCCGAACGACAACCACACGACCCACGCCTGTACGGCGATCAGGGCGCGGCTCGTCCATACCCCGCCCCGCCACAGGCGCCGGGCCAGGTAGACCCCGGCCACGCTGGGCAGCGAGTCGTAGACCAGGATCCCGAAGATCTCGCCGGAGTAGTACGAAACCACCGACAGCACGGTGACCACGTACACCGCCGTCAGCGCGAACTGCACCCACAGCAGCACCTGCGCCCAGCCCAGTTCCCTCGGCAACGGTGAACGCCGAACCCAGGACGGGCTGTTCTGTGCACCCCCCGTTCCGTAGGGGGGTATCCGGTCACCGGCAGGGGACATGTGCGACCTCGGCTCAGCTCGATAAACGGCCGTTCAGGGCGGTTACCGAGCCGAGGCTAAGGAACGTCGATCACTCACACATGGGCCCGTAGCCCCAACCCTGGGCCCACTTTCGGTGACTCAACTCTCTGTGCGCGGAAAGGAGACCTCGACGCGGCGGTTCTTCTTGCGGCCGGTCTCCGAGGAGTTGTCGGCGATCGGGTACTGCTCGCCGTATCCACGAACCTCGTACGTCACGTTGGAGTCGGTCAATTCCTGGTCCAGGATGTTCTGTACGGCGTCGGCGCGTTTCCTGGACAGGACGTCGCCGTGGGCGGAGGAGCCGAGGTTGTCCGTGAAGCCGAAGACGCGGACCTTCGTCGCGTTCTGCGTCTTGATCTCCTCGGCGATCGCGGAGATACGGGCTTTCGCTTCGCCGCTGAGTTTCGCGCTGTCCTTGCCGAAGAGCACCTCGGCCTGGAGGGCGAATTTGACGTCGGCGTTGGTGTCTTCGCGGCGTTCGTCGCCGCTTTGGTCTTCTACGACCTGTTTGATGTCGAGGACCTTGGGTTCGGCGAGGGTGGCGCCTTCGGGGAGTTTGAGGTCCGGGTCGTTCGGGTCGACCTCTACGGGGGCGGAAGCGGAGGCCTCGGTGCCAGGGGGGACGCCGGGGGTCTCGTCCGCGTTTGCCGACACGGCGCCGTAGATGTTCGTCGCGACCATGAGGGTGGCGGCGGTGAGGACCAGGGCGAGACGTGGAGTCGCCGTCCGGATGGGCGTGGGGGTCATGGCCTTCCTCACCCGGAGATCTTGATGGTGCCGCTGGAGAATGTCGGTACCTGCAAGTTGACCTCGGCCGTACTCGTCGGCGGTGCCGGGAACTGCATGAAAACCGGGAGGGTCTGCCCTGCTTCCAGATTCCCGAGGCCCGTCGTGGTGAGGGGACGTCCTTCCGTGTCGCGCAGCGTGTAGTAGCGCTTCTTTCCCTTGGTATCCACGATGGTGGCGCCGCCCAGCGAGGGTCCGTGCTTGATGACCTCCGTCTCGTCACCGCTCGTCTGAGGAGGAACCACCACGGATTTGTCTCCGTCGTTCTTTACGAGTCCGTTCACAGTCAGGAAGCCGCCCGAGTCCCTCGCGGCAGACGTGATCTGAAGGAGCAGCCCGTCCGTGCCCCTCAGTTCGGCCAGCGGCGTCTCCGCTTGGCCCTCCTGAGCACTCGGCTTGGATCCACTGTCTTTCGAGGCGGACGCCGAGGGACTCGACTTGTCATCGTCGTCTCCGCCGCCGCCACAGCCGGCCACGCCGAGGGCCAGTCCGGCCGAGACAGTGAGCGCGATCATCCCCCTGCGGGCCTTCGCAGTGAACCGAATGCTCATCTCTCTGCTTCCTTCATCACTCGTCGTTCGCTTGTGGGTCGGCCAGGTGGACGTCGAAGAGGTCCTCGGGATCAGGCAGAACACCGAGATCATCCGGGTCCAGTTCCCAGTCCCGGTCCTCGCAGGTGAGCTGCGGCAGTATGTCGGGGGAGGCATCCCCGGCCGTGAGCTCGAAGTCGCACAGAGGCTCGATCACGGCTGTGGCCTGCGCATCGGACTTCCGGTCTTCCGTGCCAGGCACGACGGAGTCACCGACGGACTTGTTGGTCTCCACTCTGACAGTGAAGCGCAGCAGGCCCTCCGGTTCGCAGCTCAGCACGTGAGCGTCGTTCTGTGCGGCGAGATCATTCGCGCGCCAGCACGATGGTGCGAGCCCTTCGGCGTTGCCCTCGAAAATGCCCTGCCACTTGGTGGGGTCCAGTACGTCCTTCACCCACTCGCCCGCGAGTTGGTCCCGCTTGTCCTGAGCCGCCGCGAGAGCCGCAGCGTCAGCTGCCGTCTGAGCGCCGTTCCTGTTCGCCGCGGCCTGGCCGACCGCGAAGTAGGCGAACGCGAGAAAGAGCAGGCCTCCCACCACCGTGATGTAGATGGGGAAGGCCTGCCCAGCGTCGCCGTACCGGCGAGGTTGCATCAAGGAGCGACCTTGGCGATCTGCGCTTGGATTTTCCCGAGGATCGTCTGACCGATGTTCGTGCCGGTGATCGCCAGCACGATCGCCACCACCACCGCGATGATCCCCAGATACTCGACCGCCGTCTGCCCCCTGTCGCCCGCGCGGCGGCGCAGTGCCTCGGTTGTCGTGTTCTTCCAGCCGTTCACACGGACCTTGGTCGCGACGGCGGTCTTCAGCATCAGGTCGCTCATGTGGTTCCCCTCCGGTTACGGCGGTGCCGACATCGATGTGAGGAACGTACGGTCCGGCGGCCCGTTCCGCAGAGGGTCCCAGGGCCCAATCTCGGGCCCAATCGTGCGGAGACGGCCTCCGGTGCTCCCCCCGTTCCGTCACCGGAGGTCACCCCAGCCACGGTGGGAGTTCCGTGTCGTGCCGAGCCATTTCGCGGCGGCCTCGGAGCGGCTGGTGCTGTGGAGCTTGGCGAAGATGCGGTTGATGTGGTTCTTGACGGTCTTCTCGCTGATGAAGCACGTGGCGGCGATCTGCTGGTTGTTCATGCCGGACGCGATGAGGTCCATGATCTCCGCCTCCCTCGTGCTCAGCTGGAACCGCGACCTGGAGGAAGACTGTCCCACATTCGGTTGCACTTGCGAAAGGCTTTCCGGAGAAGTGGGTGGGGGTGGGATGTGGGGCAGCCCCAAAGGTACTGGTGCAGTGGCTAGTTGGGGGTTTGTATGCCGTTGCGTGGAGGTGGTGATTCCGTATGCAGTCGCACTTGACTGCTGGCTGCCCAGGCCCTCGGGGAGGGTGGCGGCCGGGCCCTTGGACTCTCGTAGCTGGGCCAGGAGCGCGCCCGCCGCCGTGGGGGTGAAGTGGGCCCTGCCCTGCCTGATGTCCCGTACCGCGTCGACCAGCTGGTCGGCCGTGAACTCGCCGTGGACGAGGTAGCCGCCGGCTCCTCGGCGGAGGGCCTCCTGGACGATCTCCGACTCCCTGCTGTACGTCAGCATCACGACCGGGGCGATCCGCACCAGGTACGGGAGGGCCGAGATGCCGTCCACTCCGGGCATGCGGACGTCCAGGAGGACGACGTCCGGGCGGTGCCGGTCCGCGGCCTCGCAGGCCTGGCGACCGTCCGCAGCCTCCGCCACGACCGTGATGTCGGCACGGCCGGAGAGGAGCGCGGTGAGGCCGGCCCGGACCACCGGGTTGTCGTCCGCCACGACGACTCGGAGGCTGGACGGCGGCAGAGGCGCGGGCTGGGGCGGCGAGGTCGGGGGTGTGCTGCCAGGGTGGGGCTGTGGTGTCCGGTCCGGCATCGGGGGCCTCCTCTCGGGGATCAATGGGGTTGTTCCGTAGGGGTGATCAGGGCCGCCAGCGGGAGTTCCAGGCGGACTTCCGTGCCTCGGGGGTGGGCGCCGCGGCCTATGCGGATGCGGGCTCCCACCGCGGCGGCGCGTTCCACCATGCCGACCATGCCGAAGTGGCCCGAGCGGCGGAGCTGTTCCAGGGTGGTGGACGAGGGGAGGCCGCAGCCGTCGTCGTACACGCTGACGCAGAGCAGGTCGCCCTGGACTCCGGCGCTGACGTCGATGCGGCTGGGGTGGGCGTGGCGGTGGGCGTTCTCCATGGCTTCCGCGGCGATGGTGAGGAGTTGGCGGGCCACCGCGGGCGGGACGGGGGGCACGGGTCCGTGGCCGGTGGGGCGGTAGACCGTCGGCAGGCCGGTCTCGGCGCCGAAGGCGTGGGTGCGGGCCGCCAGTTCGGCCAGGACGTCGGTGGCCTGGTCCGGGTCCGATTGGCGGCGCAGGTCGGCCAGGAGTTCGCGGGATTCGGCGGCTGCCCGGCGCGCCGAACGGGCCACGAGTGCCGCCTGCCGCCTGACCAGGTCCGGGTCCATGCGGTCGGTGTCCGCCGAGCCGGCCAGGCTGTCGGCGGTCAGGGCCACGCCGTGCAGGGTCTTGGCCACCGAGTCGTGCATCTCGCGGGCCAGCCGGGCGCGTTCGGCGCTGACCGCTTCGGTGACGGCGAGCCGGGCCTGGACGGTGGTGAGGGCCTGGGTGGCCGCGCCGAAGCGGAACATGAGGTTGCGCAGGCTCGAGCCGACGGCACCGGCGATGACGCAGAGGCCGGGCAGGAAGGACGACTCGGCGATGCCGGGGTGCGGGTCCTGCTGTGCCGCGTGGATCAGGAGCAGGAGCAGGGCCTGGAGGCTGGCGAAGACCGCCGCTCCCCTCCAGCCGTAGACGAGGCCGGCGAGGAGCGGGGTGCAGACGCTGACGTAGGCCAGGGTGCTGTCGGGGCCCGCGGAGATGAGCAGGAGGGCGCCGAAGAGGGTGTCCGCGGCGAGGAGCGTGGGGTGGCGCAGGAGGAGGGGGCCGAAGCGTTCCCAGTCCCTGAAGAGGACGTAGGAGGTCATGAAGGTGACGACCACGGCTGCGCCGACGAGGCGGGTGGCGAGGCCGTCGTTGGCGTTGAGGAGGGCGGTGGGGGTGGCCAGGGCGATCATGGCCAGGCGGAAGCCGAAGACCTGGCGGCACATCGCTTGCAGGGCGTTGACCTGGAGGGGGATCGCCGGGTTTGCGGGTGCGGGCCCGTCGGTGGGTGGGATCGACTTCCCATCCGCACCACCGGTGCGGGTTTCGTCGTCGAGTGCGGGCAGCGTCGGCGGTGCCGGGGCCTCCGTCGGTGTCGCGGCGGCGCGAGCGGGGCGGCGTAACCGTCGCAGCCCGTGTCGTTCCCCTGTCATCGCCATGCCGTCGCCGTCCCTTCCTACTTGCCCGTGACCGCGCCGAAGTCCGTGCCCGAGCCCAGGATCAGGCCGGCTCCGAGGAGGAGCATGGTGGCCGGGACCATGAAGGTGGTGATCATCATCGTCGCCTTGGGGACGGCCCGCGCGGCCTTGCGGCGCGCGTTCTGCGCGTCCGTGCGCCGCATGTCCTTGGCGAGGGAGACGAGCGTGTCGACGATCGGCGCGCCCAGTTCCTCGCCCTGCTGCAACGCCGTGACGAACATGGCGACCTGCTCGGAGTCGTTCCGTCGGCGCAGTTCCGCGAAGGCCTCGCGGCGGCTCATGCCGAGGTCCATCTGGCGCAGGGTGATGCGCAGTTCGTCGGCCCACGGGCCCTCGTACCTGGACGCGACCCGGTCCAGGGCCTGGCGGAAGCCGAGGCCCGCGCTCACCACGACCGCGAGGACGTCCAGGAAGTCCGGCAGGGTCCGTTCGATGACGTCCTTGCGGATGCGGATCGCGGACCAGATGCCGACCTCCGTCCAGAACGCGCCGAAGGCCAGCAGGAGGAGGGCGACGAGCCACTGGCCCCGCATCAGGAACACCAGGAAGCCGACGCCCCCGAGGAACCCGTAGACGGCTCGCCGGGCCGCGTAGCGGTCTATCGTCAGGCCGCCGGGGTTGCCCGCCAGGTCGATCTTGCGGCGGTACTTGGCGACCTGCTTCGGGCCCATCAGGCGGAGCACCGCGGGGGCGTAGCGCATGCCCATGCGGTCGATGAGCGAGTCGACCGCGCCGGTGCGGGTGGCGCCGACCTCCAGGGCGAGGGCGAGGTCGCCGGGGAGTCTGGCCTCGGCCCGGTACATGCGGATGCCGGCGAAGACACCCCAGACGCTGAGACCCGTGAGCAGGGCGAGTAGCAGTCCCATGGATTCCCTCCGGTCCTCAGACGTCGATGCGGGACAGGCGGCGGATGAGGACGAAGCCGACGGCGTAGAGGGAGAAGGCGATGATGACCGCTCCCTGACCGAAGGGGGAGCCGGTCATGCGGTCCAGGGCGCCGTCCTTCACCCCGTTCATCAGGAAGAGCGAGCCGACGCCCAGGACCGGGACGGCGTACGACGTCATGGTGACCTGGGAAAGCTGGGTGCGGACCTCGCGCCGGGTCTCCTTGCGTTCCTCCAGCGTCTCGGTCAGGTTGCGCAGGGCGCTCACCACCTGGCCGCCCGCCCGGTTGGAGAGGACCAGGGTGGTGACGAGGACGACCAGCTCGCGGGAGGGGAGGCGGTCGGCCATCTCGCCCAGTGCGTCGTCCATCGACGCGCCGACGGCCAGCTGGGCGGAGACCTTGCCGAGTTCCTCGCCGGCCGGGGCCTCCATCTCCTCCGCCGCCATGCCGATCGCCGTGCGCAGGGCGAGGCCCGCCTGGGTCGCGTTGGCGAGGATCCTGGCCATTTCGGGGAGCTGGTTGATGAACTTCTCGATCCGTTTCTGCCGCTGCCAGTTGAGGAACTGGATCGCCACCCCGATGCCCAGCAGGCCCGCCAGCGGGCCGAAGAACGGGGCCAGTGCGGCCTGGCCGATCAGCCACAGGCCCGCGACCATGGCGAGCATGTAGACGAAGAACTCGCCCGGCGTGACGTCCAGGCCGGTCGCCGCCAGCCGGAGTTCGAGCTTCCTGCCGAGCCCGGTGCGCCGCAGTCGGCGGTCCAGGGTGCCGAAGTGCCGGCGGCGGCCCCCGGCCGGGTTCTGGCCGGTGGCGGACAGGCGGTCGACCAGCGCCTGCCGCTGTGCCTTGCCTGAGGCGTAGGAGTGCAGGCCGGCCACCGCGAGGACACAGGTCAGCAGGGTGATGCCGGTGGTGAGCGTGATGAGCTGGTGCAGATCCATCGGTCGGTCCTACCTGGCTTCTCGGGTGGCTAGCTGGTCCGCGGAGCGGGCGATGCCGAAGGCCTGCGGGATGGGCTGGTTCGCCATGTAGAGGCGGTCGGCGGTGCGGCGCGGGAGGGGGAAGTGCTCGAAGACGCCGTGGATACGGCCGTCGGGTGTCATGGGCTGTGCGTGGAAGCGGGCGACCGTGACCAGGCGGTACGGGTCGCTGCCGTGGCTGTCCATCAGGGCGATCTCGGTGATGCGGCGGGCGCCGTCCGCGAACCGGGTCAGCTGCACGATGACGTCCACCGCGCTGTTGATCTGGTCGTGCAGGGCGACGAAGGGGATCTCCACGTCCGACATGGACGCGAGGGTCTGGAGCCGCATCAGCGCGTCCTCGGCGCTGTTGGCGTGGACGGTGGCGAGGGAGCCGTCGTGGCCGGTGGACATCGCCTGGAGCATGTCCAGCGACTCGCCGCCGCGGACCTCACCGACCACGATCCGGTCGGGGCGCATCCGGAGGGAGTTGCGGACCAGGTCGCGGATGGTGACCTGGCCCTTGCCCTCGACGTTCGGCGGGCGCGACTCCAGGCGGATCACGTGGGCCTGCTGGAGCTGGAGTTCGGCGGAGTCCTCGATGGTGATGATGCGCTCGCCCTCGGGGATGAGCCCGGAGAGGGCGTTCAGCAGCGTCGTCTTGCCGGTGCCGGTGGCTCCGGAGACGATGACGTTGAACTTCGCCTGCACCAGGCCCGCGAGCAGGTACACCATGTGGTCGTCGAGCGAGCCGAGGCCGGTCAGTTCGTGGAGCGTGAAGGAGCGCGGGAAGCGGCGGATCGTGAGGGTGGCGCCCGTCAGGGACAGGGGCGGGATGATGACGTTGACCCGCTCGCCGGAGGGGAGGCGGGCGTCGACCATCGGGTTCGACTCGTCGACCCTGCGGTTGACGGTCGAGACGATCCGTTCGATCGTCTGCATCAGCTGGTCGTTCGAGGCGAAGCGCAGCGGCAGTTGTTCGACCCGGCCGCCGCGTTCCACGAAGATCGCGTCCGGGCCGTTCACCATGATCTCCGTGATGGAGGCGTCCTCCAGGAGGGGCTCCAGAATGCCCAGGCCCAGGGCCTCGTCGACGACCCTGCGGATCAGCTGGGAGCGCTCGACCGTCGACAGGACCGGGCCCTCGCGGCTGATGATGTGCCCGAGCACCCGCTCCAGCCGCGCCCGGCGCTCGGCGGCGGCCAGCGAACTCATCTCCGCGAGGTCGATCTCCTCCAGGAGCTTGGCCCGGTAGGAGGCGACCAGGTGACCGTCCTCGCCCCGGCTCCCGTTCTCCTCAGGGGTGTTGATGCGTGCTCGCAGGCTCATGGATCCGTGCTCCGATCAGTGGTCGAGCGGCATCGTCGCGGTCTTGCGGGCCGGGTCGAAGGTCCAGCCGGGCACGAGGGAGGGGATCTCCACCGTGGCCGTGACGGTGACCTCGTCCCCGCCGTACGACGCCGGGCAGCCGGTCACGTCGAGCCAGCCGCTCACCGCCGCCCGGCAGTCGGCTTCGTACGGCCCCTCCAGCGACGCGCTGCGCGCCCCGGTGCGGGCCGCCGTACCGGCCTGCTGCGCCGTGTAGGCGATCAGGCCGAGCTGTACCGCCGCGAGGGCGACGAGCAGCAGGATCGGCAGGAAGCCGATGTACTCGATGGCGACCTGGCCGCGGTCACGGGCCGTGCGGGCAGGAGGCATCTCAGTCCGCCTCCTCGACCGCGCCCGCGTGTCCCCTGACCGGGATCGGGACGGACAGCGTGCCCGGGAAGAGGAGGGGGACTTCGAGCGTGACGTCCGCCGTGACATAGCCGGAGCCACCGCAGGTCACCTCGGCGCCGGATCGCCACGCCTCCGACAGATGCTGGAGACCGGCGGCCTCGCAGGCACCGGCGCGGGCCCCCGGCTCCGCCGCCGTCCCCTGCCGCACGGCCTCGTCCGCGGCGTTGCCCGCCAGGATGAAGGTGTAGCCCACGAGGACTACCTGCCACAGCGCCACCAGCGTCACGATGATCGTCGGTGTCATGCCGAGGAACTCGATGGTGACCTGGCCCCGGTCCCGCTCTCTCGAGGGCACGCTCATCCCTCCCTGCGCCGGCGGAAGCTCACCGACCCCCGGTCGCCGCCCCGGAACCGGCCTGCCCGGTGGGCGCCCTCGGATGCCTTGACCAGGCCGAGTTCACCCGCGAGGCCCCACAGGGCCTGCTTCACCGTGCTCTTGTTCTCCAGTTCGTGGATCCGGCCCGCGTCCACGACGCCCTGGAGTTCCTTGAAGTGGGCGGGGATCGCGGTGGCGGCGACCGCCGTGCCGGTGATCTTCTGGATCAGCGGGGGCTGGATCTCGGTGTTGCGGGTGTACCGGTTGACGACGACGGTGGTCTCCTCGGCCTTGCGGATCTGGAGCCGGTCCCACATCCGTACCGCCCGTTTGGCGCCCCGTACGGCGACCACGTCCGGCGTGGTGACCAGCAGGGCACGGTCGGCCATCTCCACGGCCGCCGCCCCCGCGCCGCCGATCTGGGCGCCGCAGTCGACGACGACGACCTCGTAGCGGGAGCGCAGGGCGCTGACGATCTGCCGGGCGGCGCGGTCGGTGACGTCCTCGCCGCGTTCTCCTTCGGCGGGGGCGAGCAGCAGGGCGAGACCGGTGTCGTGGCGATAGACGGCGTCGGCCAGGACGCGCGGGGAGATGTCCGTGATGGCGGCCAGGTCGACGACGGAGCGGCGGAACTGCACGTCCAGGTAGGAGGCGATGTCGCCGGTCTGGAGGTCCATGTCGACCAGGGCGGTGGCGCGGCCGGAGGCCTGGGCGGCCAGGGCCAGCTGGATCGCGGTGAGGGTGGCGCCCACGCCGCCCTTGGCTCCGCTGACCGTGACGACGGTGCCGCCGACGCCGGTGAACACGTCTTTTCCGGCGCCCAGGTGCCGTCGGACGCCGACGGACCACTGGGCGACCGCCTGGACGCGGCTGGCCAGTTCCTCGTAGCTGAGGGGCAGGGCGACCAGGCCGCGGGCGCCGTAGTCCATGGCGGCCTGGAAGAGGCCGGGGCTCGCGTCGGAGGTGACGAGGATGACGCCGACGGCCGGGAAGCGCAGGGCCACTTCGCGGATCAGTTCCAGCGCGGGGACCGGGCCGATCCGCTCGTGCACCACCACGACCTCGGGCAGTTCGTCGACGGACTCGGCGGCCAGGCGAGCGAGGGTGTCGACGAGCTGGGTGGAGTCGACGACCGGGGAGACGGGTTCGGCGTCCGGGAGCTGGCTGAGCAGCGTCGTGACGGACCGGACGGCGTCCGCGTCACCGACTGCCGGGAGGATCCTCGTGGGCATGCGAGCCTCTCACTTGTCCTTCGCGAGTTCGTACGTCCGGTCCTGCTCCGGGACGGTGGTGTCGCCGCCGGGTGCGACGAGGGCGAGCCGGACCCGCTGGGCGAACGACTCGGCGTAGGTGACGCGCTGGGCGTCGAGGGCGGACAGCGCGAAGGTGATGGGGACGGCGTCGGTGGGCTGCCGGCCCCGGTTGCTCTCGTCCGGCTTCAGCGCGGTCAGTTCGCCGACGTCGATGACCTTGGCGTTGGTCACGATGATCTTCGACTGGTCGGGGTCGCTCTCGCGCTTGCCCTCGAAGGTGGCGTACACGTTGACCGAGGAGCCGGGTGTGATCTTGCCGGCCACGCCGGTGGCCGCGTCGATCATGATGGCGACCTCCTGCTGGCCCGGCCGCAGAGCCGGCCGGCGGACGATCATGTCGGACTGGAGCAGGGAGCCCGCGCGCAGGGTGGTGACGGCGATCTTGCCCTGGATCTCCCGCAGGTCCGTGACCGCGTTGGCCGACAGCCACCTCTCGGGCATCTTGGTCTTCTCGAACTGGCCCGCGGTCAGGGTGGTGTAGGGCGGCACGTCGGACTTCAGCCGGTAGGCGGTGACCTCGGGGCCGACCTTGGACTTCACGTCGCTGATGACGGAGAGCACGCCGGCGAAGGCGCCGAGGGCGCAGAGGACCGACAGGAGCAGGAGAATCACGCCGCGGCGCTGACGGGAGTTCATGAACCGTGCAACCTCGTTGGGGGTATCGGTCGAGCCGGATCGGAGCAGTGCTGACGAGCGGTGTCAGGGCTCACCCGACGGCCGTTCGGTTCTCGGGCTGTTCGGGGGGCGGGCTGTCGTGGACGGGTGGCATGACCGAGCAGAAGACGCAGCGGTCGCCGATCACGTCGATGCCGCACCAGTGGCAGGAGCCGCGCCGTACGGAGGTGACCAGTTGGTAGAGGACCGACAGGTCGGGCAGGTAGCTGCAGAACTCGACCATCTTGCCGGTGCCCCACCAGCCGGGTGATTCGGCGGGCAGGGGGACCTCGCGCAGCCCCTGCGCCTTCCAGGACGGGGCGAGGGTGCCGGTGACCCAGTCGGACGGCAGCTGCCCCTTGGCGACCAGCATCCACGTGCCGAACTCGGGGCCGGGGAGGGCGGCTTCGGGGGTGATCCTGACGAGTTGTGGCTCGGGATGGGCGAGGACGCCGAACTGGCTGCCGGGGACCCAGGACTTGGCGTGCGACTTCAGGCCGACGGGGACGCGGTCGAGCCGTGCGACGGAGCCGAGCAGCGCCCCGGCGTGGATGTAGTGGACGAGCAGCCGGCCGGCCGAGGCCAGGACGCCCGGGCTGATGTCGCAGGAGGCGAGTTGTCTGAGCTGACGTGCGAGGACGGCGATGCCGAGCGGGGGCAGTTCCGGCCGGAAGAGCGCGATGCGGTCGCTCTCCATCAGGGAGCGCAGGGTGTGCAGGCGTCGCTGCACGGCGGTGGGGGCGGCCGGTGAGCAGACCACGATCACGTGCCCGTGCTGCTCGACCAGGGTCTGCATCTCGGCGAGGGCGTGCTCCAGGGGGCGCCGGTCGACGTCCCGCAGCACGACGGCGGGCAGGGTGCGTTCGTCGTGTGGCGGCAGCGCCATGTCGGCACTGGTCACGGCGATGGCAGTTGACACGCGCAGCTCCCCGATTCCCCAAGCCCGTCGGAGCGCCGGTGGGTCACTCCGGCACACCTTGATGACTTCACTGCGTGACTACCTCAGCACTGTATCCACGGCTCTGTGGCCGGAGAACAGCGTTTGTGTAGCTCTCGAGGAACTGTGGTGGCACAAGGTGCGTCAAAACGGGGCAGGTTGAGCATCTCTCCGCTCCCCCGATTGGTCTGAACCTATTGACAGGACCGTTGGTCTGGACCACTTTCTTGTCATGTTCAGATACAGGCGACACCCACGGCTGTGGCCGGGCGCCCTCATGGCCGCCCTGGCCCTCACTGTCACGACCGTCGGCCAGGCGTCCGCCGCCGACGTCAACAACGCCAGGAACGCCGGCTTCGAGTCGGGCCTGAGCGACTGGACCTGTTCCGCGGGCAGCGGCACGGCCGTCTCCTCCCCGGTGCACACCGGCACGGCGGCGCTGAAGGCCACCCCGGCGGGGCAGGACAACGCCCGCTGCGGTCAGACGGTGAAGGTGCGGCCCGACTCGACGTACACGCTGGGCGCCTGGGTGCGGGGCGGGTACGCCTACCTGGGCGTGACGGGCACCGGCACGACGGACGTGTCCACCTGGACCCCGGACTCCTCCTCATGGAAGCAGCTGTCGACGTCCTTCAGGACCGGCCCCTCGACGACATCGGTGACGGTGTACACGCACGGCTGGTACGGGCAGGCCGCGTACTACGCCGACGACGTCTCGGTGTACGGGCCCGACGGGGGCGGCGGCACCGACCCGGGTCCCACCGTCCCGGCCGCGCCGAGCGGCCTGAACGTCTCCGGCACGACGTCCTCCTCGGTGTCGCTGGCCTGGAACACCGTCTCGGGCGCCACCGGCTACAACGTCTACCGCGACGGCACCAAGGTGACGGCGGTGACCGGCACCTCGGCGACCGTCACCGGGCTCGCGGCCTCGACGGCCTACTCCTTCCGGGTGACGGCGGTCAACGCCGCCGGTGAGTCGCCGAAGTCGGCGGCGGTGACGGGGACGACGAACACGCCGAGCGGCCCGGGCCCCGCCCTCCCCAAGCACGCGGTGACCGGCTACTGGCAGAACTTCGACAACGGCGCCACGGTCCAGAAGCTCGCCGACGTCCAGTCCCCGTACGACATCATCGCGGTCGCCTTCGCGGACGCGACCCCGACGCCGGGCGCGGTGACCTTCGCCCTGGACTCGGCCGGCCTGGGCGGCTACACCGTCGACCAGTTCAAGGCGGACATCAGGGCCAAGCAGGCCGCCGGGAAGAAGGTCGTCGTCTCCGTCGGCGGTGAGCGCGGCGCGGTCACGGTGAACGACGCGGCCTCCGCGACGAACTTCGCGAACTCGGTGTACTCCCTGATGCAGACGTACGGCTTCGACGGCGTCGACATCGACCTGGAGAACGGGCTGAACGCGACCTACATGACGCAGGCGCTGCGGTCGCTCTCGTCGAAGGCGGGCTCGTCGCTGGTCATCACGATGGCGCCGCAGACCATCGACATGCAGTCGACGTCGAACGCCTACTTCCAGACGGCCCTGAACATCAAAGACATCCTCACGGTCGTCAACATGCAGTACTACAACAGCGGTTCCATGCTGGGCTGCGACGGCAAGGTGTACAGCCAGGGCTCGGTGGACTTCCTCACCGCCCTGGCCTGTATCCAGCTGGAGGGCGGCCTCGCCCCGTCCCAGGTCGGCCTGGGTCTGCCGGCCTCGACCCGGGGCGCGGGGAGCGGCTATGTGGCGCCGTCGGTCGTGAACAACGCCCTGGACTGCCTGGCCAAGGGCACGAACTGCGGTTCGTTCAAACCGCCCAGGACGTATCCCGGCCTGCGGGGCGCGATGACCTGGTCGACGAACTGGGACGCGACGGCGGGCAACGCGTGGTCCGCCGCGGTGGGGCCGCATGTGCACGCGCTGCCGTAGGCACCGCCGGCCTCACCCCGCCGGACGGTAGTGGCCGAGCACCCAGGCCAGCTGCGGGAACCACTCCTGGAGCCGCGACCTGGGCTTGGCCTCCACCAGGCACTCGAAGAACCGGCCGTCCACATGGATGACGGCGACCATCAGCGCCTTGCCGTTGGGGCTCGCCTGGTAGTGGACGCTGCGGATCTCGGGCCAGCGGAACTCGATCGACAGCCCCGACGACTCGAAGGCGACGCCGGACGCGTCGACGACCACCGCGTTGCGCTTGTCGACGGCGAGGAAGTCCGGGCCGGCCGGTGCCGGTTGGGGCGGGACCTGGCCGTACGGAGGCGGTGCGGGCGCGTGCGGCGGCGCGGGCGCGTACTGCGGCGGCGCGGCTGCGTACTGCGGAGGTGCGGGGGCGTACTGCGGCGGGGGCGGGCCGAAGCCGGGGCCGGGAAGTGGAGGTGGCTGCTCGGTCATCCGTCGATTCTCCCTGCCTAGAAGAACTCCCCCCACGGCTGGTCCCAGATCTGCTTCACGCACAGGACCAGGAACAGCAGCCCGGCGATGCCGAGCATGGCGTTGCTCACCGGACCGTTGCGCCACTCGCGTGGCGTACGGGAGGAGTTCAGGAGCCAGATCAGGGTGGCGGCGAGGAACGGCATGAAGGCCGCGCCGAGGACGCCGTAGATGATGACCAGGCGGAACGGCTGGCCCTCGAAGAGCAGGATCATCGGCGGGAAGGTCAGCCAGAGCAGGTAGGCGCGGAAGGGCCAGGAGCGTTCGCGGGTCCCCGAGGCGACCTCCTCGCCCTTGGCCTGCCCCGTGCCGGTCAGCCGGGCCACGAAGTCGGCGAACATCAGGCTCACGCCGTGCCAGACGCCGATCAGCGAGGTGAAGGACGTGGCGAAGAAGCCGACCAGGAAGAACTTCGCCGTGGCCGCGCCGTACTCCTTCTCCAGGATGTCGCTCAGCTGGACCAGGCCCTTGTCGCCGCTCGCGATCGCGACGTTCGCGGAGTGCAGCATCTCCGCGCCGACGAAGAGCATGGCGATCACGAAGATGCCCGTCGTGATGTAGGCGACGCGGTTGTCGAGGCGCATGACCTTCATCCAGCCGGTGTCGGTCCAGCCCTTGGCGTTGACCCAGTAGCCGTACGCCGCGAGCGTGATGGTGCCGCCGACGCCGCCGATCAGGCCCAGGGTGTTGAGGATCGAGTCCTTCTCGTCGGGCAGCACCGGCAGGAGCCCCGCGAAGGCGTCGCCGAGGTTCGGGGTGACCCGGATCGCCAGGTACACCGTCACCACGAACATGACGCCCACCAGGATCGTCATGACCTTCTCGAACACCGCGTACTTGTTGAACCAGACGAAGACCAGACCGACCAGACCGCAGGCGATGCCCCACCACTTCAGGTCCATCACGTCCGGGAACAGCGCCTGGAGCGGCAGCGCGCTCGACGACATCGCCGCCGCGCCGTAGACGAAGCCCCACACGACCACGTACACGGCGAAGAACCAGGTGGTCCAGCGGCCGAGGCTCGCCCAGCCGTCGAACAGGGTGCGTCCCGTGGACAGGTGCCAGCGGCCCGCCGCCTCGGCCAGTGAGATCTTGACCAGGCAGCCGATGATCGCGGCCCACAGGAGGGTGTAGCCGAAGTTGCTGCCCGCGATCAGCGTGGCGACCAGGTCACCGGCCCCGACCCCGGTCGCGGCGACGACGATGCCGGGCCCGATGTACTTCCAACTGGCCTTGCGCGGCTGAGGGGGGTGCTGGGCTTCGTTCTCCGTGGTGTTGCCCGTGATATCCGCCATGAAGGTCAAGAAACATCAAAGAGGCCGGGCCGACAAGAGGGCGTGAGGCAATCGGCCTAGGGGCGCGGGGCAGTGCCGATATGCGGCTCCGCCGCGTGGGCGCGACCAGCCACAACAGACCCGCGGACCGGGAGCAGGCCAAGGCGGCTGGACGAACCGCCAAGGCCCCCCAGCGGAGCGTCACGGCTGTCGCCGACCACAGCCGTCCGCCCCGCACGTACCGAGTTCGAACCACACGGTCTTGCCCGGCCCGTCCCGATGGCACCCCCAGCGCCGGGCGAGCGCGTCCACCAGGAACATCCCACGGCCGCTCTCCCCGGTGCCCGCGTCCACCACCCGGGGCACCCGGCGCTCCGCGTCGGCCACCTCGCAGCGCAGTACGCCGTGCGCGGCGAACAGGGTGAGACGGAAGCGGCTGCCGCCGTGCAGCACGGCGTTGGTGGCCAGTTCACCCACGAGCAGTTCGGCCACGTCCACCACCTCACCGAGTTCGGCGAGGCCCCAGTCCTCCAACTGTCTGCGCACCTGCGCGCGGGCCTCGCGGACGGCGGCGGGGCCGGGGCCGTACTCGACACTCAGGTGGCCCGCTCCCAGGGGTGGTTGCGGGAACGGGCCGTACCGGGCGTCGGGGTCCGGGAGGTGTCGCCCGGAGAGTCGCAGCATGGGTCCAGGGTGTCTCCCGGGGCGGGCCGGCGCAGGGGGAGGACTACCCGATCCCCTACCTGCTCGTGCAGGTGAGGGCCGTCCCCGGGGACGGCGTCACGCGTACTGGAGGCGGACCGTGGAGCCCTCGGCGTCGTCGCGGATGTCGACGTAGGCGCAGACCTGACGGGCGTACCACAGGCCCGGCCCGGGCTCCTGGCCGGAGGACCGGGGCGGGACGAAACCGGCGAGCGGGTCGCCGACGGGGCGGGCCGAGCGCAGTTCGCAGACGCAGGCGGGCGCCTCGCCCCACAGCAGGGCGGTGCCGTCCAGGGGTGCCAGGGCGGCGGCCGCTTCGGCGACAGCCGTGGCGAACAACTCGGCGTCGGCGGCGGCGAGTCCCCGCGCCTCCGCCCAGGCCTGCACGGCGGCGGCGTGCGGTCCGGTGAGGGGCTGCGCACCGGCCGGGGGCAACGGGAGGGGGACGGCGTCGAGTTCGGCGGCGAGCCGCACCGGGTCCTCGTACACGTCCGTGTCGGGGTGGGCACGGCGCGCCGCGGCGACGACGGCGAGCCCCGCGGTGCGGGTGTCGTAGGCGCACAGGGCGATGGTGGCCATGGGCGCGAAGAGGAGGTTGGCGAGGGACTCGTAGCGGATCCACTCGGTGGTCTCACGGGCCGAGCGGCCGGCGCGGCCGCTCCAGACGGGCTCCATGAGCAGGTGGATCCGGCCGCCCGGGCCCGCGTTGCCGGTGAGGTAGGCGGCGGCCCGGGCGACGGCGTTGGCGGCGGAGCCGGTGTACCAGTCGGTGTGCGGGACGTGGACGACGTCCTTCGCGTCGCTGCCGAGGGCGTCGCGCAGGAGGTCGAGGTTGCGGGGGTCGGCGATGGCGACGGGCGGTGGTTCGCCGGGTGCGGCGAGGCCTTCGCCGAGGAAGGGCAGGGCGGCGGCCACGAAGGCGTCGTCGGAGTCGAAGACGGCCATGCGGTGGTCGAACGCGGCGGGCGTCGCGGGCTGTCGGGTGGTCATACGGTCCCCCTCGGGAGGTGGGCGGTTCGCCTGGTCTGTGGTGGGGCGGGTCAGCGCTGTGCCGTCACCCAGGCGGCGATCTGGCTGCGGTTGCTGAAGCCGAGCTTGCTGAGGATGCGTTCGACGTGGCCTTCGGCGGTGCGGCGGGCGATCACCAGACGGTCGGCGATCTGCTGGTTTCCGAGCCCTTCGGCGACGAGCCGGGCCACCTCGGTCTCGCGGCGGGTGAGGCGGACCGCGGTGTCCTCGTACGGGGCCTCCGGCGCTCCGGGGCGGGGGCGGGCCGGTTCCTGGAGCGCCTGGGCGACGAGTTCCGCGAGGCCGAGGGCTGCGCCGCGCCGGTGCGCCCGCTCGAACGCGTCCGGTCCGAGGGCCAGTCGGGCCCGCTCCTCGGTGTCCCTGCGTACGGAGGTGAGGGTGCGCGCGCCCCAGCGGGCGGCGTCGATGTCGGTCCAGACGCGGTCGGCGCCGCCGAGCAGCACGGCCGCGTGCCGGTGGGCGCCGCGTTCGACGGCGATGGACGCGAGCAGGTCGAGGGTGAGGGCGATGCCGATGACGTCGTGGACGGCGAGTTTCAGGCGCAGGGCGTCACGGGCGTGCCGCTCGGCCAGGGGCCAGTCGCGGCGGACGGTGTGCGCGAGGGCCAGCATGCGCAGTACGTACGACCGTACCCACTGCTCGCCGTGCCGCTCGCAGAGCGCCAACGCGTCCTCGCACACCTTCACGGCACGGCCCGCCTCGCCCAGGAAGCCCAGCGCGCACGCGAGTTCCACCTGGTCGAGGCCCACGAAGCTCAGGTGCTGACCGGGCACGGGGCCGCGGGCGACGGTGGCCTCGAAGTGCACGAGCGCGCCGGGCAGATCGTCGCCGAACAGCTTCAGGACGCCGATGACGTACTCGGCGTGCGCGGCCTCGGCGGCGTCGCCCAGCGCCCGGGCGAGGGCCAGGGCGTCGCCGGCGTGGCGGCGGCCCCGGGGGAAGTCCTGGGTGGCGGCCGCCAGCAGCCCGGCGACCCACAGGCCGCGGGCCCGTTCCCGGGTCGGCTCGGGGTTGGCTGCCAGCGCCCGGTCGAGCCAGTACAGGCCCTCGCGGGGGGCTCCGCAGGCGTGCCAGTAGAACCAGAGGGCGCCGGCGATCCACAGTCCGGCGAGGGCTTCGCCCGGGGTGGAGAGGCTGAAGTCGAGGGCGGCGCGCAGGTTGTCCCGGTCGGCGCGCAGCAGGGCGACGGTCTCCGGCTGCCCGGGCCCGAACCAGCCCCGCTCGCAGTCCTCGACCCGCCGCAGCATCCAGTCCCGCTGCCGCCGCCGGGCGGCGTCCTCCTCCCCCGCCGTCCGCCGCAGCCGCTCGAGCCCGTACTGCCGCAGCGTGTCGAGCATCCGGTACCGGACACCACCGGGCCCCGGCTCCCGGCCCAGCACCGACTTGTCCACGAGCCCGGCGACGGCGTCGAGAACTTCGTCGGTACGAAGTCCGACGGGAGCGGTCCCGGCATGCCGGTCCCCTGCGGCGTCAACGGCCGGGGGCGCGGTGATACTGCCCCGGTCCGACACGGCCGGGGGTGCGATGACGCCGCCCTGGCCGGACACAGCCGGGGACGCCACTTGGCCGGACACCACCGGAGGCGCCATGACGCCACCTTGGCCAGACACCACCGGAGGCGCGATCACACCGCCCTGGCCGGGCACAGCCGGGGACGCGATCACACCGCCCTGGCCAGACACCACCGAAGGCGCCATCACACCGCCCTGGCCGGACACCACCGGAGGCAGTGTCAGGGTGCCGGGGCACGGCACGGGGTGGGGCGGGGCCGGGCCGCCGGGGCTGACGCCGGGGTGGGAAGCGACCGGGAGATCGGGGCGCGAGGCGGGCAGCGGCGCGAGCCCGCCGGCCGGGCCGGGCACGGACGGCACCGCGCCCCCGGGAGCCCCTGCGAGCGGGGGCAGCGTCACGGTCGCCGCGAGCGCCTGCGCGGGCCGGGCACATTCACCGGACGTCACTCCCCGCACCGCTCCGCCGGCGCGGCCCGCCGGACCCTCCGGCCGGAGAACCTGCTTCGGCACCAGGCCGGTTCCCCGCCCGGCCTCCCCCGCCCCGGGACCGGCCGCGCACACCGCCTCCGCCGTTTCCAGGTCGAAGCTGCCCGCGAGGACCGACAGCCGGGCCCACACCGACTGCTCGGGGCCGGTGCACAGGTCGTGGCTCCAGGCGACCGCCGCCCGCAGGGTCTGGTGGCGGGGCAGGGCGGCGGGGCTGCCGGTGGTGAGGAAGCGGTAGCGGTCGTCGAGGCGGTCCAGGAGCTGGTCGACGTCGAGGACGCGCATCCGCACCGCGGCGAGTTCGATGGCGAGGGGCAGACCGTCGAGGCGGCGGCACAGGCGGGCCACGGATTCCAGGTTGCCGCGGGTGAGCCGGAAGCCGGGGACGACCGCGGCGGCCCGGTCGGCGAAGAGGGTGAGGGCCGGATACCCCTCGGCGGCGGACAGGTCGCCGTCCGGGTCGGGGACCGGCAGCGGCCGTACCTCCAGCAGGTGTTCCTCGGTGAGCCCGAGCCGGTGCCGGCTGGTGGCGAGGACGCGGACTCCCCCGGTGCCGTGCAGCAGCGCCGCGGCGAGCCGCGCGCAGGCGCCCACCAGATGCTCGCAGTTGTCGACGACGAGGAGCAGCCGCCGGTCCCGCACCTGCTCGACGAGGGCGTGCAGCGGCGGCTGGGCGGAGTGGTCGTGCAGCCCGAGCGCGTCCGCGGCGGCGAGGGGCACGAGTGCCGGGTCGTGCAGTCCGGACAGGTGCACGAAGCGCACGCCGTCCGGGAACGCCCTCCGCACACGGGCCGCGATGCGCGCGGCGAGCCGGGTCTTGCCGACACCGCCCGGCCCGGTCAGCGTCACCAGCCGTGCGCGGGCCAACAGCTCGCGGCCCTCGTTCAGTTCGCCACGCCGGTCGACGAAGCTGGTCGTCTCGACCGGCAGTTGGTGATCCCGTCGTGGCGCTGATCCGCCCATGATCAGCCAGTCCTCTGGAGGAGTGTGGTCCCGGGGGGCCCGGACAGTCCGGATCCCCCTGCGCGAACCTTCACTCTCTCCCGCCGCGTACTCGTATGCACGCGCGCGTCACACCCGTGGGTGTACTTCGCTCGGGACACCTCGACCTCAGCGTCGCACGCGTACACTGCGCGGCCACTTTCAGTCTTGACCTGCTCATGCCATTAGCAGAACGATATGCGCCACCCGCACCACGCACGTCGCACGGAACAACCCCACCTCCCACAAGGAGATTTCATGCGACTTCGCACACGAGGCCCCGGTGCCCGCACCGGCAGACGCGCCGCGGCACTCGCCTCGCTTCTCGCGCTCGCCCTGGCGGCGCCCCTCTACTCGACGACCACCGACGCCACCGCCGACAGCGCGCCCAAGGCGGCCGTCCCGTCCGACGACGTCCGGCAGTACGAGGTCCATCTGCACTCGACGGCCGCCGACCGCACAGCACTTCAGCGCACCGGCGTGACGGTGGACGAGGCGCACGGTCACGGGGTCGTCGTCTCCGGCCGCGCGGACCAGATCAGGAAGCTGCGCGCCCAGGGCTACGAGGTCACCGCGCTCGGCGCGGTCCCCGACCGGTCGGCCGGAAGGGGCGACGTCCGGCTGTTCGACTTCCCGTCCGCCGACTCGCGCTACCACAACTACGCGGAGATGACGAGCGAGATCAACTCGATCGTCTCGGCCAACCCGTCCATCGCGAGCCAGCGTGTGATCGGCAAGTCGTACCAGGGCCGGAACATCGTCGCCGTCAAGATCAGCGACAACGTCGGTACCGACGAGTCCGAGCCGGAGGTGCTGTTCACGCACCACCAGCACGCCCGTGAGCACCTCACCGTCGAGATGGCGCTCTACCTGCTGCGCGAGCTGACCGACGGCTACGGTTCCGACTCGCGCGTCACCAGCATGGTGAACAACCGCGAGATCTGGATCGTCCCGGACGTCAATCCGGACGGCGGCGAGTACGACATCGCCACCGGCTCGTACCGCTCGTGGCGCAAGAACCGCCAGCCCAACTCGGGTTCCTCGTACGTCGGTACGGACCTGAACCGCAACTGGGACTTCCGCTGGGGCTGCTGCGGCGGCTCCTCGGGCTCGACGTCCTCCGAGACGTACCGCGGGTCGTCCGCCGAGTCCGCGCCCGAGGTGAAGGTCGTGGCCGACTTCGTGCGCGGCCGGGTCGTCGGCGGCAAGCAGCAGATCAAGGCCGGCGTCGACTTCCACACGTACAGCGAGCTGGTGCTGTGGCCGTTCGGCTACACGTACTCCGACACGACGACCGGGATGACCGCGGACGACAACGCGGCCTTCAAGGCGGTCGGGCAGAAGATGGCGGCGAGCAACGGGTACACGCCGGAGCAGTCCAGCGACCTGTACATCACGGACGGGTCGATCGACGACTACCTCTGGGGCGCGCACAAGATCTTCGCGTACACCTTCGAGATGTATCCGCGGTCCGGGGGTGGGGGGTTCTACCCGCCCGACGAGGTGATCGAGCGGGAGACCTCCCGTAACCGGGACGCGGTGCTCCAGTTGCTGGAGAACGCGGACTGCATGTACCGGTCGATCGGCAAGGAGAGCCAGTACTGCGGCTAGCCGGCGTCTTCCTCGAAGTAGGCGTCCAGCACCGCGTCCAGCTCACTGTCCCACTCCGTGAAGCGGCTCCTGGCCGGCGCCTCGATCTCGATCGGGTACCAACGCCGGTCAGGAGTGTGGACGGTGACGGTGTAGCGCTTGCCGAAGCGGGCGGTCTCCGTCTCGACCGCGCCGATCTCGTCCCAGCGGAACTCGCACTCCTGGTCGTCCAGGACGAGCCGGACGCCTCTGTGGTCGGCGACTATTCTCGCGCGGCGGTCGGACGCCTCGAAGACGGGCCCGTCGGGCACGGCGTCCTCTTCGGACTCCGGGGCGGCCTGTTCGGACTCCTCGGCCTCCTCGGCCTTCCCGGCGTCCTCGACCTCCCCGGTGTCCTCGGCGTCCACCGCGTCCGCGACCTCAGGCTCCTTCTCCGGCCCGTCCTCCCCCGTCTTGTCTGCGGACGCGGGTGACGTGAGCCCGGGGATGAAGGCCGGGTCGAATCCGGCGCCTTCCAGGGGCTGGCTGCTCGAACCTATGCGCTGCTCCACAGCGGAGCAGTATGGTCGACAAACCTGTGTCACACACAGTCGGCCCCGGCATCGTTATCAGACGCCTACACGAACAAGCTCAGCACCGCCGCCACCACGAACCCCGCCACGGACAGCACACTCTCCAGCACCGTCCACGACTTGAGCGTGTCCCGCTCGCTGATGCCGAAGTACTTGGCGACCATCCAGAAGCCGCCGTCGTTGACGTGCGAGGCGAAGATGGAGCCGGCCGAGATGGACATGATGACGAGGGCCACGAAGGCCTGGGAGTGGTCGCCCTCGGAGAGGAGCGGCGCCACGATGCCCGCCGTGGTCACGATCGCCACCGTCGCCGAGCCCTGGGCCACGCGCAGGACCACGGAGATCAGGTAGGAGAGGACGATCACCGGCAGGCCCACGTCGTTGAACGTGTCGGAGAGGGCCTGGGCCACGCCGCTGGCCTTGAGCACGGCGCCGAAGATGCCGCCCGCGCCGACCACCAGCAGGATGTTGCCGACCGGCTTCAGGGACGCCGTGGACACCGTCTCCAGCGACTTGCGGGACCAGCCGCGCCGGATGCCGAGCAGGTAGTACGCGAGGAACAGGGCGATCGTGAGCGCCACGAAGGGGTTGCCGAAGAACTCGACCACCGAGCGGAGGGTGGACGGGTCCAGCGCGATCGAGGAGAAGGTCGCGGCGAGGATGAGGACCAGCGGCGTGCCGATGATGGCGAGGACCGTCGACAGGGACACCGGCTGCTCGCGCGGCGCCACCCCGGCGGCCCGCTGCTCGTCGATGACGGCCTGCTTGGCCTCCTCCGCCGCCTCGACCATGTCCTGCGGCACGGGGACGAAGATGCGGCGGCCGATCCACGCCGCGTACGCCCACGCGGCCAGCACGGCCGGCAGACCGCAGACGATGCCCATGAGGATGACCCAGCCGAGGTCGACGTGCAGGAGACCGGCGGCGGCCACCGGGCCGGGGTGCGGGGGCAGGAAGGCGTGGGTGACGGAGAGGCCCGCGAGCAGCGGCAGGCAGTAGAGCAGGATCGACTTGCCGGACCGCTTGGCGGCGGCGTAGACGATCGGTGCCAGGACGAAGATGCCGACGTCGAAGAAGACCGGGATACCGAAGATCAGGCCGGTGAGGCCCATGGCGAGCGGGGCGCGCTTCTCGCCGAACAGGCCGAGCAGGCGGCCTGCCAGCACCTCCGCTCCGCCGCTGACTTCGAGGATGGCGCCGAGCATGGTGCCCAGGCCGATGATGATCGCGACATGGCCGAGGATGCCGCCCATGCCGGACTCGATCGTGGAGACGGCGTCCGACTTCTGGACCGTGCCGAAGAGTTCGGTGACGGACAGTCCGGCGGCGAGGCCGACGGCTATGGAGACCGCGAGCAGGGCGACGAACGGCTGGAGTCTCATCTTGATGATGAGGAACAGGAGCAGCACGATGCCGAGCGCCGCGGTGAGCAGCAGTCCGGCAGTGCCGTCGACGAGGAGGAGCAGGCCTCCGGTGTGGGGTGGTGTCTCGGCAGGGGCGGATGCGGCGAGCGGAAGGGACATTCGGGGGTCCTCTACTTAAATGCATACGGCTTCTGGGTAGGGGGGAGCGCGGCACGGCGCATCGGTGGCGCCGCGCCTCATGGAGCGGTGGTGCGGGGGGTGTCAGCCGAGGACGGCCAGCGCGTCGATCTCGATGAGGAGACCCGCGGGCAGGCCCACGTAGACCGTGGTGCGCGCGGCGGGCGGCTGAGTCAGGCCCTGCTCCTCGAAGTACGCGTTGTAGATCGCGTTCATCTCGGCGAAGTGGTCGACGTCGGTGAGGTAGACGCGGATCATCATCACGTCGTCCCAGGAGGCGCCGCCCTCCTCCAGGATGGCCTTGACGTTGGCCAGGGTCTGGAGGGTCTGCTCGCGCAGGGTGGGTCCGGCGGGGGTGGGGGCCTTGCCCTCCTCGGCGGGCAGGAAGCCGACCTGGCCGGCGACCTGGAGGATGTTGCCCTTCCGTACCCCGTGCGAGAACTTCGCCGGCGGGGTGGTGTGGGTCTTGGGGGTGAGTGCGATCTTGTCCGTCATACGGTGCCCTTCACTGGTGTTCTGCCGGAGTACTCCCCGCTGATGGCGTCCGCCGTACGGCGCACCAGCGGCAGGAGGGTGAGGAGTTCGTCCGCGGTGACGACGACGTTCGGCGCGGAGACCGACATCGCGGCGACGACCCGGCCGTCGGCGCCGCGGATGGGCGCGGCGACGCAGTTGATGGACTCCTCGTGGCCGCCGAGGTCGGTGGCCCAGCCCTGTTCGCGCACCTTCTCCAGCTCGCGCAGGAACGCGGTGGCGTTGGGTGTCGAACGGGCCGTGTAACTGGGGTAGTCGAGCTTCTCGGCGACCGCCCGCCGCTCGTGCTCGGGCAGGTCGGCCAGCAGCAGCTTCGCGACCGCGGCGACGGTGATGGCGACGGGCTTGCCGATGCGGGAGTACATCCGCACGGGGTAGCGGCTCTCGACCTTGTCGATGTAGAGGACCTCGTTCTCCTCGTACACGGCGAGGTGCACGGTGTGGCCGCAGCTCTCGTTGAGACGGACCAGGTGGGGGTGGGCGATCTCGCGGACGTCGAGGTTCTCCATCGCCTCCTGGGCGAGCGCGAAGAGCCGGGCGCCGAGGCGGTAGCGCTGGTCGGACTGGCGGTAGACCAGCCCGTGCTCGTGGAGGGTGCGCAGCAGGCGCAGGGCCGTGGACTTGTGCACGCCGAGGCGGTCGGCGACCTGCCCCAGGTCGGCGGGGCCCTCGGCGAGCAGCGGCAGGATGCTGAGCGCGCGGTCGACGGTCTGGCTCATGGCGTACGTACCTCCTCCTCGGCCCGCTGGGTGTCCTCGGTCCAGCCGGGGCCGAGTCGCAGTCTCCCCCATGCCGCGTCGTCGAGGGCGACGAGCCGGTCGGCGTGATCCCGGGCGGGCGGGGTCGCGAGGTCGCCGGGCACGGTGAGGGCGGCGGCGGCCATCAGGTGCCCGTGCCGCAGCCGGTCGCGGGCGGGCAGTCCGCGCAGGGTGGCGGAGAGGAACCCGGCGGCGAAGGCGTCCCCGGCTCCGACGGCGGCGACGACGTCGACGCGGGGCGCGGGCACGAAGGTGACGTCCTGCTTCTCGAAGACGGTGGCGCCCGCGGAGCCCTGCTTGACGACCAGCACCTCGGGTTCGGGGAGGGCTGCGCGGACGGCCTCCGGGCCGTGCAGCCCCCAGGCCTCGTCCTCCCCGACGAACACGAGGTCGGCGCCCCGGGCGAGGTCCCGCATCACCCGGGGGGCGTCCGTGTCGCGCCAGAGGCCGGGCCGGTGGTTGACGTCGAAGGAGACCAGGGGGCGGCCGGGGCGGCGGGTGGTCAGCTCGCGCATCAGGTCCAGGCAGGAACCGGAGAGCGCGGGCGTGATGCCGGACAGGTGCAGCACGCGCCCGGCGCGCACCGCCGCCGGGTCGGGGTCCGTCACGCTCATCGCCGAGGCCGCGGAGCCGGCCCGGTAGTAGGCCACCTCATGGGCGTCGGTGGCCCGGTCGCCGGCGGTGCGGAAGTAGATGCCCGTGGGCCGGTCGGGGTCGCGCCGGACGTGGGCCACGTCGACCCCGTACCCGCCGATCGCCTCCACCAGGTGATCGCCGAACGCGTCGTCCCCCACCCGGCTGATCCACCGCACGGAGTGTCCGGCGGCGGCCAGCACGCACGCCACGTTGGACTCCGCGCCTCCGATGCCCCGGTCGAAGGAGGGGACGTCGGCGAGGCGGCCCGGCCGGGAGGGCAGGAACGTGACCATGGACTCGCCGAGCGCGACGACGTCCACGACGTCGGGGGCGTTGCAGGGTCCGGTGGGGGTCACGATGCTCGTAGCTCCTCGTCGGGTCGGTCGTCGGGTCGGGTCGTCGGGTCGGTCGTCGTGCCTGGTCGTCGTGTCGCGTCGTCGTGCCGGGGCGTCGTGCCCGTCGGTGGCGGTTTCATTGACCGCGGGTGGCCGAGATGTTAGACAGCGTTGAGCGATATACGCAATGAATGTTGCAAAGGCTGCAACACTGCTGATCAGGGAGGCTCCATGACAGCCGACACCGCCGCCGAGTCCCTCGCCCGGCTCGCCGCAGAGCGCGTCGACCACCGCTTCAAGGGCCTCCCGCCGGACGCCGACGGCCTGACCGTGGGCGAGCTGGCGGCCCAGCGCCGCAACCTCTTCACCGGCGGCTTCGCCACGCCCGTGCTCGCGCTGTCCGCCGAGCGGCTGAAGCACAACCTGAAGCTCATGGAGGTGTACGCGGACCGGCACGGTCTGGCCTTCGCGCCGCACGGCAAGACCTCCATGGCGCCCCAGCTGTTCCACCGGCAGATCGAGCACGGGGCGTGGGGCATCACGCTGGCGGTGCCGCACCAGGTGCGGGTGGCGCGGGCGTTCGGGATCCGGCGCGTGTTCCTCGCCAACGAACTGGTCGACCCGGCGGCCCTGCGCTGGATCTCCGCGGAGCTCGAAGCCGACCCGGACTTCGCCTTCGTCTGCTACGTCGACTCCGTGCGCGGGGTGGAGCTGATGGACGCGGCACTCGGCGATGCCACGCGCCCCGTGGACGTCGTCGTCGAACTCGCCGCCGGTGAGGGCGCCCGTACCGGGGTCCGTACGGAGGCGGAGTGCGCGGCGGTCGCGGACTCGGTGGCGGGCGCCCGGAGCCTGCGGCTGGTCGGCGTCGCGGGCTACGAGGGCGAGGTGCCGCAGGCCGACCCGGAGCGGGTGACGGCGTGGCTGCGGCGGCTGGTCGCGCTCGCCGCCGACTTCGACAAGGCGGGGCGCTTCGCCGGGCTGGACGAGATCGTCGTCAGCGCGGGCGGCAGCGCCTGGTTCGACGCGGTCGCCGACGTCTTCGCCGAGATCCCCGCACTCTCCTTGCCGGTGCTGAAGCTGCTGCGCTCGGGCGCCTACGTCTCGCACGACGACGGCCACTACCGGAAGCTGACCCCGTTCAACCGGGTGCCCGAGGAGGGCGCCCTGGAGCCGGCGTTCCGGCTGTGGACGCAGGTGGTGTCCCGGCCGACCGCCGAGCAGGCCTTCGTCAACGCGGGCAAGCGCGACGCGGCCTACGACCTCGACCTGCCGTTCGCGCAGGTGGTCCGCCGGGACGGCGCCGAGCGCCCGGCCACGGGTGTGTCGGTGACGGCCCTGTCCGACCAGCACGCCTGGCTGCGCACCACGCCGGAGGCGGATCTGGAGGTCGGCGACTGGGTCGGGCTCGGTCTGTCCCATCCGTGCACGTCGTTCGACAAGTGGCCGCTGATCCCGGTCGCGGAGGCGGACGGCACGGTCGTCGACTACGTGCGTACCTACTTCTAGGAGGCCACGGCATGGAAGAGCTCGTCATCCGGGACGCCGACGTCGTGGACGGCTCCGGCGCTGACTCCTACCGGGCCGACGTGGTGGTCGACGGCGGCCGGATCGTGTCGATCGTCAAGGAGGCGTCCGCGGCCGGCTGCCAGCGCCCCGAGGCACGCCGGGAGCTGGACGCGGAGGGGCTGGTCCTCTCCCCCGGCTTCGTCGACATGCACGCCCACAGCGACCTGGCCCTGCTGCGCGACCCCGACCACAGCGCCAAGGCCGCGCAGGGCGTCACGCTGGAGGTGATCGGGCAGGACGGTCTGTCGTACGCGCCGGTCGACGACCGCACGCTCGGCGAGGTGCGCCGCGCGATCGCCGGGTGGAACGGCTCCGGTGACGACATCGACTTCGACTGGCGTTCGGTGGGCGAGTACCTGGACCGGCTGGACCGGGGCATCGCCGTGAACGCGGCCTACCTGATCCCGCAGGGCACGGTCCGCGCGCTCGCCGTCGGCTGGGAGGACCGGGAGGCCACGCCCGAAGAGCTGGACCGGATGCGGCGGTTGGTCGCCGAGGGCATGGAGCAGGGCGCCGTCGGCATGTCGTCGGGGCTGACGTACACGCCCGGCATGTACGCGAAGGACGCCGAACTGACCGAACTGTGCCGGGTGGTGGCGTCCTACGGCGGCTACTACTGCCCCCACCACCGCTCCTACGGCGCCGGCGCCCTGGAGGCGTACGAGGAGATGGTCGCGCTGACCCGGGAGGCGGGCTGCTCCCTGCATCTCGCCCACGCCACGATGAACTTCGGCGTGAACAAGGGCCGGGCGCCGGAGCTGCTGTCCCTGCTGGACGAGGCGCTGGCGGCCGGGGCCGACATCACCCTCGACACCTACCCCTACACACCCGGCTGCACGACGCTCGCGGCGATGCTGCCGAGCTGGGCGAACGAGGGCGGTCCGGAGCAGACCCTCAAGCGCCTGGCGGACGAGGAGACGGCGGCACGCGTCCGCCACGACCTGGAGGTCACCGGGTCGGACGGCTGCCACGGCGTGCCCATCGAGTGGGACACGATCGAGATCTCGGGGGTGGGCGATCCGGCCCTGACGGAGTTCGTCGGCCGGACGGTCCAGGAGTCGGCGGACGCGCGGGGCGAGTCCCCCTGGGTGACGGCGCGCGGGCTGCTGCTGGCCGACCGGCTGGCCCCGACGATCCTCCAGCACGTCGGCCACGAGGAGAACGTCCGGGCGATCATGCGCCACCGGGTGCACACCGGCGGCTCGGACGGCATCCTCCAGGGCGCGAAGCCGCACCCGCGGGCGTACGGCACGTTCCCGCACTACCTCGGGCACTACGTGCGGGAGTTGGGGGTGATGTCGCTGGAGGAGTGCGTCGCGCACCTCACGTCGCGCCCGGCGGCCCGCCTCCGGCTGCCCGACCGGGGCCTGGTGCGCGAGGGATACGTGGCCGACCTGGTGCTCTTCGACCCGGCGACGGTCGCGGCGGGGTCGAGTTTCGCCGAGCCGCGGGTGCTCCCGACGGGCATTCCCCATGTGCTGGTCGGCGGGCGGTTCGTGATCGAGGACGGCCGGCGCACGGACGCCCTGGCGGGCCGGTCGGTCCGCGGGATCCCTCCCGCGTGACCGCCCGGCCCCGGGCTCGTGCGCTGCCCTACGGCTTGGGCAGGACGCAGCCGCTCGCGCTCAGGTCGAGCTTGTTGTCGATGCCGAAGCAGGACGGGATCCGGTAGGTCTCCTGGGCGTAGTTGATGCCCTTGCGGACGGTCACGTTGCCGTTCGCGTCGACCTCGCAGGGGTTGTTCACCGTGCAGCGCTCGCCGTCCTCGTTGCCGGTGTTGTTGATGGCGACGACCTTGCCGGAGGCCTGGTCGACGACGGGCGAGCCGGACGTGCCGCCGATGGTGTTGCAGGCGGAGGTGTAACGGACCGAGTCCTTCCAGGTCCAGTCGCCTTCCTTCAGGGTGGGCACGAACCCGTCGATGTCGCAGCTGTAGATCCGCTTCCAGTAGCCGGAGGGGATGCTGATGGCGGAGCCGGCGACCGGGTGCGAGTCGTTCAGCGTCAGCGCGTTGATGCCGTACGAGCTCTTGATCTGCGCGTAGCTGGTGGTGAGCTGGTAGAACGCGACGTCCGTGTCGGTCATCGTGCCGTACGCGAGCTTGGCGGCGCGCAGGGTCGCCACGCGCGAGCCGGAGGCGTTGAGCAGCCCGAAGGTGCGGCTGGAGGCCTTGTCGACGAGAACCTCGCCGGGGCCGGGGAAGCCGCTCTCCAGACAGTGTCCGTTGGTCATCACCAGCGCCGGGTCGTTGTCCTCGGAGTCCGGCATGCGGACGACCGAGCCGGAGCAGTTGTTGAGGGCCACGGTCCCCGCGAAGTTGACGCCCTTGGGCGCCGGGTTGGTGATCCCGGACAGGGTCTCCGTTGCGGACGTGACCACGCCCGAGACGGCGGACGTGACCTTGCCCGGGTCCGCAGCCTTGCCGACGCCTGTGGGGGCGGTGTCGGCAGCGGTCGCGGGGGCCGCGCCGGCCCCGGCTATCGCCAGGGCGAAGAACGCGGCGGCGAGAGGTTTTCTCATGGGGGGTCCCCTCTTGCGACGGAGGCGGCCGGAAATCTTCCGGCCGCCCGCAGTGTTGTCATGCGCATTGTGATCGCCGCAAGGGGGGCGGGGCAAGGAGTTGTTTCCCGCCCGGGGCAGGTCAGTTCTGCCCGACCCTACTCAAACTCCCTGACGGCCCGGTCACTTGGGGCCCTTGGTGCCGCCGGGACCGTGTCCGGGCTTGTCCCCGGATCGGCCCGGGGCCGACGTGGGTGCGGTGGGGGCGGAGGCCGCCGGGGTGCCGGGCGTGGAGCCGCCGTCCGAGGGACTCGCGGACGCGGACAGGGTCCTGCTCGCCGCGCCGGACGGACTCACGGAGGCGACGCCGGACGGCTCGCCCTGGCCCGGCTCCGAAGACCGGGCGACGAGCGGGGCGTTCGGGGGCGACGCGCGGCCGGGTGCCGTGGGGGTCACCACCGGCGACTCCCCCGCGGTCGGACCCGTGCGGCTGGTCTCCCCTCCGCTCGGGCCCGTGGAGGCCGGAGGCGACTCCGAGAGGGAGAACCCCGCGATCAGCGCGGCCACCGACACGGCACCCAGGGCTCCGACGACGACACCCACCCGCTGAGCCCGCGACGCCCCCGGTCGCCGCCGGGAACGATGCCCCGGGCCGGACCGGCCGTGGCCCGGTATGACCGGGAGCTCACGGGTGTCACCCGGGCCGGGCACGGGGGGTATGGCGACTGTGGGGGGTGGGCCGGGCATTGGGGCTGGGCTGGGCGTTGGGGCTGTGCCGGGCGCAGGAGTCGTGTCAGGGCTGGGGTCCATGCCGGATGCAGGGGCCGTGCCAGGCGTGGGGTAAGCGCCGGGCACGGGGGCTGGGCCGGACAGCGGACCCTCTCCGGGCATCGGACCCGCTCCGGGTACGGGATGCGCGCCGGGTGCGGATCCCGCGCCGGGTGCCGACGCCGTGCCAGACATCGGGAAGGCGCCGGGCATAGGGGCCGTGCCGGGCATCGGACCCACTCCGGGTACGGGGTACGCGCCGGGCGCGGAGCCCACGCCGGGTGCCGACGCCGAGCCAGACATCGGGAAGGCACCGGACATAGAGGCCGGGCCGGGCATGGAACCCGTGCCGGGCACAGAGGCCGTGCCGGGCACAGAGGCCGTGCCGGACGTGGGGTAGGCACCGGGCATGGGGCCCGCGCCGGGGGCGGGTCCCGCGGTGTGCGGGACGTCCGCACCGTGCTCGGTGCCGGCGCCGTACCCGCCGTGACGGGCGTTCGCGCCCCCGGCGCCGCCTCCGGCACCGTAGGGCTCCTGCCAGCCGTGTGCCGCCGCCGGGTCGGCGTACGCGTCGTACGCCAGGGGTGGGGCGGCCTGCGGCAGGTACACGTTCGGCGGTCCCTGCGGCTCGCCGCTCGTCGCTCCGTCGGCGTATTCGGATGGCTTGGGCATGGCGGCGCATTCTAGGGACCGAAGGGGCTGGTGGGACAGCGTGCGGCGATATCCACTCAAACCGCCGCGTCTCACGTGGCGGAAAACACGACCCGCGAGGCATTACCGGGCCGTAAGCTCCCAGACATGCAGGTGATCCAGTCGACCAAGCTCGCCAACGTCTGTTACGAGATCCGGGGCCCGGTGCTCGAGGAGGCGATGCGGCTGGAGGCGGCCGGCCATCGGATCCTCAAGCTGAACACCGGCAACCCGGCAGCGTTCGGCTTCGAGTGTCCGCCCGAGATCCTGGAGGACGTCCTCCGGAACGTGTCCTCGGCGCATGGTTACGGCGACGCGAAGGGACTGCTGGCCGCGCGCCGGGCGGTCGTCATGCACAACCAGACCCTCGGCATCGAGACGGACGTCGAGCACGTCTTCATCGGCAACGGCGTCTCCGAGCTGATCGTGATGGCGATGCAGGGCCTGCTGGACGACGGGGACGAGGTGCTCGTGCCCGCCCCGGACTATCCGCTGTGGACCGCCGCGGTGTCCCTGTCCGGCGGCACCGCCGTGCACTACCGCTGCGACGAGCAGTCCGACTGGATGCCGGACCTCGCCGACGTCGAGCGCAAGGTCACCGACCGCACCAAGGCGATCGTGATCATCAACCCGAACAACCCGACCGGGGCCGTCTACGACGAGGCGATGATCAAGGGCCTGACCGACATCGCCCGCCGCCACAACCTGCTCGTCTGCTCGGACGAGATCTACGACAAGATCCTCTACGACGAGGCCACGCACACCCCGACCGCCTCCGTCGCCCCCGACCTGCTGACCCTCACCTTCAACGGCATGTCGAAGGCGTACCGGGTGGCCGGCTACCGGGTGGGCTGGATGTCGATCTCCGGGCCGCGCGCGCACGCCGACTCCTACATCGAGGGTCTGACGATCCTGGCGAACATGCGGCTGTGCGCCAACATGCCGGGGCAGCACGGCGTCGTCGCCGCGCTCAGCGGACGGCAGACGATCAACGACCTGGTCCTGCCGGGCGGCCGGCTGCGCGAGCAGCGGGACGTCGCCTACGAGCTGCTGACCCAGATCCCGGGCGTGACCTGCGTGAAGCCGAAGGGGGCGCTGTACCTCTTCCCGCGCCTCGACCCGAAGGTCTTCAAGATCAAGGACGACCGGCGGATGGTCCTGGACCTGCTCCGGCGCGAGAAGATCATGGTCGTCCAGGGCACCGGCTTCAACTGGCCGGAGCCGGACCACTTCCGGGTCGTGACCCTGCCGACGGTCGGCGACCTGAGGGACGCGGTGGGCCGGATCGGGCACTTCCTGGACGGCTACAGCCAGACCTGACCCGAGACCGCACCGGCCCGCTCACGCTATGTGTGCAGGCAGTCCGGGTTTGTGAACAGCTCAACTTTAGACGAAATCTAAGCTAGGATGGCTTCCTGTAAGCACACAGGAGGCCCTCCCATGTACGAGCCGATCCGCGCCAAGTCGGTCCACAGCACGGTGGACGGCCCCGACCCCGACTTTCCCCACCGTTCCCGTGAGGAAGAGCTGGACATCCAGCTCGCGGGCCATCTCGCCGCCCTGCTCGCCGTCACGGACGAGCTGCGTGCGACGCAGGCCTCGGCCGACCTGGACACGGCGGCGGAGCGGCTCGCGGAGCAGGTGGCCCGGCTGCGCGGGGGACGCACCCCGGTTCGTGCGCCGATGAGCGGCCGTCGCGAGGCCGGCGCCGCGGCCCTGCACCGGCGGGCGCACACCCTGGCGGGTCGCGCCCTGGTCGTCGCCGCCTCCCGCGCCGACACGGCGGCCGCGATCCTGGCCGCCGAGCGGATGGACGCGCACACCGCGGCCCTGGAGCCGCGCGAACTCGCCTCCCGCTGAGCCCCTGAGGGGCTCCCTTGAACGGCCCCGGTCCGCGCGCACCCGCAGCGACGCGCGGACCGGGTGCCACGCACTGCGTCGGCTTGAGCCGTGTATCGCCGTGGGGGTCACGCCCGTTCGTGAGTGCGGGTTCCGTGTGGCTTGTCGCGCCCACGCGGCGGAGCCGCACATCGATACAGCCCCGCGCCCCTTGGGGGCGTGCCCCCTCACGGCGTCGCAAGGACTAGCGCCTGACGTACACCTCCGCCGAAGCCGTTGAGCTCTGGTGCAAGGCGTCGCCCGGCCAGCTGACCGTGTAGGTCACCTCGCGGCGGGTGCGCGGGATGTCGTTGATCGTGAAGGTGCCGTCGGCGCCGACCGTCACCGAGGACAGGGTGCCCGCGCCCAGGCGGTCCTCGCGTACGACCTTGAGTACGGCCCGCTCCGGCAGCGCCTTGCCCTGTGCCTCGAACCTGCCGGTGATCTCGATGCCGTCGGACATGCTCACCTCCTCCGGTGCGGTGAGCGCGAGGGAGGTGGGGGCCTTGCCGACGGTCACGGTGTGGGTGATGTCGGTGGCCGGGCGGTGGGTCAGGTCGCCGAGGTAGGACACGGTGTACGTGGCCTCGCCGACGAGGTCGGGCTCGTCGAGGACCGTGAACGTGCCGTCCGCCTTGACGGTGGCGGTGCCCAGGTCATGGGTGCCGTCCGCGTCGGTGCGGGTCGCCCTGACCTTCAGTGGCTCGGCGGGCGCCGGTCCGTCCTGCTCCAGCCTGCCGCGCACGGCCAGCGGCTCGCCCGCCACGGCCTGGGCGGGGCTGTGGGTGAGGTCCCCGGTGAAACGGGTGTCGTACTGGACGGCCGGCGGCTTGATGACGTGCAGCCAGTACTGCCCGCCCGCCGTGTCGGTGGTGACCGCGAACAGCCGGGAGCCGTCCGCCGACCACTCCATGCCACGCGGCACGACCCGGTCCCCGTCGAGGCTGCCCTCGAAGACGAACTCCAGCGGGGCGGTGGAGTCGCCCGGGTCGGCGGGCTGCACCAGCAGGTCGGGGACGGCGCCGGTGGCGGAGGAGCCGCGCGCGATGTACTTGCCGTCGCCGCTGAAGGCGACCGCGCTGGCGGTGGCGCCCTCGGGCAGGGCCCGGTAGCCGGTCGCCGCGTCCGACAGGTCGTCGGAGTCGAGCAGCCGGGTGCCCGCGCCGGCGTCGGCGAGGGCGACCTTGTCGCCGTCGGCGGAGAACGCCAGGTCCTTGAGGTTCAGGGCGCCGTCGCCCTGGCCGTCGGCGAAGCGCCGTGCGGCCTTGCGGACGAGGGCGCTGTCGCCGGTGTCGTACACCGCGAGGAAGGGGTCGGCCGCCTTCGCGTTGCGCGGCTGGCCCATGAGCATGCGGTTCCCGGGCCCGGCCTCCAGCAGCAGATCGCCGTAGTCGTTCCAGCCGGTGCGCGTGTGCACGCCGTTGACGAACGCGTCGAGCTGGGTCTCGGAGGTGGCGCACTGGGAGGTCGAGGACGCGTACGGCGTCGTGAACCAGAGCTGGCCGCCGGACTGGGCGACCTCCCGCCCGCACGTGTCGGTGCTGACGTAGGCGAGGACGGTGCGTTCGTAGGTGGTGGTGTCGTAGGCCTCCACACGGTCGCGCAGACCCGCGTACAGCTTGTTGCCGTCGGCGCTGACCGCGAGGCCGGAGACATGGGCCTGGTTGGTGGTGAGGGTCGTCAGGCGCTCGCCCTCGAAGTTGTAGACGGCGATGGTGCCGGAGTTGAGGTAGTAGCCGACGTTGCTGTCCGCCACGAAGACCCGCTGGTGGACGTTGTCGACGGCCAGCGCCGAATACGACGAGATCGGCAGCTTGGCCACGGTGTCGGAGGCCGCCGCGTGCGCCGCCGGTGCGGCGGCGACGGTCAGGCCGGTCCCCGCGAGTAACGCGGCGGACAAGGTGGCCGCGAGCCGTCTTGAACGGTGTGCAGTGTTCAACTGTGCCCCCCACAGGCTGTGTCGAGCGCCTCGCCGGGTGAGGTGAGGCACCTGTGAAGGGAATGAAACAGGCGTGCGGATCTCGTGAGCAAGGGGGCGCGGCGAAGCCCGCGGAACAGGGGCCCGCACGCCGTTGTGCGGGCCCCTGCCCCAAGGTGGTGCTGTCACCGCGGCCGGCCGTGACGATGTTGCTGGTCAGGGCACAGTCGGTGGACCGGCCGCGGAGTTCTGGTGGGCTCTTCAGCCCAGGCGCCGCACCAGGGCGTGGTACTCGTCCCACAGCTCCTTCGGCGTGTGGTCGCCGAAGGTGTTGAGGTGGTCGGGGACCAGGGCGGCCTCCTCGCGCCAGACCTCCTTGTCGACCGTGAGCAGGAACTCCAGGTCGCCGTCGGACAGGTCCAGACCGTTGGTGTCGAGGGCGTCCTTCGTCGGCAGGACGCCGATCGGGGTCTCGACCCCCTCGGCCGTGCCGTCCAGGCGTCCCACGATCCACTTCAGGACGCGGGAGTTCTCACCGAAGCCGGGCCAGACGAACTTGCCCTCGTCGTCCTTGCGGAACCAGTTGACGTAGTAGATCTTCGGCAGCTTGGACTGGTCCTTGTCCTTGGCCACGTCGATCCAGTGGGCCATGTAGTCGCCCATGTTGTAGCCGCAGAACGGCAGCATGGCGAACGGGTCGCGGCGCAGCTCGCCGACCTTGCCCTCGGCGGCGGCGGTCTTCTCGGAGGCCACGTTGGCGCCGAGGAAGACGCCGTGGTTCCAGTCGAAGGACTCCGTCACCAACGGCACGGCGGTGGCGCGGCGGCCGCCGAAGAGGATCGCCGAGATCGGCACGCCCTTGGGGTCCTCCCACTCCGGCGCGATGATCGGGCACTGCGAGGCCGGGACGGTGAAGCGGGCGTTGGGGTGCGCGGCCGGAACGCCCGACTCGGGGGTCCAGTCGTTGCCCTTCCAGTCCGTCAGGTGGGCCGGGGTCTCCTCCGTCATGCCCTCCCACCAGATGTCGTTGTCGTCGGTGAGGGCGACGTTGGTGAAGACGGAGTTGCCCCACAGCGTCTTCATCGCGTTGGCGTTGGTGTGCTCGCCGGTGCCGGGGGCGACACCGAAGAAGCCGGCCTCGGGGTTGATGGCGTAGAGCCGGCCGTCCTCGCCGAAGCGCATCCAGGCGATGTCGTCGCCGATGGTCTCGACCGTCCAGCCCGGGACGGTCGGCTCCAGCATGGCGAGGTTGGTCTTGCCGCAGGCGCTCGGGAAGGCCGCCGCGACGTACTTGGCCTCGCCGCGCGGCGGGGTCAGCTTGAGGACCAGCATGTGCTCGGCCAGCCAGCCCTCGTCACGCGCCATCACGGAGGCGATGCGCAGGGCGTAGCACTTCTTGCCGAGCAGGGCGTTGCCGCCGTAGCCGGAGCCGTAGGACCAGATCTCGCGGTCCTCCGGGAAGTGCGAGATGTACTTGGTCTGGTTGCAGGGCCAGGGGACGTCCTCCTGGCCGGGCTCCAGCGGGGCGCCCAGGGTGTGCACGGCCTTGACGAAGAAGCCGTCGGAGCCGAGCTCGTCCAGGACGGCCTGACCCATGCGCGTCATGGTGCGCATCGAGACGGCGACGTAGGCCGAGTCCGTGATCTCCACACCGAGCGCGGACAGCGGCGAGCCGAGCGGGCCCATGCAGAAGGGCACCACGTACATGGTCCGGCCGCGCATCGAGCCGCGGAACAGGCCGCCCTGACCGTCGGTCCCCTGGAAGATCTCCCGCATCTCGGCGGGGGCCTTCCAGTGGTTGGTCGGGCCGGCGTCCTGCTCCTTCTCGGAGCAGATGAACGTCCGGTCCTCGACCCGAGCGACGTCGGTCGGGTCGGATGCCGCGTAGTAGGAGTGGGGGCGCTTGATCGGGTCGAGTTTCCGGAAGGTGCCCTTCTCGACGAGCTCCCCGCACAGTCGCTCGTACTCGGCCTCGGATCCGTCACACCAGACCACGTTGTCCGGCTGGGTCAGCTCGGCGATCTCGTTCACCCACGAGATCAGCCCCTGATGAGTGGTGGGGACGGTGGGAGCCGCGATGTCGCGCGCCACGATTGCTCCTAAATGAGGGATTTTTTGGTGATGTGGAGGCCCCGTGGGGGCTGCGACCCGGATGCTTCACGGTTTGACTTGGCGCTCATCCGGTGCCGACCGCACTCATTTGATCATCCGACGAACCCGCCCATCTGTCCAGAGGAGCGCACAGGTGAGCAACGTGAGGATCGCCACGGTTTCTCGCACACGCTTTGCGTGCACGTTGGGTTCATCTGACCGTTCGTTTGCGTAACCACCGGAAGGTCACGATGAGAGGATGGCCACTCTTCGTCGGTCAATGCGCCCGACTGATGGGCCACTTACGGTTCCGTAGCTACCATTCGGCCATGACTGCGTTCGTCCCCGACGCGCCTACGGACAAGGACACGCCGGCCGACGGCCGCGGTCCGGTGGCGCTCTCCCTGCCACATCCGGTGAAGCCCAAGCTGCGCGGCTGGCTGCACCTCGGCATGTTCCCGGCCGTCCTCGTCGCGGGTCTGGTGCTGACCGCCCTCGCCGACTCGACCAGAGGACGCATCGCGTGCAGCATCTACGCACTGACGGCGTGCCTGCTGTTCGGCGTGAGCGCGCTGTACCACCGGGGCAACTGGAGTCCGCGCATGGACGGCGTCCTGCGCCGTCTGGACCACGCCAACATCTTCCTGATCATCGCGGGCACGTACACGCCGCTGACCATGCTGCTGCTGCCGGGCGCCAAGGGGCAGTGGCTGCTGTGGGGCATCTGGGCCGCGGCGGCGGCCGGCATAGCCTTCCGCGTCTTCTGGGTCGGCGCCCCGCGCTGGCTCTACACGCCGTGCTACCTCGCGATGGGCTGGGCGGCCGTCTTCTACCTGCCGGACTTCATGCGGACCGGCGGCATCGCCGTCCTGGTCCTGGTCATCGTCGGCGGCGTGCTCTACAGCGCGGGCGGCGTGGTCTACGGGATCAAGCGGCCCAACCCGTCACCGCGCTGGTTCGGCTTCCACGAGGTGTTCCACTCGTTCACCCTGGCGGCCTTCATCACGCACTACGTAGGGATCTCGCTGGTGGCGTACCAGCACGCGTAACCCCGCTCGCTCGATCTTTTCCGGCCACGGCTCTCCAGCCGTGGCCGTTTTTCGTTGCGCCGGAAGTGGACCACCGATTGACAGTCTCTATCTTTTGAGAGTTACTCTCATTTCATGGCTACTGTCACTGACGGGGTCGCGTACGACCCCCGCCGCTGGTGGGCCCTCGGGGCCCTGGTCGCGAGCATGCTGACGCTCGGCTTCGACATGACGATCCTCAACGTCGCGCTGCCGACCATGGCGGAGGACCTGGGCGCGAGCACCGGCGAGCAGCAGTGGACGGCGGACGCCTACGTCGTCGTCTTCGCCGCGCTGATGCTCCCGGCCGGGCTGCTGGGCGACCGGTTCGGGCGGCGGCTGATGCTGATCACCGGGCTCGGGATCTTCCTGGCCGGCTCGGTCCTGGGCGCCCTGGCCGGGGACGTGACCTGGGTCGTCGCCGCTCGTGCCGTGATGGGCGTCGGCGGCGCCCTGGTCATGCCGCTCGCCCTGTCGGTGCTGCCCTCGCTGTTCGGCCCGGACGAGCGTGCCAAGGCCATCGGCGTCATGTCGGCCGCCTCCGCGCTCGGCATGCCGCTCGGCCCGATCCTGGGCGGCTGGCTGCTCGACCACTACTGGTGGGGCTCGGTCTTCCTGATCAACGTCCCGATGGTCGGCATCGGCATCACGGCCTGCCTCTTCCTGCTCCCCGAGACCCGGGACCCCGCCTCCCCCAAGGTCGACGCCATCGCCACGGCGCTCACCGTGACAGGCCTCGGCGCCCTCGTCTACGCCATCATCGAGGCGCCCACGCGAGGCTGGGGCGACCCCCTGGTGGCCGGGTTCCTCGGCGCGGCGGCGATCCTGCTGGCCGGGCTGGTGCTGCGCGAGCGCCGGGCGTCACGGCCCATGCTCGACATGGAGCTGCTCGGCCACCGCGGCTTCCTGGTCAACACGATCACGGCGACCCTCGTCACCTTCGTCCTGGCGGGCCTGCTGTTCCTGCTGCCGCCCTACCTCCAGGCCGTCCTCGGCCACGACGCCCTCGGCACCGGGCTGCGGCTGCTGCCGATGATGGCCGGGCTGATGGTCGCCGCACGCGGTGCCCAGCCGGTCGCCGCCCGGTTCGGTCCCCGCGCGGTGGTCACCTGCGGCCTGGTGGTGCTGGCCTTCGCCGCGTTCCTCGGCAGCCGGACGACCTCCGACTCCGGCTACGGCTTCACCGCGCTGTGGCTGACCGTCACCGGCCTCGGCTTCGGCTTCGCGGTGGTCCCGGCGATGGACGGGGCGCTGGCCGCGCTGCCCGCCGCCCGGGCCGGCAGCGGCTCCGGGCTCCTCATGACACTGCGCCAGGTCGGCAGCGCGATCGGCATCGCCCTGCTCGGCAGCCTGCTCGCGGGCGCCTACCGGGACCGGCTCGACGTCACCGGACTGCCCGCCCGGGCCGCCGACACCGCCGGGGAGTCCGTGGTCGCCGCGCACCTCGTCGCCGAGCGGACCGGCACACCCGGCCTGGCCGCCTCCGCGAACAGCGCGTACGTGCACGGCATGGGCGTCGTCCTGCTGGTGAGCGGCGTCACGGCGCTGGTCGCCGCACTGCTCGCCGGGGCGTTCCTGCCGCGTACCCGGCCCGCCTCGGACACGGGGAGCGAGACCCCGGCCGTGGCCGCGCCCGAGGCCGATGCCCGACAATGACGTTCATGACGGCCGCACGCACCACCCCCGCCGACCGCCCTCCGATGGGACTCCGGGAGCGGAAGAAGATCAAGACCCGCCAGGCGATCCGCACCGCGACCTACGCGCTGATCGAGGAGCAGGGTTACGACGCCACGACGATCGAGCAGATCGCCGACCGCGCCGAGGTGTCGCCGTCGACCGTCTTCCGCTACTTCCCGACCAAGGAGGACATCGTCATCACCGACGAGTGGGACCCGGTGATGCTGGCGGAGGTGCGGGCCCGGCCCGAGGACGAGTCCTGGGCCGACGTCCTCAGGCACGTGATGCGCACGGCCCTCGACCTGAGCCTCGCCGAGGAACCCGAGGTGACCCGGCTGCGGACGCGGCTCGGGGTCGAGGTGCCCGCCGTCCGGGCCCGCATGATCGAGAGCATGTCCGCCACCGGCCGGCTGCTGCGCGAGGCCCTCGCCGAGCGCTCCGGGCTCGACCCCGACAGTCTGGAGCTACGGGTCTTCGCGATGTCCGTGATGGGCGGGCTGATGGAGGTCTCCCACTACTGGGCCGAGACCGGCCACCGGGACGACATCAGGGAACTCGTCGACCGTGCCCTGGACGTCCTGGAACAGGGCCTGCCGACCGGAAAACACTGAGGCGGCGGCCCGTCACCGTGGCATCCTGACCGGGTGAACGGTCCCGAGATCCACGTCGAGTTCGCACCCGAACTGCACGTCTTCGTCCCCCGGGCCCGGCGGTCGGACACCGTACGGGCCGCCACCGACGGCGTCTCCAGCCTCGGCCATGTCATCGAGTCGCTGGGCGTTCCGCTGACCGAGGTGGGCGCGCTGCTCGTGGACGGCCACGAGGTGCCCGTCTCGCACGTCCCGGTGGCCGGCGAGTCGGTGACCGTACGGACTGTCGCCCGGCCCCAGCGGGTGCCGGGCGCTCCCCTGCGGTTCCTCCTCGACGTCCACCTCGGCACGCTGGCGCGGCGGCTGCGGCTGCTCGGTGTGGACACGGCGTACGAGTCGACCGACATCGGCGACCCCGCCCTCGCGGCGCGTTCGGCCGCCGAGCGGCGGGTCATGCTGAGCCGCGACCGGGGGCTGCTGCGCAGGCGTGAGCTGTGGGCGGGGGCGTTCGTGTACAGCACGCGTCCTGAGGAGCAGTTGTGGGACGTCCTGGGCCGGTTCGAGCCCGAGCTGCTGCCGTGGACGCGGTGCACCGCCTGCAACGGGGTGCTCCGCGAGGCGACCAAGGAGGAGGTCGCCGGGCAGCTGAAGCACGGCACGCACGCGACGTACGACGTGTTCGCGCGGTGCGGGGCGTGTGGGCGGGCGTACTGGAAGGGTGCGCATCACGAGCAGTTGGAGGCCATCGTGGAGCAGGCGCTGACCCTTCGATCCGAGCGCCGTTGATGGTTGGGGGTCGTGGAGGACTGCGCGGCCGTCGTGGCTGGTCGCGCCCACGCGGCGGAGCCGCAAAATTGATGCGGCCCCGCGCCCCTGAGGGGGCGCCCCTGACGGGGGCGTCGACTAGTGCCTGGTCAGGTCCCCCTTGCCGCAGGCGATCCCGTCCCTGTTCCGGTCCAGGGCCAGTGGATCGTCCTTGCCGTTGACCTTCAGGCGGCCGTAGTCGTTCGTCTTCAGCCACTCGCAGCGGGACGCCGTCGTGTCCTTCACCTCCGCCGGGAAGTCCGTCGGCACGCAGACGTTGATCGAGCCGTAGTGGCGGTCGCAGCCGGAGATCGTCGGGCTGACCTTCTGCGAGGTCCGCTTCTTGCCGGGCCTCACCACCTTGCCCGTGGGCTCGTCCGCGAAGTCGTGGACATGGGCCGAGGCGTCGGTCGCCTTGAGGGCCTGCGGACCCTGGAGGTGCACCCACTCGGCCACCGAGGGAACCCCGTTCGCGTCGACCGCGAAGAGCATGTACCAGCCGGGCGGGGCCAGGTTGGGGTTGCTCGTCACGTTCACATCGACGTTGTTCCCGTCGACGGACAGCGGCAGGTCCACGAACCGCTGGTTCGGGTCGGAGGAGTGCGTGACGGCGGCCGGGCGGATCAGCTCGGCCTTGGCGATGGGGCGGTCCACGGTGATCCGCTGGGTGTCGCCGTAGTTCCACTCCGTGTCGATGACGGACGTGATCTTCGGACGCGGGCCCTTGAACAGGTAGGGCGGGCTGTAGACCGACACGTCGTGGTTCCAGGAGCCGTTGCCCGGATTGTCGCCGGTGGTCATCACACGGCCGTCGGGCAGCAGGAACGCCGAGGAGTGGTAGCCGCGGGCCTCGGGGTCGACGGCCACCGGGTCGAACGTCTCCGACTCCGGGTCGAAGATCGACGTCTCGTAGACCGGGTTGGCGCGGTTGTGCAGGGCGCCGCCCGTCTCCAGGACCTTGCCGTCGGGCATGAGCACGGCGGAGACGTACATCTTGCCCTGGTTCCCGGTCTGCGGGACGGGCCCGTCGCCGAGGTCGACCGTGCCCTGCGGGATCGGCGGTCCCGCCACGTACGACGGGTTCGGCTGCTTGAGGTCGATGATGTCGGTCAGGCGGTTCGCCTCCGGGTTGGAGTCGATGTTGCCGCCGCCGAGAGTGAGGACCTTCTGGTCCTGCGCCGGGGGCAGCAGCACGCTGGCCGACTGGTCGCGCTCGTCCTTCCTCTGCAGGCCCGGGACCTGGGTGATCGTGTTGGCGTCGTAGTCGTAGAACGCCGAGCCCGTGCCGGGGATGTTGTCGCCGAAGACATGGCTGCCCGAGTAGAAGAGACGGCCGTCCTGCATGAGGATCATCGACGGGTACAGGCCCCAGTAGGACCAGGTCTGGTTGACCTTCCAGGTCGGCTGCCACCGCTGCTCCGCCTGGGAGAACAGTTCGGCGGTGACCGAGCCGGTGGAGTCCTCGCGCAGGCCGCCGAAGGAGATGACGTCACCGTTGCCGAGGATCGTCGCCGACGGGTACCAGTGGCCGTCGTTCATGTCGTTGGTCTTCGAGTAGGTCTCGGTCTCCGGGTCGAAGACGTACGAGTCCTTGTAGCCCTGGTAGCCGATGCGGCCGTCCGCCGACGGGAAGCCCTTGTTGCCGCTCATCACCAGCACGCGCCCGTCCTGGAGCTGCACATGGCCGGCGCAGAACATGTCCTTCGGGGTCGGGATGATCTTGTACGAGCCGTCTGCGGGGTTGTACACGGCGCTGGTGAAGGTGCCCGCCTCGAACATCGACTCGTCGTTGCCGGAGCCCGCGATGAGCAGCACCTTGCCGCCCCGGAGGACAACGGAGTGCATGGAGCGCACGGGGTTCCGCGTGGGCAGGACGTCCCACTTCCCGTTCGCGCAACTCTCCGCCGTGCCCGTGCACTTCGGCGGCTGGACCGGGTCGGGGACCTGGTCCATCCGGTAGTCGTCGGTGGTCGCCGAGCCGGTGCCGTAGACGGAGACGCCCCAGGAGATGCGGTCGGTGCCGGCCGGGACCTCGGGTGTGCGGACCGTGGCCTCGGTCCAGTCGCCCGCCATGTCCAGCGTCTTGAGGTCGGTCCAGTACTGCCAGCCGGCCGTGGCGTCGTGCCGGAACAGCGTGATCGCCGCGTCCGGGGTGGTCGTCTTGTACCAGAGGCCGAGGTCGTACTGCTTGCCCGGCGTCACGACGGGCGCGCACTCGGCGGACTCGGTGATCAGGGCCTTGCGGTCACCGTCGACGCGGCGCGTCAGCTCGACCTTCATGGCCTTGCCGCCGGTGCGCGCGTCGGTCGTGGTGGTGAAGGTGAAGTCGTTGTCGCCCCAGCCGGACTTCTCCCAGCAGTACGGCATGTCACCGGGGCCGGCGGTCTCGAAGCCCGGGTTCCTGATGAGGTTGGCGGCGGAGGCGGGCTGGGGTGCGGTCAGGAGCAGGCCCGAGGTGAGGCCCGCCACGGACAGGAGTGCGGTCGTTCTGCGACGAAGGTTCACGCGGCTCTCCTCGCGGTACGGCTGTCGCGCGCGGGCTTCTCGCGTCCCCGGCGCGGCAGGTAGACCAGCGCTTCGGTCCCGGCGAAGCGCAGGACGAACGTCGTCACCAGCGCGAGCGCGGTGGCGGACAGCACGCCCAGGTGGAACTGGTGCACGAACAGGGCGATCAGCGGGATGCGCAGCACCAGGTCGGCGTTGGCGAGCAGCGCGAACCGCCCGGCCCGGTCCCACCAGCGGCGGTGGCGGCGCCGCTCGCGGAACAGCAGATGCTCGATGAGCAGGAAGTTCCAGGCCACGCCGAGCTGGTTGGCGAGGATCTCCGCCGGTACGTAGTGCATGCCGAGCGCGTTGAGCGCCCACAGGCCGACCAGGTTCGGAAGGAAGCCGGTGAGCCCGATCAGGCCGAAGCCGATCATGCGCGCGACCGGTGAGGCCGTGCGCAGCCCGGCCAGGTGGCGCAGGAAGCGCAGGCCCTCCCGCGCGGTCGACTTCGACTCCCCGGCGAACCGGTCCTGGAAGACGAAGGGCACCTCGGTGACCGTGCGCGGGCGGCTGCGGACGGCGAGTTCGAGGAGGATCTTGTAGCCGAGCGGCTGGAGTACCTCCGCCGTGACCGCGCTGCGGCGGATCGCGAAGAAGCCGCTCATCGGGTCGCTGATGCCCTTCAGCCGGCGGGGGAAGAGCGCCTTGGTCAGCCAGGTCGCCCCGCGCGAGACGAACACGCGGTAGCTGCCGGCGAGTCCGGCCCGGCTGCCGCCCTTGATGTACCGGGAGGCGACGACCAGCCCGGCGTTCGCCCGCTCGCCGGTGGCGACCAGGTCGGGGACGAGGGACGGCGGGTGCTGGCAGTCGCCGTCCATGACGACGATCCAGTCCGACGTGGCGGCCTTCATGCCCTCGACGACCGCGCCGCCGAGCCCGCCCACCGGCTCCTCGCGGTGCAGCACGGTCACCGGGAACGGGCAGTCCTGCGCCGCCCTCTCGATGACCTCGGGCGTGTCGTCGGTGGAGTCGTCCACGAAGACGACCTCGCAGGGCAGCCGGGCCGGGACGGCCTCGGTGATCTGGCGCAGCAACTGCCGTACGTTCGCGGACTCGTTGAAGGTCGGTACGACGATGGTGACGGCCCCCGGTTCGGGGATCTCGGCGGTCTCGACGACCTCGCCGGGGACGGTGGACTCCTGGCTCATCGGGTGCCTCCGGCGGTGGTCTTGATCTGGCGGATCTCGATGCGGTCCGCGCCGGAGCCGAAGGTGGCGACCGGGTCCGAGTGCTCCATGGCGGCCTTGACGTTGGGCAGGTCGGCCGCGTCCCGCCGGACCGTCGGTGAGGCGACGACGTAGTCCAGGTCCTTCCAGCCGCGCGGCATCGTCTTCGTCACCGCCGGGTCGAGGTCGGCCTTGTAGAACCAGATGACGCCGAGCCCCGGCCGGTAGCCGTGGTGGACGAGGTCGAGCCAGAGGGCGTCGTCGACCAGCACCCGGGTCCGCTCCGGGTCCTCGACCTCGGTGGCCAGCCACTTGGAGGCGGCCTGGTAAGGGGCGTTGGCGTCGGTGGTGACGGCGGTGCGGGCACCGTCGTACCAGCGGGGTACGACATAGGCACCGGCGGCGAGTGCCAAGACCGCGGCGAGCGCGTACCGGCCCACACTGACGTACCGTTTCTCCGCCTCGGAGCGCCAGCGGCTCAGCACGGCGTGCGCGACGGAGGCGGTTCCGCCGGCGAGCACGAGCGCGAGGAACGGCAGGGCCTGGATGACGTACATCGCGGGCAGATAGCCGTTGGGGCGCAGGGCGAGCGCGGCGAAGATCGCGACGGCCAGGGCCGGTCCGGCCAGGGCCCGGGCGGTGACCGACCAGCGCCAGGTGGCGAGCAGCAGCAGGGCGCCCGCGAGGCCGCCGAGGGGCAGGATCCTGTCGTAGTACAGCCATGACTGGAGCACGCCCCAGGAGCCGGAGCCCTGGTCGAGGATGAAGCCCGAACCGGGCCTGGTCATCTGGTACTTGACGCCGTCCCAGAGCGACACGTGCCCGGCGCCGGGCAGTAACTCGCCCTTCAGCAGGGCGAACAGGGGGTAGGAGAACCCGATCAGGGCGCAGGCCGTGACGGCGCCGGTGAGGGCGAACTTGCGGGTGTCCCGGTGGGAGTGCCGCCACATGGTGAGGAACAGGGCGGGCAGGACGATGAGCATCGTCTCCTTGGTGAGGACGGCCGTGGCCGCCGCGATCCCCGCGCCGAAGTGATGCCAGAGGTGGCGGCTCGGGGAGGCGGCCAGGGTGAAGGCCAGCAGCGTCCACATCACCGCGAGGTTGTCGAGGAAGATCTCCCGCTGGAGGACCACCGCCAGCGGGGAGAGCCCGAAGAACACCATGCCGAGCCCGGCCGCCCAGCGGGGCAGCGCCAGGCGGCGGCCCAGCACGTAGACCAGGACCGCGCTCACGCCGCTGATCACCAGCATCGCGGCGCGCATGGTGCCGACCGTCATCGAGTCGGGGCTGATCAGCGCCGGGATCCAGGTCAGCAGGGCGATCTGGAGCCAGCCGAGGGGCGGATGGTCGTACCAGTAGGTGTAGTGGGCGAGTCCGTCACCCTGCTGGACGGACCAGGCCTGGGCGAGGTAGGTGCCCTCGTCGTCGCTGAGGGCCGGGTAGTCGGCGATGTTCCAGCCCTGCACGACGAGGATCGCCACGAGGAGGACACCGCACAGGACCAGGTCGGGGCGGGAGGAGCGCAGCCGGCTCGGCGGCTCCGGTCTCCGGTGCGCACCGGTTTGGGGCGCGGGCTGCGGCTGCGCGGGGACCTTCGGGGTGGTCGCCGCGGGGAGGGTGGAGGTCACGCGGGAACGTCCTCTCGGGTCACGGGAACGCCCTGCCGGGCCTCGTCGAGATGCGCGCCGACATGCGTCGTCAGCTCCCAGTCGTTACGGCCGCGCTGCTCGCGCCACACGGCCCGTACGGCCGCCCCGGCGAGCAGGACCTGGTAGAAGGGGCCGCCCAGGACCAGCTTCAGGTAGTGCGCGAAGCGGACGCGCAGTCCGTACTGCCGGCCGAAGTCGTGCAGTCCGACGATCTCGAAGACGAAGGTGACCAGGGCGGTGACGGCCGGCAGGAAGGTGATGAAGGCGATGCCGACGGGCACGTCCAGGAAGAGCGCGATCGCCACGTTCAGCGGGATGATCAGGCCGGTGAAGGCCTGCATGAACGGCGTCATCAGGGTGTAGCGGGCGAGGAGGCGCTGCCCGAGGGTGGGCAGTTGCTTCCAGTCCTTCTTCCGGTACACCTGGAGGAACCCCTGGTTCCAGCGGGTGCGCTGCTTCAGCAGGGACATCAGCGAGCCCGGGGTCTCCTCCCGGGTGACCATGTCGGAGTCGTAGGCGACGACGACCTTCTTGCCGACGCTGGAGAGGCGTACGCCCAGGTCGCAGTCCTCGGCGAGGCAGTTCGGGTCCCAGCCTTCGGCTTCCCGCAGGACGTCCGTGCGGACGAAGACGGTGTTGCCGCCGAGCGGAATGAAACCTTTCTGCGCGTGCAGGTGGAGCCGTGAGCGGAACCAGAAGAAGTACTCCAGGCAGTTGCGCAGGCTGTACCAGCTGGAGTGGAAGTTGATCAGCTGCACCCCGCCCTGGACGACGTCCGCGCCGGTGGTGCGGAAGGCGTGGTCGACGTGCGCGAGGAGCTCGGGGTGGACCTGGTCCTCCGCGTCGAAGACGCCGACGACGTCGCCGCGGCAGTGCGGCAGGGCCGTGTTCATGGCCTTCGGCTTGTTCTTCTTCGCGTGTGTGTCGACGACGACACGGACCCGCCGGTCACCCGCTGCGGCCTTCTCGGCCACTGCGGTGGTCTCCGGGTCGTCGTGCCCGACGATCACGATGATCTCGAAGTCGGTGTGGCTCGACTCCAGCAGCCGCTGGATCGTGTGGTCCAGCACCGCCTGTTCGTGCCGGGCGGGCAGCAGCAGCGAGAAGGAGACGTGCTCGTCCCCGTCCGGACTGCTGAACCGCGTGGAGGCGAGCACTTCCGGCGTACGCCAGGCGTGCATCTGCCACCACAAAGTGAAGGCCGCCATCCAGAACAGGGCCAGCGAAACGACGGCGATGAAAACAGACGTCAGCAAACAGATCCCCCCAGATCCCAGAACCCCCAGGCGTGACGGTGTGCCGGTGCGGCCCCGTCCGTCACGTCACCGTGCAGAGATTAGGGGGGAACTGTGAAGCCCGGGGGCTGTTCAGATAAAGAGCGTGTTTCCCTTGATTCCCGACTTCAGTCGCTCAGCACCGCACGCAACCGGTCAACTTCCGTTGTCGGCGCGTCACATGTGAAGTTACGGCAGACATACGCGGTTGGTTCACCGCCGACCAGCGGACGGTCCGCGAGCAGCGGGAACTCCTCGCTCCCTAGGGAGCCGACGGCGACGACCGCACCGGGCGCGGTACCGAGAAGTGCCGTGCGGTGCAGGGCCCTTGTGCCCTCGTGATCGAGGGACGGCCCCACGATCGCGACCTCACGCGGCCCGTCCAGCGCCGCCTCCGCGGCGGCGAGCCCCCAGCCGATGAACCGAGGCACGCGCGGCCCGAGCGCCTTGACGACGCCGAGGGCCTTCCAGGCGGCGGTGCGGTGGGGCTCGGAGCCGGTGTGCGCGGCATAGCCCAGCAGGGCGTTCGCCGCCGCGGTCCAGCCGGACGGGGCGGCGTTGTCCGTCGGGTCCTGCGGACGGCGGATGAGCCGCTCGGCGTCGGCGGCCGTGTCGAACAGGGCGCCCGACTCCGCGTCGGTGAAGCGCACCAGGACGTGGTCGAGGAGGAACCCGGCGAACTCCAGCCAGACGCCCTCACCGGTGACGGACGCGAGCGCGAGAAAGCCCTCGGCCACGTCGGCGTAGTCCTCCAGCACGCCCGCGTTGGCGCCGGCATGGCCGTCCTTGCTGGTCCGGGTGAGCCGGGCCTGCTCGTCCAGGTGCAGCCGGACCAGGAGGTCGCCGGCGGCGACGGCGGCCTCGACGAGGTCGGGCCGGTCGAAGTAGGCGCCGGTCTCGGCCAGCGCGGCGATCGCGAGGCCGTTCCACGCGGCGACGACCTTGTCGTCCCGGCCGGGCGCGGGCCGCTCCGCCCGCTTCGCGAGCAGCCGCTCCCGGACGGAGGCGACCTTCTCGGCGTCGAACAGACCGTCCTGCTGCGGAAGTTGCAGCACCGACTGGCCGTGCTCGAAGGTGCCCTCCTCGGTCACGCCGAAGTACCGCGCGGCGAGCTCCGCGTCCTGCTCGCCGAGCGCCTCACGCAACTGCCCGGGCGTCCACACGTAGTACGCGCCCTCGACGTGCTTGCCGGTCCCGTCGTCGCTGTCGGCGTCCAGCGCGGAGGCGAACCCGCCCTCCGCGGTGCGCAGCTCGCGCACCATGAAGTCCGCCGTCTCCAGGGCGACCCGACGGGCGAGCTCGCTGCCCGTGGCACGCCAGAGGTGGGCGTAGACACGGCACAGCAGGGCGTTGTCGTACAGCATCTTCTCGAAGTGCGGCACGATCCAGTCACGGTCGACGGAGTAGCGGGCGAAGCCGCCGCCGAGCTGATCGTAGATACCGCCCCGGGCCATGCGCTCGCAGGTGTCCCGCGCCATCTGCAAGGCGCCCTCGGCGCCGGTGCGGGCGTGGTGGCGCAGCAGGAACTCCAGCGCCATGGACGGCGGGAACTTCGGCGCCCCGCCGAATCCGCCGCGCTGCGGGTCGTACTCGCGGGTGAGCGCGAGCAGCGCCTGCGCGAGCTCCTGCTCGCCGGGGGCCTGGTCGTCGCCGTAGGAGATCTCCCGCCCGGCCAGATCCCGGACGATCTTCCCGGCGACCTCGGTCACCTCGTCCCGCCGCTCCTCCCACGCCTGCCGCACGCCTTGGAGAACCTGCCGGAAGGAGGGCATGCCCTGCCGGGGGGCGGGCGGGAAGTACGTGCCGAAGTAGAACGGCTCGGCCTCCGGGGTGAGAAAGACGGTCATCGGCCACCCACCGTGCCCGGTCGCCGCCTGCACGGCCTCCATGTAGACGGCGTCGACGTCGGGGCGCTCTTCGCGGTCGACCTTGATGTTGACGAAGTGCTCGTTCATATAGGCGGCCGTCACCTCGTCCTCGAAGCTCTCCTTCGCAAGGACGTGGCACCAGTGGCAGCTCGAATAGCCGACGCTCAGGTGCACCGGAACGCCTCGCCGACGCGCCTCCTCGAAAGCACCTCCCGACCAGGGCCACCAGTCGACGGGGTTGTCGGCGTGCTGAAGGAGGTAGGGGGACGTTTCGTGCGCCAGTCGGTTCGGCATACTCCCATCCTGCCTCACAGTGGGCACCGGGCCTCGGAACGCGCCCCCCGGCTCCCACCGCCCTTCTCGGGACCACCGGCTCCCGCGCTGCGCCACACCGGCTCGACGCGGGAGTGGTCCCAGGTGGGGTCCCCTTTGACACCGGGGCGCACCACACAGTGGGTGACGACGGAGGCCACCGTTTCTCGCTTCTCGGCCAGGCCCGCCGTGCCGGCCTGCCAGCGTCGGTACACGGCTTCCGAGGGCCGCACGTGCGGCGGTGCTTCGTGGAACAGCAGACGTTCGAGGGCTTCGTCGGCCAAAGGTCCGCTGATGCTGCACCGCCTGCAAGAACGGCAGGCGTAGACGTACGGGCTCCTTCGGCTTCCGCCCTTCTGCACGCACAACGCGCCTCCGCAGAGCGGTCCGTCGGGGCGCTGCGCGCCACAGCGCAGAACGCCGCTGGCGAGACGGCTGGGAGCCATGGTTCTGCCGGTGAGCCGCGGAGCGCCGCTGCCTCGGTGCATGAAGAGGCTCCCCGGGGAGAACGTCTCGCACACCGCCTTCCACTGCTCCGGCGTCACGATGGGCTGCCACTGCCCCAGTACCGGTTGCCCCGTCTCCGGCACGAGCAACAACTCGCCCTTGTTGGCCCTGTAGCCACACACCCGGGGCGCCGTCATGATCTGCGTCACGGTTTGCGCGTTGGGCCTGCCGCCCCTCGTTCCGGTGATGCCGAGTTCGCACCACTCTCGGGCGATGGCCCGGACAGCCTTGCCTCCGATGCGGTCGGAGACCGCTCTACCGACCAGGGCCGCCTCGACCGGGTGGAGCTTGATCCTGTCTTCCTGCCAGCCGAACGGTCGTGGTCCGCTGTGCGGCACCCCCTCCACCGCTCGGGCCCAGTGCCAGTCCGCCACTCGCCGGCTCCGTGCTTGCGTCTCCGTCATCGCGGCCTCCAGCGACCGCACGGCCCGCAGAAACCCCTCGCGGGAGTACGGGTCTCGCACGCCCTGCGGGTCGACCAACACGCGCCCCGGCCCGCTGGTGAGTGCGGCGAAGAACCGGGCAAGGTCCTCCGGGCGGCGATACAGCCGGTCGTCCGCGACGCAGACGACTCCCCCGATCACCTGTCCCTCAGCCGTGTACCCACGTGTCAGTTCGTCGACCAGTCGATCGAATCCAGGTCTCGCCGCGCCCTGCTTCGAAGCGCTGACTCCGTTGTCGGTGTACTCGCCGATGATCAGACATCCGTGTTGGTGCGCGGTCCGCTCATTGATCCGCAACTGGTGGCGCACTCCATGCCCGTCCCGCTGCCGGAAGTCCTCGGACGTACGGGCGTAGCACGCGACTGGAATCAGTCCGTTCACCGCACGCTCCACTTGGCCGGTCACACTTTCTCCCCCGTTCGACAGCCAGCCCGACACTCGCAACAACGAGCGAGTAGTCCTGAGGTCACCGGACTGCATCCGTTGATCGTCGCCCCCTCGCGCTCACGCCCTTCACGAAGGACACTCGTACGCAAAGGAGTTGCCGCCGGAGGGGGACGTGACATGCGGGACAGTCATCGGGCGGAGGCCGAGCGGCTGTTGGGGCGGGCCGTGGAGGAAGAGGTGCGCCGGACGGGCGGGCGCACCGACGGGAAGGTGCTGCTCGCGCGGGCGCGCGGGGCGCTCGACGCGCTGGCGCAGAGCTCGGCCGAGGAGTACGAGGCCTATACGCGCGCCCTGGACGAGGCGGCGGCCGGGCAGGTCACCTTCGGGCAGCGCTATGCCCGGGAGGGCGCCGGGACACCGTTGCTGGTGGCCGGGGTCGCGGCGGTGGCGGCCGTCGTCGCCGACCTGGCCCTCGGCACCGGTGCCGGGACGGCGGTGAGCGCGGGTGTGACCGTCGGGGTCGTGGGAGCCGCGGCGACCGTCGTCAAGGTGGTCGGCTCGCATCTGCCCGCCGCGCACCGGCGGGCCGGGGCCGTGAGCCAGCCGGGCGGGCCGGAACAGTTGCGGTTGCAGTGGCTGACGGCGCTGGAGGTGCGGGGCATCCGGCCGTTCCTGGACCAGGAGCGGGTGCGTGCCGCCTCCACCGGGCCGAAGGCCACGGGGCCGCGGCTGCGGGGCGCGGACAAGAGCGCGGCGGCACGTGGCCGCAACGTGCTGTCGCAGTCCTTCGGGCAGCTTCCGGAACCCGCGGATCCGTTCGCGGGGCGGCGCGCCGAGCTGGCGCAGATCCGGCAGTGGGTGCAGGCGGCCCGGGCGAGCACGCAGACGCAGCCGACGGTGGTGGTCCTGCACGGCCCGCCCGGCAGTGGCCGTACGACGCTCGCGGTGCAGGCCACGCACGGTCTGAAGGACTACTTCCGCGGTGCCTGTGTCGTCGACCTGCGTGCCGAGGGCCCGGGCGAGTCCCCGCTGTCCACCCGCAACGCCCTGCTGCATCTGCTGAACCGGCTCGGCGCGCCCCGCGAGCAACTGCTGTTCCGCGAGCGCTCCTCCCCCGACCAGCAGGTCAAGCGGCTGAGCGAGCTGTACCACCAGCATCTGACGGGCCTGCCGGTCACGGTCGTCCTCGACGATGCCTCGGACGCCGAGCAGGTGCGTGCCCTGGTCCCGGAGCGGTCCGACAGCCTGGTGCTGGTGACGGCGCGGGGCCCGCTGGATCTGGGCGACCTGCCCGCGCGGGTGCACCAGCTGGCGGTGGAGCCGCTGGACGCGGCGGGCGCGGAGGAACTGCTGGGCGCGGCGGCCCAGGACCGTTCCGGGCCGTACGACGCCGAGTCCGCCGACCGGGTGCGGGAGCTGTGCGGCGGGCTGCCGCTGGCGCTGCGCATCGTGGGGTCGTGCCTGGGCCCGCGTTCCCCGCGGGCGCTGGCCACGGACCTCGGCGCGTACGGCCCGGTCGAGCCGGTCGAGCGCGCCCTGTGGCTGCGCTACTCCGACCAGTCGGAGACCGTACGGCGGCTGCTGCGGAGGCTGGCCCTGGCCGGCCGGGCCTCGCTCGGGGCCGCCGCGGCCGCCGCGCTGCTGGCCACCGACGAGGCGGAGGCGAAGCGCCACCTCCAGGCGCTGACCCGCGCGGGGCTGATCGACCACGTGCGGGGCGACCGCTACCGGCTGCACGACCTGGTCCGCGCCTTCGCCCAGGCCCGGCTGCTCGACGAGGAGGAACCGGCCGAGCGCACGGCGGCGCAGGAGCGGCTGATCGTGAACTACGCCGAGTTGGCCGACTCGGTGCTGCGGATGGTCGACGGCAACATGTCGACCCGCACGAACCGTTTCAGCCCGTACGGTTTCACCTCCCTGGACGAGGCGCTGCGCTGGCTGGACGACGAGTCGAGCTTCATCACGGCGGCGCTGCGGCACGCCGAGGGTGTGAACCAGGCGGCGGTGCTGAACCTCCTGGGCGCCCTGTGCGACTACTGCCTGCTGCGTGGCGACCTGTACCGCCTGGGCGAGATCAGCGAACTCGCGCAGGCCGTCGACGAGGGGCTGCTGGTCCGCTCGGTGCAGTGGCGTACCGGCATCGCGGCGCGGCAGCTCGGTGAACTGGACAAGGCGCGTACGACTCTCGCCTCGGTCGTCGACCTGTACCGGGAGGCCCATCACGACGCGGGCGCGGCCCGTGCCCTGTGCTCCCTCGGTATCACCCTGCACCACCAGGGCAACCTGACGGAGGCGTCGGCGAAGCTCCGCGAGGCCCTGGCGCTCCAGGCCTCTCCCGAGCTGGCGACGGACCGTGCCTGGACGATGCATGCCCTGGCGGCCGTCGAGCGGGACCGGGCCCGGGTGGCTCAGGCTCTGGAGCTGCTGACGGAGTCCCTGGTCCTGCACCGGCGGGGCGAGTCGGTGCACGGTCAGGCGTGGGCTCACTTCCAGCTCGGCCAGCTGGGCCTGCGGATGGGCGATGTCCCGCGCGCCGAGTCGGAGCTGCGCGCCGCCCTGGACCTGTACGGCCGGACGCGCGACGCTCGCGGCGAGGCCTGGGCCCTGACCCAGCTGGCCCGGGCCCGGCTGGTCGACGGGGACGCGTCACCGGCCGTGGAGGAGCTGCGCGGGGCCGCCGCCCGGCACCGCGACAACGAGGACGCGCGGGGCGAGGCGTGGACGCTGTACTACCTGGGCCAGGCGCTGGAGGAGACGGGCAACCTCGATCAGGCGGTGCGTGAGCTGGAACGCTCCCGCACGATGTTCTCCCGTATGCGCGATGTGTACGGGCTGGCCTGTGCCCGCCACCACTCGGCCCGGGCCACCCGTGACCTGCGTGCGGCCCAGACGGGTTCGCTGCGCAACTCGGGCTTCGCCCGGCAGCTCCTGGTGGATGCCCGGGCCGACTTCCAGCGCATCGGTGTCGCCCACGGCGAGGCCTGGACCTGTCTGGAGCTGGCGGTGGTGGACGCGGGCAACGCCCGCACCCAGCAGGCGCTGGCCCTGTGCGACGAGGCGGTGGACCTCTTCACCTCGTACGGCGACCGCCGGGGCGAGGACTGGGCCCGTTTCCTGCGCTGCACGCTGCTGCCGTACGCGGCGCCCGGCGGCGCGGAGGTCGGCACGGCGGTGGCCCAGGAGGAGCTGGCCCAGCTGTCCCGGGCGGCTCATCCGCTGCGCGACGAGAAGCTCGACGAGTACGCGGACGCCTGGGCGCTGCTGCTGGAACGGGGAGTGAGTCTGGAGGCCGGCTGGCAGGCCTGGGAGCTCGGGATGACGCCGAGCAGGCATGCGCGGGAGGTCATGGGGGTGGCGGTGGGGTCGAAGGCGTAGGGCGCGCGGGGTGCGCGTGGTACCCGTCGGCGGCGGGCGGCCGCTGACGGGTACCGCCCCCGGGAGGGGGCGTCAGCCTTGCTTCTTGCCCTGGCCGGAGGCTTCCGCCTCCGGTTCCGTGGCCGCGGGCTCCGTCTCCGCCTGCTCGGCCTTGGGGTCCGGGACCTGCGTGAAGTCGACCCTGTTCATGTGCCGGCTCATGGACTTCATCAGGGCCCACACCGCCAGGGCCATCGCCGCGAAGACGATGAAGCCGAGGACGCCGGGGGTGACCTTGTCCTCGTCGACCTCCTTGGCGAAGGAGACGAGATGCGTCATTGCCAGGCTTGCGCTTGCGCTCATGTCAGGCATTGTCGCGGATGCCCGCAAAGAGGTCGTCCTCGGGGAGGGAGGTATCGACGAGGGACTTCGCCAGCTCGTACTCCTCCGTCGGCCAGACCTCCTTCTGGATCTCCATGGGCACCCGGAACCAGCCCCCGTCCGGGTCGATCTGCGTGGCGTGCGCGATCAGCGCCTTGTCACGGATCTCGAAGTAGTCGGCGCAGGGGACGTGCGTGGTGAGCGTGCGCTCGTTGCGGCCGAACTCGTCCCAGCGCTTGAGCCACTCCCCGTAGGGCGACTCCATGCCCCGGTCCAGCAGCGCCTGGTGCAGCGCCTCGGTGCGGGGGCGGTTGAAGCCCTGGTTGTAGTACAGCTTCTGCGGCTGGTACGCGGGGCCGTACTCCGCCTCCGGGTACTTCTCGGTGTCCGCCGCGCCCTCGAACGCCACCATCGAGATCTTGTGGGTCATGATGTGGTCGGGGTGCGGGTAGCCGCCGTTCTCGTCGTAGGTGGTGATCACCTGGGGACGGAAGGCGCGGATCTTCCGCACCAGCTCGCCGGCCGCGTGGTCGACGTCCTCCAGGGCGAAGCAGCCCTCCGGCAGCGGCGGCAGCGGGTCGCCCTCGGGCAGGCCCGAGTCGACGAAGCCGAGCCATTCCTGCTTGACGCCCAGGATCTCCCGGGCCTCGTCCATCTCCTTCTTGCGTACCTCGTGGATGTGCTCCTCGATGTACGTGTCCCCCTGGAGCTTCGGATTGAGGATGGAGCCGCGCTCCCCGCCCGTGCAGGTCACGACCAGCACGTCCACCCCCTCGGACACGTACTTCGCCATGGTCGCCGCGCCCTTGCTCGACTCGTCGTCGGGGTGGGCGTGGACGGCCATCAGTCGCAACTGGTCAGTCAAGACTCAATCCTCAGTAAGTCGGCGCCCTGTGTGCGTCGGCGCAATCTGCGGCTTCTATAGTGACCGAATCGGCGGGCGAATAATTCCGGGACCGGGTCCTGGAGCCCCTTCCGGGGCCTTCGTCCCGGCCCTGTCTGGAGGACGATCATGAGCACGGCGAGTACGCGACTGCCCGAGGGGCGCTACGGCCGTACCTCGGACGAGCGCGCGGACCGCAAGCTCAAGGTCATCGGTGCCGTGCTCGGGGCGGCGCTGCTGGGGCTCGTCGGCTGGTTCGGCTATCACTACGTCGGCCAGAACGAGATCAGCGCCGAGGTGATCAGCTTCGAGCTCGGCGAGAAGTCCGTGCAGGTTCATCTTGAGGTGCACAAGGACGCCGGTGCCGACGGTTACTGCACCGTGCGTTCGCAGGCCGAGAGCGGCCAGGTCGTGGGGCGGGGCGACTTCCACTTCGACGGGGACGCCACCCGCATCGACAAGGTCGTCACGCTGCGTACGACCTCTCCGGGGACGACGGCCGAGTTGCTGGGCTGCCACGCCGACTGACGACAACCGGCCACCTGGAATACGTAGGGCCTGACCTGCGCTGAGAGTAATCTGGTGGCTTATGTCCTCCCCCTTGCGCCCCTGAATTGTTAGGCTCGTGGTTTCGCCCATCCGTGAAGGAACATTCTTCTGGGTAGGGCGATGCTTTGTATTCCCAGTACCTACGAGGAGCACCTGTGACCCAGACCAGCGAGAACGTCACCTGGCTGACCCAGGAGGCGTACAACAAGCTCAAGGCTGAGCTTGAGTACCTTACTGGTCCCGCGCGGGCGGAGATCTCCGCGAAGATCGCTGCCGCGCGCGAGGAGGGCGACCTGCGTGAGAACGGCGGGTACCACGCGGCCAAGGAGGAGCAGGGCAAGCAGGAACTGCGTGTGCGCCAGCTCACCCAGCTCCTCGAGAGCGCCAAGGTCGGTGAAGCGCCCGCGGCGGACGGTGCGGTGGCGCCCGGCATGGTCGTCACGATCGCGTTCGACGGTGACGAGGACGACACGCTGACGTTCCTGCTCGCCTCCCGCGAGTACGCGAGTGCCGACATCGAGACGTACTCCCCGCAGTCCCCGCTGGGTGCCGGCGTGATCGGCCACAAGGTCGGCGAGGACGCGCAGTACGAGCTGCCGAACGGCAAGAAGGCCTCGGTGAAGATCCTGAAGGCCGAGCCGTACGAGGGCTGACCGGCCACGAAGAAGCTTGACGTGCCCCCGGCGTCCTTCGGGCGCCGGGGTTTTTGTCATGCCGTCGCGGAGCGGTACTTGCGCACCGCCAGCGTCCGGAAGACGACCAGGATCAGGATCGAGTAGATCAGCGAGGCCCAGACGGGGTGCTGCATGGGCCAGGCGTCGGACGGTGACTGGCCCGGGTTGGCGAACAGCACACGGCAGGCCTGGACCGTGGCGCTGAAGGGGTTCCACTCGGCGATGTGGCGCAGCCACGGGGTCATGTGGCTGGTGTCCACGAACGCGTTCGAGATGAAGGTGACCGGGAAGAGCCAGATCAGCCCGCTGGAGGTGGCGGCCTCGGGGGTCCGGACGGACATGCCGATCAGGGCGCCGATCCAGGTGAACGCGTAACCGAGCAGGAGCAGCAGCCCGAAGGCCGCGAGGACCTTGGCGGCGTTGGTGCTGCCGTCCGACCCGACGCGCCAGCCGACCAGGAGGGCGACCACCGCGAGGACGACCAGGGTGAGGGCCGTCTGCACGGAGTCGGCGAGGGTGCGCCCGGTGAGCACCGCGCCGCGGGCCATGGGCAGGGAGCGGAAGCGGTCGATGAGTCCCTTGTGCATGTCGTCGGCGATGCCGGCGCCGGAACTCGCGGTCGCGAACGTGACGGTCTGCGCGAAGATGCCCGCCATCAGGAAGTTCTTGTAGTCGACGGCACTGGTGCTGCTGCCGATCTGCATGGAGCCGCCGAAGACGTAGGTGAACAGCACCACGAACATGATCGGCTGGATCAGCCCGTAGATGATCATCTCGGGGATCCGGGACATGCGGATCAGGTTCCGCTTGGCGACGACCATCGAGTCGCGGATCGACTGGCTCACCGGGTTCGCGGCCGGCGCGACCCGCACGGTGTCGGTGACGGCGCTCACTTCGCGGCCTCCTTGTCGTTCTCCTCGTTCTTCACCTCGGCCACGTGGCCCGTGAGGGACAGGAAGACGTCGTCGAGGGTCGGCCGGCGCAGGCCGATGTCGTCGATCTCGATGCCCCGCGTGTCCAGTTCCCGGATGACTTCGGCGAGGAGTTTGGCGCCGCCGGTCACGGGCGCGGTGAGCTTGCGCATGTGCTCCTCGACCGTGGTGTCGCCCTTGCCGAAGCCGGCGAGGACCTCGGCGGCGGCCCGGATGTGCTCGCGCTCGTGCACCACGACCTCGACGCGCTCGCCGCCGGTGCGGGCCTTGAGCTGGTCGGAGGTGCCCTGGGCGATGACCCGGCCGTGGTCGACCACCGCGATGTCGTGCGCGAGGTGGTCGGCCTCCTCCAGGTACTGCGTGGTCAGCAGCAGCGTCGTACCGCCGGAGACGAGCTGCTTGATGACCTCCCACAACTGCTGGCGGTTGCGCGGGTCGAGGCCGGTCGTCGGCTCGTCCATGAACATCACGGGCGGCGAGACGACGAGGGCCGCGGCGAGGTCGAGCCGGCGGCGCATGCCTCCGGAGTAGGTCTTGGTGGGCCGGTCGGCGGCGTCCGCGAGGTGGAACTGCTCCAGCAGCTCGGCCGCGCGCTCCTTCGCCGCCTTCGCCCTCATCTGGTAGAGCTGCCCGACCATCTGGAGGTTCTCGCGGCCGGTCAGGTACTCGTCGACGGCCGCGAACTGGCCGGACAGGCCGATGGAACGGCGGACGGCGTCGGGCTGCTTCAGCACGTCTATGCCCGCGACGACCGCACGCCCGCTGTCGGGCCGCAGCAGGGTGGTCAGGCAGCGGACGGTGGTCGTCTTGCCCGCGCCGTTCGGCCCGAGCAGGCCGAGGACCGTGCCCTCGGGCACGTCGAGGTCGACGCCGTCCAAGGCCTTTACGTCACCGAAGGTCTTGACCAGACCTTCGGCATAGATGGCGCCAGGCATATGAGTCTCCACGTCTTCGGGGATCGCCGGACAGGTGAGTGGCGCATCACACCAACACACCATAACGCGATGTATCGCGTCTCACAATCGATTTTTCCGTGTGTCGTTTCCGGGGAGAAGAAGGGATCTTGACCGGCTCGTGCGCCGGCTCAGCCCATGACCGTGTAGCCCGCCTCGCGCAGCGCCTGACCCACCTCGGCGCAGTGCGCCGGGCCCTTCGTCTCCAGGTGCAGCTCGACCTCCGCCTCCGTGAGTCCGAGCCGAGGGTCGGTTCGCACATGACTCACATCGAGGACGTTAGCGTCAACCACTGACAACGCACCCAGAAGTGTGGCGAGAGCTCCCGGACGGTCCGTCAACCGCAGCCGGACGGCCAGATAGCGGCCCTGTGCGGCCATGCCGTGCCGCAACACCCGTTGCATCAGCACCGGGTCGACGTTGCCGCCGGACAGCACGGCGACGACCGGCCCCTCGATGGTGCCGGGCTCGCTGAGCAGCGCCGCGACCGGGCTCGCCCCGGCCGGCTCCACGACCAGCTTGGCCCTCTCCAGGCAGAGCAGCAGCGCGGCGGACAGCTCGTCCTCACTGACCGTGCGCACCTCGTCGACCAGCTCGCCGACGATCCCGAACGGCACGTCGCCCGGCCGCCCGACCTTGATGCCGTCGGCCATCGTCGCCGGGTTCTCGACCGTGACCGGCCGGCCCTCCGCCAGCGAGGGCGGGTACGCCGCCGCGCCCTCCGCCTGCACGCCCACGATCCGCACGTCCGGACGCAGGGCCTTCACCGCGACGGCGATCCCGGCGGCCAGCCCGCCCCCGCCGATACCGACGACGACCGTGCGCACCTCGGGGCACTGCTCCAGGATCTCCAGGCCCACCGTGCCCTGACCGGCGATGATGTCGGGGTGGTCGAACGGGTGGATGAACACCGCGCCCGTCTCGGCGGCGTACTCCTGTGCCGCGGCCAGCGTCTCGTCGACGACCTGGCCGTGCAGCCGCACCTCGGCCCCGTAGTCCCGGGTGGCGCTGACCTTGGGCAGCGGGGCACCCTTCGGCATGAACACCGTGGAGCGCACGCCGAGCAGCGCCGAGGCCAGGGCGACGCCCTGCGCGTGGTTGCCGGCGCTCGCGGCGACGACACCGGCGGCACGCTCCTCGGGCAGCAGACCCGCGATCCGGACGTACGCGCCGCGCAGCTTGAACGAACCGGTCCGCTGGAGGTTCTCGCACTTGAGGTGCACCGGCGCGCCGACCGCCTGGGACAGGTACCTGCTGCTTTCCAGCGCGGTCACCCGCGCCACACCCGAGAGCATCTTCTGCGCTCCGCGCACGTCGTCGAGGGTGACGGGTCGCAAGGAGTCAGCCGTGCTGTAGCTCATGACTCCAGCATCGCAGTTCACGGGTGGGAACGACTGTTGTGACCAACCTCCGAGACCCGCTTTGCGCAGCGCCGGTACGGCCCGCCTTCCGGCCGCGTACCCTGTCCCCCAATCTGCCAGCCCTCCACGAAGTGAGCCCCCGGCCATGCCCACAACACCTGAAATGTCGATGGACATGACGACCGTCGGTGACACCGGTCTTCTCGACACGCTGCAGCACGAGGTGGCGCTGTTCGCCCGTCGTGCCGAACAGACCCGGCTCGGCGGAGTCGGGCAGGTGCGCAACTCCATGGACCGCGCCGCGTACCTGCTGCTCAACCGGCTCGACAAGGAAGGCCCGATGGGCGTCAAGGCGCTCGCCGCGAGCATGGGCATCGACTCGTCGACGGTCACCCGGCAGGTGGCTCCGCTCGTCGACACCGGCCTGGTCAAGCGCACCTCGCACCCCGAGGACGGGCGGGCCGTGGTGCTCCAGCTCTCCCCGCGCGGGCAGGCGCGACTGGAGGAAGTGCGCTCCTCCCGACGGCAGTTGATGGCCGAACTGACCCACGACTGGGAGCCGGAGGAGCGCGAGGCGTTCTGCTCGCTCCTCACGCGCTTCAACAGCGCGCTGTCCGCCCGGATGGCGGTACCGGGGGTACCGGGGCCGGAGGCGCAGTCGCAGTCCTGAGGACGGGGGCCGTCATGCGCCGAGGGCCGGCTTGTGGGGGCCGGTAGCCCATTCTGAGGGCCAGAAGCCGGTACTGAGGGCCGAGGGCCTGTTCCTCGCCGTTCCGGGGGCCGTACGCCGCCGGTCCGCCGCCCCGACCCGGTGCGCGGCTCTTGACCACGGGGCCGCCCCTGGCCTGATATGAGACCGGGGACCCGTCGTACACGGGCGTCGCGTCCGTGCCCGGCCGGGCCCCGCATCCTCAGGGTCGCCGGCAGGCGGGAGGCGCGGTGCGACAGCGGCATGCGTCCCAGGCAACCCGTCGGGCCCGCGAGTTCGAGGCGTTCGTCGCGGGCGCGGCCGGGCGGCTGCTGCACGCCGCCACACTGCTCACCGCCGAGGCACCGGACGACAACCCGCGCGCCCGGCGCCTGCTGACGCTGTCGCTGGCCCACACGTACGCGTGCTGGGACCGGCTGCGCGGCGAGGATCCCTACGACCGCACCCGCCAGTACCTGGCGACCCGCTTCGAGCACGGCGCGTGGCACCAGTACGGCGGATTCGGCCGCTCCCGTCCGCACCCCGCGAGCCCGCTGGCCCCGCTCACCCCGCAGGAGCGGCTGATCCTCGTGCTCAGGCTCTACGAAGGCGTCGGCGAGGAGCAGACGGCCGCGCTGCTGGGCCTGTCGACGGAGCGCGTCCGGGCCATCTGCCACCGGGCGACGGCGACCCTGCTGCGCCGGTCACGGAACCCCGGGGCCGCCGTGCCGGCCGCGAAGGCGGTGCCGTCATGAGCTGTGCGTGTCACCGGAGCCTGGCATGAGGGGGAACGACCGTGAGGCCGCCGTGCGGCGCCTCATGGAGCAGACGCCGCGGCCCGTGCCGCCCGAGATCCACACGGAGGCGGTGCGCCGGGGCGGCCGCATGCTGCGGCGCAGGGCGCTCGCCCGCCGCGTGCTGTGGCTGCTGGCGTTCGCGGCGGCCGTGGCTTTCACGGTGTGGGCGATGACGGCCCACCCGTGGGTGGAGCCGCCGTCGGACACGACTCCACCCCTCACCGGCTGGTGACCCCGAGGGGAAGCCCTCAGCCGAGCGCCTGCTTGAGGTCCTCCAGCAGGTCGTCGGCGTTCTCGATGCCGACGGACAGCCGCACCAGGTCGCCGGGGACCTCGAGGGCCGAACCGGCCACGGAGGCGTGCGTCATGCGGCCGGGGTGCTCGATCAGCGACTCGACGCCGCCCAGGGACTCGCCCAGCGTGAACACCTTGGCGCGGTTGCACACCTCGACGGCCGCCTGCTCGCCGCCCTCGACACGGAACGAGACCATGCCGCCGAACGCCTTCATCTGCTTGGCGGCGACCTCGTGGCCGGGGTGTTCGGGCAGGCCCGGGTACAGGACGCCGGTCACGCGCGCGTGCCGGGTGAGCATGTCGGCGACCTTGGTGGCGTTCTCGCTGTGCCGGTCCATGCGCACGGAGAGGGTCTTGGTGCCGCGCAGCACCAGCCAGGAGTCGAACGGGCCGGCGACGGCGCCCATCGCGTTCTGGTGGAAGGCCAGTTCCTCGCCCAGGTCGGCGTCGTCGGTGATCAGGGCACCGCCGACGACGTCGGAGTGTCCGCCCATGTACTTGGTCAGCGAGTGCACGACGATGTCCGCGCCCAGGGAGAGCGGCTGCTGGAGGTAGGGCGTGGCGAAGGTGTTGTCGACGACCAGACGGGCGCCGGCGTCCCGGGCGACCTGAGCGACGGCGGCGATGTCGGTGATGCCGAGCAGCGGGTTGGAGGGGGTCTCCACCCACACGACCTTGGTCTTCGGGGTGAGGGCGGCCCGTACGGCGGCCGGGTCGCTGGTGTCGGCGACCGACCACTCCACGCCCCAGCGGGCCACGACCTTGGCGAAGAGCCGGAACGTGCCGCCGTAGGCGTCGTTGGGGATGACCACGTGGTCGCCCGGGCTCAGCAGCGTACGCAGCAGGCAGTCCTCGGCCGCCAGTCCGGACGCGAACGCGAGACCACGACGGCCGCCCTCCAGGGCGGCGAGGTTCTCCTCCAGCGCGGTCCTGGTCGGGTTGGCGCTGCGGCTGTACTCGTAGCCGCCGCGCAGGCCCCCGACGCCGTCCTGCTTGTAGGTGGACACCTGGTAGATCGGCGGGACGACCGCGCCCGTCAGGGGGTCGGCGGTGTTGCCCGCGTGGATCGCGAGCGTCTCGAAGTGATGACTGATGTGCCTGTCGCTCATGGGCACCGAGGGTAATGCGCCAAAGCGAGGAGTGCCGAGGAAGAGGCGACGCGAGCCGGGACGCGAGCCGGGAGCGGGGCCTTCCCGGCGGGGCTGCCGGCGCTGCGGGCGCCACGCGGTCGGGTTTTCCACAGGTTCGGGGGCCCTGTTGGCCAATTGTCGGCGGGGTCTGGTTCGCTTGTTCCATGGAGATTCTCTGGGTCCTGATCGCACTGGTCTTGCTGGGCTTCGTGCTGCTTCCCTTCCTGCGGCGCGGGCGTGGTGCGATCGGCTTGGTCTCGCCCGACCACCCGGACGCCGCGGACCCGGCGAACTACGGCTTCGTCCGCGAGGAGGAGCTCGACATCCGCATGCCCGGCCCCGACCAGGACCTGCTGGACGTCCTGGACGTGGTGCAGCGCACGCAGGACTACCGCGCGGCCCAGCAGCTCCTCGCGGGCACCGAGACGGAGGGCGAGCGGCGCTGGCAGCGCGTGCAGGCCTTCGCGGGCGCTGCCTCGCTGGAGCTCCAGCGGCGGCCCGGCGGGGTGGGCGAGTCGCCCGGCGGGCAGTGGCTGCGGGTGTGGCGGGCCGAGGCGCCCAAGGACGCGGGCGGCGCGGCGGTGCACGCCGAGTTCCTGGTGCAGCAGGCGTGGCGGACGGCGTCGCCCGGGACGGACGAGTTCCGGATCATCATGGAGGAGGCGAGGGCGGCGTGCGGCGAGGCGGCGCTGCTGTCCCCCGGCGACCCGATCCCGTACATCGTCGAGCTGTCCGTGGCCCGCGGTCTCGGCTACTCCCAGAAGGACTTCGAGCAGCTCTGGCTGAAGATCCTGGACCGCGCCCCGGTCCACATGGGGGCGCATCTGGCCGCCCTGCACTACTGGTGCGAGAAGTGGCACGGCTCCCGTGACCTGGCGTACTCGTTCGCGGAGGCCGCTGCGGCCCGGGCGCCCAAGGGCTCCCTCCTCGCGGCGATGCCCCTCTTCGCGGTGTTCGAGCACCTGCCCGAGGTGACCCTGGTCAGCAGCTTCTGGCAGTCCGAGGTCGTCACCAAGGCGGTGCACGGCGCGCTGCACGCGGTGCACTCGGCCCGCCCCGACGACCCGATGCTGGCGCACGTGCGGCACATGCTGGTCCTCTTCCTGGTCCGTGGCGAGCGCTGGTCGGAGGCCATGAGCCAGCTGGTCCACATAGACGGCCATGTCGGCGCCCTGCCCTGGACGCTGTCCGCCGACCCGGCGGCGGAGTTCGCGGTGTACCGGGCACTGGCGGTGGCGGGCTACGAGGCGAACGGCGGCAGCCCGGCGAGCCTCCCGCACTGACCCCCGGCCCCGGGCCTGCCGAGGTCGTCGCACCACCTCACCCCGCGTGAACGCCGCCCCGCACGGACGCTTCCCCGCATGCACACCGCTGGAGACCGCGTGTTCCCGCACAGCCGCACACCCCGACACCAGGCCGATGGCTGAGCGCCCGGACCCGGAGCGGGCCTTCGGCACGGGCTGGATCCTCGAGGAGAATCTGCGGCCCTTCTGCGAGTCGGTCGCGGAGTTCTCGGGCTACGGCTTCCACGACGCCGACTGGCAGGCCATCGAGAACGCCCTCCCGCAAACGGACGTCGACAGGCCTGACGGCTGGTACGACTACCCGCTGTCGGGCCGGGTACCGCTGACGCTGCTGGTCGCGGACGATCCCGGGTCCTCGGTCGTCTTCGTCGGGCTCACCGGGGAGTGCGACGACGACACGAGAGCGCGGATAGAAGCGGCGTGGCACATCTTCAGCGTGTACCGCGCCATCTGACAGGCGGGTCCGGGGTCCCGCCCCGGTTCGTCACGAGGCGCCGGTGACGGAACAATGGGACTCCCGCGCCGTGTGAGGTGGTGGCGATGCCCGCTTGGCATCTGCGTGACTATCACGACGACGACCTCGACCAGGCCATCGAGATCTGGGACCAGAGCCGCCGGGCCGACGAGAACCGGGTGTTCGCGGTCTCCGAGGTCATGACGGCGGCCAAGGCGGGACAGACGGCCGTCGTCGCGGTGGTCGGCGACGAACTGGTCGGAGTGGCCGTCGCACAGGCGCAGGGCAAGCGGGCATGGATCCTCCTGGTGGCGCTCGCCTCCCGCTGGCGCGAGCGGGGGATCGGGAGTGCTCTCCTCGCCGAGCTCGAAAGGCGCCTGCGGGCCCTGGGCGTGAGCCACATCAGCGCGCTGCTGCCCGCCGGTGCCGCGGGGACGAAGGCTCTGGAGAACTCCGGCTACCGGTTCCGCGACGATCTCGTCTACTACGAGAAGGTCGAACCCCCCGGGACCGCCAACACGGAGATCCTCACGGCACTGGGCGGCCGTATGCTGCCCGGCGGTCTGTGGAACGCCATGGCCGGCATGGAGCCGGAGAAGCGGGTCGTCGATCACCGTGTCGTGCTCCCTTTGACGGAGCCGACGCTGGCAGACCGTTACGGCGTCGCACCGCCCAAGGCGATCATCCTGTTCGGCCCACCGGGTACCGGAAAGACCAGTTTCGCCAGAGCGGTCGCCTCGCGGCTCGGCTGGCCGTTCGTGGAGCTCTTCCCGTCCCGGCTCGCGGCCGACACGAGCGAGGGCTTGGCCGTGGCCCTGCGGGAGGTCTTCGCGGATCTGGCAGAACTCGACTCGGTCCTGCTCTTCATCGACGAAGTCGAGGAGATCGCGGGCGCGCGCTCCGGAAAGGCGGTCGATCCCGGGCACGGAGTGACCAATGAACTGCTCAAGCTGATCCCCGGCTTCCGCGAGCACGACGCACGGCTGCTGGCCTGTGCCACCAACTCGATTCGCTCTCTCGACGCGGCGTTCCTGCGGCCGGGCCGGTTCGACTACGTCATCCCCATCGGCCCACCGGACGCATCCGCGCGGGCGGCGATCTGGACCCGCTACCTCACGACCTCCGCCGAGGCGGTGGACATCGACCGGCTCGTCCAGGCCAGCGACCTGTTCACCCCGGCCGACATCGCGTTCGCGGCCCGCAAGGGGGCACAGGCGGCGTTCGAGCGCGAAGTCAGCCTTCGCCAGGGGCGACCGGCGACGACCGAGGACTACATGACCGCCATCGCCGACACGCGGCCGACGCTCACCGCACAGGCGATCGAAGAGTTCGCGGAAGACATCGACAAGTACAGCCGGCTCTGAGGCGCGCCACCCACGCCATGGCGGCACAGACTCTCGCGGGGCGCCGCCGGGACCGCGAGGCCGGCGCGGCCCGGCCGTGGAGACGTCACCGATCGGTCTCCGCTCTTCGCCGGGCCGCCACGCGGTCAGCCCTTGGATCGGGCGGGCAGCCGCCATCCCGGGCGCGGGAAGTGGCAGGTGTAGCCGTCCGGGTATCGCTGTAGGTAGTCCTGGTGCTCAGGCTCGGCCTCCCAGAAGGGGCCGACCGGCTCCACCTCGGTGACGACCTTGCCGGGCCACAGGCCGGAGGCGTCCACATCCGCGATCGTGTCCTCGGCGATCCGCTTCTGCTCGTCGTCCACGTAGTAGATCGCCGAGCGGTAGCTGAGGCCGATGTCGTTGCCCTGGCGGTTCTTCGTGCTCGGGTCGTGGATCTGGAAGAAGAACTCCAGGATCGTGCGGTAGTCCGTCTCCGCGGGGTCGAAGAGGATCTCGATGGCCTCCGCGTGCGTGCCGTGGTTACGGTACGTCGCGTTCGGTACGTCACCCCCGGTGTATCCCACCCGGGTCGCCGTCACGCCCGGAAGTCGGCGGATCAGCTCCTCCATCCCCCAGAAGCATCCGCCCGCCAGCACGGCCCTCTGCGTCTGCGCAGCCATCGCCGCCGCCCTCCAATGTCCGTCAGCTCGCTCACTCGGGCTGCTCGGCCGCACACCACCGGCATCCCCTGACCACCCTCTTCAACGCGCGAGGGCTCCGGGGGATTCCGAGCCCGTCCGACCTGTTCCCGGGAAACGGCCCCGCGCCAGGACGGCCCGTGCACGGTGGCAATAGGGTTCCCCCGTGACTGCCCCCTTGAGTTCCACGAAAGCCCGTGACGCGCTGCGGATATCCGCGCGAGTGTCCGGGGAGCTGCTGCTCGTCCTCGTGATGCTGGCCGTGTCCCTGTGGCTGCTGGGCCGGATGTGGTCGGTCGTGTGGCCGCTCGTCGTCGGCTTGCTGCTCACCACGCTCACCTGGCCCGCGGCCCGGTTCCTGCGGCGGCGCGGGTGGCCGCCGGCGCTTGCCGCGTCGGTGGTGACCGTGTTGTTCCTGCTCGTCGCCGCGGGTGTGGTGGCGTTGATCGCGGTGCCGGTGGCGTCGCAGTCCGGTGAGTTGACCGACGGGGTGGTCGAGGGCATTCAGCGGCTGCGCGAGTGGGCCGCCGGACCGCCGCTGAACATCGGTGACGCGCAGATCAACAAGGCCTTCGACTCCGCGGTCGCGCGCGCCCAGCAGGGCGTCGGCAGCATGGTCGGCACGGTCGTCACGGGCGTCAGCACCGTGGTGAGCGGTGTGGTCACGGCCGTTCTCGCGCTGTTCCTGATGTTCTTCTTCCTCAAGGACGGGCCGAAGTTCCTGCCGTGGCTGTCCCGGCAGCTGCCCGGGCGGCTCGCCGACGACGTCCCCGTGGTCTTCGCGCGCGGCTGGGCCACGCTCGGCGCCTTCGTGCGGTCCCAGGCGGCCGTCGGTCTGCTCGACGCCGTGCTGATCGGCCTGGGCCTGTGGATCCTGGGCGTACCGCTGGTGCTGCCCCTGGCGGTGCTGACCTTCGTCTCCGCGTTCGTACCGATCATCGGCGCCCTGTTCGCGGGGTTCGTCGCCGTACTCATCGCGCTCGTCTCCAACGGCCTGACGGACGCGCTGATCGTGCTGGCCATCATCGTCGTGGTGCAGCAGCTCGAGGGAAACGTCTTCCAGCCCATGATCCAGAGCCGTGGGCTCGGCCTCCACGCGGCGGTGGTGCTGCTGGCGGTGACGCTGGGCGGCAGCCTGGCCGGCATCGTGGGCAGTCTGCTCGCCGTCCCCGTCGCCGCGCTGATCGCGGTGGTCTGGAACTACGTGCGGGAACAGCTCAGTGAGCCGCCCGAGGAGCCGGACGGCACCGACGAGCCGGACACCGCCGCCCCCGTCCTGCCGTAGCGGTTCCGGACGCCCTGCCGCCGTAGCGGTCCCGGACGCGCGAACGGCCCTTTCCGGGTCGCGGGGCTCCTCGTCGCTTGCGAGTCTGCAAGCGAAAGGAGTCCCGCGCCATGGTTGCTGTCGCCGCGTCGCCCGTACGTCTCGAGGCGTCTGTCGACGCCCGGCTGTCCCGATGGCTGTGGCTGGTGAAGTGGCTGCTCGCCATCCCGCACTACATCGTGCTGTTCTTCCTCTGGATCGCGTTCGTCGTCGTGAGCGTCATCGCGTTCTTCGCCATCCTGTTCACCGCCCGGTACCCGCGGTCCCTCTTCGACTTCAACGTCGGCGTGCTGCGGTGGAACTGGCGGGTCAGCTACTACGCCCACACCGCGCTCGGCACCGACCGGTACCCGCCGTTCACCCTCGCCGACGTGCCCGACTACCCGGCCCACTTCGACGTCGCCTACCCCGAGCGGCTGTCGCGCGGTCTGGTGCTGGTGAAGTGGTGGCTGCTGGCGATCCCCCAGTACATCGTCGTCGGCATGTTCCTGGGCGGCGGCTGGGGCTGGGGCGGAGGGCACGGCAACGGCTGGCGGGGCGGTGGCTTGATTTACTTCCTGTCCCTGGTGGCGGTGGTCATCCTGCTGTTCACCGCCCGCTATCCGCGGCACCTCTTCGACTTCCTGCTCGGCCTCGCCCGCTGGTGTGCGCGGGTGGCCGCCTATGCCGCGCTGATGACGGACCGGTACCCGCCGTTCCGCCTCGACCTGGGTGGGCGGGAGCCCTCCGCCCAAGATCCCCTGACGAAGACCTGATTCCGCAGCGGAAGCGTTTCCTCCCGCTCTGCGCCCCTCCTACGCTCCTCGGCATGACGGTCAGCCGAGCATTACAGATGATCATGGTCGTCGCCCTGGCCCTCGCGGGGGCGGTCCAGGGCGGAGTGAGCTCCGCGCAGGCCGAGGACGGCGGGCGGCAGCTGCTGTTCTACAACCACGCCTACGGTGTGTTCGACCGGGCGACCGCGGACGCCATCGAGCACTCCGCCTATCTGCGCGACTTCGCCAACTTCCAGGTCCGCACCACCACCGGTGCCGGCGGACAGACCTGGACCGGCCGCTATCTGATGGGCCGCGAGACCTACCTGGAGCTGTTCGGGGTCGGCGACGTGCCGGGCAAGGACGGCACCCTCGGCGCCGCCGGCACGGGCGTCTCGGCCGAGCGGGCCGGCGATCTGGCGACGGTGGTCACGCGGTTGCGCGAGCTGGGGATCAGCGACCCCGTCGAGTTCCAGCAGACCCGGGACTTCGGGGACGGCGTCCCCGTGCCGTGGTTCGACGCCGTCCTCACCACCGGCGAGTACGACCTCTTCAACGCCTGGGGATCCGAGTACCGGCCGGAGTACTTCGCCGACCCGCGCGGCAACACCGAACCCGCCGCCTACCCCGGTGACGTGGGCCGCGAGCGCTACCTGTCCGACGCCTACCGCGACCACCTGATGCGGGACGTGACCGGCATCCGCCTGGCCGTGACGGCGGGGGACCTCGCCGACACCGTGCCGCTGCTCGAGGCCGGCGGGTTCGCCGTACGGTCCCTGCCCGGCGGGGGCGTCGTCGCGAAGGGCGGCGGCACCATGCTCCGGTTCGACGCCGTACCCGCCGAGCGGGCGGGGCTCCGGCAGGTCGAGATGTCGCTGAACCGGCCGGTCTCCTCCCGGCACGTGGAGCGGATCGGCCACTCGGACCTCGTCGTCGGCCCGGGCTCCCGTGCCGTGTGGACCTTCGGCGACCAGGACCGGCCGACCGGCTAGACCCGGTCGGCAGGCCCCCTGCCGCCGAGACCCCGGTCGACGAGGACTAGCCCAGCCTCTCCGCGAGGAACTCCTCCCAGGTCCGCTTCCCCACCTCCGCCCCCGCCCCCACCGGCGACAGGTTCGCTCCCACCCGGTACGCCCGCCCCGCCTTGCCGGGGATGCGCACCGGCAGCATCGGACGACGCCGGCCGCTGTGGCGGAGGTAGGGGCGGGCCAGGGCGGCGAGGTCGTAGAGGTGCGGGCCGACCAGGTCGGGGACGAGGCCGGACGGCGCGCCGAGGGTCAGTTCCGCGAGCCGGGCGGCGACCTCGCGGGAGTCGACCGGCTGGAGCCGGAGGCCGCCGGGCACCGGGAACACCGGCAGCTTCGCCATCTTCTCGACCATGGTCAACGCGAGGTCGTGGAACTGGGCCGCCCGCAGGGCCGTCCACGGGATGCCCGACTCGGCGACGGCCCGCTCCGACTCCAGCTTCGTCCGCATCCAGGCCAGTGGGACCCGGTCCGCGCCGACGACCGAGATGTAGACCAGGTGCCGTACGCCGGCCCGGGACGCGGCGCGCACCAGGGTGCGGGTCGCCTCGTCGTCGCGCTTGGGGCCGCCCGCCAGGTGCAGCACGGTCGCCGCACCGGCGACGGCGGCCTCGACGCCCTCGCCGGTGAGCAGGTCGCCGGCGACGTGGTCGACGCCGTCCGTGCTGGGGTGCCGGGTGAGGATCCGGACGTCGTGGCCGCAGGAGCGCAGCAGCGGGACGACGTGGCCGCCCAGAGTGCCCGTCCCGCCGGTGACCAGGATGGGGGATGTGGTCATGACTGCTCCCAGCTCTTCGGTCTCGCCTTCGCTTTCGCCTTCGCCGGTATGACGGTGGGCGGGGCGGCGATGTGACAGGCGGATGCGCGAGCCGGGATGTGCGGGAGATCAGCCGCCGCTGCCGTACGGCCGCGTGATGATCTCCAGGCGGTGGCCGTCGGGGTCGTCGAAGTACGTGCCGCGGCCGCCGTCGTTGTGGTTGATCTCGCCGGGGCGGCTGTGGAAGGGGTCCGCCCAGTACGTCAGACCGGCCTCCCGGATCCGGGCGAAGATCTGGTCGAACTCGTCCTCCGAGACGAGGAAGGCGTAGTGCTGGGGCGTGATGGCGCCGGGGCTGTCCATGTAGTCGAGCGTCACACCGTTGGGGATCTCGACCGGGAGGAACGGGCCGTAGGGCGGGCTCACCTCGAGTCCCAGGAGATCGGCGAGGAACCGGGCCGAGGCGCGCTTGTCGTGGGCGACGACGATGGTGTGGTTCAGCTGCACGGTCATGGTGAACCTCCCCTCCCGAACCAGACTACTCCGGTGCGAACTGGGGCAAATACCACCTCAGTTCGCACCGGAGCAGCTCACCTCACGCCGGAGCGGAGTGTCAGATCGTCGCCGTGTCGATCACGAACCGGTAGCGCACGTCGCTGGCGACCACCCGGTCGTAGGCCTCGTTGATCTGGTCACCGCGGATCAGCTCGATCTCGGCACCGAGGCCGTGCTCGGCGCAGAAGTCCAGCATCTCCTGGGTCTCCGCGATGCCGCCGATCATGGAACCGGCGAGCGACTTGCCGCCACCGATCACCGAGAACAGGCTGAGGGAGATCGGCTCCTCGGGGGCGCCGACGTTCGCCAGCGTGCCCTCGGGCTTCAGCAGCGCGAGGTAGGAGTTGAAGTCCAGCGGGGCCGACACCGTGGACACGATCAGGTCGAAGGTGCCCGCCAGCTCCTCGAAGGTCTTCGGGTCGCTGGTGGCGTAGTAGTGGTCGGCGCCCAGTCGCAGGCCGTCCTCCTGCTTGCGCAGGGACTGCGACAGCACGGTCACCTCGGCGCCGAGGGCGTGCGCGATCTTGACGCCCATGTGGCCGAGGCCGCCCAGGCCGACGATCGCGACCTTCTTGCCGGGGCCGGCGCCGAAGCGCTTGAGCGGGGAGTAGAGGGTGATGCCGGCGCACAGCAGCGGCGCGGCGACGTCGAGGGAGAGGCCGTCGGGGATGCGGACGACGAAGTTCTCGTCGACGACGACCTTCTGCGAGTAGCCACCGTAGGTGGGCTCGCCGTCGCGGCCGATGCCGTTGTACGTCTGGACGTTGCCCTCGACGCAGTACTGCTCACGGCCGGCCTTGCAGTTCTCGCACTCGCGGCAGGAGTCGACCATGCAGCCGACGCCCACGCGGTCGCCGACGGCGAACTTGGTGACGCCCGGGCCGACCTCGGAGACGACGCCGGCGATCTCGTGGCCGGGGACCATCGGGAAGATCGCCTCGCCCCAGCCCTCCTGGGCCTGGTGGATGTCGGAGTGGCAGATACCGGCGAACTTGATGTCGATCAGAACATCGAACTCGCGGACCTCGCGGCGCTCGATGGTGGTGCGCTCCAGCGGAGCCTTCGGTGCGGGTGCGGCGTACGCGGCGACAGTGGTCATGCCGGGGTTCTCTCCTAGCAGGTTCCGTGCCCGGTTGCCTTCGGGATCTATCTGGCCGGGCACGATCCCCAGCGTGCCTGAGCCGCGAGCGGCTACCCAGACCACGGTTTTGCGTACGCACAGCATGCGTACCACTGGCGGGGTCAGGCTCGTGTGCGTACGACCATGAATACTGGAGGGCATGGACGAACAGCCCGAACCCGTACAGGAGCCCGCACCGGAGTCCGGCGGGGGCCTGGACCGGCGTGCCGAGCTCAGTGAGTTCCTGCGCACCCGGCGTGCCCGGCTGAAGCCGGAGGACGTGGGTCTGCCCGACTTCGGGCGGCGCCGGGTCCCGGGGCTGCGCCGCGAGGAGCTGGCCCAGCTGGCCGGGGTGTCCGTGGCGTACTACACACGGCTGGAGCAGGGCAACGGGAACAACGTCTCGGCGGAAGTCCTGGACGCGATCGCCCGCGCCCTGCGGCTGAGCGACGCCGAGCACGCCCACCTGACGCACCTGGCGAAGCCGAAGCAGCACAAGAAGAAGCCGGTGGCGCGCAGCCAGCAGGTGCGGCCGACGCTGCGGCATCTGCTGGACTCGATCGACAGCGTCCCGGCGTACATCGTCGGCCGCCGCTCGGACGTCCTGGCCTGGAACCGGATGGCGGCGGCCCTCTTCGGCGACTGGGCGGAGCTGCCGCCGGCCGAGCGCAACTGGGCGCGGCTGGTGTTCCTGCGGCCCGACTACCGCGACCTCTTCGTCGAGTGGGACCAGAAGGCCAAGGACATGGTCGGCTACCTGCGCATGGACGCGGGCTGCCACCCGGACGACCCGCAGCTGTCGGCGCTGGTCGGCGAACTGTCCGTGAAGAGCGAGGATTTCCGCCGCCTGTGGGCCGCGCACGACGTCAAGGAGAAGAGCTACGGCGTCAAGCGCATGCGGCACCCGCTGGTCGGCGAGCTGACCCTGTCCTTCGAGACGTTCCGCCTCGTCGACGACGCCGAACAGTCCCTGATCACCTACCACGCGGAACCGGGCGCCCCGTCGGCGGAGGCCCTGCGCCTCCTGGCGAGCTGGGGCACGGACGCGACGCGCTCCGGCGCGAGGGCTTCGACCCCGTCGGAGTGAGTCCACCCCGGACTGCATGCGCTCCTCGGAGCATACGGCGGACCCGCCGGAAGCCGAGCTCCCGGCGGGCCGTCAACGCGCGTGCCTTACGGCCTACTTGCCGTAGTACGCGTTGTAGATCGAGATCGTCGACTTGTTGCCCTTCTTGTCGGCGATCTTGGCGTGGAAGGAGATGGCCTTTCCCTTCTCGGGGTTCTTGACGCTGATCTTGCCGTTCTTGACGTCGACCTTCTTCCAGGTCTTGCCGTAGTCGTACGACACGTACACCGACAGCGACTTCAGGTTGCTGCCCTTGGCCGCGCCCTCGACGGTGACCGGGACGGTGGCCGTCTTGCCGGCCGGGACCTTGCTGTCCAGGCCCGTGGCCGCGTTGAAGCGGGCCGTGGAGACGGGCAGTTTCACTCGCGTGTCACCGGACGGCTTCTTGGAACGGAAGGTCCAGCTGGCGTCGATGCGGGTCGAGGCCGCCGCTACCTTGACGCTGCGCTTGACCGACGTCGTCAGCTTGTACTCGGCGTCGGCGGACCGGACCTTGAACTCCTCGCCGAACAACGGGTCGGTGTTGGAGCCGACCTTGGTGCCGTTGCGGTAGAGATTCGTCGCGACCGATGTGAAGTCGGACGAGCCGGCGTGTCCGGCGCCGTCGGCGAACAGCGGCAGCGAGCCGTAAAGGGCGTTGCCCATGCGGAACACACCGAACTCGGCGTTCAGATGCGGACCGAAGACCGCCGTGTTAAAGGTCTTCGTGTACTTCTGACCGGCCTTGAACGTCTGCGGGTCACCGAGCGTGTAGCCAGCCTCAGGGATCGGAACGCCGTCCGCGTCCTTGCCCTTGTATTGCGTGAAGTCGATGGTCCACTGGACCTTGTCAGACGTCGAGAGGTACAGCGTGCGCGCGCTCGGCAGCTTCTGCTCCACGGGGACACCGAAGACCACGTTCTCGGGAAGCATGCCCGTGGTGAACAGATCGCCGGTCTTGCCCGACGCCGCCGCACCCATGTCGTTCTTCACCGTGGCGAGCTCACTCGCCTTGAAGTGCCGGACCTTGTCTCCCTGGATCTTATTGACCTTGGCGGTGGTGACCACGTTGTACTCGGCGGTATCGCCCTTGGTCCACTGCCCGTTCCAGGTCTGACTCAGCCCGGAGGTCTCCGGGCCAAGGTGGGCCATGCGCAGGTCGGCGAACGAGCCGACGCCCATACCGCGACCGGAGCCCGCCGGCTCGTAGAAGAAGTCGGTCATCGCGGATAGCGGCTTGGCCTGCGCATCCGGGACCCTGATGTCGGCCGGCTTCGTCTTACGGGCGTCAAGGGTCACCGTGGTGTTCTTGGTGACGGCCAGTTTCGGCTGGACCAGCCAGTCGATACCGCTCTCGAACGTCTCGACGTTCTCGGCGATCCAGCCGTTCAGCAGGTAGGTACCCCTGGGCACGCGCAGCGTGACCGCGCCCGAAGGTGCGGCCGGCACCTCATATTCACGGTCCTTGGCCAGGCCCGCGTAGCCCGAGAGGTCGGTGCCGTAGATGTCCGTCGGCTTCCCGTCCCTGCCGATGTGCTTGACGGTGACGTCGTACGACTCGATCTCGCGCTGCACCGCTGCCGCCGTGCGGACGCTCTGCCCGTCGCCCGTCGCCGTCACGTACGCCGAGTAGGCGCCGTCGACGGTGCCGCCCAGCTTGGTGTTCACGGTGACCGGGACGGAGGCCTTGCCGCCGGCCGGGACCGTCACCGAGGTGGCGCCGAGCTTGAAGAAGCCGGCCGGGGCGGCCTGGCCCTTCGGGTTGGTGGCGGTCGACGCCAGCTTCAGCGTGACGGCCTTCGTACCGAGGTTGCGGTACGTCAGCTCCTTGGTGACCGGCTTGTCGTCGGTGTGCGGCCACTGCTGGACACCGAAGCTCACGGATCCCGGCTCGGCGATCACGGACTGCTTGATGGCCTTGTCGACCTGGATACGGCCCGAGCCCTGCTCGAACGGGGTGTACTTGCCGCCCTTGGTGGAGCCGGTGAGGGCGCCCTTCAGCTCGGCGTACTTCCACTGCGGGTGCTGCTGCTTGAGGATCGCCGCCGCGCCCGCCACGTGCGGGGTCGCCATCGACGTACCGGAGATCGTCATGTAGCCGGGCGGGTTCTCGCCGACCTCGCCGGCTATCTGGTTGCCCGGGGCGGAGGCCGCGGTGATGTCCACGCCGGGCGCGGTCACGTCCGGCTTGAGGGCTCCGTCCAGGCCGGGGCCACGGCTGGAGAAGGGGGCCAGCTTGTCCTTGTCGTCGACCGCGCCCACGGTCAGGGCCGCGGCGGCGCTGCCCGGGGAGCCGACGGTCTGCTCGCCGAACTCGCCCTCGTTGCCGGCGGCGATGGCGAACAGGACGCCCTTCTCCTCGGACAGCTTGTTCACCGCCGCTTCCATCGGGTCGATCGCCGGCGTGTCGCCGCCGCCCAGGCTCATGTTGATGACGTCGGCGCCCTGGGCGACGGCCCACTCCATGCCGGCGAGGATCTCGGAGTCGCTGCCGAATCCGCCGTCGTCGAGCACCTTGCCGTTGAGGATCTTCGCGCCGGGCGCGACGCCCTTGTACTTGCCGCCGGACTTCTTGCCCGTGCCGGCCGCGATGGAGGCGACGTGCGTGCCGTGGCCGACCTTGTCGGAGGCGTCGGGCGAGGTGGTGAAGTTCTTGGCGCCGATCACCTGCCCCTTGAGGTCGTCGTGGGTGCCGTCGACACCCGTGTCCAGCACGGCGATCTTCACGCCCTTGCCGTCGTAGCCGGCGGACCACGCCTTGGGCGCGCCGATCTGCGGGACGGACTTGTCGAGGCTGGCCTTGCGGACGCCGTCGAGCCAGACGTGCGCGATACCGGAGGCTGTCCTGTCGCCGTTGGTCACGGCGTCCCACAGCTCGGGCGTGTCCTCCTGCGGTGTCTGCACCGCGTCCGCGTTCAGGGACTTCAGGGAGTGGCTCAGCCTGCCCGCGTCGCGGACGTCGGCCTTGGCGGCCCCGGCACCCCCCTGGTAGCCGACGATGACCTTCAGGCCCTTCTTCTGGGCCTTGCGGGTCGCCGACTTGTTGAGCTCGGTGACGTCGAAGAGCCGCTGGTCGAGCTTGCCGGCGGCGACCAGGCGGGCCGCGTCGGCCGGGATCACGAGGGTGCGGCCGTCGAGCTTGCGGAGCTGGACGGGTATGTCCTCACGGCCCTTGGCCCGCTCCAGGCCGACGACCCGGCCCTTGGCGTCCAGCACGACCCGGTCGCCGGTGATCAGCGTGACGCGGGACTTCGCGGTGAAGGACGCCGACTTGGCGGTGGCGGCCGGCTGTTCTCCGTTCGCCGACGCCGGGCTGGTCATACCCGCCGCCAGGGCTACGGCTGCCGCTGCTGCGACCGTGGCCGCGCACGCCTTTTTCACTTGTCTGCGCAAGTTTCCCCCTTGCAGAAGTACCAGGCGAATTCCCCGTTCACCCGGCCGGGGGCGGTCTCGCACGCATGCCCGTACGCCCCCCGGAATACGCAGTATGCCGGGGGATGATCAGGTGCTCAATAGATGAGAAGAAGGTGAGAAACCCGTCGGCCGACTGTTACACGGCCGCCGGAACTCCGTTACGGACTCGTGTGGTTACGCGCGCCGACGCCGCGCGCCGGCGCCACGCGTGACGCTTTCCTCGCCAGGGCCGAGTCGTGAGTGACCGTCACGAAAGCGCATAGGAAAGTGGATGAGAAGAAATGACTCAAGCCGCCGCCCGGCCCCTTTCCGGGGCGGGCGGCGGCTTGTCCGCGTGCTGCTGTGGAAGCGTCAGACAGGCGTCATACAGGCGCCGGACCGGCGAGGGACCGGCGTCAGGCCGCCGAACCGGCCTTCCACTGGGCCCAGTCCATGTTCCAGCCGTTGAGTCCGTTGTCCGGCGCGACGGTCTTGTCGCCGGTGTTCTGGACGACCACGACGTCACCGATCATCGAGTTCTTGAAGAACCACGCGCCCGGGGTGTTCGGGTCGTTGGCGCCCTTCGCGTCCTGGAGGCCGACGCAGCCGTGGCTGGTGTTCACGTTGCCGAAGATGGACTTCGCGCCCCAGTAGTTGCCGTGGATGAAGGTGCCCGAGCTGGACAGGCGGATGGCGTGGGGCACGTCCTTGATGTCGTACTCGCCCTTGCCGTCGTCGTCCGTGAAGCCCACGGTCGCGCCGTTCATGCGCGTCTCCTTGAACTTCTCGGACATCACCATGGTGCCCTCGTACGTCTTGTTGTCCGGCGATCCGGCGGAGATCGGGATGGTCCGGACGACCTTGCCGTCCTGCGTGACCTTCATCTGCTTGGTCTTCGCGTCGACGTAGGAGATCTGGTTGCGGCCGATCTTGAAGGTGACCGTCTTCTGCTGGACGCCGTAGACGCCCTTGGCGCCCTCGACACCGTCGAGCGCGAGCTTCAGAGTGACGGTGGAGCCTTCCTTCCAGTAGTCCTGGGGACGGCAGTCCATGCGGTTGGCGTTGAACCAGTGGCAGGCGACCTCCTGGCCGCTGGTCGTGCTGACCGTGATGCCCTTCTGGACGGCGGCCTTGTTGGTGATCGCCTTGTCGAAGTTGATCGAGACCGGCATGCCGACGCCGACGGTGGTGCCGTCGTCCGGCGTGAAGTTGCCGATGAAGCTGTTGGCCGGGGAGACCGTGGTGAACGAGGCGTTCTCGTGGGCGATGCGCCCGTCGGAGTCCTTCGCCTCCGCCGCCAGCTTGTAGGTGGTGGAGCGCTCCAGCTGCGTGCTGGGCTTCCAGCTCTTCTTGTCGGCGGATATCTGGCCGTCGACCTCGCTGCCGTCGGTCGTCGTCATCTTCACGTCCGTGAGCGTTCCCTTGCTCACGGTGACGCCGGCGGAGTTGTTGATGGAGGCGTTGTCGGAGCCGTCCTCCGGCGTGATCTTGATCTGCGCCTCGGAGGTCTTCTTGGCCGCTGCCTCGTCGACCTTCGACTGGGAGCTGCCGCCGTCACCCCCGGAGGCGTCGTCGTCGCCGCCGGAACACGCTGAGAGCACCAGCACTCCGCCGAGCAGTGCGGACGCGACCGTCAGGCCCTTGCGCCGCTTACTGACCGTCATCACACGCTTCTCCATCGTTGCCGATTTCCCCAAAACCCCGAGTGTCCCCGTCAAGTCCAAGTGCCCCCGTCGGAACTCGTGAGTCCTCGCCGGAACCCGAGAGTCCTCGTCGAGAACCTTCAACGCTACGACCGGTTCGTCAGGTTCCCCATGTCGCGCAGGTGTGGGGATCACCACGTCCACGGCGTTCGGCGCGGACGGTGCGGGTGTGGTCGGTGCGCCGCTTGAGACGCGAGAACCCCGGACGGCGGTTCCCGTCCGGGGTCTTTTGATGCCCGAACAGCCTCAGCCGCCGTTGTCGTCCTCCGCCACATCATCCTCGTCGAGGTCCCAGTCCGGCGAGTCGGGGTCGTACTCGATCCGCTCGCTGCTCCAGGAAGCCTGCTGTAGCTCCACCCCGGGCACCCGGCTGACCAGGTCGAACGGGTCCACGAGGACCGCGAGGGCCTCGGCGGTGTCTTCCGTCACAGTGCTCTCGGCGTGGGCCAGCTCCGCCGCCGGCAGCCCCGCGTCGTCGGCGAGCCGGCGCAGCGCGGACTTGGTGATCGCGTCCGCGTCCTCCACCTCGACGACGAGTTCCACCCGAAGCCGTACAAAACGTGATGTCTCAGGAGTGCTCATCCCGGGAGGGTAAGGCCAGATGCTCCCGTGACTTTCCCGTGACCCGCGACTTTCACTAACATCGCCCCACACGGCCAATTCGCCAGCGCCACAAGGGGATCGATATTCCGTGTCATCCGTTCGCCGTCCGTTGCTGACCGCCACCGCCGCAGCGACCCTGCTGGGCGCCCTGTGGTTCGTCCCGTCCGCCAACGCGACGTCGGACTCCCCGGTGAGAGACGCGGTCGCGGCGAGCCCGTCGCCGCAGGTCACGGAGCAGGCCCGGATCGCGGCCACGACCGCGGGCGACTCGGTCACCGGCACCCGTCTCGCCGACACGGGCAGCTTCGACACCACGCCGTACGTGGTGGGCGGCACGCTCTGCCTCACGCTGGGCGCGGGCTTCGTCGTGTACTCGGTCCGCCGGGAACGGCTCGGATTCTGACGTCACGTGCCGGGGCCCTGCCGGTCGGCGGGCCCCGGTCGCCACTCGCCCCCGCGGGAGTCCCTACCGCAGCGGTCCGGTGACCGTCTCCACGGCCGCGAGCAGCCGCCCGTCACGCACGAAGGCGTCCGCGGCGGCCAGGTCCGGCGCCAGGAACCGGTCCGGCCCGGGACCCTGAACTCCCGCTTCCCGTACGGCCTTGATGACCGCCTGCGTCGCGGGCGCCGGGGTCAGCCCCTCGCGCAGCTCGATCGCGCGGGTGGCCGCGTACAGCTCGACGGCGAGGACGCGGGTGAGGTTGTCGACGGCCGTGCGCAGCTTGCGCGCCGCCGACCAGCCCATCGACACGTGGTCCTCCTGCATCGCGGAGGACGGGATGGAGTCGGCCGAGGCCGGTACGGCGAGCCGCTTCAGCTCGCTCACCAGCGCGGCCTGCGTGTACTGAGCGATCATCAGACCCGAGTCCACACCGGCGTCGTCGGCGAGGAACGGCGGCAGGCCGTGGCTGCGGTTCTTGTCGAGCAGCCGGTCGGTGCGGCGCTCGGCGATGGAGCCGAGGTCGGCGACGGCGACGGCGAGGAAGTCCAGGACGTAGGCGACGGGTGCCCCGTGGAAGTTGCCGTTGGACTCGACGCGTCCGTCGGGCAGCACGACCGGGTTGTCCACCGCCGCGGCCAGCTCGCGGTCGGCGACCAGCCGGGCGTGGGCCATGGTGTCCCGCCCGGCCCCGGCGACCTGCGGCGCGCAGCGCACCGAGTAGGCGTCCTGGACGCGCGGGGCGTCGTCCTGGTGGTGCCCGGTCAGGCCCGAACCCTTCAGCACGGCCGCCATGTTGGCGGCGCTGGCGGCCTGCCCCGGGTGCGGCCGGATGGCGTGCAGCTCGGGGGCGAGGACCTTGTCGGTGCCGAGCAGGGCCTCCATCGACAGGGCGGCCGTGACGTCGGCGGACCGGTACAGCGTGTCCAGGTCGGCCAGGGCCATGACCAGCATGCCGAGCATGCCGTCCGTGCCGTTGAGGAGGGCGAGGCCTTCCTTCTCGCGCAGTTCGACCGGCTGGATGCCGTGCGCGGCGAGGAGTTCGGCGGCCGGGCGTACGGCACCGTCGGGGCCCTCGGCGTCCCCCTCCCCCATGAGCGCGAGCGCGCAGTGGGACAGCGGGGCGAGGTCGCCCGAGCAGCCGAGGGAGCCGTACTCGTGCACGACCGGGGTGATGCCGGCGTTGAGGAGGTCGGCCATGGTCTGTGCGACCTCGGGGCGTACGCCGGTGTGCCCGGAGCAGACGGTCTTCAGCCGGAGGAACATCAGGGCGCGTACGACCTCGCGCTCGACCCTCGGCCCCATCCCGGCGGCGTGCGAGCGGACGATGTTGCGCTGGAGCTGTGCGCGCAGTTCCGGGCTGATGTGCCGGGTCGCCAGGGCGCCGAAGCCGGTGCTCACGCCGTACACGGGGTCCGGCTTGGCCGCCAGCGCGTCGACGATCTCGCGGGCCGCGGCCAGGGCGGCCACCGCCTCCTCGGAGAGCTGTACGCGGGCGCCGCCGCGCGCCACGGCGAGCACGTCGGACGCGGACACGCCGGACGTCCCCACCACCACAGTGTGCATATCCATATTCAGGAGCGTACGCAGTGAATTCGATGATGTCACCACTGGGGACGGGTTGCGCCCCTTACCGGTACGTCACACCGGCCCGGGCCGCTTCCTACGGCGCGTGCCGCCCGCGGAACCGCCGGCGCTCGCCGTCGGCCTCCCTGGACGGCTCGTCGGCGAGCCGCACGACCGGGTCGTCGGGTCCGGCCCGGCCGGCGACGACCGGCCGGGTGGCCCGCTCGGCCTTGGCCCGGTACTGGGCGGCGTCGGCGAGCCGGAACAGCCGGCGGGCCGACGGCACGGGCCCGATCGGATCCTCGGTGGAGGCGACGCCGCAGGCCACGCCGTCCCCGAGCTCCAACTCCGCGGCGCGGCGGCACAGTTCCTCAGCCGCCTTCACGACCTGGTCGGCGGTCGGCCCCACCGCGAGCAGACAGAACTCGTCCCCGCCGAGCCGCGCCGCCAGCGCCCCCGGCAGCATGGCCCCGCACAGCGACAGCACCGACCCGAAGCGCTCCAGCAGCCGGTCGCCGGCGGCGTGCCCGTGGGTGTCGTTGACCCGCTTGAGCCCGTTCAGGTCACACACCACGAGGCTGACGACGACCCCGTCCCTGCGATGCCGCTCGATCGCCCGCTCCAGGCGTACGTCCACGGCACGGCGGTTGGCGAGTCCCGTCAGCGCGTCGGTGTACGCGAGGCGCCGGGCCTCCTCCAGCCGCTCGGTCTGGGCGATGCCGGCGGCGACCACGGAGGCCAGGACGGTGGCGAAGTCGGCGTCGGCCCGCTCGAAGACGGGCTCGCCGGCCGGCCGGGCGACGTACAGCTCGCCCCAGGCCCGGCCGTGCAGCACGATGGGCGCGACCACGCAGCAGCCGCGGCCCCTGCGGCGCAGGGCGGCGACGCGCTGGTGGCAGTACCCGGGGCGTCCGGCCGCGGGCCCCTCGGCGGTCTCCACCCACGCGTCGGGCTCCCCGCCGCCCGCCCACTGCTCGTGCAGGAACTCGGTGATCTCCGCGAACTGGTGCACCGGATAGGCCTCGTCCTCCGGGAACTCCTCCTCCCCTTCGGCCAGCTCACCCACGTTCACGAGGACCCTCAGCCGCCCGATCTCCCGCTCCCACACCGACAGCGCGGCGAAACTCCCACCCAGCGCCCGGCACGCCCCGGCAGCCGCCGCACGCCACGCCTCACGCGACCCGTGCGCAGCCGCCATCCCCTGAGCCAACGCGACGACGGCCACCAGCCGTCTGTCCTCACCCATCACTCCAGGCTAGGGAGTTTCCAGCCAGACTGACCTGTTTACGACGCGAACGGGGCGGACCAACTTAGCTGCGGGCAGTCGTGCCGCTAGGGGAGCCTCGGCTGGGCGCAACGGCACCCCGCACCCACCCAGCTGCGGGCAGTCGTGCCGCTGGGCGGCACGGGTGGGCGCAGCGGCACCCCGCCACGCCGGGCTGCGAAACCCCCCGCCCCCAGCAAGGACGCCGAGCCCCGACTCACCGGCCCTCAGCTCACCCCCCCCCCGGCCACTTGCTCACTCCCCCGGCCACTCCGGCTTCCGCTTCTCGTTGAACGCCGCAACCCCTTCCGCCCGATCCCCGGAGAACGCCACAGCCCGCCAGGCCGCATCCTCGACCTCGAGCCCGGCCCGCAGGTCCAACCCCTGCCCCAGCCGCAACGCCCGCTTCGCCGCCCGCAACCCCACCGGCGAGTTCCCCGCGATCCGAGCAGCCAGCTCCAACGCCACCTCCCGGTCCCGCCCCTCCTCCACCACCTGGTCCACCAGCCCCAACTCCCCGGCCTCCACGGCCTCGACCCGCCGCGCCGAGAAGATCAGCTCAGCCGCCCGCGCCGCCCCCACCCGCCGCGGCAGCAACTGCGTCCCCCCACCCCCGGGGATCACCCCCACCGACACCTCCGGCAACCCCACCACCGCCGTACGGTCCGCCACGATCACGTCGCACGCCAGCGCCAGCTCGAAGCCGCCCCCCAGCGCGAACCCGTGCACCGCCGCCACCGTCGGCACCGGCAGCTCCAGCACCCCGGTGTACGCCCCCCGGGCCACCGGCCGCTGCCGCACCAGCTCCGCGTCGCTGAACGAGTTCCGCTCCTTCAGGTCGGCCCCCACGCAGAACGCCCGCTCGTGCGTGGAGGTCAGCACGACCACCCGCACCTCCCGGTCCGCCTCCAGCGCCGCGCACGCCCCGGCCACGGACCGCGCCATCTCCGTCGACACCGCGTTCATCGCCTTGGGCCGGTCCAGGACGAGCTCCGCGACATGCCCCTGCTCGTGCCGCCGCACCAGCACGAACTCCCCGAACCGTTCCTCACTCATGACACCCTCCGGTTAACGCGGGTTAACAGCACCGTCGCCCCGATCATCGCAGCCGCATCCCACCCGCGAAAGAGCCGACGCGACCAGCCCCCGCACACCACCCGCCCCTCACCCGCCCACCCGTTCGAGTGACATCACCCCAACTCCGACCCAATAGCCCATGGGAGCGCATAGCGTGCGTCCGCCACGGCGCAATGGGGGCGCGTGCGCATCGGGGAGGGAACGCGATGACGACGGACACGCCGACGAGGCCACAGCGGGACACCCCGTTCCAGGAGTCACCCCCTCCCCACGGGCCGCCCCACCCGGAAACCGGCCCGCTCACCGCACGCGGCCTGTTCACCGCGCGCGTCCGGGGCCGGCACCGCAGGCCCCGCCCCCACAAGGCCCTGCTCGCCGTCGGCGGCCTCGCCCTGGCCGCGGGCGCCCTGAGCCTCGTACGCCCGGCCTCCGGCCCCGGCCCCGGCACAGACGGCGGCGGCACCGTCGAGGCCGACCCCCGTCCGGACCCCATCACCACCGCCACCGACCGGGCCACCGACACCACGGTCACGGCCCCCGCCGCTCCCGACGCGGGTCCCTCGTCACCCACCGCCCTGGGCGGCCTGACCCCGTCCCCGGGCACCCGAGGCCCCGCCGCCGCCTCGTCCGCCCCACCCGCGACGACCACCGGCTCCCGGGCGACACGTACGACCGCCACTCCCGCGGCCACGACCATCCCCGAGACGCCGAACACCCCGGCACCGGCATCCCCGGGCGCCGCCCCACGCCCGGCACCGGCCCCGTCGTCGCCGAGCCGGACCGCACCGGCCCCCACGCCCGAGCCCGACGAACCGGAGAAGCCGAAGAAGCCGAGGAAACCGCACGATCCCGACCTGTGCGTCCCGGTCATCGGCCTGTGCGTGGACACCCCGGGCGACCGCGACTGATGGCCGTGTCGGCTCTGTCAGCCCAGGCAGCCCCGGCAGCTCCGGCGGCCCCGTCAGCCGCCGTCCCGCCGCGTGAGCAGCCAGGGCTCCACGACGCCCAGCCCACGCACGGGCCGCTGCCACATCGGCTGCAAGGCGAACCGGTACGCCGGCGGCTCCTCGCCCTCCTTCTCCGCCGTCGCCGCCTCCTCGGCCGCCTCCGCCTCGGAGGCCGGGGCGTCCTGCGTGCGGATCAGCTCCTCGGCGAAGGCGGTGTCGACGAGGACGGCGTCCTTGGGAGCTATCGAGGTGAGCCGGGAGGCCAGATTCACGGTCGTGCCGAAGACATCGCCCATCCGGGTGGTCACCGTGCCGAACGCCATGCCGACGCGCAGCTCCGGCATCGTCTCGTCGTGCGCCATGGTCTCGATCAGGCGCAGGGCGATCTCGGCCGCCGTGCCCGCGTCGTCGGCGGCGTACAGCACCTCGTCACCGAGGGTCTTGATCAGCCGTCCGCCGTTCGCGGCCACCAGGTCGGCCGCCGTCGTTTCGAAGGCCTCGACCAGCTCGCCGAGCTCCTCCTCCTCCATCCGGCGGGTCAGCCGCGTGAACCCGACCAGGTCCGCGAACCCGACCGCGAGCCGCCGGTCGACCATCTCCTCGTCGTCAGCGGCCTGGACGACCCGCCCGGCCGAGGCGGCGAGCTGCCGCCGCCAGACGTAGACGAGGAACTCCTCCAGCTCGGGCAGGAGCAGCTCGACGATCGGGTACGTCACCTCGGTGCGCGTCATACCCGGCTCGGGCGGCTCGGTCAGGCCCTCCAGGAAGGAGTCGATCTGCCATTCGGCGAGCCGCGCGGTGGTCTGCCCGGTGGACCGGGCCACCTGTACGGCCATCGCCTCGCTCAGCAGCCCCGCCTCGACGAGACCGGCGAGGCGCCGCAGGGCGAGGACGTCCGCCTCGGTGAGTGCCTTGGCCTGCCCTATGTCGGCGAAGCCCATGGCCCGCCAGAAGCGGGAGGCCAGCTCCATGGAGACGCCGGCGCTGCGGGCCGCCTGAAACGGTGTGTAGCGGCGCTCGGCGCCCAGGATGAGCCCTTCGAGGCGCAGGGCGAGCGGATCCTCGCCGGAGTCGGCGCCCTGCGCGTCCTCGCCGGAACCCGAGTCGTCGACGGTCACGCGTGTTGCCCTTCCGATCTGTCACGGTCATGTATCGACCGGCCTCAACTCTACGGCAGGTGTGCGCCAGCTCACTCCGTCAGGGCCAGCCGGGGGGTGAGGGACCCGGCGTCATGAGGGCGCTCGGCGCTGCCCCACCGCCCCAGGGGCTTCGCCCCCGGACCCCCGATCGGCCTGAACGGCCTCGTCCTCAATCGCCGGACGGGCTCAAAAGACGCTTCACACCGGCCGAAGATGCACGATGTCCCCGGCCCCCACAGGCTCCTGCACCCCTTCCCCCGTAGCCAGCACCAGCCGCCCGTCCCCATCCACCGCGACGGCCTCCCCCACCACCGCCCGATCCCCGGGCAACTCCGCCCGCACCACCCGCCCGAGCGTCGCGCACCCGGCGGCATATGCCTCCTGCAACCCGCACACCCCCGGATCGCCCTCCGCCGCACGCCACTTCCCGTACCACTCCTCCAGAGCCCGCAGCACCCCCCGCAGCAGCGGATCCCGGTCCGTACTCACCGCCCCGGCCAGCCCCAGCGACCCCGCCGTCGGCACGGGCAGCTCGTTCTCCTTCAGGGAGACGTTGATGCCGACCCCGATGACGACCCCGCCCTCACCGGCCCGCTCGGCCAGAATGCCCCCGGCCTTGCGCTCGTCTCCCCCCACTGTGACCAGCAGGTCGTTCGGCCACTTCAGCGCCGTGTCGACCCCGGCCGACCGGGACAGCCCCGTCGCCACGGCCACCCCCGTGAGCAGCGGCAGCCACCCCCACCGCTCGACCGGCACCTCGCCCGGAGTGAGCAGCACGGAGAAGAAGAGACCCGACCGCGGCGGCGCCGTCCACTGCCGGTCGAGCCGCCCCCGCCCCGCCGTCTGCTCCTCGGCGACCAGCACCGCGCCCTCCGCGGCCCCGCCCTCGGCCGCACGAGCCACCAGATCGGAGTTGGTGGAGCCGGTGCGCTGCACCACGTCCACCTCGGACCACAGCCCTCCCTCCCGCACCAGGCCCCGGCGCAGGGCGGTGACGTTGAGGGGCGGACGGTCCAGGTCGGACCAACGGCTCCGGTTCGGCTCTGATGCATCTCGCGGCGTCATGCAAGCCACCCTAGGTGTGGTAAACACCGCACTGCCGATGTGGAGGCGCCCCACTAATGTACGGATGAGTAACCGTCCCCCCTTTTGAGCAGGCAGGGAGCCGCATCCCGATGTCCGAGCCGGAAGAGCAGCAGCAGCCTGACATTCATACGACCGCGGGCAAGCTCGCGGATCTGCAGCGCCGTATCGAGGAAGCGACGCACGCCGGCTCCGCACGCGCCGTCGAAAAGCAGCACGCCAAGGGCAAGCTGACAGCCCGTGAGCGGATAGAGCTCCTGCTCGACGAGGGTTCCTTCGTCGAACTCGACGAGTTCGCCCAGCACCGCTCCACCAACTTCGGCCTCGACAAGAACCGGCCGTACGGAGACGGTGTCGTCACCGGGTACGGCACCGTCGACGGCCGGCCCGTCGCCGTGTTCTCGCAGGACTTCACCGTCTTCGGCGGGGCCCTCGGCGAGGTCTACGGGCAGAAGATCGTCAAGGTCATGGACTTCGCGCTGAAGACCGGCTGCCCGGTCATCGGCATCAACGACTCCGGCGGTGCCCGGATCCAGGAAGGCGTGGCCTCGCTGGGCGCCTACGGCGAGATCTTCCGCCGCAACACCCACGCCTCCGGCGTCATCCCGCAGATCAGCCTGGTCGTCGGCCCGTGTGCGGGCGGGGCCGTCTACTCCCCCGCCATCACCGACTTCACGGTCATGGTCGACCAGACCTCGCACATGTTCATCACCGGCCCCGACGTCATCAAGACCGTCACCGGCGAGGACGTCGGCTTCGAGGAGCTGGGCGGCGCCCGTACGCACAACTCGACCTCCGGTGTGGCCCACCACATGGCCGGGGACGAGAAGGACGCCATCGAGTACATCAAGCAGCTGCTGTCGTACCTGCCGTCCAACAACCTCTCCGAGGCGCCGGTCTTCCCCGAGGAGGCCGACCTGGAGATCACCGACGAGGACCGCGAGCTGGACGCGATCGTCCCGGACAGCGCGAACCAGCCGTACGACATGCACGCGGTGATCGAGCACGTCCTGGACGACGCCGAGTTCTTCGAGACGCAGCCGCTGTACGCCCCGAACATCGTCACCGGCTTCGGCCGGGTCGAGGGCCACCCGGTCGGCATCGTCGCCAACCAGCCGACGCAGCTCGCCGGGTGCCTGGACATCAAGGCCAGCGAGAAGGCGGCCCGCTTCGTACGCACCTGCGACGCCTTCAACGTCCCGGTCATCACCTTCGTCGACGTGCCCGGCTTCCTGCCCGGTGTCGACCAGGAGCACGACGGCATCATCCGGCGCGGCGCCAAGCTGATCTACGCGTACGCCGAGGCGACCGTCCCGCTCATCACCCTCATCACGCGCAAGGCGTTCGGCGGGGCGTACGACGTCATGGGCTCCAAGCACCTGGGCGCCGACCTCAACCTCGCCTGGCCCACCGCCCAGATCGCCGTCATGGGCGCCCAGGGCGCGGTCAACATCCTGCACCGCCGCACCCTGGCCGAGGCGGAGGCGAACGGCGAGGACCTGGAAGCGGTCCGGGCCCGGCTGATCCAGGAGTACGAGGACGCCCTCCTCAACCCCTACGTGGCGGCCGAGCGCGGCTACGTCGACGCCGTGATCATGCCGTCCGACACGCGCCGTCATGTCGTACGGGGTCTGCGTCAACTGCGTACGAAGCGGGAATCCCTGCCTCCGAAGAAGCACGGCAACATCCCCCTCTAGCACCGGCGAGCCCAGGAGGCCCACATGACGATCAAGGTCGTACGGGGCAACCCGACCCCGGAGGAGCTGGCCGCCGCACTGGCGGTGGTCAGGGCCCGCGCCGCGGCGGAAGCCGAAACACCGCCCGGCGCGCCCGTCTCCCGCGACTCCTGGTCCGACCCGTCCCGTATCGCCGCCCACCGCCTGCCCCAGCCGGGGCCGACGGCGTGGGGCCGCACCTACTGGCCCGGGTGAGATCAGCTTCTCGAGGCGCGCGGGGAACCGCGCACCGCACGGCAGCGCGGGGCGCCGATTTGAGTATCCCTACTCAGGCGCCCGGCGCTGCCAGGCCGCACGCTGGTGCCATGCTGTGGTCCGACCCCGAGAACGAGCCGCCCGAAGAACTGCGTGACATGCAGGACATGCTGCGGCGGCTGAGCGTTCTCCTGGCCCTGGCCATGGTGCTCGTGATGATCGTGATCGGAGTGAGGTGAGCCGGCCCCGGTCGGGTGACTAACCTGACCGCATGACTGCTCAGCGCCGCAGGCGACTCGTCCTCGCCTCCCAGTCCCCCGCCCGGCTGGGGCTGCTCCGCCAGGCCGGCCTCGCTCCCGAGGTGATCGTGAGCGGCGTCGACGAGGACGCCGTCACCGCTCCCACCCCCGCCGAACTGGCGCTCGCCCTCGCCGAGGCGAAGGCCTCCGTCGTGGCCGCCCGCCCCGAGGTCGGGGGCGCGATCGTGATCGGCTGCGACTCGGTGCTCGACCTGGACGGCCAGGCCCTCGGCAAGCCCGCGGACGCCGAGGAGGCCACCGCCCGCTGGAAGGCGATGCGCGGACGCGCCGGGACCCTCCAGACCGGCCACTGCGTCTACGACACGCTCACCAGCCGGTACGTCTCGGCCACCGCGTCCACCGTCGTCCACTTCGGCGACCCCACCGACGACGAGATCGCCGCCTACGTCGCCTCCGGGGAGCCCCTCCACGTCGCCGGGGCGTTCACCCTGGACGGCCGCTCGGCGCCGTTCATCGACGGGATCGACGGCGACCACGGCAACGTGATCGGCATCAGCCTGCCCCTCGTCCGTCGGCTGCTCGCCCGGCTGGGCGTCGGCATCACGGAGTTGTGGGCGCCGGCGGAGCAGTAGCCGGGGACCCGTCGGCGCCCGTCCCGTCCTCGGGCGCGGCGTCGGCGGGCTCGGCCGGATGGTCGTACGTCATCAGCAGCAGCACGATCAGACCGAGCACCAGCACCATGAACAGGAACGCGGACCAGCCGACGAGGCCCCAGGTGACCGCGCCCAGCAGCCCGTGCACGACCGCCGCGCTGATCAGCAGCACCCGCCCGAAGCCGGCCGGGGGCCGGTCCCGCAGGGCCACCAGCAGGGCGACCAGGCCGCAGAGCGCGAAGTAGAGGCCGAAGGCGATCCCGCCGAGCTTCGACGACATCGACATCATGTGCGGGTCGAGCCCGGCCAGGGACATGTCCTGCCGGTCGACGACGACTCCCAGGAACCAGTTCAGCGCGGCGACGCCGAACGCCTCGCCGAACAGCACCACCGCCACGATCCACGCCACCGGCCTGCGCACCACCGGGCCACCCACTTACCCCTAGTACGTTCGAGAGACATCGCGAACGCTACTAACCGGTAAACCCAGGGACAAGGGTTCTACGGCGGGCAAAGAATCATTGGGCCATTCGTAGGGACTCCACAAAGAAACAGAGTGGCCCGCAGCACGTGATGACAGAGACCTTGACCACAGGAGCGGGCTAGGGTTTCCCGGAGTAGTACTGCGTACCGCGGTGCGACAAGGGATTTCGCGGGTCGAGCGAGCCACGCATCACGCTCCGTGTGGGCAAGCTCACCACTGGGGACGGGTCGAAGTGCCGTGTCGGCAGTCCCTAAACTCGGCTTGTTTCAAGGAGGGAGCCTCAATCGTGCGCAAGGTGCTCATCGCCAACCGTGGCGAAATCGCTGTCCGCGTGGCCCGGGCCTGCCGGGACGCCGGGATCGCGAGCGTGGCCGTTTACGCGGACCCGGACCGGGACGCTCTGCATGTCCGCGCCGCGGATGAGGCGTTCGCCCTGGGCGGTGACACCCCGGGCACCAGTTACCTCGACATCGAGAAGGTGCTGAACGCCGCCCGGGAGTCCGGCGCGGACGCGATCCACCCCGGCTACGGATTCCTCTCCGAGAACGCGGAGTTCGCGCAGGCCGTGCTGGACGCGGGACTGATCTGGATCGGCCCGCCGCCGCAGGCGATCCGCGACCTCGGCGACAAGGTCGCGGCGCGGCACATCGCGCAGCGCGCGGGCGCCCCGCTCGTGGCGGGCACGCCCGACCCGGTGTCCGGCGCCGAGGAGGTCGTCGCCTTCGCCGAGCAGCATGGTCTGCCGATCGCCATCAAGGCGGCCTTCGGTGGTGGCGGCCGCGGCCTGAAGGTGGCGCGGACGCTGGAAGAGGTCCCGGAGCTGTACGACTCGGCCGTCCGTGAGGCGGTCGCCGCGTTCGGGCGGGGCGAGTGCTTCGTCGAGCGCTACCTCGACAAGCCGCGGCACGTGGAGACCCAGTGCCTCGCCGACCAGCACGGCAACGTGGTCGTGGTCTCCACGCGTGACTGCTCCCTCCAGCGTCGCCACCAGAAGCTGGTCGAGGAGGCGCCCGCGCCCTTCCTCTCCGACGAGCAGCTCGCCGAGCTGTACTCCAGCTCGAAGGCCATTCTCAAGGAGGCCGGCTACGTCGGCGCCGGCACGGTCGAGTTCCTCGTCGGCCTCGACGGCACGATCTCCTTCCTGGAGGTCAACACCCGCCTCCAGGTGGAGCACCCGGTCACCGAGGAGGTCGCCGGGATCGACCTCGTGCGGGAGATGTTCCGTATCGCCGACGGCGAGGAGCTGGGCTACGACGACCCGGTGCTGCGGGGGCACTCCTTCGAGTTCCGCATCAACGGTGAGGACCCGGGCCGTAACTTCCTCCCGGCTCCCGGCACGGTCACGAAGTTCGACGCGCCGTCCGGCCCGGGTGTCCGGCTGGACGCGGGCGTGGAGTCCGGCTCGGTCATCGGCCCGGCGTGGGACTCCCTGCTGGCCAAGCTGATCGTCACCGGCCGCACGCGCAAGGAGGCCCTGGAGCGGGCCGCGCGGGCCTTGGAGGAGTTCCAGGTCGAGGGCATGGCGACGGCGATCCCGTTCCACCGCGCGGTGGTGAAGGACCCGGCGTTCGCGCCGGAGCTCACCGGATCGGACGCGCCCTTCAAGGTCCACACCCGCTGGATCGAGACGGAGTTCGTCAACGAGATCAAGCCGTTCGCGGCGGTGGCCGACGCGGAGACGGAGGAGGAGGCGGACCGCGAGACGGTCGTCGTCGAGGTCGGCGGCAAGCGCCTGGAGGTATCCCTCCCGGCCTCGCTGGGGATGTCCCTGGCCCGCACGGGCCTCGCGGCCGGGGCCAAGCCCAAGCGCCGCGCGGCGAAGAAGTCGGGCCCCGTCGCCTCCGGTGACACCCTCGCCTCGCCGATGCAGGGCACGATCGTCAAGGTCGCCGTCGAGGAGGGCCAGGAGGTCAAGGAGGGCGACCTGGTCGTCGTCCTCGAGGCGATGAAGATGGAACAGCCTCTCAACGCCCACAAGTCGGGCACGATCAAGGGCCTGAGCGCGGACATCGGCGCGTCGATCACGTCGGGCGCGGCGATCTGCGAGATCAAGGACTGAGGCTCCGCTCCGCCCCTGGCGCGGCGCCTGCCCACCGGTGGTGGGCCGGGGCCGCGCCGGGGGGTGTCCGTCCTCGGAACGGCGCGACCAAGTCACCTACCGGCTGACTGGCATCACACGCGCCGCCCACTGCGGGCGAACACCCCCCGACACGGCCCCTCACGCACGTCGGCGGCTGCGGGCGCATCCGCCCCAGCTGCGGGCATGCGTGCCGCTAGGGGCGGCACGGGTGGGCGCAGCGGCACCCCGCCACGCCGGGCTGCGCAACACCCCGCCACGGGCACCAACGCCGGGTTGCGCGCGTCGGCGGCTGCGGGCGCCATCCGGTAGAGCTGCGGGCAGTCGTGCCGCTAGGGGCGGCACGGGTGGGCGCAGCGGCACCTCGCGGCGCCGAGTTGCGCAACACCCCGCCACGGGCACCAACGCCGGGTTCCTGACAACCGACAGCGACTGAGCCCACCGTCGGCCCACTCACCGCCGCCGCAGATCAGCCACCCGAGCCCGCTCAGCCCCAGCCCCCTGCTCCCCCAACATCGCAGCGGACCGCAACCCACCCGCGGCACCCCCACCCCCCGGCACCTGCCTCCGAGGCCCCGGCAACGGCACATCCCGCCGCTGCTGCTGCCGCGCCGGATGCGCATCACCCCCGGCCCCCGGCCCCCCTGCCCCCGCCGAACCCCCCTGCCCGCCGGCCACGGCGATCTGCACCCCCTGGTCGGCCAAGGCCTGCAGCTCCGCACCCGCACGGTCGTCATGCGCGGGCGGCTCATCCGTCACGAGACGCGTGATGAGATCCGTCGGCACGGTCTGGAACATCGTGTCGGTGCCCAGCTTGCCGTGGTCGGCGAGGACCACGACCTCCGCCGCGGCCTGCACCAGCGCCCGGTCGACGGACGCCGACAGCATGTTGGACGTGGACAGCCCGCGCTCCGCGGTCAGACCGCTCCCGGACAGGAAGGCCCGCGACACCCGCAGCCCGTGCAGGGACTGCTCGGCACCACTGCCGACCAGGGCGTAGTTCGAACCGCGGAGCGTCCCGCCGGTCATCACGACCTCGACCCGGTTGGCATGGGCCAGCGCCTGCGCCACCAGCAGCGAGTTGGTGACGACGGTCAGCCCGGGCACCCGGGCGAGCCGGCGGGCCAGCTCCTGGGTGGTCGTACCCGCCCCGACCACGATCGCCTCGCCCTCTTCCACGAAGTTCGCGGCGAGGTCGGCGATGGCGGTCTTCTCGGCGGTCGCGAGATGAGACTTCTGCGGAAAGCCGGACTCCCGCGTGAAACCGCCCGGCAGTACCGCACCGCCGTGCCGGCGGTCGAGGAGTCCTTCTGCCTCCAGCGCGCGCACGTCCCGCCGTACGGTCACTTCGGAGGTCTGGACGACGCGGGCGAGCTCCCGGAGCGACACGGCCCCGTTCGCTCGCACCATTTCGAGGATCAATTGGCGACGTTCTGCAGCGAACACGAAACTGACAGTAACGCCAGCGACCGTCTGCTTTCAGCAGTTTGCGCTGAATAGCAGAAGATGTTCGCACCAGGCAGTGGGAAGTGGTATAGGGCCTAGTCCCGCCGCCTATGCCGTACGAATGGTCGAACACTCCCCGTGACCAGGGGAGAGTCGAATCCGGCCTCAGCCCTCGGCCGTCTCCTTGCGGGTGTGCAACTGCCGTGCCACCTCGGCGATCGAGCCCGACAGGGAGGGATAGACGGTGAAGGCGTTCGCGATCTGCTCGACCGTCAGGTTGTTGTCGACCGCGATCGAGATGGGGTGGATCAGTTCCGAGGCGCGCGGCGCGACGACCACACCGCCGACCACGATGCCCGTGCCCGGCCGGCAGAAGATCTTGACGAAGCCGTCGCGGATGCCCTGCATCTTGGCGCGCGGGTTGCGCAGCAGCGGCAGCTTCACGACCCGGGCGTCGATCTTCCCGCCGTCGACGTCGGCCTGGGTGTAGCCGACGGTGGCGATCTCCGGGTCGGTGAAGACGTTCGACGAGACCGTCTTCAGGTTCAGCGGGGCCACCGCGTCGCCCAGGAAGTGGTACATGGCGATACGGCCCTGCATGGCGGCCACGGAGGCGAGGGCGAACACGCCCGTCACGTCTCCGGCCGCGTACACGCCCGGAGCGGTCGTACGCGACACCTTGTCGGTCCAGATGTGGCCGGACTCGCGCAGCCTGACCCCGGCGTCCTCCAGCCCCATGCCGGCGCTGTTGGGCACGGCGCCGACGGCCATCAGACAGTGCGACCCGGTGATGACACGCCCGTCGGAGAGGGTCACCTCGACCCGGTCCCCGACCCGCTTGGCGGACTGCGCCCGGGAACGCCCCATGACGTTCATGCCGCGCCGCCGGAAGACGTCCTCCAGCACGGCGGCGGCGTCCGGGTCCTCGCCCGGCAGCACGCGGTCCCGCGACGACACGAGCGTCACCCTCGAACCCAGCGCCTGGTAGGCACCCGCGAACTCGGCACCGGTCACACCCGACCCGACCACGATCAGCTCCTCGGGGAGCTCGTTCAGGTCGTACACCTGGGTCCAGTTCAGGATCCGCTCGCCGTCCGGCAGGGCGTCGGGCAGCTCGCGCGGGTGCCCACCGGTGGCGATGAGCACGGCGTCCGCCGTCAGGGTCTCCTCGCTCCCGTCAGCGGCGCGCACCACGACCTTCCGCGACCCGTCGAGCGCCTGCATGCCCTCCAGCCGCCCCCGCCCGCGCATGACACGCGCACCGGCGCGCGTCACGGAGGCGGTGATGTCGTGCGACTGGGCGAGCGCGAGCCGCTTCACACGCCGGTTGACCTTGCCCAGGTCCACGCCCACCACCCGGGCGGCCTGCTCCATGGGCGGGGTGTCGTCGGCGACGATGATCCCCAGTTCCTCGTACGACGAGTCGAAGGTGGTCATCACCTCGGCCGTGGCGATCAGGGTCTTCGACGGTACGCAGTCGGTGAGCACCGACGCCCCGCCCAGACCGTCGCAGTCGACGACGGTCACCTCCGCGCCGAGTTGAGCGGCCACCAGCGCCGCTTCGTATCCGCCGGGTCCGCCACCGATGATCACGATCCGAGTCACGTACTCCATTGTCCCGCACCCATCAATGTGACGACGCCCGGGGGCCCGCCCGATGCGGCTCTGTTACGCGAGTGACTCCGGGCCACCTGCCGTACCCTCTGTCCATGTCGCTCTACGCCGCGTACGCCGGCAACCTCGACGCGCGGCTGATGACCCGCCGCGCCCCTCATTCGCCGCTGCGCGCCACGGGCTGGCTGAACGGGTGGCGACTGACCTTCGGCGGTGAGCACATGGGCTGGGAGGGCGCCCTGCCGACGATCGTCGAGGACCCCGTCTCCCAGGTCTTCGTCGCGCTGTACGACATCGCCCCCATGGACGAGGAGTCACTCGACCGCTGGGAGGGGGTGGGCCTCGACATCTACCGCCGCACCCGCGTACGGGTGCACACCCTGGACGGAGAGGAGTCGGCGTGGGCCTTCGCCCTGAACGCGTACGAGGGCGGCCTGCCCTCCGCCCGCTACCTGGGTGAGATCGCCGACGCGGCCGAATCGGCCGGAGCCCCCCACGACTACGTCATGGAACTCCGCAAGCGCCCTTGCTGACGGACACCTCTTCCGTCCCGTCGTTGGAAACGACAAGACAACGATCACAACCCCGTGAGCTCCACCATCTACGCGCGTAGGCAATCAGCGGCTACTCTCGTCGGCGTGAACGCATCTCTTCTTCCGGACGACATCCAGGGCGACCCGCACACGGCCGCCGACGCCGCCGCGGCCCGCCTGCGCGAACTCACGGGCGCCGAGACCCACGACGTCGCCCTCGTGATGGGCTCCGGCTGGGCCCCGGCCGTGGACGCCCTCGGCGCCCCCGAGGCCGAGCTCCAGGTCACCGAGCTGCCCGGTTTCCCGCCGCCGGCGGTCGAAGGGCACGGCGGCAAGGTCCGCTCCTACCGGATCGGCGACAAGCGCGCCCTGGTCTTCCTCGGCCGCACGCACTTCTACGAGGGCCGCGGCGTGGCGGCCGTCGCCCACGGTGTCCGCACCGCGGTGGCGGCCGGCTGCAAGACGATCGTCCTCACCAACGGCTGCGGCGGCCTGCGCGAGGGCATGCGCCCCGGCCAGCCGGTCCTGATCAGCGACCACATCAACCTCACCGCCACGTCGCCCATCATCGGCGCGAACTTCGTCGACCTCACCGACCTCTACTCCCCGCGCCTGCGCGCGCTGTGCAAGGAGGTCGACCCCACGCTGGAGGAGGGCGTCTACGCCCAGTTCCCCGGCCCGCACTACGAGACTCCGGCCGAGATCCGGATGGCTCGCGTGATCGGTGCGGACCTGGTGGGCATGTCGACGGTCCTCGAGGCGATCGCCGCGCGTGAGGCGGGCGCGGAGGTCCTCGGCATCTCCCTCGTGACCAACCTCGCCGCGGGCATGACCGGCGAGCCGCTGAACCACGAGGAGGTTCTCCAGGCAGGGCGTGACTCCGCGACGCGGATGGGATCACTGCTGGCGCAGGTCCTGGGACGCCTGTAAACAACCCCGCGTTGTTGCCGGGGCCGGGGCGTTGCGCAGCTCGGCGGAGCGAGGTGCCGCTGCGCCCACCCTCCCCCAAGCTCTCGGCTTCGCTCGAGCAGGGGGGACCCCCATCGCCCCTAGCGGCACGCATGCCCGCAGCTGGGGCGGGCTGCTCCCGCAGCCGCCGACGCGCGTGAGGGGCCGTGTCGGGGGGTGTCCGCCCGCAGTGGGCGGCGCGTGTAATGCCAGTCAGTCGGTAGGTGACCTGGTCGCGCCGTTCCGAGGACGGACACCCCCCGGCGCGGCCCCGACCCACCCACCCCGCCCCCAGGCGCAAGCACGCACCCCCACCCCACCCGACACCGGAGAGGCTGACCCCACACCGTGCACGACGAACTCATCGCACAGGCCCAGGCGTGGCTCACCGAGGACCCCGACCCGGAGACCCGCACCGAGCTCGCCCGCCTCATCGACGCCCAGGACCACACCGAACTCGCCGCCCGCTTCTCCGGCACCCTCCAGTTCGGCACCGCCGGCCTCCGCGGCGAACTCGGCGCCGGCCCCATGCGCATGAACCGCTCGGTCGTCATCCGCGCCGCCGCCGGCCTCGCCGCGTACCTCAAGAAGCAGGGCCACCAGAACGGCCTCGTCGTCATCGGCTACGACGCCCGCCACAAGTCACACGACTTCGCCCGGGACACCGCCGCCGTCATGACTGGCGCCGGCCTCCGCGCAGCCGTCCTCCCCCGCCCCCTCCCCACCCCCGTCCTCGCCTTCGCGATCAGGCACCTCGGCGCGGTCGCCGGCGTGGAGGTCACCGCCAGCCACAACCCGCCCCGCGACAACGGCTACAAGGTCTACCTCGGCGACGGCTCCCAGATCGTCCCGCCGGCCGACGCCGACATCGCCGCGGAGATCGCCGCGGTCCCCTCCCTCACCACCGTCCCCCGCCCCACCGAAGGCTGGGAGACCCTCGACGACAGCGTCCTCGACGCCTACCTCGCCCGCACCGACGCCGTACTGTCCAAGGGTTCCCCCCGCACCGCCCGCACGGTGTACACGGCGATGCACGGCGTCGGCAAGGACGTCCTCCTCGCCGCCTTCGCCCGGGCCGGCTTCCCGGAACCGGCCCTCGTCACGGAGCAGGCCGACCCCGACCCCGACTTCCCGACCGTCGCGTTCCCCAACCCGGAGGAGCCCGGCGCGATGGACCTGGCCTTCGCGACGGCACGCCGCGGCAAGACCGCCCCGGACCTGATCATCGCCAACGACCCGGACGCCGACCGCTGCGCCGTCGCCGTACGGGACGGCAACGGCGGCGGCGACGGCGACAGCGACGGCTGGCGCATGCTCCGTGGCGACGAGGTGGGCGCGCTCCTCGCCGCCCACCTGGTCCGCCGGGGAGCGACCGGCACCTTCGCCGAGTCGATCGTCTCGTCCTCTCTCCTCGGCCGTATCGCCGAGAAGGCGGGCCTCCCGCATGTCGAGACCCTCACCGGCTTCAAGTGGATCGCCCGCGCCGAGGGCCTGCGCTACGGCTACGAGGAGGCGCTCGGCTACTGCGTCGACCCCGACGGCGTACGCGACAAGGACGGCATCACGGCCGCGCTCCTGATCACGGAGCTGGCCTCCGTCCTCAAGGAGGAGGGCCGCACGCTGCAGGACCTCCTCGACGACCTGGCCGTGGACCACGGTCTGCACGCGACGGACCAGCTCTCGGTGCGCGTCGAGGACCTGTCGCTCATCGCCGCCGCGATGCGCCGCCTGCGCGAACAGCCCCCGACGGAACTCGCCGGCCTGCCGATCACCCGCACCGAGGATCTCACCCGGGGCACGGACAGCCTCCCGCCCACCGACGGCCTTCGCTACACGCTCGACGGCGCCCGGGTGATCGTCCGCCCGAGCGGGACGGAGCCGAAGCTGAAGTGCTACCTGGAGGTCGTGATCCCGGTCGCGACCCCCGCCGACCTCCCGGCGGCCCGCGCGAAGGCGACGGACGTCCTGGAGTCGATCAAACGGGACCTGTCGACGGCGGCCGGTATCTGAGCCCCACCGGGGTGCCCGACACGGGCACCCCACCCAACCACCAAACCACCGAACCACCGAATACCCGCAGCCTCACCCGCCCTTCCGGGCAGCCTCCCGCCGCTGCCGCTTCCCCAACGGCGCCTGCGAGAGGTCCTCGGCCTGCGACCGAAGGTTCTTGTAGCCGTACCCGCGCTCACCGAGCCACGCCCGGGCGGCCTCCTCGGCCCGTTCGGTGGCCTCCAGGATGTCCTCCTCGGCCTCCCCGGAGTCCAGGAAGCGGAAGGTGAAGGCGGGCCGGGCGGCGAGGTCGTACGTGAGGTTCCCCTCGGGCGTGAAGGCCGCGCGGAGGATGTCGTGCTCGGCGGCGCGGCCCAGCAGCTCGGCCCGCTGATCGTCGCTCAGTCCGTCGAAAACCCCGCGCACGATGACACGGAAGGTACGAGTACTCATCCCGCGACAGTAGGCAGCGGCCCTCTCACCACTCCACCCCTTTTCGCCTGCTTGCCGTCACCCCACAAGCAGCAGAACCACAACGAGCACCGCCCCGGCAACCGCAGGCGCCACGACCTCGTACGCCCACCGGACGGTCACCTCGCCCTGGGCCGTCTCCGCCTCGCGCCGCGCCTCGTGCAGCCCGCGCAGCTCGTCCATGATGCGGTCGGTCTCCGCCCGTGCGGGCCCGTCGGAGACCTGGCCGTGGCCGCTCGCGGCCCCCAGCCCCACCCCCATCCCGAGCGCACTGCCCCGCCCCTCGTCCCGCCCCATGGCTCGCCGCGCCTGCGCCGAGGCCCGCATCTCACGCCGCGCGGCCTTCTTGCGGGCGCGCAGCGAGACGGGGACGGCCCACAGCTGGTACTTGGTGCCGGACTCGGTGACGGCCTCGTTCGAGTAGGCGGACTTCAGTGAGGCGATCCGGCCCCAGGGCAGCGTGACGGCGCGGAAGGGGTTGCGTATGCGCAGCCGGTCATCGCCGGCGTACACGGCGGGCCGCAGGGTGAAGGCGACGACCAGCGGCACGATGAGCAGCATCAGTGCGAGCGCCAGCCAGGGCGTGCGGCCCTCGCCCGAGATCACCGCGTCGATGCCGAGCCACGCGGTGAGGGCGAGCAGCAGCACACCACCGGCGATGGCCGGGGCCGAGCGGTACACCCGGTCCTTGGACTCGGGCTGCGGCGCTGGTGACTGGGGCTCGGGGCTCGTCATGCCTCGATTCTGCCGGACCCGTCCCGGCCCGGGCCCCGGCCCCCTGGTTCCACTCCCCGCTCCCGCCCGGGCAAGCCCGGGGGCTGTACAGCCGCTACGCGCGTAGATATGCTCGTCTGGTGACCATGCCCAGTACTGCACTCACCGCAGCTCACCCCCTCAAGGACGTCACCGCGTCCGACAGCGCGCTGCGCCGCTTCCTTCACGGGCTCCCCGGCGTCGACGCGGTCGGACTGGAGGGGCGTGCGGCCTCCCTCGGTACCCGTTCGATCAAGACGACCGCGAAGGCGTACGCCATCGACCTCGCCATCTCGATGGTCGACCTGACGACGCTGGAAGGCGCGGACACCCCGGGCAAGGTCCGGGCGCTCGGCGCGAAGGCGGTCCACCCCGACCCGACCGACCGTACGACGCCCGCCACGGCGGCGGTCTGCGTCTACCCCGACATGGTGGCCGCGGCCAAGGAGGCCGTCGCCGGCTCCACCGTGAAGGTCGCCTCCGTCGCCACGGCGTTCCCGGCCGGCCGCGCCGCGCTCGACGTCAAGCTGGCCGACGTCCGCGACGCCGTCGCCGCGGGTGCCGACGAGATCGACATGGTCATCGACCGCGGGGCGTTCCTCGCGGGCCGGTACCTGAAGGTGTACGACGAGATCACGGCCGTGAAGGAGGCCTGCGGGACGTCCGCGCGCCTGAAGGTCATCTTCGAGACGGGCGAGCTGTCGACGTACGACAACATCCGCCGCGCGAGCTGGCTCGGCATGCTGGCGGGTGCGGACTTCATCAAGACGTCCACCGGGAAGGTCGCCGTCAACGCGACCCCGGCGAACACGCTCCTCATGCTGGAGGCGGTGCGTGACTTCCGCGCCCAGACCGGCATCCAGGTCGGCGTGAAGCCGGCCGGTGGCATCCGCACCTCCAAGGACGCCATCAAGTTCCTCGTCCTGGTCAACGAGACCGTCGGCGAGGACTGGCTGGACAACCACTGGTTCCGCTTCGGCGCCTCCTCGCTGCTGAACGACCTGCTGATGCAGCGCCAGAAGCTGGCCACCGGCCGCTACTCCGGTCCCGACTACGTGACGGTGGACTGAGCCCCCATGACTGTGGAAAAGATGCCCTCGGTATTCGCATACGCCCCGGCCCCCGAGTCCCGCTCGGTCGTCGACATCGCGCCCTCGTACGGCCTGTTCATCGACGGTGAGTTCGCGGACGCGGCGGACGGCAAGGTCTTCAAGACCGTCTCCCCGTCGAGCGAGGAGGTCCTCTCCGAGATCGCGCAGGCCGGTGCGGAGGACGTCGACCGTGCGGTGAAGGCCGCGCGCAGGGCCTTCGAGAAGTGGTCGGCGCTGCCCGGCTCGGAGCGCGCCAAGTACCTGTTCCGCATCGCGCGGATCATCCAGGAGCGCTCCCGCGAGCTGGCCGTCCTCGAAACCCTCGACAACGGCAAGCCGATCAAGGAGACGAGGGACGCCGACCTCCCCCTGGTCGCCGCGCACTTCTTCTACTACGCGGGCTGGGCGGACAAGCTCGACCACGCCGGATTCGGGGCGAACCCGAAGCCGCTGGGCGTCGCGGGCCAGGTCATCCCCTGGAACTTCCCGCTGCTGATGCTGGCGTGGAAGATCGCCCCGGCGCTCGCCACCGGCAACACGGTCGTCCTCAAGCCGGCCGAGACCACCCCGCTCTCGGCGCTGTTCTTCGCGGACATCTGCCGCCAGGCGGGCCTGCCGAAGGGCGTCGTCAACATCATCCCCGGCTACGGCGACGCCGGCGCCGCGCTGGTGGCCCACCCGGACGTGAACAAGGTCGCCTTCACCGGCTCCACGGCCGTCGGCAAGGAGATCGCCCGTACGGTCGCCGGTACGCGCAAGAAGCTCACGCTCGAACTGGGCGGCAAGGGCGCCAACATCGTCTTCGACGACGCTCCGATCGACCAGGCCGTCGAGGGCATCGTCAACGGCATCTTCTTCAACCAGGGCCAGGTCTGCTGCGCCGGCAGCCGCCTGCTGGTGCAGGAGTCGATCCAGGACGAGCTCTTGGAGTCCCTGAAGCGGCGGTTGTCCACGCTCCGTCTCGGCGACCCGCTGGACAAGAACACGGACATCGGCGCGATCAACTCCGAGGAGCAGCTGGCCCGTATCACCTCGCTCGTCGAGCAGGGCGAGGCGGAGGGCGCCGAGCGCTGGTCCCCGGCCTGCGAGCTCCCCGCCGCCGGCTACTGGTTCGCCCCGACGCTGTTCACGAACGTCACCCAGGCGCACCGGATCGCCCGCGACGAGATCTTCGGCCCGGTGCTGTCGGTCCTGACCTTCCGCACCCCGGACGAGGCGGTCGCCAAGGCGAACAACACGCCGTACGGCCTCTCCGCCGGCATCTGGACGGAGAAGGGCTCGCGCATCCTGGCGGTCGCGAACAAGCTCCGCGCGGGTGTCGTCTGGTCCAACACGTTCAACAAGTTCGACCCGACCTCGCCGTTCGGCGGGTACAAGGAGTCGGGCTTCGGCCGCGAGGGCGGCCGCCACGGCCTGGAGGCGTACCTCGATGTCTGATGCACGACTGTCGGTGTTCAAGACCTACAAGCTGTACGTCGGCGGGAAGTTCCCGCGTTCCGAGAGCGGCCGGGTGTACGAGGTGAGCGACTCGAAGGGCAAGTGGCTGGCGAACGCGCCGCTCTCCTCCCGCAAGGACGCCCGAGACGCGGTGGTCGCGGCCCGCAAGGCGTTCGGCGCCTGGTCCGGGGCGACGGCGTACAACCGCGGCCAGGTCCTCTACCGCGTCGCCGAGATGCTGGAGGGCCGCCGCGACCAGTTCACGCGTGAGGTGGCCGACGCCGAGGGCCTGTCGAAGTCCAAGGCGGCGGCGGTCGTGGACGCGGCCGTCGACCGGTGGGTCTGGTACGCGGGCTGGACGGACAAGATCGCCCAGGTGGTCGGCGGCGGCAACCCGGTCGCGGGCCCGTACTTCAACCTCTCCTCCCCCGAGCCGACGGGCGTCGTGGCTGTCGTGGCCCCCCAGGAGTCGTCGTTCCTGGGCCTGGTGTCGGTGCTGGCCCCGGTGATCGCGACCGGCAACACGGCGGTCGTGGTGGCGAGCGAGAAGTCCCCGCTGCCCGCGCTGTCCCTGGCCGAGGTGCTGGCCACCTCGGACGTCCCGGGCGGCGTGGTCAACGTCCTCTCGGGCCGCACGGCGGAGATCGCGACGCCGCTCGCCGCCCACCAGGACGTCAACGCGATCGACCTCGCGGGCGCCGACGAGGAACTGGCGAAGGAGCTGGAGATCGCCGCGGCCGACAACCTCAAGCGCGTCCTGCGTCCACAGCCTGTGGATTACGCGGAGACTCCCGGCATCGACCGCATGACGGCGTTCCTGGAGACGAAAACGGTCTGGCACCCCACGGGGTCACTGGGCGCGTCGGGTTCCTCGTACTAGCCCCGCCCCCGCCCTCTCGATGCGGAAGCCCCGGTCCTCCTCCGTCCAGGAGGGCCGGGGCTTCTCCCGTGCGCGGGCGCTGCCCGTCAGATGCCGAGCCGCTGCGCGATCCCGTCCAGCACGCAGTCGAGACCGAACTCGAACTCCCAGGCCCGGTCGTCCTTGCGGGACGCGTTGAGGGCGTACTGCTCGAAGGTGGGATAGCGGCCCGTGCTCACCAGGTAGCGCATCTGCGGGGCGAGGGCCTGCCGCGTCTCGTCGCCGCTGGTCCAGCCGTTGCGTTCCTGGTAGTCGCGCATGGCGATCTCGGTCTGGGCCGAGCCGTGCACGAAGGAGGTGACGGCCCGGAAGGCGGCCATCACCGAGTCGGCGTCCAGGCCGCAGACGGTGAGCGCGGCCAACTGCCGTTCCGCCACGGCCATCCGCGACGGCGTCAGCATGATCACCGGGGTGGGCATGGCCGCCATCCACGGGTGGGCGAGCATCAGCTCCCGGGTCTGGAGGGCGTAGGAGCGCAGCACCTCCCGCCAGTCCGTCGTGCCTTCCGGTACGGCCAGGTCCCGCGAGACCCGGTCGATCATGAGGGCCCAGAGGTCGTCCTTGCCGCCCACGTGCCGGTAGGCGGCCATCGGCGCGACGCCGAGCTTGGTCGCGAGGCGGCGCATGGTGACGGCGGCGCCGCCCTCCTCGTCGGCGATCTCGACCGCGGCGGCCGCGATCCGGTCCAGTGTCAGAGAGGTGCGGGGCGTCGGGGCGGGCCGCTCCATGCGTTCCCAGAGCGAGGGCGCCTCGGCCCCGCTCTCCTCGCCCGGCTTCTTCCCGACCGCCACGGCCTCTCCTCTCCCGTCCTGCAATGTCGTGTACAGCGTATGGCCAGTAGACGGCGTACACATCTGTGTGTACGTTGTACGCATAGAGATACGCCGTACACATCCAGGGGGAGACCCATGCCCGCCACCACCGAACCGCTCCGCGTCGCGGTCCTCGTCGGCTCGACCGGGAGGGACGCTTCGCACCCGTCGTGACGAAGTGGCTGACCGGCCACCTCGACCAGCGCGACGATCTGCGTGCCGATGTCGTCGACCTCGTCGAGACACCCCTCCCGACGGTGCTCCCGGCATTCGGCGGGCAGCTACCGCCCGGCACGCAGCAGCAGCTCGCCCTCATTTCACCGCGACTCTCGGCGGCCGACGCCTTCGTCCTCGTCACGCCCGAGTACAACCACAGCTTCCCGGCGTCCCTGAAGAACGCGATCGACTGGCACGGCGAGCAGTGGCACGGCAAGCCGGTCGGCTTCGTCTCGTACGGAGGCCTGTCCGGCGGTCTGCGCGCGGTGGAACAGCTGCGGGTCGTCATGGCCGAGGTGAACGCCACGACCATCCGCAACACCGTCAGCTTCCACAACGCCTGGAGCTGCTTCGACGCGGACGGCACCTGCACGGACCCCGCCGCCGACACGGCGGCGAAGGCCCTGCTCGACCAGCTCGCCTGGTGGGGCCACGCTCTGCGGGACGCCAAGACCGTCCGCGCCTACGTCGCATGACCGCCGAGTCCCGCGGCGGTGACGCCCCGGCCGCGTCCGCGGGCACGGCGCAGCCGGCCCTCCCGGACGCCCCGCCCTCCCGCATCGTCGTCCTCGGCCTGCTGCTCGGCATCGTGCTCGCCACGCTCGACGGAACCGTCGTCGGCACGGCGCTGCCCACCATCGTCGGCGAGCTGGGCGGCCTCGACCACCTGTCCTGGGTGATCACGGGCTACCTGCTCACCACCGCCGTCACCACGCCCATCTGGGGCAAGCTCGGCGACCTGTACGGCCACAAGCGCACCTACCTCACCTCCATCACCGTCTTCCTCGTCGGCTCCGTGCTGTGCGGACTCGCCCAGGACATGGGGCAGTTGATCGCTTTCCGGGCCCTCCAGGGGATCGGTGCGGGCGGGCTGTTCGTCGGCGCGCTCGCCCTCATCGGCACCCTGCTCACACCGGCGGAGGCCGGGCGTGCGCAGTCCCTGATCGGGGTGCTGCTGCCGGCCGCGATGATCGGCGGCCCCCTGGTCGGGGGCTTCCTGACGGACCGGCTGGACTGGCGCTGGGTCTTCTACGTCAACGTCCCGGTCGGCGCCTTGGCACTCGCCCTCATCGGCTTCGGGGTGCGGTTGCGCGACCCCCGTGCCGTGGCCAGGATCGACTTCGCCGGAGCCGGGCTGCTGACCTGCGCGATCCTCGCCCTGACGCTGCTGGGGAGCTGGGCGGGGACGACGTACGCCTGGTCGTCACCGCAGATCATCGGGCTCGCCCTGGTCTGCGCCGGCGCGCTGGCCGCCTTCGTCCGGGTCGAGCGGCGCGCCCCGGAGCCGGTGATCCCGCCCCGGCTGTTCCGCGACCGCAACTTCTCGGTGGCGCAGGTCATCAGCTTCGTCACGGGTGCGGCCATGCTGGCGGCGGCGAGCTATCTGCCGCAGTACCTGCAGTTCGTCCGGGGCATGTCGTCCACCGGGAGCGGTCTGCTGCTGCTCCCGCTGATGCTGGGCATGATGGGCGCCCAGTTGGCGATCGGCCGGCGGGTCGGTGCCGGGGGCCGCTACCGCTGCTATCCGATCGCGGGCGGCGCGCTGGCCGCGGCCGGGGCGCTGGCCCTGCTGACGCTGACCACGGCCACGCCGGCGCCGGTGGCTTCCGGCCTGACGCTGGTGCTCGGCGTGGGCATCGGCTGCCTGATGCAGCCGACGATGCTCATCACGATGAACAGTGCGGAACCGCGCGACATGGGGGCGGCCAGTGGCACCCAGACGCTGCTGCGCACCATCGGCGGCTCGCTCGGGGTCGCCGTCCTCGGCTCGGTCTACACCGGCCGGCTCACGGACGGCGTCACGGACCGGCTGGGCGCCGACGGCGCACGGCTGACCGGCCGGGAACTCACGCCCGAACTGCTGCGGGACCTGCCGGATCCGGTCCAGCAGGCCTTCCGGGCGGGCGTGGTGAACGGTCTGCACGGGGTCGCGCTCGGCACGGCCGCGCTGTGCGCGGTGGCGTTCGCGGTGTCCTGGCTGGTCCGGGAGGTCCCGCTGCGGGGCCGGTGAACTACCCGGAGATCCGCCTGGTGACCTGGCCCGGCGCCAGGGTGTCCCCGACCGTCGGCGCCTGGGCCACCGGGTCCGTCACCTCCCTGGACTCCACCGGCTTGAAGTCGGCGACCTTCGTGCCGACACCGTTGTCCAGCGGGTCGACTCCCGTGCCGGCGAGGGGGTTGGGCTTGAGGCCGGTGGCGGGGGCGGTGACGTGGTCGACGGTGTCGGTCGTGGTCCGCAGGCCGGACTCGGGGTCGGTCTTGCCGAGCGAGGTGCCGACGGTCTTCAGGACCGAGTCGGTCCCCGCCGCGGCCGACGCCGTGCCGGCCCCCAGCGCCACGCCCGCGGTGGCGAGGACGGCCAGGACGCGCCGGGCGGTCGGCTTCTTGGGAGAGACGTGTCGGGCCATCACTGCCACCTTCAGACGCACTGGGTAATCGAGTCGGAGCACAGGGTAGTTGAGATGTGACGCGCGCATCAAAGGCGACCTTCGGGGTCGTACGGTGCCCGCCGGATGCCTCACACTGGTGTCCCGTGAGTTCCCCACTGCCCATATCGACGCGAGTCGTGCTGCTCTGCGGCCCCTCCGGCTCCGGCAAGTCCCTCCTCGCGGCCCGCTCCGGCCTCCCGGTGCTGCGGCTCGACGACTTCTACAAGGAGGGCGACGACCCGACACTGCCTCTGGTGGCGGGGAGTTCCGACATCGACTGGGACCATCCGCACTCGTGGGACGCGGACACCGCCGTCGCCGCGATCGCCCGGCTGTGCCGCACCGGCCGTACGGACGCCCCCGTCTACGACCTCGCGCTGAGCGCCCGCACCGGCGAGGAGACGGTCGACATCGGCCGGACCCCGCTGTTCATCGCGGAGGGCGTCTTCGCGGCGGAGATCATCACGCGCTGCCAGGAGCTCGGCGTCCTCGCCGACGCGCTGTGCCTGAGCCGCGGCCCCGTGAAGACGTTCCGCCGCCGTTTCCTGCGGGACCTCAAGGAGGGCCGCAAGTCGGTGCCGTTCCTGTTGCGCCGCGGCTGGCGCCTGATGCGTCAGGAGCGCTCGATCGTCGCCCACCAGACCGCGCTGGGCGCGTACGCCTGCGACCGGGACGAGGCGATGGGCCGGCTGGCGGCCGCGGCGGCGGGCCGGTGCGCGAGCCTGCGTACAGCCGCCTAGGCGACGAGGGCGCAGAGAAGCGGGCACGAAAATGAAGCGGGACTGGACGGACCCCCCGGCCCTCCAGTCCCGCTCCCCCGTGTCCCCCCGCTCTCCCGCGCGGACGCCCCCCAGCGTCCGCGCGGTTCCCCCCGTCGGGCCCCGTTCCCCCGTGACCCTTTGTGGTGCTCCCCCCCCAGCCTTCAGGCGACGAGCTCGCCGAAGGCGTCCTCCTCGTCACGGCCGAAGCTGAGGACCTCGTCCTCGCGCAGCCGGCGGAGCGACCGCCAGATGCTGGACTTCACCGTGCCGACACTGATGTCGAGGATGTCCGCGATCTCCGGGTCCGTGCGGCCCTCGTAGTAGCGCAGGACCAGCATGGTGCGCTGGAGTTCGGGGAGCCGGGCGAGCGCCTGCCACAGGACCGCGCGCAGCTCGGTGCCGCGCATCGCGTCCGTGTCGCCGGGCGTCTCCGGCAGTTCCTCGGTCGGGTACTCGTTGAGCTTGCGGCGCCGCCAGGCGCTGATGTGCAGGTTCGTCATGGTGCGGCGCAGGTATCCGCCGACCGCCGCCTTGTCACTGATCCGGTCCCACGCCCGGTAGGTCGAGAACAGCGCGCTCTGCAGCAGGTCCTCGGCCTCGAAGCGGTCGCCGGTGAGGTGGTAGGCGGTGGCGTACAGGGAGGCGCGGCGCTCCTGGACGTAGGCGGTGAACTCCGCCTCCGACAGCGAGCAGCGCTCCCCCGATTCCTCCCTGTACGCGGCTCCCCCGTGAGCCTTGCTCTCCCCCGTGCGAGCGTCAACCACCGTCATGTAACCGGTGTGCTGACGCCCGGTGCCGCGAGCGCACCCCCGCCCGCTCACGGCACCGGACTTCTCCGAACCCCGGTTCACGTCGTGCAGACGCGTGATCACTGCGCTGGTGGTGGTGCCGTGCAGCGTGTTCATCTCGCGCCCCCCGTCGTGGACTTCCGGTGTGCGGCCCGCCGGTCGGGCGGGCTTCCTTGCTTGTGTCGAAAAGCTTGCCTCGGCACTTTCATCGCCGTGTCCGTCGACTGTCACAGACCTGTCACAGGGGTCGGCCACCGTGTGGCCACGGTTCGTTCACAGGCGTCGGCGGCAGGCGCGGCCGTGATCTCGGCCCACAGGTCGAACCCCGCCCCCTCCATGGGCCAGAATGAGCCCGTGCCTTCCCTGTTGCTGATCGAGGACGACGACGCCATCCGGACGGCCCTGGAGCTTTCTCTGACGCGCCAGGGTCACCGCGTGGCGACCGCTGCCAGTGGTGAGGACGGTCTGAAGCTGCTCCGTGAGCAGCGGCCGGATCTGATCGTGCTGGACGTGATGCTGCCCGGCATCGACGGGTTCGAGGTGTGCCGGCGCATCCGGCGCACGGACCAGTTGCCGATCATCCTGCTGACCGCGCGCAACGATGACATCGACGTGGTGGTCGGGCTGGAGTCCGGCGCCGACGACTATGTCGTCAAACCGGTGCAGGGGCGGGTGCTGGACGCCCGGATCCGGGCCGTGCTGCGGCGCGGCGAGCGGGAGTCCAACGACGCGGCGTCGTTCGGCAGTCTCGTCATCGACCGCTCGGCGATGACGGTGACGAAGAACGGCGAGGACCTCCAGCTCACGCCGACCGAGCTGCGGCTGCTGCTGGAGCTGAGCCGGCGGCCGGGGCAGGCGCTGTCCCGGCAGCAGCTGCTGCGGCTGGTGTGGGAGCACGACTACCTGGGCGACTCGCGGCTCGTGGACGCCTGTGTCCAGCGGCTGCGCGCCAAGGTCGAGGACGTGCCGTCCTCGCCGACGCTGATCCGTACCGTGCGTGGTGTCGGCTACCGGCTGGACCCGCCTCAGTGACACGGGGGCATCAGGGGGGAGGCCGCGGCTGGACCGCGGCGCGCAAGGGAGTCTGGTCGCGGCTGCGTTTCACGAGCCTGCGGCTGCGGTTGGTCGTCGTGTTCGGCCTGGTGGCGCTGACGGCCGCCGTGTCCGCGTCCGGTATCGCGTACTGGCTCAACCGTGAGGCCGTGCTGACGCGCGCCCAGGACGCGGTGCTGCGCGACTTCGAGCAGGAGATGCAGAACCGGGCGGGTGCGCTGCCCGAGCGACCGACGCAGGACGAGTTGCAGCACACCGCGGGCCAGATGGCGGGCAGCGACCAGCGCTTCAGCGTGCTGCTGGTCGCCACCGACGCCGACGGCAGGACCGTCTACGGCAGCTCCGGGGGGCTGAACGGCTTCTCGCTGCGGGACGTTCCGGCCTCGCTGCGCACGGCGGTGAACAGGACGCAGAAGGTCGACGCGAACAACAAGCACCCGTACCACCTGTACTGGCAGCGCATAGTCGACCACGACACTCCGTACCTGGTGGCCGGGACGCGGGTGATCGGCGGCGGTCCCACCGGCTACATGCTGAAGTCGCTGGAGCCGGAGGCCAAGGACCTGAACTCGCTGGCCTGGTCGCTGGGGATCGCCACGGGGCTCGCGCTGATCGGCTCGGCGCTGCTCGCGCAGGCCGCGGCGACGACCGTGCTGAAGCCGGTGCAGCGGCTCGGGACGGCCGCGCGGCGGCTCGGCGAGGGGAAGCTGGACACCCGGCTCAGGGTGTCCGGTACCGACGAACTCGCCGATCTGTCCGTGACGTTCAACAGCGCGGCCGAGGCGCTGGAGAAGCGGGTCGCCGACATGGCCGCGCGGGACGAGGCGTCGCGGCGGTTCGTGGCGGACATGAGCCATGAGCTGCGGACACCGCTCACCGCGATCACCGCCGTGACGGAGGTGCTGGAGGAGGAGCTGGAGGCGGAGACCGGGAGCATGGACCCGATGATCGAGCCCGCCGTACGGCTGGTGGTCAGCGAGACGCGGCGCCTGAACGACCTCGTCGAGAACCTGATGGAGGTCACCCGCTTCGACGCGGGGACCGCCCGGCTCGTCCTGGACGACGTCGACATCGCCGACCAGATCACCGCGTGCATCGACGCCCGTGCCTGGCTGGACGCGGTCGAGCTGGACGCCGAGCGGGGCCTGCACGCCCGGCTGGATCCGCGTCGGCTGGACGTCATCCTGGCCAACCTCATCGGCAACGCGCTCAAGCACGGCGGCTCCCCGGTGCGGGTGTCCGTCCGTGCGGACGACGACTCGCTGGTCATCGAGGTGCAGGACCACGGGCCCGGCATCCCCGAGGATGTCCTGCCGCACGTCTTCGACCGGTTCTACAAGGCCAGCGCCTCCCGGCCGCGCTCCGAGGGCAGCGGCCTGGGCCTGTCCATCGCTCTGGAGAACGCCCACATCCACGGCGGCGAGATCACCGCGGCCAACTCGCCCGACTCGGGTGCGGTGTTCACCCTGCGGCTCCCGCGCGACTCGTCCGAACCCGGGGAAGAGCCCGCCGAGGGCGAGCAGAAGCCCGGGGAGGACGCCGACCGGCCCAGGGGCGAGGACTCGAAGGGGGACGCCTGATGAGGCTGATGAGCCTGATGAGCACACGCCGATCGTCGACCGCGCCTTCCGGGGGCGCCGGCGCGCGGCGGGGGCCGCTCGTGGCGCTGGGCCGGCTGGCCGCCGTTCCCGCGCTCGCCGTGCTGCTCGCCGGGTGCGGTATCCGGGCCACGGAGGTGCCGACGAACTTCGGCCCCGCGCCCTCGCGGGTGCAGTGCTCGCTCGCCGAGCCGGACGTGGCGGCGCAGGCCGCCCGGGGGCTGCCGGTGCAGGTGTTCCTGCTGTGCGGGTCCTCGCTCGTGACCGTCGACCGGACGGTGCGGGTCCCGGACGGCGCCGCCGACTCCGAGCGGCGCATCCTGGTGGCGCAGGGCCTGCTGGACCAGCTCGCCACGCCACCCTCGCCCGCCGAGAAGGAGGCCGGCTACAGCACGGACGTGCGCGGCGGCATCACGGTCGGCAGGCCCCGGGCCGGCGACCCGGAGGACACGCTGCGGCTCAGCACGGCCCCGGACAGCCTCACCTCGTACGCTCTCGCCCAGATCGTCTGCACGTTCTCCGACTCGGCGGCCGCCGAGGGCGACGGGTCCGTGGTCCTGGGCGGCCCCGGCGCCGAGTCCCCGCGCCGCTACGAGTGCACCGACGAGGTGCGGGCTCGTCCGGGCAGCACGGAACCGCCGTCCCGGGACGCGGCCGGCGAGTGAGGAGGCCGGCTCCGGGCGGGCTGTGGCGCATGCCTCACCGGTGTACCGGGGGCCATCCCGGAACCGATCCTGCCGGAGGTCGCGTCTAGGGGGGCGTGCAGCGTCAAGGCTCCATCGGCGGCAGCGCCGCGTTCCGCATCCGTGTGACAGGAGGTGTCCTCCTCGTCGCACATCTCGCGTTCGTCGCCTGGTTCTCGCTGCGACCGTTGGACGTGCCCTGGGTGATGCCGGCCAATCTGCGGCCGCTCGACGGCCTGCGGGCCGATCTCGCCCTGGGCTGGCCCGAGGCGGCCCGGCGGATCGGCGGGGGGCTGGCCCTGCTCGCCCCGCTGGGTGTGCTGCTGCCCATGGCGAGCGGCAGGCTGATCGTCTCGCCGCTGGCGTCCCTGCTGAACACCGTCACCGCCGGCGCCCTGTTGTCGCTGGGCATCGAACTGCTCCAGACCGGTGTGCCCGGACAGGTCGTCGACATCGACTCGCTGTTCCTGAACACCGCGGGCGTGGCCCTCGCGCACCTCGCGCTCGTCCCGGCCGGCCGCTCCTGGCTGCGCCGCCGCACCCGCGCCCGCCTGGCCCGTGCGCCCCTCCCCCCGGAGGAGCCGGCTCAGGGTCGGACCCCGACGATTCCCAGGGTCGGGATCGCCCCGTGGAGCGACGCTTTGCCCCCTTCGTCTCCGTAACGTGGAGTGCATGGGGTACTCGGAGACGAGGCCTCACACCGACGCTCACGAAGGAGTCGCACATGTCCCGCCTCGCCCGCCCCACCCACGGTCGCATGATCGGCGGAGTGTGCGCCGCGCTGGCACAGCGCTTCGGCACCTCCGTCACGACGATGCGGGTGATCTTCCTGGTCTCGTGTCTGCTGCCCGGCCCGCAGTTCCTGCTGTACATCGCGCTGGGGATCGTGCTGCCCTCGGAGGACAAGGTGCAGAACAAGGCACAGACGGCCTGGTGACCGGCCGCCCGACCGGCCGCCGAAAACAACGATGGGGCGCACCCTGTGTCCAGGGGTGCGCCCCATCGGCGTGTGTCCGCCTGGTGGGAAGGTCAGATGACCGGCAGGCCCTTGGTGGGCAGGCCCTTCGTCGGGAGCCCCTTGGTGGGCAGGCCCTTGGTGGGAAGCCCCTTGGTGGGAAGACCCTTCGTCGGCAGGCCGCCGAGCAGCTTGCCGGCCGGGCCGGTCGGGCCCTGGGCGAGCGCGCCCTTGGCGGCCGGCTGGGCGGCGGCGAGACCGGTACCGGCCAGGGTCTGCCCCTGCCCCAGCGTCTCACCCGAGCCCGGGAGCGTCTTGGAGAGCTGCTCCGCCGGGAGCGCCTTGGTGGCGGTCTCCAGCGTCTGGGCGGTGTCCGGGACGGCCGGGGCGGCGTTGGCGGCACCCGCACCGGCGGCGGCGAAGGCGACACCGAGAGCGGCGACGCCGAGGGACCTGGCAGCAGACTGCTTCATGAAAACGCGTCCTCGCAATGGAATGACGGGGTGTGTGAGCGGTCCAGTGACCGTAGACACGCGACGCCGTCCGCCGCAAACATCGAAATGCGGACGGCTTGTGAAAGCCGTCCGCATTCCTCGTGCGCCGATTACCCCCGGGTCAGCCCGCCGATTCGACAGAACCGCTGGTGGAAGCGGTCTGCCGGAACAGCCATTCGGATTTCAGCTCGGCATATCCCGGCTTGATCACGTCACTGATCATGGCCAGTCGTTCATCGAAAGGAATGAACGCTGATTTCATCGCATTGACTGAGAACCACTGCATGTCGTCGAGCGTGTAACCGAATGCGTCGACAAGGTGCTCGAATTCCCTGCTCATGCTGGTGTGAGACATGAGACGGTTGTCCGTATTGACGGTGGCACGGAAATGCAGCCGGCGCAGCAGCCCGATGGGGTGCTCCGCGTACGAGGACGCCGCCCCGGTCTGGAGGTTGGAGCTGGGGCACAGCTCCAGCGGGATGCGCTTGTCCCGGACGTACGAGGCGAGCCGCCCGAGTTCGACCCGGCCGTCCTCGTGGACCTGGATGTCGTCGATGATCCGCACGCCGTGACCCAGCCGGTCGGCGCCACACCACTGGAGGGCCTGCCAGATGGACGGCAGTCCGAAGGCCTCGCCCGCGTGGATGGTGAAGTGGTTGTTCTCGCGCTTGAGGTACTCGAAGGCGTCCAGGTGCCGGGTGGGCGGGTAGCCGGCCTCGGCGCCCGCGATGTCGAAGCCGACGACCCCCAGGTCGCGGTAGCGGTTGGCGAGTTCGGCGATCTCCAGCGCGCGGGCCGCGTGCCGCATGGCGGTGAGCAGGGCGCCGACGCGGATGCGGTGCCCGTTCTCCTTCGCGCGCCGCTCCCCTTCCCGGAAGCCCTCGTTGACGGCCTCGACGACCTCTTCGAGGCTCAGGCCGCCTTCCAGGTGCTGCTCGGGTGCGTAGCGCACCTCGGCATAGACGACGCCGTCCTCGGCGAGGTCCTCGGCGCACTCGGCGGCGACCCGCACCAGGGCGTCGCGGGTCTGCATGACGGCGACGGTGTGGGAGAACGTCTCCAAGTACCGCTCCAGGGAACCGGAGTCGGCGGCCTCCCGGAACCAGATGCCGAGCTTCTCCGGGTCGGTCTCGGGGAGCTGGGAGATGGGGGCACCTCCCACGCCTTTCGGGCTGTGGGGGACGGTGTCACGGGCGAGTTCGACGATGGTGCCGGGGCGCAGGCCGCCGTCGAGGTGGTCGTGCAGCAGAACCTTGGGCGCCCGGCGGATCTGGTCCGGTGTCGGGGTGTTCGCGATGGTCTGGCTCGTCATTTCCGCACTCTAACGCCTACGCGCGTAGATGGCGCGTTCTCGGCGCCTTTACGTTTCCGTCGATACGTAACGGTGACCCCGCGGACGGGTCGACTACACCCGCGCTTCTGACACTGTTCTGTCATGGCACACCAAGCGACGCCGGTTCGCAGGGCCCGGCTGGGCAGGACGTTCGGTCCGGAACCGACGGCGGTGAGCGGCGCGGTGCTGCTGCTCCCCGGCGGTGACGAGATCTCCGGCCGCAGACCGTCCCCCTTGCTGGCCACCGCCTCCGTACGCGGTCTGGGGCGCCGCCTGGCCCGTGCGGGCCGCGGCGAGGGCCTCGTCACGCATGTGGTGCACTACCGCTGCCGCGGCTGGAACGGCAGCGAGGCCAACCTCGCGCGCGACGCGGCCTGGGCGGCCGACGAGGTCGTACGGCGCTACGGAGACGTCCCCGTCTGCCTCGCCGGCATCGGTATGGGCGGCCGGGCCGGGCTGCGCGCCGGTGGGCACGAGGCCGTCAACTCCGTGCTGGCGCTCGCCCCTTGGCTGCCGGAGGAGGACGTGGCGGCATCACCCGAACCGGTGAAGCAGTTGGTGGGCAGGCAGGTGCTGATCGTGCACGGCACGAACGACGGGCGGACGGATCCGGAGTTGTCGTTCCGGCTGGCGGCTCGGGCGAAGAAGGCGAACCGGGAGGTGTGCCGGTTCGAAGTCCACGCGGACGGGCACGGGTTGAGCCAGTACCGGGACGAAGTGCTGGCGCTGGCCGAGGACTTCGTGATGGGGGCCTTGTTCGGGAGGGCCGTGTCCCGGCCGGTGCGGGACGCGTTCGCGGCGCCGCCGCCGCTCGGGTTGCGGATGCCGTTGGCTGTGGGGTTCAGCCCTTCGCGGCGGTAGTGCCGTTCGAGGGTCCTGTGGGTTTCGGGGCGCGGGTTGTGGATGGTTCACGCGCCCGCGCGGCCGAGCCGCAGATCGATACGGTCCCGCGCCCCCGACTAGGGCAGCAGACTGCCTCTCCTCGAGAGCAGGAACCTTTTGAAAGCTGCCACCGGCGGTGTGTCCGGGCGGCCTTCCAGCCAGGCCACGCCGATTTCGCGGACCGCCCTCGGGGCCGTCACCGTCAGTTCCACCACTCCCGGGCGAGGGACCGCCGGCGGGGGCAGGAGGGCGACTCCCAGGCCCGCCGCCACCAGGCCCCTCAGGGTTTCCGCCTCTTCGCCCTCGAAGGCGATGCGGGGCTTGAAGCCCGCCTCCTGGCACAGGTCGTCGGTGATGCGGCGCATGCCGTAGCCGGGTTCCAGGGTGACGAAGGTTTCGTCGGCCGCTTCCGCCAGGCGGACGCGGCGGCGGGTGGCCAGGGGGTGGTCGGCGGGCACGACCAGGCGGAGCTTCTGCTCGTCGAGGCGGCGGGCGACCAGGTCGGGGGCGTCGGGGACCGGGGACGTCAGACAGAGGTCGAGTTCGCCGGCGCGGAGGCGTTCGAGCATGGCCTCGCCGTAGTTCTGGACGAGGCTGAAGCGGACGCGGGGGTGGTCGGCGCGGAAGGCCTGGAGCAGGCCGGGGACGGTCTCGGCGCCCATGGTGTGCAGGAAGCCGAAGGCGACCTTGCCGGTCGCGGGGTCGGCATCGGCCCGTACCTCCTCGGCGGCCCGCTCGACCTCGGCCAGGGCCCGCTCGACGGAGGCGAGGAAGGTCCGCCCGGCCGGGGTGAGGGACACGGTGCGGCCGTGCCGGGCGAACAGGTCGACGCCGAGGTCCTGCTCCAGACGGGCCATGGACCGGGACAGGGTCGACTGGGGGACGTTCATCTCCTGGGCGGCCCGGGTGACGTGCTCGGTACGGGCGACGCCGGCGAAGTACGCGAGGCGTGGCGCCAGCAACATCACCATGTCTTCTGTGTCACTGGATGGTGACAGCCGAGCCGCTGAGCTGGATTGATGCGCCATGGGATCGATTATGGCGGTTCCATGCATTGGACGGATCAGTGGGGGCGTACGTAATTTCGAAGCATGTCTCCCGCCAGTACCGGGGCGTCCACCATCGTGGGCGCCGATGCCTCTGTCCCTGCTGTCGACTCACGTATGCGCCCGGGCGGGCCCGGCTACCGCCGGATGAGCTTCGCCCTCTTCCTCGCGGGTGTCGCGACCTTCGCGCTGCTGTACTCCACGCAGGCGCTGCTCCCGCTGATCTCCGGAGACTTCGGAGTGGCGGCGAGCGACGCGAGCTGGACCGTGGCCGCCGCGACGGGCGGTCTGGCGCTGTTCGTCCTGCCGATGAGCGCCCTGTCCGAGCGCTTCGGACGTCGTACCGTCATGACGGCCTCGCTGGCCGTGGCGGTGACCCTCGGACTGCTGGTGCCCTTCGCCCCGTCACTGGGTGTCCTGGTCGCGCTGCGGGCGCTCCAGGGTGCTGCCCTGGCCGGACTGCCGGCGTCGGCGACCGCGTACCTCGCGGAGGAGGTCACCCCCAAGGCGCTGGTCACCGCGATCGGCCTGTTCGTCGCGGGCAACAGCGTCGGCGGGATGAGCGGCCGGGTCATCACCGGCTGGGTCGCGCAGGAGTGGGGCTGGCGGGTCGCCGTCGGTGTGATCGGCGCGATCGCCGTGGCCTGCGCGGTGGCCTTCCGGGCGCTGCTCCCGGCACCGGCGAACTTCAAGGCGGGTTCGCTGCGCCCGCGGGTGCTGGCCCGTACGGTCCGTGACCATCTGTCCAACCCGCTGCTGTGCCGGCTGTACGCGATCGGCGCGCTGTTCATGACGGTGTTCGGCGGCGTGTACACGGTCATCGGCTACCGCCTCACCGAGGCCCCGTTCTCGCTGCCCCAGGGCATCATCGGCTCGATCTTCCTGGTGTACCTCGTGGGCACGGTGTCGGCGTCGACGGCGGGCCGCCTGGTCGGCCGGATGGGCCGCCGGGGCGCCCTGTACGCGGCGGGGGGTACGACGGCGGCGGGTCTGCTGGTCTCCCTGGCCGGCTCACTGCCGCTGGTCCTGCTGGGGCTGGTGCTCATCACCGGCGGCTTCTTCGCGGGTCACGCGGTGGCCTCCTCGGCGGTCAGCAAGACGGCCGCGCACGGCCGCGCGCAGGCCTCGGCCCTGTACCAGTCCGCGTACTACATCGGCTCCAGCGCGGGCAGCACGGTCGGCGCGATCGCCTTCCACTCGGGCGGCTGGGCCGGGACGGTCGGGGTCGGCCTGCTGGCCGTCCTCGGAGTCGTGACGATCACGGTCTTCGGCACGCGGGCGGCACGCGTGCAGCGGCGGCTGACCACGGCCGCCTGACCAAGCCGCCTGACCAAGCTGCCTGACCGAGGCCGCCTGAGCCCGAAGCCGAGACGACGTTCCCCCCTGGTCGAGACCGACCAGGGGGGAACGTCGTCGACCACCCGTTGCCGCTTCGAGCTGCGCTTTCCTGCGCTCGGGGGGCCGTTGTCAGTGGGCTGCGGTAGCTTCCGGAGTACTGGGCGCGATGGCGCGTGACAGACATTCCACAGGGGTGGGTGGACGATGACGAACGGCACGGCGACACCGACGGACCTGGACGCCAGACTGGAGGCACACCGCACCGAGCTGACCGGCTACTGCTACCGGATGCTCGGTTCCTCCTTCGAGGCCGAGGACGCGGTGCAGGACACGATGATCCGCGCCTGGCGCAGCTACGACAGGTTCGAGGGCCGCTCCAGCCTCCGCTCCTGGCTGTACCGCATCGCGACCAACGTGTGCCTGGACATGCTGACCGCCGGCAACAAGCGTGCCAGGCCGATGGACCTGACCGAGTCCACCCCGCTCGCCCAGGCGGCCCTGTCCCCCCGGCCGGACAACACCTGGCTGGAGCCCGTGCCGGACGCCCGTGTGCTGCCCACGACCGACGACCCGGCGGAGGCGGCGGTCGCCAAGGAGTCGGTGCGGCTCGCCTTCATGGCCGCGCTCCAGCGGCTGCCTGCCAAGCAGCGGGCCGTGCTGATCCTGCGCGAGGTGCTGGCCTGGAAGGCCGCCGAGGTCGCCGAGCTGCTGGACACCTCGGTGGCGTCGGTCAACAGCGCCCTGCAGCGGGCCCGCGCCACCCTGGCCGAGCAGCAGGAGCCGGGCGCCACCGCGGCCGTCTCCGATCCGCTGGACGAGGACCAGCAGAAGCTGCTGGACCGCTATGTGGCGGCCTTCGAGGGCTATGACATGACGGCGCTGACGGCCCTGCTGCACGAGGACGCGGTCATGACGATGCCGCCGTTCGACCTGTGGCTGACCGGCGTACGGGACATCACCGGCTTCATGACCACGCTCGGCGCGCCCTGCGCGGGGTCCCGTCTGGTGCCGGTCCAGGTCAACGGCCTGCCCGGGTTCGCCCAGTACAAGCCGGACCCGGAGGGGGGCGGCGGCTTCACGCCGTGGGCGGTCCAGGTGCTGGAGATCTCAGACGGCCGGATCACCGGGTTCCACTGCTTCCTCGACACCAAGCGCTGGTTCCCGCTCTTCGGCCTGCCCCTCCACCTCGAAGCGGAGACCGACCAGGTCGAGGAGGGCGCGTAGGGCCGGGTCGGGGCCGCGCAGCCGTATCCGGCCCCCGGCCCGGCGGGCGGCCAGCTGGAGCCGGGCCAGCAGGTCGACGGTGGCGAGGCCCGGCGGACCCAGGTCGCCGACATCGCACACCACGACCCGGGCAGGGCTGCCGTGCAGCAGTGCCCGCACCTCGTCGCTGAGCCCTCTCACCTCGTCCCGGGTGGCGGGGCCGGGCAGTACGAGCACGGGCGGTGTCATGGCGTCCACGATCGGTAGACCGCGCGTTCGGCGGTAACTCATCGCGACCGTCCGTACTGTCGGTGCTCGAAAGGATCACATTGACCGGAGGACGATCTTCCCCCGAGTGTTAGCTGCATGCTCCATGCACCTGCTCCTCCTCCCGTACTGACCGATGCGTTCCTCGCCGGTGAGGGGGCGTCGTGCAGGGGGTGCTGAGCGGGTTCGCGGTCATCGCGGTCGTCATCGGGGTCGGCTATCTGATCGGGTGCCGGGGGTATCTGGGCGACGGGGGCCGCGAGGTCCTGACCAAGCTGGCGTTCCACGTGGCGTCCCCCGCGTTGCTCTTCACGACGCTCGCCCAGGCCGACCTGTCGGTGATCTTCTCCAACCGGCTGCTGGTCACGGCGATGAGCACGGCAGCGGCGGCGGGTGTCTTCGTGGCGGTGGGTGCCGTGCGCGGGTGGGGCGTGGGCCGGACGACGATCGGCGCCCTGTGCTCCAGCTACGTCAACTCGGGGAACCTCGGCATCCCGATCGCCGTGTACGTGCTGGGCGACGCGTCGCTGGTCGCGCCGGTGCTGCTGTTCCAGCTGGTCGGGGTGACGCCGGTGGCGCTGACGGTCCTGGACCTGGCGCAGGGCGGGGACAAGCGCCCGCTGTGGCAGCGTCTGCTCACACCGCTGCGCAATCCGATAGCGCTGGGCTCCCTGGCGGGCGTGGCGGTGTCGGCGTCGGGCCTCACGCTGCCGGGTCCCTTGATGGACCCGCTGACCCTGATCGGCAACATGTCGGTCCCGGCGGTCCTGCTGGCCTTCGGCATCTCCCTGCGCGGCAGCACGCTCCCGCTGCGCGGCGCGGAACGGGCCCCGGTGCTCCTCGCCGTGGCCCTGAAGTCCGTGTTCCAGCCCCTGGTCGCCTGGGTCCTGGCGGCGGGCGTCTTCGGCCTGCACGGGGCGTTGCTGCTCGACGTGGTGGTGACGTCGGCACTCCCCGCGGCGCAGAACCTGTTCACGTACGCCAGCAGCTACCGGGTGGGCGAGGTCCTGGCGAGGGAGGCGATTCTGTTGTCGACGGTGCTGGCGGTGCCGGTGCTTGTGGTGGTGGCGGCGTTGTTGGGGTGACTCAGTTCTCGGCGAACTCGCGAGTGTAGTCACGCGTCACCGGTCCCAGCATGCCGAACGGGACCGGTGGCGGTCCACCAGTCCCGTTCACCCGTACGAGGAAACCGCAGCTCAGGCGATGCGTTCCAGCACCACCGGGGACGCCGTGAAGTCCGTGCCCGGGGCGGCGATGCCGTAGGAGCCCTCGACTGCCTGGAGGGCGTAGTCGAAGCGGTCCGGGGTGTCCGTGTGGAGGGTGAGGAGGGGCTGGCCCTCGGTCACCGTGTCGCCCGGCTTGGCATGCATCTCGACGCCCGCGCCCGCCTGGACCGGGTCCTCCTTGCGGGCGCGGCCCGCGCCGAGGCGCCAGGCGGCGACGCCGATGTCGTAGGCGTCGAGGCGGGTGAGGACGCCCGATGACGGGGCCTTGATCACGTGCTGCTCGCGCGCCACCGGCAGGACCGCGTCCGGGTCGCCGCCCTGGGCCTTGATCATGCGGCGCCAGACGTCCATCGCCGAGCCGTCGGCCAGGGCCTTCGCCGGATCGGCGTCCTTCACTCCGGCCGCGTCGAGCATTTCGCGGGCCAGGGCGATCGTCAGCTCGACGACGTCCGCGGGGCCGCCGCCCGCCAGGACCTCCACGGACTCGCGGACCTCCAGTGCGTTGCCCGCGGTGAGGCCGAGCGGGGTCGACATGTCCGTGAGGAGCGCGACCGTCTTCACGCCGTGGTCGGTGCCGAGGCCGACCATGGTGGACGCCAGTTCGCGGGCGTCCTCGATGGTCTTCATGAAGGCGCCCGTGCCCACCTTCACGTCCAGGACCAGGGAGCCCGTACCCTCCGCGATCTTCTTCGACATGATCGAGGAGGCGATCAGCGGGATCGCCTCGACCGTGCCCGTGACGTCGCGGAGTGCGTAGAGCTTCTTGTCCGCGGGGGCGAGGCCGTCGCCCGCCGCGCAGATTACCGCGCCGGTGTCGTCCAGCACCGACAGCATCTCCTCGTTCGAGAGCAGCGCGCGCCAGCCGGGGATCGACTCCAGCTTGTCGAGCGTGCCGCCGGTGTGGCCGAGGCCGCGGCCCGACAGCTGCGGGACGGCGGCGCCGCAGGCGGCGACCAGGGGGGCCAGCGGGAGCGTGATCTTGTCGCCGACGCCGCCCGTGGAGTGCTTGTCGGCCGTCGGGCGGGACAGGGACGAGAACTCCATGCGCTCGCCGGAGGCGATCATCGCGGCCGTCCAGCGGGCGATCTCACGGCGGTTCATGCCGTTGAGCAGGATGGCCATCGCGAGCGCGGACATCTGCTCGTCGGCCACCTCCCCGCGGGTGTACGCGTCGATGACCCAGTCGATCTGCTCGTCGCTGAGCTCGCCGCGATCCCGCTTGGTGCGGATGACGGAGATGGCGTCCATGGCCATGCTTGGGCTTCCTTCCGAGGGTTCCAGAAGCCGTACGGCCCCTCCTTTCCAACTCGGAGGGGCCGTACGGGATATGACTACTTGCTGAGGTGGCCGGGTCCGAAGGCCTGGGGCAGCATCCGGGACAGCGGCACGATGCCCTCCGGGGTCTCCAGCAGGAGCTCCGGGCCGCCGAACTCGTGGAGCAGCTGGCGGCAGCGGCCGCACGGGACCAGCGGGGCGCCGTCGCGGTCGACGCAGGTGAAGTGCGTCAGCCGGCCGCCGCCGGTGTTGTGCAGCTCCGACACCAGGCCGCACTCGGCGCACAGGCCCAGTCCGTACGAGGCGTTCTCGACGTTGCAGCCGGAGATGATCCGCCCGTCGTCGACCAGGGCGGCCACGCCGACCGGGTAGCCGGAGTACGGGGCGTACGCCCGGGACATGGCGTCCCGGGCCACCGCGCGCAGCTGCTCCCAGTCGACGGCCGGGCCGTCGGCGGTCACTTGCCCTGCCCCTTCCGGTACGGCAGTCCGTTCGCCTTCGGCATGCGCAGCCGCTGGGCGGAGAGCGCCAGGACGACGAGGGTGATGACGTACGGCGTGGCGGAGACGACCTGGTTCGGGACCTCGTCGGTGGTCGCGTACCAGGCGAACACCAGGGCGCCGACGACCAGGGTGATCACGGCCTGGAGGTACTTCTTGCGCACCACCAGCCAGATCGCGCCGATGAGCAGCAGGAGCGCGCCGAGCAGCAGCAGGGCGTGCACGTTGGCGGAGCCGCCGCGCAGGTTGAGGCTGTCGGTGTAGCCGAACAGGCCCGCGCCGAGGGCGAGTCCGCCCGGCATCCAGTTGCCGAAGATCATCGCGGCGAGGCCGATGTAGCCGCGGCCGCTGACCTGGCCCTCCAGGTAGAACGGGTTGGCGACGATGGAGAGGAAGACACCGCCGAGGCCGGCCAGCCCGCCGGAGATGATCACGGCGATGTACTTGTACTTGTAGACGTTGACGCCGAGGGACTCGGCGGCGACCGGGTTCTCGCCGCAGGAGCGCAGCCGCAGGCCGAACGCGGTGCGCCAGAGGATCCACCAGGTGGCGGGGATCAGCGCGACGGCGATCAGGGTCAGCCAGGAGACGTTGGTGACCAGGCCGCCCAGCAGACCGGCGACGTCGGAGATCAGGAACCAGCCCTTGGCGTTGAGGTCCGTGAGCGCGTCGGACAGGCCCGGCACCGTGAAGTGGCCGAGCGAGTCCACCGCCGGGGACTGCTTGGCCGAGCCGCCCGTGTGGCCCTCGAAGGCGAGGGGCGCGAGGTAGCGGGTGGCGCCGAGGGCGAGGATGTTGAGGGCCACACCGGAGACGATGTGGTTGACGTTGAAGGTGACGGTGACGAAGGCGTGCAGCAGGCCGCCGATCGCGCCGCCCACGATGCCGACCAGGACACCGGTCCACGGGCCCCACTGGAATCCGGCCCAGGCGCCGAACCAGGTGCCGAGGATCATCATGCCCTCGAGGCCGATGTTGACCACGCCCGCCCGCTCGGCCCACAGGCCGCCGAGACCGGCGAGGCCGATCGGCACGGCGAGCTGGAGCGCGGTGGACATCTGGCTGACGTTGGTGATGCCGTCGGCGCCGGTGACGAGGCGGACGATCGAGGTGAGCGCCAGGCCTCCGGCGATGATCAGCAGCAGGACGGGCCACGACAGTCGGCGGCCGGTGGGCGCCGCGGGCTGCAGCGTGGGCTGGTTGACGTCGGTCGCCGAGATGGCGGTGGTCATCGGCCAGCCACCTCCTTCACGGTGTTGGTGTGGGCGCCGAGGGCGAGACCGGCGGCCAGTTCGGCGCCGACCCGGCGCTGCTGGCGGCGCAGCCCCCACTCGCGGACGGCCTCGTAGGAGACGACGACCGAGAGCACGATCAGGCCCTGCATGATGACCGCGATCTCCTTGTCGTAGCCGTGGAAGTCCAGTTCGGGCGAGGCCTTGTCGAGCCAGGCCCACAGCAGGGCCGCGAAGGCGATGCCCACGGGGCTGTTGCGGCCGAGCAGGGCGATGCCGATGCCGAGGAAGCCGATGCCGGTGGGGAAGTTCAGGCTGTAGGTGTGGGTGTCGCCGAGCAGGATCGGCAGGCCGGCCAGGCCCGCGAGGCCGCCGGAGAGCAGCATGGCGGTCAGCACCATGCGCTTGGGGTCGACGCCGCTGGCCGCGGCGGCGGTCGTCGAGGCGCCGGAGGCGCGCAGGTCGAAGCCGAAGCGGGTGCGGTTGAGGACGACCCAGTAGCCGATGCCGAGCAGGACGGCGAGCAGCACCAGGCCGTAGATCTCGCCGGCCGCGCCCATGCTGATGCCGGGGATCCAGCCGGACTCGTGCATCTCGCCCGTGGTGTTGTTGTTGCCGACCTTGACGCCGAAGACGTCCGGCAGCCACAGGTAGGCGATCACGGAGGTGGCGATCGCGTTGAGCATGATCGTGGCGACGACCTCGCTGACGCCGCGGGTGACCTTGAGGACACCGGCGATGCCGGACCAGAAGGCGCCGGTGAGGACGGCGGTCACGAGCAGCAGCGGGATCTGGAGGACGGCCGGCAGGTTGGCGTGGGCGCCGACGACGGCGGCCATCATGGCGGCGAGCTGGTACTGGCCGTCGACACCGATGTTGAACAGGTTCATCCGGAAGCCGATGGCCACCGCGAGCGCCGCGATGTAGTACATCGAGGCCTGGTTGATGACCAGCACCTGGATGTCCGAGAAGCCGATCTGCTCGAACATCACGGTGAACGGCTCGACGGGGTTCTTGCCCGACGCGACCAGCACGATCGCACTCAGCACGAAGGCCACGGCCAGCGCGATGACCGGTCCGGCCACCGCGAGGAGCACGCGCTCCTTGTCGAACTTCTTCATCAGCGGGCCTCGTCTTCCGGAGACTCGGGGGCGTCGGCCTTCGAGATCTCGGGGGTCTCGTCGTGCTCGAGGTGCCCGGTGGCGGCGCCGGTCATGGCCGAGCCGAGCTCCTCGGGGGTGATGGTGGCCGGGTCGGCGTCCGCGACCAGCCTGCCGTTGTAGATGACGCGCAGGGTGTCGGACAGGCCGATCAGCTCGTCCAGGTCGGCGGAGATCAGCAGCACGGCCAGGCCCTCGCGGCGGGCCTCGCGGATGAGGTCCCAGATGGCGGACTGGGCGCCGACGTCCACGCCCCGGGTGGGGTGTGCGGCGATCAGGAAGCGCGGCTTGTGGCTCATCTCACGGCCGACGATCAGCTTCTGCTGGTTGCCGCCGGAGAGGGAGGCGGCGGTGACGTCGATGCCGGGGGTGCGCACGTCGTAGGCCTCGACGATGCGGCGGGTGTCCTCCTGGGCCGCCTTCGGGTCCAGCCAGACGCCCTTGGCGAGGGGCTTCTCGGTGACGTGGCCGAGGATGCGGTTCTCCCAGAGGGGGGCCTCCAGGAGGAGGCCGTGGCGGTGCCGGTCCTCGGGGATGTAGCCGATGCCCTGCTCACGGCGCCTGCGGGTGGGCCAGGCGGTGATCTCCTCGCCGGCGAGGGCGATGGTGCCGGAGTCGGCGTGCTTGAGGCCGATGAGGGCGTCGACCAGTTCGGTCTGGCCGTTGCCCTCGACGCCGGCGATGCCGAGGACCTCGCCCGCGTGGATGGTGAAGCTGATGTCGTCGAGGAGGGCCTTGCCGCCGGGGGCCGCGAGGCGGAGCTTGTCGACGGTGATGACCGGGCGGTCGGTCACGGTGGACTCGGCCGTCTCGGGGGTGGGGAGTTCGCTGCCGACCATCATCTCGGCGAGCTGGCGCGGGGTGGTCTCGGCGGGGACGGCCGTGCCGACGGTGGTGCCGCGGCGGATGACGGTGATCTCGTCGGCGACGGACAGCACTTCGCCGAGTTTGTGGGAGATGAAGATGACCGACAGGCCCTCGGACCTCAGTTCGCGCAGGTTGGCGAAGAGGGCGTCGACCTCCTGCGGCACGAGCACGGCGGTCGGCTCGTCGAGGATGAGGGTGGTGGCGCCGCGGTAGAGGACCTTGAGGATCTCCACGCGCTGGCGGGCGGCGACGCCGAGCTCCTCGACCAGGAGGTCGGGCTCGACACCGAGACCGTAACGCTCGGAGAGCTCCTTTATCTTGCGGCGGGCCTTGGCGCCGATGCCGTACAGCTTCTCGCTGCCGAGCACCACGTTCTCCAGGACCGTGAGGTTGTCGGCGAGCATGAAGTGCTGGTGGACCATGCCGATGCCGCGGGCGATGGCGTCGGCGGGCGAGGAGAAGCTCACCTGCTCGCCATCGACGGCGATGGTGCCCTCGTCCGGCTTCTGCATGCCGTAGAGGATCTTCATCAGGGTCGACTTGCCGGCGCCGTTCTCGCCGACGAGGGCGTGGACGGTGCCCTTGCGGACGCTGAGGTGGATGTCGTGGTTGGCCACGACGCCGGGGAAACGCTTGGTGATCCCGGCGAGTTCGACGGCGGTCACCGATGTGTCGACCGCCGCTCCGGCCGGAGGGCTGCTGGACGCGTTGATAACGCACTCTCCTGGGGACGGGGGTCGTCTACGCGCGTAGCGCCCCTACGGCATGCAAAGGGGTCGGCGCCCCGCGAGAACGGGGCACGAGGAGCAGCCTCCCCGCACCCCGCCCCGCGGACGCAACCCCGGGGTTACCACCTGCTTCAGGCAGTAGCTCGTCAGCTGCTCTTGACCTTGATCTCGCCGCTGATGATCTTCTCCTTGGCCGTCTTGATGGCTTCCTGGAGCTCGGCGTTGTCCGCGAACTTCGGGTTGGAGTTCGACAGGCTCACCTCGCCGGTCTTCAGATCGCCACGAACGATACCGGTCTCCGGCTTGCCGTCCTTCACGGACTTCGCAAGGCTGTAGACGGCCTGGGCGACGTCCTTCATCGCGGAGGTGAGGATCGAGTCCTTGTACTTCGCGAGGGCTTCCTGCTGGTACTGGTCGGAGTCGACGCCGATCGCCCACACCTTCTTGGCGGCGGCGGCCTCGATGACGCCCTGGCCGGACAGACCGGCGGCCGCGTAGACGACGTCGGCCTTCTTCTCGATCTGGCCCTCGGCGGCCGTCTTGCCCTTGTCGGGGCTGGCGAAGCCGCCCTCCTCGGCGGTCTGCGTCAGGTACTGGGAGAGGACCTTGACCTTCGGTTCGGTGTCCTTGACGCCCTGCGCGAAGCCCGCCTGGAACTTGTGGATCAGCGGGATGTCCACGCCGCCGACGAAGCCGACGACCTTCGACTTGGTGCTCTTGGCGGCGGCGACACCGGCCAGGTAGGAGGCCTGCTCCTCGTTGAAGACCAGGTCGGCCACGTTCTTGGTGTTGATCGTGGCGTCGTCGACGATGCCGAACGTGGTGTCCGGGAACTTCTCCGCGGCGCCCTTGACGGCCGAGGCGTAGGCGTAGCCGACGCCGACCACCGGGTTGTAGCCCTGCTTGGCCAGCGAGACCAGGCGCTGCTCCTTGTCGGCGTCCGTCTCGCCCTCGGTGGGCTCCAGGTCGGCGGTCTTGTAGCCGAACTCCTTCTGCGCCTTCTCCAGACCCGCGTAGGCGGCGTCGTTGAAGGACTGGTCGCCCTTGCCGCCGACGTCGTACGCGATGGCGAGGCCCTTGTCCCCCTTCGATTCGGACGACCCGGAGGTCGAGGTGTTACCACAGGCGGAGAGGGCGAGAGCCAGGGAAGCGGTCGCTGCGCCTGCGACCGTGATCCGGGAAATCCGGCGCATGTGTGAGTGCTCCTGTCGTACAAGCGCCGGATGGACAGCTGGACAGCTTCGGCGCTGGTTTCGCCGCAGATTAACGCGCGTAGACCTGCCTGAAAACCCCTTCTGTCCACCTTGTTATGCGCCCGTGCCCAAGCCAGTACCGCGTCCCGGCCGGGGTGTTGCCGACCGCAAACAGGGGGTGGCGCTGGGTGATCCGGGCCCCGGGAAGCGCGAGACGGGCGGGCACCGTGGGTGCCCGCCCGTCTCACCTGCTGTGCGACCGCTGCCGCTACTCGGTCTTGACCTTGATGGAGCCGTCGGTGATGCCTTCCTTGGCCTTCTTCACGGCGTCCGCGAGGCCCGGGATCTTGGCGTACTCCGGGTTCGACTCGGAGAGGCCGACGCCGTTGACCTTGAGGTCGAAGGTCTGGGTGCCGGTCAGCGGCTTGCCGTCGTGGACCGACTTGGAGAGCGCGTAGACGGCGCCTCCGACGTCCTTGAGGGCGCTGGTGAGGATGGAGTTCTTGTACTTCGCGAGGGCGGCCTGCTTGTACTGGTCGGAGTCGACGCCGATCGCCCAGACCTTCGCCTTGGCGGCGGCCTCGATGACGCCCTGGCCGGACAGACCGGCGGCCGCGTAGACCACGTCGGCCTTCTTCTCGATCTGACCCTCGGCGGCGGCCTTGCCCTTGTCGGGGCTGGCGAAGCCGCCCTCCTCGGCGGTCTGCGTCAGATACTGCGACACGACCTTGACCTTGGGGTCGGTGTCCTGGACGCCCTGCTTGTAGCCGGCCTCGAACTTGTGGATCAGCGGGATGTCCACGCCGCCGACGAAGCCGACGACCTTCGACTTGGTGCTCTTGGCGGCGGCGACACCGGCCAGGTACGAGGCCTGCTCCTCGGCGAAGACGAGGGAGGCGACGTTCTTGCTCTCGACCACGAAGTCCACGATGCCGAAGCTGGTCTTCGGGTACTTGGCGGCGACGGCCTTCATCGCCGGACCGTAGGCGTAGCCGATGCCTATGACGGGGTTGTACCCCTGCTTGGCCAGGGAGGCCAGGCGCTGCTCCTTGTCGGCGTCGGTCTCGCCCTCGGTGGGCTCGATGTCCTTGGTGTCGTAGCCGTACTCGTCCTTGGCCTTCGTCAGACCGGCGTAGGCGGCGTCGTTGAAGGACTGGTCGCCCTTGCCGCCGACGTCGTACGCGATGGCCACGCCGCGGTCGCTCTTGTCGCCGCTGTCGCCACTCTCACCGCTGGTGCTGCCACAGGCCGTGGCGACGAGCCCCAGCGACGCGACCCCCACCGCGACACGGGTCAGTTTGGAAATCCGACGCATCTGAAGTTCCCCATTCTCCAAAGACCCGCAGTGGGTGCTCGGTGCGGCGCACATTAACGCGCGTAGAACCCCTTGGGAACGGGTCACAGGAGTGCCGTTATCCATTCGTGCCGATGGTTGGTTACGCCGGTGTGAACGACGGGCTCGAACGGGGGCGAAGGGGGGTGGTCGGGGCGGGGGCGTCCCGGTTTTGCGGGGAGCGGAGGGGGCGGGGAAAGGACGCCTTTGCGGGAGGACGGGGGGCGGGGGGCGGAGTCAGGAGTTTTGGCCGGGAGCCGGGAGCCGGGGCCAGGGCCGGGGGTAGGCCGGAGCCGGGGGCTCGGAGCCGTGGTCCGGGCGGGGTGGATCCGGGGGGCGGAGCCGGGGTCCGGGCCCGGACCGCGGCGGGGGCGGGAAGCCGGAGCCGCGGGGGCCCGGGCTGAGGGCGGGGGCCGGGACCGGGGCCCGGCGCCGAGAGCCGCGAGCCGCGAGCCGCAGTCGAGGCCAGGGCGGAGGCCGGAGCCGGGGCCTGGGGCAGGGCCCGGAGACTGGGTCTCGGCTCGGACCGGGGCGGGACCCGAGGCCGGAGGCCCGAGGAGCCGGGCCGGGGCCGGGAGCCGAAACACGCGAGCCGCAGTCGCGGCCCAGGGGGCCGGAACCAGGGACTGGGGCAGGGGCCGGAGCCGGGCCGAGGCCCGGACCGGAGGCGGGGGCCGGGCCGGAGCCGGGAGTGGCAGTCGAGGCCCGGGCCGGGGTTGGGGCCTGGAACCGTGGCCGGGGGCCAGGACCGGAGCCGGCGGAAGGGGACCGTGGCCGGGGTCCTGGACGGGAGGCGGGGGGGGGCGTTCTAGCGGAGGCCGTTGACCAGGGCTGCGGCTGTGAAGAGTTCTACTCCTACCGAGATCGCGGACTCGTCCACGTCGAAGTCGCCCTGGTGGAGGTCGCGGACGTGGAGTTCGCCCGGGGTGCGCACGCCCAGGCGGGCCATGGCGCCGGGGACGTGTTCCAGGTACCAGGAGAAGTCCTCGCCGCCGAGGCTCTGCTCGGTGCCCACCACGGAGTCGACGCCGCGCCGGGCGATCATGGCGTCCCGCAGGAGCTCGGTCACGCCGGGCTCGTTGACGACCGGCGGGACTCCCCGCACGTAGTTGATCTCCGACTTGGCGCGGTAGAGGTTGGCGATCTCGTCGATCGCGCCGACCACGACGTCGGGCGCCTGCCGCCACGCCTCGATGTCGAGGCACCGCACGGTGCCGGAGAGTTCGGCGTGCTGCGGGATCACGTTGGGCGCGTGGCCCGACTCGACGCGGCCCCAGGTGATGGCGAGTCCGCTCCGGCTGTCGAAGCGGCGGCCGACCAGGGCGGGTACGTCGGTGACGACACGGGCGGCCGCGGTGACCAGGTCGGTCGTCAGGTGGGGGCGTGCCGTGTGGCCGCCCGGGCCGTTCAGGGCGATCTCCAGCCGGTCGCACGCGGAGGTGATGGGCCCCTCACGGAGCCCGATCTGCCCCGCGTCCACCCGGGGGTCGCAGTGCACGGCGATGATCGCGCCGACCCCTTCCAGCGCCCCGCCCTTGATGGCGTCGGCGGCGCCGCCCGGCAGCACCTCCTCGGCGGGCTGGAAGATCAGCCGGACGGGGCGGGGCAGCAGGCCCTGCTTGTGCAGTTCGGCGAGGACGAGGCCGGCGCCGAGGACGACCGTGGTGTGCACGTCGTGGCCGCAGGCGTGCGCGCGGTCGGGCACGGTCGAGCGGTACGGGCAGTCGGCCTTGGTGTCGGGGATGGGCAGGCCGTCGATGTCGGCCCGCAGCGCGAGCATGCTGGGACCCCCGTCCCACTGCTCACCCGCTACGCCGATGTCACAGACGAGTCCGGTCCCGACGGGGAGTACGCGGGGCTTGAGGCCCGCCCTCTCCAGCCGCTCCTTGATCGCGGCTGTGGTACGGAACTCCTGGTTGCCCAGCTCCGGGTGCATGTGCATGTCGCGTCGGAACGCGATCAGCTCGGCCCGCAGAGCGTCGGGCAGCGCACCGGGAAGCACGGCTCCCCCGGGAAGATCGACCTCGGACTCCAGTGACATCAATTGCTTCACCCTCTGAAGGGTAGGGCGCCAGGGCGGTCAGCTGACCCTCGATCAACAAAACTTCAACCCGTTAGGGGAAGAGAATATGACCGCCGGGCGCATAGCTATCAACTGAGATGGGTAAGCTGCCTGCCTTTTGGGCCGCGCTGGTCACCACACCCCCCGGAGTGTGACATCGGCCACACCTCAGTCATCGCTCCGGTATTCATCCATCCTCCTCCACGGATACCACGCCCCGCGCGGGGAAACGCGGGGTTGTCCGCCTGCCGGGCGCGCGCCACCGATAGTGTGCGCGCGTGCGCGCCGACTCCCCCGAGTTCCTTCACGCAACCCAGGCCTCGTACGACGCCATCGCCGAGGCCTACGCCGCCGAGTTCCCCGACAGTCTGGCGGGCAGACCTCTGGAGCGGGCCCTTCTCACGGCCTTCGTGGATCTGGTCCGGGCCGCCGGGGCGCCGAAGCAGGCCCCGGTCGCCGACATCGGCAGCGGCCCCGGGCATGTGGCCGCGCGGCTGCACGCGTTCGGGCTGCCGGTGTTCGGGGTGGACGTCTCTCCCCGCATGGTGGCCCTGGCCCGCCGGGAGCACCCGGAGCTGCGGTTCCACGTCGGGTCGATGACGGCCCTGGACCTGCCGGACGAGACGCTCGGCGGCATCGTCGCGCTCTATTCGATCATCCATGTGCCGGACGACCAGCTGCCCGCGGTCTTCGCCGAGTTCCACCGAGTGCTGGTGCCGGGCGCGCCCGTGCTGCTGGGCTTCCAGTCCGGTGACGAGGACGGTCATGAGCGGCTCACGGAGCGCTTCGGGCAGGAGATCTCGCTCGACTACTACTGGCGCACCCCGGACACCGTCGCGTCCCACTTCACGCGGGCCGGACTGGAGCTGCACGCCTGTGTGCTGCGCGAGGCCGTGGACGGGGAGAAGCGTCCTCGCACCTTCCTGCTGGCCCGCAGGCCGGCCGTGGTCGCCGGATCGGACGGGCGCTAGCCCGCGGCCACCACGCCCGCGGCACCCGCCGGGCCGGCCATGCTCGCCGTACCGGCGGACCCGGGCGTACCGGCCGACCCTGCCCCTGGCGTACCGGCTGACCCTGGCGAACCAGCCGGCCCTGCCCCTGACGTACCAGCTGACCCTGGCGAACCGGCCGACCCTGGCGAACTGGCCGACCCTGGCGAACTGGCCGATCCTGGCGAGCCCGCCGCCCCGGTCGCGCCTGTCGTGCCCGTGATCTTCCCCGGGCCCGCCGGGCCACCCGGAGCCGTCGGGCCCGCCGGATCAACCGAAGACGGAGAGGCCGGAGATGCCGAAGGGGTCTGAGAGGCCGGAGAGGCCGGAGAGGCCGGAGAGGCCAAAGAGGCCGGAGAGGCCGGAGAGGCCGAAGAGGCCGGAGTCGCAGGCGGCCCCGAGTCCACCCTGGGCAAGCGATGCACGTCCCGTGCCGTCCCCGTGACCCCGGACAGGAAGCCCTGGGCCCGGGGGGAGGCGTGTTCGGTCAGCCATGCCGGGTCGATGTCGCAGACGGCGACGCGGACCTCCGTGCCGGACAGGGCCAGCGGCAGGGTGTGGACGACCGTGGACGGGAAGCTGAGGATCGTCCGGCCGATGGGGCCGCGGCGGGCGATCAGTTCGAGGGGGAGTTCGGGGCGGACGATCTCCAAGCCCGTCTCGACCGCGAGGCGGTGCAGCTTCGTCGGGCTCTCGCGGCGGTGCGCGAAGTAGCGGGTGGCACCGTGGGCCGCGGCCAGGGCGCGGACGGCCTCCAGGTAGTGGTCGTCGTCCACGACACCCGTCTCCACCAGGGACGTGCCGACCATGTCGGCGCCCTTGGTGATGCGGGGCGGGCCGAAGCGGGACCGGGTCCAGGCGAAGTCGTTTGCGGTGACGGTGACACCGGCCGGGGTCTCCTCCACCGGCATGGACGAGAAGACCTCGACCCGGCGTTCGCCCCCGGGGGTCAGCCGGCGGCGGGCCGAGGAGGAGACCGGCGCGAAGATCAGGTCGCGGGGGCCCGGGCGGCCGCCTTTGCGGTGCCAGCGCACCAGCCGCTCGCCCCGGGCCAGCTGGCCGACGAACTCCATCGTGGCCGTGCCGTCGTCGACGACGACCAGGTCACGGGCGCGGGTGATCGTCAGCAGCAACTGCACGTAACGGGAGAACGGGTCCCCCAGCACCACCCGGCGCGCCCTGCGGAGCAGGCCCGTGAGGCCGCCGATGGTCTGGAAGGGCGCCATGGGGCCGCCGCGCGCCTCCTCCCAGCGCACCTCGTGCCCCTCGTCGCGGGCCAGGTCGGACATCCGCCGCAGCTGACCGCGCGTCATCGGGTCGACGGGTGACAGCACCACGAGGGTGAGCCCCACGCCGGGCGCATGCGCGTGCGCCCACTCCAGCACGTTCAGCAGCTGTACCGGACTCTCGACGAACGCGAGAGTGTGGGGGCCGGCGTTCCCGGCGCGGGGGCTCATCGACGTACGACCGTCCCGTCGTAAGGGGGTGTGGGGAGGGGTGCTCTCAGACGCCGACCGGCTCGCCCGCCGCGTCGGCGATCTCCGCCTCGGCGACCACACCGGTGACGCGGCGCAGCTTCTTCATCGGGGCCAGCTCGGACTCGTAGACCTTCTTCACGCCGTCGCCGAGGGAGGCCTCGATCGTGCGGATGTCACGGACGAGGCGGGTGAGGCCCTGCGGCTCGACGGAGGCGGCCTGGTCCGAGCCCCACATGGCGCGGTCCAGGGTGATGTGACGCTCGACGAAGGTGGCGCCGAGGGCGACCGCGGCGAGGGTGGTCTGCAGACCCGTCTCGTGGCCGGAGTAGCCGATCGGGACGTTCGGGTACTCCTGCTGGAGGGTGTTGATGACGCGCAGGTTGAGCTCCTCGGCCTTGGCCGGGTAGGTCGACGTGGCGTGGCACATCAGGATGTTGTCGGAGCCGAGGACCTCGACCGCGTGGCGGATCTGCTTCGGGGTCGACATGCCGGTGGAGAGGATCACCGCGCGGCCGGTGGCACGCAGGGCGCGCAGCAGCTCGTCGTCGGTGAGGGAGGCGGAGGCGACCTTGTGGGCGGGGACGTCGAACTTCTCCAGGAAGGCGACGGCCTCGGTGTCCCACGGGGAGGCGAACCAGTCGATGTTCTTCGACTTGCAGTAGTCGTCGATCGCGCGGTACTCGTCCTCGCCGAACTCCACGCGGTGGCGGTAGTCGATGTAGGTCATCCGGCCCCAGGGGGTGTCGCGCTCGATGTCCCACTGGTCGCGCGGGGTGCAGATCTCCGGGGTGCGCTTCTGGAACTTGACGGCGTCGCAGCCGGCCTCGGCGGCGGCGTCGATCAGCTTGAAGGCGTTCTCGAGGTCGCCGTTGTGGTTGATGCCGATCTCACCGCAGACGTAGACCGGACGGTCCGGGCCGACCTCGCGCGAACCGAACGTGCGGATACGGGAGTTGGTGCTCATGGCAGAGATGTCCTTACTTGGTGAGGGAATCGAGAGAGGGGCCGAGGATCCAGCTGGCGATCTCTCGGATCGCGCCGTCGCCACCGGGGACGGTGGTGACCGCGCGTGCGGCGCCGCGCACGACGTCGTGGGCGCTCGCGACCGCCACGGGCCAGCCGACGAGGGCGAAGCACGGGAGGTCATTGACGTCGTTGCCGACGTAGAGCACGCGCTCCGGCGCGATGCCCTGCTCCTCGCACCACTGCTTCAGCGCGAGGTCCTTGCGGTCGATGCCGTGCAGCACCGGGAGCTTGAGCTTCCGGGCCCGGGCGGCGACCACAGGGTTCTGTTCCGTGGACAGGATCAGCATGCTGAGGCCGCTCCTGCGGAGGGCCGCGATGCCGAGTCCGTCCCCGCGGTGCACGGAGACGAACTCCCGTCCGTCGGAGTCGACGAGCACCCGGTCGTCGGTCTGGGTGCCGTCGAAGTCGAGGACGACCGCGTCGATGTCGTCGGCGGTCGGGAGGGCGGCGACGGGGGTCCCCCCTGCTCGAGCGAAGTCGAGAGCTTGGGGGAGGTCCGCGTCGAAGAGCGGCGCGAGGGCCCGGGCGCGGGCCAGGTCGTGCGGATCGTCGATCTCCAGGACCCGGGCGGGGTCGGTGCGCACGAGTTCCGTGCGGCCGAAGAAGCGGTGCTGGTGCTTGCGGAAGCCGAGCGCGTCCATGCCGTAGACGGCGCCGGTCTCCAGGAAGTCCTGGGGGCGGTCCTGGCGGCGCGGGCGGAAGGACTTGTCGTGGTTGACGCCGTAGCCGCCGCCGACGGCCGCGTCGGACTCCGCGACGCTCCCGGCCGTGACTGCGTCCTCGGCGTACTCCGCGTCGCGCCACACGAAGCCGTGGAACGGGGCCACGGTCAGCGCGGTGTCGGCGCCGTTCTCCGCGATGGACTCGACGACCCCGTCCACGTCCTCGCGGATGATGAAGGGGCTGGTGCACTGCACCAGCAGCACCACGTCCACCTGCGCTGCGTGCAGGGCCTCGTGGGCGTCCATGGCGTGCAGCACCGCGGCCTCGGAGGTCGCGGTGTCCCCGGCGATGGCGGCGGGGCGCAGCACGATCTCCGCGCCCGCCTCGCGGGCGGCGGCGGCGATGGCCTGGTCGTCGGTGGAGACGACGACGTCGGTGACCAGCCGGGAGGCGAGGCACTCGCGCACCGCGCGGGACACCAGTGGGACGCCGCCGACGGGCAGGAGGTTCTTCGCGGGCACGCCCTTGGAGCCGCCGCGCGCGGGGATCACCGCGAGCACGCGGCGCACCGAGGCGCCTCGGCCCGCTTCCGGTTGGGACATGGGGACTACTCCTTGAGCAGGGGTCTCGGGGCGGCTCACAGCTCGCCCATCCGCCGGATGACGGGCGCCACGCGCTGCACGCCGTGCCGGTAGGCGCCGCGCGCCGCCCGGCGCACGATCTGCCGGACCGGACCGGGGTCCTTGTCGGCGGCGGGCGCGCCGGGCAGCGGGGTGCCGTCCGGGCCGAGGTGGTGGCGGGCGAGGATCCCGGGCAGATAGCCGGGGGCGGTGACGGGTGTGTAGTACGGGGCCAGCGGCGGCAGTCCGCCGGGCCGGCCGAGCAGCTCGGCGATGCGCTCGCGCGCGGCGTCGAAGGCGGACTCGTAGGAGCCTCCCCCAGACTCCGTCCGGGAGGTGCCCCCAGCGACCACGCCCTGCCGGGCCACCCACTCCGCGTCGGGCACCGGCCGGTGTCCGGCGTCGAGCTGGTCCCAGGAGGCGAGGCAGCCGGAGCCGACGAAGTGGTGGTTGCCGAGCGCCTCACGCACGCCGAGGTCGGTCAGGACGACGGTCGGGACGCGGCGGTGCAGCGACTCCAGGGCGGCTGTGGAACTGACCGTCACCAGCAGGTCGGTGTGGTCGAGGACCTCGCCCATGTTCCCGTACACCAGGCGGAAGTTGGCCGGCGGGTCGAGGCGCTGCACCAGCTTCTGGTAGGGGAGTTCCTCGATGTGGGTGGTGTGTTCGCCCGGCTTGGAGCGCAGCTTCAGCAGCACCTCGCGCTCGGGGTGCCGGCGGGCGTGCTGGACCAGCCGGTTCAGCAGGTACGTACGGTCCTTGCGGTTCTCCGGCACGGAGGGCTGGGCGGCGAAGACGACCGTGTAGGGGGTGTGTTCGCCTTCGTAGGCCGCGCCGCCGAGGAAGGGCAGGGCCACTTCGGTGACCGACGAGGCGTCGGCGCCCACCCCGTCGTAGACGGCCCGGAAACGCTCCGCGTCCTGGCGGGAGTTGGCGAGGACCAGGTCCGCGCCGTGCCGCAGCAGCAGGCCGTCGGCGAGCTTCTCGTAGACGACACCGACGTAGCCGGTGACCACGACCGGGCGTGACGTCCGGTTCTCCCAGGCCCGCTTGAGGCCGTGCAGCATCGCCTGCACACCGCCGCCGACCAGGGCGAGGACCAGGATGTCGTACGACTCCTCTTCCATGGCGCGCAGGAACTCGACGGCGGTGACCTCCCGCAGCGAGTCGGCACGCACCCCGACCTCCTCCAGCTGGCGCGGGGTGGGCGTCGCCCGGCCGCGCAGCAGGAATCCGTCGAGGGCAGGACCCACTTGCGCGTCCTCGCGCGGTCCGGTTTCCATGGAAGGTCCCGGGGCGATGCGGTGCGCGGTGAGCGCACCCCATTTCCATCGGGTGTCGGAGTCCGCGAGGACGGCGATTCGCGGGCGCTTCGGTGTACTTGCTGGCACGTCGAAGACGCTAGGAAGCAATTCCTAGGTATGGCGGAACCGTGACTCAACGAAAAGTTAACAACAGCCCACCGAGAGCCGAACTGGCCTGCTGGAAGGCGGGAAGTACACGGGGTGCACCGTTCTGACACATTGAGTTCACCCAGTGTATGTTCACCGGAAAGTTCCGGAGCCGGACGGGCTCCTAACGTTTTGCGGGTGCCTAAGCTTTCCGTGATCGTGCCGTTCTACAACGTGCAGCAATACGCCCCGGACACCCTCAGAAGCCTTCGGTTGAACGCCGACCGCGATTTCGAGTTCATCCTGGTCGACGACCATTCGAAGGACGAAACCCCGGCCATTCTCGAACGAGCGGCCGAGGACCTTTCGGATGTCGCGCGCGTGCGATACATCCGACACGAGCAGAACGGCGGGCTGGCGACGGCCCGCAACACCGGCCTGGACGCGGCGCAGGGCGAGTACCTGACGTTCCTGGACGGTGACGACTGGCTGGCCCCCGGCTATCTCGCCGAACTGGTGTCCGCGATGGACGAGTTGGGCTGCGACTTCGTCCGCACCGACCATGTGCAGGCGACCGCCCGGGCCCGTTCCGTGAGCCGGGTACCGGTCGGCCGGCGCTGGGAGGCGTTCAGCCCGCGGGACGCGATCCTGCCCGCCCACCGCTCGACGTCCGTCGACTACGCCTACGCGTGGGCCGGTGCCTACCACCGCCGCCTGCTCGACCAGGGCGTGCTGCACTTCACCGACGGACTGCGCACGGCCGAGGACCGGCCGTGGATCTGGAAGCTGCACCGCGAGGCGGAGTCGTTCGCCGTGGTGAGCCTGCTGGGCGTGTTCTACCGGCGCGGGGTGGCCTCGTCCCTGACCCAGATCGGCGACGTCCGCCAGCTCGACTTCATCCGGGCCTTCGACCAGGTGATCGAGGAAACGGCCGCGGACCGCGAGGCGGACCGGCTGCTGCCCAAGGCGGTGCGGACGTACTGCGCGATCATCGCCCACCACCTTTCCAACGAAGACAGGTTCGAACCGGCCGTGGCCAGGCAGCTGCGGTCGATGAGCGCGGCGGCCATCAGGCGCATGCCTCAGGACGCGCTCGGTGACGCACTGGAGGCTATGGACATGGACCGCTCGGCCAAGCTGCGGCGGCTGCGGCGCAGGGTCACCACGGCGGGGGCGGCCGCCTGATGCCCGGGACCACACAGATCTTCTGCGCCTCGACGCTGTACGGCGTCGCCACCCTGGCCGCGGCGATCGACTCGGACCTCTTCGAGGAGCCGGACCGCCGGGTGCTGCTGGTGTTCAACAACTCCGCGAACCCGGAGACGACCCCGGCTCTCGACGAGATGCCGGGCTTCGCGCCGCTGCGCGAGCACTTCGACGAGGTGCTGTCCTGGAACGAAGCGATCCGCCCCTTCCACCCCGGTGCCTGGACGCCGCGCTCCGACGACATCCCGCTGTTCGAGCGCTATCTGCGGATGCTGTGGGGTCTCGGCGACGACCGGGTGAGCCTGGTCCTTGAGTCCATCCAGGTCGCGCCCGCGCTCACGGTGGCCCAGCTGTTCACCGACGCCCCCGTCGACGTCTACGCCGACGGGCTGATGAGCTACGGCCCCACGCGCAACAAGCTCGACCCGCTGGTGGGCACGCGCGTGCGGCGGCTGCTGCACCTCGATCTGGTGCCGGGGCTCACGCCGATGCTGCTGACCGAGTTCGACGTGCCGGCACACCTGGTGCCGTCGCCCGCGTTCCTGAAGGTGCTGGGCGAGGTCGCCGAGGCCGTCCCCGAGCTGCCCGACCTCCCCGGTGACGCGGCGCTGCTGCTCGGCCAGTACCTGTCGGCGCTGAACATCCTCTCCCCCGAGGAGGAAGAGGACCTGCACGTGCGGATGATGCGGGGCGCCGTCGCCCGCGGCCACCGCACGGTCGTCTTCAAACCGCACCCGACCGCTCCGGCCCGCTACAGCCGCGCCCTGGAGTCCGAGGCCGAGAAGCTCGGTGTGGACCTCACCGTGCTGGACACGCCCGTGCTCGCCGAGGTGCTGTTCGACCGGGCCCGCCCGGCGCTGGTCGTGGGCTGCTTCTCGACGGCGCTGTTCACGGCCTCGGCGTTCTACGACCTGCCCGTGGCGCGCATCGGCACCGACCTGCTGCTGGAGCGGCTGACGCCCTACCAGAACAGCAACCGGATCCCCACCACCCTGGCGGACGCGCTGCTGCCCGATCTGGAACGGGACGGTGACGGTGACGTCCTGCCGGCCGAACGGCTGTCCGACCTGGTCACCGCCGTCGGGTTCACCATGCAGCCGCAGATCTATCCGGACCTGCGTCCGCAGGCGGAGCGGTTCCTCTCCCGGCACCTCGGTCCGCGCACCCGGCGCTACTTCAAGAAGCGCCGTCTCACCGCGCTCGGCCTGCCCGGTGGTATTCCGCAGCGGCTGGCCTTCCTGCCCCGCAACTCCACGGCACGCAGGGTGGTGCGCCGGGCGCGGGCGCTGCGCAAGGCGGTACGGCGCTGAAGCCGGCCCGCCCCGGCGGCGGGCTTCGGCGACATCCAGGTGAACCCGTGGGGACCGTCAGGCGAAGCCTGTCCCCGTCGAACGTTTTAGCGTCAATCTCCGTCCTAGGGTGACTGCCGGCGCCCTGCCCGCCCACAGGCGGCTCAGGTAGAGGACATACGAGCTACAGAGGTTTTCAGCGTGACCGAGACGGTCGTCAGCACCCGCAAGCCCCGGCCCGGTGTCGCCGTGCTGGTCGAACCACCGGGCGCCACGACCGTCCCACGGCGCCGGCAGAGCTCCGGCGGCCGGCTGCGCGCCCTGGACGGGCTGCGGCTGGTGGCCGCGCTGATGGTGGCGGCGTACCACTACGGCGGCCGGGACGGCGAGGTCGCCGAGGCCTGGGGGACCTCGCCCAAGGTCCAGTTCCCGACCCTGCACGAGTACTTCGCCTACGGCTGCCTCGGCGTCCAGGTCTTCTTCGTGATCAGTGGGTTCGTGATCTGCATGAGCGGCTGGGGCCGGCCGCTGAAGTCGTTCTTCGCTTCCCGCGCCTCGCGGCTGCTGCCCGCCTACTGGGTGGCGGTCGTGCTCGTGACGGCGGTGTTCGCGCTGCCGGTGGTCGCCTACAAGGCGGTCTCGCCGAGCGATGCGCTGGTGAACCTGACCATGCTCCAGATGCCGCTGGGCGTGGACCGGGTGCTCGGGGTGTGCTGGACGCTCTGGGCGGAGATCCGCTTCTACGCGCTGTTCGCGCTGTGCGTGGTGCTCCCCGGGGCGAACCGGCGCCGGGTGATCATGTTCTGCGGGGTCTGGATGCTGGCCGCGGTGATGGCCGAGAACGCGAACATGCCGCTGCTCGACATCGTGGTGATGCCCGAGTACGCCCCGTTCTTCATCGGCGGCGTCGGCCTCTACCTCGTCCACCTGGACCGGCGGGACGCCTACGGCTGGGGCATCGTCGCCGTGAGCTGGCTGATAGGGCAGCACTTCGCGGTGCAGAGCCTGTGGCACGCGCCCAGCGCGGACGGTTTCTCGTACCGCTCCTCGCTGGGCATCGTCGCCGTCGTGAGCTTCGGGTTCGTCGCGGTCGCGGCGATCGCGCTGGGCTGGCTGCGGTGGGCGAACTGGCGCTGGCTGACGGTGGCGGGGGCGCTGACGTATCCGTTCTACCTCGTCCACGAGCACCTCGGCTGGGTGGTGATCCACGCGCTGCACCGTGGTCTGGACCTGCCGTCCGGGGTGAGTTTCGCCCTGACCGCGGCCTCAATGCTGCTGCTGGCGTGGTTGCTGAACCACTATGTGGAGAAGCCGCTGACGCCACGGCTGCGGGCGATGCTGACGAAAGCCCGCTGAGGCTGTTCATGCGACGTTCAACCAGCCGTCGGTTCCGGCAACGCTGAGGGAGAAGGCTCGTCCCATGACCAACGCACAAGCGACCGACAAGCACCCCGGCGAGCTCACGGACGTCCCGGGCTGGTTCCCCGCGCTGGACCAGATGCTCTTCACCTGGTTCCTGGAGCGGCAGCGGAGCCAGGGGATCCAGGGCGATCTGCTGGAACTCGGCGTCTACATGGGCAAGAGCGCGATCCTGCTGGGCCACCACCTCCAGGCCGGTGAGAAGTTCACGGTCTGCGACCTGTTCGAGGGTGACGCCCCGGACGGCGCCAACCAGGCGGAGTCGCAGAAGTCCTACGCCTCGCTCACCCGGCAGACCTTCGAGCGGAACTACCTGTCCTTCCACGACACCCTGCCGACGGTGATCGCGGCCCCCAGCTCCGTGGTGCCCGAGAAGGTGGCCCCGAACTCCTGCCGCTTCATCCACGTGGACGCCTCGCACCTGTACGAGCACGTGCACGGCGACATCGGCGCGGCCCACGACATCCTGCTGCCCGAGGGCATCGTGGTCCTCGACGACTTCCGTTCCGAGCACACGCCGGGTGTCTCGGTCGCCGCCTGGGAGGCGGTCCTCAACCGCGGGCTGCGGCCGATCTGCCTCAGCACGCAGAAGCTGTACGGCACCTGGGGCGATCCCGAGCCGCTCCAGGAGGAGCTGCTCGACGTGCTCCGGCAGCGCTCGGACTGCGGGCTGAGCGTGCAGGAGGCGGCGGGGCACCGGCTGGTCCGGGCCCGGTCCAGGGGCATGAAGCCGCCGCCCTTCCCGACCTCCCGGCACTACCTGGCGCCGGCGCCGGCGAGCGTCCCGGCCGCCCGAGTCACCGAGTCCCGCGCGGCGCGCCCCGCCCGGCCCGCCCCGTCCCGGGCCCGCCGCCTCGCCAAGGACCTGCTGCCGCCCGTGGTCACCCGGGCCGTACGGCGGGCCCGCGCGAAGCACTCCTGACCCAGGGGTGTCATGAGACCCCGTATCGCGCCCCGATCCCCTCGACGACGAGGGTCAGCCCCTCCTCGAAGTGCCGTTCGTAGTCCTCGAAGATCTCCGCGCCCGCCTGGGCCGACAGCGGGAAGTCGGCCATCAGGCGGGCGCGTTCGTGTACGTCGTAGCCCTCGCGGCGCTCGCCGGGCAGGGGCCGCACGCCCTGTTCCTCGGTGACGAAGCCGAGCGTGTAGAGGTAGGCCGTGGTGAGCGCGCGGACCGCCTGGGGCAGGGTGAAGCCGGCGGCCGTGAACAGCCGCAGGTTGTCCTCCATCTGCCCGGCGTGCTCGATGCCGGTGAACCGTGAGCCGCTGAACACCTTCGCGCCGTCCCGGTAGCCGAGCAGGGCCGCGCGCAGCCCCCGGTTGGCCTTCAGCAGCCGTTCCCGCCAGGTGTCGGCGGGGTCGAGGTCCGCCCCTGCCACCATCCGGCGGTACATCTCCGTCGCCATCTCGTCCAGCAGCGCCTGCTTGTCCTTGAAGTGCCAGTAGAGGGCGGGCGCCTTGACGTCCAGTTCCCGGGCGATGGCGCGCAGGGTCAGGCCGTCCAGGCCCACCTCGTTCAGCAGCCGCAGCGCGGTGTCCGCGACCCGTCGGCGGTCCAGGGGCTCGCGTCGTTCCGTACTCACGCTTGACAACTTAACACCGTTAAGGCGACTCTCGTGAACGACAGCACTTAACAACGTTAAGGAGCGGGTGTTCATGGACACGGACGTGCTGGTGGTGGGCGCGGGCCCGACCGGGCTGGCGCTCGGTATCGATCTCGCCCGGCGGGGCGTGGCCGCGCTGGTCGTGGAGCGGGCGCAGGCGTTGTTCCCCGGCTCGCGCGGCAAGGGCATCCAGCCGCGCACCATGGAGGTCTTCGACGACCTGGGTGTGCTGGACGCGATCCGCGCGGCGGGCGGCTCCTATCCGGTCGGGATGATCTGGCAGGACGGCAGGCGGGCGGGCGAGCACCGGATGTTCGACCCGGCCGAGGCGAGCGAGGACGCGCCGTACAGCGAGCCGTGGATGGTGCCGCAGTGGCGTACGCAGGAGATCCTGCGGGCGCGGCTGGAGGAGCTGGGAGGGAAGGTGGCCTTCGGCCGGGAGGCCGTCGGCCTGACGCAGGACGCGGACGGGGTCCGCGTGGACTTCCGCGGGGAGTCCGGCTCCGGGGAGCACCTCACCGCCCGGTACGCCGTCGCGGCGGACGGCGGCCGCTCGACCGTGCGCGGACTGCTCGGCATCGGCATGACGGGCGAGACCCTCGACCCCCACCCGACGCTCGTGGCGGACGTCCGGATCAGCGGCCTGGACCGGGACAACTGGCACATCTTCCCGCCGGCCGGGGACGGCGACGGCTTCCTCGCGATCTGCCCGCTGGCCGGTACAGAGGACTTCCAGCTGGTGGCGCGGTTCCCGGACGGGACGGCCCCGGACCTGTCCCTGGACGGCATACGGAAGGTCGTCGCCGCCCGGTCACACCTCGCGGCGGAGGCCGTGACCGAGCTGCGCTGGGCCTCGGACTTCCGCCCCCGGGCGGCCCTGGCGGACCGCTTCCGCTCCGGTCGGGTCTTCCTCGCCGGCGACGCCGCGCACGTGCACTCCCCGGCAGGCGGCCAGGGCCTCAACACCAGCGTCCAGGACGCCTACAACCTGGGCTGGAAACTGGGCGCGGTGCTCCGCCACGGCGCGGACACCGCTCTCCTCGACTCCTACGAGGAGGAGCGGCGGCCCGTCGCCGCCGACATGCTGGGGCTGTCGACCAGCGTGCACCGCGGCGAGACCCCACGCGGCCAGGCGACCCGCCAACTCGGCCTCGGCTACCGGAAGTCGTCGCTCACCCACGAGACCCGGCCCGACCCGGGCCCGCTCCGGGCCGGTGACCGCGCGCCCGACGGCACCGTGGACGGCGTCCGGCTCTTCGACGCCTTCCGGGGACCCCACTGGACGCTGCTGGCGCTGGGCGGTGCGCAGCCTCCGGACGAGGTCACGGCTCTGGTCCACGTCGTACGGGGCCCGGCGCCCCGGACATACGGCCCCGGCCTGTTCCTCGTCCGGCCCGACGGCTACGTGGGCTGGGCGGGCGACTCGCCCGCGGGTCTCCCGGAGTACCTCGCCCGCTTCGGCCGGTGCTAGGCCGGGTGTCCGGCGCCTACGCGCTCGCCAGGGACAGCTTCACCGCGAAGCCCAGGAACAGCGCGCCCGCCGCCGAGGTGGCACCCGCCGACAGCCGCTTGCGGCGGCGGAAGGCGGCGGCCAGCCGGGTGCCGCCGAATATCAGCGCGCTCAGGTAGAGCACGCTGGCGAGCTGCGCGAAGGCACCCAGGACGACGAAGGACACGGCGGGATAGGCGTACCCCGGGTCGACGAACTGCACGAAGAAGGCGACGAAGAACAGGATCGCCTTCGGGTTGAACAAGCTGACGACGAAGGCCCGGCGGAAGGGCCGCTCCTCGGCGGGTGCGGGAGCCTCCACCGTCTCGGCGGACCGCTCACCACGGGTGCGCCACATGCCCCACGCGGCCCGCAGCATGCCTATGGCCAGCCAGGTCAGATAGCCGGCACCCGCGTACTTCACGATCCCGAACAGCACGGCGTTCGCCTGCAACAGCGAGGCGACACCGGCGGCGGACAGCGTCATCAGCACCGTGTCCCCGCACCAGACGCCCCCCGCCGCGGTGTACCCGGCACGCACGCCACGGCGGGCGGCCACGGACAGCACGTACAGCGAGTTGGGACCGGGCAGCAGGATGATGAGGACGAGGCCCGCCAGGTAAGTGGGCAGATCGATGACACCGAACATGGAAAGGAGTGTCGCACGAGGGTGTGACACTCCCCCCGGCCCCGGCCCCGGCCCCGGTCCCGGCCCCGGTCCCGGTCGCCGGTCAGAAGACGTCCGACGGAACGTACGCGCCCCAGACCTCGCGCAGCGCGTCGCAGACCTCGCCGACGGTGGCGCGGGCGCGCAGGGCGTCCTTCATGGGGTAGAGGACGTTGTCGTCGCCTTCGGCGGCCTTCTTCAGGGCCGCCAGGGCCGCGTCCACGGCCGGCTGGTCGCGCTCGGCGCGGAGTTTGGCCAGGCGTTCGGCCTGCCGGGCCTCGATGGCCGGGTCGACCCGCAGCGGCTCGTAGGGCTCTTCCTCGTCGAGCTGGAAGCGGTTGACGCCGACCACGACCCGCTGCCCGGAATCGGTCTCCTGGGCGATGCGGTAGGCGTTGCGCTCGATCTCGCCCTTCTGGAAACCCTGCTCGATGGCGGCCACGGCACCGCCGAGCTCCTCGACCTTGGCCATCAGTTCCACGGCCGCGGCCTCGACGTCGTCGGTCATCTTCTCGATGACGTAGGAGCCGGCGAAGGGGTCCACGGTGGCGGTGACGTCCGTTTCGTGGGCCAGGACCTGCTGGGTGCGCAGGGCCAGGCGGGCACTCTTGTCGGTGGGCAGGGCGATGGCCTCGTCGAAGGAGTTGGTGTGCAGCGACTGGGTGCCGCCCAGCACCGCCGCCAGCCCCTGCACCGCCACACGGACCAGGTTCACCTCGGGCTGCTGAGCCGTCAGCTGCACCCCGGCCGTCTGCGTGTGGAAGCGCAGCATCAGCGACTTGGGATTCCGCGCGCCGAACTCCTGGCGCATCACCCGCGCCCAGATCCGCCGCGCCGCACGGAACTTGGCGACCTCCTCCAGGAGTGTCGTCCGGGCGACGAAGAAGAACGACAGCCGCGGGGCGAAGTCGTCCACGTCCATCCCGGCGGCGACGGCCGTGCGCACGTACTCGATGCCGTCGGCGAGGGTGAAGGCGATCTCCTGCGCGGGGGACGCGCCCGCCTCGGCCATGTGGTAGCCCGAGATCGAGATCGTGTTCCACCTCGGGATCTCGGCCCGGCAGTACTTGAAGATGTCCGCGGTCAGCCGCAGCGACGGCTTCGGCGGGAAGATGTACGTGCCGCGGGCGATGTACTCCTTCAGCACGTCGTTCTGGATCGTGCCCGTCAGCTTGTCCGCGGGGACGCCCTGTTCCTCGGCGACCAGCTGGTACAGGAGCAGCAGCAGCGCGGCCGGGGCGTTGATCGTCATCGACGTGGAGACCTGCTCCAGCGGGATCCCGCCGAACAGCACCCGCATGTCCTCCACCGAGTCGATGGCCACGCCGACCTTGCCGACCTCGCCGTGCGCGATCGGCGCATCGGAGTCATGGCCCATCTGGGTGGGCAGGTCGAACGCGACCGACAACCCGGTCGTGCCGTGCGCGATCAGCTGCCGGTAACGGGCATTGGACTCCGCCGCCGTACCGAACCCCGCGTACTGCCGCATCGTCCACGGCCGCCCCGTGTACATCGACCGGTACACGCCACGGGTGTACGGATACGACCCCGGCTCCCCCAGCTTCTCCGCGGCGTCCCAGCCCTCGAGAGCCTCCGGCCCGTAGACCGGCTCGATCGGCAACCCTGACTCCGACTCGTGCGCCATGGCGTGATGCCTCCCCGTGGAAGTGACCTCGCTCACCACCATGCCCCCTGGTTCGCGACGGGTCACGTCCGGGGAACATCTCAGGTGACATCCGGGCACACCGGTGAGACGGCGGGGGGTCGTGTGCGTACCAGGGGCATGGGGAGAGCAGCGATCGCGGTGACAGTCGCCGGGGCGGCCGTACTGGCCGGCTGTACCGTGCAGCCCGCTGACGGCGACGGGAAGCGCCGCTCGCCGGTGCACATCGAGATGCCCGGCGACAGCCCGGCCCCGGCCCGCAGCCCCGCCGGGGGCGGCGGACCGGGCACCGCTCCCGCACCGCCCACCGACGACAAGCCGAGCGCCGCCCCCGCCCCGGCCCGTGTGCTGTGGTCCCGGGGCGACACCGGCCGTGACGTCCGTGAACTCCAGGCCCGGCTGCGCCAGGTCGCCTGGCTCTTCGACGGGCCGACCGGGACGTACGACGACGCCACGGAGCGGGCGGTCAGCGGCTTCCAGGGCAAGCGCGGACTGCCGCGCACCGGGCGGACGGACACCGTCACCTGGCAGCGGCTGCTGGGCATGACGCGCGAGCCGGGCCGGTGGGACCTGTACCTGATGGGCGGGCAGCCGGCCGATCCGCCGGACGCGCGCTGCCGGACCGGCCGGGTGCTGTGCATCGACAAGACCAGCAGGACACTGCGCTGGATGGTCGACGGGCGGACCGTGTCGACGGTGGCGGTGCGCTTCGGCTCGCAGTACACGCCGACCCGGGAAGGTGTCTTCTCCGTCTACTGGAAGTCGCGCGACCACGTGTCGACGCTCTACGACTCGCCCATGCCCTACGCGATGTTCTTCAGCGGCGGCCAGGCCGTGCACTACTCCGCCGACTTCGCGGCCCGGGGCTACGCGGGCGCCTCGCACGGCTGCGTCAACGTACGGGACGAGCGGGCGATCTCGGAGCTGTTCGCGCAGGTCCGCAACGGCGACAAGGTCGTCGTGTCCTGGTGAGGGAGGCGGGAGGGAGATTGGGGCGCGGGCGGGACCGGGGGAACGTGTCCCGCCCGCGCTCAGGTGCACGAGCCGTAGGTACGGGGGGAACCCCGGCTCTGTGCGACGGCCGATGACCAGTCGGCTCACTCATTACTGCGCCGGGGCGGCCGAAAACGTCACACCCTCGGCCAGAAGATTTTCCCGAAGTGCGAAACCGCAGGTCAGAGGTGCTTCCCAGACCGTGCGGAGTGGCCGCGGTCCGCGTGGCCGTCACCGGCGCCCTGCCGCTCGGTCCGCTGCTCGGCCTTCCGCTGGGCCTTGCGCTCGGCCTTGTCCTGCTCGCTGTCCTGCTTCGCGCCCTTGCCCTGCTCGGCGCCCTTGCCGTTGTTCGCGCCCTTGCCGTTGTTCGCGCCCTTGCCGCGGTCGGCGTCGTCGTGACCGCGCCGGGTGGCGGAGCCGTGGGAGCCGGCCAGGACACCCTTGCAGTACTTCCACACCCGGGGGCCGCCCGCCGCGTCCCGCAGGGCGCGCCGGTGCTCGCCGTTCAGCCGCTTGCCTTCGCGCAGGTCACGGCAGGCGGCGGCGACCTTCCCACGGCCCTCGCCGGGGCGGTCTCCCTTGTCACCGGAGCCGGGCTTCGGAGCCGCCTCGTCGCGGTCCCCGGTCCGGCCCGAGCCACCGGCGCCGCCCGTCGAGGTGCCGCGCGGCGCGGCGCCGGGCGTGGACCCGCCCTGCACGGCGTCGCTCGGGGAGGTCGAGATCAGCGGGCGCTCGGGCGGAGTGACACCGGCCGAGACGGAGGCGCCGGGGGCGGGCTCGTCACCGCCGAACGGTGCTTTCAGGACTCCGGTTCCGGCCGCGACGGCGACTCCGCCGACCATGCCGACGGCCAGCACGGCGGCCAGTGCGAGGCGCGCGGGACGTGCCCACCGGGGCCGCCGGACACCGCCGGAGCCGCTGCCCCGTGAGGTTCCGATCCGGACCAGCCCGGCGTCGACGATGTCGCGGCCCGTCCGCTCGCCGGTGCCCGCACGGGCCCCCTCGGCGTCGGCGCGTTCCGCGCGCGCCTTGCGGAAGGCGGCCGTCGCGGCGGCCTCACCGGGGAGTTCCTCGCTGGTCAGCGGTGGTGACGCGGACAGCGCGTCGAGTGTCCTGGCGAGGCGTTCGACCCGTTCAGGGGCTGCGCCGTCGACAGCTTCGAGTGGCTCTCCGCTCAGCAAGCGCTCCGCTGTTTCGCGGTCCAGCCACCTGTACTGCTCGTCGGCCATCACACATCCTTCTGCGTCCGCGCGACGCTTTGCGTCACACGTGCGGACGTCATGGCACTACCACGTGGTTCTCTCGGGGGCGGCAGGGCGTCGAGCACCCCGGCCGATTCCGGATCGGCCTCCGGATCGCCGCCGAGCAGTTCCGCGAGCCGCTTCAGGCCCCGGTGCGCCGCCGTCCGGACGGCGCCCGGGCGCTTGCCGAGCGTCTCGGCCGCGGTCTTCGCGTCGAGCCCCACGACCACGCGCAGCACGACCGCCTCGGCCTGGTCCTGCGGCAGCCGGGAGATGAGGGAGAAGGCGCCGTCGGTGGCGAGCGCCTCGATGGCCTCGCCCGCGGTGTCCGACTCGGCGGGCCGGCCGGTCAGTTCGGTCTCGTCGCCGCCGATCGCGGGCCGCCGCCCGCGCATGCGTATGTGGTCCAGCGCACGGTTGCGGGCGATACGGGCGGCCCAGCCGCGGAAGCGGTCCGCGTCGCCGGTGAACCGCTCCAGGTCACGGGCTATCTGAAGCCACGCCTCGGACGTCACGTCCTCGGCGTCGGGGTCGCCGACCAGCGTCCGTACGTATCCGAGCAGCCGCGGGTGCACGGTGCGGTACACAGTCCGGAACGCGGTTTCATCTCCGTCCTGTGCCGCACGCACCGCGGCGGTCAGCTCCGCGTCGTCCCCCAGCACCGCACCCCTTTTGCGCCGGCGCCGCTTTCGCGGACCGGGTTCTCGCCGTCGTGGTTCCTCAATGAAATGGTTGCGGCCTTCCGAGGCCGCTGGTGGTTGCGGTGGTCTTGCCGCCTCCGCTGTTGGCGCGAATGGCACGTTACGACCTGAAACCACTCCCCGTCCATGTCCGCCGGAGATGCAACTAAGCCGTGACACGCCGGGGTGTGACAGAAAACGCACACCGGACGCTGTAGGGAGTACGGGCCGCCGCGCGGTCCGTGCCGCGCGACGGCCGGGGCCTCTCCTGTGGGGGGTGGCGGCCTCGGCCGTTGCCAAGGCGGTGTCTCCGGATTCGCCGGATCCCTTACTGAGAACGGCCGTTGGGCCGAGCGGGCGCACTGTCGTCCCGGCCCTTGCCCGTGCCGGTGTTCTCGCCGGCGCCCTTGTTCCCGGAACCACCGCTCTTCTCGGAACCGCCGCTGTTCCCGGCACCGCCGCTCTGCTCGGGCTTGGGCTCGGGCGTCGACCGCTCCAGCCGCGCGGCGCAGTACCGCGTGACGTTCCTCTCACCGCCCGCGGCGTCGACGAGACGCTGCCAGGCCGTCGCGTCCATGGCCCGGCCGCGGCCCTCGACCCGCTCGTAGGCGCGGCAGTGGGCCTCGGTGTCCCGGGCGGTGGCCGGGCGGTCGGGACGGGCGGGGGCGGAGCCGGTGGCGGTGCCGGAAGGGCGGCCGGGGTCGCCGGTGCGGGGAGGCGTCCGGGCCGGGTCGCTCGGGGTGCCGCTCGTGGCGGGCGGGTGCCCGCGGTCGTCGTCCGGGCCGTCCGCCGGGGATCCCGCCGCGCCGATCGCCGCCACGGCGACACCGCCCAGGGTGAGGCTCGCGAACAGCACGCCGAGCGTCGTCCTCAGCGACCGCCCCAGGTACCGCCGCCGCTCCCGGGGCCGCCAGTCGTCCCGGAGGCGGGTGCGCGTCCGGTGGGCCCCGGCGTCCCGGGCGGCGCGGAACGCGGCCACGGCCCGCCGCTCCGCCTCGGCGTCGACACCGTCCCGGATGAGGGAGGCGGCGATGAACGCCTCGACCTCGGAGTCGAGAAGGGCATGACGGGAGGCGCGGCCGGCAAGCCCGCCGTCGCTCTGCCGCTCACCCATGTGCGTGTCCGTCCCTGCTCGATCCACTCGTCCCACTCGGCCTGTCCGGCCTCACCAGTACGTCCCGTTCGTCCGCCCTGTTCACCGCGCCGGGCCCCAACGCCCCCCGCCGGTCCGGCCGGCGAAGCTGAAATTTGTTCACGTCGACTCACCCAGCGTCCGGGGCCCCTCATCCGTCACACTCTCCGCCCCGAGCTGCCCGGCGAGACGTTTCAGCCCCCGGTACGCGGCCGTGCGTACCGCGCCCGGCCGCTTGCCCAGGACGCGTGCGGCGGCGGGGCCGTCGAGGCCGACCACGACGCGCAGCAGTACGGCCTCGGCCTGGTCGCGCGGCAAGCCTCGGACCAGCTTCAGGGCGTGTTCGGTCGACATGGCCTCCAACGCCTGCTCGTCCGTGCTCTGCGGCCCGGGCAGCTCCAGGACGTCCTGTTCCAGCGCGGACGACCGGGGCCGCACCCGCTGCCGGCGCAGGTGGTCCATCGCCCGGTGCCGGGCGATGGTCGCCGTCCAGCCGCGGAAACCGGCCCCGTCGCCCCTGAACCGTCCGAGGTCCCGGGCGATCTCCAGCCAGGCGTCGGACGCCACGTCCTCCGCGTCGTCGCCGACGATCCCGCGCAGGTAGCCGAGCAGTCCGGGCTGCACGATCCGGTAGGCGACCGCGAAGGCCGCCTCGTCACCCTGCTGGGCCCGCGCGACGGCCGCGCCCAGTTCCCCGTCGTGCGCCCGCACGCGCGGGGGTTCCGCTCCCTGACCCAAATACCGTCCTCGTCCGTACCGAGTGCGCGCCCTCCTCTGCGACGCCCCCCATGCCCATCAGCGCCGGTTCGCCCGGAAGTGTCACAGCGCGTCAGACGCCCGCCGTCCGCCACCGTTCGGGTCATACCGAGCCGCCGTCCTCGGGAGCGCGGGCCCGGAGAGGTTTTGCCCAAGTGCCGTACCGGGGAGCTCTGCACGCGATGCAACCGCCCGACGAAAGGCGAGCGCCGTATGCCGTCCCTCCTCCTGCGCACCGCCGTCGCCACCGCCCTGGCCCTCGGTGCCCTCGGCCTGACCCAGCCCGCCCGGGCCTCCTCCCCGGACGACGACGTGCACACCGTCCGGGTGCCGGACGGTGATCCGCACGAGCGGTCCCTCGCCCCGCGCACCACCGAGCCGTTCAGCATGGTCGGGATCACCTGGGACGATCCCGACGCCGCCCTGGACGGCACCGCCCATGTGCGCACCCGCTCCCGGGAGAGCGGCGAGTGGAGCGCGTGGCGCGCGCTGGACAGCGGCGTGCGGACGCCGGAGACCGGCCCAGACCGCGACCGGGCCGGGGTGCGCGGCGGCACCCAGCCGCTGTGGACGGGGCCCGCGGACGGCATCCAGGTGCGCGTGTCGGGCTCCGGGCTGCCCGCGGGGCTGCGCGTCGAGCTGGTCGATCCCGACGGCGGGTCGGACGCCGTGCACACCGCGGTCGTCGAGCCGGACGTCCCCGGGCCGGCCCCCGGAGCGCCGTCGCTCGCCCGCCCCGCCGTGACGTCGCGCTCCGCGTGGGGCGCCGACGAGTCCCTGGTGAAGGACCCGCCGACCTACACCACCGCCACCAAGGCGATGTTCGTCCACCACACGGCGGGAGCCAACGACTACAGCTGCTCCGAGTCGGCGTCGGTGGTGCGCGGGGTGTTCCTCTACCACGTGCGCAGCAACGGCTGGAACGACATCGGCTACCACTTCCTCGTCGACAAGTGCGGCAAGATCTTCGAGGGCCGCGCGGGCGGCATCGACCGGCCGGTCCTCGGCGCGCACACCTATGGCTTCAACACCGCGACCAGCAGCGTCTCGGTGCTCGGCGACTACACCAAGGCGACCGTGAACTCCGCCGTACGCGCGGCGGTCGCCAAGGTCGCGGCCTGGAAGCTCGGGCTGTACGGCATCGACCCGACGGGGACGGTGGTGCTGACGGCCGGGGCCGACAACGGCAAGTACACGTCGGGCCAGAAGGTGACGCTGCATCGCATCTCGGGGCACCGCGACGGCTATCCGACCGACTGCCCCGGACAGAACCTCTACGCCGACCTGCCCGAGATCCGCACCCTCGCCGCGGGCGCCGGCACCCTCGCCGCTCCGGTCCCGGAGGCGGCCGGGCCCGGGTTCGAGGGCCTGCCGGAAACAGCCGAGCCGGCCTTCGAGGGCCTGCCCGAATCGGCCGGACACGCCTTCGAGGGTTTGTTCGGGCGCTGATGCTACGGCCGGGGCGCGGTGCTCATCACGTCCCGGCACAGCAGCCGCAGCGAGCCGTGCCCGGCGTAGCAGCGGCGGGCCTCGTCGATCGGGTCCCAGAGACGTCCGTCGGGGGTGCGGATCCAGTGGTCGCCGCCCGTCGCCCACCACTCGGCGCCGGTCTGACGTGCCATCACCTCACCCGCATAGGCCCCGAAGCCGCGCAGGACCTCCTGCACGGCGGCGTGCGGCGCCCCTTCCCGCCGTATCCCCTCGATCATCCGGTCGATGCTCCACAGACTCTGGGCCGAGTAGTCGAGGTGCAGCCGTGCTCCCTCGCGCATCGTCGCCACCGTGTCCGCCGCCCAACGCAGCGGCTTCGCCGCGGCCGAGGGCCTGGTTTCCGCTTGAGTCGTCACACCCCGGAAAGCGCTGTGGCGAAGCGTTTCGTCACCCGGAATCGGCGGCTTTCCCGAAGCGACGCAGGACCGCCCCACGGCGGCCTCACGACTGTCACAGGACTCTCCCAGGAACGGGGTTTAGGCCGGTCAGAGCCCTCGCCGCCCGCCCGGTCCTCACCCGTGCTGCCGCGTCCGGCGGGAGACGACCGCGCGGAGTACGCGCCGCCCCTCGACCGACACCTCCAGCGCCCGCCGAAGCCCGGCCTGGCCGTGTCCGGCCAGGACCTCCAGGACGGTGATCTGGCGGCGCAGTTCGGCGGCGACGAGCGGTGACATGCCGTCCGTACGGCCCTCGCGGCGGGCGTCCACCGACGAGGCGTCGTCCTGGAGGGTGTCGAGGAGGCGGTGGATCTGGAGGGAGGCGACGGAGCAGGCGTCGGCCCACACCCGTACACCGGCGGCGGACCGCTCGGCGGGAGCGGCCTCGAGCATCCGCTGGGCGAGCACGGCCGCCTCGTCCTCGCCGCCGGCGGTGTCCAGCTTCCCGCGCGCCTGCTCCAGGCCGTCACCCCAGTCGCCGGCTCCGGCGTCGTCGGTGAGGCTCGCCCACAGCGGCCGCAGGATCTCGTCGTCGCCGCCCAGCAGGGGCACACACCGATCCAAACAAGCCAGGCCGCTCGCGGCCAGCCCGCGTTCGTCGGCCTGTGCGATCAACTCCACCAGGCTCATCCACGCCTCCCTCCGCGGGCCTTCTCCAGGGCCCTGCCAGGCCGCTCCCAGCCCTCACCCCTCACGGAACCCGCACTTCCCCTTACTGCGTGCAACTGCCCCGGAGTGTCACAGGGGCACCACGCCGAGTCTGTCGAGGAAGTGGAACAACAGGTTTTCGGCCAGGGGGTCGGGGTCTGAAGTGAGTACGGCCAGTAGGGCGTCGGCGTTCACTTCGTGCCCGGCCTCCGCGGCCCAGCGGACGGCGCGCTCGGCGGCGTCGCGAGGTGGAAGGAAGTAGTCCTCCAGCGTCAGGCCCTCCCGGCCGGCCCCCAGGTACCCGGCCATCGCGGTCCGGGCGAGGCAGGTCGTCCACGCCCCGCTCTCCGGCGCGGCGGCCTCCAGCGCCACGCACTCGCTGTTCATGACGTACCCGAAGAGCGCCGGCGCGCCGGTCTGGCGGGCCAGGGCGTTCATGTTCCCGACGTCGCCGTCGCGGCTCGGGTACTCCCAGACCTGCCAGCCGCCGGGTGCCGAGGCGCGGAGCGTCATCCCCTCCGCCGCCCCGGCCAGGGCGTCCAGCTCCACCAGCGGCCGTTCCTCCCGGCCCACGACGAAATATCCCCAGTAGCCCATACTGCGGTTCCCCCCGGCATATTCGATTCGGCTCGCGTCAGAAGACCACCACAGCCGCACGGCGGTTCGCAGCCTTACGGGCCAATTCGAGCGGAGTCAGCCGAGCCTGTCCGCCAGTGCCCGGAACTGCGCCCAGGACAGGCCGGGCTCGCCCGGGTCCCACAGCTTCTGGACGGTCGCCCGCAGCGGCATCCGGATCCCGGCCGCGACCTGGTCCTGCGTCTGCGCGTCCGGCTGGTCGCCCCAGACGGCGAAGGTCCCGCCGAGGATCTGGTCGTCGTAGCGGGCCGGCACCTGCGCGGTGTCGCGCAGCATCCGCGGCGTCCACTGCTCGTAGATCCGCTGCCCGGTCGGGTAGACGAAGGTCTGCGGCTCGCCGAGCACGTAGTACAGGAACTCGTCGTTGTAGTTGATCACCTTCCGGCCCGTGCTCAGGTACTCCACCGGCGCCCGGGCGCCGATCTCCTTGCCGGTCCAGTAGGCGACCTGGATGTCCTTGTCGGCCGCGACGGACGTGTCACGGAAGAAGCCGTCGTTCCACGCGCGCGGGGTGCGCTGGTTGTCGCGGACGGTGGCGGCCCGGTCGTTCAGCCAGCCGGTGGTGAGGTCGGCGACCGTGGCACCGGCGCCGTACTTCTGCTGCGCGGCGGCGGCCAGCTCGGGGAACGAGGCCTCCGGGTCGGAGCGGACCAGGGCCTGGTACTCGTCGCCGCCGAGGTGCCAGGGCCGGCCGGGGAAGAGGTCCGCGTACTCGTTCAGCAGGTCGTCGACGATCTTGGCGCTCTCCGCCTTGGAGATGTCGATGGCACCCTGCACCGCCGACCCCTGCGCGGTGCGCAGCTGGAGGTCGGGGTGGGCGTCGATGACCGCGCCGAGGTGCCCGGGCGAGTCGATCTCGGGCACGACGGTGATGTGCCGGCTCTCCGCGAGGTCGACGATCTTCCGCACCTGCGCCTTGGTCAGATGCTCCTGGGACACGATCTCCGGATGCGAGTCGGACTCGATCCGGAACCCCTGGTCGTCGGAGAAGTGCAGACCGAGCTGGTTGTACTTCAGGTCGCCCAGTTCGCGGATCCGGTCCTCGATCCAGCCGGCCGTGTAGTTCTTGCGCGCGATGTCCAGCATGAACCCGCGCTCCTCCTTGGCCGGCTGGTCCCGCACCACGCCCTCGGGCGCCGTGCCGCCGTCGTCCACCTCCTGCTTGAGCGTGCGGGTGCCGTAGAAGACGCCCGCGTCGGCGGGCCCGTTGATCTCCACCCGCCCGTCGCGCACGGTCATGACGTACGACTCCGGGTTCGCCTTCTTGTCGCCGTCCAGCGCCAGCCGTACGTCCCCGGCCTGCCGGTCGTTCTTCTCACCCTGGTACGACAGCCCCAGCTCACCGGCGATGAGCCGCCCCTCGTCGGCGAGCGCCGGGTCGTCCACGACCACGCGGTCGCCGCTCTCGGGACGCCAGCCCGGGCCGCGGGCGGGGGTGTGGTCGCGCACGGCGGGGATCGTCTGCGGCGCCTTGGACAGGGCGTACGAGCGGCTCGGGCTGGGACTCTCCGACGGCGAGGTGCCCCGCGGGGCGGCCGCGGTCCCGCCCTGGGACGGTCTGGCCTCCGGTTCCGCGGACCCGCCGTCGCCGCCCGAGGCCGCCCAGAGCCCGAGACTCACCCCGGCCACGACCACGACCAGGGCTACGGCCATGGCCACGACCAGCACTGGCCGCTGTTTCACCTGCTTCGCCGAACTCCGGCGCCTGTGCTGACTCACCCAGCCAACCTAAAACCCCGGGCCGCCCGGCGCGCGTCCACCACGCGTGCCGAAACTCTCCCTCGCGGGTGAAATTCGTGCATCCTTCGGACACGTCACGGTCGCACTCGATAGCGTGACGTCACATCTCTCACAACTTGCCCTGCCGACACACGTGACGCCCACGAGGACCCACGCTGCCCGCGCACCATGTCCCAGATCTCCCCGGCCGACTCGCCATACCGGTGGAGCACTTCAACGCCGCCTCCGAGGAGGACCTGGAGCAGGCCCTCCTCTCCTGCCTGCGCAGCCTCAGCTGGGCCCGGCGCGTTGCGGGCCACCGCCCCTATCCGGACCTGGACTCCCTGCTGGCCGCCGCCGACGAGGCGGCCTACGACCTGTCCTGGCCCGACCTCACGGAAGCCCTGGCGGCCGAGCCCCTGCCGACGCTCCCGCCGGACACCTACTCAGCTGCCCACACCGCCCTCAGCGCGGCCCATGCCGCATACGAGGCCCGCTTCGGGCACGTGTTCGTCATCTGTCTGGACGGTCTGTCCCCGTCGGAGACCCTGGACCGCCTCCTCGCGGCCATCCGGTCACGATTGACCAACGATCCCGAGGAGGAGCGAGCGGTCGTGGCGGACGAACTCCGGCGCCTCGCGAGGGGACGTCTGCTGCACGCCCTCAGGGGCGCGGGGCAGCGGTCGGCATGCGGCTGGCGCCGCGTGGGCGCGATCGACCACTGACGCCCGCACCCGCCACACCCCGTGCCCCGTGGGCCTCACTAGCCCACCTGCACCTCTTTGCGTGCCAGTTTGATCACACCCTGGGACCCGGGCTCAGCCCGGCGGCAGCGCCTCGCTACGATGCTGGGGGCCGGTGGACCGTACCCGGCCGGGCCCGACCGACACACCAAGCCGGCGCGGCCCCAATCCCCGCTCCCGGAGGAAACTTCCGTGCCGGCTGGAACGCTGTACCGCGGCCGGGAAGGAATGTGGTCCTGGGTGGCTCATCGAGTCACCGGCGTCCTCATTTTCTTCTTCCTGTTCGTTCACGTGCTGGACACCGCTCTCGTCCGCGTGTCCCCTGAGGCCTACGACAACGTCGTGGCCACGTACAAGACGCCGATCGTCGCGCTGCTGGAGTACGGCCTCGTCGCCGCCATCCTCTTCCACGCGCTCAACGGTCTGCGCGTCATCGCCGTCGACTTCTGGATCAAGGGCGCGCGCTACCAGAAGCAGATGCTCTGGACCGTCGTCGCCGTGTGGATCGTGCTGATGCTCGGGGCGATCTACCCCGTCCTCGGCCACGCCGCTCGTGAACTGTTCGGGAGCTGACGCCAATGTCCACGACTGACAAGACCGCCGCGGGCGTCGGCCCCGTCGAGGGTGGCCCCGTCTACACCGTCGACAACCCCGCGCCTTTCATCGAGGCCCCGCGCAAGCGGACCAAGAAGACCCCGAAGAGCACCCGGGGCAACTTCGAGCTGGCCGCCTGGCTGTTCATGCGCCTGTCCGGCGTCGTGCTGGTCGTCCTGGTCCTCGGCCACCTGCTGATCCAGCTCGTGCTGGACGGCGGCGTGTCGAAGATCGGTTTCGCCTTCGTGGCGGGCCGCTGGGCCTCGCCGTTCTGGCAGGTCTGGGATCTGCTGATGCTGTGGCTCGCGATGCTGCACGGCGCCAACGGCCTGCGCACGGTCATCAACGACTACGCGGAGCGCGCGAACACCCGGCTGTGGCTCAAGGGCCTGCTCTACACCGCCACGGTGTTCACCATCCTGCTGGGCACGCTGGTGATCTTCACCTTCGACCCGAACATCCGCTAGGCACGGGGTTGCGAGAATCATGAAGATCCACAAGTACGACACCGTCATCGTCGGCGCCGGTGGCGCGGGCATGCGCGCGGCCATCGAGTCCACGAAGCGCAGCCGCACCGCCGTGCTGACCAAGCTGTACCCCACCCGTTCCCACACGGGCGCCGCGCAGGGCGGCATGGCCGCCGCGCTGGCCAACGTGGAGGAGGACAACTGGGAGTGGCACACCTTCGACACGGTCAAGGGCGGTGACTACCTGGTCGACCAGGACGCCGCCGAGATCCTGGCGAAGGAGGCCATCGACTCGGTCCTCGACCTGGAGAAGATGGGCCTGCCGTTCAACCGCACCCCGAACGGCACCATCGACCAGCGCCGCTTCGGCGGTCACAGCCGGAACCACGGCGAGGCCCCGGTCCGCCGCTCCTGCTACGCCGCCGACCGCACCGGCCACATGATCCTCCAGACGCTGTACCAGAACTGCGTCAAGGAGGGCGTGGAGTTCTTCAACGAGTTCTACGTCCTGGACCAGCTGATCACCGAGGTCGACGGCGTCAAGAAGTCGGCGGGCGTCGTGGCGTACGAACTCGCCACCGGCGAGATCCACGTCTTCCAGGCGAAGTCCGTGATCTACGCGTCCGGCGGCTGCGGCAAGTTCTTCAAGGTGACGTCCAACGCGCACACGCTGACGGGTGACGGCCAGGCGGCGGTCTACCGCCGCGGTCTGCCGCTGGAGGACATGGAGTTCTTCCAGTTCCACCCGACCGGCATCTGGCGCATGGGCATCCTGCTGACGGAGGGCGCCCGCGGTGAGGGCGGCATCCTCCGCAACAAGGACGGCGAGCGCTTCATGGAGAAGTACGCGCCGGTCATGAAGGACCTCGCGTCCCGTGACGTGGTCTCGCGCTCCATCTACACGGAGATCCGCGAAGGCCGTGGCTGTGGCCCCGAGGGCGACCACGTCTACCTGGACCTCACGCACCTCCCGCCGGAGCAGCTGGACGCGAAGCTCCCGGACATCACGGAGTTCGCGCGCACCTACCTCGGCATCGAGCCCTACACGGACCCGATCCCGATCCAGCCCACCGCGCACTACGCCATGGGCGGCATCCCGACGAACGTCGAGGGTGAGGTCCTGGCGGACAACACCACCGTCGTCCCGGGCCTGTACGCGGCCGGCGAGGTCGCCTGCGTGTCCGTGCACGGCGCGAACCGCCTCGGCACGAACTCGCTGCTGGACATCAACGTCTTCGGCAAGCGCGCCGGTATCGCGGCCGCGGAGTACGCGCAGAAGGCGGAGTTCGTGGAGCTGCCGGAGAACCCGGCGGAGCTCGTGATCGAGCAGGTGGAGCGGCTGCGCGACGCCACCGGCACCGAGCGTGTGACGGTGCTGCGGCGCGAGCTGCAGGAGACCATGGACGCCAACGTCATGGTGTTCCGGACCGAGCAGACGATCAAGACCGCGGTCGAGAAGATCGCGGAGCTGCGCGAGCGGTACAAGAACGTGTCGATCCAGGACAAGGGCAAGCGGTTCAACACGGACCTGCTGGAGGCCATCGAGCTGGGCAACCTGCTCGACCTCGCCGAGGTCATGGCCGTCTCCGCGCTCGCCCGCAAGGAGTCCCGCGGCGGTCACTACCGCGAGGACTACCCGAACCGCGACGACGTCAACTTCATGCGGCACACCATGGCGTACCGCGAGGTCGGCGCCGACGGCTCCGAAACCGTCCGTCTCGACTACAAGCCGGTCGTCCAGACCCGCTACCAGCCGATGGAGCGTAAGTACTGATGGCTACCCCCGTTCTGGACAAGGAAGACGCGGCCGGCCGGCCCGAGCCCGGTTTCGCTGATTCCCCCTACATCACGGTCACCTTCCGCATCCGCCGCTTCAACCCCGAGGTCGCGGCCGAAGCGGTGTGGGAAGACTTCCAGGTGGAGATCGACCCGAAGGAGCGCGTCCTCGACGCCCTCCACAAGATCAAGTGGGAGCTCGACGGAACGCTGACGTTCCGCCGTTCGTGCGCCCACGGCATCTGCGGCTCCGACGCGATGCGGATCAACGGCAAGAACCGTCTTGCCTGCAAGACCCTGATCAAGGACATCAACCCCGAGAAGCCGATCACGGTCGAGGCCATCAAGGGCCTCACGGTCCTGAAGGACCTCGTGGTCGACATGGAGCCGTTCTTCCAGGCGTACCGGGACGTCATGCCCTTCCTCATCACGAAGGACACGAACGAGCCCACGCGCGAGCGCCTGCAGTCCGCCGAGGACCGCGAGCGCTTCGACGACACGACGAAGTGCATCCTCTGCGCGGCCTGCACCACGTCGTGCCCGGTCTTCTGGAACGACGGCCAGTACTTCGGCCCGGCGGCCATCGTCAACGCGCACCGCTTCATCTTCGACTCGCGTGACGAGGCGGGCGAGCAGCGCCTGGAGGTCCTCAACGACCGCGACGGCGTGTGGCGCTGCCGCACGACCTTCAACTGCACGGACGCGTGCCCGCGCGGTATCGAGGTCACGAAGGCGATCGCCGAGGTGAAGCGGGCGCTGATCACGCGCCGGTACTGAGCCTCGCAGGTTGCTGATGAGGGCCCCGTTTCCGCTGGAGACGGGGCCCTCTGGCATATGCCACACCATCGGGTGAAGACGCTCGGAACGGACCCGTGGGCCCGGCCCGGCCTACGATGATGCTCTCGACACCAGCCCCCAGGAGGCACCTGATGTCCGCAGCTTCCGTCGAGCAGCCCTTCCACGACGAAGAGCCGGTCACCCTGACGACCATCGCCGACGAGATCATGGAGCGCCATCCGGGCTACCGCGTCGAGATCATCGGAGGCCATCTCCTCGTGACCCCGTCCCCGGATGCACCTCACGCCCGTGCCCTCACCGGCCTCATGATCCCGTTCATCGCCGCAGGCCTGCACGGCGGAGAGACCGAGACCCTTCAGAACGTCGGGCTGTGGCTCCCCACCGGCGCCGAGGACTACGCCATCCCCGACCTCGTAGTGGTGGACGCCGATATCGACGCCCACTTCGTCGAGAACAACGCCTACGACCCGGCCTGTTTCCGCCTCGTTCTGGAGGTCACCTCCGGCAACTGGAAGGACGACCTCAAGACCAAGGTCGCCGCCTACGCCGAGGCCAAGGTGCCTGTCTACGTCGTCGTCGACCGTAAGCACCAGCGCCTTCACGTTCTCACCGACCCCGCGGAAAACGGGTACGAGAACCACCGTCCCCACGCCCCCGGCGAGATCGTCACCCTCCCCGACTCCATCGGCGCCAAGGTCACACTGGACGTCGCCGAGATCCTGAAGGCAGGACAGCCGAAACAGGCTGAGTGACCCGGTTCTGGACCGAACGCGCCACGCGGCCCCCTCTCCGAGAAATACAGGAGAGGGGGCCGCGCCAGTTTCTGCGACCTCAAAAGCCGGGTCACCGCGACGGCGTGACCTACACCCCACACCCCCGAGTTGAACGTGTTCAAAAGGAGGTCTACAGTCTTCCTCGACAGCGTTTTGAACGTGTTCAAGAAGGGTGGGGGCTATGGACCGCACGGTCATCGCCTACGTCATCTACCTGCTGGTCAGCGTCGCGTTGACCGTCTGGGTGGCCCGCACGCTGAGCCGGAACGGGAGAGTGTTCCTCGCCGATGTGCTGCACGGCAACGAGAAGCTCGCCGACGCCGTGAACCACCTCCTGGTGGTCGGGTTCTACCTCGTCAATCTCGGGTTCGTCGCGCTGTACCTGAGCAGCGACGCGACCATCACCGACACGCGCGGCGTCTTCGAGGCCCTGTCGACCAAGCTCGGCGTCGTCCTGCTGGTGCTCGGTGTGATGCACCTGGCCAACGTCTACGTGCTCAACCGGATCCGGCGGCGGGGCACGATGGAGCGGGAGCAGGTGCCGCCGGTGCCGCCGCAGGGCTGGGTGGCCCCGACGGCGCAGGTCTGAGCGGAGGCCCGCATGAACGCCATCGCACCGGTCCGCCGGCTCACCGTCCTGTACGACGCCGAGTGCTCCCTGTGCGCGTTCCTGCGCGACTGGCTCCTGCGGCAGCCCCAGTTGGTGCCGCTGGAGCCGGTCCCGGCCGGCTCGGAGGAGGCCCGGCGGCGCTTCCCAGGACTCGACCACGGCGCGACCCTCGAAGAGATCACCGTCGTCGGCGACGGCGGGCAGGTCTACCGGGGGCCCGCCGCCTGGGTCGTCACCCTGTGGGCGCTGCGCGAGCACCGGCCGCTCGCCCACCGGCTGAGCACCCCGTCCGGTGCCTGGCTCGCCAGGGGCGCGGTGCTCGCCGCCGCCAAGTGGCGCGGGGCGCAGTGGAACGAGGGCCGGCGGGGCGGGGGCCAGTGGGGCGGGCGGGTGTACCGGCGCGCGGACGGGTGGGCGTACGACCCGGACGGCGGCTGGACCCACACCGCGCCGGGCTGCGCCGACGGCACCTGCGCCCCTCGGTAGCGGCACCGGTACCGGAGATAGGCTCTCTTCCCGTGTCCGCGAAGAACGACGGCCCCGGCGCCACCCCCACCAAGTCCGAGCAGACCCGCGCCCTGATCCTGGAGACGGCCATGCGGCTGTTCCAGGAGCACGGCTACGACAAGACGACGATGCGGGCCATCGCCAAGGAGGCCGGGGTCTCCGTCGGCAACGCGTACTACTACTTCGCGGGCAAGGAGCACCTGATCCAGGGCTTCTACGACCGGATCGCCGCCGAGCACCAGGTGGCGGTCCGGGAGGTGCTGGACCGGGAGACCGACCTGGAGGCCCGGCTCGCGGGGGTGTTGCGGGCCTGGCTGGACATCGCCAAGCCGTACCACGAGTTCGCGGTGCAGTTCTTCAAGAACGCCGCCGACCCGGACAGCCCGCTCAGCCCCTTCTCCCCCGAGTCGGAGCACGCGCGCGAGGAGGCCATCAGCGTCCACCGGGAGGTGCTGGCCGGGGCGACGAAGACCAAGGTGCCCGAGGAACTGCGGGACATCCTGCCCGAGTTGATGTGGCTGTCCCAGATGGGGCTCGTCCTGTACTGGATCTTCGACCGTACCGAGGGGCGGGAACGCAGTTACCGGCTCGCCGAGCGCGGCGCCCGGCTCACCGCGCGCGGTGTCGCCCTGGCCCGCTTCCGGGTGCTGCGGCCGCTCGTGCGCGAGGTGCACGAGCTGTTCACGGACTTCCTGCCGGGGATGACGAACGCGATCCCGGATCCGGCGTCCCCGCGCCGCACGGGTTCCTGAGACACGGCGTCGGATCCGGTGAGGCTCGGGCCGGTTTCACAGCGTTCTCACAGGGTCAGGCCTGCTTCGACGCCAGCTCGATCACCGTGATGTCAGACGGGGCGCCCACGCGGGTGGGTGGGCCCCAGGCGCCCGCGCCGCGCGAGACGTAGAGCTGGGTGTCGCCGTAGCGGTCCAGGCCCGCGAGGGTGGGGTTGGCGCCGGAGGCGATGAGGTTGCCGGGCCAGAGCTGGCCGCCGTGGGTGTGGCCGGAGAGCTGGAGGTCGACGCCGTGCTCGACGGCCTCGTGGATCTGCACGGGCTGGTGGGCGAGCAGGACGCACGCGCGTGCGGTGTCCCGGTCGCCGAGTGCCCGGGCGAAGTCGGGGCCCTGGTTCTCCTCCTCGCCGGCCACGTCGTTGACTCCGGCCAGGTCGAAGTACGGCATCTCCCTGCGGGCGTTCTCCAGGGGGTGCAGGCCGAGGCGCCGGACCTCCTCGACCCACTGTTCGGCGCCGGAGAAGTACTCGTGGTTGCCGGTGACGAAGTAGGAGCCGTGACGGGCTCTCAACTGGGCGAGGGGCGCCGCCGCCGGGCCCAGGTCCTTCACGCTGCCGTCGACCAGGTCGCCGACGACCGCGATCAGGTCGGGCTGGGTCGCGTTGATCGTGTCGACGACCTTCTGCGCGAAGCCCCGGCCGAGGACCGGGCCGAGGTGGATGTCACTGACCACGGCGATGCGATACCCGTGCGCGGCGCGCGGCAGCTTGGCCAGCGGCACCGTGACCCGCTTCACCTGAGGTCCGCGCAGCACGCCGTAGGTGCCGTACCCGACGGTCCCGACCGCAGCGGCGGCGGCCGCACCGGCGACGACCCGGGAGACGAAGAGGCGGCGGGAGGGGCCGGTGGGGGTGTCACCGGCGGCGGCTTCGCCGGGCGCCGCGGTGGCGGGGTCCGTCCGCGTGGACGCCGGCGCCGCGGTGGCGGGCGCCCCTGATGCCACGGCACCGCCGTCCGCCTCCGGAACGGCAGTCGCCGCGGAGGCGGAGGCGGCAGAGGGTGCACCGGCAGCGTGCTCCGCCTGCCGGCCGGCCGGGCTCGCGGATACGGTCGCTGTGCTGGTGGGGTCTGCCTGCGCAGCAGGCGCGGAAGCCACGCCTGGGGCCGTCGTCACGCCGCCGCCGTCCGTCGGACCTGCCGCCGCCACCGGGGCCGGCGCACCGGCAGCGCCGTCCCCTGGTGCGCCGGGGGCCGTCGTCGGTGCGGTCGGCCTCGGTCCGCCCGCCCGCCGTTCCAGGAACCGGCGCAGCAGCGGCCGTACGATCTCGCCCGCCACCACCGCCAGCAGCAGGTACATCGACAGGGCCAGCCACAGGAAGCCCGGCCAGGCCAGGACCTGCTGGAGCCAGAAGGGCGCGCCGGAGCGTTCGGCGACCAGGGCCGCGATCGCGAGGACCCAGCCGCCCGCGATCAGGACCGCGCCCGCGCGGCGGGCGAGGCCCGGGCCGCGGGTCGTGTCGCGGAACAGGCGGCGCCACACGTACCAGTTGGCCGTCACGACGACGGCCAGGACCAGTGTTGCGACGAGTACGAAGACGATGGCCACGGTGTCGTGTCTCCCGATTGCCGTTATGACGTCCGGCGCAGTGCGCGCAGACCACGCAACCCGATGGCCCCGACGACCGTCCCCAATACGAAGGACACGACGGCGAGCAGCAGGTGCACCCAGAAGTAGGCCGTGGGACGACCGTCGTCGAAGGCGAGCCCGCTGCCGTCCTTGACAAGGTTCTTGACGAAAGTGATCCAGATGACCCAGCTCCACACCCCGAAGGCGAGCAGGAACCAGGAGACGGGGCGGCTGAGCTTCATGCACCCAGTATCGCCACCGCGTGTCCGGTTCCGTGCCCGGGGTGGTGGCGGAGACGGGACTTCCCCCCGAACGGCATGTACGTTTCCGATCGTGCCCGCTCCGAAGAAGACCACCAGGCGATCCCTGCTGGTCACCTCCGCCGTCCTGTCGTCCCTCGCCCTGGCCTCGCCCGCCGCCGTCGCCGCCCCGAAGCCCTCGGGCAGCCCGTCGGCGAGTCCGTCGGCGAGCCCCTCGGTCACTCCCCCGGCGTCGATGTCGACCGTGGGCGGCGCGCGGCTCGGCCGACCGGGCACACAGGTGAGTCTGGCGAGCGGTGTGCCGGTGCTGCCGAAGGACGTGAGCGCCCGCTCCTGGATCGTCGCCGACGCCGAGACCGGTGATGTGCTGGCCGCGCACAACGCGCACTGGCGGCTGGCCCCGGCGAGCACGCTGAAGATGCTGTTCGCCGACACGCTGCTGCCGAAGTTCCCGGGGACCGAGAAGCACAAGGTCGTCCCCTCCGACCTGGCCGGTATCGGCGCGGGCTCCAGCATGGTCGGGATAAAGGAGGACGAGACGTACACCGTCCACGACCTCTGGCTCGGTGTCTTCCTGCGCTCCGGCAACGACGCCGTGCACGTGCTGTCCGCCATGAACAAGGGCGTCGAGAACACCGTCAAGGAGATGAACGAGCACGCCGAGGAGCTCCAGGCCCTCGACACGCATGTCGTCAGCCCGGACGGCTACGACGCCGAGGGACAGGTGTCGTCGGCGTACGACCTGACGCTGTTCGCCCGTTCGGGGCTGCAGAAGAAGGACTTCCGGGAGTACTGCTCGACGGTCAGCGCGAAGTTCCCGGGAGAGACGAAGAAGGGCAAGAAGGGCAAGCCGGTCCGCGAGTCCTTCGAGATCCAGAACACCAACCGGCTGCTGGCCGGTGACGCCGACCTGCCCGTCTACCAGGGCATCGCGGGCGTCAAGAACGGCAACACCACCAACGCGGGCGCCACCTTCACCGGCGTCGCCGAGCGCGACGGCAAGGTGCTGCTGGTGACGGTGATGAACCCGGAGAAGCCCGAGCACAACGAGGTCTACAAGGAGACCGCCCGGCTGTTCGACTGGGGCTTCAAGGCGGCCGGGAAGGTGCAGCCGGTCGGCGAGCTGGTGCCCCCGAAGAGCGCCCAGGCCGGTGACCGGCCCGGCGCGAACCCGTCCGGCGAGGCCGGTGGCTCCGGGGACGGTGGCACGGCCGGGACCGGTTCGAAGCCGGTGGCCAGCGCCTCGGCCGGGAAGGGCTCCAGCGGTGCCGGGACGGCGCTCGGCATCGCCGGGGGTGTGCTGGTGCTGCTCGCGGGCGGCGCGTTCCTGGTCAACCGCCGTTGGCCGCTGCCGGATCTGGTGCGCCGCCGGACTCGCCCGTGACGGCCGGGATCTCGTCGTCCTCCTTGCGCTGCGTCGCCGTCCAGGCGGCGCAGAACAGCACCAGCTTCGAGGTGAAGTTGATCCACAGCAGCAGCGCGACGGGCACGCCGAACGCGCCGTACATGCTCTTCCCGGCGACTCCCTGGAGATAGCCGCTGAGCAGCAGCTTCAGCAGTTCGAAGCCGACCGCGCCGGTGAGCGCCGCCACGAACAGGCGGTGGCGGGTCGGCTCGACGCCGGGCAGCAGCGTCAGGACGTAGAGCAGCAGCAGGAAGTTCGCGAGCACGGCGATCAGGAACGCGGCGATCCGCAGCAGGACCCCGCCCCAGCCGCCCTCGTCGACGCCGAGCTGCCGGATGATCCAGCCGATCATCGCGGAGGCGACGGCGGACGCGCCGATGGTGATGAGGAGCGCGCCGCCGAGGCCGACCAGGACACCCGCGTCCTTGACGTAGCGCAGGGCCGGGTTCTCCTCCTCGTCGGGCAGCTCCCACACGGCGCGCAGGCACTCGCGCATCGAACCGGCCCAGCTGATGCCGGTGAACAGCAGCAGGGCGCCCGCGATGAGGCCGACGGTGCCGGCGTTGTCCACCAGAGTGCCGATGTCCAGCTGGTCGGAGATGCCGGGCACCTGATCGGCGAGCTTGTCCTGAAGCTTTTCCTGCTGCTCCGTGCTGAGGGTGGCGGCGGCGATGGCGGCGGACACCGTCAGCAGCGGGAACAGCGCGACGAAGCTCGTGAAGGTCATCGCGGCGGCCAGCCGCGTCCACTTCACGCGGTCCAGCCGCTCGTACGACCGCCACGCGTGAGTGATCATCAACCGCGCTATCCACGGCCCGACGACCGGGAGCTTTTTCAGCCAGTCCATGATCCGACTCTGCCCTCCGCCCGGAACACCCATGTACGGGTACCCCAGAACCGCAGGACCGTGGCGATCGCCATGCCGACGACCGCGCCGGAGACGGTGTCCGCTCGCTGCGAGGTGAGTCCGAGGCCGTAGTGGCTGACGGCGAGGCAGAGCAGTTGGACGGCGGCTCCGGCGAGGTTGACCGCGAAGAACACGGCGTACGGGCGCAGGCCACGGGCCGCCGGTGCGCTCCGGTAGGTGCCGAGGGCGTTGCCCGCGTAGGCGACCGAGCAGGCGGCCACGAAGGACAGGGTCTTGGCGGTGAGCGGGTCGAGTCCGGCGGGGCCGCGCAGGCAGGTGAACAGGGCCAGGTCGACGGCGTAGGCGAGGAGACCGGCGAGGGCGAAGCCGGCCAGTTCCCGGCGCGACGGGAGCGCGGTGCGGCCGGCCCGGGCCGTCCGGTTGTCCCGGGCGCGTGTTTTCACCAATTGGCCACCGCCAGGCCGTACATCGCCACCCACACCAGGCCGATGACGGCGAGCGCCCGGTCGCGCAGGACGACGTCCTCGGGTTCGCCGGCCGTACCGCGGTCGGCGAAGACGGCGTAGCGCAGGACGGCGAGGATGAAGGCGACCATGGACAGCTGCCGCCAGGGCAGCACGCTGGTGTGCGGGACGCCGCCCTCCTCCATGGCCCACAGGCAGTAGCCGAGGACGGCGACGCCGGCGGCGAGCTGCCAGACGAAGCGGAGGTAGCCGGTGGTGTACTCGGTGAGCAACGCGCGTGTGGCACCCGCCTCTCCGGCCATCTGCACGGCTTCGGAGTAGCGCTTGGCGGAGACCATGAACAGCGCGCCGAAGCCGGTCGTGATCAGGAACCAGCGCGACAGCGGGATGCCGAGGGCGAGTCCGCCGACCATCGCCCGCATCAGGAAGCCGGTCGTGACGACGGCGAGGTCGACGACGAGGACGTGCTTGAGGCTGACGCAGTAGGCCAGTTGCATGCCCACGTACGCCGTCAGCAGCGCGGCGACGGCCGGGGAGCACAGCCAGGCCGCGGCGGCGGGCGCGAGCACGGCGAGGGCGCCGCCGACGGCGTAGGCGACGGGCACGGGGACCTGTCCGGCGGCGACCGGGCGGTGCCGCTTGGTGGGGTGGGCGCGGTCGGCGTCGGCGTCGCGGGCGTCGTTGACGAGGTAGACGGCGGCGGCGCAGGCGGTGAAGAGGGCGAAGACGAGGGCGAGTTGGTGGAGGGCGTGCCGTGAGAAGAGCTCACCGGCGGCGGCCGGGGCGGCGACCACGAGGACGTTCTTGATCCACTGCTTGGGGCGGGCGGTCCTGAGGAGACCGGCCAGGAGACCGCCCCCGCGGGGTGGCGCGGGTCGCTCCTCGGGGGTGCGCTGCCGCAGGAGGGCCGTCTCAGTCATGGTCTGCGCCTCCCCTCATCCAGCGGGCGCCGAGCCGGGCCGTGAGCGCGCCGAGGGCCGCTCCGGCCGCGACGTCCGAGGGGTAGTGGACGCCGGCCACCAGCCGTGAGACGCACACCGCGGCGGCGAGCGGCGGGACCGCGCGGGCCCCGAGGGCGCCGAAGGCGACGGCGGCGGCCGCGGCGGAGCTGGCGTGCGAGCTGGGGAAGGAGTGCCGGCCGGCGGTGCGCACCAGGGGTTCGACGTGGGCGGGGCGCGGTCGGCGCACGACCCGTTTCACGGCCATGCTGACGACGTGCGCCCCGGCGGTGAGCGCGGTGCCGCGCAGCCAGGCGCCGCGTCTGGCGCCGTCCACGGCTGCTCCCGCGAGCCCGGCCGCGAGCCAGAGTGCCGCGTGCTCCCCCGCCCAGGACAGGGCACGCGCGGCGCCGGCCACGCGTGGGTCGGTGCCGCACGCCCTGAGCGCCGAAACGATCCGGTGGTCCATGTCGTGCAGGTCGTCGAGGTCGTCCATGTGGACTCACTGTTCATGCCCAACCGGCCTGAACTCCGGCAATATTGGGCGACATCCCATTAATCACCCATTTCGGGGAGGGATGCCATGTTCTCTAACTGATCGCTCACACCTGGGCGATACGGTCACGGACATGTCTGCCGACACCGACTCCCTTCCCGACGTCCCGGGCCTGGACCACACCACCGTGACCGGCTGGGGCCGCACCGCTCCGACGGCGGCCCGGCTGATCCGACCGAGGACGTACGAGGAGGCCGCGGCGGCGGTCCGGGAGTGCGGGGCCCGGGGCGGGATCCCCCGGGGTCTGGGCCGGGCGTACGGGGACGCGGCGCAGAACGCGGGCGGGTCCGTGCTCGACATGACGGGCCTGGACCGCGTCCACGCGATCGACGCCGACGGCGGGATCGTGCTGTGCGACGCGGGGGTCTCCCTGCACCGGCTGATGGAGGTGCTGCTGCCGCTCGGCTGGTTCGTCCCGGTCACCCCCGGCACGCGCTACGTCACCGTCGGCGGGGCGATCGGCGCCGACATCCACGGCAAGAACCACCACGTCTCGGGGTCGTTCTCGCGGCACGTGCTGTCCTTCGAACTGCTCACCGCCGACGGCGAGATCCGCACGGTGGTCCCCGGCACACCCCTGTTCGAGGCCACCGCGGGCGGTATGGGACTCACCGGGGTGATCCTCACCGCGACGATCCGGCTCCAGCCGGTCGAGACGTCGCTGATGTCGGTCGACACCGAACGGGCAACGGACCTGGACGACCTGATGGCCCGGCTGTCGGCCACCGACCACCGCTACCGCTACTCGGTGGCCTGGATCGACCTGCTGGCCCGCGGCGCCTCGACCGGCCGTGCGGTCCTCACCCGCGGCGACCACGCGCCCCTGGACGCGCTGCCCGCACGCAGGCGCGGCAACCCGCTCTCCTTCCGCACCTCCCGCCTCCCGGCCGCCCCCGCCCTCCTGCCCGAGGGCCTGCTCAGCCGGACGACCGTGGGCCTCTTCAACGAGCTCTGGTACCGCAAGGCACCCCGGGCGCGCTCCGGCCAACTCCAGCGGATCTCCGCCTTCTTCCACCCCCTGGACGGCGTGCCCCACTGGAACCGCGTCTACGGCCGGGGCGGCTTCGTGCAGTACCAGTTCCTCGTCGGCCACGGCCGGGAGGACGCCCTGCGCCGTGTCGTGCGCCGCATCTCCGAACGCCGCTGCCCGTCCTTCCTGGCCGTCCTCAAGCGCTTCGGGGAGTCCGACCCGGGCTGGCTGTCCTTCCCCGTGCCGGGCTGGACGCTGGCCCTGGACATCCCGGCGGGCCTGCCCGGACTCGGCGTGTTCCTCGACGAACTCGACGGGGAGGTCGCCGCCGCGGGCGGACGCGTCTACCTCGCCAAGGACGCCCGGCTCCGCCCGGAACTGCTCGCGGCGATGTACCCGCGCCTCGACGACTTCCGCGCCCTGCGCACCGAACTGGACCCGCACGGGGTGTTCGTGTCCGACCTGGCCCGCCGCCTCCACCTCTAGGCAACCTCAAGGAGCTGTCATGAAGGACGCCTTCGGCCTCCCTCAGTCCCTGCTCGTCCTCGGCGGTACGTCGGAGATCGCGCTGGCGACCGCGCGCCGGCTGATCGCCCGCCGCACCCGGACGGTCTGGCTGGCGGGCCGTCCGTCGCCCGCGCTGGAGGAGGCCGCCGGGCAGCTGCGCGGGCTGGGCGCCGATGTGCACACCGTCGCCTTCGACGCGCTCGACCCCGCCGCCCACGAGGCCGTGCTCGGCAAGGTCTTCGCGGAGGGCGACGTCGACATGGTGCTGCTCGCGTTCGGGCTCCTCGGCGACCAGGCGCGCGACGAACGGGAGCCGGAGGCGGCGGTGCGGGTCGCGCAGACCAACTACACCGGCGCGGTCTCGGCCGGACTGGTGTGCGCCCGTGCGCTCCAGTCCCAGGGGCACGGCTCCCTGGTCGTCATGTCCTCCGTCGCGGGTGAGCGGGCCCGCCGGGCGAACTTCATCTACGGCTCCAGCAAGGCCGGTCTCGACGCCTTCGCGCAGGGCCTGGGCGACGCACTGCACGGTACGGGCGTGCACGTCATGGTCGTACGCCCCGGTTTCGTCCGTACGCGCATGACCGCCGGCCTGCCCGAGGCCCCACTGGCGACCACGCCCGAGGCGGTCGCGGCGGCCGTGGAACTGGGCCTGCGCCGCCGCTCGGAGACGGTGTGGGTGCCGGGGACGCTGCGCGTGGTCATGGCGGCCCTGCGGCACCTGCCGCGCTCGCTGTTCCGGCGGCTGCCGGTCTGACCACGGGCGGATCAGCGCATGGGGACCGAGCCGTGTTCCACGCAGCCCGCCTGGGGCGGGACGACCGAGCCGCCGAAGGGGTACTCGCGGAGCTTGCGCCAGACGCCGTCGGCGCCCTGTTCGTAGAGACCGAAGCCGGTGCAGGGCCACTCGGCCTCGTAGTCGGTGAGTTCCTCGAAGGCGCGGTCCATGGCCGCCTCGTCGATGCCGTGCGCGACGGTGACGTGCGGGTGGTACGGGAACGCCAGTTCGCGTGCGACCGGCCCGGCGGGGTCGCGGACCTGTTCCTGGAGCATGGTGCAGGCCTCCGCGCCGGCGACGACCCGGACGAAGACGACCGGCGACAGGGGCCGGAACGTCCCCGTGCCGGACAGCCGCATCGGGAACGGCCGGCCGGCCGCGGCGACCTCCGTCAGGTGCGCCTCGACGGCGGGCAGGGCGGACGCGTCGATCTCCGTCGGCGGCAGCAGGGTGACGTGCGTGGGGATGCCGTGAGCCGCGGCGTCGCCGAAGCCCGCGCGCAGCTGCTGGAGCTGGCTGCCGTGAGGCTCCGGGACCGCGATCGAGACACCGATCGTTACGGTCCCCACGTCGTCTCCTGTCGTTTCAGTTAGCGGGCCGCTGATACGACCACCCGGATATCGACTGTACGACCACGACCCGGTTACGGGCAGGCGCAACCGAAGTGATGTACAGCGCTGTCCGGTGGTACGGCTGTGCGCGGGGGCGGGTTCAGTGCTTGGCGGGCAGAAAGCCCACCCTGTCGTACGCCTGGGAGAGGGTCTCCGCGGCGACGGCGCGTGCCTTCTCGGCGCCCTTGGCCAGGATCGAGTCGAGCGTCTCCGGGTCGTCCAGGTACTGCTGGGTGCGCTCCCGGAACGGCGTGACGAAGTCGACCATGATCTCGGCGAGGTCCGTCTTGAGCGCGCCGTAGCCCTTGCCCGCGTACTTCTCCTCCAGCTCGGCGATGCCCTCCCCGGTGAGGGTCGAGTAGATGCCGAGGAGGTTGCTGATGCCCGGCTTCTCCGCGGCGTCGAAGCGGATCACGGTGTCCGTGTCCGTGACGGCGCTCTTGACCTTCTTCGCGGTGGCCTTCGGCTCGTCGAGGAGGTTGATGAGGCCCTTCGGCGTGGACGCCGACTTGCTCATCTTGATCGACGGGTCCTGGAGGTCGTAGATCTTCGCCGTCTCCTTGAGGATGTACGGCTTCGGGACGGTGAAGGTCGGGCCGAAACGGCCGTTGAAGCGCTCGGCGAGGTCGCGGGTGAGCTCGACGTGCTGGCGCTGGTCCTCGCCGACCGGGACCTCGTTGGCCTGGTAGAGCAGGATGTCCGCGACCTGGAGGATCGGGTACGTGAACAGGCCGACGGAGGCGCGCTCGGCGCCCTGCTTGGCGGCCTTGTCCTTGAACTGGGTCATACGGCTCGCCTCGCCGAAGCCGGTGAGGCAGTTCATGACCCAGGCGAGCTGGGCGTGCTCGGGGACGTGGCTCTGGACGAAGAGCGTGCAGCGGTCCGGGTCCAGGCCCGCGGCGAGCAGCTGCGCGGCGGCCAGACGGGTGTTCGCGCGCAGGTCCTTCGGGTCCTGCGGGATGGTGATCGCGTGCAGGTCGACGACCATGTAGAACGCGTCGTGCGTCTCCTGCAGCGCCACCCACTGGCGGACGGCGCCGAGGTAGTTGCCGAGGTGGAACGAGCCTGCGGTGGGCTGGATTCCGGAGAGCACGCGGGGTCGGTCAGAGGCCATGTTCACCATTCTCTCAGGTCCCGGGGACCGGTCCGGAACCGGCCGGAAACAGCTGGGGTCCCGTTCGGCCCCGGCGGTGTAACAAGGGTGAGGCACGGGAGGGCTGCCCCCGGACGGGCTCGGGGCGGGGCCGATGGGAGGGGACCGATGCGGGGTGGACGGAAAGCCGGATCGGGACCGGGTGGGGGGAGCGCGGCGTCGGGACCGGGTGGAGGGAGCACGGCGTCGGGACCCGGGCGGGGGCAGCACGACATCGGGACCGGGCGGCGGCAGCACGACATCGGGACCGGGCGGCGGCAGCACGGCGTCGGGGCCGGGTGGAGAGAGCGCGGTGCCCGGGCGGGTCGGAGAGGAGCGCGGCGCGCGGTTCGCGGTGCGGTGGACATGAGGTGGGGGTGCCGGGCGGGCCGAGGACCGCGGCGAGGGTGCGGCGCTGCCGCACCGGGCCGTCCTCCGGCGGGCCCGTGGCCGGCCTCGGGCGCGTGGGCCGGTCGGCGGGGCCCCGGTCGAGCCGCTGGTCCGCGTACGCGGTCGGCCGCCCGGTGAGTCCCCGTCGCGGCTGGGCCGCCCGGCACGTGAGGCGTGTGCTGGTGGTCGCGGTGGCGCTGGTGGCCGCCCTGGCCGGGAGTGCGGCGGTGACGACCGCCGCGGCTCTGGCCGGGGGCGCGGCTCTGACCACCGCCGTGGGCTTCCCGGCGCGGGGGCGGGACGTTCCCGACGTGGCGATGGTCGTCGCGGGCGGCACGGGGCGGACCGCGTCCGTGCGCTCGGGCCAGCGTGACTTCGCCCGGCTGTGGCAGCTGTTGCAGCCCACGCACACGGAGACGGAGCGGGTGCCGGCGGACTGGGCGGAGGGGGACTTCCCGCGGGTGCGGCTCACGGTGCTCTGGGGGCTGTCCGGGGTCGGCGGCCGGCCGAGTACGAACCGGCCGCCGGGCGGGGACGTGGCCGTCGAGCGTCAGGACCAGCTGTTCGTGGCCGGGGACGGCACGCCCTGGGTGCGTTCGGATCCCAGTCCCACCGTGGAGGACGACGACATCCGCTGGCACCGGGCGCCGCGCTCGGTCTTCGAGCGGCTGGATCTGGCACGGCTGCTCGGCGACGGCGCCGTGGCGGGCGGGCCCGGCGGGAGCACCGCCGAAGGTGACCTGTCCGGTCCGGTGACTGCCGCGGGTGACCTGTCCGGTCCGGCGCGGGGTGACGTCCGGTGGGCGGTCGTGGGGCTGGTGGCGGGGCTCGCGGCCGGCGTCGGCGGCACGCTGCTGACACGCCGCGTGGCGGCCCGGCGGGAAGCCGGACCGCCACGGGAGGGGCCGCGTCAGGTGCTGATCGACCTGGACGAATGACGAGCCGTGGGCATCAGCCCAGGTCGATCTCCGGGTACAGCGGGAAACCGGCCACGAGGTCGGTCGCGCGGTGCGAGATCTCGTCGGCGATCTTCGCGTCGAGGACGTGGGACGCCTTGGAGGGGGCGCCCGACTTGGTCGTGCCCGCCTCCGCCGCGGTGAGGACACGGTCGATCAGACCGGCCACCTCGTCCATCTCCGCCGTGCCGAGACCACGGGTGGTCAGGGCCGGGGTGCCGATGCGGATGCCGGAGGTGTACCAGGCGCCGTTCGGGTCGGCGGGGATCGCGTTGCGGTTGGTGACGATGCCCGAGTCGAGCAGGGCGGCCTCGGCCTGGCGGCCGGTGAGGCCGTAGGAGGAGGCGACGTCGATCAGGTTCAGGTGGTTGTCCGTGCCGCCCGTCACCAGCGTCGCGCCGCGGCGCATCAGGCCCTCGGCGAGAGCGCGGGAGTTGTCGACGATGCGCTGGGCGTAGTCGCGGAAGGACTCCTGGCGGGCCTCCGCGAGGGCGACCGCCTTGGCGGCCATGACGTGCGGCAGCGGACCGCCGAGGACCATCGGGCAGCCCCGGTCGACCTGATCCTTCAGCGAGTCGTCGCACAGGACCATGCCGCCGCGGGGGCCGCGCAGCGACTTGTGGGTGGTCGTCGTCACGATCTGGGCGTGCGGGACCGGGTCGAAGTCGCCGGTGAGCACCTTGCCCGCGACCAGGCCGGCGAAGTGGGCCATGTCGACCATGAGCGTCGCGCCGACCTCGTCGGCGATCTCGCGCATGATCCGGAAGTTCACCAGGCGGGGGTAGGCCGAGTAGCCCGCGACGATGATCAGGGGCTTGAACTCGCGGGCCTGGGCGCGCAGGGCCTCGTAGTCGATGAGGCCGGTGGCCGGGTCCGTGCCGTAGGAGCGCTGGTCGAACATCTTGCCGGAGATGTTCGGGCGGAAGCCGTGGGTGAGGTGGCCGCCGGCGTCCAGGGACATGCCGAGCATCCGCTGGTTGCCGAAGGCCTGGCGCAGCTCGGCCCAGTCGGCCTCGGTCAGGTCGTTGATCTGGCGGACGCCGGTCTTCTCCAGGAAGGGCACCTCGACACGGGCGCCGAGGACGGCCCAGAAGGCGACGAGGTTGGCGTCGATGCCGGAGTGCGGCTGGACGTAGGCGTGACGGGCGCCGAAGAGCTCCTTGGCGTGCTCGGCGGCGAGGGACTCGACGGTGTCGACGTTGCGGCAGCCGGCGTAGAAGCGGCGGCCGATGGTGCCCTCGGCGTACTTGTCGCTGAACCAGTTGCCCATCGTCAGGAGCGTGGCCGGGGAGGCGTAGTTCTCGGAGGCGATCAGCTTGAGCATCTCGCGCTGGTCGGCGACCTCCTGGCCGATGGCGTCCGCTACACGGGGTTCGACGGCGCGGATGACGTCGAGGGCGGCGCGGTAGGCGGTGGAAGCGGTGGAGAGGGGCTCGGCTGACATGGATGGGACCTCCGGACGTTGTGTTCAGCGTTCACGGTACGGCCCAGGCGCACGGCTCTGTCTGCTCGGGCCGCTCCCCGATGGTTGGTCCCATCCCAGCGCGCCAGTCACGGCCCGGTGGTCAGCCTACCGGGTGGGGTGGGCGGGGAGCGTCTGCCGGGTTGCTCGTCGGTGCCGGGTGCGGGTGCATTGTGGTTGATCGCGCAGTTCCCCGCGCCCCTCAAGGGCGAGACCCCCGCACCCTGTCTAGAGGATCACGTGGGGCAGGAAGCGGGCGTACTCGTCCGTGATCAAGCCTGAGGACTCCCGGATGCCCAGGCCCGCCGACTCGTTCTCCACCACCCAGGCGCCCAGGACGACCCGGTTGCCGTCGAAGTCGGGGAGGGGGGCGAGCTGCTGGTAGCAGCAGGGTTCGTCGCGCAGGGCGGGGGCCGTGCCGGGCTCGTGGATCGTGACGCCCGCGCCCTCGCGGCCGAGGAGGGGCTTGGCGACCCAGCCCGTGGCGGGCAGGTCTCGGGGGCCGTCCAGGTACGCGGGGAGGAGGTTCGGGTGGCCGGGATACAGCTCCCAGAGGATCGCCAGGAGGGCCTTGTTGCTGAGGAGCATCTTCCAGGCCGGTTCTATCCACAGGGTGGAGCCCGTGCCGCCGCCGTTGTCGAGGGTGTCGAGGACGTGGTCCGCGAAACGGTCGGTGGTGAGCCACTCCCACGGGTAGAGCTTGAAGATGCTGCGGATGAAGCGGAGGCGGTTGTCGACGAAGCGGCCGGAGAGGCGGTCCCAGCCGATCTCCTCCATGGCGATCCAGTCGGTCGCCAGGCCCGCCTGCTCGGCCGTCTCCTTGAGGTAGGCGACCGTCATCATGTCCTCACCGAGCTCGTCGGCGGAGGAGTACGCGAAGTACAGGGGGCTGCCGGGCGGGAGGAGGGCGGCCTGTTTCCGCCAGGCGGCCAGGAGGCGCTCGTGGAGGGAGTTCCACTGGTCGGCGCCGGGGAAGCGGTCCTCCATCCAGAACCACTGGGGGGACGCCGCCTCCACCAGTGAGGTGGGGGTGTCGGCGTTGTACTCCAGGAGCTTGGCCGGGCCGGTGCCGTCGTAGCGGAGGTCGAAGCGGCCGTAGACGGAGGGGAGTTCGGCGCGGCGGCGCCAGGCCTCGGCGACCGCCCGGGCCACCCGGGGATCGGTGATGCCGAGGTCCGCGAAACGGTCCTCGGCGACGATGTGTTCGGCCGCCGCCAGGCACATGCGGTGGAGTTCCTCGACCACCTCCTCCAGTGCCTCGACCTCCGGGAGGGTGAAGACGTAGTAGGCGCTCTCGTCCCAGTAGGGGCGCAGGGAGTCGTCGGGGTAGCGGGTGAGGGGGTAGATCAGGCCCTGTTCCTCGACGGTCGGCTGCCAGTCGGGGCGGGGTTCGATGGTGCGGCGTTCCATCTGCGTGCGTCCCGGTCAGCCGCCGCCGCTGCCGGAGCCCGAGCAGCCGAAGCCGCCCCGGTCGACGGCCTCGCTGCGGCTGAAGGTGCCGTTGTCGGCGTAGCCGCTGCTGACGTCGGCGTCGTAGTACCAGTCGGCGTCCGTGCCCTTGGTCTTGCCGGTCTTCTTGCGGCCCTTGCCCGAGGAGGAGCTGCCCGACGCGCAGTTCTTGTCGGCGACGATCTTGTAGCCGTTGATGTAGTCGTAGCTGTCCCGGTCGACACAGCGGCGGTCCGGGTCGGAGCCGCAGGCGGACAGGGCCGCCGCGAGGACCCCCATGCCGCCCAGCACCACCGTGCTCGAGCGCAGTCGTCGCCGTGTTTCCGCCATGTCCGTGTCTCCCCGTCGTGTCCCCGTCATGTACTGCCGAGCGGTCAGCCTAGAGAGCGGTGTGAGCGGTCGCGCACGGCCCCCCGCCCGGGATCCCCTCCCCTGCCGTCGTTTTGTGATTTTTGGAATGGTGTGCGCCCTTGGTGCCAGTGCCGGTGCCGGTGCCGATCGGCGGTGCGGCTCATCGACGGGCTGGCGCCCGCCTCGTTCCTGTTGCCGACCTCGCCCTCCAGCGCGGGTCGGTGACCACCCCAGCCCCGGGGGCGGTGCCGCCGCAGTGATCGGAAGGGCTTTCCCATCTGCCGAAAGTCTCCAATCATCTGGACAGTCCGCGAGCAGCCGGAAAATTGTTTGTTGAATCTTGAACGCGCAGGGAGCGCTTTCCGTAAGGGACGGCGTGGCCAGTAATCCCGTCACGGTCACCGTGGCCTATCGCGTGCTGCCGGGCCGTGCGGCCGACTTCCACTCCTGGGGGTGGGCCATGCTGGGCGCGACCGCGCGGCAGCCGGGGTTCCTGGGGGGTGGGGTACTTGTCGACGGAGAGGCGGAGTGGCATGTCGTCTATCGCTTCGCCAGCGAGGGTTCGGCTCTGGCCTGGGAGCAATCGCCCTCCCGGGCACAGTGGGACGCCCGGCTGGAGGGCGTCGCCCGGGAGGCGGAGCGCAGGAGGGTGCCGGGCGCCCGGGCCTGGTTCGACGCGCAGACGCTGACTCCCAAGCCGCCGGCTCCGCCGTCGAAATGGAAACTGTGGTTCGTGAATATGAGCGCGGTATTTCCGCCGGTGCTCCTGTTCAATCTGACGGTGCTTCCCTATCTCGGTGACCTCAACGCCCTGATTCGCACGCTCCTGTTGTGTCTGTGTGTGACAGCCCTTGTCACCTGGATTCTCATGCCTCGGCTCCAGCGTTTCTTCCGGAAATGGCTGTACCCGTCGCTCCAGGCGCTGCGCGGGCGGCACAAACGCCGGGCCACCTAGGCCCGCGAACGAACAGAGGGAGGTGGGCGGGTGAAGACCCTGCTCATCGACAATTACGACTCGTACACGTACAACCTGTTCCAGTTGATCGCCGAAGTGAACGGCGAGGAGCCGGTGGTGGTCCGCAACGACACCCCCGCCGGTGAACTGCCGGACCTCCGGGGCTTCGACAACCTCGTGGTGTCCCCCGGCCCCGGGCACCCGGCCGACGCCCGTGACTTCGGCATCGGGACCAGGCTGCTCGCGTCGTCCCCGCTGCCCGTGCTCGGCGTGTGTCTCGGCCATCAGGGCATCGCGCTCGGGGAGCGTGGGATGGTGGAGCCCGCTCCGGAGCCGCGCCACGGGCATCTGTCCACGATCCGGCACGACGGACAGGACCTGTTCCACGGCCTGCCGCAGCACTTCACCGCCGTCCGCTACCACTCGCTGTCCGTGCGCGAGCCGCTGCCGGAGACGCTTCAGGCCACGGCCTGGGCGGAGGACGGTGTCCTGATGGGACTGCGGCACCGCAGCCGGCCGTTGTGGGGCGTGCAGTTCCATCCGGAGTCCGTCCTCAGCGAGTACGGCCACCGCATGCTCGTGAACTTCCGGAACATGACGGCCGAGCGGGCCGGCAAGCTGCGGACGAAGAACACGGCGGTGCCCTCGCACGAGGCGCCCGCCCGGCGGCGGACGGTCGTCCCGGAGTGCGACGCGGGGGTCCGGCGGCCGGCGGGACGAACGGCGGACGTTCCCCAGTCCCGGGCCACGGCCGCGGCCGTCTTCCAGGTGACCACCCTCTCCCAGGCCGCCGCAGGCGCGCCCGGCGGGGCCGTCGCGACCAACGGGACCGCAGCGCCCGGCGGGGCCGTCGCACCCAACAGGACCGTAGCGAGCAACAGGACCGTACCGAGCAGCGGGACCGTCGCAGCCAGGGGGACCAAGACGGCCACCCCGCCCGCCACGGCACCCACCGCCGCCATCCCCCGCCCCCGGCGCCCCGAACGGGTCGGCTACCGCCTGCACACCCGCCGCATCACCGGTGCCGTCGACACCGAAGCCGCCTTCACCCGGATGTACTCGGGCTCCTCGCGCGCCTTCTGGCTGGACAGTTCGCTCGTCGAGCCGGGACGGTCGCGCTTCTCGTTCCTCGGGGACGACAGCGGGCCGCTGGCCGAGTCGGTGCGGTACGACGTGACGACCGGCCGGTGCGAGATCGAACGGGCCGGGCGGCCGGTGCGGAAGGTCGCGGCGAGTGTCTTCGACTACCTCAAGCGGCAGTTGGCGAACCGCCGGGTCGACGCCACCGGGCTGCCCTTCGACTTCACCGGCGGGTACGTCGGCTACTTCGGCTACGAGATGAAGGCCGACTGCGGGTCCGCAAACCGGCACCGCTCCCCCGCCCCGGACGCCGCCTGGCTGTTCGCCGACCGGGTGATCGCGGTGGACCACCAGGAGGGCTTCACGTACGCCGTGTGCCTGGCGGAGGACACCCCGGAGGCCGCCCGGGAGGCCGCCGACTGGCTGGAGGGCGCGCTGGCCGACCTCTCCTGCGTGTCGACGGAGCGGCCGCCCCTGCCCGGGTCACCGGCCGCCGCGGATTCCGGCGCCGCCGAGCCGTGGCTGGTGCGCGACCGGGCGCGGTACCTCGCGGACATCGAGGCCTGCAAGCAGGAGCTGCGCGCGGGCAACAGCTACGAGATCTGCCTGACGAACGCCGCCCGTTTACCCGCTCCGCCCGACGCGTTCGCGTTCTACCGGACGCTGCGCCGCGACAACCCGGCCCCGTACGCGGCGTTCCTGAGGTTCGGGGAGCTGGAGGTGGCGGGCTCCTCGCCCGAGCGGTTCCTGCGGATCGATCGGTACGGAACCGCCGAGGCCCGGCCCATCAAGGGCACCGCGCCCCGGGGCGACGGGCCGGAGGAGGACGCCCGGCTGCGGGACGCCCTCGCGTCGGACGCCAAGACGCGGGCCGAGAACCTGATGATCGTCGACCTTCTCCGCAACGACCTGGGACAGGTGTGCCGGACGGGCACGGTACGGGTCTCCAAGCTCATGGCCACGGAGACGTACGCCACGGTGCACCAGCTCGTGTCGACCGTGGCGGGACGGCTGCGGCCGGGCACCGACGCGGTGGACTGCGTCCGGGCCTGCTTCCCCGGCGGGTCGATGACCGGCGCGCCGAAGCTGCGCACGCTGGAGATCATCGACTCGCTGGAGACCGAGGCCCGTGGCGTCTACTCGGGCGCGCTCGGCTACTTCGGGTGCGGCGGCGGCGCGGATCTCAGCATCGTCATCCGGACCGCCGTGTTCACCGGCGGTGAGATGCACCTGGGGGCGGGCGGCGCGATCGTCCTCGACTCCGATCCGGACGCGGAGTACGAGGAGATGCTGCTGAAGACCGCGGCTCCCATGCGCGCCCTGCACCAGCACACGGCCGACCGGATCCGGCAGCAGGGCCCGCCGGGGGACCGGGCCGGGGCGGCCGAGGAGGCCCGGCGATGACCAGTACCCAAGTCGCGCCGCATCCGGCCGAGACCGAGGCGCCCGGGAACCTCGCGGCCCAGCTGGCCGGGCTCGCCGAGCGGCGCGGGTGGGGCGGGCGGACCGCCTTCCACCAGGGTCACCGGGCCTGGACCCACGGCGAGGTGCACGACCTGGCGGCCCGGGCGGCCACCGTGCTCGCCGGGTACGGGGTGCGTCCCGGCGACCGGGTGCTGCTGGCGCTGCCCGATTCCGTCGCCTGGGTGACGGCCTTCCTCGCCACCGCCCGGCTCGGGGCGGTCGCGGTCGTGGTCAACCCCGAACTCCCCGCGGCCGACCACGCGTTCCTGGCCGAGGACACCGCGGCGGTGCTGTGCGTGACAGGGCCGGGTCTGGAGGAGCGGTTCACCGGCCGGCCGGGGCTCGGCGCCGACCAGCTGATGGCGCTCGCTCCCGCCGCCGACCCCGCCCCGGCCCACCAGGTCGACGCGCACAGCCCGCTGTACGTCCAGTACACGTCCGGCACCACGGGCCGCCCCAAGGGCGTGGTGCACACCCACGGCGACCCCCGGACATACCACGATCTGATCGGCCGGCGGGTGCTGCGGATCACCGCGGACGACGTGACCCTGTCGGTGTCGAAGCTGTTCTTCGCCTACGGCTTCGGCAACGCCTTCGTCTTCCCGCTGTTCTCCGGCTCGTCCGCGGTGCTGGTGGACCGGCGCCCCACTCCGGCCGTCATCGACGAGCTCGTCGCCCGGCACCGGGTGACGCTGCTCTACTCGGTGCCGTCCGCGTACGCCGCGCTGGTCGCCGAGCGGGGCCACGGGCACGAGGGCTGCTTCGCCTCGGTGCGGGCCGCGGTGTCGGCCGGTGAGGGGCTGCCGGAGGGGCTCGCGCGGCAGGTGGGCGCGCTGCTCGGCGCTCCGGTGCTGGAGCAGATCGGCTCCACCGAGGCCGGTCACGCGTTCTGCGCCAACGGCTTCGCCCACAACCACCCGGGCACCGTCGGCCGTCCCGTCCCCGGTTTCGAGGTGGAGCTGCGGGACCGGGACGGGGGGCCGGTGCCGGACGGTGAGGAGGGCGAGATGTGGGTGCGCGGGCCGACGGTGACGCCCGGCTACCTCAACCGGCCCGAGGAGACCGCCCGCACCCTCGTCGGCGGCTGGCTGGCCACCCGTGACCGGGCCTGCCGCGAGGCGGACGGCACCTACCGGCATCTGGGCCGCGCCGACGACATGGAGATGGTCGGCGGCATCACCGTCTCCCCGCTGGAGGTGGAGGCCGTGCTGCGCGGCCATCCGGCGGTCCGGGAGGTGGCCGTCGCGGCCGTGCCCGACGGGCGGGGCGCGAGCCGGCTGCGGGCCTTCGTGGTCCCTGAGCCGCCGGTACGGGACGGGCTGGCGGACGAACTCGTCGGCCTGGCGCGGGAGAGTCTCGCCGCGTTCAAGGTCCCCCGCAGCGTCAGCTTCGTCCCGTCGCTGCCCCGCACCCCCACCGGCAAGCTCCGCCGCCATCTGGTCCGCAGGGGCGCTTGGTGAACACCACGGAAAGGAACGGCCACATGCGACAGCGGCACCTTCTGCCCGGCGAGCGCGGCTTCTACCTGGGGCCGGTCTTCCGGCGCGCGGCCGACCGGCACGGGGCCGTCTTCGTCACCCTGGACCGGCCGCTGGACGTCGCCCCCGGCCTCGGGACCGACCTGAGCTACACCGTGCTGGCCGACCTGGTCGAGGAACTGTCCGGGCGGCTGTGGGAGGCCGGAGTGCGGCCCTCGGAGCAGGTCGTGGTGCACAAGGCGGACAACGTCGACATCATGCTGCTGACCTGCGCCGTGTCCCGCATCGGCGCGGTGCCGGTGCTGCTGTCGCCCACGCTGGCCCCGGCCGTGGCCGGGCAGCTCCTGGAACGGTTGCGCAGGCCCTGGCTGATCACCGACGGCGCCACCCTGGACGGCCTGCGGGAGCTCGCCCTGTCCGGGCTGGTGCGGCGGACGCTGACCGTGGACGACTCGCCCCATGCGGAGGCCCTGGCGAAGTACGCCGGCGCCGAGCCGCCCCCGCCCGTCCGGCTCCACCCCCGCGAACCCGCCCTGATCACCCACAGCTCGGGCACCACCGGCGTCCCGAAACTGGCCGTGCACTGCGCGCAGACCATGTGGAACCGGCTCGTGCCGCAGCAGGCGATGGGCTGGCCCACGCGCGGCGAACCGGCGGCGCTGCACATGTCCTTCGTGCACTCGCGCTTCTACCATCTGCTCGGCGTCCTGCTGCACTTCGGCAGCCCGCTCGTGCTGATCACCGACCCGGACCCGGCCTCGGTCGGCCCGCTGCTGGTGCGGCACCGGCCCGGCATCGTGGAGACGCACCCCAACACGTTCGTGCTGTGGGAGGAGCTGGTGGACGCGCCCGGCGCCCCGCTGTCCCGGGTCCGGGCCTACGGCTCCACGTTCGACGCCATCCATCCGCGCACCGTACGGCGGCTGCTGGACGCGTCCCGGCGCCGTACGCCCTGGCTGGTCCAGCTGTACGGGCAGAGCGAGACGGGTCCGGTGGCGTTCCAGGTGGTGACCCGGCGCAGCGCGGCCCGGGCGGACGGCCGCCGGGTCGGGTTCGGGATACCCGGCTTCACCCGGGTCCGGGTCACCGACGAGGAGGGCCGGCGGGTCCCGCCCGGCACCCCCGGCCGGATCGAGGCCCGCACCCGGGGCCGGATCCTCACCTACCTCGGCATGCCGGAGCGCTACGACCGTCAGCTCACCGACGGCTGGTGGGAGATGGGCGACATGGGCTACCGGAGCCGGCTGGGCGCGCTGCACCTCATCGACCGGGAGATCGACCGGATCGACGCGGTGCACAGCAACCTGGAGGTCGAGGACGAGCTGATGTCCCGGCTGGAGGAGCTGCGCGAGGTCGTCATCGTGCCGGGCGCGGACCGCGAGCCGGTGCCGGTGGTGTGCGTGCGCGGCGACCGGCCCCTGGACCCGGAGCGCTGGCGGCGGGCCACGGCCGGGCTGCCGACGATGGCCGAGCCGCGGCAGTGGCGGTTCGAGGACCTGCCGATGACCGCCACCTGGAAGGTGAAGCGCGTGGAGATCGCCCGGATGCTCACCGAGGGCGTGCGGGCATGACACCCGTCCTGGTCGTGGGCGCCGGTCCCGTGGGCCTGTCGGCGGCCCTCGCGCTCCGGGCGCACGGGCTGCCGGTCGTGCTGCTGGAGGCCGACGCCGAGGACCGGGAACGGCCCGGCAGTCGCGCCCTGTTCGTGCACCGGGAGACCCTCGGCCTGCTCGACGCCATGCTGCCGGGCCTCGCCGCCGAGATCACCGGGTACGGGCGGACCTGGCACACCAGGCGCACCTTCTACCGGGGGCGCGAGGTCTACGCCCGCACCTTCCCGCCGCCGTCCGGGCCACCGCCCTTCACCAGCCTGCGCCAGACGGACACCGAACGGTTCCTGCGCGCGGCCTGTGAGCGGGCCGGGGTGGAGTTCGTGTGGGGCGTGCGGGTTACGGGCGTCCGCACGACGGAGACGGAGGTCCGGCTGACGGGTGAGGACGGCCGGGTGTGGACCGGTGCGTACGCCGTCGCCGCGGACGGGGCCCGCTCGATGGTCCGGCGGGAGCTGGGCATCGAGCTGGAGGGCACGCACGGCGAGGGTTTCCACGTCGTGGTGGACGTCGCCGACGTGCCGGGCGCCGAACTGCCGCTGGAGCGGGTCTTCCACTACGAGCATCCCGGGGCCGGCGGGCGCAGTGTGATGCGGGTGCCGTTCACCGGCGGCTTCCAGGTCGACCTCCAGTGCCGGGACGACGACCGGGAGGAGGAGTACGGCACCGAGGAGGCCGTACGCCGCTGGCTGCCCGGAGTCGTCGGGGACGGCTACGGCGAGCGGATCCTGTGGGTGTCGACGTACCGCTTCCTGCGCAAGGTGGCCGCGTCGTTCACCGATCCGCACCGGCGGGTGCTGCTGGCCGGTGAGGCGGCGCACCTCTTCCCGCCGTTCGGTGCCCGGGGGATGAACAGCGGGATCGCGGACGCGGCGAGCGCCGCCGAGGCGATCGCCGCGGGGACCGGCGAAGCGGTCGCCGGGTTCGCCGAGGTGCGGCGCGCGGCAGCCCTGTTCAACAGCGCCGCCGCTGGTACGGCGCTGGACCATCTGCGGCCGCGCCGCCGGACCGTGCGGGTCAGGCAGCGGGCGGCGGCGGCTCTGGCGCCGGTGCTGCCGTGGTGCGGGTCGTGGCTGGAGCACGCGCCGTACGGTCCCCGGCACGGGGCGCCGGCCGTCGCGGGACGCAAGTACTGAGGAGGCTGTTGGTGATCGGACCGGCGGTGGCGGAAGGCCTGTGGACGTGGACGCCCGGCGGTGGCCTGGCCCCGGCCCCGGACCGGGCGGCCGGGGGACGGCTGCTCGTGGCGGACTCGTGGCTGCTGCGCGAGGGCCGGGTGCGGGCCTATGCCCGGCACCGGGAGCGGTTCTCGCGGTCCTGCGCTGAGTGCGGCGGGCCCGAGCCGCGCCGGCTCGCGGAGTTCTGGCAGGAGGTGACCGCCGTGCTGCCGCGCACGGGCGTGTGGTTCCCACGGGTGGAACTCGCGGCCGGGTCCCTGGAGTTGCGGCTGCTGCTGCGGCCCGCGCCGCCGCTCGGCACCGGGATCCGCCTGTGGGCGGCGGGCCAGTCCGATCCGCGGACCGTGCCCCGCCGCAAGGGCCCCGACCTGGACACGCTGGCCCGGGTGCGCCGCCGGGCCGTGGGCGAGGGAGCCGAGGAGGCGCTGCTGATCGCGCCCTCGGGCACGGTGCTGGAGTCGGCCACCGCCACTGTCCTGTGGTGGGAGGACGACACCCTCTGCCTGCCGCCTCCCGGGCTGCCCGTCCTGCCGGGCGTGACGGCCGGGCTGGTCCAGGAGAGGGCGCTGCGGACCGGGATCCGGATCGCCCACCGTGAGCGGACCGTGGCCGAGCTGGACGGCCGGGAGGTGTGGCTCGTCAACGCGCTGCACGGGATCCGGCCGGTGACGGGCTGGACGGGACGGCCGATGGGGGTGCCTCCGGTGGAGCGCGCCGGGGAATGGCGGACCTGGCTGGACGGTGTCATGGAGCCGCTGCCCGAAAAGTGAATTCAAGAACTACGACGGCGCCGGGCCGAAGGAATTCGACCCGGCGCGCATTGTGCTGCCCGATTCAGTTTTTCGGCACCATGCGCGTCGCTATCGCGATGCGGTTGTACGCGTTGATGACGGTGGCCGACCAGATGAGGGCCGCGATCTGGTTCTCGTCGAAGACCTCGGCCGCCTCGGCGTAGACCGCGTCCGGGACGCGCCCGTCGTGGACCAGCGTCACCGCCTCGGTCAAGGCCAGTGCGGCGCGCTCCCGTTCGGTGAAGAAGGGCGTCTCCCGCCAGGCGTTCAGCGTGTATATGCGCTGCTCGGTCTCGCCCTGGGCGCGGGCGTCCTTGGTGTGCATGTCCAGGCAGAACGCGCAGCCGTTGATCTGCGAGGCGCGGATCCTGACGAGTTCCAGCAGTTCCGGTTCGAGCTTGGCGTCCTGCGCCGCGGAAACGGCTGCGGCATGCAGGGAACCCATTGCCGCGGAGACGTCGGGGGTGATTTTCTTCAGGGCCACACGGGATATGGAAGGGCTTTCGCTCATGAGGTGACCATATCCTTCGTGCGTCATTCGGGAGGGGGAATTCACGCGATTATCCGGGGAGGACGGCGCACAGCGCGTCCAGCGCGCCCGACCACGCGTGGTCCGGCGGTGTCCCGTATCCGACGACCAGGGCGTCGAGCGGCTCGGTCGGCGCGGCGGGGTCGGTGTAGCGGGCGAGTCCGTGCAGCGCGAGACCCCGCCAGTGGGCCGCCTCGACCACCGACTGCTCGGTGCCGGGCGGCAGCCGCAGCAGGACGTGCAGTCCGGCCGCGATGCCGGTGACGCGGGCTTCGGGGGCCCGGGCCGCGACGGCGGCGACCAGGGCGTCCCGGCGGCGCCGGTAGCGCAGCCGGGTCGCGCGGACATGGCGGTCGTAGGCCCCGGAGGTGAGGAACTCGGCCAGGGTCAGCTGGTCCAGCACCCCGCAGGTGTCGACGCCGCCCTTCGCCTCGACGACCTCCTTCACGAGGTCCGGCGGCAGCACCGCCCAGGCCAGCCGCAGCCCGGGCGCGAGGGACTTGCTCGCGGTGCCCAGGTGGACCACCCGGTCGGGGTCCAGGCCCTGGAGCGCCCCCACGGGCTGGCGGTCGTAGCGGAACTCGCCGTCGTAGTCGTCCTCCAGCACCAGCCCGCCCGTGCGGCGCGCCCAGTCCACGACGGCCGCGCGGCGGTCGCGGTGCAGGGGCACGCCCATGGGGAACTGGTGGGCGGGGGTGAGGAGAACCGCGTCGGCGGCCCGTGACCCGGCCGGGTCGGTGCCCAGCCGGTCGAAGGGCAGCGGGGTGGTGCGCAGTCCGGACACGGCCAGGATCCTGCGGTGCACGTCGAGGCCGTACGACTCGACCGCGACCGTCCGCGCCCCGCGTGCCCGCAGGACCGTGCCGAGCAGCTTCAGACCGTGCGCGAAGCCGCCGCACACCACGATCCGTTCGGGATCCGCCCGTACGCCCCGGGCCCGGGAGAGGTAGCCGGCGAGCGCGGCCCGCAGTTCGGGGCGGCCGCGGGGGTCGCCGTAGTCCAGCGCGTCCGACGGGGCGGCGGTGAGGGCGCGGCGGGCGGCCTTGAGCCACTGGGCGCGCGGGAAGGACGCGAGGTCGGGGCTGCCGGGGCGCAGGTCGTAGGCGGGGCGGGTGGGTGCGCGCGGGTGGGGGGCCGTGCCCGCCGGCGGGACGACCAGACGTTCGGCCACCCGGGTCCCCGAGCCCTGCCGGGCGGTGAGCCAGCCCTCGGCGACCAGGTCGGCGTAGGCGTCGGCGACCGTGTTGCGGGCGATGCCGAGGTCGGCGGCGAGCGCCCGGGAGGAGGGCAGCCGGGTCCCGGGGGCCAGCCGGCCCGAGCGGACGGCCTCGCGCAGGGCGTCGGTCAGTCCCCGGCGCAGGGCCGGACCGGTCGGCTCCAGATGCAGGTCGACGCCGAAAGTGGCCCAATGATCCGCCATGGAAATGGACCATACCCCTGGGCTGCCTCGCTCCTAGGGTCGAGGGCATGACGACGCAACCCGACGACCCGACGACCACGGCCACGGCCACGGCCACCGTGGAGTACGCCGCCGAGCGGCCCGCCCGGCTGGAGTGGGCCAAGCACGCGCCCGACGTGTACAAGGCGATGGTCCGGCTGGAGGCCGCCGCCCGGCAGGGTCTCGACCACACGCTGTACGAGCTGGTGAAGATCCGCGCCTCGCAGATCAACCACTGCGCCTTCTGCATCGACATGCACACCAAGGACGCCCTCGCGGCGGGCGAGAGCGTCGAGCGGATCGTGCAGCTCGGCGCGTGGGACGAGTCGCGGCACTTCTACACCGAGAGGGAACTCGCGGCGCTGGAGCTGACGGAGGCCGTGACGGTCCTGACGGACGGATTCGTGCCGGACGAGGTGTACGCGCAGGCCGCCAAGCATTTCGAGGAGGCCGAGCTGGCGCAGCTGATCGCCGCGATCACGGTGATCAACGCCTGGAACCGGTTCGGGGTGACCTGCCGTATGGCGCCCGGGCACTACCAGCCGGGCCAGTACAAGTGACGCCCCGGACCCGGCTGCTGGATCCGGCGGTCGCCCGGGCCATGTCCGCCCTCAGCGCGGTGGCGAAGAAGGGCCTCGGCGACCCGGCCCTGGCCGAACTCGTCGTGCTCCGCGCCTCGCAGCTCAACCACTGCGCGTTCTGCCTCGACATGCACCTCGCGATCGCCCGCGAGTACGGGGTGAGTGAGAGGCAGCTCGATCTGCTGGCCACCTGGGAGGAGGCCGAGGACGTCTTCGACGAGCGGGAGCGGGCGGCGCTGACGCTGACCGAGGCCGTGACCGCCCTGACGGACGGATTCGTTCCGGACGAGGTGTACGCGCAGGCCGCCAAGCACTTCGACGAGGTGCGGCTCGCCCATCTCGTGGGGCTGGTCGTCGCCATCAACAACTGGAACCGGGTGATGGTCAGCCGCCGGATCCCGCCGGGGGGATACACACCATGAGCAAAGCCGACACGTTCCGCGCCCTGCACCACCACCGTGCGCCCGAGGATCCGCTGGTGCTGCCCGGGCCGTGGGACGCGGTCAGCGCCCGGGTGTTCGCGGAGGCCGGGTTCCCCGCGCTCGCCGTGCCCAGCGCCGGGGTCGCCGCCTGTCTCGGGTACGAGGACGGACAGGTCCCGGCCGACGAGATGTTCGCCGCGGTCGCCCGGATCGTCCGGGCCGTCGACGTGCCCGTGTCGGCGGACGTCGAGGGCGGCTACGGGCTCGCGCCGAAGGAGCTGGTGGAGCGGCTGCTGGAGACGGGTGCGGTGGGCTGCAACCTGGAGGACTCCGAGGACGGGCAGCTCAAGGACCCGCACGCGCACGCCGAGTGGCTCGCCGAGGTGCGGGCGGCGGCCGGTGACCGGCTCTTCGTGAACGCGCGCGTGGACACCTTCGCGTACGGGGCCCCCGACCCCGAACGGACCATCGAGCGGGCGGCGTTGTACGTGGCGGCCGGCGCCGACTGCGTCTACCCGATCGAGGCACCCACGGAGGTCCTGCCGCTGCTGCGGTCCGGGATCCAGGGGCCGGTCAACGTGGGGGTCTTCACCGAGGAAGGCCCCTCGCCCGCCGAACTCGGCGCGCGAGGGGCCACCCGGGTCACCTTCGGACCGGGGCTCCAGCGGCGGGCCACCCGCGCGCTGCGGGAGATCGCCGCTCGGCTGACGTAGCGGACGTCAGGACAGCCACTTCTTCCACGTGGACTTGTGGCTGTCCACCCACTTCTTCGCCGCGTCCTCCGGCGTCATCTTCTTGTCGGCGATCATCAGGGAGACCTCGTTCTGGTCCTCGGTCGTCCACTTGAACTTCTTCAGGAAGGCCGCCGCCTTGCCGCCCTTCTTCGCGAAGTCCGAGTTGAGGTACTTCTCCAGCGGCGTGTGCGGGTAGGCGCAGGCGACCTTGTCCGGGTCGGCGTCGCAGCCCTCCTTGTAGGCCGGCAGCTTCACCTCGGTCATCGGGACCTTCTTGAAGAGCCACTGCGGCGAGTACCAGTAGGTGAGGAAGGGCTTCTTCTCCTTGGCGAACTGTCGCATCTGCGTGATCTGCGCGGCCTCGGAGCCGGCGAACACCACCTGGTAGTCCAGCTTCAGGTTCTTCACCAGCGCCTTGTCGTTGGTGACGTAGGACGGCGAACCGTCCATCAGCTGGCCCTTGCTGCCGCTCTCCGGGGTGCGGAAGAGGTCGGCGTACTTGTTGAGGTTCTTCCAGTTGGTGATGTCCGGGTGCTGCTTGGCGAGGTACGTCGGGACGAACCAGCCGATGTGGCCGGTGACGCCGAGTCCGCCGCCGCGCGTGATCGTCTTCTTGTCGTCGACGTACCGCTTCTCCTGCTCCGGGTGACCCCAGTCCTCCAGGAGCGCGTCGACGCGGCCCTGGCTGAGCGCGTCCCAGGCGGGCACCTCGTCGACCTGGACGGTGTCGACCCGGTAGCCGAGCTCGTGCTCCAGGATGTACTGGGCGACGGCCACGTTGGACTGGGCGCCCACCCAGGACTGCACGGAGAGGGTCACGGTCTTGGAGCCCTGCGCGTTGGCGAAGGGCGAGGCCTGCTTGGTCATGTCGGCGGCACCGCAGCCGGTGAGCAGCGCCAGGGAGCTCGCCGCGGCGATCACGGCGGTCTTACGGACCTTACGGACTCGCATGTCACGCTCCCTTCGTCGCGCGGCGTTCGGTGGGCTGGGTCACCCGGTCGAGCATCAGGCCGAGGCAGACGATCGCGCCACCGGCCACCAGACCGGTCGCCAGGTCGCCCTGGGCGAGGCCGAAGACCACGTCGTAGCCGAGCGCGCCACCGCCGACCAGGCCGCCGATGACGACGACGGCGAGGACCAGCACGAGGCCCTGGTTGACGGCGAGCAACAGGGCCGGGCGGGCCAGCGGGAGCTGGACCTGCCGCAGTTGCTGCCAGCTGGTGGCGCCGAGCGAGCCGGAGGCCTCCAGCGCGGCCGGGTCGACCTGGCGCAGGCCCTGGGTGGTGATGCGGACGACCGCGGGGAGGGCGTAGACGATCGCGGCCGCGACGGCCGGGGCGCGGCCGACACCGAACAGGGCGACGACCGGGATCAGGTACACGAACTGCGGCATCGTCTGGAACACGTCCAGGACCGGGCGCAGCGCACGCTCCAGGCGATCGCTGCGGGCCGCGGCGATACCGATGGCGAAGCCGACGACGAGGGTGACGACGACGGCCGCGAGCACCTGCGACAGCGTGTCCAGGGACGGCTTCCAGACGCCCAGCACTCCGATCGCGGCCATGGCGAGGACGGCGGTGAGCGCGGTGCGCCAGGTGCCGATGACCCAGGCCAGGGCGGCGACGATCAGCAGCACCGACCACCAGGGCAGCCATTGCAGGCCGTCGCGCATCGGGTCGAGCACCCAGGTGGTGAAGTGGCCCGCCCAGTCGGCGGTGCCGCCGATGTAGGGGACGCCCGAGTACAGGTGCGCGGTCATCCAGTCGACGGCCCGGTTGACCGGCTCGGCGATGCCGACGGTCCAGGCTTCGGGCCAGTCGAGGCGGCCCGCGAGACGTCCGGCGACCGCCACGGCGACGACGCCGATCAGGGCGTAGAGCCAGCCGCGTCCGCTGTGGGGCTGCGGTTCGGCGCCGAGCCGCTCCCCCGCCGCGCCCGTGACGCGGTCCAGGACGACGGCCAGCAGCACGATCGGGATACCGGCGGCCAGCGCGGCGCCGACGTCGACCGAGGCCAGGGCCTGGTAGACGCGGTCACCGAGACCGCCCGCGCCGATGACGGCCGCGATGACGGCCATGGACAGCGCCATCATGATCGTCTGGTTGACGCCGAGCAGGAGTTCCTTGCGGGCCAGCGGGATCCGGGCGGTCAGCAGCCGCTGGCGTGCGGTGGAGCCGAGCGACTCGACGGCCTCCAGCACCGACTTGTCGGCGCCGCGCAGACCGAGCGAGGTCAGGCGGGCCATGGGCGGGGCGGCGTAGATGACGGTGGCCAGGACGGCCGCCGGGACGCCGATGCCGAAGATCAGCACGACCGGCAGCAGGTAGGCGAAGGCGGGCAGCACCTGCATGGTGTCCAGGACCGGGCGCAGGGCGCGCTCCATGCGGTCGGACAGCCCGGCGGCGAGCCCGAGCAGCACACCGACGACGACCGACGCGAGGACCGCGACGACCATCAGGGCGAGCGTCTGCATGGTCGGCACCCACATGCCGAGCAGGCCGCAGGCGAGGAACGCGGCGGCGGTGCCGAGGGCCAGCTTCACGCCCGCCACGCGCCAGGCGACCAGCGCGCCCAGGGCCGTGACGCCCGCCCAGCCGATGGCCAGGAGGGTGAGGTAGACGGCGCGTACGGCGATGACGACGACGTTGCTGACGTGGCCGAAGAAGTACAGGAACAGCGGGTGGCTGTCGCGGTTGTCGATGATCCAGTCGCTGGCCTTTTCGAGCGGCGCGGAGAAGTCGACGGTCAGCGCGCTCGGCCAGGTGCCGCTCGCCCAGCGGGCGTTCGCCAGCGGCACGAGGACCGCCGCGGCGAGGGCCAGCAGCAGCAGCTTCTGGAAGGCACGGTTCTTCAGCAGTCCGGGCAGGCCGAGGCGGGGCGGGGACGCGGTGATGGTCGCCATCACACCGCCTCCTTGGGCTGTTCGGTGCCCGGCGGCTCGGGCTGCTCCGTACCGGCGACGACCCCGAGGAGCGTGTCGGAGTCGACCACGCCCACGCAGCGGCCCTTGTCCACGACACGGGCCGGTGCGCCGGCGCGGGCGACCGCCTCGATCGCCTCGGAGACCGTCGCGTCGGGCCGGACCGCCGGTCCGTTGCCGTCCTGGTCGGCCGAGGGGCGGCGCATGGCGGTGCGCACGGTCATGACCTGCTCGCGCGGGACGTCCCGGACGAATTCGCGGACGTAGTCGTCGGCGGGCGAGCCCACGATCTCCTCGGGGGTGCCGAGCTGCACGATCCGGCCGCCCCGCATCAGGGCGATGCGGTCGCCCAGCTTGAGGGCCTCCTGGAGGTCGTGGGTGATGAAGACCATCGTCCGGCCCTCCTCGTGGTGGAGCCGGATCACCTCCTCCTGCATCTCGCGCCGGATCAGCGGGTCGAGCGCGCTGAACGGCTCGTCGAAGAGCAGCACCTCGGGGTCGACGGCGAGCGCGCGGGCCAGGCCGACGCGCTGCTGCTGGCCGCCGGAGAGCTGGCCGGGGCGGCGGTGCTCCATGCCCTCCAGGCCGACCTTGGCGATGACCTCGGCCGCCCGCTCGCGCCGCTCGGCCTTGCTCATGCCCTGGATCTCCAGGCCGTAGGCGACGTTGTCGAGGACCGTGCGGTGCGGCAGCAAACCGAAGTGCTGGAAGACCATGGCGGCGCGGTGCCGGCGCAGTTCGCGCAGCCGGGAGCGGTCCATGGCGCGGACGTCCTCGCCGTCGATGGCGATGGTGCCCGCCGTCGGCTCGATCAGCCGGGTCAGACAGCGCACCAGCGTGGACTTGCCGGAGCCGGACAGGCCCATGACGACGAAGACCTCGCCCTTGCGGACGTCGAAGCTGACGTCCCGGACGGCGGCCGTGCAGCCGGTGCGGGAGCGCAGCTCGGCCGGGTCGAGGGCGGTGAGGTCGGGATCGCCCGGGACGCGGTCGGCCTTCGGGCCGAACACCTTCCACAGGCCCTCGACCGAGAAGACGGGGGCGGTTTCCATGGTCTGCTCCGTAGGGGGCTCGAGGGTCGCGGTCACCGGGAACCACCACCGATCAGCTCGGCGGCCTTCTCCCCGACCATGAGCACGCCGATCATCGGGTTCACGGTGGTCATGGTGGGGAAAACGGAGGCGTCGGCGACGCGGATGCCTTCCAGGCCGCGGATGCGCAGCTCGGGGTCGACGACGGCGAGCCGGTCGTCGGCGGCGCCCATCTTGCAGGTGCCGGCGGGGTGGTAGACGGTGTGCGCGACCTTGCGGGCGTACTCGCTGAGCTCCTCGTCACCGGTGATGTCCGGGCCGGGGGCCACCTCGCGCTTGAGCCAGCCGGCCAGCGGCTCGGTCCTGGCTATCTCGCGGGCGATCTTGATGCCGTCGACGAGGGTGCGGCCGTCGTAGTCGTCCTCGTCGGTGAAGTAGCGGAAGTCCAAGGCGGGCTTGACCTCGGGGTCGGCGCTGGTCAGGTACAGCCGGCCGCGGCTCTTCGGCTTGGGGATGTTCGGGGTCATGGAGACGCCGAACTCGGGCCGCTCGTAGCCCAGTCGCTCCGGGTTGTCCGTGAACGGGATCTGGTAGAAGTGGAACATCAGGTCGGGATGGGGCAGTTCGGGGTCGCGCCGCACGAACAGGCCCGCGTCGGAGTCCATCGCGGAGTTCTCCGGGATGGGGCCGTTGGTCTCCCACACGATGACCGACTCGGGGTGGTCGAGCAGGTTCTCGCCGACGCCCGGCAGGTCGTGCGTGACGGGGATGCCGAGCTTCTCCAGGTCGGCCTTGGGGCCGATGCCGGAGTGCATCAGCAGCCGGGGCGAGTCGACGGCGCCGGCGCACAGCAGGACCTCGCTGCGGGCCTTGACGAGGAACTCCTCGCCGTCCTTGGTGCGGACGTGCACGCCCTCGGCGCGGTCGCCGTCCAGCTGAAGCTTGTACGCCCAGGTCTCCAGCAGGATCGTCAGGTTGGGCCGCTCGTCCATCACCGGGTGCAGGTACGCCACCGAGGCCGAGGACCGCTTGTTGTTCTCGGGGTGGTAGGCGAGGTCGAAGAAGCCGACGCCCTCGGTGAACGGCTTCTTGTTGAAGCCCTCCACGCGCGGCACGTTCAGCGCCGCCTGGGCCGCGTCCACGAAGTCCCGGGCGATGGCGTTGCGGTCCTGCTCGTCGACCGGGACGACGTTGTTGAGCAGCCGCGCGAAGTACGCCTCCATCTGCACCGCGCCCCAGCCCTTGGCCCCGGCGTCCTCCCACTCGTCCCAGTCGGCCGGCAGCGGCTTGAAGGCGATCAGGGTGTTGTGCGAGGAACAGCCGCCCAGGACCCGGGCCCGGCTGTGCCGGATATGCGAGTTTCCGCGTGGCTGTTCGGTGGTGGGGTAGTCGTAGTCGAGCTCGCCGCCCAGCAGGCCCATCCAACGGCGCAGGGTCAGTACGTCGTCACGGCCGACGTCGCTGGGGCCGCCCTCGATGACGGCGACGGTCACGTCGGGGTTCTCGGTCAGGCGGGAGGCAATGACGGAACCAGCGGTTCCGCCGCCTATCACGACATAGTCGTACTCATGGAGGGTGTGGGACATGGCTTGCTTGCTCCAGTGGGGATGAAGTGGACGAGCTCGAAGAGTGGGGAGGTCGGCCCGGGCCGGGGGGAGGTCGGCCCGGGCCCGTGGCTCAGCCCGCGAACCAGCGCACCGGCTTGGGAGCGAGGTTCTGGTAGACGTGCTTGGTCTCCCGGTACTCGGCGAGGCCGGCCGGGCCGAGCTCCCGGCCGACTCCGCTCTTGCCGAAGCCACCCCACTCCGCCTGCGGCAGGTAGGGGTGGAAGTCGTTGATCCAGATCGTGCCGTGGCGCAGCCGTCCGGCCACGCGGCGGGCGCGGCCCGCGTCGGCGGTCCAGACACCGCCCGCGAGTCCGTACTCGGTGTCGTTGGCCAGGGCGACGGCCTCGTCCTCGGTGCGGAAGGTCTCGACGGTGACGACCGGCCCGAAGACCTCCTCCCGTACGACGCGCATCTCGCGGTGGCAGTGGTCGAGGACGGTCGGCTCGTAGAAGTAGCCGTTCTCGGGGCGCTGCGGGGAGGGCTCGGGGCGCTTGCCGCCGGAGCGCAGCACCGCGCCCTCCTGGAGGGCGGACTCGACGTACGCCTCGACCTTGGCGCGCTGCTGCTCGGAGACCAGCGGACCGCACTCGACGCCGTCCTCGGTGCCGCGGCCCAGGCGGATCTTCTCGGCGCGCCGGGCGAGTTCGGTGACGAACCGGTCCCGGACCGACTCCTCGATGATGAGGCGGGCGCCGGCCGAGCAGACCTGACCGCTGTGGATGAAGGCGGCATTGAGGGCCTGGTCGACGGCGGTGTCGAAGCCCTCGTCGGTGGCGCAGGCGTCGGCGAAGACCACGTTGGGGTTCTTGCCGCCGAGTTCGAGGGCGACCTTCTTGACGCCGGGCGCGGCGGCCTGGGCCACCTTGGTACCGCTGATCAGGCCGCCGGTGAAGGAGACCAGGTCGACGTCGGGGTGCTCGGAGAGCCGCGCGCCCACCGAGTGGCCGGGGCCGGTGACGATGTTGGCGACGCCCTCGGGCAGCCCGGCCTCGACCAGCAGATCGATCAGCGCGATGGTCGTCATCGGGGTGATCTCGCTCGGCTTGATGACGAAGGTGTTGCCGGCGGCGAGGGCCGGGGCGACCTTCCAGCTGGCCTGGAGCAGCGGGTAGTTCCAGGGCGTGATCATCGCGCAGACACCGATGGGCTCGTGCACGACGACGCTGTGGACGTCGGGCGAGCCGGCGTCCACCACCCGGCCGGGAGCCTCGCCGGCGACCAGGTCGGCGAAGTAGCGGAAGGCGTCGGCGACACAGTCGATGTCGACGCGGCCCTCCTCGACGGTCTTGCCGGCGTCCTGGGCCTCCAGCCGCCCGAGCCGCTCGCGGTCGCGCACCAGCAGGTCGGCGACGCGGCGCAGCAGTGCGGCCCGCTCGGTGACGGGCGTGCGCGGCCAGTCCCCCTCGTCGAAGGCGCGCCGGGCGGCGGCTATCGCCAGGTCGGTGTCCTTCTCGTCCCCCTCCGCGACGACGGCGAAGGGCAGGGCGTCCGCGGGGTCGAGGATCTCCCGGGTGGCACCGGAGACGGCGGCACGCCATTCTCCCCCCGCGTGGATGGTTTTACGTGCCTGAAGTTCGGTACTTTCCGCCATGATCCGTAACTGCCCTTCCGTTCCTGTTCAGCGCCCTTGTCTCACACATGTGTGACACAGGAGACCGAGTTCGCCTGCCCGGGGCTCCCGGTTGCATGCGCAATCCATGGCTGAAAGTGCGCTGCATCACTGAAGATGCGAGCAAACATGGGCAAATCACCCACAAAACCTGCCGCTGAAACGTCCGCAGGCCCCCACCGGGAGCAACCGGTGGGGGCCTGCGGGAAACGCCTGCGGAGAACGCCTACGGAGAACGTCTGCCGAGCGACGCCTGCGCGGAAACGCGGAGGGGCTCCGGTCAGATGAGGCCGAGGCCGCGGACCGCGTCGCGCTCCTCCTCGAGCTCCTTGACGGAGGCGTCGATGCGGGCGCGGGAGAACTCGTTGATCTCCAGGCCCTGGACGATCTCGTACTTGCCGTCCTTGGTGGTGACGGGGAAGGAGGAGATGAGGCCCTCCGGGACGCCGTAGGAGCCGTCCGACGGGATGCCCATGGAGACCCAGTCGCCCTCGGCGGTGCCGTTGACCCAGGTGTGGACGTGGTCGATGGCGGCGTTGGCGGCGGAGGCGGCCGACGAGGCGCCGCGGGCCTCGATGATGGCGGCGCCGCGCTTGGCGACGGTCGGGATGAAGTCCTCGGCCAGCCACTTCTCGTCGTTCACGACCTCGGCGGCGTTCTTGCCGGCGACCGTGGCGTGGAAGATGTCCGGGTACTGGGTGGCGGAGTGGTTGCCCCAGATGGTGAGCCGCTTGATGTCGGCGACCGTCGAGCCCGTCTTCTTCGCGAGCTGGGTCAGGGCGCGGTTGTGGTCGAGGCGGGTCATCGCGGTGAACCGCTCGGCCGGTACGTCGGGCGCGGCAGCCTGCGCGATGAGCGCGTTCGTGTTCGCCGGGTTGCCGACGACGAGGACCTTGACGTCGTCCGCGGCGTGGTCGTTGATGGCCTTGCCCTGCGGCTTGAAGATGCCGCCGTTGGCCTCCAGCAGGTCGCCGCGCTCCATGCCCTTGGTGCGGGGGCGGGCGCCGACCAGCAGGCCCACGTTCGTGCCGTCGAAGGCGACGTTCGGGTCGTCCGTGATGTCGATGCCCTGGAGCAGCGGGAACGCGCAGTCGTCCAGCTCCATGGCCGTGCCCTCGGCGGCCTTCAGGGCCGGCGTGATCTCCAGGAGGCGCAGCTTCACCGGCACGTCCGCGCCGAGCAGCTGACCGGAGGCGATGCGGAAGAGCAGGGCGTAACCGATCTGGCCGGCCGCGCCGGTGACGGTGACGTTCACGGGAGTGCGGGTCATGGCGTTCTCCGTATGACAGCTGGCGGTGGGGCGGGGTCCCTGCCCCGGACGTCTGATCGATCTCTTGGCATCAAGAGATCCATCCAGCGGTCAGGCTATCGCGCATCCGGGATCCCGGACGGCCGGGTCGGTGTGGCCCACCCCACAACCCACCGCACGCCCACACGAGAGGCGGCCGCCCGTCCGGGAGAGGGGGACGAAGGCGGCCGCCTTGGGGGGAACCGACCGTGCCGGACTCCCGTGGGGGTACGGGTCGCGTGCCCCCGATTTGGGCGCCCAATCCTCCGTTTTCGAAATTCGTTTCCCCCCGGGCGGGCGACCGGGGCACGTGGCGGGGAGGGGCGGCGCCATGGCTGGTGCCGGGGGGCCACACGCCGGGCATGGGGCCGCCGACCGGGCAGGGGGCACCCGCCAGGCACGGGGCCACCGACCGGGCAGGGGGCACCCGCCAGGCACGGGCCGCCCGTCGGGCACGGGGCACCCGCCAGGCACGGGACCACCGACCGGGCACGGGGCACCCGCCAGGCACGGGCCACCCACCAGGCACGCGGCCACCCACCAGGCACGGGCCACCCACCAGGCACGGGGCCATCCACCAGGCACGGGTCACCCGCCGGCACGGGGCCATCCACCAAGCACGGGCCACCCACCAGGCACGGGCCACCCACCAGGCACAGGGCCACCGACCCGGCACGGGCCACCCACCAGGCACGGGCCACCCACCAGGCACAGGGCCACCGACCCGGCACGGGCCACCCACCAGGCACAGGGGCGCACACCGGGCACAGGGGCACCCACCGGGCACGGGTCACCCACCGGGCACGGGTCACCCGCCAGGCACGGGACCACCGACCGGGCACGGGCCCACCCACCGGCCCAGGGCCACCCGCCGATCGCAGGACGCCGAGCGACCCGCCGGGGCGGGACACGCCGGTGCCGGACACCGCGCCGGGCATCCCGCTGCCCCGCGTACGGGCGTCCCGCCGGTGCCGGGTGCCGCGCCAGGCATCCGACGGCCCCGCGCACGGACGTCCCGCCGCCCCGCGCGCGGGCATCCCGCCGCCCAGCGTGGGCCGCGCGCCGCATGCTGGGCGGACCGGCGTGTGGGTGGCAGTCGGCGTGCATGCGGGTGGCAGTCGGCGTGCGAGTGGCGGGGCTGCTGCCCGGTGCGGACCCCTGCTACTCGGTGCAGCCCTTCTGCCCGGACGCGAGCGTTGCGCAGGCCTTGGCGTCGGTGGCGCTCTTCACGGCCACCATCGGCGTGTACGCGATCGCGTCCCCGGCCTCGGTGATGCTGCCGGTCTCCTTCGTCTTGCCCACGCCGATCTGGACCTCGTCGCCCTGGGTCGCCTGGGTGATGCGTCCCCAGGCCGCCTTGCAGGTCTCGCTGTAGCGGACCTCGATCGTGGTCGTGCCGACGGTCGCCGTCCGGGCCGTGGTCACCAGGTCACCACTGCATCCCATGGCCTCCGCGTCCTTGCCGGTGCAACCGTCACCGCTGCACTTCACGCCGGGCGGCAGGTCCGGGTCCGTGCTGGCCGACGGCGAGGGGGACTTGGTGGCGCCCTTGGCCTCGTCGTCACCACCGCCACCGGTGAGGTAGAAGGCCCCGGCTATCACCACGAGGACGCCCACGACCCCCGCGACGAACGTCGCGGTCCGCTTCTTGCCGCCGATACCACCGGCGACACCGGCACCACCGGAACGGGCGGCGCCGCCCGCGCGGGCCGGAGCGGCGTCCCGCGGGGGCGTGTCGTACGCGCCCGCCCCGGCACCCCGCGCCGAGGCAGGGCCGCCGGACGCCCCGACGGAGCTCCCGGGCTCCGAGCCGGTCCGGGAGCCGGTACCCGTGCCGGAGCCACCGCCCGAACCGGTGCCGCGCTGGCCCGTCGGCGAGGGGCCCTTGTACCCGGCCAGTCCCCAGGAGTTGACCTCGGTCGAACCGCCCCGGCCGCCGTCCTCCCGCACACCGGCACCGGAACCGGCACCGGAACCGGTGGAGTCCTGGACCTCGGGGGCCGTCGGCTGCGCCGGCACCGTCGGGGAGACCCCGGCCGGGCCCGCGATGCCCGGCGTGACCGTGGTGTTGCCGCTCCTGCGGGACGTGTTGCCGCCGCCCGCCGAAGCCGCCCTGCCGTCGTCCTTGGAGGCGGCCGAAGGGCCGCCGAAGTCCTGCCCGCCGAACTCCCCGAGCGCGGCCCGCGCCTGGGAGATCCGGATGGCCTCCATCGTCATGTCGTGCCGCATCTCCGAGCGGCTCCAGGCGCGCTCGGCGAGCTCCCACATGGTGGTCAGGTGCACCGGGTTCGTCCCGGTGACCTCGGCCAGCGCCACGATCGCGCCCTTGGGCGCGAGCAGCCGGCCGTTCAGATAACGCTCCCAGGACGTCTTGCTGTAACCCGTGCGGTCCGCCACCGACGCGATGCTCAGACCACTGCGGTCCACGAGCCTGCGCAACTGGCTCGTGAACTCCCTGATCTGCGGATCGAGCTCATCCGGCAAGGCCTTCCAACGAGGCATTGCTTCCCCCCTCTTCCCCCCGGTTCGTGCTGTTGTTTCCCGCGCTGTTCGCCCCGCGCGTTGGCGGCCTCGGCCGAGTCCCCGTTCTGGCTACCCACAGGGATGCGCGCACTCAGGATCTCAGTTCCCTGACGGGGGGCGCACAGGAGCACGGTGACCGCGCGCGGTACACCCCGGACCGTCCTGATTGTCCATGCCATCCGGGGTGCCGCACCACTTCGTGCGGAATCAGACAAGGTACGTACCGGAACCGTCACTTCCGTGCCACAGCGTACTGACAGGCGTTGAACGGGTCGTTCGCGGTGCACGAGGGTGAGGCGTGGCGGCGGCCCGTCCTTCCTCGGGGGAGAGGACGGGCCGGCGTTCCTGTCACTCGTTGGTGACCGTGAAGTGCAGCGTGTCCTTCAGGAACGGGAGCTGAACCCACGGATTGGGCTGCGCCATCAGGGCCAGCAGGACGATCACCAGACCCATCACGCCGTACGTGACGATGTCCGTGAAGCGCGAGCGGACGGCGAGCATGCCGACGTCCGGCAGCAGCCAGCGCATCGCGCCGCCGCCCAGCAGCGCGACGCCGATCATCAGGACCCCGAGCCGGAACTGACCGAACGCGGTCACTGTCAGTCCGATTCCGACCAGTCCGAGTACGGCGAGCACGGGCCACTGCCGAGCCGGCGCGGGCGCGTCACCGGACGCCGCCCGGCCCCCGCCCTCGGGCCGTGCGGTGTCCTTGGTGAACAGCGGAAACCGCCGAGTCACCCGCCGCGGCCGCCCCTCGGCATCGGGAGCACTGACGGGATCCCGAACGGTGATCTCCTCGGCCGCCTCCTGCCCGCCCGAACCGACCTGCCCGTCCGAACCGACCTGCCCGTCCCCACCGGCCGCGCCCCCCTGCGCAACCGCGCCGCCCTGAGAGCCCTGCACAGCCCCGGCACTCCGGGGGCCCGGGGAGGCCGCGGCACTCTGCGTGCCCTCGACGGCCCCGGCGTCTTCCGCGCCCCCGGCACCCCCGACATGCTCGGCTCTCCGCGCGGTCTCGGTGTTCTGGGCGCCGACACGCTCGGCGCTCCGCGCGCCCTCGGTGTTGTGGGCTCCCCGGGCGCCCCCATCACTTTCGGCGCCCGCAGCGGGCCCGGCGCTCCGGGTGCTCCGGGTGCTCTGGGCGCTCTGGGAGCCCCGGACGACCCCGGCGTCCTTCGCGCCCCCGGCGCTCTGCGCCTCCTCGACGGCCCCGGTGTTCCGGGCACGCCGTGCGGCCCCCGGATCCCGGGGGTCCTGGGCGTCGGCGGCGTCCGTCCCGCTCTGCCCGTCCCCGGCACTCGGAGTGCTGTCGGCGCCCGTGACGCCCGGAGGGCTTCCCGCGCCCGCGGCGCCCCGCTCAGCCGACACTGCGCTCCGCCGCCTCGACCACGTTGACGAGCAGCTGGGCGCGGGTCATCGGGCCGACCCCGCCGGGGTTCGGGGAGATGAAGCCGGCGACCTCGGCCACGTCGGGGTGGACGTCGCCCACGATCTTGCCCTCGGCGCTGCGGGAGACGCCGACGTCGAGGACGGCCGCGCCCGGCTTGACGTCCTCCGCGCGGATCAGATGGGCGGAACCGGCCGCGGCGACGATGATGTCCGCGCGCTTGAGGTGCGCCGACAGGTCACGCGTGCCGGTGTGGCACTGGGTCACCGTCGCGTTCTCGCTGCGCCGCGTCAGCAGCAGCGGCATCGGCCGGCCGATGGTCACACCGCGGCCGACCACCACGACCTCGGCGCCCTTGATCTCCACGCCGTAGCGGCGGAGCAGGGTGAGGACGCCGTTGGGGGTGCAGGGCAGCGGCGCCGGCTCGTTGAGGACCAGCCGGCCGAGGTTCATCGGGTGCAGGCCGTCCGCGTCCTTGTCCGGGTCCATCAGTTCGAGGACGCGGTTCTCGTCGATGCCCTTGGGCAGTGGCAGTTGCACGATGTACCCCGTACACGCCGGGTCCTCGTTCAGCTCGCGCACGACCGCCTCGATCTCCTCCTGCGTGGCGGTGCCGGGCAGCTCCCGCTGGATGGAGGCGATGCCGACCTGCGCGCAGTCGCGGTGCTTGCCGGCGACGTACTTCTGGCTGCCGGGGTCGTCCCCGACGAGGATCGTGCCGAGGCCGGGCGTGACGCCCTTCTCCTTCAGCGCCGCCACGCGGGCGGTCAGATCGGACTTGATCGCGGCTGCGGTGGCCTTGCCATCGAGAATCTGGGCGGTCATGGCCCCATCCTCGCGGATGACCCCGCCACGGTTCCAATCCGGCCGCAATCCGGGCACCAGGGTGCCCGTCCTCACGTATGCACCCAAGATCAGTGATGTTGCACTTGCACAACACATCGGGAATGCGGCTGGACAAGCCCGTCAGTGGTGCAGAACGATGACCTGACAAGTGCCGCGGTGCTGTTCAACGGGGGGACGGTCGCAAACTTAAGAACTCTCCTCCGTGCGGATGCCCCGCGTCGTCCCCGCACTAGAGAAAACCCAACGGAGGAACGTTCGCCATGAGCTACGGCGACCCGAACAACCCCTACGGCGCGCCCCAGGGCCAGCAGCCGCAGCAGCCCCAGCAGCCGGGCTACGGCTACCCGCAGCAGCAGGGACAGGCGCCCGGTTACGGCTACCCGCAGGCCCCGCCCGTCTCCCCCTACGGCGCCGGCCCCGCCGCCCCGACCACGATGCCCGGCTCGGTGGGCGCGGCCCGCGTGATGATGTGGGTCATCGTCGGCCTCCAGGTCATCGGCGTGGTGCTCTTCGCCTTCGCCGCCGTGGCCCTCAACGCCGCGAAGGACGACGAGACCCTCCAGGACAACACCGCCTTCCAGGACCTGGTCGGCCAGTCGACCGGTGTGCTGTGGGGCTACGTGGTGTTCGGCGTGGCCTGGCTGGTGTTCGCGGCCGTCCTGGCGACGAAGTTCAAGAACGGCGGCAACGGCGCCCGGGTCACCATCCTGGTCTTCGCCATCATCACGGCCGTCCTCGGCCTCTACCCGTTCGTCATCGTCGGCCTGGTGCACACCATCCTGGCCATCCTGGTCGCGGTGTTCGTCGGCAACGCGAACGGCAAGGCCTGGTTCAACCGCCCCAGGTACTGAACGGACCCCGGCGACCGGACCAGTTCACGCCAATCACACCCAAGGGCCGTGTCTCACCCGTACGAGGGGGGCACGGCCCTGGTGCGTCGCCCTAGTCTGACGTCCGTAGCTGTCAGGCACGGGGAGAGCACCTTGTACAGCATCATCGTGGTACCTCCGCCGACCACGGAGGACGAACCGAACCGCCGCCAGATCAGACTCGCGCCCGGCGAACGCCTCACCTTCGGCCGGTCCGCGCAGGACAACGACCTCCACATCACCCACGACGGCGTCTCCCGGCGGGCCGGAGAGATCACCGCGCACGGCGCCTTCTGGATCCTCAGCAACCTCAGCCGCGAACAGACCTACGTGGTGGAGAACCCGGAGGGCGCGGGCGAACACGTCAAGGTGGCGCCCGGTCGGCTGGACGCGCCGATCCCGTTCGAGTTCTCGCGGATCGTGCTGCCCGCCGCCGGTGACCTGCTGACACTCCAGGTGTGGGCGCCGCGCCACGACTACCTCAGCGGCACGGGCGGCCTCGACGGCAGCACCACCGCACCGGCCTTCTCCCTCGACCGCAGCAAGCGCTACTTCGCGGTCCTGGCGGCCCTGTGCGAACCCCGCCTGCGCGGCACCCCGCACGCCCCGGTGCCGACCGTCGACCAGGTCGCGGACCGGCTGCGCGCCGCCTGGCCGGCCGCGTCCCGCACGTCGGTCCAGTGGAACATCGACTACCTCGCCGTGAAGCTGCGCCTCAAACCCGGCCCGGAGAGCGCGGACCCGGGCCCGCGGCTGAACGGCAAGAAGGAGTCCCTGGTCTCCCTGGCGCTCCGCTTCGACCTGGTCCGCGAGGACGACCTGGCCGTGCTGGCCGCCCCGCCGGGCGGGGAGACCCGGTGACCGAGCCCTACGCCCTGCCCGTGCCGAAGGGCTACCGGGTCGGCGTCTGGGAGGTGCGTGAGCCCCTCGCGACCGGCGCGTTCGGCAGTGTGTACGCGGCCCGGCGCGTCGGGGAGAGCACGGAGCTGCCCCCGACGGCCGCCCTGAAGTTCCTGCCCACCGGCACCGCCACGCCGCGCCGGCTCAGCCATCTGCGGGACCTGATCGAGCGCGAGGTCGAGCTGTACCGGCGGCTGAGACATCCGCGGCTGGTGCGGATGTACGAGACGCTGACGGTCGACGACCCGGACCGCCCGGAGCTGGACGGCGCCACCGTCCTCGTCCTGGAGCGGGCCGAGGGCTCCCTGTCCGCCCTGCTCGCCGCGACGCCCCGGCCCGAGGCGGGCCCCGCGCTGCTCGCGCAGATCTGCGAGGGCCTGGCCCAGTTGCACGAGGCCGGCTGGGTGCACGGCGATCTGAAGCCGGCCAACGTGCTGCTGATGGCCGACGGTTCGGTCCGCCTCGCCGACTTCAACATGGCGGCCGAGCTGGAGGGCACCCACGCCTACACACCGGCCTTCTCCACGCCCGACTACACCCCGCCCGAGCTCCTGTGGACCGAGATCGGCGAACGAGGACGCCGTATCCGCCCGTCGGCCGACGTGTGGGCCTTCGGCGTCCTCGCCCACCTGGTCCTCACGGACACCTTCCCGCTGCCCGGCGCCACCCCGACCGCCCGCCGCGACGCGGCCGCCGCCTACGCCCGCGGCACCGACGAACTGCGTCTGTCGCCCGAACTCCCCGAGGAGTGGCGGCAGATCGCGTCCGCCTGCCTGACCCGCACCCACGAGGACCGCATCGCCGGCGACGCCCTGCTGCGCCGCGTCCGGTCGGCTGCCGCCGGCGTCGCTCACCGCCCCTTCCGGCTGCCTCTCCCGCACCCGGCCCGCCGTCGCTTCCGCCGTACTCTCGCCGCGGTGGGCGCGGCGTCCGCCGCCACCGCCCTCGCCGCCCTCGCCTACGGCATCAGCGTCTGGGCCGACGGCACCCCCGGCGGCAGTGGCTCCGGCGCGACCGCGGACGTCTCCGCCGCCGACTACGGCGCCTCCGAGCTGCGCACCGACCGGGGCATCCCGCCCGCCTACCGGCTGCTGATCGTGGAGACAGCGCACGACTGCGACCAGCGGGATGTCACGCCGGTCCTGATCGCCGCCATGCTGAAGGTGGAGAGCGACTTCGACCCGGACCTCTCCGACCCCGCCAACGACGAGTACGGCATCGCCCGCTGGACCCCGCGCGTCCTGCGCTGGTGGATGAACGAGGACGGCACACCCGGCGAGACCGTCCCCCAACCACCCTTCCCGCCCGCGGAGTCCATCCCGGCGATGGGCCGCTACCTGTGCTGGATCGCCCCGCGCCTGGAGCCCGGGGCGCGCGGTGACCGCCGCGTGCTGATCGCCACCGCCTACCGGACGTCGTACAAGACGGTGAACAAGGCGGGCGGCATTCCCCCGCAGACCCGCGCGTACGCCGACCGCGTGGCGCACTACCTCAAGGAGTACACGGTTCCCGGGGGCTGACCGGCGGCGGTCGGAAAACGCGCTGCTCCGCGCGGCGCGAGATGTGAGGATGTCCGCACCGTCGGCCCGGGGATCCGCCCGGCGCCGACGGGAGTCCCGAACTCCTCCTCGCTGAAGGCAGGTTCACATATGAGACGCACCGCCGGTGCCCTGATAGTCGCCGCCGCCCTGACGCCGGCCCTCCTCGTCGCCACGCCGGCCGTCGCCGCCGACCCGGCCTCCTCGGCCCCGGCCCTGACGGCCGCCGCGGTGACGGACGCCGCGGTGACGGACGGCACGCCGGTGGACGAGATGTCGGAGGACGATCTGCGTGTCGCGATCGCCCGCATCCTCGCCGACGAGGACAGCGGCCGAGGCGTCGTCAGGGAGGCCAACAAGGCCCTCGACGGCACCGTGGAGGACATGCGCGCCTTCCTGAAGACGGGCTACCGCCTCGCCCAGGCCGAGGACGACCGTGTCGCCATCGTCCGCATCCTGGCCGACCCGGACTCCGGCCGGGGCGTCAAGCGGGAAGCCACCAAGGCCCTCGACGTGAACACCCCGGAAGCCCTGCGGGCCTTCCTGGAGACCGGCCACCGCCTCGCCCAGGCCGAGGACGACCGCGTCGCCATCGCCCGCATCCTCGCCGACCCGACCATCAGCGACGCGCTCCGCGCGGCCGCCGAGCAGGCCATCGACGGCACTCCGGAGGAACTGCGGTACTTCCTGGAGGTCGGGCGCTACGAAGTCGACGGCTGAGACGGCTGACGGCTGACGGCTGAGACGGCTGAGACGTACGGAGCGGGCCGGCGGTACCGCCGGCCCGCTTCCGCCTGAGCGGAACGCCGTCAGTGGAAGAAGTGGCGCGTCCCCGTGAAGTACATCGTGACGCCGGCCTTCTGCGCGGCCTCGACGACCAGTTCGTCGCGGACCGACCCGCCGGGCTGCACCACGGCCTTCACACCGGCCTCGGTGAGGATCTCCAGGCCGTCGGGGAAGGGGAAGAAGGCGTCGGAAGCCGCGTAGGAGCCCTGCGCGCGCTCGGCGCCCGCCCGCTCCACGGCCAGCTTGGCGGAGTCGACGCGGTTGACCTGACCCATGCCGACACCCACCGAGGCACCGTCCTTGGCGAGCAGGATCGCGTTGGACTTGACGGCCCGGCAGGCCTTCCACGCGAAGGCCAGCTCGCTCAGCTCCGCGGCGCTCAGCGCCTCGCCGGTCGCCAGCGTCCAGTTCGCCGGGTCGTCGCCGTCGGCCTGGAGCCGGTCGGTCACCTGGAGCAGCGCGCCGCCGTCGATGGGCTTGATCTCGACAGGTGCCGAAGGCCCCTCGGGGCAGCGCAGCACACGGATGTTCTTCTTCTTGGTGAGGGCCTCCAGCGCGCCGTCCTCGTAGTCCGGCGCGACGATGACCTCGGTGAAGATCTCCGCGACCTGCTCGGCCATCTCCTTGCTGACCGGGCGGTTGACGGCGATCACGCCGCCGAACGCCGACAGCGGGTCACAGGCGTGGGCCTTGCGGTGCGCCTCGGCCACGTCCGAACCGACCGCGATACCGCAGGGGTTGGCGTGCTTGATGATCGCGACGGCCGGCTCGGTGTGGTCGTACGCGGCACGGCGGGCGGCGTCCGTGTCCGTGTAGTTGTTGTACGACATCTCCTTGCCGTGCAGCTGCTCGGCCTCGGCGAGGCCGCCGGTGCCCGACACGTACAGGGCCGCGGGCTGGTGCGGGTTCTCGCCGTAGCGCAGAGTGTGCTCGCGCTCCCAGGTGGCGCCGAGGAAGTCGGGGAACCGCGACTCGTCCACGGGCGCGTAGGAGGAGGCGAACCAGGAGGCGACGGCGACGTCGTAGGCGGCCGTGTGCTGGAAGGCCTCGGCGGCGAGCCGCTTGCGGGTGGCGAGGTCGAAGCCGCCGCCCTGGACGGCCTTGAGCACGTCGGCGTACCGGGCCGGGCTGGTGACGACCGCGACCGACGGGTGGTTCTTGGCGGCGGCCCGGACCATCGACGGCCCGCCGATGTCGATCTGCTCCACGCACTCGTCGGGCGAGGCGCCGGAGGCGACGGTCTCGCGGAACGGGTAGAGGTTGACGACGACGAGGTCGAACGGCTCGACACCCAGCTCGGCGAGCTGCTCGCGGTGGCTGTCCAGGCGCAGGTCGGCGAGGATGCCCGCGTGGACCCGGGGGTGCAGGGTCTTGACGCGGCCGTCCAGGCACTCGGGGAAGCCGGTGAGCTCCTCGACCTTGGTGACGGGGACGCCGGCAGCGGCGATCTTCGCGGCGGTGGAGCCGGTGGAGACGAGCTCGACCCCGGCCTCGTGGAGCCCGCGCGCGAGCTCCTCGAGCCCGGTCTTGTCGTAGACGCTGACGAGCGCCCGGCGAAGGGGCCGCTTGTTGCTCTCGGCGGTCACTGGATAACTACCTTTCGTCCCTCAATGCGATAGCCGTTGCGGGCGATCCGCCCCACGACCTCGACGAGCAGCCTTCGCTCGACGTCCTTGATGCGCTCGTGCAGAGCGCTCTCGTCGTCCTCGTCCCGGACCTCCACCACGCCCTGCGCGATGATCGGGCCGGTGTCGACGCCGTCGTCGACGAAGTGGACGGTGCAGCCGGTGACCTTGGCGCCGTACGCGAGCGCGTCCCGCACGCCGTGGGCTCCCGGGAAACTGGGCAGCAGGGCGGGGTGGGTGTTGACGAACCGCCCGCCGAACCGCGTGAGGAACTCCTTGCCGACGATCTTCATGAACCCGGCGGAGACGACGAGGTCGGGTTCGTGGGCGGCGACGGCTTCGGTGAGGGCGGCGTCCCACTCCTCGCGGCCGCCGTAGTCCTTGACCTTCCGCACGAAGGTCGGCAGTCCGGCGCGCTCGGCGCGGGCCAGCCCCTCGATGCCTTCGCGGTCGGCGCCGACGGCCACGATCTCGGCCCCGTACGCCTGCGCGCCGACGGCGGTGATCTCGTCGAGGAGCGACTGCAGGTTGGTGCCGGATCCGGAGACCAGCACGACGAGGCGCTTGGCGCGCGGGGCCACGGGCTTGGCGGCCACGGTGGGGGCCTTTCTCGGGGGAGCGTCTGTCCGGGCGGCCGGCGCTTGGCGCGTGGCGTGGCGTTTGTGCATTCATACGAATGCTTCGCGCCCCCGGATACGGGGAAGCCTACGAACCGGCCGACCGTCAGCAACGATACCGGCACTCCGGACGGCCCCCACGGGACGGGGGCGCGGCCGGAAGGTAGCGTCTGGGCGGAGCCGGTTCGGGAACGTCGTCCGGATGTGGTGCGTTCAGAAGGTGACGGACCCGGATCCGACACCTTTCCGTCCCGTCCACTCGCCAGTCCACTCGTTCCTACTCACCAACGGGAAGACGCTCACTTGATGCCGGACCGCAGCCTGCGACTCCTCACGTTCCCCCCGCTGTCGGCACAGGGAGGGAAGCGCGGCGCCGTGCTGCTGCGGGAGCGCCCCAGCTCGCCGCCCGACGCGCCGTCCGGCGGCGACAGCGGGGACGGGCGAGGGCGCGGCTCCCAGGAGGACAACCCGTTCGCCCCGCCGCCCGAGGGCACCCCGGACCGGCCCTGGCAGCCGCGGCACCCGTCGGGCAGGGACTCGCAGGACGGCGCGGGGGGCGACGGCTCCCGAGGTGACGGCGCGGGCGGCCGCTCCCCGTGGGGCGGTCAGTGGAGCGACCGGCAGCCCGGCCGCTCCTCCGGCGGCTTCGGTGAGCGCCCGCGCGGCGGCCCCGAGGGGCAGGGCGGTCCGCAGGGAGGCTCGAACCCGCGCTGGGACCCGACGGACCCCGCCCAGCGCCGCGCGCGCTACGCCCTGCTGTCGGGCATGTGGGCCTTCTTCTTCGCCCTGTTCAGCTGGCCGTACGTGGCGCTGCTGCTCGGCGCGCTCGCCCTCTACTGGGGCATCAGCTCCCTGCGCGCCAAGCCCCGCAGGCCCGACCCGGACTCCCCCGCCCCCGAGCAGCAGGGCCGTCCGCAGACGACGGCGGCGGTGAGCGGCCTGGTCACGGCGTCCCTGGCCATCGCCCTGGTCGCCGCGACCTTCACGGCCCAGCTGGTCTACAGCGACTACTACACCTGCACGAACGACGCCCTCACCAACGAGGCCAAGCAGTCCTGCACGCATCTGCTGCCGGACGAGCTGCGGGGACTGCTGGGGACGAACGACTGACGGGCCTTTGCCGCACTCAGGGGCTGTCCCGCTCGGCCTGGGCGTCGTCGTGGGCGGGCAGGAAGCCGTACGACTCGGGGCCCGGGTCGTACGGCAGGAAGTCGTACGGTTCGAAGTCGGTGTCGTCCCGGGCGTAGGGCTCCTCCGGCCGGGAGTCCGAGGTCCGCTGTGCCCTGCCCCTGCCGGTCGTCGCGGCACCGCCCCCGGCGGTTCCGGTGCGTTCGAACCGGTCCCGGCCGAGGCGTGAGCGCTCGCGGGGCCGCCCACCGCGGTGGACGCCGCTCTCAGACTTCTTCTCCTCCCGCCCCGGGCCCGTGGCCGGCCCCTTTGTCCGGGGCGTCCGGCACCGCCAGGCCCGTACTCCGAGTGCCGTCGGGACCGCCACCAGCACCAGCCAGGCCAGCGCCGCCGCCCCGACCTGCCACCACACCGGCCCGAAGCGGGCCAGTACGGCGACCCCGAGCGGCCCGCCCGACAGCGCGGCGAGACCGGTGAGCACGGCCGCGCACAGCACCGCGGCCAGTCCGGCCGCCCGAGCGGTGCGCCACGGCGACCAGACGGCACCCGGACCGCCGCCGGGCCGCGTCCCGCCGCGCTCCCCCGCGACCGCCCCCTTCGCCACCACCCGGCCGACGACCACCCCGGCGACCACCGGCACGACTCCGGCCAGCCAGTGCACCAGCCGCCCCTCGCCCGCCTCCGGCACCGCCGCCAGCAGCGGAAACGGGGGCAGGAGCGGCGCCGGGGCGGAGGACAGCGGGCTGACGAGGTGACCGGCGCCGAGGGCGAAGCCGGGGCCGAGGGCGTAGGCGGCACCCCACACCGCCGCGTTCGGCAGCAGGGCCGCGCACAGCAGCAGCACGGCGAACCGCCCCGACCACCCTTCCGTCAGCCCCAGCCACGCCCCCTGGGCCGCCGCACCGTGCCCCACCAGCGACACCGCCACCAGCATCACGCCGCCCCCGAGGAGCGCCGCGAGCCCGGCCGCCGCGGCCCGGGCGGCGACACCCGGGCGTCCGCCGGGGCCGACGACCAGCGGCCGTACGCCCGTCGGCAGCACGCCCAGCAGCGGCCGCAGCGGCCCGCCCGGACGGCCGTACGCCGACCACACGCCCGTCCCCGCCGCCACGACGGCGACCAGCGGGACGCACGCTGCCACCCAGACCCACGACGGCCGCAGCGCACCGCCGGCGGCGTAGAGGGCGGCGAGCGCGGCGACGGTGACGTAGCCGAGGACGACACCCGTCCACGCCGTGCGGGCGGGGACCAGCGGCGGCCCCGGGACCACCGCGACGGCCTCGGCCTCCTCGCCGAAGCCGTCGTCCGCGTCCCCCCGCCCGCCGTCGGCCGTGTCCCGCGCCGCCCGGTGCAGCAGCCAGACCGGCAGGGCGAGCAGCAGCAGGGGCGGGATGCCCACGGGGGTGGGGGCGCCGGAGAGCGTGTCGGTGCGGACCAGCTCGGCCCCGTGCGCCAGCAGCCACAGCGCCGCCGCGACGTGCATCGCACCGCCCGGCCCGCTGTCGGGGTAGGGCGAGCTGATCCACAGCAGCAACACGAGCACGGCGAACGAGGCGAGCCCCAGGCCCGCCGCGAACGCACCACCCATGAGGGCGTCGACCAGTCCGGGCGAAGGGTCGCGCAATCGGGTGAGCAGGGGCGACGGCGAACGTCGGCGAGCGGTCATCTCGATCACGCCCGCCATGCTCCCAACGACACGCGCTTTCACGTCGTAACAGACGAACCACCGTTGTGTCGCCCAATATACGTTTATGTACTTTTCCGCACGGAGGGGCGCCCGGTGACGCAGAGCCCTGCCATCCCGCTCCCCCCGCCCGACGAGCGCCGACGCCTGCGCGAGGCCGCCTCGTTGACGCGGGCTCAGCTGGCCTCCCGGGTGGGTGTCACCAGCGAGAAGGTGCGCGGATGGGAGACCGGCCGCTCCACACCGCGCGGCCGGAAAGGGGAGAAGTACGCGAGGCTGCTGAACTCACTGGGTGCGGAAAAGGAACTGACGGCCTCCCACATCCCCGCCGCCGGCCCTGACGGTCCGGCACGACGGCGTCGTGGCTGGGTCCGCGACCGCGCCGTGGGCCGGCGGCGGCACGGCGACGCCGCCGGTGCCCTGACCCCTGATCAGGCCTTCGACGCGCTGTACTCCTTCTGCGCCCCCGCGCTCGTCCGGCAGACCTACCTGCTGACGGGCCGCCGCGAGCTGGCCCGGGAGTCGGTCGAGCGTGCCTTTCACCTCGCCTGGCAGCGGTGGCCCGAGGTGGCCCGCGATCGCGACCCGGCGGGATGGGTGCGCGCGGTCGCCTACGACTGCGCCCTCTCGCCGTGGCACCGGTTCCGCCTCCGCCACCGGCACCCCGAACCACCGCCCCCCGACGCGTTCGACCGCGCACTGATGGACACCCTGCTGAAGCTCCCGCCCTCGTACCGCCGCACACTGCTGCTGTACGACGGAGTCGGTCTCGGCCTGCCGGAGACCGCGGCGGAGACGGAGGCCAGCACCCGCGCGGCCGCGAACCGGCTGGTGCACGCGCGTGAGGCGGTCGCCGAGCGACTGCCGGAGCTGGCGGATCCGGAGGTGCTGCACTGGCGGCTCGTCGAACTGGCCTCCATCGAGCGGCTGCGGGCCGCCAAACCGCTGGTCGTACGGCGCAGCGGGGAACGCCGGGCCCGCCTGTGGACCCGGGCCGCCATCGCCTTCACGGTGGCCCTGATCGCGACCACGGTGCTCACCGTGCGCACGGCCCCGGCCCGCTACGAGCCCCCGGTGCCGGCCGGGGAGACCGTTCAGGGCGTGCCCCCGCGGGTCGCACCCGGGCCGCTGTCGGAGAAGGAGCAGAGGCTGCGGAAGAAGCTCCGCAAGGAACAGCAGCGCGGGCCGGACCGCTTGCTGCCGCAGCCGCGTTGACGGCGGACCGTGCGCTGACAGCGGTGGGCCCGCCCCCTCGAAGGGGACGGGCCCACCAGTGGTTCAGGCAGTCGCTCAGCCGGCGAGGCCGTGCTCAGTTGCCGAGAATGGCCCGCGCGAGCTTGGCCGTCTCGGTCGGCGTCTTGCCGACCTTGACGCCGGCGGCCTCGAGGGCCTCCTTCTTCGCCTGCGCGGTGCCGGAGGAGCCGGAGACGATGGCACCGGCGTGGCCCATGGTCTTGCCCTCGGGCGCCGTGAAGCCCGCGACGTAGCCGACGACCGGCTTGGTCACGTTCTCCTTGATGAAGGCCGCGGCCCGCTCCTCGGCGTCGCCGCCGATCTCGCCGATCATGACGATCAGGTCGGTGTCGGGGTCGTCCTGGAAGGCCTTCAGCGCGTCGATGTGGGTGGTGCCGATGATCGGGTCACCGCCGATGCCGACGCAGGTGGAGAAGCCGATGTCACGCAGCTCGTACATCATCTGGTACGTCAGCGTGCCGGACTTCGAGACCAGGCCGATGCGGCCCGGCTTGGTGATGTCGGCCGGGATGATGCCGGCGTTCGACTGACCGGGGGTGATCAGGCCGGGGCAGTTCGGACCGATGATGCGGGTCTTGTTGCCCTTCTTGCCGGCGTAGGCCCAGAAGGACGCCGTGTCGTGCACCGCGATGCCCTCGGTGATGACGACCGCGAGCGGGATCTCGGCGTCGATGGCCTCGACGACCGCGTCCTTGGTGAACTTCTCCGGGACGAAGATGACCGAGACGTCGGCACCGGTCTTCTCGATGGCCTCCTTGACGGAGCCGAAGACGGGTACCTCGGTGCCGTCGAAGTCGACGCTGGTGCCCGCCTTGCGGGGGTTCACGCCACCGACGATGTTGGTGCCGGAAGCCAGCATGCGCTTGGTGTGCTTCTGGCCCTCGGAGCCGGTCATGCCCTGGACGATGACCTTGGATTCCTTGGTGAGGAAGATAGCCATGGTGTTGTGTGACCTCGTCCCTTACTTCGCGGCAGCAGCCAGCTCGGCGGCCTTGTCGGCCGCGCCGTCCATGGTGTCCACACGCTGCACGAGCGGGTGGTTGCGGTCGTCCAGGATCTGGCGGCCGAGCTCGGCGTTGTTGCCGTCGAGACGGACGACCAGGGGCTTGGTGACCTCCTCGCCCTTGCTCTCGAGGAGCTCCAGGGCCTGCACGATGCCGTTGGCGACGGCGTCGCAGGCGGTGATGCCGCCGAAGACGTTGACGAAGACGGACTTGACGTCCGGGTCGCCGAGGATGATCTCCAGGCCGTTCGCCATGACCTCGGCGGAGGCGCCGCCGCCGATGTCGAGGAAGTTGGCGGGCTTGACGTTCTTGTGGGCCTCACCGGCGTACGCGACGACGTCCAGGGTGCTCATCACGAGACCCGCGCCGTTGCCGATGATGCCGACCTCGCCCTCGAGCTTCACGTAGTTCAGGCCCTTGGCCTTGGCGGCCGCCTCGAGCGGGTTGGCGGCCTCCTTGTCGTGGAGCTCCTCGTACTCGGGGTGGCGGAACTCGGCGTTCTCGTCGAGCGACACCTTGCCGTCGAGGGCGATGACGTCACCGGAGGCGACCTTCGCGAGCGGGTTGACCTCGACGAGGAGGGCGTCCGACTTGACGAAGGTGTCCCACAGCTTGATCAGGACGTCGGCGACCTTGTCCGCGACCTCGGCCGGGAACTTGGCGGCGGCGACGATCTCCTGGGCCTTGGCCTTGTCGACACCGTCGATCGCGTCGATGGCGATCTTGGCGACGGCCTCCGGACGGGTGGCCGCCACCTCCTCGATCTCCATGCCGCCCTCGACGGAGGCGATGGAGAGGAAGGTGCGGTTGGCACGGTCCAGGAGGAAGGAGACGTAGTACTCCTCCAGGATCTCCGGAGCCGTCTCGGCGATCATCACCTTGTGGACCGTGTGGCCCTTGATGTCCATGCCGAGGATGTTGGTCGCATGCTCGACGGCCTCGTCGGTGGTGGCGGCGAGCTTCACGCCACCGGCCTTGCCACGGCCGCCGACCTTCACCTGGGCCTTGACGACGGACTTGCCACCGAGGCGCTCGGTGGCTGCGCGGGCCGCCTCAGGCGTGTCGATGACTTCACCGGCCAGCACCGGTACATCGTGCTTGGCGAAGAGGTCCCTCGCCTGGTACTCGAACAGGTCCACGCGCTTCCGTCCCTATCAGTGATCTCGCGGTTCGTTGTCTGCGTGGGCGTGCCGCGAGGGCAACGTGACGTCCGCCGTCTGTCAGTCACAAGGGAGGCGCACACGGTGTCCGAGCGCGCGGCATGTCCGTCTCGCAGGTTATCGCTGCTTGCAGGAGGCCCCTAAATCGAGGGTCACACCTGAGCGGTGATACCTGTCACATGATGCCGCGCTCTCCGGCACGGCGTGCCTGGAGTGAGGGGCCTCACCGGGCTGGGGTTGACCCGGTGAGGCCCGCCGAACACCCCCGAAGGAGCACGAAGGTCCGGTTCCGGGCCCTGCTCTTCGGGGCGTGGGTCAGTTGGTCCCCACCCCAATGGGGACCAACCGGCCCGATCCACGAGGTCTTGGCCTCGGACGACCGACGGCTTTCGATCGCCCTGGGCCGATGGCTCGCGGAGTCGGTGGGGTGAGGGTGCGGTGGGCACCCTTCGGTGGTGGATCAGGGGTTTCGCGAGTGCCGGTGCCGCTGCCGTCGGCGGCGGGGAACGGCGGTCCGTCCGCGCTAGCCGGGGAAGAGGGGGACGTCCCGGTGGCTGTCCCGGGTGCCGGCCGCGTGGGAGCGGGCCACGGCATCGGGGACGAGCCTGAGCGGCACGCGCAGGCTCAGGGTGACGGCGTGCGCGTCGCCGTGGCGGGGGGTGCCGTTGTCGACGGTGGCCCGGTTGCCGAGCATGCCGTCGGGGCGGTCGGGGTGCCCGGGGGCGCCCGGGGCGTGCGCGACGTGGGCGGCGGACGGCTGTGCGGGCGGGGCGGCGTCGTGTGCCCGTCTGTCGGGGTCTGCGAAGTGCACGCGGTGTGCGCCGCCGGTGCGGGCGGGACGGTGCACGGCGCCGTGTGCCATGGCCTCCGTCCCGGCATCGGCGGCTTCCGCCGCGGTGGCCGGGTCGGCCGACGCGGGCGCGTCGGCTGACGGTGTCGCCACCCGGCCCGGGGCCGGGTCGTACGTGACCGGGGCCGGGAGAGGGACGGCCGGGCGATCAGGCCGGCCGGGGAGAGGGCCTTCTCCGGGGAGAAGGGCCTCAGCCGTGGGAGGCGCGGGCAGGAGGCCGGGCAACGCAGGAAGCTCGACGAGGGACGGCGGCTTGGGCAGCGACGGCGGGTCGGGCAGAGCCGACGGGCCAGGCAATACCGGCAGCTTGGGGAGGCCCGGCGGGTCGGACAGCGTCGGCAGCTTGGGCAGTACCGGCGGGTCGGACAGCGCGGGCGGATCGGACGGGGCTGGGTGCGTCGGTGGCTTGGGCAGCTGCGACGGGGAGGGCGACGAGAGTTCCTTGGTCGGCGCCTCTCCCAACCCCCGGCTCACAGCCTCCCCCGCGTCACCGGCCTCAGCGACCACCCGTACGACCCGTTGCCCCACGGCCCCCGGACGGTGACCACTGCCGCCCCGCTCGGAGACGGGCCGGACATCTGACGGCCCGCGCCGGTCGACCGGGGCATGCGCCTCGGGCCGGGCCGGGGACCGCTGGTCGCTGACGACCCGCCGCACCGCCCTGTCCGTCAGTCCCCGCACGCCGTCCGCCGCGGACGCCCGCTCGCCGCACAGCAGCCCGATGACGAGCACCCCGCCCACCAGCAGCACCACTTGGAGGGCACGCCGCCCGGCCGCAGTGCGCAGCATGCGCAACGCGGCACCGGGCAGGGCTGCTGACCAGGTCAAGAGGGGGAGCTTCTTCCCGTGCGACGGAACAAGCGCGGAACGCTCCACACGTTACGAGCAACGCGTCGGCCCACCGCGATACTGCCCGGCGCAGCACGACGCACCGCCGAGCAGGCGCCGATCCTCGCACGGGAGTGCGCCGGTTGCGCAAGCCCTTGCGAACCGATGGGCCGTCATGTCCGTTTTGCTGCCCTCGAGTCGGACGACGACGCCTCTTCGGCTCGTCACGCCGCGTCCGGTATCGGCAGCGGCCGCTTCTCGATCGCCGCCGCCATCACCTCCGGAAACAGGTCGGGCGTACAGGCGAACGCCGGAGCCCCCAGGGCGGCGAGCGCGGCCGCGTGCTCCCTGTCGTAGGCCGGCGCCCCCTCGTCCGAGAGCGCCAGCAGCGTCACGAACTGCACCCCCGACGCCTTCATCGCCGAGACCCGCTTGAGCATCTCGTTCCGGATCCCGCCCTCGTAGAGGTCGCTGATGAGCACGACCACCGTCTCCGCGGGCCGGGTGATCTGCGACTGGCAGTAGGCGAGCGCCCGGTTGATGTCCGTGCCGCCGCCCAACTGCGTCCCGAACAGGACGTCGACGGGGTCGTCGAGCTGGTCCGTGAGGTCGACGACCGCCGTGTCGAAGACGACGAGTCGCGTGGAGATCGTCCGCATCGAGGCGAGCACCGCTCCGAACACCGATGCGTACACGACCGATGCCGCCATGGATCCCGACTGGTCGATACAGAGGATGACCTCCTTCTTCGTGGACTGGGTCGCCCGCCCGTACCCGATGAGCCGCTCCGGCACGATCGTTCGGTACTCGGGCAGGTAGTGCTTGAGGTTGGCCGCGATGGTGCGGTTCCAGTCGATGTCGTGGTGGCGGGGCCGGTTGATCCGCGCACTGCGGTCGAGGGCGCCGGTGAGGGTGGCCCGGGTGCGGGTGGCGAGCCGCTTCTCGAGATCCTCGACGACCTTGCGCACGACGGCCCGTGCCGTCTCCTTCGTCGTCTCCGGCATCGCCTTGTTGAGCGACAGCAGCGTCCCGACGAGATGCACGTCGGCCTCCACGGCCTCCAGCATCTCCGGTTCCAGCAGCAGCGTGGCGAGACCGAGCCGGTCGATGGCGTCCCGCTGCATGACCTGTACGACGGAGGACGGGAAGTACGTCCTGATGTCCCCGAGCCAGCGCGCCACGGACGGCGCCGACGCCCCGAGTCCCGCCGAACGGTCCCGGCTGCCCGGCGACTTGTTGTCCCCCTTGCCGTAGAGGGCGGTGAGCGCCCCGTCCATCGCCGCGTCCCGCCCCGACAGGGTGCAGCCGGTGCCGTCCGCCGCGTCACCGCCGAGCACGAGCCGCCACCGCCGCAAGCGCTCCTGCGCCGGGTCCGTCCCCACCGCCTCGGGCGTCATCCGCGTCCTCCCCTGCTCAGCCGTTCCCACAGCGGGATCACCGGCACGGTCGTGGTCGGCTGGCCTTCCGCTCCGGGTTGGTTCCTGACGGCGCCCTCCGCCGCCGCCATCCTCGTCGCCGCTTTCCTCGGTCCATCGGTCGTCATCCGGTAACCCCCGCCAATTCCTCGCCCGCTGTCCCCGCCGCCTCGTCCAGTCCGAGCAGCAGCCGCACGACCGGCAGCACGGCGTCCGCGCGCTCCTGGTCGAGGTCTGCCGCGAAGCCGGGTATGCCGGAGCCGGCCGGTGCCGCACCGCCCCCGGCCGCCGGTCCACGCCGGACCAGTTCGCCGAGGGTGCGGCGCACTCCGGGCTCGTACGCCGAGAAGGTCCGCCGCAGCAGGGGCAGCACGTCCGTGAACGCCTCCGCCGGCACCCCGGTCAGCCACGTGTCGACCAGCCCGAGCAGCCGCTCGTCGTGGACCAGGAGCATCCCGCCGCCGGAGCCTCCTCCGACGAAGCCCTCGATCCACGCGGCGGCGTCCGCGGGCGGCGTGCCCGGGGAGAGGACGAGCCCCATGAGCCGCGCCGCCTCCTCCTGCGCCAGCTCCCCGTCGTCGAGCAGGAGCCGCACGGCCCGCCCCCGGATCACACCGGGCACGGTCTCCCGCGCACACAGCACACGCAGCACCGACTGCCACCGGGTTCTCAGACGCCCCTGGGCCGCCGCGGGGGCATCCCCCAGAAGCCCCACGGCCCCGTGCACGGCGTCGACATGACGCCGCATCTCCTCCGCCGCGTCCGCGTCGAGCGCGGCGCACGCCGGGGGCAGGCCGACGAAGACCCGCTCGGCCAGCCCCGCGGCGACCTCGCCCAGAGCTCCAGTGTCCGTGCCGCGCACATCGCCGTAGCGCAGGGAGCGGACCAGCGCCGGCAGCGCCTGGGCGAGGTGGCCGACGTCCGTATCGAGGGCCGCCCGTTCGGCGAGGACCCGCATCACCGTGGGCAGCGCCTCGGGCAGTTCGGCCAGCAGGCAGCGCTCGGCGAGCGCGGTGACGTCGGCGAGGCCCTGCGCGGCGACCGCGTCCGCCTCGGCCTTCGCGGTCGCGGCCGACACGACGGTCGTCCCCCACACCCCGGCCTCGGCGACCCGCACGGACAGCTCGGGCTCCCAGCGCAGCCGCCATGTCTCCCGGAACGTGCCCGTGCTGCCCCGCGAGGCGGCAGGTTCGCCCCAGGCGATCCCGAGCAGCCGCAGCCGGTGCAGCAGCCCGCTGCGGGCGGCGTCGGTCTCCTTGCGCAGGTCGAGCTCCAGTTCCCGTTCCAACGCCTCGGGTTTCAGCCGCAGGCGGCGCTGGAGGCGGGCGAGGTCCCGCTGCAACGGGACCGCCGGTGCCGCCGACGGCACCTCCCCCAGCACGTCCCCCACGACCAGCCGGTCCCGCACCAGCGCCAGCGGTATGTCCGAGCCCTCGCACATCACCGCCCGCACCGCGTCGGTCGTCTCGCTCAGGCCGGGCAGCGGACGGCCGCGCATCGCGGCGAGCGTCTCGGCCAGCCGCACGGCCTCGATGACGTGTGCGGAGGAGACGATCCGGTCCTCGGCGCGCAGCAGCCCCGCCACCTTCGTCATCCACCGCTCGACCGGCCGGTCCGGGGCGCTGAACAAGTGCCCGTACCAGCCCGGCGATTCGATGCCGGCTCCGTACCCGCTGGTCCGGGACAGCCTGCGGTGGGTCCACGGCACCCAGGTCATGTCCGTCTTGACCTTGGCCAGCCCCTTCAGCAGCGCCCTGTCGGCGGCGACGGTGGTCTTCTGCCGCAGTGCGGGCACGTGCCAGGCCCCGCAGACGACGGCCACACCGCCCTCGAACTCGCGCTGCGCGGCCCGCACCTGGAGCCGCATGTAGGCCTCCCGCACCAGGTCCCGGTCATGTCCCCCGCTGCCGTAGGTCTCCCGCAGGGCCGCCATGGCCTCCTCCAGCACGGTGAACGGCGCGAGTGCGTCCCCCTTTCCCGCGCCCCGGTGCTCCACGACGTCCTCCCACCACCGCTCCGGGTCGTCGTAACCAGCGGTCTGCGCCAGCACGCCGAGCGGGTCGATCCGCACGTCGTCGGGGTCGGGGGCGGAATCGGGAGTGGGGTCGGGTGCGGAATGCGGAATGGGGTCGGGTGCGGTGTCGCACGCGGAGTCGGCCTCGGCAGTGTCGGCGTCGGCTGCGGTGTCGGCCTTGGCTGCGTCGGCATCGGCGTCCAGTGGACGTTCGCCCGCCACGCCCGCCTCGTCCTGCTGTCTCCCCCAGGCCAGCGTGTGCGTGGCCGGCAGGTCGATGAAGCGGGCCGGGACGTCGTGCTCCAGGGCCCAGCGGACGGCGACCCACTCCGGGGAGAACTCCGCCAGCGGCCAGAACGCCGAGCGGCCGGGTTCGTCCACCGCATGGGCGAGCAGGGCGACCGGCGGCCGCATCTCCTCGTCCGCGGCGAGCGGAACCAGCGCATCGGCCTCCGGCGGCCCCTCGATCAGCACGACCCGCGGCCGGGCCTCCTCCAGCGCCGCCCGCACGGCCCGCGCCGACCCCGGCCCGTGATGCCGCACCCCGAGCAGCAACGGCCCCGCTCCGGCCCCCCGGCCCACAGCACTTGCCACGCTCGTCACTCCCTCCCCCTCTCGTCCTCGACGTCCCAGCCGAGCCCGTCAGCAGCAACCGCCGTCCCGCCGCCCAAGGCCCCCCGCCCCCTGTCGCTCACACGCTCACCTCCCGGCAGGCCCGGTAGAAGTCCTTCCAGCCGTCCCGCTCACGGACGACCGTCTCCAGGTACTCCTGCCAGATCACCCGGTCCGCCGCCGGGTCGCGGACCACCGCGCCGAGAATGCCCGCGGCGACATCGCTCGGCCGCAGCACGCCGTCACCGAAGTGGGCCGCCAGGGCGAGCCCGTTGGTGACGACGGAGATCGCCTCGGCCGTGGACAGCGTGCCGCTGGGCGACTTCAGCTTCGTCCGGCCGTCGCCGGTGACGCCGTCGCGCAGCTCACGGAAGACCGTGACCACACGGCGGATCTCGTCGAGGCCGTCGGGCGCGGCCGGCAGGTCGAGGGACCGGCCGATCTGGTCGACACGGCGCGAGACGATGTCGACCTCGGCCTCGGGGCTCTCCGGCAGGGGCAGCACCACCGTGTTGAAGCGCCGGCGCAGTGCGCTGGACAGGTCGTTGACCCCGCGGTCCCGGTCGTTGGCGGTGGCGATCAGGTTGAAGCCGCGGACCGCCTGCACCTCCTGGCCCAGCTCCGGTATCGGCAGCGTCTTCTCGGACAGGATCGTGATGAGCGTGTCCTGCACGTCCGCCGGGATACGGGTCAGTTCCTCGACGCGGGCCGTCATGCCGTCGGCCATGGCCCGCATGACGGGGCTGGGCACGAGGGCGTCACGGCTCGGGCCGTGGGCGAGCAGCCGTGCGTAGTTCCAGCCGTACCGGATCGCCTCTTCCGGTGTGCCTGCGGTGCCCTGCACCAGCAGCGTGGAGTCACCGCTGACCGCCGCGGCCAGATGCTCGGACACCCAGGTCTTGGCCGTGCCGGGCACGCCGAGCAGGAGCAGGGCGCGGTCGGTGGCGAGCGTGGTGACGGCGACCTCGACGATGCGGCGCGGGCCCACGTACTTCGGTGTGATCACCGTGCCGTCCGGCAGCGTGCCGCCGAGCAGGTACGTGGCGACGGCCCACGGCGACAGCTTCCAGCGGGCCGGGCGCGGACGGTCGTCCTGGGCGGCCAGCGCGGCGAGTTCACCGGCGAAGGCGTCCTCGGCGTGCGGTCGCAACGTCTGGGTCGATTCCGTCTCCCCCGCTTCGACGGACGTCGGCTCAACGGACACAGTCATGGCAAAGTCCCCCTCCAGCTCAGCCGGTTCGGATCTGGCATCCACGTTGCACCACACCACTGACAATGCGTTCTGACCTGCGAAAACTCTTTGCCGGGACGGCTCGTGGACCCGATTGTCAGTGGTGGGATCTACCTTCGGTGACATGACTCAGCAGGGGGTGCGCTGGACCGCGGACCAGGTGCTGGCACTGGCGCCTGACACCGCGTCACGCAAAGCGGGAAGCAAACTCGGCGCGGCGGGGCCGTGGTCCGAGGCGGGGAGTTCCGACGAGGGGACGGTGTGGGGGCTGTGCAAGGGCAGCGGAAGCAAGCCGTATCAGACGGTCGTCGACATCGCGGACGCCTCGGGGCCCGCGTACAAGTGCAGTTGTCCGAGCCGCAAGTTCCCGTGCAAGCACGCCCTCGGCCTGCTGCTGCTCTGGGCCGGCGGCGACGGAGCGGTGCCGCGGGGGGAGGCGCCGGAGTGGGCCGGCCAGTGGATAGCGGGGCGGCGCAAGCGCGCGGAGGAGAAGAGGTCCGGGGAGAGTCCGGGTTCGCCGTCCGGGTCCGCTGATCCGGAGGCGGCGTTGCGCCGGGCGGAGCGCCGTGCCGAGCGGGTCACGGCGGGCGCGGTGGAGCTGGAGCAGCGCCTGGCTGATCTGCTGCGCGGCGGTCTGGCGACGGCGGAGCAGTCCGGGTACGGCCTCTGGGAGGAGACGGCGGCCCGGATGGTCGACGCGCAGGCGCAGGGCCTGGCCGGCCGGGTACGGGAGTTGGGTGCCATCCCGTCCACGGGTCCGGGCTGGCCGGTGCGGCTGCTGGAGGAGTGCGCGCTGCTGCATCTGCTCGGCCAGGGCTGGCTGCGCCGCGAGCGGCTGCCGGAGGGCCTTGCCGCCACGGTCCGTTCCCGGATCGGCCTGCCGGCCTCCGCGGACGGCCCGCCGCTGCGGGACCGCTGGCTGGTGCTCGCCCAGTACGACACGGCGGACACGCGCCTGACGACCCGCCGGATCTGGCTGTACGGCGCCGACTCCCACCGCACGGTGCTGCTCCTCTCCTACGGCGCCGCAGGCCGCGCCCCGGAGCTGGCGCTTCCGGTGGGCCTGGCCCTGGAGGCCGAGGTGTCCTCCTTTCCGGGGGCCGGGCAGTTGCGAGTGGCGTTGGGCGAACAGTTCTCGCCGCCGGCACCGGCGCAGACACGGCCGCCAGGTGTGACGACGTCCCAGGCGGTGGCCCGTTACGGCGACGCCCTGCGCGACGATCCGTGGCTGGAGTCGGTCCCGGTGACGCTGGACCGGGTCGTGCCCACCCCGGACGGCGACTCATGGCAGCTGGCGGACGCCGACGGGGACGCGGCGCTGCCGCTCACACCGGCCGCGCGGACCCGGCCCGGTCTGTGGCGGCTCGTCTCCCTGTCGGGCGGCGCCCCGGTCAGGGTCTTCGGCGAATGCGGCCACCAGGGTTTCACCCCGCTGACGGCCTGGCCCGAGGGCCCGGGCGAGGCGGTCGGGCTGTGCTGAGCACGTGCCGCCGACGGCGGCGCTCCCGCCCCTTCGACCCAACCCGCACTTCTCACGAATGCACGCATCTTTCAGGCATCACGGGACAACCGATCAGGGTGAGTCTTCAACCATCCCCGGGCGCCCCGCGGAAAGGACCCGTATGAACAGGACTTCAGCTCCTGTGGACGCGCCCGCCACGGCCGCCTGGGAGGGGCTCGTCACCACGACACTGCTGGGCACGGCCCGGCGCACCCCGCCGGGCACCGGGCCGGGCCCGGAGGCGCCGGTGGCCCTGCTGGACGCGGCGGCCGTGGAGACCGTACGGCGACGGGCCGGTCTGCGTCCGGCGCGGGCGGCGGAGCGTCCGCACCCCGCCCCGGAGGATTCGCGTCCGCCTCTTCCGCCGGCTGCCGCCCGCAGACTGGCGATGCTGCTGGCCGATCGCCCCGGCGCGTCCGGCGGCGGGCGCCGTGGCACCGCACCCGATCTGATGGAGCTGCTGCCCCAGTGGCTCGCGGCGGCGAACGCCCGCGGTTTTGCGCCGCCTCCGCAAGTGCTGCCCGCGCTGCTGGACGCGGCCCGGGGGCGGACCGACCTGCGCCCGGCGGCGCTGGAGTTCGCGGGTCCCAGGGCCTTGTGGCTGGCGCGGCTGAACCCGGACTGGCGGTTCGCCCTGCGCTCGGCACCCGGCGGTGGAGCGGCCCTGCCGCACCTGGAGGACGACGGAAGCATCCGGCAGCTGTGGCAGGAGGGCCTGTTCGCCGAACGGGTCGCCCTCCTGTCCGCCCTGCGCTCCCGCGAACCCGCAGCCGCTCGGGAACTGCTCGCGACGACGTGGGCGACGGAACGGGCCGAGGACCGGCTGATGTTCCTGGACTCGCTGCGCACGGGCCTGTGCCCGGACGACGAGCCGTTCCTGGAACAGGCCCTGGCCGACCGCAGCCGCAATGTCCGGGCGACGGCGGCGGAACTGCTGTCGGCGCTGCCCGGTTCGGCGCTCGCCGCGCGGATGGCTCTCCGGGCGGAGGCGTGCGTGGCGATCGACCGCACACTGAGCGCGCCGGCCATCGCCGTCGAGGCTCCGCACGAGTGCGATCCGGGCATGGAGCGCGACGGTGTCGTGGCGAAGGCACCCGCGGGCCGGGGTGAGCGGTCGTGGTGGTTCGGCCAGTTGGTGGAGGCGGCACCGCTCGGAACCTGGTCGCGGCGGCTGGGTGGGCGGACGCCCCGGGAGATCGTCGCGCTGCCGGTCTCGGACGACTGGCAGGGCGAGCTGCACGCGGCGTGGTGCCGGGCCGCCGTGCGTCAGCGGGACGCCGAGTGGTCGCGCACCCTGCTGGGAGAGCCCTCGGCGCCGGAAGCGGGCGGTCCGGGCGCCGTGTCCCTGGCGGAGCGCGCCAAGCTGCTCGGCACGCTGGACGCGGCCGAGCGGGCCGAGTGGGTCGCCGGTTTCATCGCGGCGCACGGCCTGTCCGAGGCCTTCCAACTGCTCGGGGTGTGTGCGGTGCCGTGGGCGGCGCCGCTGGGCCGGGCGGTGGTGGACGCGCTCAACATCGCTCGGGACGCGGGGAGTTATCCATGGAGTTTCAGCGGGGTCATGGGCCTGGCGGAACGCTGCCTCGACCCGTCCGAGGCCGGCCGTCTCGACGCGCTGCTGGCCGTACCGGACGAACCGGAGAACGCGTCGCCCGGAGCCGGCGGCTACTGGGCGGAGTCCTTCCAGCGCCTGTCGACGACCCTGCGGCTGCGCGCGGCGATGACCGAGGAACTGTGCACGCCGTAACTCCGGCCGGGTCCACCGACGCCCGCCCGGACCCGCCCGGCACCAGTCCGACAGCCCCGTGGAACCACGGGCCCGCCACTCGGCCCGACCACCCGCCCGCCACCCCGCTGGGCTGCGGACCTGTCACCCCGGCGAGCCGCGGACCTGTCACCCCGGTGGGCCGCGCGCCCGTCACCACAGCCAACGACGGGCCCGCCAACCGGCTCGGGCCCGCCACCCCGGCCAACGACAAACCCGCCACCCCGGTGGTCCGCGCGCCCGTCAAACGGCTCGGCTCTGCCACCCCGGTCGTCGACACACCCGTCACCCCGACCGACCGCAGCCCTGCCGGCTCGCCCGGCGGAAGCCCGCTCCGGCGTCTACGCCTCAGCCGGCTGCCGGGCGTTGGCGCGGACCCAGTCCACGATCGAGGCCGTCGTCGCGCCGGGCGTGAAGATCTCCGCGACGCCCTTCTCCTTCAGCAGCGGGATGTCCGCCTCGGGGATGATCCCGCCGCCGAAGACCAGGATGTCCTCGGCGTCCCGCTCCCGGAGCAGCTCGATCACGGCGGTGAAGAGCGTGTTGTGCGCGCCGGAGAGGATGGAGAGGCCGATCGCGTCGGCGTCCTCCTGGAGCGCCGTGTCGACGATCTGCTCGGGAGTCTGGTGGAGCCCCGTGTAGATGACCTCCATACCGGCGTCGCGCAGGGCCCGCGCGATCACCTTGGCCCCGCGATCATGGCCGTCGAGCCCCGGCTTGGCCACCACCACGCGGATCGGACCGGCTGCCACACCCATCACTGCCTCCATGAAGCGATTACATCCATCCGTACCGACAAGTACCGCACACATCGCGCAAGCGGTACACGCCGCACCGCACGGACACCCCGCCCCGAACCGTCCGGGCAAGTGAACGAACGTTATCTCCAGGATCCCGCAACCGGCAGTTTCGCGGTGTGGAGCGAGGGGGAAATCACACGCAGGGACACGTTCGCCGCGCACCGTTCCGAGTTTTCGCGGCATCGGTGCCGCGCTCTTCCGCGGCACACGGACCACATCGGGACCGAGCGCAAGGGGAGCCGCGACGAGGTCGCCGTACCACCGCCCCACCCACCACGCACAGCGGCGGTACGACACTTCGGCGAGGGCACGCGGGACACGCAGGGCACGCGCAGCACGCAGGGCAGACACGGCGCAACAGCGGGGAGCTTCGTCGCCACACCGACAGGGACCCCGGTCGCTTCACTGGCGTCACACGCGCCACACGCCGCGCTCGGTCCCCGCGGCTCACGCCGCTCGCGCGGTCGTCGTCGGCCGTCTTCGCAGCTGCTTTCCACGAGGGCACACGGGGGGCGGTCGCCCTCCCGCGTGCCGACAGGAGGTCGGCCATGAAGGTCACCGGGGCCGTTCTGCCCTTTCTTCCGTTCTGCCGGCGTCTGCTGCCGAGCCGGCCGGCCGGACTCTCCATGGCTCTGCTGAAGGCCACCGCCCTGGAGATCGCGATCCTGGCGGGGCACCTCCTCCTCTATCCCTCCGGCATCACCCAGGAGCGACGGATCCCCGCCCCGGCACTGCCCACGCACGGCACCGCCCAACTACCGACGGAGGCCAAGCCCCCGGTCGTCCTGCTGCACGGCTTCATCGACAACCGCTCGGTCTTCGTCCTGCTGCGCCGCAGTCTCGCCCAGCACGGCAGGCAGCGGATCGAGTCCCTCAACTACTCGCCGCTGACCTGCGATCTGCGCATCGCGGCAGAGCTGCTCGGCCGGCGCATAGAGGAGATCTGCGAACGCACCGGCGCCGAGCAGGTGGACGTCGTCGGGCACAGCCTCGGCGGCCTGATAGCGCGGTACTACGTGCAGCGGCTCGGCGGGGACACCCGCGTCCGGACCCTGGTCACACTCGGCACGCCGCACTCCGGAACCCGGGCGGTGCCCCTGGCCGACGCGCACCCCATCGTGCGCCAGATGCGCCCCGGCTCACCGGTGCTCGAGGAGCTCACTCGACCGGCCCCGGGCTGCCGCACGCACTTCGTCAGCTTCTGGAGCGACCTTGACACGGTGATGGACCCGGTGGAGACGGCCCGCATCGACCATCCCGATCTGACAGCGCAGAACGTGCGAGTGACCGGCATCGGCCACCTCGCCCTGCCCGTGCACCCCGCCATCGCCAACGGCATACGGCAGGTTCTCGACACGGCCCGCCCGGGTGAACCGTCCACCGGCCACGCCGACGGGCTGACGGTGGCCTAAAACCATCCACGCCACCCGCACGCCCCGCCGCGCGGAACTCGTCATACAACCGACGCTCAGTACTCAAGCCCCGATCAACCTCGAACAAACTTCGAACACAGGGCCAAACCCGCGCCCGCAGTCCGCCAAAACACGGCCGAATGCCCGTTTCCTGCGCGCGTGAAACCTGCCGAAGATTGTCGTGCCCGCGTACCGCCGGGTACAGTCGCCGCACTGCTCTGGCAGCCCCTGTTGTCGAGGCGAAAGAGAAGTTGGTGAACGACCGTCACCCGTCGGGGACCATGACCCCGGCTCCGGCTTCCGACGCCGACTCGGCGCACTACGCGTCGTACGGCACCCAGGAAGCCCAGTACGGCGACTTCACCACGTACGGCGACTACGCCGCCACCGGTTTTGACGCCACCGGCACCGACGGCAGCGGTTTCGCCGCCACCGGCCACACCACCGCGACCTTCGCCACCGACCCCCTCTTCGGCGATCTGCCGGACAGCGGCCACCACACGGGCACGTACGGCACCGGCCACTGGCCCACCGGCACCCACGAGAACGTGCACTACGACGCGTACGCGGCCCAGCACCACGCCGCCGCCTACGACACCGGCGTGTACGACACGACGAGCTGGACGACCGGGCAGCCGCTCCCGGTCATCCCGCCGCAGGCCACCTCCCCGGACGCGACCGGGCAGTGGGACACCGGCGCCTGGCACCAGCCCGACCAGTCCGGCAACCCGGCCGACCAGACCCAGCAGTGGGACTGGGGCACGCAGTCCTTCGACACCGGCGCCTACGACGCCACCCAGTGGAACTCCGACGGCACGGCCGCGGCGGCCCCCGAGGCGTACGAGCAGCACGGCGAAGCCTTCGACCAGCTCGAGACCGCGACGTTCGAGCAGGTCGGCTACGACGAATCCACCGGTGCCCTCCATCTCGACCCCGCCGCGGACGGCGGTGATCCGGCGACCACCGGTGAACTGCCCACCGTGGCCCCACTCCTGGACGGCCAGGAGGAGGACGCTCCGCCCCCGGGCTCACGGGCGGCCTCACGTGCCGCGTCCCGTTCCCGCCGCCGTACGCCCCCCAAGCGCTCGGCGCTGTTGACGATCGCGGTGCCCTCCGCGTGCGTGATGGGTGTCGCGGGGATCGCCGCGGCCTCCGTCGGCAGCCTCACCGACGACAGTGCCGCGGAGGCGCACACGACCGCGGCGGACGCGCAGCCGGTCAAACCGGCCGCCGCCAACAACAAGCTCGACACCCAGTTGCAGAGCCTCTCCGCCGGCGCCGACGACTTCGCCGACCGGGCCAGCCGCACGCAGGAACGCATCGACCTCAAGGCCCAGCAGGCGGCCGAGCGGAAGCGGGCGGCGGAGGAGGCGGCCCGCAAGGAGCGGCTGCGCCCGAAGTTCGCCATGCCGGTCGCCCGCCACGGACTCAGCGCCCAGTACGGCCAGGCCGGCATCAACTGGATGTCCCTGCACACCGGCATCGACTTCCCCGTCTCGTACGGCACGACCGTGATGGCCGCGACCGACGGCACCGTCCGCACCCAGTGGAACAGCGCGTACGGCAACATGCTGATCCTGACCGGGAAGGACGGCACGGAGACGTGGTACTGCCACCTCTCCACCTACACGGTCCCCTCCGGCACGTCCGTGAAGGCCGGCGATCCGATCGCCCGGTCCGGCAACTCCGGCAACTCGACCGGTCCTCACCTGCACTTCGAGGTGCGCCCGGCCGGCGGCTCGCCGATCGACCCGCTCCCGTGGCTGCGCAGCCACGGCGTCGACCCGACGTAACGTCTCAGCAGCCCCCGCCGCGCGTGCGAGCGGGGGCCGGCATCCGACCGGGCTAGAGCTTCTCCACCGGTGCGTACCGCAGCAGCAGCCGCTTCGGCTTGGTGTCCCCGAAGTCGATCGTCGCCTCCGCGTTCGCGCCCGTGCCCTTGACCGCGACGACGGTCCCGAGCCCGAACTGGTCGTGCGTGACACGGTCCCCGGCCGCCAGCGCCACGACCGGCTTCTCGGAGGTCCGGCGCGTGGCGAAACCGGAGGCGCCCGACGCCGACGAACGCGAGCGGGACGACGACAGCGAGGCCGCCACCGCCGAGACGGGTCCGGAGGACGCGGGCGCGGTCGCTCCCGTCCGCTTCCACTCCAGGTGAGTCGGGGGAATCTCCTCCAGGAACCGGGAGGGCGGGTTGTACGACGGCTGACCCCAGGCGCTGCGCATCGTCGACCGCGTCAGGTACAGCCGTTCCCGTGCGCGTGTGATGCCGACGTAGGCCAGGCGGCGCTCCTCCTCCAGCTCCTTGGTCTGGCCGAGGGCGCGCATGTGCGGGAAGACGCCGTCCTCCATGCCGGTGAGGAAGACGACCGGGAACTCCAGGCCCTTGGCGGTGTGCAGGGTCATCAGCGTGATGACCCCGTCGCCGTCCTCCTCGTCCGGGATCTGGTCGGAGTCGGCGACCAGGGCGACCTGCTCGAGGAAGTCGGCGAGGGTGCCCTGCTCGTCTTCGCCGCGCTCCTGCTCGAACTCCATGGCGACGGCGGCGAGCTCCTGGAGGTTCTCGATCCGGGTCTCGTCCTGCGGGTCGGTGGAGGCCTGCAACTCGGCGAGGTACCCGGTGCGTTCCAGCACGGCCTCCAGCACGGTGGCGGGTCCGGCGCCGGACTCGACGATCGTACGGAGGTCCTCCATCAGCGCGTTGAACCGCCTGACCGCGTTGGTGGAGCGCGCGGCCATGCCGTACGCCTCGTCGACGCGCTTCAGGGCCTGCGGGAAGCTGATCTTCTCGCGCTGGGAGAGGGCGTCGATCATCGCCTCGGCGCGGTCGCCGATGCCCCTCTTGGGGACGTTGAGGATCCGGCGCAGCGGCACCGAGTCCTCCGGGTTGGCCAGCACGCGCAGGTAGGCCAGGACGTCCCGGACCTCCTTGCGCTCGTAGAAGCGGACACCGCCGACGACCTTGTAGGGCAGGCCGACGCGGATGAAGATCTCCTCGAAGACACGGGACTGGGCGTTGGTGCGGTAGAAGACGGCGACGTCGCCCGCCTTCGCCTCGCCCGCGTCGGTCAGGCGGTCTATCTCCTCGGCGACGAACTGCGCCTCGTCGTGCTCGGTGTCGGCGACGTACCCGGTGATCTGCGCGCCGGTGCCCGCGTTGGTCCACAGGTTCTTGGGGCGGCGGGACTCGTTGCGCTCGATGACCGCGTTGGCGGCGCTGAGGATGGTCTGCGTGGAGCGGTAGTTCTGCTCGAGCAGGATCGTCGTCGCGTCCGGGTAGTCCTCCTCGAACTGGAGGATGTTGCGGATCGTCGCCCCGCGGAAGGCGTAGATCGACTGGTCGGCGTCACCCACCACGCACAGCTCGGCGGGCGGGACCTCGGCCTCGGGCGGCACGTCGACCGGGTGCTCGGAGGTGCCGACCAGCTCGCGGACCAGGGCGTACTGGGCGTGGTTGGTGTCCTGGTACTCGTCCACCAGCACGTGCCGGAAGCGGCGGCGGTAGTGCTCGGCGACGTCCGGGAAGGCGCGCAGCAGGTTGACCGTCGTCATGATCAGGTCGTCGAAGTCGAGGGCGTTGGCCTCGCGCAGTCGCGACTGGTACATCGCGTAGGCCTGGGCGAGGGTCTTCTCGAAGCCGTCGCTCGCCTGCGCCGCGAAGTCCTCCTCGTCGATCAGCTCGTTCTTCAGGTTGCTGATCTTCGCGCTGAACGACTTCGGCGGGAAGCGCTTGGGGTCGAGGTCCAGATCGCGGCAGACCAGGGCCATCAGGCGCTTGGAGTCGGCGGCGTCGTAGATCGAGAAGGAGGAGGTGAAGCCGAGCTTCTTGCTCTCCCGCCGCAGGATGCGCACGCACGCGCTGTGGAAGGTCATCACCCACATGGCGTTCGCGCGCGGGCCGACGAGCTGCTCGACGCGTTCCTTCATCTCGCCCGCGGCCTTGTTGGTGAAGGTGATCGCGAGGATCTGGCCCGGGTGGACGTCCCGCTCGGCGAGCAGGTGGGCGATGCGGTGCGTGAGCACGCGGGTCTTGCCGGAGCCGGCACCGGCCACGATGAGCAGCGGGGAGCCGGAGTGGACGACGGCGGCGCGCTGGTTGTCGTTCAGCCCCTCCAAGAGGGCGGCGGTGTCCACCACCGGGCGCGGGGCGCCGTCCCGGTAGTGGGTGTCCCGGTCCGGCGGCACGTCGAACTTCCCGCCGAACAGATCGTCCGGAACCTGCTCCGGTACGTGATCGTCCTCGGGCGGCGGCGGGGGCTCGTCCGCGGGGCCCCGCTGGGCCTGGAGGTCCGCCAGGAAGCTGTCGTCAAAGAGGCTGCTCATCGCTCTACGAGTCTAGGGCGCCCCACTGACAGCCCGCCGCCGCCCTGAGAACATCGCCGAAACGACCCCCTCGTCACCCTTCAGGGCCGGTCGATCACGGCCCGCGACGATCGACATAATTCCTGACGATTCACGATCAATCCCCACCAGTCGATCACTTTCAGCAACGCTCCGGGATAAGGTCACGAAAATGTATCGGGCATATCACCCATCAACCTTCACAAGGGCCACACGAGTTGGCTACCGTGCGGGCAGGCCGCACGACCCCCACCGGCGAACGTCGCCGGGCCGCGCGGCCTCCGCCGAGTCCGGTGTGCCGTAGCGGCAGCCGGAGCCGGGGACCCACCGAGACCTTGGGGTGAATCGGCCCGACTCCCTTCCCGGAGATGGCCGTAGGGCAACCCTTCCGAACCACCCGCCCGAACCCGACAGCTAACCCGGTAGGCGGAGCATGGAAGGAGTCGCCTCCCTTGGCGTCGCACCGCAAGTCGCGTCCCTCCGGTACGCGCGTAGCAGGCATACGGACCCCCGCCCTAGCGACGGCGGCCCTCACCTCCGTGGCCCTGCTGTCCCAGTCGGCCAACGCCGCCCCCACGGCCGACGACAAGCCCAGCCTGGAAGAAGTCGAGAAGAAGGTCGACGACCTGTACCGCCAGGCCGAGTCGGCGACCGACAAGTACAACGCGGCCAAGGAGAAGACCGCGAAGCAGCGCAAGCGCGTCGACAACCTCCTCGACGACGTCGCCCAGCGCACCCAGAAGCTCAACGAGGCCCGTGAGGAGCTGGGTTCCTTCGCCGCCGCCCAGTACCGCACCGGCGCCTCCGCCCCGGACACGGCGACGTTCCTGCTGGCGGACACGCCGCAGGACTACTTCGACCAGACCCAGCTGATGGACCGGATGACCGGCCGCCAGAAGGTGGCGGTCGACGACTTCGTCACCCAGCAGTCCGAGACGATGAAGAAGCGCCGGGAGGCCACCGAGAGCCTCGAGACGCTCACCGAGTCGCAGGGCGACCTGAAGACGGCCAAGTCCACCGTCCAGCGGAAGCTGGCCGACGCCCGCGAGCTGCTGTCGAAGCTGACGGCCGAGGAGAAGGCGCGGCTCGCGGCGATCGAGAAGAAGAAACAGGAAGAGGCCGCCCGCAAGGCCGAAGAACTGGCCCGGCAGCAGGCGGCGCAGCAGAAGGCGCGGGAGGAGGCCGCTGCCCAGCAGCAGGAGAGCGGTTCCTCGTCGTCCTCGGGCTCGTCCTCCTCCTCGGCCCCGGTGGACTCCTCGTACAGCTCCAAGGCCGACAAGGCGCTCGCCTTCGCCCGGGCCCAGATCGGCAAGCCGTACGTGTGGGGCGCCATCGGCCCCGACTCCTACGACTGCTCCGGCCTCACCCAGGCCGCCTGGAAGGCCGCGGGCGTCACCCTGCCGCGCACGACCTACGACCAGGTCAACGCCGGCACCACGGTCTCCCTCTCCCAGGCGCAACCCGGTGACCTGGTCTTCTTCTACGACGACGTCACCCACGTCGGCATCTACATCGGCAACGGCATGATGATCCACGCCCCGAAGCCCGGCGCCTACGTGCGCGAGGAGTCGATCTACTACGACGGCGAGTCGGCGATCCACAGCGTGGTGCGACCGGCCTGAGAGGCCCCCGCCCGAGGTCCTGGTCCGAGAGGTCTCCTACGTTTTTGAGGGGCACGCGCGCGTGCCCCTCTCATAACACGCGCGGCGCTCTCTAGCATCGGCGCTATGTCCGGCCCCTCCCCCTTCGCCACCTTGTGGGCGATGTATGCGCTGGCGACCGGCACGTTGTCGGTCGGTCTCGACTCGGCGGGGTACGAGGTCCTCTCCCGTATCACCCTTCTCCTGGCCTGCGGGGCCTGGCTGGTGTCGGTCGCGGATGTCCTCCGGCGGACGACCTGGCGGACGGAGACGCCCGCCGCGGTCACCACCCTGGCGGCGACCGCCGTCCTCGGCACCGGCTTCTCCGCGGCCGGCCGGCAGGCGCTCGCCGAAGCGCTGCTGGCGGTCAGCGCGCTCCTCTGGGCCACACTGCTCGTGGTGGAGGACAAGGAGCGGGGCGGGCCCGCGTTCCTGCGCTGTGTGGTCACCCAGGGGCTCGCCGTGCTCGCCGCCACGCTCGCCGCGGCCGTGTCGGCGGCCTGGCTCGCACAGGCGGCCCTGGTGGTCTTCTGGCTGGGGCTGCTGCTGTGCGGCCTCGCCCTGCCCCGTTCCGACCCCCGGCAGGTGGCCAGGGGGGCCGGGGACCATTGGCTGGCCTGCGGCGCGCTCGCCGTCTCGGCCCTCGCCGGGGCGAAACTCCTCAGCGCTGACAGCGCACGCCTGTATCTGTGGAACGACGAGAACCGGAGCGTCCTGCGCACGACGGCCGTCACGCTGCTCGTGCTCACACTGACCTGCTGCGTCGCCCTGCTCGTCGCCGAACTCGTGTGGCCCCGGCACCGCTACGACGTGCGGCGCTGGGCGACCGTGTTCGGCGCGGCCGCGTCGGCGACGGCCACCCTCGCCGTCGCCGCCGCCCTCGACGTCCCGTGGCTGGACGGCCTCGGGGAGGCACTGCTGTGGATCGCGGTGGCGGCGTGGCTCGGGTGCGCCGCCTGGACGGTCGCCTCGGCCCGGGCCGGCGAGGAGCCCGGCGGGGTCAGGTCCAGAGCACGGCGATGAAGACGTTCGCCGCCGTCAGAGCCCCGACCAGGCCGAACAGGCCCTTGTCCACCTTCTCGTCGTCCCGTTTCACGTAGACCAGACCGAGGATCACGATCAGCAGGGCCAGCTTCACGCCGATCTTCACATTGTTCACGGACTGGTCGTCGGCCTGGTTGAGGCCGACCAGGATCACCCCGGTGACCAGCATCGTCAGCGCGCCGTGCAGCATCGCGGGGGTGTAGCGGGCGGTGCCCTCGCCCATCGCCTTCATCTGGGTGAGGAAACCGCCCAGGAGCGACGCGATGCCGATGATGTGGAGGCCGACGACGAGGTGGATGAGTATGTCCATGAGGCCGGAGCCTAATGAGGGGCCCCGGAGCCGCCCGACACCGGCCCGTCTCCTGCATATATGCGCCCTATAGCACCCGGCCGCCGTCCTCCGCCCGCGTTTTCGGCGCATCGGTCATCACGCTGAGTTAATTCGACGGTGCCAGGGCGAGATCACGACCACATACGGTCACCGCCGGTCCTCTCGGGACACTTCCGCGCACCCGCCACCGGCCCGCAGCGGTGAGGTTTAGCGTCCTCCTCCAGGTGACCGGCTCCCCACCGCCGCCCGGGCCAGGGGCGGCAGTCGGGCACCACCGCCGAGAAGGTCCGGCGGCGGTCCGCTTCCCCTGTGCGGGCCGTCGCCGGACGCGCAGGCCGCCCGTCCGCTCCCCCAGGCGGCCGCACGCACCCACCGGCGGTCGAGGAAAGGACGTGGCCTCCAGGTGGCAGCGCACCGCAAGCCCCGCCAGCGCTCCGCGAGCGGCAACACGGCCCGTACGGCCGCCACGATCGCCCTCGCCGGCGCGGCGACCGCGACGGCCTTCGACGGCACCGGACACGCCGAACCGGAGCTCACCCCCGGTCAGGTCAAGTCCCGGGTGGACGGGCTGTACCGGGAGGCGGAGGTCGCCACCGAGAAGTACAACGGCGCGAAGGAGAGGGCCGAGGCGGCCGGGCAGCGGCTGCGGGACCTCCAGGACCGGGCGGCCCGCAAGGAGGACCGGCTCAACACGGCCCGCGAGGCCCTGGGTTCCGTCGCCGCCGCGCAGTACCGCGAAGGCGGCCTCGACCCCGCGCTGCGGCTCGCCCTGTCCGACGATCCCGACCGGTATCTCGAGAACGCCGAGTTCGTCGAGCGGACCGGCAACCGGCAGAAGGCCGCCGTCTCGCGCGTACGCCGGCAGCTCCGCGAGATCGAGCAGTTGCGCGGGGCCGCCCATATCGAGCTGACCTCGCTGAAGTCGCGGCAGCAGGAGCTGAAACGGCACAAGAAGACGATCAGCGCCAAGCTGGGCTCCGCACGGCAGCTGCTGTCCCGGCTCAGCGCGCAGGAACGTTCCAGGATCGGTGAGGCGCCGGGCACGGGCCGTGCCTCACGTGCGTCGACGGACCTCCGCGACATCCTCGCGGCCCCTGGCTCAGCCGCGTCCCAGGCGCCCAACTCCCGTGCTGCCGCCGCCGTGTCCTACGCCTACCAGAAGCTCGGCAGCCCCTACGTCTGGGGAGCGACCGGCCCGAACGCCTTCGACTGCTCAGGCCTCGTCCAGGCCGCCTACCGCTCCGCGGGCGTCTCGCTGCCCCGCACCACGTACTCCCAGATCGACGCCGGCCGCCGCGTCTCCCGCTCCGAACTGCTCCCCGGTGACCTGGTCTTCTACTACGCCGGCATCAGCCACGTCGGCATCTACGTGGGCAACGGCCGGATGATCCACGCCCCGAACCCCTCCGCCCCGGTACGGGTCGCGCCGCTCGACGAGATGCCGTTCGTGGGCGCCACCCGGGTGGTGTGACCGGGTCAGGTCACACCAGCCGTCGCGCCGTCGCCCACCTCGTCAGCTCGTGCCGGTTGGAGAGCTGAAGCTTGCGCAGGACCGCCGAGACATGCGACTCGACCGTCTTCACCGAGATGAACAGCTGCTTGGCGATCTCCTTGTACGCGTAGCCCCGGGCGATGAGCCGCAGCACCTCCCGCTCGCGCTGGGTGAGGCGGTCCAGGTCCTCGTCGACCGGCGGCGCGTCCGTGGAGGCGAAGGCGTCGAGGACGAACCCGGCCAGCCGCGGGGAGAAGACCGCGTCGCCCTCCTGCACCCGGAAGACGGAGTCGACGAGATCCGTCCCGGTGATCGTCTTGGTGACGTATCCGCGGGCCCCGCCGCGGATCACGCCGATCACGTCCTCCGCCGCGTCCGACACGGACAGGGCGAGAAAACGGACCGGCTGCTCGGTGTCGGCCATCAACGGGGCACAGCGGCGCAGCACTTCGACCCCGCCGCCACCGGGCAGGTGCACGTCGAGGAGGACCACCTCGGGCCGGGTCGCCGTGATGACCGTGACCGCCTGGTCGACGTCCGCGGCTTCGCCGACGACCTCGACTCCCGTCTGCTCGGTCTGCCCGATCTCGGCCTGGACGCCCGTACGGAACATCCGGTGGTCGTCCACGAGGACCACGCGCACGCGACGCCCGCCCGTGCCGCCGCCCGCGTCCGCGGGCCCGGCCGCCTCCGCCGGTCCCGCCGTACCGTTCGCCTCGGTCGGGTCGCTCATGACGTCTTCTCCGCCCTCTCCATCTCCAGCTCGACCTCCGTGCCGCCGTCCGGTACCGCGCGAAGCCGCGCCGTACCGCCGTTGCGCTCCATGCGGCCGATGATCGATTCTCTGACACCCATCCGGTCGGCGGGTATCGAGTCGAGGTCGAAGCCGGGGCCGCGATCCCGTACGGACACGAAGACCGTCCTCCCCTCGACCTCGGCGTAGACCTGTACGGCGCCGCCCTCGCCACCGTACTTGGCGGCGTTCACCATCGCTTCCCGCGCGGCCTGCATCTGTGCGCCGATCCCCTCGTCGAGCGGGCAGTCGCCCACGACCACGACCTCGATGGGCACGCCGTGCTTGTCCTCCACCTCGGCCGCGTTGCGCCGCACGGCGTCGGCGAGGGTGGTGGGCTCGTCGGCCTCGTCCTTGCCGGTGCCCTCGGGTTTGTAGAGCCAGGTGCGCAGATCGCGTTCCTGGGCGCGGGCGAGGCGGCGCACCTCGTTCGCGTTCTCCGCGTTGCGCTGGATCAGCGTGAGGGTGTGCAGCACGGAGTCGTGCACATGGGCGGCGACCTCCGCCCGCTCCTGGGCGCGGATACGCATCAGGCGCTCCTCGGAGAGGTCCTGCGTCATGCGCACCAGATACGGCCCGGCGAGGAGCGTTATCCCCACGAGGACCGCGAGCGCCGCCTGGAGGACGGAGCCGAGGTGCGCGGCGGAGCCCTGCAGGACGAAGATGCCGGAGACACCGGCCGTCACCAGCAGCACCCCGCCCACGGCGCGCAGCAGCGTGACCGTGCGACGGCGGCGGCCGACCTCGACCCAGCGGGCCCGGCGGGCGTTGTCCGCCTGCCGCCAGACCAGGGCGACGCCCGCGCCGACGAGCACGGCCGGCCAGAGGTAGGCCCGGGCCCCGCCGCTGAGATTGACGTTGCCCACGAAGACCATGGCCACGACGACCATGAGGAGCAGGGCCACCATCTGGCCCTTGTCCGGTCTGCGGGCGACGAGTCTGCGGCGGCCGTCCGGCGAGGTCTCCGTGGAGACCAGCGACGGCGGCTTCTGCGTCTCGACTCCGCCGACGCCGAGCGGGACGAAGAACCAGAAGGCGGCGTACAGCAGCGCACCGAGGCCGTCGGCCATGAAGAGGCCGACGAAGACGAGCCGAACCCAGATCACGGGCAGCCCGAGGTGCCCGGCGAGCCCCCGCGCCACACCACCGAGCCAGCGTCCGTCACTGCTGCGGTAGAGCTTGCGCGGCGGCCGCGGTTCGGCGAGTGGCGCTGCTGCGGCTTCCGACATGCCATTGATGGTCACACGGCCTGAAGACGGGAGCATCAGGGTCGGCCCCGGAGACTCCCCTGATCTCCGGAAACCGGCCCGTCGCACGCTTCCCGGTCCTTTCCTCAGGGCCGATATCAGGGTCCGGCCAGGGTCGTTCCGACTCCCGCCGCGCCACCGCGCCCGTCACCATGGACCCATGACCGATCACGAGCACGCCGCGACGGGTCCGGGACCCGGCTCCGGCCCGCGCCCCGCACCGGGCGCCGGGCCGCAGGATGCCGCGCCCGCCGCGGGCGCCGCGCCCACGGGCTCCCCCGCGCCCCCACGCGCACACGGGCGCGCGGACGCGGGAGAAGAGAGGGCAGCGCCCGGCGCGGCAGGCCCGGCCTGGGACGTCACCGCGTCCGGGCTGCCCCGGAACTTCCGGCGCGATCGCCGCCACAAGACCCTGGCCGGTGTCTGCGCCGGGCTCGGGCGGCAGTGCGACATGGACCCGGTGATCTTCCGGATCACCCTCGCGGTGCTCTCCGCCACCGGCGGCATAGGTCTCCTCTTCTACGGCTTCGCCTGGCTCTTCGTCCCGTACGGCGACGAGGAGGAGAACGAGGTGCGCAAGCTGCTGACGGGCCGCGTCGACGGCCAGGCCCTGACGGCCGTGCTCTTCGCGCTGGTCGGCTGCGGGGTGTTCCTGACCCTGCTGAACAACGGCGGGGTGCTGACCTTCGCCGTCGTCCTCTCCCTCCTCCTCGCCGGCGCGGGTTACTGGTCCCGTCGGCGCGACGCCCCCGGTCCTGACCCGCTGGCCGCCCAGGCGGCCGCCGACGCGCCCCCGGAGCCCAAGGCGCCGCCGGTGCCCGCCGCCTTCCCCTCCTGGTGGCGCGATCCCATCGTCAAGGACGGCAGGCACTTCGGCGGCACGGGCTACCTGTGGGGCCCCCGCGACTACCGCGACATCGACGTCGCCGCAGCCATCAACATCAGCCTCGGCCTCGTGCCCGGCACCCGCGAGGACATACCCGCCCCGCACACCCGGCCGCCCGAGCCTCGTGGCCCCCGCTGGATCGGCGGCTGGCTCTTCCTGCTGGCCCTGTTCGCGGGATCCATGGGCACGAGCCTCACCTGGGACGAGCACCCGCTCGGCACCAGCCTGCAGACCGGTCTGGCCTGCGCGCTCGCCGTCTTCGGCCTGGGTATCGCGGTCAGTGCCGTCCTGGGGCGGACAGGCGCGGGCTCGATACTCCTGGCGATCATCACGGCGGGTCTGCTCGCCGGTTCGGCGGCACTGCCCGAGGACATCGGCACCCAGTGGAACCGCACGACCTGGCAGCCCGCCACGGTGGCGGACGTACGGGACCGGTACGACCTGGGCACCGGCGTCGGCACCCTGGACCTGACCCGGCTGGACCTGACCGGACAACAGACCGTGACGACGGGGGCGGACGTGGGCGTGGGCCGGGTGAAGGTGCTCGTGCCCGAGGACGTGACCGTGCGGCTGAACGTCGACGTGGGGGTCGGAGACCTCCAGCTGCCGGGCGACGACCCGAAGGACGTGGACGTGAAACCGGGCCGGCACCAGGAGATGACCCTCTCCCCCGCGGAGAACGTCAAGAGAACCGGCACGATCGACCTGGACCTCCAGGTCGGCATGGGACAGGCGGAGGTGACCCGTGCTGCGTCATGAACTCCAGCCCGGAAAGCTGGTCGCCGGTGTGGTCCTCACCGTGGCGGGCGTCCTCTACGCCGGTGACGCGGGCGGCGCCTGGGAGATCCCCTGGTTCGCGGCGATCCCCCTCGTCACGGGCGGGCTGTTCCTGGCCGGCGCGGTGGCGTTCCTGACGGGCCGCATACGCCGGCGGCGCACGGCGGGCCGTACCGCCGGCGGGGAGTCGGGACCGGACGTCGCCACCTGACTCCACCTGACTCCACCTGACACCTCTTGACACCACCTGACGGCGAGCCACGTCCGACGGCTGCCGCCGGACCCTGTCAGTAGCCCGCCCTCTGCCGTCGTCGCGACCGTAGTGCGGCATCGAGGGAGAGCACGGGGGCGCCCGCCAGGACGAGGGGGATCCAGGCCATGAGGTAGGCGAGGTCGTTGCCGTAGTAGTACGGGTCGGAGGCCCAGCTCACGGTGAGCCACAGGCTGAGGGAGATCAGTGCGCCGCCGAGTGCGGCCAGTCGGGCGAGCAGTCCGAGCAGGGTGCCGATGCCGACGGCCAGTTCTCCGAAGGCGATGGCGTAGCCGAAACCGACAGGGTTCTTCAGGGAGAGGTCGACCAGGGCGGGGATGGCGGAGGAGTCGCGAACGGCCCGCATCATGTCGCCGATCGAACCGGCACCGGCGTCCTTCATGAAGGCGCTGTCGGTGAGTTTGTCCAGACCGGCGTAGATGAAGGTGACGCCGAGGAAGATGCGCAGAGGGAGGAGGGCGTAGCGGGCGGCGCCGGCACGCCAGCCCCCGTCGCCGGGATAGTAGGGGGAGTGCGTGTCCGTCCGCATACTGTGAGTCATCGCCGCTAGCCGCCTCTCGCCCGCCGATGCCGAGACCCCTCAGAGAACCATACGTATGACGAACCGGCCCCGCTCAATCCTGTTGCTGCGGCTTTTTCTGACTTGTCACTCCGTCACATCGACCGCGTAGCGATTGGTCTCGGCCCCGGCCGCCGTGACCACCTGCACCTCCACCCGCCCGGGCTCCACGTCCGCCGGCACCGGCACCGTCAGCAGCGTGTCCGTCGGATTGCTGAAACCGCCGGGGACGGGCACCAACGGCACGTGGACGTGGACCGTGCCGACCCGGACGACCATCCGGGCCAGCCGGTCGGCACCCTGCGCACCCGGCGGCACGAAGCCGGCGCCGCGGATCTCGATGTCGTCACCCGTGCGGATCGGCCCGTCCAGGTCGCCCGCCTCGCGTGACCGTACGACGGAGAGGATGACGGGCCTGCCGCCCTCCGCGTACTTGCCGGCCAGGTACGTCATGGCCGACACCAGGACCACCACCGCCAGTCCCCACGGCAGGTCCGGCAACTGGTCCGGCCGTCTGGCCAGCCGTACCGCCGCGAAGAGCAGGGCGACACCGCTGATGACGACGTACTGGATGTCGGCGAAGGTGCCGCGCCCCGCGTCGTCGGTCAGCAGGTCGGCCGCTCGCGGGCGGTCGGCGCGTACCTTCTGCAGCCGTTGTCCCAGCACCCGGAGTCCGACCACCCGCCGTACGAGGACGGCGATCCCGCACACCACGGCCAGCACGGTCACCAACCCGGCCCCGCGGACGAGTTCCAGCCCGGCGACGAGCGCGTCCCGTTCCTCGTGCCGGGAGGCGGCGGTCAGCCGTACCGCCAGGACGAGCACCGAGTAGGCCACGAGGAGCACCCATGCCGCGGCGACCGTACGGGAGGTGGACAGCCGGTGGTCGTCACCGATCACGGGTGCGAGCGCGCCGCCCTTCGCCCGGTGGAACCACGACGCCGCCGTCAGCACACCGGCGACGGCCAGCGCGGCGGCCAGCCCGGCCGTGCGGGCCGCCGTCCAGCCCGCGCCGACCGCGGTGAGGGACTGCCCCAGCAGCAACAGCACGACGGCCGCCCAGACCGCGGCCGTGGTGCGGCGCCACAGGCCCGCCAGCCAGGCCCGGCCCTCGGCGCGTCCGCGCTCGGCGACGAGTCCCGCGGACTCGGCCAGCTCCTCCGAGACCCACTGGCGGGAGGCCGAGGCGGAGTGGGCGACCGCGGCCGGCAGGCCCTGCCCGGCGGCGAACTCGTCGCGTCTGCGCAGGAACGCGGCGACGGCACGCCGATGTCCCTCACGCGCCCCGTGCGGGCAGTCACCGCAGGCGCACCCGCCGCCGTGCGCTCCGCCGGGGGCCCCGCCGGGCACATCGCCGTGCCCTCCCGGGTATCCGCTCACAGCGCCACCGGAGTACCCAACCCCGGACCCACCGGCGTACCCGCCCCCGGACCCACCGGCGTACCCACCGCCAGGGCCACCGGAGTAGCCACCGCCGGGGCCGCCGGCGTACCGGCCCGCATACGCGCCGACACCCGCCCCCGCGTCCGCGTACGCACCCGCATCTTCACCCGCATCCGCGCCGCCCTGTCCCGCCTCGCGCACCGCCACGCCCGACGCCCGCCTTCCCGCGACCCAACCACCGTCGGCCTTCCGGACCCCGGAAACACCGCTCTGCAACTCCCGTGCGACGAAAGCGAATTGTGCCCTATACCACCCGGTCCACGTCCGTCCCGAGTGGTCAACACGGGTGAACTTCGGCGCGCCGTGTTGACCTGGCTGCGGGAATTCCCCCGGAGCCGAGATCATCCAGCGAGACCACGACGTACGTCAGCGCCGCTGGCTCAGCAGGTCCGGCCTGGCTCAGCAGGCCCGGCCTGGCTCAGCAGGTCCGGCCTGGCTCAGCAGGCCCGGCCTAGCTCAGCAGGTCCGGTTCGCTTCGGCTGACCTCCTGCCACATCGGCTGGTAGTTGATCCACGCCACCAGGTCGCCGCCCAGTTGCTCCCGCGTCGCCACCGCCATCCGGTGGTCGATCCGGACCGGCCGCCCGGCGGCCCGGGCCGTCAGCTGCACCTGGCAGGAGCGTTCCATCGACACGAACCACCAGGCCGCCGCGTCCACCGAGTCGCCGACGGTCAGCAGCCCGTGGTTGCGCAGCACGAGCGCCTTGCGGGAGCCCAGTGCGGCCGCGATGCGCCGCCCTTCCTCGGCGTCGACGGTGACGCCGGTGTACGAGTCGTACAGGGTGTGGTCCTCGTAGAAGGCACAGCTCTCCTGTGTGATCGGTTCCAGGAGCTCGCCGAGGGTGGACAGCGCCCGGCCGTGCACCGAGTGGCAGTGGGCGACCGCGACGACGTCGGGACGGGCGGCGTGCACCTGGGCGTGCACGGTGAACGCCGCCTGGTTGACGTGGTAGGCGCCTTCGACGACCTGGCCGTCCTGGTTGGCGAGCACCAGGTCGCTCACGGTGACGTGCCGGAAGGGCATCCCGAAGGGGTTGACCCAGAAGCAGTCGGTGAACTCCGGGTCGCGGGCGGTGATGTGCCCGGACACACCGTCCTCGTAGCCGAGCCGCCCGAAGATCCTCAGGGCGCCCGCGAGCCGTTCCTTGCGGTGCCGGCGTTCGTCCTCGACCGACTCGTGCATCGGCGGCATCGCGAACCGCAGCCGGTCGGTGGGCAGGGGCAGGGGCGGGGTCGGCCCGTGCATAGGTCCTCCAGCGTCGTTCCGCGTACGGGGCGGAAATTACCGTCGGTGAGGCCGGGAAGAACAGAACCGTTGCGTAAAGATGGCCCCGAGCGCCTCCCTGTGCACCTCACGCATACTCGTGTGCCCCCGGGCTCCCGGACCCCACGAACAGCCGACAGAAGATGTCGGGTTTCGGCGCCAGACTCTCCCCATGACACCGAACTGGGCGACCTTCGTCACCGCCGAACCCGAGCTGGCCGGCATCGTCGAGAAGCGCTTCGGCGCCTACACGCACCACGTCCTCGCCACGCTCCGCAGGGACGGCTCGCCCCGCACCACCGGTCTGGAGGTGCGGTTCCTCGACGGCGAACTGTGGTTCGGCATGATGCCGGACTCGCTCAAGGCCGTCGACCTGCGCCGCGACCCGCGCTTCGCGCTCCAGGCGAACCCGGGCGAGGGCACCGGCATGGGCGGGGGCGACGTCCGCATCGGCGGCCGGGCGATCGAGGTCGACGACGCGCGGACGATGGCCCGATACGCCGAAGAGGTGGAACCGCCGGAGCCGTTCCACCTCTTCCGCACCGAGCTGACGGAGGTCGTCCGCACCTACGTCGAGGACGACACGTATCTGGTCGTCCAGGTCTGGAAGCCCGGCGCGCCCCTGCGCACGATCAAGCGCACCTAGGGGCCCTGGGGCCTACTCCCACTCGATCGTCCCCGGCGGCTTCGAGGTCACGTCGAGGACGACGCGGTTGACGTCACGCACCTCGTTGGTGATCCGGGTCGAGATCTTCGCGAGGACGTCGTAGGGCAGGCGCGACCAGTCGGCCGTCATGGCGTCCTCGGACGATACCGGGCGCAGGACGATCGGGTGGCCGTAGGTGCGGCCGTCGCCCTGGACGCCGACGCTGCGGACGTCGGCGAGCAGGACCACGGGGCACTGCCAGATGTCCCGGTCGAGACCGGCCGCGGTCAGCTCCTCGCGGGCGATGGCGTCCGCCTCGCGCAGCAGGTCCAGGCGCTCCTTGGTGACCTCGCCGACGATGCGGATGCCGAGGCCGGGGCCGGGGAACGGCTGGCGCTGGACGATCTCGTCCGGCAGGCCGAGCTCCTGGCCGACCATGCGGACCTCGTCCTTGAAGAGCTTGCGCAGCGGCTCGATCAGCTTGAACTCGAGGTCCTCGGGCAGCCCGCCCACGTTGTGGTGGGACTTGATGTTGGCGGTGCCGGTGCCGCCGCCGGACTCGACCACGTCCGGGTAGAGGGTGCCCTGGACGAGGAACTCCACCGCCGGGCCCTGGTCCGCGATGATCTCGGCCTGGGCCTGTTCGAAGACCCGGATGAACTCACGGCCGATGATCTTCCGCTTCTCCTCGGGGTCGGAGACCCCGGCGAGCGCCTTGAGGAACCGCTCCTCGGCGTCCACGACCTTCAGCTGCACGCCGGTCGCGGCCACGAAGTCCTTCTCGACCTGCTCGGTCTCGCCCTTGCGCATCAGGCCGTGGTCGACGTACACGCAGGTCAGCTGGGAGCCGATGGCCTTCTGGACGAGGGCCGCGGCGACGGCGGAGTCCACGCCGCCGGACAGGCCGCAGATGGCGCGCCGGTCGCCGACCTGCTCGCGGATCGCGGCGACCTGCTCCTCGATGACGCTGCCGGTCGTCCAGTTCGGCGTGAGACCCGCGCCCCGGTACAGGAAGTGCTCCAGCACCTGCTGTCCGTGCGTGGAGTGCATCACCTCGGGGTGGTACTGGACGCCGTAGAGCTTCTTCTCGTCGTTCTCGAAGGCGGCCACGGGCACGACGTCCGTGGAGGCCGTGACGGAGAAGCCCTCGGGGGCGGCGGAGCAGGCGTCGCCGTGCGACATCCAGACGGGCTGCTCGGCGGGGGTGCCCTCGAAGAGCGTGGAGGACACCTTGGAGACGTGCAGGTCGGTGCGGCCGTACTCGCGGGCGCCGGTGTTGTCGACGGTGCCGCCGAGGGCGCTCGCCATCAGCTGGAAGCCGTAGCACATGCCGAAGACGGGGACGCCGGCCTCGAAGATCTCGCGGTCCAGGCTGGGTGCGCCCTCCGCGTAGACCGACGAGGGGCCGCCGGAGAGGATGATCGCCGCGGGGTTCTTGGCGAGCATCTCCCGGACCGGCATGGTGCTCGGCACGATCTCGCTGTAGACCCGCGCCTCGCGGACGCGACGGGCGATGAGCTGGGCGTACTGCGCGCCGAAGTCGACGACCAGAACGGTGTCGGCGGCGCTGGCAGCGGGAGTCGCTGATGACACGGGGTGCCTTCCGGCGGTGGGGCGGGGGTCTTGTGCCACCCGATTCTACCGGGGTGCCACCGGGCGTTTTCCGGGCGTCGGGGAACGGGGCCGTCTCAGGATGCGAACCGTGTTGGACACTTCCGGGACGCGGGGCATACTTGCCCCATGCTCACGCACCAGACGTTCGTCTTTACCTATGGCACCCGGCCCGCCGGCTGCCATGGTCGTGCTGCTTGAGCATCTGACAAGCGACTTCCCAGGCGCCCCGGGCCGACAAGGCCCGGGGCGTCTGTCGTCGTCCGGGCCTTGCCGCTCCGGGGCACCCCCGACGACCAGGAGCCCCAATGAACGCCACCGACGTGACCCGCGCCCGCACACCCGAGGCCACCGACGTGACCGGCGCCCGCACACCCGAGGCCGCCGACGTGATCACCGGCGCGCGGGAGCGCATCGACGCGCTCGACGACCGGATCATCGGCCTGATCCAGGAACGGGCGGCGGTCTCCGCCGTCATCCAGGACGCCCGGATCTCCTCCGGCGGCCGACGCGTGAACCTCTCCCGCGAGATGGAGGTCCTCGGCCGCTACCGGGAGGCGCTGGGCAAGCCGGGCACGGCCCTCGCGATGACCATGCTGGAGCTGTGCCGGGGCAGGATCTGACGTCCGGGCGGGCCGACCGGCCGGGACGGAATCCGCGTTCCCGGGACAGACGTACGCACCCCTCTCACCCGTACGGCGCGTGACCGCCCCCGTGCCGCCTCGTTGGTTCGGGTGTCCGCGCCAGCCAGGCGCGGGGCCGAGAGAACCACGCGTGGCTCGCTGGAGTGATGAGACGTACGGATCGCTCCGTGCGTCGTGGGACCTCGCTCCAGGGAAGTGACCGGACGGCAGGGGACAGCAGCCCGGTCACCCGAGAGAACGGCCGGCTCCGGGGACGCCCGGGGCCGGCCGGCGGACCTTGCACGAACGCACCAGGCCGGGTCGGACTGCCAGAGATCGAGACCAGCGGCGCAACCCCCCGGCGCCGCTTCCCGGCACCGGCGCTGCCCTGACGTCGGTGCTGATCAGAAGAAGGGCCCCGCGGCTCCGTCCCGCGGGGCCCTTCGCTCTGCGCCGGCCGTCTCAGGTGTGCGACACCGCCCCGCAGGCGTCGCCGTCAGGTGCGCGACACCGTCCCGCAGGAGTTCCCGGTGTCAGGTGCGCGACACCGCCCCGCAGGCGTCGTCGTTGTCCAGGCTCCTGCTGCGGTCGTACGGGTCGGTCGTGGGGCCGGTGGGAGGGGCCCCCTCGTCCCGGCTCGACGGGAACGCCGGGTGCAGGTAGCCGTCGTGGACGTCGCAGGAGGAGTTGCCGATCTCCTCGTCGTACTTCAGCAGGATGAGCCGGCCCGCCGTGACGCGGTACCGCGCGGGATCGGGGAGCTCGACGTCGACGGCCCGGCGGACGATGGTGCGGGCGACCTCGGTGGAACCGTCCGCGCGCATCACCGGGTAGACGAAGGTGTAGTCGGCGTGCACGGCGACACCCCCGTGCGAGCCCTTCCCGAACGTCATGCGCCCCCGCGTCTTGATCACGTCGCCGACCAGCCGCACCTGGTCGGGGTCGAAGCGGCTGAACAGGGTCAGCGGGTCGTGCTCCTCGCTCGGTGAACGCAGGGCGGTTTCGAGGTCGTCGACTGTCCCGGGCTGCTGCGGTTCGAGTACCGAGAGCGCGGCCTCGGGGCGTGCCCCACGCACCGTCCCCGGGTCGAGATTGGCGCCCACCAGCAGCTTCTTCGTGAGCTTCAGGGCCTGTTCCACACGCCCCTCGGAGACCGCGCCGACGGCCTTCGCCTCGGGCAGGACGATGCCGGCCTCACCGTCGGCCCAGCGCAGGGCCGGGGAGCCGGCGAACGGCTCGTCCAGGGTGGGGGTTTCGGAGTCCGACGCTCCGGGCGCGGCGGTGGGCGCCGAGGTCTCGGCGGGCAGGGGCGAGATGTCGGCGGCCTGGGGCTCCCCCGTACCGAAGGGATCGCCGGGCAGCAGCGACGGCTTCAACGCCACCAACGCCAAGGCGATCGCGACGGGCACGCCGACGACGGCCCACACCTTGCGGCGCCGTGCGGTCCTGACGTTTCTCTCCTGCCGGGCAGAATCGGTTCGCCACCCCGGCGGCGTCTCGCCCCGGGCGTCCTGCTGCCGCAGCCGCTCCGTCACCATCCGGGCCCTGGCGGACGGCTCCTTCGGGGCGGAGGCACGGATGTCCCGCTCGGTGTCACGGGTGAACTGCTCCCAGACGTCGTCGGGGATCTCCGAGGCCGATGGTTGATCATCAGACGGCTTGTCAGACACGAAGCAAAGATCTAAGCGTGCGGTGAACGCCTGCACAAGAAGGTCATGTATGTGACTCAGCCCACATAAGAATCCTGTGAATGCCAGCACAACCATTCACAGGTTTCACGGATCAAACCTGCCGAACCAAGGGCCACTCCCGCGCCCCACACGCGGAGGCCTCCCCCAACGTTCGTACCGCAGCCCGTGGTACGCCCGGACTCTCCGAGGTCTTCATGAAGCTTCGCCGCGCCATGGCAGCAGCGGCCGCCACGGCGGTCATAGCCCCGGTGGCACTGCTCGCGGCACCGGCCGCGTACGCGACCGACGAAACGACGCCCACGCCGAGCGCGTCCGTGAGCGAGTCCGCTCCCGAGACGTCGCCCTCGCCGTCGGTGACCGAGTCCGCGCCGGCCGAGACGACGCCGGCTCCGACCGTGTCCGTGAGCGAGTCCGCTCCCCAGACGTCCAGCTCGCCGAGCACGTCCGCGAGCCCGTCCACCCCGGCGCCGAGCACCTCCGAGCCGGAGGAGTCGGAGTCCCCGGACCCCGAGCCGTCCGTGTGCAAGGACACCAAGGTCGACGTCAGCATCGGCGGCCTGCCCGGCAAGATCGCGGCGGGCAGCGGCTGGCACAAGTTCTCGCTGACGGTGCTCAACAACTCCGACTCCACGCTCAACGACCTCAACTTCTTCGCCGGGGCCTCCCCCGACAAGGACGGCGAAGAGCTGTTCTCCAGCAAGCAGGTCCAGCTCCAGGCCTGGGACCCCCAGGACAAGATCTGGGTGGACCTCAACGAGGGCGGCGAAGCGGTCGGTTACGTCGGCTACACCGACGAGCTGAAGCCCGACTACGAGGTCGACATCCCGCTGCGCCTCAACGTCACGAAGTCCGCCCCGGTCGGCGCCGGCTTCTCGCTCGGCGCGACGATCTACGGCGACAACGACGCCGAGTGCACCGGCTTCGGTCAGAACTCCTACAAGTTCCAGATCGTCTCCGCCGGTACGGACACCGACGGCACCAAGCCGCAGGAAGGCGGCAAGGCGCCCGTCACCGACAAGAAGCCGAGCGGCAACACGCCGGAGGTCACCGGCAGCCTCGCCGAGACCGGCTCCAGCTCCGCCCTGCCGATGATCAGCCTCGTCGGCGGTGCCGCGGTCGTCGCCGGTGCCGGCGCGATCTTCGTGGTGCGTCGCCGCAAGGCCGGTGTGGAGGCGTAAGCCATAGCGGCCGGTAGGCCGTAGCACCAAACGGGAGAGGGACCTGCGCTCGGAGGGGGGCGCAGGTCCCTCTTCTGTGTGCCGGGCCGGGTTACTTCTTCGTTTTCGTTCCGGGCCGGGTTACTTCTTCGGCGTTCCAGGCCGGGTTACTTCTTCGGCGGTACCGCCGGCATGCCCAGGAACGGCAGCCGCAGCGCGCCGAACGCGTCCGCCGGGACCGCCGGGGACTTCGGCTCGACCGGCTGGAGACGCTCGTAGGCCGTGCCCTGCCTCGGGCGCGGGTCGGGCTCGCCCTTGTTGGGCCAGTACGACATCGCCCGCTCGGCCTGGGCGGTGATGGTGAGGGACGGGTTCACGCCCAGGTTCGCGGAGACCGCGGCGCCGTCGACGACCGAGATGCCGGGGTGGCCGTACAGGCGGTGGTACGGGTCGATCACGCCGGTCTCGCGGGAGGCGCCGATCGGGCAGCCGCCCAGGAAGTGGGCGGTCAGCGGGGTGCCCATCAACTCGCCCACGTTGGAGCCCGCGAAGCCGTTGATCTCGGCGGCGAGTGCCGACGCGCTCTGCGTGGCGGCCTTGATCTGCTTGGGGTTGGGGGCGCCGTGCCCCTGGCGGGCGGTGAGCAGGCCCCGGCCGGCTCCCGACGGTTTCAGGTACGTCGTCAGGGAGTTGTCCAGCGACTGCATCACCAGGCCGATGATGGTCCGTTCCGACCAGCGGCGGTTGGACAGGGAGCGCAGTACCAGCAAGGGGTGTTTCGCCGCGTGGGCGAGGAAGCCCAGGACCCGTGAGGCGCCCGAGCCGCCGCCGGCGTAGGGGACCTGGAGGATGGACAGGCCGCCCATCGAGTTGGAGCCCTTGCCGTAGCGGACCGGCTCGATGTGGGTGTTCTCGTCGGGGTGGATCGAGGACGTGATGGCCACACCGCGGGTGAAGTCGGCCTTCGGAGCGCCGTGTGCCTTGCGGTAGCGCCGGTCGTCGGTCTGGGCGCCGACCAGGGCCTCGGAGTTGGTGCGGGTCAGCTCGCCCAGCTTGTCCGAGACGTACCGCAGCTGGCCGCCGGTCTTCATCCGGTGCAGCAGGGTCTGGGTGCCGTACGTGCCGGCGGCGAGGACGACCTGGCGGGCGGTGTAGGTCCGGCCCTTCGCCTTGCGGCGGTCGTCGGTGGGGAGGGTGGCGACCGCGTATCCGCCGCGCGAGTCGTCGGTGACCGAGACGACCGTCGTCAGCGGGTGGACGGCCGCGCCGGCCTTCTCGGCGAGGTACAGGTAGTTCTCGTTGAGGGTGTTCTTCGCGCCGTGGCGGCAGCCGGTCATGCACTCACCGCACTCCGCGCATGCCCTGCGGGAGGGCCCCGCCCCACCGAAGTACGGGTCGGGCACCTCCTGTCCGGGCTTCGCCTTCGCCGCCCCGTCGGCGTCCTCGCCGTCGCCGAAGAAGACACCGACGGGGGCGAGGTGGAAGGAGTCGCCGCAGCCCATCCGCTCCGCGGCGGCCTTCAGATGGACGTCGGACGGGGTCATGGTCGGGTTCAGCCGTACGCCCAGCATGCGCCGGGCCTGGTCGTAGTACGGCTTCAGCTCGTCCTGCCAGTCGGTGATGTCCCGCCACTGCGGGTCCTCGAAGAACGGCTTCGGCGGGACGTAGAGGGTGTTGGCGTAGTTGAGGGAGCCGCCGCCGACGCCGGCTCCCGCCAGGACCATGACGTTGCCCAGGAGGTGGATGCGCTGGATGCCGAACATGCCGAGCTTCGGGGCCCACAGGTAGTTCTTGAGGTCCCAGGAGTTCTTCGGGAGGGACTCGCGGGTGAAGCGGCGGCCTGCTTCCAGGACGCCGACCTTGTAGCCCTTCTCCGTGAGGCGCAGAGCGGTCACCGAGCCGCCGAAGCCGGAGCCGACGACGATGACGTCGTAGTCGTAAGCGTCCTGAGGCACGTGTTCTCCTTGTTGAGTTTCGCGTGCGGGCCGTCTGTGGCTGGTCGCGCCCACGCGGCGGAGCCGCACATCGATACAGCCCCGCGCCCCCTAGGGCATCACCGGAACCGGAATGCCTTCATGAGGCGGAGACTGCGGCTCATGAACTGGGCGTACTTCTCGTCGTCCATGCCCAGGGAGGGGGCCATCGGGAGGACGCGCTGGTGGGCGACCGTCTGGGCCTCGGTGTACTTGAGGATGCCCTCGGAGCCGTGGCGGCGGCCGAGGCCCGAGTCCTTCATGCCGCCCATGGGCGACTGGACGCTGCCGTAGGCGGGTGCGTAGCCGTCGTTGATGTTGACCGTCCCGGTGCGCAGGCGGGCGGCGACCTCCTGGCCGCGGCGGCCGTTCCTGGTCCACACCGAGGAGTTCAGTCCGTACGCCGTGGCGTTGGCGCGCTCGACGACCTCGTCCTCGTCCTTGAAGCGGTAGATCGAGACGACCGGGCCGAAGGTCTCCTCGGCGCAGACGGACATGTCCGTGCCGACCCCGTCGAGGATCGTGGGCTCGAAGAAGTACGGGCCGATGTCCGGGCGGGCCACGCCGCCCGCGACGACCTTCGCGCCCTTCGCCACCGCCTCCTCCACGTGCCGGGTGACGGTCTCCAGCTGGCGTTCGCCGACGAGGGAGCCCATCTCGGCGCCGTACGCAAGGGACTTGCCGAGGCGCATCGCCCGGGTGCGGGCGGCGAAGCGCTCCAGGAAGGCGTCCGCGATCGACTCGTGGACGTAGAGGCGCTCTATGGAGATGCAGAGCTGGCCGGCGGAGGAGAAGCAGGCGCGGACGGCCCCGGCGGCGGCCTTCTCGATGTCGGCGTCCTCCAGCACCAGCATGGCGTTCTTGCCGCCGAGTTCGAGGGAGACGCCGACCAGCCGGGCGGCGGCGCCCTGGGCGACCTCGCGGCCGGTGCGGGTGGAGCCGGTGAAGGAGACGTAGTCGGCGTGCCGGACGACCTCCGGGCCGACGACCGGGCCGTCGCCGAGGACGACCTGGAAGACGTCGGCGGGCAGGCCGGCCTCGATCAGCAGGTCACGCGCCCACAGGGCGGTGAGGCAGGTCTCCGTGTCCGGCTTCATGACGACCGCGTTGCCCGCGACGAAGGCGGGGAGCGCGTCGCCCACCGACAGCTCGAGGGGGTAGTTCCAGGGGGCGATCTGGCCGACGACCCCGCGCGGGTGGCGCAGTTCGGTGACCTTGGTGAGGGTCGGCATGGCACCGGCGTGCCGCTTGGGCTTGAGGTAGGCGGTGGCCCTGCGGCCGTAGTGCCGGGCGGCGACCGCGACGGCCTGGACCTCCTCGTGGGCGTGCAGGCGGGCCTTGCCGGTCTCCAGCTGGATCAGGTCGAGCACCTCGGCCTGGCGCTCCAGCACCAGGTCGTGGAAGCGGAGCAGGACGGCGGCGCGCTGCCGTACGGGGGTCTGCGCCCAGACGGCCTGGGCCGCACGGGCCAGCTCGAAGGCCCTCGCCACGTCCTCGGGAGTCGACTCGGGGAGGTCGGCCAGCTTCTCGCCCGTGAACGGCGAGTGGTTGGCGGTACGACCGGAGCCGGCCACGCCCTTGGTGAGCTGGGCGACCAGCTCGGGGGTCACCACGTCGGCGGCGGTGCGGGCTCCCTCCGGGGCGGGGGCGAGGGGGTTCGTGCCGGTCTGTGCCGTGCCGGTCTTCTCCGGGGCGTGCGCGTCCGTCATGAGGCGCAGGGTATGCCTCGGCGGAGCCTTTGGGTACCCGTCGGTAATACGGCTTCACCGAGTGCACACACGACGCCAGTGGCTGCTGGCAACGAACGCCCTGATCAGGGCGTTGTGCGGTGCGGGCCGGTGTGATCCGGCCTTTTACGATCCAGGACCGATGGCGAGCCGGTCGCGGGCGCCCTCGAAGACCGAGACGCCTTCCTTCTCCTCCGGCGTGCCCCTCGGCATGTCGACGCGCAGTTCGTACACGCGGTCGTCGTCGGTGCGGATCAGCGCCCGCACGACCCGCCTGGGGGTGTCCTTCAGGTGGTAGGTGGTGTCGGTGGTCCCGGTTGGGTCCTTCGGGGAGCCCGGCGCCTTGTCCCACTGGAGGAGGCGGACCTGGATCGTGCCGCCGCGTGTGTCGCCGTAGAGCGCCGTGCGGGGCTGGTCTCTCGCGCTGCCGGTCCGGTCGAGCAGGCGGTAGTGGGATGGGAGGCGGAGTACGGCCGCCATGTCCGGCTGGGGATGCGGGATCCAGGTGTCCGTCGTCCCGGCGGCCTGTTCGACGCTCTCCGCGCTGCTGGTGTCGGCGAGGTGGGTGGCGGTGCCTATGCCGCCGGCGAGCAGTGCGCTGAGGAGGGCCAGGGGGGCGGGACGGAGGAGACTGTGGCGCTTGGGTGTTGCCGGGTCGTCCCGTGTCGCCGGGGCGTGCCGTGCCGCCGAATCGGCCTCCGGCGGGTGCGTCTTCGCCGGGTCGGTCTCCGGCAGGGCGGTCTCCAGCAGGTCGGTCTCCGGCGCGGAGGCGGCCTCGTCGGGGTGCTCTGGACCGGTGTCCTGTGTGAACTCCCGTATCCGCTCGGCGCCCTGGTGGTCCTCGGCCGCCGACGGCCCCGCCACCGCTTGCAGTTCCTTCGCGACCTCCTCGGCGTCCGGCCGCCGCTCCGGGTCCCGCACCAGCAGCCGTGCGATCAGCGGCCCGAGTGGTCCGGCCTGCTTCGGATCGGGCGGCTCGGCGGCGAGGACGGCGGCGAGGGTCGCCTCCGGCGTGGACCGGCGGAAGGGGGACGAGCCCTCGACGGCGGCGTAGAGCAGGACGCCCAGGGACCACAGGTCGGAGGCGGGTCCGGCGATACGGCCGGACATCCGCTCGGGGGCGACGAACTCCAGCGAGTCGCCGAACCCCCCGCCGGAAACCGGGGTTTCCTCTCCAGGCGCATGGGCCATGCCGAAGTCGGTGAGGACGACGCGGCGGTGCGGGCCGAGCAGTACGTTGGCCGGTTTCACGTCCCGGTGCACGATGCCGACGCAGTGCGCGGCACGCAGCGCACCCACGACGGCGAGGCCGATCCGGGCGGCCTCGCGCGCCTCGACCGGCCCGCGCGCGAGCACCTCGTGCAGGGACTCGCCCGGCACCGACTCCATGACGATCCAGGGAAGCCGGTCGAGCGTGTCGACCGCTTCCAGGCCGTCGCGTGCGTCCGGCTGCTCCGCCTCGACGACCACGTCGTGGATGGTGACGGCGGCGGGGTGGTCGACACGGGCGGCGGCGCGGGCCTCGCGGTAGAGCAGGTGGGCGGCCCTCCGGTAGCTCTCGTCGTCCGGGTCGCCCGGCAACCGGGGTTGCCTGACGGCTACTTCGCGCTCCGCGCGCTCGTCGTGGGCCCGCCAGACGGTGCCCGTCCCGCCGGAGCCGATGCGCTCGATCAGCCGGTACCGCCCACCGACCAGCCGGCCCCGGGCGTCGCCCGCCCCGCCCCCGTCGTTGCTCATGCCCCATCAGTACCCCGTGGGGCGGCTCCTTGTCGACGCGGGCCGTTTTCGCCCGGGGGCCGGGTCGCGTCAGGTCCCTTCGATGGCCGGGTGCGCGATCGCCGCCTCCCCGAACTCGCCGTCGTCGTCGCCAAACGACTCACGCGCCCACTACGGCGGCTTCTCGGTGGCGAACCCGTGACGCGCGGCGGGGCTCGTCCCGGCGGAGCTGGTCCCGGCGGCGCTCGGAGTGCCGGCTCCGGTCGAGGTCGTGGGGCTCGGGGAGGGTGTGCCGGTGCGAGGTGTCTCCGGCGCCGAAGTCGTCGGCGCGGGCCCGCCGTCCCCGTCCCGGTTCATGAGCAGCGCCGCCGCGGACACCCCGGCTCCGGCCATCGCGGCGACCAGCAGCGCGGCCACGAGCATGCCCCGCGAGGACTGCCGGGCGGGTACCTCCGAGGCGGGCGGAGACGGAGGCTGCCGCGGTTGCCAGCCGGGGGCGGCCTGCCCGGCCGTCGACTGCCGGCCCACCGCGCCCCGTTGTTCCGCCGACGGGTACTCGGGCGGCGGCGACTGCGGCGTACGGCCCGTGTCGAGGAACGCCCGCAGCATCCGTTCCGCACGGTCCGCGTCCAGCCGCCGGTCGGGATCGCGTTCCAGCAGGCCCTGTACGACGGGCAGCAGCGGCCCGGCCTGTGCGGGTGGCTGGATGTCGCCGACGACGACCGCGTGCAGGATGCCGCCCAGCGAGTCGCGGTGGAACGGCGACTCGCCGCTGAGGGCCGCGCACATCAGCGCGCCCAGCGACCACAGGTCGGACTCGGGCCCGGTCCTGGCCCCGGACATCCGCTCCGGCGCGGTGTACTCGGGCGAGCCGACGAAGGAGCCGTTCTCGGTGAGCGTGGGGGCGCCGGCGACCTGGGCGATGCCGAAGTCGGTGAGGACGACCCGGTCGGTACCGGCCTCCAGCAGCACGTTCTCCGGCTTGAGGTCGCGGTGCAGGACCCCGGCCGCGTGCGCGGCGCGCAGTGCGCCGAGCAGGTCGATGGCGATGCGCGCGGCCTCGGCGGCGTCGACCGGGCCCTGGCCGGCGATACGGTCGGCGAGCGAGCCGCCCTCGATCAACTCCATGACGATGTAGGGGCGTTCATCGTCCTCGACGACGTCATGGACGACGATGATGTGCGGATGGCTCAGCTGGGCGACCGCCCGGGCCTCGCGCAGCGTACGGTCCCGCTGCCGGCGGGCGTCCGCCGCGGAGAGTGTCTCGTCGTACGGGAGTTCCTTGACCGCCACGCCCCGGCGGAGCAACTGGTCGGTCGCCCGCCAGACCACGCCCATGCCACCGCGCCCGAGCCGCGCCTCGAGCCGGTAACGGCCCGCGATGACACGCATGTTGTGCCCCTCGGTCACCATGCGGCAATCATGCCCCACCGGACGGATCGGCTCCGGGTCGGCGCTCGCCCGTGGCCGAAACAGACGGCCCGTGTCAGCAGGGCAGGGCGTCAGGAGGCGCCTGCGTCAGGAGGTCTTCTCCTGCCAGCCCTGGAGCAGCAGGGTGAACTGCTTGCGCGCCTTCGCCCAGTCCTTGGCGGGCGACGACATGTAGAGCGCGTACTCGGTGCCGTCGCGGGCTATGTACGTCTCCTCGATGGCCCGGCGCGGGCCGGGGAACTTGGTGTCCTTCGCCCGCGCGATCCAGGTGTACTCCCACAGGGCGCCGCCCCGGTCACGGTAGACGTTGCGCTCCAGGGCGACCCGCTTGTAGGCGGCGAGATCCTTCAGCTGCTGCTCCAGGTCGAGCTGGTGCGCGTACGGGTCGCCGAAGTCCGGGGAGATGTCGACGGCGATGCGCACGAAGTGCCGGCCGCCGTCGGGCGTGTAGTCGATCTGCTTGAGTTCGCCCTGCGGGCCGAAGGGCTTGCGCTTCCAGCCCTTGGGCAGGGAGAGGCTGAAACCCGCGGGGTCGTCGTGGCGGACCCAGTTCTCGGATCCCGAACCCCCGGGCTGTGCGCTCGTGGAATTCGGGGAGCCGGAGGCGCCGCCCGACGTCTGCCGGCCCTCGTTCCACTGCTGGAGCACCACGGCGGTGGTCCCGCCGATGATGGCCGCGAGCGCGACCACGAGGGCGACGGTACGCAGCCGACGGCGCCGGCCCGGCCGGGCCTGCTGCGGCCCGGACGGCTGCGGGCCCGTAGCCACCGGGCCGACCGTGGTGGGGCCGGTCGCCGGAGTGCCGGTGACGGGTGTCCCGCTGACGGGTGTCCCGGTGGCCGGGGTGCCGGCGAGCGGCGGGAGCGGCGTCCGGGTGTGCGATCCCGAGCCGGTGCCGACCGTGGCCGTAGCGCTGTGGACGTCCCGGTACGTGCCTCCGTACTGCGTCGGCACATACGCCTGCGCCCCGTTCGGGCGTCGACCCTCCGCCGCCTCGGCGAGCAGGTGCTCGGCTTCGGACGCGTCGGGCCGGGTGGCCGGATCCTTGCGCAGCAGGGCGCTGATGACGGGAGCGAGCGGACCGGCGTGCCGCGGCTCGGCGGCCTCCTCCTCGACCACGGCCTGCATGGTGGTCAGCGGTGTGGTGCGGCGGAACGGCGAGCGGCCCTCGACCGCCGTGTAGAGCGTCGCGCCGAGGGCCCACAGGTCCGAGGACGGGCCCGGGTCGTGGCCGCGCACCCGCTCGGGAGCCAGGTAGTCGACCGAGCCGACGACCTCTCCGGTGCGGGTGATGGTCGTGTCGCCCTCGATCTGGGCGATGCCGAAGTCGGTGAGCAGGACCCGTCCGTCCCGGCCGAGCAGGACGTTGCCCGGCTTGATGTCGCGGTGCAGGACCCCGGCGGTGTGCGCGGCGCGCAGGGCCCGCAGCACCCACAGGCCGATGCGTGCCGCCTCGCGCGGCTCGACACGCCCCTCCTCCTTGACCGCGTCCGCCAGGGAGCGTCCCTCGACCAGTTCCATGACGATCCACGGGCGGCCGTCGTGCTCCAGCACGTCGTGCACGGTGACGACCGCGGAGTGGTTGATCCGCGCGGCGGCCCGCGCCTCAGCCCGGGTGCGGGCCAGCAGGATCGCCTGCTCGCTCTCGGAGACGTAGAGGGCTGCCGTCAACTCCTTGATGGCGACGGACCGGTGCAGCACCTCGTCATGGGCGCGCCACACCCGGCCCATGCCGCCGCTGCCGATCGAGTCGGCGAGCCGGTAGCGGCCCGCGACGAGCTGGCCCTGCATCTGATTCACGTTGCCCCGCAATGGTCTTGACAGGGTCAGCGTAAGGACCCGCCCTTCCCCAGGGAACAAGCGGGGTACCACGGTGACCGCACTGTGACGGTTGTCGCCTGCCGGGACGGGAGGCAACCAGAGGCTGAACTACGCGTACAGTCGGCGCGCCGCGCCGGGTCTCAGCCCGTCGCCTTGTAGGTCGCCGCCGCCTGCTCGTACAGCCGCGTCACCTCGTCCCGTTCGGCCTCCGGACCGCGCACCTGCACCACGTGGTACCGCCCGCCGATGAGCATCGCGAGGTTGCGCACGTACAGCTCGCCCCCGTCCCCGCCGGTCCAGGTGAACTGCCCCTCGGCCATGGTCCGTCCGCCCACCTCTATGGTCTTCAGCCCGGTGGAGGTGGCCCAGCTGGAGTCGCGGTACGGCTGTAGCTCGCGCTCCTTCTCCCGCTGGTAGGCCATCGGGTCGCTGCCGTACCGCGACGCGCTGTCCCGGCCCGGTACGACGATGAGCTCGAAGTCGCCCTTCGCGTAGACGACCTGGCCGTTGCCGTTGCGCGGGGTGCGGTCCCAGCCCTTGGCGACGGCGACCTGGAAGCCCGCCGAGTCCTTGCGGAGGGTGAAGCCGCCGGCGACCTCGGGGCCGGTGGTCTGCGTCTCGGTGGAACCGGCCGACGAGGAGGGGCTCCGCTCCGGCTCGGGCGACGTCTGGTCCGGCCGTGGCTCGCTGCTGGCGTCGGGCTCGGGCGCCTGGCTGACCTCGCCGGCGACCCCGGTGCGGTCCGTGCCGTTCGCCCCGTCGGTCCCCGACTTGGGCATGAAGAGCATGGCGTAGGCGATCGCCGCGGCCATGGCGAGCAGGACGAACAGCAGCAGGGTGCGGCCGAGGCGGTGCGGCGACCGGGATTCCTTGGCGCGTTTGTGCCGCCCGTGGTGCGCGGGCAGCCCGGCCCGCCGCCTGCGCACGAGCTCGCCGCGGCGGCGTACGACGGGCAGCCGACTGGCGTCGGCGGGCGGTGCCGCGACCACGTGCACACCGGCCTCCGGCTCCGGCGCCGACCGTACGAGCGAGCGCAGCCAGCCGCGCAGTTCCTCGAAGTCGAGGCGCTCGGTGGGGTCCTGACGCAGCAGCGACTCCACGACCGGCCGGAGCGGCCCGCACTCCTCGGCGTACGCGGGCGGTTCGGCGCACACCATCTGCACCAGCTCGGCCGTCGACTCCTCCGGGTAGGGCGCGTGTCCCTGGACGGCCCGGAAGAGCAGCGCGCCGAGGGCCCACAGGTCGGTGGCGGGACCGATCGGCGCGGCCAGCTGCCAGTTCTCGTGCACGGGTCCGGCCTGCTCCGGCGCCCAGCGCTCCGTCACGGGCCCCACCACGGCCATGCGTGCCTGCCGGGCCCGCTCGGCGGCGAGTGCCGTGGCCGGGCCGCGCCGGGGGGCGGGGGTGTGGGCGACGAGGTCGTCCCACCGGGTGGGAGCACTCGGGTCGGCGGTGTCCGCGGGCGGCGGGAGGGCCGCCTGCTCCTGGCTCGGCGGTGTGGGTGCGCCGGGGCCGCTTCGGGGGGTGGCGCCGTGCCAGCCGGTCGTCCGGGGGGCGCCGCGCACGCCGTAGGGGTCGGCTATCTGCCCCGGCGGGACCGCGCCGGACCCCGTGCTCTGCCCGGGGACGTACGGCGACTGCGCCGAGCCGTTGCTGTGGGGCGCGGGCCCGCTGTCCGGGGCGGGCCGGGCACCGGGCAGCGCCGCCCGGCCGTTCTGCTGCGCCTCCTGCACCCGGGCGGCGGCCCGGGCGCCCGCCCGGTAGGCCGCGATGGCCCCGGCGCGCGCGGCGCGCGGGTCCGCGCCGTCCTCCGGACTCCTGCGGGCGGGCACGACCGAGCTCCCGCCCGTCGTACCGCCCCCGGACGCCGGCAGCCCCCTGGACTCCCGGGCCTCTATGGCGGCACGCCGCGCGGCCTCGGGGTCGCCCGCACCACCGGTGCCGCCCGAGGCGCCGACGCCGTGGGGCGGCCCGGAGGGGCCGGTCTCCTGCCCCGGGCCGGGGCCGGGCTCGTCGAAGGCGGGAGCCGGAACGGGGTCGTACCCGCACAGCGCTTCCTCCGCCGCGCCCACCGCCAGCCCGGTCAGCATGATCCGGCCGTCGTCGCAGACGAGGACCGTCCGCGGGGTGATGTTGCGGTGCACCCAGCCGTGGGCGTGCAGCACCCGCAGCGCCATGAGGACGTCGGAGGCCACCTCGGCCGCCCGGTAGGGCGTCAGGGGCTTCTCGGCGAGCAGCGCCGCCAGCGGACGGGCCGCCACCAACTCGCTGACGATCCACAGCGAACCGCCCTCGGCGAAGACGTCGAAGACCTGGTCGAGTCGGGGATGGTCGGGGATGGCCGCGGCGGCCTGGGCGGCCTCCACAGCGCGCCGTACCACCGGGTCGGTGGGCCGCCGGGGGCCCGGACGCCCGCCGGGCCGCCGGGCGCCGGCGTCACGCGCCGTGAAGCCGTCGGGCAGCCCCTCCGCGTCGAGGACCTCCGCCTCGACCACCTCGGGCAACGGCACCTGCCGGACCAGGACTTCCTGCCCGCTGTAGGTGTCGAAGGCCCGGCTCTCGGTGAGTTCGTACTCGTCGGACGGCGGCAGCGGCAGGCGGTAGCGGTCGGCGAGTACCCGTCCCGCATGGTCGTCCACGATGCCTCCCCCGCCAGCCTGGTCCGTCACATCCGTGCGCTCCACGGCCCGTTCCGGCTGCGCACGGTCCGCAAATATTTACGATACGTGCCGCGGGCAACCCGCATCGTGAGGATGCCAGATCTGCCTCCCCAAACCCGGTACCTCTCAAGCTCAGGACTTGGGTTCGAAGGTCTTCGTCAGCGTCCGCCACGTCTCCTTGCGCAGCTCACCGCTCCAGTCGGCCGCCTTCGCCGTGTACATCAGCGCGTAGCCCTGCCGGTCGTCGACGACGAATCCCCGGTCGATGGTCCGGTACCGGGTGCCGCCGTCGGCGTAGGTGAACTCCCAGTCGGCCGTGTTCCAGCCGCGGTAGTCCACCTTCTCTATACGGATCTTCCGGTACTGCGCGCGCTGCATGTAGCGCTCCTGGTTCTTCCAGTCCGCCACCGGGTCGCCCTTGGGCGTGGACGTCCAGGCGATGAGCAGCTTCTGCCCGTCGGGCCCGGTGAACCGGTCGCCGGCGGCACTTGCGGACTGGTACTTCCATCCCTTGGGCAGGCCGATCGAGTACCCCTGGTCGCCCTGGTGCGTCGACTCGGCCGCGGTGCCCTTCCGGGCGGACCCGCCCTCGGCCTCGCCCGAAGTCCCGCCCGTCGGCGTGCTGTCCGAGGAGGGGCCCGAGGCCGCGGGCGGCGACGCCGCGTTGTCGGTGCGCGTGCCGTCGCTCTCGTCGGCCTTGGTGTCGGCCCCGCTCGACGCGGTGGCGACGGTCTTGCCGCCGCTCTTCTCGCCGGCGGCACCCTTCGAGCCCGTGTCGTCCCCGCTGAGGGCGATGGCGAGCACGGTGCCGACCACGGCGAGCGCCACGACCACCGCGATGATCAACAGGGTGCGCCGCGGCACCACGTCGGTGAGCGGCGCCCTCGGCACGGGCCTCGGCGGCAGGTCCGGCGGCGGCACCACGGGCCAGCCGGAACTGCGGCCTCCGGAGGCCGTCTTCGCCTCCTGCGCACTCCGCTCACCGGCACCCGCACCGGCTGCCGAACCCGGCCCCGGCTTCGCCGCGGACGTGCCCGCGGTCCCGGCCCGGCCCGTCCCGCCGTCCGGCCCGGACGACGCCGTACCGCTCTCGGTCTCGGTACGGGCGGCGGCCGACGCCCCGGCCGTTCCCGCCGCGGCCTTGCGCACGGAACGCAACGCCCCGCGCAACCGCTCCCCGGCCTCTTCGCCCCGCTTGCTCCCGGCGCCCGCCGAACTCCCCTTGCGCGAGGAGCGGGCCGGCTGTGCCGGCAGCGGCACGACCTTCGTCGCGTCCAGCGGCTCCGGCTCGGCCCGCTCGGGCGCGTGCAGGACCGAGTTCAGCATCGCGCGGGCGCCCGCGTCGTCGAGCCGCTCTGCGGGGTCCTTGGTGAGCAGGCCGCGGATGACGTCCGCCAGCGGGCCCGCGTTCTTGGGCTCCTCCAGCGGCTCGGTCATCACGGCCGTCAGAGTCGCTATGGCCGACCCCTTGTCGTACGGCGGCGCGCCCTCCACCGCCGCGTACAGCAGCCCGCCGAGCGACCACAGGTCGGCCGCCGGGCCCGGCTTGTGCCCGCGCGCCCGCTCCGGGGAGATGTAGGAGGGCGCTCCGACGAGCATGCCGGTCGAGGTGATGGACGGGTCGCCCTCGACCTGGGCGATCCCGAAGTCGGTCAGCACGACCCGGCCGTCCTCGGCGATGAGCACGTTCGACGGCTTCACGTCGCGGTGCAGGATGCCCTCGCGATGCGCGGACCGCAGCACGTCCAGGACGGCCAGCCCGACCTCGGCGGCGCGCTTGGGCTCCAGGAGGCCGTCCTCCCGGATGACCTCGGCGAGCGACTTGCCCTCGACGAGTTCCATCACGATCCAGGGCCGGTCGTCCTCCTGGACGACGTCGAAGACCGTCACGGCGCTGTTGTTGCGGATCCGCGCGATCGCCTTGGCCTCGCGCAGCGTCCGCGTGATCAGCCGCCGCTTCTCCTCCTCGTCGATGTTCGACGGGAACCGCAGCTCCTTGACGGCGACCGTCCGCCCCAGGGTCTCGTCCTGGGCCCGCCACACGGTGCCCATGCCTCCCCGGCCGAGCACCTCGCCGAGCCGGTATCGCTCCGCGAGGAGACGATCCCTGTTGTCCTGACGAGTGTCCTGACGGGATGTGCCCGCCCGCTCCGCCTCCGACATGCGTCCCCTCATACAACCCGCCCTGACAGAGCCTCCATTGTCTCTCACCCGACAAGTGCCCAGCGCCCTGGGGCCCGCCCACCGGGATCCCGGGTGCGGCACGCCGGGCGCCGCCTTGCATGATGGGCCCGGACCAGGGAGGAGGCCGCATGCCGCCGTTTCGGACATTGCTGGCGCTGCCTGTGTCCCTCGCCCTCCTCGGCCTGCCCCGGGCCGACTCCTCGGCCCTCCCGGCCCGGCCCGCGGACGCGGTGCTCCCGCTGCTGGTGAGCCGGGGCGGAGCTCCCGCCGCGGCCCTGCTGGCCCGCGAGGGGAGCACCACCCGCTATGCCCACGCCGGGCGGGGAATCGCCCGGTCGGACCACTTCCGCGCCGGCAGCGTCACGAAGACGTTCATCGCGACGGTGGTGCTGCAACTGGCCGCCGAGCACCGGCTGTCGCTGTCCGACACCGTGGCGGAGCACCTGCCGGGCCTGGTGCGGGGAGCGGGCAACGACGGCCGCGCAGTGACCCTGCGTGCCCTGCTCACCCACACCAGCGGCCTGTACGACTTCACCGCGGACACCCGCGGAAGAGCACCCGTCACTCCCCGCGAGGCCGTACGGATCGCGGTCGCCCACCCACCGGGCCCGCCCGGCCGCTTCTCCTACTCGAACACCAACTACGTCCTGCTGGGCCTGGTCGTCCAGCAGGTCACCGGCCACTCGTACGCCACGGAGGCCGAGCGCCGCATCCTCACTCCGCTGCGTCTGACGGGCACCTCGTTCCCCGGCTCCCGCTCCTCACTGCCCTCCCCGCACGGCCGCGCCTACGACTCCGACGGAGACGACGTCACCGCGCTCGATCCGCGCGTGGCCGGGGCGGCGGGCGAGTTGGTGACCACGTTCGCCGATCTGGACCGCTTCTACGCGGCCCTGCTCGGCGGTCGGCTGCTGCCCCCGCACTGGCTGCGCGAGATGCGCGACACCCGTGCCGCACACGGCGCGTACGGCATGGGCCTGTTCCCCGAGAGACTGCCGTGCGGCACCGCGGTGTGGGGGCACAACGGCTACATATCCGGCAGTTATGTGCGCGTCGCGGGCACCGTCGACGGCCGCCGTGTCCTCGCCTTCCGCGTGAACACGGACGCGATCGCGGACCCCGAACTCGAATCCGAGTTGCTCGCGGCCGAGTTCTGTCCTCTCACTTCGTGACCGGGCAGGGTGCCTACAGCGGCACGATGTCCGGTGCTCCCAGCCGCGCCGCGTCCGCCGTGAGGTCGTCCGGCTGGCGCTGCGACTCCCGTTCGGCCTCCACCCGCTTCTCGTAGTGCTGGACCTCGCGCTCGATCTGGTCCTTGTCCCAGCCGAGGACCGGCGCCATCAGCTCGGCGGCGAGGCGGGCGCTGCGGGTGCCCCGGTCGAAGGTCTCGATCGAGATGCGGGTCCGCCGGGTCAGCACGTCGTCCAGATGCCGCGCCCCCTCGTGCGAGGCCGCGTACACGATCTCGGCGCGCAGGTAGTCGTCGGCCGCCGGCAGGGGCTCGCCCAGCGTCGGGTCGTCGGTGACCAGCTCGAGGAGCTCCTCGGCCATCGCCCCGTACCGGTTCAGCAGGTGTTCCACCCGCACCACGTGGATCCCGGTCCGGGCGGCGATCCTGGCCCGCGCGTTCCACAGCGCCGGATAGCCCTCGGCGCCCAGCAGCGGCACCTCCTCGGTGACGCACTCGGCGACCCGCATGTCGAGCCCGTGCACCGCCGCGTCCACCGCGTCCTTGGCCATGACCCGGTACGTCGTGTACTTGCCGCCCGCCACGACGACCAGCCCGGGCACCGGGTGCGCCACGGTGTGCTCGCGCGACAGCTTGCTGGTGGCATCCGACTCGCCCGCGAGCAGGGGGCGCAGCCCCGCGTAGACGCCCTGGACGTCGTCCCTGGTCAGGGGTACCGCGAGTACCGAGTTCACGTGTTCCAGCAGGTAGTCGATGTCCGCGCTGGACGCGGCCGGGTGCGCCTTGTCGAGGTCCCAGTCGGTGTCGGTCGTCCCGACGATCCAGTGCCGGCCCCAGGGGATGACGAACAGCACGGACTTCTCCGTGCGCAGGATGAGCCCGGTCGTGGAGTGGATACGGTCGCGCGGCACGACCAGGTGTATGCCCTTGGACGCCCGTACGTGGAACTGGCCGCGCTCCCCGACCATGGCCTGGGTGTCGTCCGTCCACACGCCGGTCGCGTTGACGACCTGCTTGGCGCGGACCTCGTACTCCCCGCCTCCCTCGACGTCCTGCACCCGCGCGCCGACGACCCGCTCGCCCTCGCGCAGGAAGCCGGTCACGCGCGCACGGTTGGCCGCCTGCGCGCCGTACGCCACCGCCGTGCGCACCAGGGTCGCCACATAGCGGGCGTCGTCCATCTGGGCGTCGTAGTACTGCAGTGCCCCGATGAGCGCGTCCTTCTTCAAGCAGGGCGCCACGCGCAGGGCGTGAGAGCGGGTCAGGTGGCGGTGCATCGGCAGGCCCCGGCCATGGCCGCGCGCCATGGACATGGCGTCGTACATCGCGACGCCCGCGCCGGCGTACAGGCGCTCCCAGCCCTTGTGCTGCAACGGGTACAGGAAGGGCACCGGCTTCACCAGGTGCGGGGCGAGCCGCTCCAGCAGCAGGCCGCGTTCCTTCAGAGCTTCTCGTACGAGCGCGAAGTCGAGCATCTCCAGGTAGCGCAGGCCGCCGTGGATCAGCTTGCTGGACCGGCTGGAGGTGCCCGAGGCCCAGTCACGCGCCTCGACCAGACCCGTGGAGAGGCCCCGGGTCGCGGCGTCGAGGGCGGTACCGGCACCGACCACGCCTGCGCCCACCACCAGCACGTCCAGTTCGCGCTCGGCCATAGATGCGAGTGACTCGGCGCGCTGCGCCGGCCCGAGTGTCGCTGTCCTCACCGCTGCCTCCCGCTCATCGGTCGCGCCGGCCGCACCCGTCGGGTGAGACCCCGTCCGTACCCCCCATGCCCAAATTCTGACCGGGTTGCCCGACTTCAGCCACCACGGGCCGTAAGCCTGTGGACAACGCGCACGGAACACTCACCGAAACTCGGCCGGGCAATCCCACATAACGGTCATATTTACTCCTAGTCTGACATTGCACTCGCCCGTCCTGTCCACAGGGCTTGCGCACCTGTCCCACTTCGGCTATCGGGAAGGACGGCCACGCCATGCCCGCAGATCTCGCCGTCATCGGACTCGGACCGTACGGCCTGCCCCTGGCCCAGGCCGCCGTGGCCGCCGGCATCCCCACCATCGGCTACCGGACCGGCCCGGAGAAGGGCTCCCTCAGCCCCGCCGAACAGCGCCGGATGCTCTCGGGGGGCTTCCGGCCCACGACGAACGCCGCCGAGCTCGGCCGGGTGCGCACCGCGGTCATCTGCGCACCGACCCCGCGAGCCGCGGACGGCGGGCTCGACCTCGCGCAGGTGGAGGCCGCCGCGCACACCCTGTCCGCTCACCTGCGCCCCCACACGACTGTGATCCTGGAGTCTCCTGTGTACCCGGGGACGACCGAGGGATTCCTGCGCACCCTCCTGGAAGAGGGATCGGGTCTGCTGGCCGGCCGCGACTTCCACCTCGCCTACTCCCCCAGCCGCGTCGACCCCGGCAACCGCGACTTCACCCCCGCCAACACACCCAAGGTCATCGGCGGCCTCACCCCGGCCTGCACCGAGTCGGCCGCCGCCTTCTACGGACGGCTGACCGACAAGGTGGTACGCGCGCGTGGACCCCGGGAAGCGGAGACCGTGCAGGTGCTGGAGGCCAACTACCGGCATGTGAACATCGCCCTCGTCAACGAGATGGCCGTCCTCTGCCACGACCTGGGCGTCGACCTGTGGGACGTCGTCCGCTGCGCGGAGACCAAGCCGTTCGGGTTCGAGGCCTTCCGTCCCGGCCCCGGCGTCGGCGGCCACACCGCCCCGCAGGACCTGACCGCGCACGGCGGCCGCACCCTGCGCATGGTGGAACTCGCCCAGCAGGTCAACAGCCGCATGCCCCGCTACGTCGTCCAGCGCGCCGCCGCGCTCCTCAACGAGCACGGCAAGTCGGCCCGGGGCGCGCGCGTGCTGCTCCTGGGCGTCACCTACAAGCCCGACCTCGCCGACCTGCACGACACGCCCGCCGAGGAGGTCGCGCTGCGCCTGATGGAACTGGGCGCCTCGGTCAGCTACCACGACCCGTACGTCCCCGAGTGGAGCGTCCTCGACCGCCCCGTCCCCCGCGCGGACTCCCTCTACGAGGCGGCCGCCGACGCGGACCTGACCATCCTGCTCCAGCAGCACCGCACCTACGACCTCCAGGGCCTGTCGGTGAAGGCGCAGCTCCTCCTGGACACGCGGGGGGCGACGCCTACGGGGGCGGCGCATCGCTTGTGAAGGGGGCGCGCGTCGGGTGAGTGAACCTCTGAGGGAGGTGGCATGCGGCGCGCGGCGCGGGTACCTTACGGAAACAGGTGGAGCCCACCGCAGTGGCCACTGCAGCGGGCTCCGGGCGATTCACGGAGTGTCCACCCCTAGTTCACGTAGGGGTGGCCGCTCATCGCCCGTAGATCCACAAGACACACCTCCTCCGGAACTTCACCAGCCGCAGCCAGTAGTGAGCCGGCCGAAGCCGAATGCGGTCCCAGCGGGTGGGCTTGCGGTGACGCCCCATGGACGCGCCCCCTTCCACGACGCCACCCATTGGCCCGGTAGGCGGCACGTCGGAATTCGGGCCGGGCCCCGAGGGCCGGGGTCCGGAACCGTGTCCTTGGAAGGGGGCGCCCAGAGAACCGGGTCGCCGATCACGGACGCTACCGCCCCACTACGCCCGTTCGGCCCACATTCGCCCCGAACGCAACCGCGCGCCCCTGACTCGCAACGCGCCCCGCCCAACGCACCCCCGGGCACGCAAAAGGGCCGGTCACCCCACCCGCAGGGGAGTGACCGGCCCTTTCCCGGACCTTGAGGCCTATCGCCGGTGCTGCGAGTCCGCCACCGTGACCTCGACCCGCTGGAACTCCTTGAGCTCGCTGTAGCCGGTCGTGGCCATCGCCCGGCGCAGGGCGCCGAAGAGGTTCATCGAGCCGTCGGGCGTGTGGGACGGGCCCGTGAGGATCTCCTCGAGGGTGCCGACCGTGCCGAGGGCGACCTTCTTGCCACGGGGCAGCTCCTCGTTCACGGCCTCCATGCCCCAGTGGTGGCCCTTGCCCGGGCCGTCGGTCGCGCGGGCGAGCGGGGAGCCCATCATGACCGAGTCGGCGCCGCAGGCGATCGCCTTCGGCAGGTCGCCGGACCAGCCGACGCCGCCGTCCGCGATCACGTGCACGTACCGGCCGCCGGACTCGTCCATGTAGTCACGGCGGGCCGCGGCCACGTCGGCGACCGCCGTCGCCATGGGGACCTGGATGCCCAGCACGTTGCGCGTGGTGTGCGCCGCGCCGCCGCCGAAGCCGACCAGCACACCGGCCGCGCCCGTGCGCATGAGGTGCAGGGCCGCCGTGTACGTGGCGCAGCCGCCGACGATCACCGGGACGTCCAGCTCGTAGATGAACTGCTTCAGGTTCAGCGGCTCGTGCGAACCGGAGACGTGCTCCGCGGAGACCGTCGTACCGCGGATGACGAAGATGTCCACGCCCGCGTCGACGACGGCCTTGGAGAACTGGGCGGTGCGCTGCGGGGAGAGCGCGGCGGCGGTGACGACGCCGGAGTCGCGCACCTCCTTGATGCGCTGCCCGATCAGCTCCTCCTTGATGGGGGCCGCGTAGATCTCCTGGAGGCGGCGGGTCGCGGTGTCCTCGTCCAGCCCGGTGATCTCGTCGAGCAGCGGCTGCGGGTCCTCGTGCCGCGTCCACAGGCCCTCGAGGTTCAGCACGCCGAGGCCGCCGAGCTCGCCGATGCGGATCGCGGTGGCCGGGGAGACGACCGAGTCCATGGGGGCGGCCAGGAAGGGCAGCTCGAAGCGGTAGGCGTCGATCTGCCAGGCGATCGAGACCTCCTTCGGGTCCCGCGTACGGCGGCTGGGGACGACCGCGATGTCGTCGAAGGCGTACGCCCGGCGGCCGCGCTTGCCGCGCCCGATCTCGATCTCAGTCACGTCTGTGGCCTTTCCCTGATGCGTTGCAGCGTCTTCCAGTATCGCCGACGGGCACGACGAGGGCGGCCCCGGATGCTCCGGGGCCGCCCCATGCGTCCCTGTGCCTACTGACGGCTGTAGTTCGGTGCCTCGACCGTCATCTGGATGTCGTGCGGGTGGCTCTCCTTCAGGCCCGCCGAGGTGATGCGGACGAAGCGGCCCTTGGACTCCATCTCCTCGATGGTGGCCGCGCCCACGTAGCCCATCGTCTGGCGCAGCCCGCCGACGAGCTGGTGCAGCACGTTGGCCAGGGGGCCGCGGTAGGGCACCTGGCCCTCGACGCCCTCGGGCACGAGCTTGTCGTCGGAGGCCACCTCGGCCTGGAAGTAGCGGTCCTTGGAGTACGACTTCGCCTGGCCGCGGGACTGCATGGCGCCGAGCGAGCCCATGCCGCGGTAGGACTTGAACTGCTTGCCGTTGATGAAGAGCAGCTCGCCGGGCGACTCCTCGCAGCCCGCGAGCAGGCTGCCCAGCATGACCGTGTCCGCACCGGCGGCGAGCGCCTTGCCGATGTCGCCCGAGTACTGCAGACCGCCGTCGCCGATCAGCGGGATGCCCGCGGGACGGGCGGCGAGGGAGGCCTCGTAGATGGCCGTGACCTGCGGGACGCCGATGCCGGCGACCACGCGCGTGGTGCAGATCGAGCCGGGGCCCACGCCCACCTTGATGCCGTCGACACCGGCGTCGATCAGGGCCTGCGCACCGTCGCGGGTGGCGACGTTGCCGCCGATCACGTCGACGGACACGCTCGACTTGATCTTCGACATCCAGCTGAGGGCGTTGCTGTTGTGGCCGTGCGAGGTGTCGACGACCAGGAAGTCCACCCCGGCCGCGGCGAGCGCCTGGGCGCGCTCCAGGGCCTCGGGGCTGGCGCCCACCGCGGCGCCGACGAGCAGCCGGCCCTCGGCGTCCTTGGCGGCGTTCGGGTACTTCTCGGCCTTGACGAAGTCCTTGACCGTGATCAGGCCCTTGAGGACGCCCGCGTCGTCGACGAGCGGCAGCTTCTCGATCTTGTGGCGGCGCAGCAGTTCCATCGCGTCCACGCCGGAGATGCCGACCTTGCCGGTGACCAGCGGCATCGGCGTCATGACGTCGCGCACCTGGCGGCTGCGGTCGGTCTCGAAGGCCATGTCGCGGTTGGTGACGATGCCGAGCAGCTTGCCGGCCGGGTCGGTGACGGGGACGCCGCTGATGCGGAACTTGGCGCACAGCGCGTCCGCCTCGGCGAGGGTCGCCTCCGGGTGCACCGTGATGGGGTCGGTCACCATGCCGGACTCGGACCGCTTCACCAGGTCGACCTGGTTGACCTGGTCCTCGACCGACAGGTTGCGGTGCAGGACGCCGACGCCGCCGAGGCGGGCCATCGCGATCGCCAGGCGGGACTCGGTCACCTTGTCCATCGCCGCCGACAGCAGCGGGATGTTGACCCGTACGTTGCGCGAGATCCGGGACGAGGTGTCGACCGCGCCCGGCAGCACCTCGGATGCGCCCGGCAGCAGCAGCACGTCGTCGTAGGTCAGCCCGAGTGTCGCGAATTTTCCGGGCACTCCGTCGACGTTTGCAGTCATGACACCTTCCCCAAATGGCCTTGATCGGTGCGGATGTCCATGCTAACGGGAAGCGTGGCTGTCTCATTCCACGGTTCCGGTCGACTCCCGGCTTCGTATGTTCGTACGGAAGCGGCGCACCGCCTGTTCAACCAAGGGCTGCGGCAGGCCTGCTGCTCGCGCTACTGCTCGGCCAGTGCCCGCAGCCTGCTCAGCGCCCTGTGCTGCGCCACCCGGACGGCACCGGGTGACATTCCCAACATCTGGCCCGTCTCCTCGGCCGTGAGGCCCACCGCGATCCGCAGCAGCAACAGCTCCCGCTGGTTCTCGGGGAGGTTGGCCAGGAGCTTCTTGGCCCACTCCGCGTCGCTGCTCAGCAGGGCGCGCTCCTCCGGACCCAGGGAGTCGTCGGGCCGTTCCGGCATCTCGTCGGAGGGCACGGCCGTCGAACCGGGGTGGCGCATCGCCGCGCGCTGCAGGTCGGCGACCTTGTGGGCGGCGATGGCGAAGACGAACGCCTCGAAGGGGCGGCCGGTGTCCCGGTAGCGGGGCAGTGCGAGGAGCACCGCGACGCAGACCTCCTGAGCCAGGTCCTCCACGAAGTGGCGGGCGTCGCCCGGGAGGCGGGACAGACGGGTGCGGCAGTAGCGCAGCGCCAAGGGGTGGACGCGGGCGAGCAGGTCGTGCGTGGCCTGCTCGTCTCCGTCGACGGCGCGGTGGACGAGCGCACCGATCGCCCCTTGGGCATGGACCGCCTCGTCGTCGCGCATCGGTCCATGGTGCCTTGCGGCCGTCGGGCCCGTGCCACCACGCCCGTTGTTGTGCACCGAAGCGTTATGAGCAAGTGCGCCGGAACTCATCTCCTGCGCCCTCCCCTTCCGCTCGACCGACTCGTCCCCGAGGAACTCCACACCCTCAAGGATGCGGCATCCGCCGCGAAACGAGCAGCGGGCACCGGGCGGACCCCCGGCCCACCCCCGCCCACCTGGCTTTCCGTGTCTCCGCCGCGATCCCCGCGACACAGGCGGTCGCCGCTGGAGCCTGCCGTTCGGATCGTCCCGGGAAGGCGGGCCCCCGCGTGCGCCGCCCCGGGCTCTCGACGTCGCCCGGACAGGGCGACACCACCTCCGGCGGCCGGCCCGCGCACAGATCTGCTCCGCTCACACGGGGGCATCCACATGCCCCCGCTCGACGATCCCGGCCCGACCCGAACGACAGGCCCTAGCGCACCAGACCCCACCGGAAGCCGAGCGCCACGGCGTGAGCGCGGTCCGAGGCGCCGAGCTTCTTGAACAGGCGCCGGGCGTGCGTCTTGACGGTGTCCTCGGAGAGGAACAACTCGCGGCCGATCTCCGCGTTGGAGCGGCCGTGACTCATCCCTTCGAGGACCTGGATCTCACGCGCCGTGAGCGTCGGCGCGGCGCCCATCTCGGCCGAGCGCAGCCGGCGCGGGGCGAGCCGCCAGGTCGGGTCGGCGAGGGCCTGCGTCACCGTCGCGCGGAGCTCCGCGCGGGAGGCGTCCTTGTGCAGATAGCCGCGGGCACCGGCGGCGACCGCGAGCGCGACGCCGTCCAGGTCCTCGGCGACGGTGAGCATGATGATGCGCGCACCGGGGTCGGCGGACAGCAGCCGCCGGACCGTCTCGACGCCGCCCAGGCCGGGCATGCGTACGTCCATCAGAATCAGGTCCGAGCGGTCGGCCCCCCAGCGGCGGAGGACTTCCTCGCCGTTGGCCGCCGTCGTCACGCGCTCTACGCCGGGCACGGTCGCCACCGCACGACGGAGCGCCTCTCGGGCAAGCGGGGAGTCGTCGCAGACGAGGACGGAAGTCATGGCCGCCCTCCGCAGCTGATGCGCGTCACCTTGAGCCTCCAGGCTGGTACGAAATCGTCACCTGTGCGGTCGACCGTCTCGGACGCCGGCCCGAGCACTTGTTCCTTCAACCGCCTCGCACTCTCAACGACGGTCACTCGAAAGAGTTACGGGGCCGTCCGCCATCTTCGGCACTCTACGTGAGGGGACGGACACGGTGCAGATATGCACAGCAGACCCTCGAACTTTCATCACAACCTATGCCCCATTCAGACCCTTTTCTTCCGCTTTGCCAGTGTCTGGAGCTAGATTCGCAATGAGTCATATTTTCATCTCCTTAGATCGTAGTTGTACGGTCGTGGACACCGGATCCGCCCAGAACGGCTACAAGGGGTCACGTAATGGCAGATTTCTCCCGCCTTCCCGGACCGAACGCGGACCTGTGGGACTGGCAGCTGCTGGCTGCCTGTCGCGGGGTGGACAGCTCGCTCTTCTTCCATCCGGAGGGCGAACGCGGTGCGGCTCGGAGTGCTCGCGAGAACTCGGCCAAAGAGGTCTGCATGAGGTGCCCGGTACGCGCCGAGTGCGCTGCCCACGCGCTGGCGGTGCGTGAGCCGTACGGCGTGTGGGGCGGGCTGACCGAGGACGAGCGCGAAGAGCTCATGGGGCGGGCGCGCAACCGGCTGGTGTCGGCGTCGACATCCAGCGGGCACGCCTCCTCGAACAACTGAAGGAACGTTTCTGCGCAGGGGGCAGGGAGGCACGCGTGTCCTCTGGTTCCCGGCAGCGGGTCCGCCGCCGTCAGCGGCTCGCTGCCCGTGCCAGCTGGTCGAGCGTCGCCGCCACCGCCGGGACCTGCGCGAGGTCGGGCAGGGTCAGCGCCACGATCTCCCGCCGCACCGCCGGCTCCAGCGTCACGGTCCGCACACCCCGCGGCCGTACGGACTCGACGGCCAGCTGGGGGAGGACGGCCACGCCCAGACCCGCTCCGACCAGGCCGGCGACCGCCGGGTAGTCGTCGGTCGCGAAGTCGATGCGCGGAGTGAAGCCGGCCGCCGCGCACACCTCGACCAGCTGACCGCGGCAGCGCGGGCAGCCGGCGATCCACGGCTCCCGCGCGAGTTCGCCGATGGCGACGGACCGCGCCTCCGCCAGCCGGTGCCGTTCCGGCACGAGGGCGACGAGCCGGTCCGCCAGCAGCGGCCGTACGACGAGGTCGTCCCACTCCTCGGCGCCCGCCGCCCCCTCGTAGCGGAAGGCCAGCGCCACGTCGCAGTCACCCTCGCGCAGCATCCCGACCGAGGCGGGCGGCTCGGCTTCCTCCAGGAAGACGCGGGTGCCGGGGTGGGCGTCGCGCAGGGCGGCGAGGGCCGTCGGTACGAGGGTGGAGCTGCCGCTGGGGAAGGAGACGAGCCGGACCCGTCCCGCGCGCAGCCCGGCGATGGCGGCGACCTCCTCCTCCGCGGCCGTGAGCCCGGCGAGGATCCCGGCGGCGTGCCGCACCAGGGCCTCACCGGCCTGGGTCAGGCGCATCTCGCGTCCCGTGCGGATCAGCAGAGGGGTGCCGACCGAGGCCTCCAGGGCCTTCATCTGCTGGCTGACGGCGGGCTGGGTGCAGCCCAGTTCACGCCCGGCGGCGGAGAAGGAGCCGGTGGCGGCGACGGCGCGCAGGACACGGAGATGACGAGCTTCGATCACCCTTCGAGGATAAGCGACCCTTTGACCCCTCTCCGGATAATGCGTCGACGCTTTGGGGGTCGCTCCCTTACCGTGCGGCCATGAGGCTTCTGTCAGTGAATCTGGGCCGTGCCAAGGCCGTGCCGTACACGGACAACCCGGCGGGCGTGACCGGGATCGACAAGCAGCCGGTGGACGGGCCGGTGCGGGTGGCGCCGCCCGGGCCCAAGGGCGTCGGGGGAAGCGGGCTGGCCGGGGACGCGGTGTGCAAGCTGGAGCACCACGGCGGCGACGACCAGGCGGTGTACGCGATGGCGCGCGAGGACCTGGACGAGTGGGAGCACGAGCTGGGCCGGTCGCTGGCGCACGGGGCGTTCGGCGAGAACCTCACGACCGAGGGCCTCGACGTGTCCGGCGCGCGGATCGGCGAGCGCTGGCGCGTCGGGCCGACGGTGCTGCTGGAGGTCACCAGCGGCCGGATCCCGTGCCGCACGTTCCAGGGCCACCTGGACGAGAAGGGCTGGGTGAAGCGGTTCACGCGGCGGGGCGCGCCGGGGGCGTATCTGCGGGTGATCGAGCCCGGGGAGATCCGGGCGGGCGACTTGGTCGAGATCGCCCACCGGCCGGACCACGACGTGACGGTGGCTCTCCAGTTCCGGGCGGTGACCGTCGAGCGGACGCTGCTGCCGCGCCTGCTGCCCGCGGGCGGCGCACTGCACCCGGAGGTGCTGCGGCAGGCACGGGAGTACGTGGCGAAGCACGGGGCCTGACAGCGGCTCACCGCGCCCGTCTCCACGGACCCTTCACCGTGGAAGCCCCTGATCGGAAGCGGACGCACCCGGTCCAGGTCACTAATCTTGCGCCATGACAACGGCTCTGATTACGGGATCGACGGCAGGCATCGGGGCCGCGTTCGCGCGGCGACTGGCGGCCGACGGGCACAACCTCGTCCTGGTGGCCCGCGACACCAAGCGGCTGCGGGAACAGGCGACCGAACTGCACGACCGGCACGGCATCGAGGCGGAGGTGCTGACGGCCGACCTGGCCGAGGACAAGGGCATCGAGGCGGTGGCCGACCGGCTCGGCGACCGCAGGAACCCCGTCGACCTCCTGGTCAACAACGCCGGCTTCGGCAACAAGGGCCGCTATCTCGACGTGTCCATGGCCGACGAGTTGCGGATGCTGAAGGTGCACTGCGAGGCGGTGCTGCGGCTGACCTCGGCGGCGACCGAGGCGATGCGCGAGCGCGGCCGGGGCGGGGTCGTCAACGTCGCCTCGGTGGCCGCGTTCGTCCCCCGCGGCACCTACGGCGCGTCCAAGGCCTGGGTCGTGCAGTTCACCCAGGGCGCCGCACGCGACCTGGCCGGCAGCGGGGTGCGGCTGATGGCGCTGTGCCCCGGCTTCGTGCGCACCGAGTTCCACGAGCGGGCCGGCATGGGCACGGACAACATCCCGGGCTGGATGTGGCTCGACGCGGACAAGCTGGTGACGGCCGCGCTGCACGACCTGGCCCGGGGCAAGACGCTGTCGATCCCGGACCCGCGGTACAAGGCGCTGATGGGGGCGACGAAGCTGGTGCCGCGGGGGATGCTCGGGGCCATCTCGTCGCGGACGGGGCGGAAGTACGGGCCGCAGTAGGGCTCTTGCGAAGGCCGTCGGGTCGGCGGGTTCCCGCCCGCTTGCCCGGCCGCCCGGAGCGTCCCGGCGCCGGAGGCCCGAGAGGCGACGAGCGGCCCCCGTTGGGACAATGGTGCTGTTCAGCCGGACCCAGGGGGGCCGGAGGCGAGGTCATGACCTTCGTACAGCTCATCGAATGCAGGACCAGTCGGCTCGACGAGATGAACCGGCTGATGGACAGGTGGGTCGAGCAGACCAAGGGCAAGCGGACCGCGATGCACAGCGTGGTGGCGAAGGACCGGGCGGACGCGTCGCACGTCGTGGAGATCGTGGAGTTCCCCTCGTACGAGGAGGCGATGCGCAACTCCGGGCTTCCCGAGACCGACCGGATCTTCCGGGAGATGGTGGCGCTCTGCGACGGCGAGCCGACCTTCACGGATCTGGACGTGGTGCGCGACGAGCAGCTGTACGCGGCCACCGCGCGCAGGTTCTTCGAGCTCGCGGCCGGGCAGGGCGACGCGCCCCCGTTCAACGACGTGTTCATCGAGGACTACCACGACCACGACCCCGCCAACCCGCAGGACGTCATCGGGCTGGACGCGCTGCGGCGCGAGGTGGAGGTGTGGCGGGGCGGGTTCGACTTCTCGTTCACGATCGAGGACCAGGTCGCCCAGGAGGACCGGGTGTGCACCCGCTGGTCCTGGAAGGGCCACCACAAGGGCGACTTCCTCGGGATTCCGCCGACCGGGAAGGACGTCACCATGACCGGGACGACGGTCCACCGGTGCACGCCGGACGGGAAGATCGCCGAGGGCTGGTGGGAGTACGACCGGCTGGGCCTGATGCAGCAGCTGGGGGCGCTGGACCCGCTGGAGCTGTGACCGCACGGCGTTCCTTCGCTCAGCCGCCCCGGGCCACGACGGTGCGGGCACACCGATGCCGCCGTGCGCCGCGGCTCATCGATGTCCCAGGAGGTGGTCGCGGAGCTCGTCGTTGCAGTCCTCCCCGGTGCCGCCCTGGACTCGGGAGAAGGCCAGCGCTTGGTCTCCCCCGCCTTCCTGCTCGGCCTCGGCCAGTTGCCTGTCGATGTTCGCGACGTACTCGGCGCACTCGGCGCTGACGGGCTTCTCGGGCTGCGGGTCCGGTGCGGAGGAGGCGTTCAGTCCGGCGGTCGCGGCGAGGCCGGCCGCGCACAGCACCACCCACGCGACAGCCCACGTGCGGCGGCTCGTCCGTGTCGGCTTGGGCATCCAGGCATCTTACGAGCGGCCGCAGTGGCTGTCGGCGGCCTGCCGGTACGGAATGTCCTCCCACACGGTGACGCCGTGCCGGGTGTCAGGACGCGGAGGCTCTACCGGTGCGGCTCGCAGCCGCCGGGCGAAGGTCTCAGGAGGCGCGAGCGGTGCGGCCGCCCGGCGACTAGCCGCCGAGCGGTGCGGCCGCTCGGCGGCTAGTCGCCACCGCCACCGCCACCTCCGTCGCCTCCGCCACCGCCGTCTCCGCCCCCGCCTCCGTCGCCGCCGTCCCCGCCGTCGCTGCCCCAGCCGTCGCCGCCGCCGGGTTCGTTGTCGTCGCGGTCCCTGCCGAGGTTGCTGAACCAGGGGCGGTCCCAGAGGTCGTCGCCCGAGTCCCGGCGGGAGTTCACGGCGCGGAACCTGGCCAGGCCCGTGGTGTCGCCGAGGCCGAAGGACACCGCGACCGCGTGGGCCATCACGGCGTCCAGGGGGTCGGGGCTCTCGTGGTGGACGTCGGCCAGCGGCAGCAGCACCGTGCCGGGCGGGGGGCCGGGCCACCGCGAGGGGCGGGTCAGCAGCGCGACCCGCCGGTCGTCGCGCAGCAGCCACGAGCTCTCCGCGTTCTCCCGGCCCAGTGTCCACCGCCGGTCGGGCAGGCGGATCTCGACCCTGCTCTTGGACTTGCGCATCTTCTTGCGGAGTTCGAGCCGTGCGGCGAGGTCACCGACGGTCATGACCAGGCCGCCCGTCCGGTCGCCGGTGTCGGGGCGGTAGCCGTACGGCGCCCGCAGCCGCACGGCGGGGGCGCCCGGGCCCCAGACGTCCACGCGGACCAGGCGCCGGTCCACGGCGACGGCGATCCGGCCCGCGGGCCCCGGCGCGTACCGCCGGGCGATCCACAGCGGCACGCCCTCCGCCTGCGCCCGTGCGGCGAGGGCGGCCACATGCTCGGGCCCGCCGCACCTGCGCACGGCCAGTTCGCCGAGCGCGTGGGCGAAGTCGGCGGTCCGGCGCACCTTCAGGGGCGTGGTCGTGCCGGTGACACGGGTGACCGGGACGACGCCCGGGCCCTGGGGCAGTGACTCCACGGGGCGTTCGGCGCCACCGCCGCCGAGCCAGCGTCCGCGCAGATACGCCTCGGCCATGGCGGCGAGGTTCAGCTCGTCCAGCGGTGTGGTCCGGCCGCCTCTGCGCAGCCGGTCCTCGGTGAGTTCCGCGGTGCGCGCCAGCGGATTCCTGGACCGTTCCTCGTAGTGCACCTGGCTCATCGCATCCCCCTTCTGCTCCGGTGCCTAGGAGGCCGCCGAACGCCGCCGCGGTTCCCTGCCCGGTGGAGGGAAACGGTGAGGGCCCGGCACCCCGTTTCCGGGGTGCCGGGCCCTCACTCAGGCTCTGGCGACCTTGGTCGTCAGTGGGCGTGGCCGTGGCCGTGGCCCGCGGCGGCCGGCTCCTCCTCTTCCTTCTTCTCGACGACCAGGGTCTCGGTCGTGAGGAGGAGGGAGGCGATGGAGGCGGCGTTCTCCAGGGCGGAGCGGGTGACCTTGACCGGGTCGATGACGCCGGCCTTGACCAGGTCGCCGTACTCGCCGGTGGCGGCGTTGAAGCCCTGGCCCTTCTCCAGCTCGGCGACCTTGGAGGTGATGACGTAACCCTCGAGGCCGGCGTTCTCGGCGATCCAGCGCAGCGGCTCGACGGCGGCGCGGCGGACGACCGCGACACCGGTGGCCTCGTCGCCGGTCTTGCCGAGGTTGCCCTCGAGGACCTTCACGGCGTGGACGAGCGCGGAGCCACCACCGGAGACGATGCCCTCCTCGACCGCGGCGCGGGTCGCGGAGATGGCGTCCTCCAGACGGTGCTTGCGCTCCTTGAGCTCGACCTCGGTGGCGGCACCCACGCGGATGACGCACACGCCGCCGGCCAGCTTCGCGAGGCGCTCCTGGAGCTTCTCGCGGTCCCAGTCGGAGTCGGTGGACTCGATCTCGGCCTTGATCTGGGCGACGCGGCCCTGCACGTCGTCCTTGTTGCCGGCGCCGTCGACGACCGTGGTGTCGTCCTTGGTGACGGTGACGCGGCGGGCGGAGCCGAGGACGTCCAGACCGACCTGGTCGAGCTTGAGGCCGACCTCCTCGGAGACGACCGTGGCGCCGGTGAGGACGGCCAGGTCCTGCAGCATCGCCTTGCGGCGGTCGCCGAAGCCGGGGGCCTTCACCGCGACGGCGTTGAAGGTGCCGCGGATCTTGTTCACCACGAGGGTGGACAGCGCCTCGCCGTCGACGTCCTCGGCGATGATCAGCAGCGGCTTGGAGGCGTTGGCCTGGATGACCTTCTCCAGCAGCGGCAGCAGGTCCGCGATGGCGGAGATCTTGCCCTGCGTGATGAGGATGTACGGGTCGTCCAGGACGGCTTCCATGCGCTCCTGGTCCGTCACGAAGTACGGCGACAGGTAGCCCTTGTCGAAGGCCATGCCCTCGGTGAAGTCCAGCTCCAGACCGAAGGTGTTGGACTCCTCGACGGTGATGACACCGTCCTTGCCGACCTTGTCCATCGCCTCGGCGATGAGCTCGCCGACCTGCTGGTCCTGGGCGGACAGCGCGGCGACGGCGGCGATGTCGGACTTCTCGTCGATCGGGCGGGCCGACGCGAGCAGGTCCTCGGAGACGGCGGCGACGGCGGCGTCGATGCCCTTCTTCAGGGCGGCCGGGGAGGCACCGGCGGCGACGTTCTTCAGGCCCTCGCGTACGAGCGCCTGGGCGAGCACGGTCGCGGTGGTCGTACCGTCACCCGCGATGTCGTTGGTCTTGGTCGCCACCTCCTTGACCAGCTGGGCACCGAGGTTCTCGTACGGGTCCTCGACCTCGACCTCGCGGGCGATGGTCACACCGTCGTTGGTGATGGTGGGAGCGCCGAACTTCTTGTCGATGACGACGTTGCGGCCCTTGGGGCCGATCGTCACCTTGACCGTGTCGGCAAGCTTGTTGACGCCGCGCTCGAGGGCGCGACGGGCGTCCTCGTCGAACTTCAGGATCTTCGCCATGGGAGCGTGAGCCCTCTTCCGGAATCTGGGTTAACGGCACTGCGCCCCTGGACGCCCGGCTTCTTGTCGATCGCGGGGGCCAGGGGCGCAGCTCAAAGCAATGTGCTTGGGTGAATTACTTCTCGACGATCGCGAGCACGTCGCGGGCCGAGAGGACGAGGTACTCCTCGCCGTTGTACTTCACCTCGGTGCCGCCGTACTTGCTGTAGAGCACGACATCGCCGACGGAGACGTCGAGCGGAAGACGGTTACCGTCCTCGAAGCGGCCCGGGCCCACGGCCAGGACGACGCCCTCCTGGGGCTTCTCCTTGGCGGTGTCCGGGATGACCAGGCCAGAGGCGGTGGTCTGCTCGGCGTCGAGCGGCTGGACCACGATGCGGTCCTCGAGCGGCTTGATGGCAACCTTGGAGCTGGTGGTCGTCACGATCCGACCTCCCCCTTCGGAGATCTCACGGGGTTAACTGTCTGAGGTGGCGACCAGGTGGATCCGTCGTCGCGGGTGCCGGACCTGCCCGTCGCTGTGTTGGCACTCTCCTAGGGGGAGTGCCAGAGCCGAGACTATGACCGTGATTAGCACTCGGTCAAGCGGACTGCTAATTACCGACGGCGCGTCGGCCAGGCGATCCTCCGGGAGGCGGCCCTTCGGGGTCTCCCAGGTAGTCCTCCAGTCGCCCCACCGCGTACCCGTCGGCCGTGACCCTGTTCAGGAAGCGGCGGATCATGTCCGGCATGGTGCCCTTCCACTGCTGGCGCCCCCGGAAGTGGGTGAGCACGATGTCGCCCGGGCGCAGTTTCCCGTCGCCCTCGCGGTACTCCCAGTGGTCGACGAAGACCTCTTCGGCCCACAGGGGCACGTACGCGATGCCGCAGGACTTGGCGGCGCGCAGGGTCGCCCTGTCGTAGTTGCCGTAGGGCGGACGGAAGAGGGTGGGGCGGGAGCCGTAGCGCAGCTCGAGGTACCGCTGCATGCTGCAGATCTCGCGCCGCTGCCCGCGGTACGTCAGGCCCGGCAGGTAGCGGTGCCGGACGGTGTGATTGTTCAGGGCCACCCCCCGGTTCTGCATCTTCTTGAAGTAGCGGTAGTCGTCCTTGACCAGCAAGCCGCTGAGGAAGGCGCTGTACGGGATCTTCAGGTCGTCCATCATCCGCAGGAACTCCGGGTCCTTCTCGACGCCGTCGTCGATGGTGAGGAAGACGACCTTGTCCCGGGTGGGGATGGTGGTGAAGACGGGCGGGAGGTTCAGCCTCCGGTGGCCTGTCACCTCGAAGCCCTTGCGGGTTTTGATCCTCGGCTTCTTCGCGGGGGCCGGCGGGGCGCTCAGCGGGACCTTCTTGAGGCCCCAGCGTCGCGCGGCTGCGACCCGGACGGCGTGCGCGGCGCGCAGCCTGGAGGCATAGGAATCGAGCGCCTGGGCGGCGGGCGCGTCGAGGGGCTGCTGGCCGCCGGCCGGAGTGATCCGCTCGCCCGCGTCCTGCGTGCAGCCCGAGGCGATGGCGGCGAGGGCGAGCACGGTGAGACCGATCCGCACACCGCCAAATGCCCGCCTTTTGTCATTTTGTACGACTGCTCGCATGGTGCCGGATCCTCGCAGCCGGCCGGCTCGGAGCTGCTCCGACACCGCGACCGGCGGCACACCTTCCACCGACTGGCCCACAGACTTCCCTCACGGCGCCGTGGCCGACAATGAACCGGTGAACGACCTCGCCCTCCTCCTCACCCCCGAAGGCCGTGCCCTCCTCGAGGAGGTGCGGGACACCGACCCGGCGCGGGAACTGGCCGTCGCGACCCGGTTGCGGCGGGAGCACCCCGCGGAGCTGGTGTCGGCGGCGCTCGGCCAGGCGCGGCTGCGGCAGCGGGCGGTGGTGAAGTTCGGGGCCGAGGACGCGGGGCGGATGTTCTTCACGCCGAACGGGGTGGAGCAGTCGACCCGGGCGAGTGTGGCGGCCTACCGGGCGCGGCGGTTCGCGGACCTGGGCGTGACCTCGGTCGCCGACCTGTGCTGCGGCATCGGGGGCGACGCGATCGCGCTGGCCCGGGCCGGGATCCGGGTGCTGGCCGTGGACCGGGACCCGCTGACGGCCGCGGCGGCGCGGGCGAACGCCGACGCGCTGGGGCTGGCCGGGCTGATCGAGGTGCGGGAGGCCGATGTCGCGGAGGTGGACACGGCCGGGTACGACGCCGTGTTCGTCGACCCCGCCAGGCGTGGCGGACGCGGCCGGATCTTCGACCCGGAGGCGTACTCGCCGCCGCTGTCCTGGGCGGTGTCCGCCGCGCGCCGCGCCCCCCGTGCCGCCGCGCTGAAGATCGCCCCCGGCATCCCGCACGAGGCGGTCCCCGAGGACGCCGGGGCCGAGTGGATCTCCGACGGCGGTGACGTGAAGGAGGCCGTGCTGTGGTTCGGCACCGAGCCGGGGGCGGTCCGGGCCACCCTGCTGCCGGGCCCGCGCACCCTGCTCTCCCGGGGCCTGCCCGACCCTGACGTCCGCCCGCCCGGCCGGTACCTCTACGAGCCCGACGGCGCCGTCATCCGCGCCCATCTGGTCGCCGAGGTCGCCGACGAGGTCGACGGCGGCCTGCTGGACGCGACCATCGCCTACGTCACCTCCGACGCCCTGCGCCCGACCCCGTACGCCACCGCTTACGAGATCACCGACCACCTCCCCTTCAACGTCAAGAAATTGAAGGCCCTGCTGCGGGAGCGTCAGGTCGGCAACCTCACCGTGAAGAAGCGGGGCTCGGCGGTCGAGCCGGAGGAACTCCGCAGGAAGGTCAAGCCGCAGGGCCCGCACGCGGCCACGGTGTTCCTCACCCGGGTCGCGGGAGCACCGGCCATGCTCGTCGGGCACCCCGCGCAGGTGTAGCCGAAAGCCCTGCTCTCCCGCCCTCCGCGTCAGCAACTCCCGCTCGCGTTCACTCCGGGCGAGGGACGCCCCTCACCCCAGTGTCACCACCGGCACCGGATTGCTCCCGCTCCACGAGCCGTTGAACCCGAACGTCACCGAACCGCCGTCCGGCGGCGCCAGTGCCTACGAAAGTTTCGGTTGTGCAACCGATTGACTTCGGAGGAGTGTGGAGACGCCCGTTCCACCCGTCAATACGTCAGCTTCCGGCCACCGGCCCCGCCGTACTGCTCCGCACCACCAGGCTCGTCGCCAGTTCCACCCGCGTGGCCGCCGGAGTGCCCTCCTCGCGGCCGAGATCCAGGACCAGCTTGGCCGCCGCCTCGGCCATCTCCGTCAGCGGCTGCCGTACGGTCGTCAGCGGCGGCCCGACCAGGGGCGCCACCGGCAGGTCGTCGAAGCCGACCACGCTCAGGTCCTCGGGGATGCGCAGCCCCAGCTCGCGGGCGGCCTCGTACAGCCCGAGCGCCTGGAGGTCGTTCCCGGCGAAGACGGCGGTCGGCCGGTCGGGGCGGCGCAGCAGCTCCAGGCCCAGCCGGTAGCCGGCCTCGTGGTGGAAGTCGCCGTTCGCGATCAGCGCGGGGTCCACCGGCAGCCCGGCCGTCTCCAGGGCGGCCCGGTAGCCGTCGACCCGGGCACGGCTGCACATCATCTGCGACGGCCCGCTGATCGCGCCGATCCGGCGGTGCCCCAGCTCGACCAGGTGCCGGGTGGCCGCGAGACCGCCCTGCCAGTTGGTCGCGCCGATCGACGGCACGTCGGCCCCCGGGTCACCGGCCGGGTCCATCACCACGAACGGGATGGAGCGGCTGGTCAGCAGCGCCCGCTGCGACTCGTCGAGGCCGGACAGCACCAGGATCACGCCGTGCGGGCGCCGCGCGGCGACCTGGTCGGCCCAGGTCCGGCCGGGGGTGAGCCGGCCCGCGCTCTCGGACAGCACCACGCTGAGCCCCGCGTCCCGGGCGACGTTCTCCACGCCCCGGATGACCTCCAGCGCCCAGGCGCTCTCCAGTTCGTGGAAGACCAGGTCGATCAGGGGCGAACGGGTCGCCTCGGCGCGACGGCGCCGGTAGCCGTGGGCGCGCAGCAGTTCCTCGACGCGGGCCCGGGTGGCGGGGGCGACGTCGGCCCGGCCGTTGAGGACCTTCGAAACAGTCGGCGCCGACACACCGGCCTCACGGGCGATCTCGGCGAGCGTCGCGGTCTGCGCTGTGCGCCCCTGCGTCCGGGTTTGCGTCCGGCTTTCAACGGGCTCCGGGGAAGTCATGGCGGCGATCGTATCCCTGCGGGCCCCCTTGACGAAGTCCTCGTGGCGCCATAGGTTCCCGGAACATTCGACGTGTATAACGAAACATTCGTGAAACAGGGCGCGGGAGACGATCGTCAGCACCGTTCACGCGCTCGTCAGCACCATCCGTCAGAGGGCCGTCCCGTCCACCCGACAGGAGCTTCATGACCACCGCGCCCTGGCGTGACCCCGCCCTGACCGCCGCCGCCCGCGTCGACGACCTGCTCTCCCGGATGACCCTGGAGGAGAAGACCGCCCAGCTGTACGGCGTGTGGGTGGGCGCCGCGACGGACGGCGACGGCGTCGCCCCGCACCAGCACGACATGACCGCCGACCACGACTGGGACGAGCTGATCACCCACGGCCTGGGGCAGCTCACGCGATCTTTCGGCACCGCCCCCGTGGACCCGGCGCTGGGCGCGCAGGCCCTTGCCCGCGCCCAGCGCCGTATCAGCGAGGCCGGCCGTTTCGGCATCCCGGCGATCGCGCACGAGGAGTGCCTGGCCGGCTTCACCGCCTGGCGGGCCACGGCCTACCCCGTCCCCCTGGCCTGGGGCGCCACCTGGGACCCTCCGCTGGTCGGGGAGATGGCCCGGCGCATCGGCGACGACCTGCGCTCGGCCGGTGTCCACCAGGGCCTCGCGCCCGTCCTGGACGTCGTCCGTGATCCGCGCTGGGGGCGGGTGGAGGAGACCATCGGCGAGGACCCGTACCTGGTCGGCACGATCGGCACGGCCTACGTGCGGGGCCTGGAGTCGGCCGGGGTCGTCGCCACGCTCAAGCACTTCGCCGGGTACGCCTCCTCGGCCGGGGCGCGCAACCTGGCACCGGTGCGGGCCGGTGTCCGCGAGTTCGCGGACGTCACCCTGCCGCCCTTCGAGATGGCGGTGCGCGAGGGCGGGCCCCGCTCGGTGATGGCCGCCTACACCGAGACCGACGGCGTCCCGGCCTCCGCGGACCCCGAGCTGCTGACCCGCCTGCTGCGCGAGGAGTGGGGGTTCACCGGCACGGTGGTCGCGGACTACTTCGGCATCGGCTTCCTCCAGACCCTGCACCGCGTCGCCGGCACCCCCGCCGAGGCGGCCCACGCGGCGCTCGCGGCCGGTATCGACGTCGAACTGCCCACGCTCAAGTGCTACGGGCAGCCGCTGCTGGACGCGGTCCGCTCGGGTCAGGTCCCCGAGGAGCTCGTGGACCGCGCGGCCCGCCGCGTCCTGCTCCAGAAGTGCGAACTGGGCCTGCTGGACGAGGACTGGACCCCCGAGCCCGCCACCGCGGTCGACCTCGACTCGACGGGCAACCGCGTCCTGGCCCGCCGCCTGGCCGAGGAGTCGGTCGTCCTGCTCGACAACCCCGACGGCCTGCTCCCGCTGGCCCCCGACACCCGCATCGCGGTGGTCGGCCCCCGGGCCGCCGACGCCCTGGCCATGCTGGGCTGCTACTCCTTCCCGTCCCACGTCCTGCCCCACCACCCCGACGTGCCGGTCGGCATCGAGATCCCGACCGTCCTGGACGCCCTGCGCACCGAACTCCCCGACGCCAAGGTGACGTTCGCGCAGGGCTGCGACGTCACGGACCCGGACACCGCGGGCTTCGAGGAGGCCGTCGCCCGTACGGCTGAGGCGGACGTGTGCGTGGCGGTCCTCGGTGACCGGGCGGGCCTGTTCGGCCGCGGCACCTCGGGCGAGGGCTGCGACGCGACGGACCTGAGGCTCCCGGGCGCCCAGGGCGAACTGCTGGACGCGCTGCTGGCCACGGGCGTCCCCGTGGTGCTGGTCCTGCTGACCGGCCGCCCCTACGCCCTGGGCCGGTGGCACGGCCGCCTGGGCGCGGTCGTACAGGCCTTCTTCCCCGGGGAGGAGGGCGGCCCGGCGGTCGCGGGAGTGCTGTCGGGCCGCGTGAACCCGTCGGGGCGCCTCCCGGTGAGCGTCCCGCAGGTCCCCGGCGGCCAGCCCTGGACGTACCTCCAGCCGCCCCTCGGCCTCGCGGGCGAGGTCAGCAACCTCGACCCGACGCCGCTGTACGCCTTCGGCCACGGCCGCTCGTACACGGCGTTCGCGTGGGAGGACGGCACGGGCGGCGAGGAGCCGGCGGAGCTCGGCACGGACGGGACGTACGACGTGTCGGTGACCGTCCGCAACACGGGCGACCGCGAGGGCGCGGAGGTCGTGCAGCTGTACCTGCACGACCCGGTGGCGTCGGTGACCCGCCCCGACATGCGGCTGATCGGCTACCAGCGGGTGACGGCGGACCCGGGCGAGGCGGTCCGGGTGACGTTCCGCTTCCATGCGGACCTGTCGTCCTTCACCGACCGCTCGGGCCGCCGGGTGGTCGAACCCGGCGCCCTGGAACTGAGGCTGGCGGCGTCCAGCGCGGACGTACGGCACACCGCGCGCCTCACCCTCACGGGTCCGCTCCGGGTGCTCGGCACCGACCGGCGGCTGCGGTGCGCGACGGAGGTCAGCGGCGTGGAGTGACCGGCCCGCTCAGCCCAGGCCCAGCGACTCGAACCGCCACCGGTGCACCGCCCTGGTGACCAGCTCTCCGTCCGGCTCCGGCAGCTCGGGCAGCTCGGCGTCGTACGGGGCGTCCCACCAGGTGATGACGAGGACCCTGTCCTGGGGAGCGCGCAGGGTCTCGCGGCGCTGGGGCTCACGGGGGAGCTCCTGGGCGCGGGCCCAGGCCAGCAGGTCCTCGCCGCGTCCGGCCACGGCCCGCGCTTCCCACATCAGGGCGACCGTCACGAGTAGAGGTTCTCCTTGCTGACCTCGTGCACATGGTCGTGGCCGTGGTGGTGGCCCGGCACATGAGGCTCCGTCACCGGAAGCGAGGAGTCCGCCGGCAGGTCCCAGCTCGACGCGGCCCGGTTGCGGGCCACCATCTCGGCGCCGAGCGCGGCGACCATCGCGCCGTTGTCCGTGCACAGCTTGGGCCGCGGCACGCGCAGCCGGATCCCGGCCGCCTCGCAGCGTTCCTGGGCCAGGGCCCGCAGCCGGGAGTTGGCGGCCACCCCGCCACCGATCATCAGGTGGTCGACGCCCTCGTCCTTGCAGGCCCGGACGGCCTTGCGGGTCAGCACGTCCACGACCGCCTCCTGGAAGGAGGCCGAGACGTCCCGCACCGGGACCTCCTCCCCCGCGGCCCGCTTGGCCTCGATCCAGCGCGCCACGGCCGTCTTCAGCCCCGAGAAGGAGAAGTCGTAGGCCGGGTCGCGCGGGCCGGTCAGTCCGCGCGGGAAGGCAATCGCGTTCGGGTCGCCCTCGCGCGCGTACCGGTCGATGACCGGCCCGCCCGGGAAGCCCAGGTTCAGCACCCGCGCGATCTTGTCGAAGGCCTCACCGGCCGCGTCGTCGATGGTCGCGCCCATCGGGCGGACGTCGGAGGTGATGTCGCTCGACAGCAGCAGCGAGGAGTGGCCGCCGGACACCAGCAGCGCCATGGTCGGCTCGGGCAGCGCGCCGTGCTCCAGCTGGTCGACGCAGATGTGGGAGGCGAGGTGGTTGACGCCGTAGAGGGGCTTGCCGAGGGCGTAGGCGTAGGCCTTCGCCGCGGAGACGCCGACCAGCAGGGCGCCGGCGAGCCCCGGGCCCGCGGTGACGGCGATACCGTCCAGGTCCCGCGCGCTCACCCCGGCCTCCTTCAGCGCGCGGTCGATGGTGGGCACCATCGCCTCCAGGTGCGCCCGGGAGGCGACCTCGGGCACGACACCGCCGAAGCGGGCGTGCTCGTCGACGCTGGAGGCGACGGCGTCGGCCAGCAGGGTGGTGCCGCGGACGATGCCGACGCCGGTCTCGTCGCAGGAGGTCTCGATGCCGAGGACGAGTGGTTCGTCAGCCATTGATCTCGGTTCCTTGTACGGAAGTTGAAGGGTCTGTCAGGCGCATCACCAGGGCGTCCACGTTCCCCGGCTGGTAGTAGCCGCGCCGGAAGCCGATGGCCTCGAAGCCGAACCGCTCGTAGAGCTTCTGCGCGCGGATGTTGTCCACGCGGCACTCCAGCATCACCTCGGCGCACTCGAAGGCGGTCGCGGCCCGCAGGAGTTCGGTGAGCAGGCGGCCGCCGAGCCCGGTCCCCCACTGGTCCCGGGTGACGGCGATGGTCTGGATGTCGGCCTGCTCGCCGGAGGAGGCGAGACCGGCGTACCCGACGATCCGGTCCCCCGCCTCGGCCACCAGGTACTTCCGCGTCGCCCCGGGCCCGCGCGCGTGGGCCAGCTCGGACCAGAACATGCCCCGCGACCAGGCGTCGTCGGGGAACAGCTTCCGCTCCAGCTCCAGCACGGGGTCGATGTCCCACCAGCGCATCTCGCGCAGCACACACGTCATGGGCTCGGTCACTTGGGGGTGACCACCTTGTAGTTCTTGGGGACCTGGGCGTCGGGCCGGCGCAGGTACAGCGGCCGGGGCTCGGGGAGGTCCCCGCCCGCGGCGAGCCGCTCGGCGGCCAGCCGGGCGAGGGCGGCGGCGGACACGTGCTCGGGCTCGTGCGCCTTGGGGAAGGTGTCCGGGTAGAGCAGCGCGCCCGCGCCGACCGCTGGCAGGCCCTCGACCTGCTCGGCGATGTCGGCGGGCCGGTCGACGGCCGGGTCGCCGACGCGGGTGCGGGAGTCGGTGTAGCGCGCCCAGTACACCTCCTTGCGGCGGGCGTCGGTCGCCACGACGAACGGGCCTTGCAGGTCGGCGGCGTAGGCGAGCGCGTCCAGTGTGCACACGCCGTGCACGGGGACGCCGAGCGCGAGGCCGAAGGTCTCGGCGGTCATCAGTCCGACGCGCAGCCCGGTGTACGGGCCCGGGCCGATGCCGACGGCGATCCCGGTGACGGCGTCGAGCTTCAGGCCGGCCTCGGCGAGCACCCGGTCGATCGCCGGCAGCAGCAGTTCCCCGTGCCGCCGCGCGTCCACCTGACTCGACGAGGCGATGACGTCGCGGCCGTCGTGCAGTGCGACGGTGACGGCGGGTGTGGCGGTATCCAGAGCGAGCAAGAGCACGCAAACAGCCTACGGCTCCCCGGGGCCCGTGTCGGACGTAACGTCGTCCGCCCGCAGGGCGGGGCCCCGCGGCGCACGGTGCGTGCGATCGCAAGGCGCCCCGGAGCGTCCTCGTGGTGGAGCGACGTGGGCGCTTCGGCAACGGGGCATGGGGGTGCCCCCTGCTCGGCGAAGCCGAGAGCCCCGGGGAGTGCGTGCCGTGCGCCGCGGGGCCGGCGGTACGTCCGACACGGGCCCCATGGCCCGGCACGGTCGCGCCTGCCGGGTCGTCACCTGCTGCTACCGTCACCTTCCGTCACGGCACGGCGGACACGGCGTGCACGGCAGGGTGGTACGACGCGGAGGTGGACGACGGTGGCAGTCAGCAGCTCGGGGATCGTGGCCGGGCTCACCGCCGCGGCCCTCGCCACGGTCGGCTACCTCGCCCATCAGGCGTCGCAGAGCGTCCCGGCCGGTCTGGGCAGGCCGCAGGCGGGCGCCTCACCGGCGGCCTCGAAGGCGCCCCAGGTCAGGAAGGACCCGTCCGCGCTGCCGGACGCTTCCGGCACCGGCGCACGGGTCGTGTACTCCCTGCGCGGCGACCGGGTGTGGCTGGTCGGCACCGACGAGGTGGTCACCCGTACGTTCGAGGTCGACCCCAGCCAGGTGGACCCGGTCCCGGGCACCTACACGGTCACGTCCCGCTCGAACACGATCACCGGCTCCGACGGCGTCCCCGTCGAGCACGTCGTGCGCTTCACCAGCGTGCAGGGCGTGGTCATCGGCTTCAGCGCGGCCGTGGGCGGCTCGGCAGCCGCGTCCCCACCCGCCGGTCAGGCACGCACGGGCGGTATCCGCGAGTCACGGGTGGACGGCGCGGCGATGTGGACGTTCGCGACGATCGGACGCAAGGTCGTGGTCGTCCGCTAGGGCCTGACCGACGAGCCCAGGCCTGTCCGTCGGGCCCCAGGCCTGTCCGACAGGCCCCAGGGCCTGCCCCGGCAGGCTCTAGGCGGCCTCGCGGTGGTCCTCGGCCGGCTCGGAGAGCTCCGGGTCGGGACCGCACGGGGGTGTGGAGACCAGCACCGCCGCCTCGCCCGCCGCCAGCAGATCGCGCATGGACACCCCGGCGACCGCGAACGGCAGCGGCTGGCCCTTGCTCTGTGTAGCCGACATGGACGCCTCCTGAAGGGCGGGGGCGGACGTAGTTAGGCACACCTAACTACGGACTGGATACCCCATGTGACCACGTACGAGACGCCGGACGCAACATCTTGCCGACACGTCGTCGGAACGTTCATCAAAACACCACGCGACCGGGGCTACGCCGCGAGCACGCTCAGGTCGGCCGACGCCCAGCGTTCCCCCAGACCGGTGACGGTCATCTGCCGGACCTCGTCCGTCGTGTCGCCCACCGCCCGGTGGATGACGACCTGGAGCCGGTCCTCGGTCAGTTCCTCGACCTTGCCCTCGCCCCACTCCACGACGACCACGGACTCGGGCAGCGAGACGTCGAGGTCGAGGTCCTCCATCTCGTCGAGACCGCCGGAGAGCCGGTACGCGTCGACGTGGACCAGCGGCGGCCCGTCGCCCAGCGACGGATGCACCCGGGCGATCACGAAGGTCGGCGAGGTGACGGCTCCGCGCACGCCGAGCCCCTCGCCCAGCCCACGGGTCAGCGTCGTCTTGCCCGCCCCCAGCTCCCCGCTGAGCATCACCAGGTCACCCGCGCGCAGCAGTTTCGCGAGCCGGCGGCCCAGCTCCCGCATCTGCTCGGGGGAGGTGACGACGATCTGGACGGATCCGGGCTCAGCCGGGTTGTGCGGTGCTGGTGCTTCCATAGCCCTTCACCGTAGCCCCTGCGGGCACGGCACCCGTGCGGGTGAGCAGGTCGGCGAGGCGGTCGGTGACCACTTCCGGGTGTTCCAGCATCACCAGGTGCCCCGCGTCCGGCACCAGCACCAGCTCGGCCTCCGGCAGCAGATCGGCGATGGCCTCACTGTGCTCACTGGGCGTGACCAGGTCCTGCACACCGGCCAGCACGAGGACCGGCAGGTCGGTGAAGTGGGCGAGCGCCTCGGTCTTGTCGTGGTCGTTGAACGCCGGGTAGTACTCGGCGACCACGTCGATGGGCGTGCTCTCGATCATCCGCTCGGCGAACCGGGCGATGGCCGGGTCGACGTCCCGGGACGCGAACGAGTACCGCTTGATGATCCCGGCGAACAGGTCAGCCGTGGCCCGGCGCCCCTTCTCCACCAGCTCGGCCTGCTGCCCCAGCGCCTTCAGCACCCCGGGCAGGACCCGCCGCACCGCGTTGACGCCCGCGACCGGAAGGCCGTAGTTCACCTCGCCGAGCCGTCCCGACGACGTCCCCACGAAGGCGACCCCGACGACCCGCTCCCGGATCAGCTCCGGGTACTGGTCGGCCAGCGCCATCACGGTCATGCCGCCCATCGAGTGCCCGATCAGCACGATGGGCCCGTCGGGCGCGGCCGCGTCGATGACGGCCTTCAGGTCGCGGCCCAGCTGCTCGATGGTGACCGCCTCGTTCCGCGCCTGGGCCACGCCACGGCCGGAGCGGCCATGGCTGCGCTGGTCCCAGTGCACGGTCCGTACGACGCCCCTGAGCGCCGCCCGCTGGAAGTGCCAGGAGTCCTGGTTCAGGCAGTAACCATGACTGAAAACGACCGTGACGGGGGCCGGGGACTTGCGTCCGAAGAGCCTCCGGCGGCGTGGGCCGGTGGCGGGGGCGGCCTCCGGGTCGACGTCGTCGACCTCGTAGTACAGCTCCGTGCCGTCGTCGGCGAACGCCTTGCCGGGCATGCCGCGCAGCGAGCCGTAGGGGCCCGCCGAGTCGAGCGCGAGCCGCGCCTTCTGGCGCATGCCGCGTCCGACGGTCATCCGTTCCAGGGCGACACCGGCGGCCGCGCCCGCGGCCACCACGCCTATCGCGACGCCCGCGATGCCGGTCGCCCGGCGCCAGCCTCCCGCCGCCCCCGCGGCGGAGGCCGCGACGGCCGCGGAGGCGGCGTGCGCGACGACCTCCGCACTGCTCTCGCTCACGTACCGCTCCTCTTCGCCGGGCTGCTCAACGCATTACCGCTGCTGCTGTCGGTCTTGCTGTCGGTCTTGATGCTGTTCGGTGCTGCTGTTGTATGCGTGGCTGCCGTGCTTCGGGTGACGAGTTCCCCTTCCGAGTCACCTGTCCCGTCGCTCATTCACACAGACGCAATCACGGAGACACATTCACGGAGACACATGCGCGGACCCCACACTCACGGAGACGCATTCACATAGACGCGGGGAACGCGCGTTCCGATCCGCGTCACGATCTCGTAGGCGATGGTTCCGGCCGCCTGGGCCCAGTCCTCGGCGGTGGGCTCGCCGCGGTCCCCGGGCCCGAAGAGCACCGCCTGAGCGCCCGCCGCGGGCTCGTCACCGCCCAGGTCGACCACGAACTGGTCCATGGCGACCCGCCCGGCGATCGTGCGCCACTTGCCCTCGACCAGGACCGGGCCCGCTGAGGAGGCGTGCCGCGGGATGCCGTCCGCGTAGCCCAGCGGCACCAGGCCGAGGGTCGTCTCGCCGGGCGTCACATACCGGTGGCCGTAGCTCACGCCGTGTCCGCCCGGGACGTGCTTGACCAGGGCGAGCGAGGCGGACAGCGTCATGACCGGCCGCAGCCCGAAGTCGGCCGGGGTGCCGAGTTCGGGGCTGGGCGAGATGCCGTAGAGGGCGATGCCGGTCCGGACGAGGTCGAAGTGGCTCTCGGGGACGGTGAGGGTGGCGGGCGAGTTGGCGATGTGCCGGACCTCGGGGCGGACCCCCTGCTCCTCGGCGTAGCCGACCATCTCCCGGAAGAGGCCGATCTGGGCCGCGATCGAGGGATGGCCGGGCTCGTCGGCACAGGCGAAGTGCGACCACAGTCCCGTGACGCGCAGCAACCCCTCGGCCTCGGCCCGCAGCGCCTCCCGGACCAGCTCGGCCCAGTCGTCACCGGGCTGGCAGCCGTTGCGCCCGAGCCCCGTGTCGGCCTTGAGCTGCACGCGGGCGGGCCGGCCGGCGAGCCGGGCGGCGGCGGTGACCTCACCGAGGGCCCACATCCCGCTCACGGACACGTCGAGGTCCGCCTCGATCGCCTCACGCCAGGGCCCGCCGGGCGTCCACAGCCAGCACATGATGCGGCCCGGCAGCCCGGCGGCCCGCAGGGCGAGGGCCTCCTCGGGCGTGGCCGTGCCCAGCCAGTCCGCCCCCGCGGCGACGGCCGCCCGGGCACACGGCACAGCCCCGTGGCCGTACGCCTCGGACTTCACCACGGCCATCAGGGCCGCGCCCCGCGCATGGGCACGCAGAGCACGCACATTGGCCCGCAGGGCGGCCAGATCGATCTCCGCACGCGCCCGCAGGGGCGCGGTGGACGGGACAGTTCTCTCGCTCATCGCGCCCAGTGTCTCAGAGCGCCCGAACGCCCCCTAGGCAGCGGCCCCGGTAGGCCGCCCACACACCCACCTCAGCCCCACCCAGCCCGTCCGACGCCTGAGGACGAAGCCCCCCAGACCGAACCGGGGCGTCCGACGCCTGAGGACGAGGCCCCCAGGCCGAAGCAGGGCGCCCGACCACGAAGACCCAGCCCACCCCCACCCAGCCCGTCCGGCGCTTGAGGACGAGGCCGTCCAGGCCGAAAGCGGGGGCCCGGGGGCGGCAGCCCCCGGACTCGGGACGGGAAGGGGCGGAGGGGGCGACCCACCCCCACAGCAACCCCCACCCACCCGCACACCCCCCACCCACACGCCCCGGCGAATCACTCACCCAAGAACATTCCGCCAGGCCTCCGGAACCCCCTCGGCCACATCATGCGCCCCCACAGGCGCCCCACCCGCCGCCAGCCGCCCGGCCAGCCCGTGCACGTACGCCCCCACACTCCCCGCATCCACCGCCGAAAGCCCCGCCGCCAGCAAGGACCCCGCCAGCCCCGACAACACGTCCCCACTCCCCGCCGTCGCCAGCCAGGACGTCCCCGTCGGATTCACCCGCACCGCCCCGCCCCCGGAGTCCGCCACCAACGTGGTCGACCCCTTCAGCAGCACGGTCGCCCCGTACCGCCCAGCCAGTTCCCGCACCGCCGCCAGCCGGGCCCCCTCGACCTCCCCCCGGTCGACCCCGAGCAGCGCCGCCGCCTCCCCGGCATGCGGCGTCATCAACGTCGGCGCCCGCCGGGCCCGTACGGCCGACGCGTCGGCCAGCCGCAACCCGTCCGCGTCGATCAGCACCGGCACCTCCGCCGCCAGCACCTCCGCCACCGTCGCCGCGTCGTCCCCGGCCCCGGGCCCGACCACCCACGCCTGCACCCGCCCGGCGTGCTTCGGCCCCTGGTCCGACACGAGCGTCTCGGGAAACCGTGCGATGACGGCGTCCCCGGCCGGCCCGACGTACCGCACGGCCCCGGCCCCGCCCCGCAGCGCGCCCGCGACGGCGAGCACGGCGGCGCCCGGGTAGCGCGCCGACCCGGCGGCGATCCCGACCACACCGCGCCGGTACTTGTCGCTCTCGGCCCGCGGCACCGGCAGCAGCCGCGCCACGTCCGTGTGCTGCAAGGCCTCCAGCTCCGGCTCGACCGGCAGCTCCAGCCCGATGTCCACCAGCCGCACGGACCCCGCGTACTCCCGTGCCGGGTCGATCAGCAGCCCCGGCTTGTGCGTCCCGAACGTCACGGTCAGATCCGCCCGTACGGCGGTCCCGCGCACCTCGCCGGTGTCGGCGTCGACCCCGCTCGGCAGATCGACGGCGACGACCGCGCCCCGCGACCGCTCGGCGGCGGCGGCCAGCGGCACCGCGTCCGGGCGCAGCCCGCCCTTCCCGCCGATCCCCACGATGCCGTCGACGACAAGATCCGCCCGCTCGACCAGCTCCTCGACGGCGCCACCTACGGCCCCACCACCCCCTACGGCCCCACCGGCTCCCGTTTCCCCACCGGCTCCCCCGGCTCCGCCAACCCCCACGGCCCGCCCCCCGGCCCGCCGCAGCGCCGCGAGCCCCCCGGCATGAGCCCGCTCCGGCGCGAGCAGCACCGCCGTGACCCCGGCCCCGCGCCGGGCCAGCCGGGCACCGGCGTACAGCGCGTCACCTCCGTTGTCGCCGCTGCCGACCAGCAGCACGACCCGGCTGCCGTACACCCGTCCCAGCAGGTCGGCACAGGCGGCGGCGAGTCCGGCGGCGGCGCGCTGCATCAGCGCCCCCTCCGGCAGCCGCGCCATCAGCTCCCGCTCGGCGGTCCTGACCGTCTCCACGCTGTACGCACTACGCATGCGGTCGAGTTTCCCGTAGGACCGCCGGGCCACTCCCGTGTATCGCGCGTGATCGGAAACCGTGTCGCAGCCCCGGCAACTCCCGGCCGCACCGGACCCATTGACGCTTTGCGAGCCCTTTGCCAGAATCCCGGCCGCACAGAAAGCGCTTGCCCACCCCACGTTCCACCCTCACCAGCCACCCCCACCCCCCACCCCCACCCCCCACGTCCGAAGAATCCGAGGCCCCCATGGGACGCAGAGCCGCATTACTCGCCGCCGCCGGCGCCACCGCCCTCCTGACGGCGGCAGGCACCCTGACCGCTCCCGCCACCGCCGTCCCCACCCGAGCGGCCGCCTGCGGTGACGGCTCCTACCAGGCGGAGGCCGTGCGGAGCGGCGGCACCTGGACCGCCCGGCGCGGCGGCAGCACCGTCTATACCGGCACCGACATGCGCGCGGCCGTCCAGGCGGCGGTCAACAGCCTCACCGCGGGGCGTACGTCGAAGGAGCGGGTCGTGGTCCGGGGCTCCGGCTCGATCTCGGCGGGCTCCCGCATCTCCCTCCCGAGCTACACCGTCCTCGACGTCTGCGGCACCATCGACGTCACGGGCAGCGGCTCGGGCGACCAGGCGCCGGTGTACTCCCGCGGCACCCGCGACATCGAGGTGCAGAACCTCAAGCTCACCGGCGCCCCGCTGTACGGCATCTTCCTGCGCAACGTCCAGAACGTGGTGCTCGGCCAGATCGACATGCGCCTCTCGCGCGGCCTGGGCGTCCGTATCGACAACCGCGGCGACACCAGCCAGTGGACGCGCAACGTCCGCATCGGCGACGTCTACGTCTCCGGCGCGTCCAGCCACGCGGTCGAGACCTACGGCGTCGACGGCCTCACCATCGGCACGGTCACCGCCCGCGACGTGGGCGAGTCGGGCCTCCTGCTCAACCAGACCGTCAACGCGAGCGTCACCAAGGTGGACGCGGAGAACGCGGGCACGGGCACCGGCTACGCGGCCTTCCGCATGGCCAACCGCAACGGCCGGATCGGCAGCGGCTACCCGACCAACATCCGGGTCGGCGAGGTCGTCGCCCGGGGCGGCGGACGCGGGGTGTTCTGCGTCTCGGAGAGCGGCGGTGCGACGATCGACAAGGTCACCCTCACCAACACCGGCAACAACTCGGTCCTGATCGAGAACTGCTACAACGTCAGTCTCGCGGCCCAGAGCGGCACGATCTCGGGCGGTGGCGAGCTGCGGCTGGCCGCCCGCTCGGAGTTCCCCAACAACAAGGACATCACCGTCCAGAACCTGACGGTCACCAACTCGGCCCTCAGGGAGAGCCCGTGCGGTGAGAACACCACGTTCCGCAACATCACGCGGGTGAACAGCAGCCAGTCGATCTGCTGAGGCCCGCCGTCCGAGCCCTCGCACTCACCCGGCGGGGGCTTCGTCACGCAGGCGGCTCAGCGCCCGCATGGCATCGCGTTCGACGCGCGCGATGTCGAAGAGGACGACGCCCGCCCGGACGAGGGCCTGTTCATCGCCCGGCTCACCGGCTTCGGTGATCAGAGCGGCGACATCGGACCACAGGCCGGCCGCCTCGGCGTACAGCCGGTGCCCGGTACGCAGAGGTCCGCTGTCGAGCAACTCGGCGGACTCGGCGAGGAAGTCGCGGTAGAGGTTGCGGAACAGGGCTCCGCCGGTGCCGGCCCGCTCCATCAGGAGGGCGGCTCGCGGCAGGTCCCGACCCGGGTCGTCGGTGCGCCCGAGCCAGGTGGGTACGAGCTTCCCGGCCTTCTCGATGCCCCGGTGGCCGAGGTTGGCGATGGGCGGGGCGAGGAAGGCGTCCGCGCAGGCGGTGACGGCGGGGACGATCCGGTCCCGCGGGGCGGGCGGCTTCTCCGGAACGGTGAGGGTGAAGGACCGGTGCCGGGCGGTCATCGGCCCGCGTGCGGCCCTGGCCCGGGCGAGACCGTCCAGACCGGTGGACACGGCGCCGCCCTGCTGCTCGGTGTCCACCAGGTAGGCGTCCCGCTCGTCGTAGCCGTACAGGGCGACGACATGGCCGCCGAAGTGCACCTTCTCACTGAAGTAGTCCAGGTGGTAGCTGTCGAGTTGGAGCCCGACGGGGCGCCCGGCGTCGATGGCCGCCGCCACGTTCTCCCACCCCTTGCGGGCGGACCCGGTCTCCCGCACCACGAGCTCCAGCCCGAGCCTGCCGGCCAGGTTCCTGGTGAGTTCGAAGGGCTTGACCCGTCCGCCGAGGAAAGGGAACTCCATGCTCTTGCTGTCCCAGTAGACGAAGGACAGACCGGCGCCGAGGCCGAAGAGCATGGGCTCGGACAGATCGAGCCCCTGGTGCCGCAGCAGCACTCCGAGAGTCGTGGTCTCGCAGTGCTGCCCGCCCCGAATGTCGACGCCTTGCACCGTGGACATGCCGTGCCCTCCCGGAAGTCGCTATGATCGACCATAAGATTTGAACTCGTTCAAAAAATTGGCTCGAGCAGGGGAGGCCAGACCATGGCCGGATCCACCACCTCCACGGCGACCGACTCACCCGCCACCGCCCTCGGCCCCACGGCACTCGTCCTCGGCGCCTTCTCGGCCGTGGGCACGTGGGCCTTCCTGATTCCCTGGACGGTGCTGGCCGGGGCGTTGGCCATCACGTTCGGCGTGATGGGCATGCACTACGCCCGCAAGGGCACGGGCCGGCTGTGGACGGCGGCGACGGGGACGGCGCTGGGCGCGGCGGGCTTCCTCGGCACGGTCATGCTCCTGTGGGCCATGTCCTGACCGTTCCGGCCCTCGGGTCACCCCTCCGCGACGACGACGGCCGACGCCACACCCGCGTCATGACTCAGCGACACGTGCCAGGACCGCACGCCGAGTTCGGCGGCCCGCGCGGCCACGGTCCCGGTCACCCGCAGCCGGGGCCGCCCACTGTCCTCGACGTAGACCTCCGCGTCGGTCCAGAGCAGTCCGGCCGGGGCGCCGAGCGCCTTGGCCAGGGCTTCCTTGGCGGCGAACCGGGCGGCGAGCGAGGCGACACCCCGGCGCTCCCCACTGGGCAGCGACAACTCCCGCTCCACGAACAGCCGCTCGGCCAGCGCGGGCGTACGCTCCAAAGACGCCGCGAACCGCTCGATCTCGGCGACGTCGATCCCGACCCCGATGATGCTCATGCGCAGCACCCTACGGTGGCGCCACGGCGTTTTCCTCGGGGTGACTAGCATGATCAGCATGGAATGGGACGGCCTCACCGACCGCGACCGCTACGGGGACTGGTACCTGAAGGGCCGGGACCGGTTCTCGGACCTGGCCCGGGACGCCGACTGGGACGGCGTGATCGGGGAGCTGGGAGAGAACCCCGGATGGGTCAACCTCCCCCGCCCCGGGTACCGCTCCGGCTTCGCCCCGCTGCACCAGGCCGCCTGGCACGGCGCGGGCATCGCCGTCGTCTCCCGGCTGATCGCGCACGGCGCCTGGCGCACGCAGCGCACCCGGGACGGACGGCGCCCCGTGGACATCGCCCGGGAGCGGGGCCACACGCACCTGCTGGAGCTCCTGGAGCCGGTCGCGGTGCGGCGGCTCCCCTCCCCCGCCGACGCGCTGGAGCACCACTTCCACGCCATGCTGCGGGAGCGCACCGGCAGCTGCTTCGACGAGATCGAGCACCTCCTGCCACCGCTGTCTCCCCTCACGGAGGGGCTGGACGTACGGATCTTCTTCCGGGTGGTCGGCATGATGGGTGGCTTCCACTACCGCCTCCACGCGGACGTCGTGCACGTGAACGGCAGCTCGCGGATGGACGGCGACAACGGCGACTTCTACCGCGTGACCCCGGAGGGCTGGACCAAGCTCCCGTACAGCCCCACCCCGCCGGCGCCCTGGACCTACCCGTACTGACACCCCTCACGCAGCGCCCGGCCGGGGACCCGAGCCACCCCTCGCCTTCCCGGCAGCAACCGTCACCCACCGCCTCTGAACTCCCCCTCCCCCTTGTACAGTTCGCGATGACCGCGATGAGCAAACGGCATCGCACCAAAGGCAAGCGGGGCGGCATCTGCAACGACGGCAAGGCCTACAAGGGCGGCTCGTGCACGGCCTGCGGCAAGAGCAGCAACATGTGGTACTACGGCGGCGACAAGGTGAACGGCTGGGTCCCGAAGACCTGCATCAACTGGTAGTCACCAGCCGCACGGGGGGGGCGATCGGCACTCGCCGTTCGCCCCTTCTCGTTGCCTACTCCACCGTCACCGACTTCGCCAGGTTCCGAGGTTGATCCACCTCGTTGCCCCGGGCCGTCGCCAACTCGCAGGCGAACACCTGGAGCGGCACGGTCGCCACCAGCGGCTGAAGCAGCGTCGGGGTGACCGGGATCCGGATCAGGTGGTCCGCGTACGGCACCACCGCCTCGTCCCCCTCCTCCGCGATCACGATCGTCCGCGCCCCCCGCGCCCGGATCTCCTGGATGTTGGACACGATCTTGTCGTGGAGCACGGACCGCCCCCGCGGCGACGGCACCACGACGACCACGGGCAGGTCCTCCTCGATCAGAGCGATCGGCCCGTGCTTCAACTCCCCCGCCGCGAACCCCTCGGCGTGCATGTAGGCCAGCTCCTTGAGCTTCAGCGCGCCCTCGAGCGCCACCGGATATCCCACATGCCGCCCGAGGAACAGCACCGTGTCCTTGGCGGCGAGCGAGCGGGCCAGCTCCCGCACCGGCTCCATCGTCCCGAGGACCTGCTCCACCGCCCCGGCGATCGACGACAGGTCGCGGATCACCGCCCGGATCTCGTCGCCCCACTTGGTGCCCCGCACCTGCCCCAGATACAGCGCGACCAGGTAACACGCCACGAGCTGCGTCAGGAACGCCTTGGTGGACGCGACGGCCACCTCCGGCCCGGCGTGCGTGTACAGCACCGCGTCCGACTCGCGCGGGATCGTCGAACCGTTGGTGTTGCAGATGGCCAGGACCTTGGAGCCCTGCTCCCGGGCGTGACGCAGCGCCATCAGCGTGTCCATGGTCTCGCCGGACTGCGAGATCGCGATGACCAGGGTCTGCGCGTCCAGGATCGGGTCCCGGTAGCGGAACTCACTGGCCAGTTCCACCTCGCACGGCAGGCGCGTCCAGTGCTCGATGGCGTACTTGGCGATCATCGCGGCGTGGAAGGCCGTACCGCAGGCGACGATGACGACCTTGTCGATCTCCCGGAGCACCCGCGGCGAAATCCGCACCTCGTCCAGGGTCAGCGAGCCGGAGCCGTCGATCCGGCCCAGCAGCGTGTCGGCGACGGCCTTGGGCTGCTCGGCGATCTCCTTGAGCATGAAGTAGTCGTAGCCGCCCTTCTCCGCGGCCGACGCGTCCCAGTCGACGTGGAACGAACGGACCTCGGCGGGGCGGCCGTCGAAGCCCGTCACCACCACGCCGTCCCGGCGCAGCTCCACCACCTGGTCCTGGCCCAGCTCGATCGCCGCGCGCGTGTGCTCGATGAACGCGGCGACGTCCGAGGCGAGGAAGGCCTCACCTTCCCCGACGCCCACCACCAGGGGTGAGTTCCGCCGGGCACCCACCACCACGTCCGGCTCGTCGGCGTGCACCGCCACCAGGGTGAACGCGCCTTCCAGCCGTCGGCACACCAGCCGCATCGACTCCGCGAGATCCGCGCAGGACGAGAACTCCTCGGCGAGCAGATGGGCGACGACCTCGGTGTCGGTCTCGGAGGCCAGCTCGTGCCCCCGCTCCTCCAACTCGGCCCTCAGCACGGCGAAGTTCTCGATGATGCCGTTGTGCACGACGGCGACCCGGCCCGCGTTGTCGAGGTGCGGGTGGGCGTTGAGGTCCGTCGGCCCGCCGTGTGTGGCCCACCGGGTGTGCCCGATGCCCGTCGCTCCGGTCGGCAGCGGCCGGCCGTCCAGTTCCTTCTCCAGGTTGAGGAGCTTCCCGGCCTTCTTCGCCGCCGCCAGCCCACCATCGGCCAGCACGGCGACACCCGCCGAGTCGTACCCCCGGTACTCCAGCCGCTTCAGCCCGGCCATCACGACCTCGAGCGCAGACTGCGGCCCCACGTATCCCACGATTCCGCACATGGGGCGCAGCCTACGGGCCGAACACCGCCCGGATCCGGCACTTCCTGCCCGAAATCGGAAATTCCCCGACGCGGAACGGGCTCTGCCTCCAGGGGTGACTTTCGGCCGTTCCTGAAGCTCGCGACCGACCGCCACAGACAGAACCCTTCACAGTAAGGGCACAGAAACTCCCACCTTGCGAGCGAATTCTGATCCCCCGTCGAGGGTTACCGGGCGGTAGGTGGATTCACGCCACCAGCCTCCGTAGCGCAGCCACCCTCTGCCCACAGCCGATCGCTTGTGGCTATCGTTACGCCGCGCCTGCCCGGATCTGACCCATTCGGATCAGCGCATGACCATCAGGCGACCGGGGGAACGATGTCGCCGCAACGGGGGACATCTCATGCCGCAGTGTCCGCGCTCCGTGTCCCTGCTTCCCGCGTCGGGCGGCTCAGGCCGCTTCTGACGCCGACGGCTGAATCCCGGTCCCGTCACCACCCGTCGAAGGGATGCACGCCTTGCGTTCCAGACCCCCGGGGCCTCTCAGCCCGCTCCGCAGACCAGCACGCAGACACACCACCCCTCTCCTCGGCCGGATCCTTCCGGTCTCCGTCGCCGCCGCGATCCTCGCCGGCCTGATGGCGACGCCCGATCCGCTCAACAAGGCGACCACGACGGACGCCGCCCCGGTGGGTGACTCGTACGACTGGAACGAGGACACCACCGCGGAACAACTGCGGCAGGACCAGTGCCTGATGGCCGACGTCCTGCGCCTCGGCGGCCCCTCCATGGCCACCGTCGCGCAGGACGGCCTCAACCAGCCCCCGGACAAGCTGCACACCCTGGCCGACCGGCAGCACTGGCAGCAGACCCCGCTCGCCGTGGCCTACGGGAAGGACCGGGACGCCGCCGACAAGGACCTGAACTCGATCCACGCCCTGCGGGACGGATGGCAGAAGCCGCTCGCGGGGCTGACCAACCCGGCCGGCTTCACCGCCACCGGCTTCGCGTGGCCGCCCGGCAGCAAGGACGGCGAAGACGACTTCTACGCCCAGACGGGCCTGACCAAGTGGATCGCCGACCGGTTCTGGAAAGACGACAGCGACTTCTACGAGGACTCCACGCCGAAGGCCGACGCCAAGACGGTCGAGGCCGTCAAGAAACTCGGCACGCCCCTGTACGGCAAGGACCCGGACCCGTCCCTCCCGACGGACGAGTGGAACCGGGCGCTGGCCGAGCGGGACGCATTCGAGCATCTGTCCGACTGGAGTCTGGAACCCACCGGTGCGGACAACGCCCGTATCTTCCTCGCGTCCGGAGGCTTCCCGCGCAGCGCCCCGCGGCCCGGCACGGCGGAGTACCGCATCGCGACCGAGGACCTGAAGTCCCGTTTCGCCGCGTGCGCCTGGCGTGACCCGATCGACCCGAACAAAGCACTGACCGAGGTCTCCGCCACCGCCGCCGCCGAGTGGCAGCAGGAGATCGCCTCCCAGGCCACGCAACGCAACACGATCCTGGGTGCCAACCAGAACGCCACCAAGGCCCTCGCCAACGGGTCGAAGGCCCTGGGCGAGATGCTCGGCCACTCCTGGATCGCCGACCGCCTCGCGCGCTGGCAGGACTACTGGGCCCCGGGCGGCGTCGGAGCGATCGGCGACAAGCCGGCCGTCATCGAGGTGCAGGCCGCCACGGGCAAGTGCCTCGACGTCGAGGGCGGCAAGAAGGACAACGGCACACCGGTCCAGATCTACACATGCAACGGCTCGGCGGCACAGAAGTGGGAGGTCTACGGCGACGACGCGGGTCTGCACCTGCGGAACGTCAACTCCCAGAAGTGCGTCGACGTGTCGGGCAACAACTCCACCGACGGCACGAAGATCCAGATCTGGACATGCAGCAGCTCCCCGGCACAGACCTGGGAGTACAACGTGCGCGCCACCACCAGTCTGAAGAACGTCGGCACCGGCAAGTGCCTGGACCTCAGCAAATTCGACAACAGCCAGAACGCACGGCTGTGGACGTGCGGCGGCACCGACGCGCAGAAGTTCGTCGTCAAGCCGTCCGGCAGCAACGGGACCGTGCCGCCGAAAGCCCAGTTCGACAAGGCGAAGAAGGGCGTCGTGGACGCCCAGGCGGGAGCGAAGAAGCAGCTCGCGGCCCTCAAGGCCGAGGCCGCCGCGGCGAAGAAGGCCGCGACCGCCAGCGACACCGCCGAGCAGGCCGCCTACGGCATCGCCGACACGAACGGTGCGCCCCGCGGCCGCGGTCTGCTGGTCGGCCAGCAGAAGGCCCAGGTCACCAAGGGAGCGGCAGCGGCACTTGAGGCGATGGTGAAGGCCGGCGAGACAGCCGAGGCCGCCACCCGCGCGTCCGCCGGCAACAGTGCGACCATCACGCAGCGCGCCCTGGCCCAAGCCGCCCAGGCAAAGGCGGAGTTCCGCAAGGAGGCGGCGCACGCCGCCGAGTTGCAGGCGAAGGCCGCGGCCGACGCCGCGAAGGTGCACCGCGACAACGCCAAGAAGGACAAGGAGACCGCCGAGGCCAAGCTCGCCGAGGCCCTGAAGGCCGAGGGCGAGGCCAAGGCGGCCGCCGCCGAGGCCAACGCCAAGCGCCTGGCCGCCGAGGCCGAGGAGAAGACGGCCGAGGCGGAGAAGAAGACGGCCGCGGCCAAGCAGGCCGAGGCCGCCCAGCACCGGAAGAACGCCGAAGGGGAGGCGACAAAGGCCAAGGACGCCAAGGACAAGGCCGAGGCGGCCGAAGGCACCGCGGTCGAGAAGAAGAACGCCGCGGTCACGGCCCGTGACAAGGCCCGCGACTTGCGGGACGACGCATGGGACGCGGAGCAGAAGGCCGACGCCGCCCGCGCCAAGGCCGACGCGAAGGAGGCCTACGCCCAGGCCCACGTGTCCGACAGCAACGCCCAGGAGGCCAGAGCGGCAGCGGACGCCGCGGCCGGCCACGCCGACGACGCCGAGGCAGCCGCCGCGAAGGCCCGCTCCGAGGCCGACGCCGCCACCCAGGCGGCAGCTGACGCGGACGCCGCGGCCACGCGTGCCGAGGCCGCGGCCAAGCGCGCCCGGGCCCACGCGGACGACGCCCAGGCCGCGAAGCTGAAGTCCGACGCCGCGGTGAAGACCGCGACGAGCGCCGCGGCCGACGCCATCAAGGCCGCCGAGCACGCCTCCTCCGAGGCCAAGACGGCGGTCGCACTGGCCGACGAGGCGGAGAAGCAGGCCAAGGCGGCCAAGTCCCACGCGGACGCGGCGTTCAAGGAGGCCGGCAAGGCACTGGCCGCCTCGGCGAAGGCCGCGGGCTTCGCCCATGTCACCGCACAAGCCGCCGTGGACGCAGGCAATGCCGCAGCCCAGGTCGCCAAGCCCGCCAACGACGCCATCCAGCTCGGCTCGCCCTACATCGACACCGACTCGGCCGCGAGCCTGGTCGTCCTCACCGGCCAGGCATCGAAGTCGATCGCCGACCAGCAGAAGTCCGTCGCCGAAGCCGCCGCCAAGAACGCGGAGGCGGAGGCAGCCGCGGCCAAGTCTCTTGCCGCCCAGGCGCAGGGCGACGCGAAGGCCGCCTACCAGCACGCGGCCAACGCAGCCGGCCACGCCTCGGCCGCCCGTACCTACGCCAAGGAGGCCCTCGGCTACGCCGCGGACGCCGCCGAGGCCGCGTCCAAGGCAACGGCGTCACTGGCCCGCACCGTCGAGTACAACCGCCAGGCGACCGAGGACGCCAACGCCGCCGACCAGGCAGCCGACCGAGCCGAAACCCACGCCAAGAACGCCCGCGACTCGGCCGACCAGGCGGCCCTCGACGCCGAAGCCGCCCGCACCGCCGCCTCGGAGGCCGAACAGGCCGCCAAGGACGCCCGGGCAGCGGCCAACCGCGCCGACACCGTGGCCACCGAGGCCGAGGAAGCAGCCAAGGACGCGGAGAAGTACGCCGAGGAAGCCCAGGAAGCCGCCGAGCGTGCCGAACGGGAGAAGGCCAACCAGCAGGTCTCCTCGGGTGCGGGGACCGGTATCGCCAACGTCTTCCACGTCATCGACGACATCAAGCAGATCGGTGACCCCAAGCAGCTCAACGACTGCGTCCTCACCCCCGGGTTCGAGGGGTGCACCGTCAACTTCGAGGTCAGTTTCAGCGTCTCCGTCGACTACTACGTCTGCACCGATCCGAACGTGCCGGCCACGCAGGCCGGTTGCCCGGGCGACAACACCATCTTCATCGGGTCGAAGACGTTCGACGACCTCAGCAAGGAGCTGAGCGCCTACTACTCCAAGTGGGACCTGCTCGAAGGGCTCACCATCGCCCGGTTCATCGCCAAGATCGCCTGGGAGCTGCTGGGCAAGGACCTGGCGTCCTGCATGCACGGCGATGCCGCGGGGTGCGCCTGGACCGCCTCCTGGCTCATACCGGGATGGGCGTTCGAGAAGGTCGCCGACGGCATCCGAGCCGTCGACGCCGCCATGCGCACGGGCATCGGTGTCGGCGACGCACTCAAGGCGCTGCGGGCCCTGGACCATATCGACCCCCGCACTCTCGCCGAGGTCGAGCAGATCGCGCGGGCGTCGGACGACCTCAAAGCGCTCTGCCGGCTCAACAGCTTCCCCGGTGGCACCGAGGTCCTGATGGCCGACGGATCTCGCCAACCGATCCGTGACGTGCGCCGCACCGACATGGTGCTGGCCACCGACCCCGGCACGGGTGAACTGCGGCCGGAGCAGGTCACGAGGACGTTCCGCCACGACACCGAGCGCCTGTTGGACATCACCGTCGCCGGTGGCGGGCGTATCTCCAGCACGGCGGGACATCGCTTCTTCGTCGTCGACCGCGGGTGGACCCTGGTGTCCGACCTGCGCGTGGGCGACCGGCTACGGACCCAGGACAAGTCGGTCCGCGCGGTGACGGCACTGCGGGACCGGCCCGGTATGGCGGCTCGGACGGTCTACGACCTCACCGTCTCCGATCTGCACACGTTCTTCGTGCTGGCGGGTGAGTCCCCGGTCCTCGTGCACAACTGCGACGGGGACATCCACTGGGTCACGGAAACCCTCAGCGCGGGCTCCGACGCCGCGAAGTACGATGCCGGAGCGATGGGGGCCCGCCAGGGCTTCGCGCCGGCGCTGCAGTACTTCAAGGCGGGTGCCACCAAACTCACCGCGATCAAGTTCGACGGCGTGGATGCCGCCAACAAGATCATGATCGATCGGAAATACAACGTCACCAGGTACCCCAAGACCTACCGTCAGGCGCAGAACCAGTCGCTGGCTCTGGAGCAGAACGGGATGACGGGAGTCTGGGAGGTGCCGAACGCCACGGTTGCGGCCGCGGCCCGCAAGATCCTGGCCAAGCAGCTCATCACCAACATCAGAGTGAGGATCGTCGCACCATGACCGCTCTCGACCGCGCACTGGCGAAAGCCGTGATGGACCTGGTCATCAGTATCGAGCTGACCGACGACGAGGACATCGACCCGGACGTGGCCACCCAGATCACGGAACCTGTCGGGGGTTTCCTCAGGGAGGCGCTCGACAACGCGTCCGAGGAGGACCGGCAGGCAGTGATCGGCCTCTTCCGGGAGATCGCCGCGGAAGAGGGCATCCCGGAGCGCAGGGAACTCGCCCTGCAGTTCCCCGAGGCGATGTGCCTCGTGCCGGAGGACTGATCCGGGCCCTGCCCTACAAGTGAGCTCAGTCCGGCGGCCCGTACCCCTGCCCGGGGTGCGGGCCGCCGTCCTGCACGGAGGCTGCGGTGCGGATGCGTTCCGGCACCCTCGCGCCCCCTCACACCTTCGCCCGATAAGCCCTCATGGCGAGGGGATAGAACACCACCGCGATCCCCGCGGCCCACACCAGCGACCACATCACCGGCTCCGCCACCGGACCGCCCAGCAGCAACCCGCGGAAGGCGTCGGACAGATGGGTGACCGGATTGACGTCGCTCCACGCCTGGAGCCAGCCCGGCATCGTGTCGACCACCACGAACGCGCTGCTCGTGAAAGTGATCGGGAAGATGATGGTGAAGGCGAACGCCTGCACCTTCTCCGCGTCACCGGCCAGCATCCCGATCAGCACCGCGCTCCACGACACGGCCGCGGCGAACACCACCACCAGCAGCGCGCCGAGCAGGAACCCCCCGAACCCGCCGGTGATGCGGAATCCGAGCGCCAGTCCGAGGCCGATCATCAGCAGCATCGCCCAGACGTGCTTCGCGAGGTCGGCGGTGATGCGCCCGATGAGCGGGGCGGAGCGCGCGATGGGCAGGCTGCGCAGCCGGTCGAAGACGCCCTTGGTGAGGTCGGTGTTGAGCGCCATCGCCGTGTACATCGTCATGAACAGCGTGTTCTGCACGATGATCCCGGGCAGCGCGTACTTCAGGTACGCCTCGGGCGATCCGGCCATCTGCCCGCCCAGTACATAGGTGAACAGGAACACGAACATGATCGGCGTGATGCTGTAGTCGACCAGTTCGAGCGGGTTGTGCTTGACGGCGACCAGGCTCCGCCAGGCCATCGTGAACGTCTGCCGCAGCCCCGCGAGGGGCGGCACCCGCCCCGACGCGCTGACCGGCGCGGTGATGGTGGTGGCGGCGGCGGTCATGACCGGCTCACCGCCCTCTCCAGCTCGTCGCCCTCCCGGACGGCCCCGTCACCGTCCTCCCCCGGCTCGCCCTCCTCGCCCGGCTCATCCGGTTCGGCACGGTGACCGGTCAGGGCGAGGAAGACCTCGTCCAGCGAGGAGCGGCGCAGGGCCAGCTCGCCCACCGCGATCCCCTCCCGGTCCAGCGCCCGCACGACGGCCGGCATCAGCTCGGGATCCTTCACGGGCGCCGTGATCATCTCGCCCTCGATCCGGGCCTCCGCACCGGCGGCCCCGGCCACCAGCGTGTGCGCCCGCGCGAGATCCTGCCCGAGGATCGGCCGGAGCTCCAGCACCTGGCCGCCGACCTGGGCCTTCAGCCGGTCGGGCGTGCCCTCGGCGATCACCCGCCCCTTGTCGATCACCACGATGTCGTCGGCGAGCACATCGGCCTCGTTCAGATACTGCGTGGTCAGCAGGGCGGTCGCACCGTCCGCGACCAGCCCGCGCAGCAGGTCCCACAGCTCACCGCGGCTGTTCGGATCGAGGCCGGTGGTCGGCTCGTCGAGGAAGAGGATGCTGGGCCGCCCCACCAGGCTGGCCGCGAGGTCCAAGCGCCGGCGCATCCCTCCCGAGAAGGTCTTCGCTGCCCGCCCGGCCGCGTCCGTGAGCTGGAACCGCTCCAGCAGCTCACCCGCCCGCGCCTTCGCCTCCCGCCTCGGCAGCCCCAGCAGCCGGCCGATGAGCAGCAGGTTCTCCGTGCCGGTCAGGTTCTCGTCGACCGCCGCGTACTGGCCGGTCAGCCCGACCATGGCCCGCACCACCCCCGCCTCCCGGACCACGTCGTGCCCGGCCACGTGGGCCCTGCCCCCGTCGGGCCGGAGCAGCGTCGCGAAGATCCGCACCGCGGTCGTCTTCCCCGCACCGTTGGGCCCCAGCAGCCCGAGCACCGTGCCCTTGCGGGCCGCCAGATCGACACCGGCCAGCGCCTCGGTCTCCTTGAACCGTTTGACCAGGCCTTCCGCCTCTATCGCATACGTCATGGGTCACCCCTCGGCGTCCGTGAACCCCGGCCTGGGCCCACCTCTCCCACAACTGTGACGCACACCACTGACATTCCTCCCCTTGGCCACTTATCTCCCAAATGAGAGGGGCCGGGGACCCTGCGTGACGGATCCCACCTCACGGTCCGTTCGTACGCCCGTAACAATGGACTGTGATCTCTCCGGTCTCCTCGATGCCCCGGAGCGCCCACCGGCAGCGGCCGGAGGCGACTCCCTACGTGGACCTCACCCGAGCCGAATGGAGTGCGCTGCGTGACAAGACGCCGCTGCCCCTGACGGCCGAGGAGGTCGAGAAGCTGCGCGGCCTCGGCGACGTCATCGACCTCGACGAGGTGCGCGACATCTACCTGCCGCTGTCCCGGCTCCTCAACCTCTACGTCGGTGCCACCGACGGCCTCAGAGGCGCGCTCAACACCTTCCTGGGCGAACAGGGCTCCCAGTCCGGCACCCCGTTCGTCATAGGGGTCGCCGGCTCGGTCGCGGTGGGCAAGTCGACGGTCGCCCGCCTCCTCCAGGCCCTCCTGTCGCGCTGGCCCGAGCACCCGCGCGTCGAGCTGGTCACCACCGACGGCTTCCTGCTCCCCACCAAGGAGCTCCAGGCCCGCGGCCTGATGTCCCGCAAGGGTTTCCCCGAGTCCTACGACCGCCGCGCGCTGACCCGCTTCGTCGCCGACATCAAGGCCGGCAAGGACGAGGTCACGGCGCCCGTCTACTCCCACCTGATCTACGACATCGTCCCCGACAAGCGGCTCACGGTCCGCCGCCCCGACATCCTGATCGTCGAGGGCCTGAACGTCCTCCAGCCCGCCCTGCCCGGCAAGGACGGCCGCACCAGGGTGGGCCTCGCCGACTACTTCGACTTCAGCGTGTACGTCGACGCCCGGGTCGAGGACGTCGAGCGCTGGTACCTCAACCGCTTCCGCAAGCTGCGCGCGACCGCCTTCCAGAACCCCTCCTCGTACTTCCGCAAGTACACCCAGGTCTCGGAGGAAGAAGCCCTCGACTACGCCCGCACCATGTGGCGCACGATCAACCGGCCCAACCTGGTCGAGAACATCGCCCCGACCCGCGGCCGCGCCACCCTTGTCCTGCGCAAGGGCCCGGACCACAAGGTGCAGCGGCTCAGCCTGCGCAAGCTGTGACGCCCTGGGAAAAGGCGGGTTAGATGGTCGCCATGCTCCATCTGCGTCTGATCACACCGTCCGAGAAGACGGACGAAGTGGTGCGGCTGATCGAGAAGACGGTCGGCGCCACCCACCTCGTCGTGCTGCCGGACTCCGCCCGCAACCCCGCCGGGGACGTCGTGATGTGCGACGTGGCACGGGAGGCGGGCGACGAGCTGCTCACCGGTCTGCGGGAGCTGGGCATCGACACCAGGGGCTCGATCGCCGTCGAGACCATCGACCTGTCGCTGTCCGAGCGGGCCGACCGGGCCGAGGCCGAGGCGCCCGGTGAGGGCGCGGACGCGGTCCTGTGGGAGCACCTGAGCGATGCGACGCACGAGGAGTCGACCCTCTCGGTCACCTACCTCGCGTTCCTCACGCTCGCCACGATGATCGCGGCGTGCGGTGTGGTCCTGGACAACGCGATCCTGATCGTGGGCGCCATGGCGGTGGGCCCGGAGTTCGGCCCACTCGCCGGCATCTGCACCGCCATCGTCCAGCGCCGCCCGCGACTGGCCCTGCGCTCGATGATCGCCCTGCTGGTCGGCTTCGCGGTGGCCATGACGCTGACCGTCGGCTTCAGCCTCTTCATGGACGCGGTCGACCTGTTCAGCGAGCGACAACTCAAGGCCGACCGCCCCAACACGGGTTTCATCTACGCCCCCGACTGGTTCTCCTTCGTCGTGGCGGTCCTGGCCGGAATCGCCGGCACGCTCTCCCTGACCTCGGCCAAGTCCGGCGCCCTGGTGGGAGTGGCCATCTCGGTCACCACGGTCCCGGCCGCCGCGAACGCCGCCGTAGCCCTCAGCTACGGCGACACCACCCAAACCTGGGGCTCCACGCAGCAACTCCTGCTGAACCTGCTGGGCATCATCATCGCCGGCACGGCAACACTGGTGACCCAGAAATACCTCTGGTCAAAGCAACGCAAGCAAGCAAGCACCGGGTAGGACAGCGCCCCTAAGGGGCGCGGGGCCCCACTGATATGCGGCTCCGCCGCGCGGGCGCGCCAAGCCACGCCCTTAGGGGCGCGGGGCCCCACTGATATGCGGCTCCGCCGCGCGGGCGCGCCAAGCCACGCCCTTAGGGGCGCGGGGAACTGCGCGACAAGCCACAAACCACCCGCAGCCCGCGAACAACAGAACCCCCACCCCGAACCCGGCCCCGCTCCCGCCGCCGCACAGGCACAGGCACAGGCACAGGCACAGGCACAGGCCAACTACCCCAACGCGGACTTCACGACATCAGCCAACCGCCCAGCCACAGACCGAGCCTGCTCGATATCAGCCGCCTCCACCATCACCCTCACCAACGGCTCGGTCCCGGAGGGCCGAAGCAGCACCCGCCCGGTAGCCCCGAGCTCCCGCTCCGCGTCAGCGACCGCGGACGCCAGCTCCGAGGACGTCCCCACCCGGGACCTGTCCACGTCCGGCACATTGATCAGCACCTGCGGCAGCCGCTCCATGACGGAGGCCAGCTCCCGCAGCGAACGCCCGGTCCCGGCGACCCGAGCCGCCAGCATCAGCCCCGTCAGCGTCCCGTCCCCGGTCGTCGCGTGGTCGAGGATGATCACGTGCCCGGACTGCTCGCCCCCGAGGGCGAACCCGTGCTCCTTCATCTCCTCCAGCACGTACCGGTCACCCACCGCCGTCTGCACGAGCCGGATCCCCTCGCGCTCCATGGCGAGCTTGAACCCGAGGTTGGACATCACGGTGGCCACGACCGTCTCGGACCGCAGCGCGGAGCGTTCCCGCATCGCCAGCGCGAGCACGGCGAGGATCTGGTCGCCGTCCACCTCCGCGCCGGTGTGGTCGACGGCGAGACACCGGTCGGCGTCACCGTCGTGCGCGATACCCAGGTCGGCGCCGTGCTCGGCGACGGCGGCCTTGATCTTGTCCAGGTGGGTCGAGCCGCAGCCGTCGTTGATGTTGAGCCCGTCCGGCTCGGCACCGATGGTGACGACCTCGGCCCCGGCCCGCTGGAACGCCTCCGGCGAGACCCGGGCGGCGGCGCCGTGCGCCTCGTCGAGGACGACCTTCAGCCCGTCGAGCCGGTTCGGCAGCACACCCAGCAGATGCTCGACGTAGCGGTCGAAGCCCTCGTCGTACTCCCGTACGCGGCCCACGCCGGCGCCGGTCGGCCGGTCCCACGGGGCACCGGTGCGGTGCTCCTCGTAGACGGACTCGATCCGGTCCTCCAGCTCGTCGGCGAGCTTGTGCCCGCCACGGGCGAAGAACTTGATGCCGTTGTCGGGCATGGCGTTGTGGCTCGCGGAGAGCATCACACCGAGGTCGGCTCCGAGCGAGCCGGTCAGGTACGCCACCGCGGGCGTCGGCAGCACGCCGACCCGCAGGACGTCCACACCGGCGCTGGCGAGGCCCGCGACCACGGCGGCCTCCAGGAACTCCCCGGACGCGCGCGGGTCACGCCCGACGACCGCGGTCGGCCGGTGCCCCTCGAAGGTGCCCGCCTCGGCCAGCACGTGCGCCGCGGCGACGGAGAGGCCCAGCGCCATCTCCGCCGTCAGGTCCGCGTTGGCCACACCGCGCACACCGTCCGTGCCGAAGAGTCGTCCCACTGTGGTCCTCCGAATTGCTGAAGAGAGTGCGGCTCACTCCCCAAGTACATCCCCTGAGACTGTCCGGGAACGGTAGGGGTTGTGTAAACGAACCGCCCCGGCGGCACGGTCCGTGCCGCCGGGGCGATCGTTGCGAAGCCAGTCGCAAGGACAGGCGACGCGATCAGCGCTTGCTGTACTGCGGGGCCTTGCGGGCCTTCTTCAGACCGGCCTTCTTGCGCTCGACCGCACGGTCGTCGCGCTTGAGGAAGCCGGCCTTCTTCAGCGGGCCGCGGTTGTTGTCGACGTCCGCCTCGTTCAGCGCACGGGCGACACCGAGACGGAGCGCACCGGCCTGACCGGAGACACCGCCACCGGCGATGCGGGCGACGACGTCGTAGCGGCCCTCGAGCTCGAGCACCTTGAAGGGCTCGTTGACTTCCTGCTGGTGCACCTTGTTCGGGAAGTAGTCCTCGAGGGTGCGACCGTTGATCTTCCACTTGCCGGTGCCCGGGACGATCCGGACACGGGCGATGGCGTTCTTGCGACGGCCCAGGCCGGCGGCCGGCTGGGGCTCGCCGAAGCGGGAGGCCATGGACTCGGAGGTGTACTCGCCCTCGACGGGGACGTCCGACTCCGTGGTGTAGCTGTCGATGTCAAGCTCTTCGAGCGGCTGCTCGGCAGTGGTCTCGGCCACGATTCTCCTCAGATTCTGTTCAGTCTTAGGGGGTGGCCGGACTTACTGCGCGACCTGGGTGATCTCGTACGGCTGCGGCTGCTGCGCGCCGTGCGGGTGCTGGTCACCCTTGTAGACCTTCAGCTTCGAGAGCATCTGACGGCCCAGGGAGTTCTTGGGGAGCATGCCCTTGACGGCCTTCTCGATGGCCTTCTCGGGGTTCTTGTCCAGCAGCTCGTCGTAACGGACGGAGCGCAGACCACCCGGGTAGCCGGAGTGGCGGTACGCCATCTTCTGGGTGCGCTTGTTGCCGGAGAGGTGCACCTTGTCCGCGTTGATGATGATGACGAAGTCACCAGCGTCGACGTGGGGGGCATAGATCGGCTTGTGCTTGCCCCGGAGAAGGGTCGCTGCGGTGGTGGCGAGACGACCCAGGACGACGTCCTGAGCGTCGATGACGTGCCACTGGCGCGTCACATCGCCGGGCTTGGGGCTGTACGTACGCACGGTTCGTAGCCTTCGCTTCGAGTGAATGGTCCATAACTGGTCACCGAAACGATCACGACAGCCTGGACCGCACTGCGGCGACGCATACCGCGTACGTGGGGTCGCTGGTCATCGGCCCGGTGGACCGGTGTAAGGGCCCGTCCCGTGAGAATGAGCAAGCCAATACACAACGAACAAGCAGAATACCGGGGCTCACCACAAGGGTCAAAACACGGGTCACCGCCGACGGCCGGCCACGGACACGCACAGGGCGGCGCAGAGCGTCATGGCCCTCCGCAGGGTCCGCCGCCGAACAGGCCGTACATACGGAAACACCGAGGAGAGCAGCACGTCGACGATCACCCCGGCGCACAAGCGCAGCACGGACCGGCCACCGCGCGGACGGCGGTGCGCCCGCAGCGCCCCGGCAGCGAGGGCGAAACCGACCGACGGCCATGACCACAGACACACCACCAGCCCCACGACCACCAGCGCCCGGGCCACCACGCACGCGACCGGCAGACACCGGCTCACGAGTCGCCCCAACCACCCGGAGATGTCGCCTTTGCCCGTCCGCATGGGAGGAACGCTAGGGGCTCCGGGGCCGATCCAGGCGGACCAGCACACCCCATGTCCCGTCTAAGATGCGCCCCATGAGCTTTGGGCAGGGGGGACCTGAGTCCCAGTGGGATCCCTGGAAACCGCAGTCGCAGCAGCCCTGGAACGGCGGGGGCGGTCAGTCCCCCGACTGGGCGGCGCTCGCCGAGGCGTCCGAGAGCCGCAACAAGCGACGGCGGCTGCTGCTGGTCGGCGGCGGCGCGCTCGCCACCGTCGCGATCGGCGCCGCGGTCGCGGTGGCCGTGGTCTCGGCCAACGGCGACAACCAGGCGAACAAACCGACCTCCCAGGTGCCCTCGGCCGACATCCCGAGCGAGTCCGCCTCGGCCCCCTCGTTCGCCCCGACCAGCGCCCCTCCCCCGCTGGACCCGAAGGACTTCATCGCCAGCGCGAAGAAGGACACGGCTCCGCTCAGCCCGGACACGCTCTTCCCCGGCACCCAGCTGACCATGGGCGAAACGGTGTACAAGAAGGGCCCGACCGCTGACACGAGGAACTGCGCCTCGGCGTCGGGAGGCACCCTCCCCAAGATCCTCACCGCGAACGACTGCACCCGTCTGATACGCGTCACCTACTCCAGGGACGGCATCGCGGTGACGGTCGGCGTGGCGGTCTTCGACACCCAGGCGCAGGCCGCCAAGGCCAAGAGCCAGACCACCAAGAAGAGCTTCGTGAAGTCGCTCTCCGGCGGCGGGGTGAAGGGCTTCTGCGAATCCGGATTCTGCCGCACGACCAGCAACTCCTACGGTCGCTACGCCTACTTCACCAACGCCGGCTTCACCAACGGCGAGGACGTGACGACGAAGGACACCGACGTGTTCGCCACCGGTGACAACCTTCAGCTGTTCACGTTCCGTCAGATCCACCGGCGCGGCGAGGCCCAGGCGTCGGCCGCCGCCGACGAGTAGGCCTCGGCGGCACCCGCTAGCAGCACCCCGCCGACGGCAGCGACCGCTTGTTCCGCGCCTCCTTGTTGCGCGCGGCGAGCAGCTCGTCGGCCGGGTAGCCGACCTCCTCCAGCGTCAGCCCGTGCGGCCGTACGACGTGCACGGCCGAGTCCCGTACGCCGGCCGCCAGCACCTTCCCGGGCCAGTCGGGCGGCCGGTGCCCGTCGCCCACGAACAGCAGCGCCCCGATCAGGGAGCGCACCATGTTGTGGCAGAAGGCGTCGGCCCGCACGGTCGCCGTGATGATCCCGTCCTCGTTCTTGACGAGGCTGAGCTCCTGCAGCGTACGGATCGTGGTCGCGCCCTCCCGCTTCTTGCAGTAGGCGGCGAAGTCGTGCTCACCGAGCAGCCGCCGGGCGGCCTCGTTCATGGCGTCGACGTCGAGCGGCCAGTCGTGCCACAGCACGTGGTTCCGCAGCAGCGGGTCGACGCCTCCGGGGTTGTCGGTGACCCGGTAGGCGTACCGCCGCCAGACGGCCGAGAACCGCGCGTTGAAGCCGCTGGGGGCCTCCCTGAGGGCCCAGACGCGGACGTCGCGGGGCAGCCGCCCGGCGAGCCGCTTGAGCAGCTTCTGGTGGTGCTCGGCCCAGACCTCCCGCGGCAGGTCGACATGCGCGACCTGCCCCCGCGCGTGCACACCGGCGTCGGTGCGTCCGGCCACGGTCAGCTCGTACGTCTCCTTCGACCGCGTCACGGTCCGCAGGGCGTCCTCGATCTCCCCCTGCACGGTCCGCCGTCCCCCGGCCTGCTTGGCCCACCCGGAGAACTCGCTCCCGTCGTACGACAGATCGAGCCGGACCCGGACGTGGCCAGGTGCTGCTTCATCACTCACGTACAGATCCTCTCAGAACACAAAAGCGGGCCCGTCCCTGAAAAGGAACGGACCCGCCAACGCCCTCGAGGGGCGCGGGGAACTGCGCGACAAGCCACCGCCAACCCGCAGCCGCAAGCGCACAGCCCCCGGCAGACGCTTACGCGTCCTTGGACTCCTCGGCGTCCTCGGCCTTGGTCGTGTCGACCTGAGCCTCAGCGGCCTCGGCGTCCTTGGCGGCACGCTTGGTCGCGGCCTCGGCCTCGCCGGTCGCCTCCTGCGCCACCGTCAGCGCCTCGACCAGCTCGATGACGGCCATGGGCGCGTTGTCGCCACGGCGGTTACCGATCTTGGTGATGCGGGTGTAGCCACCCGGACGGTTCTCGTAGCGCGGGCCGATCTCGGTGAAGAGCGTGTGGACGACGCTCTTGTCCGTGATGACCTGGAGCACCTGACGGCGGTTGTGAAGGTCGCCCTTCTTCGCCTTGGTGACCAGACGCTCGGCGTAGGGACGCAGGCGGCGGGCCTTCGCCTCGGTGGTGGTGATGCGGCCGTGCTCGAAGAGCGACTTCGCGAGGTTCGCGAGCATCAGCTTCTCGTGCGAGGCGCTGCCGCCCAGACGGGCACCCTTGGTGGGCTTCGGCATGGTGTTTCTCCTAGGTGTCTGCCCCGGCCGTATCAGGTACCGGGGTCAGTATCTGAGCAGACGGTTGTCTGTCAGAGATCCGGGCGTCCTTTCGGACGCCCGGAAGGATCCGCGCCCCGTAAGGAGCGCGGGAACTGCGCGATCAGCCACATCGATCCCGCAGCCAGGAACCGGCAGCCGGTCCCGAGCTCTTAGTACTGCTCGGTCTCGACGAACCCGGCGTCCGCGTCGTCGTCCGCGCCGAAGGCGTCCGCCGCGGCGGTCGGGTCGAACCCGGGAGGCGAGTCCTTGAGCGCCAGGCCCATACCCGCCAGCTTCGCCTTGACCTCGTCGATGGACTTCGCACCGAAGTTGCGAATGTCGAGGAGGTCGGCCTCGGAACGCGCGACGAGCTCACCCACGGAGTGGATGCCCTCACGCTTGAGGCAGTTGTACGACCGAACGGTGAGCTCGAGCTCCTCGATCGGCAGCGCCAGGTCGGCGGCGAGCGCGGCGTCCGTCGGGGACGGACCCATGTCGATGCCCTCGGCGTCGATGTTCAGCTCGCGGGCGAGACCGAACAGCTCGACCAGGGTCTTACCGGCGGAGGCCATGGCGTCACGCGGACGCATCGCCTGCTTGGTCTCGACGTCGACGATCAGCTTGTCGAAGTCGGTCCGCTGCTCGACACGCGTGGCCTCGACCTTGTACGTGACCTTGAGCACCGGCGAGTAGATCGAGTCGACCGGGATCCGGCCGATCTCCTGGCCGACCTGCTTGTTCTGCACGGCGGAGACGTAGCCACGGCCACGCTCGACCGTCAGCTCCATCTCCAGCTTGCCCTTGCCGTTGAGCGTGGCGAGGACGAGGTCGGGGTTGTGCACCTCGACACCGGCCGGCGGCGCGATGTCGGCGGCGGTGACCAGACCCGGGCCCTGCTTGCGCAGGTACATCACGACCGGCTCGTCGTGCTCCGAGGAGACGACCAGCTGCTTGATGTTGAGGATCAGGTCGGTGACGTCCTCCTTGACGCCCGGCACGGTGGTGAACTCGTGCAGGACACCGTCGATGCGGATGGACGTGACCGCCGCACCCGGGATCGAGGAGAGGAGGGTCCGGCGCAGGGAGTTGCCGAGGGTGTAACCGAAGCCCGGCTCCAGCGGCTCGATCACGAACCGGGAGCGGAACTCGTCGACGACCTCTTCGGTCAACGAGGGACGCTGAGCGATCAGCATGTGTGGATCAGATCCTTCAGTCGGGGGCGCCCGCTATTTGACGCCCGACTTGAACCGTCCCCGACAGAAAGGGACGGGTACTGCAAGGGTACGGGCGATACGACCTGAAGGAGTCGTACCGCCCGGCTGTCATACGTGGGGGGCGACCCCCACACCCCCGGCCGAAGAGACCGGAGGCACAGCGAGCCCCGAGAGCGCCTGCGTCAGACGCGGCGGCGCTTCGGCGGACGGCAGCCGTTGTGCGGGGTCGGGGTGACGTCCTGGATGGAGCCGACCTCGAGGCCCGTGGCCTGCAGGGAGCGGATCGCGGTCTCACGACCGGAGCCCGGGCCCTTGACGAACACGTCGACCTTGCGCATGCCGTGCTCCTGGGCGCGGCGGGCAGCCGACTCGGCGGCCATCTGCGCGGCGAACGGCGTGGACTTCCGGGAGCCCTTGAAGCCGACGTGGCCGGCGGAGGCCCAGGAGATCACGTTGCCGGACGGGTCCGTGATCGAGACGATCGTGTTGTTGAACGTGCTCTTGATGTGCGCGTGGCCGTGAGCGACGTTCTTCTTTTCCTTGCGGCGCACCTTCTTGGCAGCGCCCTGACGACCCTTGGGGGGCATCTATAACTCCTACGGGAGGTGGTCGGTCCTGCAGCGAAGACCGCTGACGAGCGTCCGCTGAGGACTACTTCTTGCCCGGCTTCTTCTTACCGGCGATGGCGCGACGCGGGCCCTTGCGGGTGCGGGCGTTGGTGCTGGTGCGCTGACCGCGGACGGGCAGACCGCGGCGGTGACGCAGACCCTGGTACGTACCGATCTCGACCTTGCGGCGGATGTCGGCCTGGATCTCGCGACGGAGGTCACCCTCGGTCTTGATGTTGTTGTCGACGAACTCGCGGATCGCGACCAGCTGCTCCTCGGAGAGGTCACGAACACGGGTGTTCGGGTCCACGCCGGTGGCGGCCAGCGTCTGCTGGGACAGAGTCCGGCCGATGCCGAACACGTAGGTGAGGGCGATCTCCACGCGCTTGTCGCGCGGGATGTCAACACCGGAAACGCGTGCCATTCAATGGCTCCAGTTACTTGTCGGAGGTCTTCCGCAGAACCGACCCCCAGCCGCCGTACGAGGTACGAACTGGGTCCCCGGCCTCCGAACCGGGGGTGTCAAGCCGTGCCGGCTTGGGTCCTGCGTATGAACATATTCAGCTCGCGTCGCGCGAATCTCTGCGAGAGGTGCAGAGGGATCGGTCGTGCGTCAGCCCTGGCGCTGCTTGTGGCGCGGGTTGTCGCAGATGACCATGACCCGACCGTGACGGCGGATCACCCTGCACTTGTCGCAGATCTTCTTGACGCTCGGCTTGACCTTCATTAGGTGAGGTTCTCCGGGTCAGTGCCACCACCCCGCCGGAAGCGGGATGCGGGCAAGATCTACTTGTAGCGGTAGACGATCCGGCCACGCGTGAGGTCGTACGGAGACAGCTCCACCACGACCCGGTCGTCAGGGAGGATGCGGATGTAGTGCATACGCATCTTGCCGCTGATGTGTGCCAGGACCTGGTGGCCGTTCTGGAGCTCGACCTTGAACATGGCGTTCGGCAGAGACTCGACGACAGTGCCCTCGATCTCGATGGCACCTTGCTTCTTGGCCACGCTTCGCCCTTCGAATCGACTACCTTGATCGACCCTCAGTGAGCGCATGGAGACATGCGGGTACACAAGAGCCGACGAGTCAGTCTACGTCAGGCCCCTCAGAAACACGAATCGAGGAAGCCTGCCCCGCCGGATACAGCTTTAAGCGCCCCGAAAGGGGCGCGGGGAACTGCGCGAACAACCCCCACCGGCTCGCAGCCGCGGACGGCGCTCAGCCCAGCGGATCCGGCGCGGCCACGATCCCCAGCTCGGCCAGCTTCGCCTTCCCCCCGTCGGGAGCCGTCAGCACGAGCGGCCCCTCCTCCGTCAAGGCGACGGAGTGCTCCCAGTGGGACGACCACGTACCGTCCGTCGTGATGACGGTCCAGTCGTCCTGGAGGACCTCCGTCTTCGGCGTCCCCAGGGACACCATCGGCTCGATCGCGAGGCAGAAGCCCGGCACCAGCTTCGGGCCCTTGCCGCGCCGCCGGTCGACGTAGTTCAGCAGGTGCGGGTCCATGTGCATCTCGGTGCCGATGCCGTGGCCGCCGTAGTCCTCGATGATCCCGTACTTGCCGCCGCCGGGCTTGGGCTGGCGGCGGATGTAGGTCTCGATGGCCCGGGAGACGTCGACCAGCCGGTTGCCCTGCTTCATGGCCGCGATGCCGGCCCACATCGATTCCTCGGTCACCCGGGAGAGCTCGACCAGCTCCGGGGCGTGACCGGAGCCCACGAAGGCCGTGAAGGCGGCGTCGCCGTGCCAGCCGTCGATGATCGCGCCGCAGTCGATGGAGATGATGTCCCCGTCCTTGAGGACCACCTCGTCGGAGGGGATGCCGTGGACGACGACCTCGTTCACGGACGTGCAGATCGTCGCGGGGAAGCCGCCGTACCCGAGGAAGTTCGGCTTGGCGTCGTGCTCCGCGAGCACCTTGCGGGCGACCTGGTCCAGATCCTTCGTCGTGGCCCCGGGGACGGCGGCCTCACGGGTCGCCGCGTGAATGGCGGCGACGACCAGCCCCGCCTCACGCATCTTGGCGATCTGCTCGGGGGTCTTGATCTGCACCATGGGGGCTACGGCCTTTCTGGACCTTCAGCGAACACGAACGCCTTCAACGATACGGGGCCTGCGCGACCGGCCCCGCCCACACAGCAGCCGCGGCCCCCGAGCGGGGAACCGCGGCCGTAGCTGAGCACGAACGACTACTTGTCGTCCTCGCCACGCTTGAGCGCCTCCATGGCGCGCGCCGTGACGTCCTCCACCTTGCCGAGCGCCGAGATCGTGACCACCAGGCCCTGCGCCTTGTAGTAGTCGATGATCGGCTCGGTCTGGGTGTGGTAGACCTCCAGCCGCGTCCGGACCGTCTCCTCGGAGTCGTCGTCCCGCTGGTACAGCTCACCGCCGCAGACGTCGCAGACGCCTTCCTTGGCGGGCTGCTTGTACGTCACGTGGAAGACGTGCGAGGAGTCGTTGCGGCAGATGCGCCGGCCGGCGATCCGCTTGACGACCTCTTCCTCCGGGACCTCCAGGTCCAGCACCGCGTCGAGCTGCATGTTCTCGGTCTCGAGCAGCTCGTCGAGCGCCTCGGCCTGGGAGACGTTGCGGGGGAAGCCGTCCAGCAGGAAACCGTTCTCGGCGTCCGGCTGCTCCATGCGGTCCTTCGCCATCGCGATGGTGACCTCGTCGGGCACGAGATTGCCCGCGTCCATGTAGGACTTCGCCAGTTTGCCGAGTTCCGTCTGCTGGCTGATGTTGGCCCTGAACAGGTCGCCCGTGGAGATGTGCGGGATCGACAGGTTCTTGGCCAGGAACGCGGCCTGCGTTCCCTTACCGGCACCCGGCGGCCCGACGAGGACGATACGCATCAGCGGAGGAACCCTTCGTAATTGCGCTGCTGGAGCTGGCTCTCGATCTGCTTCACGGTCTCGAGACCCACACCCACGATGATCAGGATGCTGGTCCCACCGAACGGGAAGTTCTGGTTTGCCCCGAAACCAACCAACGCCATCGTCGGTACGAGAGCGATCAGGCCCAGGTACAGCGAACCCGGCCAGGTGATCCGGTTGAGTACGTAGCTCAGGTACTCAGCGGTCGGTCGGCCAGCCCGGATGCCCGGGATGAAGCCACCATACTTCTTCATGTTGTCGGCGACTTCCTCGGGGTTGAAGGAGATCGCCACATAGAAGAACGCGAAGAAAACGATCAGCAGGAAGTACGAAGCGATGTAATACGGGTGGTCGCCCTTGACGAAGTGTTGCTCGATCCAGGTCTTCCAGCCCGAGTTGCCCCCGGCGAACTGCGCCACCAGGGCCGGGATGTAGAGCAGCGACGAGGCGAAGATGACGGGGATCACACCCGCCTGGTTCACCTTCAGCGGGATGTACGTGGACGTACCGCCGTAGGAGCGGCGGCCGATCATCCGCTTGGCGTACTGCACCGGGATGCGGCGCTGGGCCTGCTCGACGAAGACGACCAGGCCGACCATGACGAGGCCGACCAGGATGACGGTGCCGAACTCGATCCAGCCGCCGGCCAGCGAGCCCTGCTCCTTGATCGCCCACAGGGCGGACGGGAAGGTGGCGGCGATCGAGATGAACATCAGGATCGACATGCCGTTGCCGATGCCGCGGTCGGTGATGAGCTCGCCGAGCCACATCACGGCCGCCGTACCGGCGGTCATCGTGATGACCATGGTGATGGTGACGAAGATCGACTGGTCAGGAACGATCTGGCTGGCCACCGGGCAGCCCTGGAACAGAGCGCCGCTGCGGGCGGTGGCGACGAGGCCGGTGCCCTGGAGGATGGCGAGGGCGATCGTCAGGTAACGGGTGTACTGCGTGATCTTCGCCGTACCGGCCTGGCCCTCCTTCTTCAGGGCTTCCAGGCGCGGGATCACCACGGTCAGCAGCTGCAGAATGATGCTCGCCGTGATGTACGGCATGATGCCCAGCGCGAAGATCGTGATCTGCAGCAGCGCGCCGCCGCTGAACATGTTGACCAGACCGAACAGGCCCGTGTTGGCCTGGGCCGCGTCGATACAGGTCTGGACGTTCCGGTAGTCGACACCGGGGATCGGGATGTGCGTACCGACCCGGTAGACCACGATGATGCCGAGCGTGAAGAGCAGCTTCTTGCGCAGGTCGGGCGTCTTGAACGCCCGGGCGAACGCGGTGAGCACGGTGCCTCCTGCGACCCCCGCGCAACTGCGTCAAGGGTGACGGTCTTGAGGTTCGACGAATAGGTAACGGTCAACTGCCGCTCAGAGTGCCCGATGTGCAGCACCCTGTGAAAAGAGGGCAGTCCAAGCCACCTTACCGGCGAGACTGCCGCCCTAGGAACGACCAACCGGGGATACCCCAAATGTGGGGTATCCCCGGTCGGGATCGCTCAGGTCATCGAGACGCCTGTGGTGTTCAGACGAGCTCGGTGACGGAACCGCCGGCGGCGGTGATCTTCTCCTTGGCGGAGCCGGAGACGGCGTCGACCGTCACCTGCAGCGCCACGGAGACCTCGCCCTGGCCGAGGACCTTGACGAGCGCGTTCTTGCGAACGGCACCCTTGGCCACCAGACCCTCGACGGTGACCTCGCCACCCTCGGGGTAGAGCGCGGCCAGCTTGTCGAGGTTCACGACCTGGTACTCGGTCTTGAACGGGTTCTTGAAGCCCTTCAGCTTCGGGAGGCGCATGTGGAGGGGCATCTGGCCACCCTCGAAGCGCTCCGGAACCTGGTAGCGGGCCTTGGTGCCCTTCGTACCACGACCGGCCGTCTTACCCTTCGACGCCTCACCACGACCGACACGGGTCTTGGCGGTCTTGGCGCCCGGGGCGGGACGGAGGTTGTGGATCTTGAGCGGGTTCTGCTCCGCCATGATCAGTCGACCTCCTCGACCGTCACGAGGTGGCGGACGGTGTGCACCATGCCGCGGAACTCGGGGCGGTCCTCCTTGACGACCTGCGTGTTGATGCCCTTGAGACCAAGGGAACGCAGGGTGTCACGGTGGTTCTGCTTGCTGCCGATGTAGGACTTGACCTGCGTAATCTTGAGCTGCGCCATGATTACGCACCCGCCCCGGCACGCGCACGGAGAAGAGCCGCGGGGGCGACGTCCTCGAGGGGCAGACCACGGCGGGCCGCGATCTCCTCGGGACGCTGCAGGCCCTTCAGGGCCTCCACGGTCGCGTGCACGATGTTGATCGCGTTGTCGGAGCCGAGCGACTTCGACAGCACGTCGTGGATACCGGCGCACTCGAGCACGGCACGCACCGGACCACCGGCGATAACACCGGTACCGGGCGACGCGGGCTTCAGGAGCACGACGCCGGCAGCCTTCTCACCCTGGATGGGGTGCGGGATGGTGCCCTGGATGCGGGGGACCTTGAAGAAGTGCTTCTTGGCCTCCTCAACGCCCTTGGCGATGGCGGCCGGCACCTCCTTGGCCTTGCCGTATCCGACACCCACGGTGCCGTCACCGTCGCCCACCACGACCAGCGCGGTGAAGCTGAAGCGACGACCACCCTTCACAACCTTGGCGACGCGGTTGATCGCGACGACGCGCTCAACGTACGCGGTCTTCTCGGCGGCAGCAGCGCCGCCGTCACGGCCCTTCCGGTCCCGCCGCTCGCCGCCACCGGCACCGCCACCGCGGCGCTGGGGTCCAGCCATTGGAATTACCTCTCTCTGTTTCCGCTAGCTACGGAACCGACTCAGAACTTGAGTCCGGCCTCGCGGGCGGCGTCCGCCAGGGCGGCGATGCGCCCCGCGTACTGGTTACCACCACGGTCGAACACGACGGCCTCGACACCGGCGGCCTTGGCGCGCTCGGCGACCAGGGCGCCGACCTGCTTGGCCTGCGCGGACTTGTCGCCCTCGCCACCGCGGATCGAGCTGTCCAGGGTGGACGCCGACGCAAGGGTGTGACCCTTGATGTCGTCGATCACCTGGGCCACGATGTGGCGGTTCGAGCGGGTGACGACCAGGCGCGGACGCTCCGCCGTTCCGTTGATGTGCTTACGGATCCGGATGTGGCGGCGCTTGATCGCGGCGCGCTTGTAGGCATCGCCCTTAAGGATCTTCTGCCCGTATGCCATGGCTTACTTACCCGCCTTTCCGACCTTGCGGCGGATGACTTCGCCCTCGTACTTGACGCCCTTGGCCTTGTACGGGTCGGGCTTGCGCAGCTTGCGGATGTTGGCCGCAACCTCGCCGACCTTCTGCTTGTCGATGCCCTCGACCGAGAAGCGGGTCGGGGACTCCACCTTGAAGGTGATGCCCTCGGGGGCCTCGACCAGGATCGGGTGGCTGTAGCCGAGGGAGAACTCCAGGTTGGAGCCCTTCGCCACGACGCGGTAACCGACACCGCTGATTTCGAGCTTCTTGACGTATCCCTGGGTCACACCGGTGATCATGTTCGCCACCAGCGTGCGGGACAGGCCGTGCAGGGCCTTGCTCTGCCGCTCGTCGTTGGGCCGGAGCACCTGAAGGGTGCCGTCCTCGGCCTTGGCGATGTCGATCGGCGCGATGACGGTGTGGGTCAGTTCGCCCTTGGGGCCCTTGACCGCGACCGTACGGCCGTCGATGGTGACGTCCACGCCGGCGGGAACCGGGATGGGGAGCTTGCCGATACGCGACATTGCTGTCTCTCCTCCGTTCCCGAACTACCAGACGTAGGCGAGGACTTCCCCACCCACGCCCTTCTTCTGCGCCTGCTTGTCGGTCAGGAGACCGTGGGACGTGGAGATGATGGCCACGCCCAGGCCGCCGAGAACCTTCGGCAGGTTGGTGGACTTCGCGTACACCCGGAGACCGGGCTTGGAGATCCGCTTGATGCCCGCGATGGAGCGCTCACGGTTGGGGCCGAACTTCAGCTCCAGGACGAGGTTCTTGCCGACCTCGGCGTCCTCGACCTTCCAGCCCGTGATGAAGCCCTCCTGCTGGAGGATCTCCGCGATGTGCGACTTGATCTTCGAGTGCGGCATCGCCACGGAGTCGTGGTACGCCGAGTTCGCGTTCCGCAGACGCGTCAGCATGTCTGCGATCGGATCAGTCATGGTCATGAATTGGCCTTCGGCCTCTCTCGCCGGGGTTTCCTGGTGCGCCATCCCTCTCCCCGATCCGAGACGGGACGGGTGCGGCGCGGTGGACCTACGGCGTAGTAAGCATTCAATTAGCGGACAGCTGTCCGCGAGCGTAAGGGCGGCGGCAGACGCCCAACCCCACAAGCCTAAGCCATGTGAGCTGGGCGCCCTGCCACCCCTACTTGCTTACCGAGAGCCCTGCGAATCCCGAATAGGGGGATTACCAGGAGCTCTTGGTCACGCCCGGCAGCTCGCCACGGTGAGCCATCTCACGAAGGCACACGCGGCACAGGCCGAACTTGCGGTACACGGAGTGCGGGCGGCCGCAGCGCTGGCAGCGCGTGTAGCCACGCACACCGAACTTGGGCTTGCGAGCAGCCTTGGCAATCAGAGCCTTCTTCGCCATCTCGCTCACGCCTCCTTGAACGGGAAGCCGAGGTGACGAAGGAGCGCGCGGCCCTCAGCGTCGTTGGTCGCCGTGGTCACCACGGTGATGTCCATACCCCGGGTACGGTCGATCTTGTCCTGGTCGATCTCGTGGAACATGACCTGCTCCGTGAGACCGAAGGTGTAGTTGCCACGGCCGTCGAACTGCTTGGGGGACAGGCCGCGGAAGTCGCGGATGCGCGGCAGCGCGAGCGACAGGGTGCGGTCCAGGAACTCCCACATGCGGTCGCCACGGAGCGTGACGTGGGCACCGATCGGCTGGCCCTCACGCAGCTTGAACTGCGCGATGGACTTGCGGGCCTTGGTGACGGCCGGCTTCTGACCGGTGATCGTGGTGAGGTCCTTGATGGCACCCTCGATCAGCTTGGAGTCGCGGGCGGCGTCGCCCACACCCATGTTGACCACGATCTTGACGAGACCGGGGATCTGCATGACGTTCTCGTACTTGAACTCGTCACGCAGCTTGCCCGTGATCTCCTCACGGTACTTCTGCTTCAGGCGCGGGCTGGTGGTGGTCGTCATCAGATGTCCTCACCCGTCCGCTTGGCAACGCGGATCTTGTTGCCTTCGTCGTCGAAGCGGTATCCGACGCGGGTCACGACCTTGTTGCCGTCCTTCTCCACGACCAGCTGGACGTTGGAGACGTGGATCGGCGCCTCGGTGGTGACGATGCCGCCGGCCTGCGAACCGCGAGCCGTCGGACCTGCCTTGGTGTGCTTCTTGACCCGGTTGACACCCTCGACCAGGACACGCTCCTCGCGCGGGTAAGCGGCAATGACCTTGCCCTGCTTGCCCTTGTCCTTGCCGGTGATGACCTGGACCAGGTCGCCCTTCTTGATCTTCATGCTCACAGCACCTCCGGCGCGAGGGAGATGATCTTCATGAACTTCTTCTCGCGCAGCTCACGGCCGACCGGGCCGAAGATACGGGTGCCACGAGGGTCGCCGTCGTTCTTCAGAATGACAGCGGCGTTCTCGTCGAAGCGGATGTACGAGCCGTCCGGACGGCGGCGCTCCTTGACGGTGCGAACGATGACCGCCTTGACGACGTCACCCTTCTTCACGTTGCCACCGGGGATCGCGTCCTTGACGGTGGCGACGATGACGTCACCGATACCCGCGTAGCGACGACCGGAGCCGCCGAGCACACGGATGCAGAGGATCTCCTTCGCACCCGTGTTGTCGGCGACACGCAGTCGCGACTCCTGCTGGATCACGTCTATCTCCTGGTTGTCTGCCGGTTCCCGGGGCGGAGTCACACTTACACACGTGACCCCGCCCCGAGCCTGGCGGAACTATTCCTAGGGGGTCCCCCTAGGAGGGATTACTTGGCCTTCTCGAGGATCTCGACGACGCGCCAGCGCTTCGTCGCGGACAGCGGCCGGGTCTCCATGAGGAGGACACGGTCGCCGACACCCGCGGCGTTCTGCTCGTCGTGCGCCTTGAGCTTGTTGGTACGGCGGATGACCTTGCCGTACAGCGCGTGCTTGACGCGGTCCTCGACGGCGACGACGACGGTCTTGTCCATCTTGTCGCTGACGACGAGACCCTCACGGGTCTTGCGGAAGCCGCGGGCCTCTGCAGTCTGCTCAGTCACGTTGCTCTCACTCATCAGGCGCTCTCCACCGTCTCGATGCCCAGCTCGCGCTCACGCATCAGGGTGTAGATCCGCGCGATGTCCTTACGGACGGCTTTGAGCCGGCCGTGGTTCTCGAGCTGGCCAGTCGCCGCCTGGAAGCGGAGGTTGAACAGCTCTTCCTTGGCCTCGCGGAGCTTCGCGAGAAGCTCCTCGTTGCCCAGCTCGCGCAGCTCGGACGCCTTGGTACCGGCCGACATCACGCTTCACCTGCCTCGCGCTTGACGATCTTGCACTTCATCGGCAGCTTGTGAGCCGCACGGGTCAGGGCCTCGCGCGCGATCTTCTCGTTGGGGTACGACAGCTCGAACATCACGCGTCCGGGCTTGACGTTGGCGATCCACCACTCCGGAGAACCCTTACCGGAACCCATGCGGGTCTCGGCGGGCTTCTTCGTGAGGGGACGGTCCGGGTAGATGTTGATCCAGACCTTGCCGCCACGCTTGATGTGACGCGTCATGGCGATACGAGCTGCCTCGATCTGCCGGTTCGTCACGTAAGCCGGGGTCAGGGCCTGAATGCCGTACTCGCCGAACGCAACCTGCGTGCCACCCTTGGACATGCCGTTGCGCTTGGGGTGGTGCTGCTTGCGGTGCTTGACCCTACGGGGGATCAGCATGTCGGTCAGGCCTCCGTTCCGGTGCTCTCAGCCGGAGCGGCGGACGCGGGAGCCTCGGCCTTGGGGGCCTCGGAACCAGCGGCCTGCTGCGGCTTGCGACCGCGCCGCTCGCCACCGCGGCCACCACGGGCCGGGCGGTCTGCACCGCCGCGGGCCGGGCGGTTACCCGCACGGGCAGCGGCGTTCTCGGCGCGGACCTCGGCGATGTTCTTGACGTCGCCCTTGTAGATCCAGACCTTCACGCCGATGCGGCCGAAGGTCGTCTTGGCCTCGAAGAAGCCGTAGTCCACGTTCGCGCGGAGCGTGTGCAGGGGCACGCGGCCCTCGCGGTAGAACTCCGAGCGGGACATCTCGGCGCCACCGAGGCGGCCACCGCACTGGATCTTGATGCCCTTGGCGCCGGCCTTCATCGCCGACTGCATGCTCTTGCGCATGGCACGGCGGAAGGAGACGCGGGAGGAGAGCTGCTCGGCGACGGCCTGCGCGACCAGCTGAGCGTCGGTCTCGGGGTTCTTGACCTCGAGGATGTTCAGCTGGACCTGCTTGCCCGTGAGCTTCTCGAGGTCACCGCGGATGCGGTCGGCCTCGGCGCCACGGCGGCCGATGACGATGCCCGGACGAGCGGTGTGGATGTCCACACGCACGCGGTCACGGGTGCGCTCGATCTCGACCTTGGAGATGCCGGCGCGCTCCATGCCGGACGTCATCATCCGACGGATGGCGACGTCTTCCTTGACGTAGTCCTTGTACAGCTTGTCGGCGTACCAACGCGACTTGAAGTCGGTCGTGACACCGAGCCGGAACCCGTGCGGGTTTACCTTCTGGCCCATTACCGGGTTCCTTCCTTGCTGCTGACGACCACGGTGATGTGGCTGGTCCGCTTGCGGATCCGGTAGGCACGGCCCTGGGCACGCGGACGGAACCGCTTCAGGGTCGGGCCCTCGTCGACGTAGGCCTCGGAGATGTAGAGGCTGTCGACATCGGTGTGGTCGTAGTTGTGCGCGGCGTTGGCGATGGCGCTGTCCAGCACCTTGCCGACCGGCACGCTCGCGGCCTGCGGGGCGAAACGCAGGACCGCCTGAGCCTCCGTGGCGTTGAGGCCACGGATGAGGTCCACCACTCGGCGGGCCTTCATGGGCGTGACGCGGATGTACCGCGCCTGGGCCCTGGCGTCCATGGTTGTCCTTCCAGTGTCTGTCATGGTCATTCCACCCCGCTGCTAGCGGCGCTTCGACTTCCGGTCGTCCTTGACGTGACCCCGGAAGGTGCGCGTCGGCGAGAACTCGCCGAGCTTGTGGCCGACCATCGACTCGGTGACAAACACCGGAATGTGGGTCTTGCCGTTGTGCACCGCGAGCGTGTGGCCGAGCATGGCCGGCACGATCATGGAGCGACGGGACCAGGTCTTGATGACGTTCTTGGTGCCGGCTTCGTTCTGGGCGTCCACCTTCTTGATCAGGTGGTCGTCGACGAAGGGCCCCTTCTTCAAGCTACGAGGCATCTCAACCCGTCCTTAGCGCTTCTTGTTCGTCTTGCGGCGGCGGACGATGTACTTGTTCGACGCCTTCTTGGGCGAACGAGTACGGCCTTCCTTCTTGCCCCAGGGGGACACCGGGTGACGACCACCCGAGGTACGGCCTTCGCCACCACCGTGCGGGTGGTCCACCGGGTTCATGACCACACCACGCACGGTCGGGCGAACGCCCAGCCAGCGCTTACGGCCCGCCTTACCCCAGTTGATGTTGCTCTGCTCGGCGTTGCCGACCTCGCCGACGGTGGCGCGGCAGCGCACGTCGACCAGGCGGATCTCACCGGACGGCATGCGGAGGTGGGCCATCGAGCCCTCCTTCGCGAGCAGCTGCACCGAGGCGCCGGCGGAGCGGGCGAACTTCGCGCCGCCGCCCGGACGCAGCTCGATGGCGTGCAGCGTGGTACCGACCGGGATGTTGCGCAGGGCAAGGTTGTTGCCCGGCTTGATGTCGGCCCCGGGACCGTTCTCGACGCGGTCGCCCTGCGACAGGCCGCGCGGCGCGAGGATGTAGCGCTTCTCGCCGTCGGCGTAGTGCAGCAGCGCGATGCGCGCGGTGCGGTTGGGGTCGTACTCGATGTGCGCGACCTTCGCCGGCACGCCGTCCTTGTCGTGACGACGGAAGTCGATCACGCGGAAGGCGCGCTTGTGGCCACCGCCCTGGTGGCGGACGGTCACACGACCGGAGTTGTTACGGCCACCCTTGCTGTGCAGGGGGCGGACCAACGACTTCTCCGGCGTGGACCGCGTGACCTCGACGAAGTCGGCGACGCTGGAGCCACGGCGGCCCGGCGTAGTCGGCTTGTACTTGCGGATTCCCATTTCTCAGTCCTCGTCCGATATCGGACGATCCGACCCGCTTACGCGGTCGGACCGCCGAAGATGTCGATACGGTCGCCCTCGGCGAGGGTCACGATCGCGCGCTTGGTGGACGCGCGCTGGCCGAAGCCGGTGCGGGTCCGCTTGCGCTTGCCCTGGCGGTTGATCGTGTTGACCCCGGTGACCTTGACCGAGAAGACCGCCTGGACGGCCTGCTTGATCTGGGTCTTGTTGGCGCTCGGGTCCACGACGAACGTGTACTTGCCCTCGTCGAGGAGCGCGTAGCTCTTCTCGGAGACGACCGGCTTGAGCAGCACGTCACGGGGGTCCGTGAAGGACTTGCTCAGCGGGGTCTCGACGGTGTTCTTGCCCTCGGCGGCGTGGCGGCGCGCCTTGGCGACGCGCGCGGCCTTGGCCTTCTTCGCCGCCTTGGAGGCGATTGCGGGGTGACGGATAGCCATCAGGCCTCGCTCCCTTCGGTGTCATTGGCCTTCGGGCCGGACACGAAGGACTCGAAGGCGGCCTGGGTGAAGACCACGTCGTCCGAGACGAGAACGTCGTACGTGTTCAGCTGGCCCGGCTCCAGGATGTGGACCTGGGGCAGGTTGCGGGCGGACAGCCACGCGGCCTCGTCGGCGCGGTCGACGACCAGGAGCAGGTTCTTGCGCTCCGAGATCTTGCCGAACAGCGTCTTGGCGGACTTCGTCGACGGGTTCTCACCCTCGACGACGCCGGAGACGACGTGGATGCGGTTGTGGCGGGCCCGGTCGGTGAGGGCGTGACGCAGAGCGGCAGCCTTCATCTTCTTCGGGGTCCGCTGCGAGTAGTCGCGCGGCACGGGACCGTGCACGACGCCACCACCGGCGAACTGCGGCGCGCGGGTCGAACCCTGACGGGCGCGACCGGTGCCCTTCTGGCGGTACGGCTTCTTGCCACCGCCGCGGACCTCGCCACGGGTCTTGGTCTTGTGCGTGCCCTGACGGGCAGCGGCCAGCTGTGCGACGACGACCTGGTGGATCAGCGGAATGCTGACCTTTTCAACGTCGAAGATCTCCGCGGGGAGCTCGACGGAACCGGCCTTGTCGCCCGCCGGCGAAAGGATGTCAACAGTGCTCATCGGTTACCTCAGGCCCCCTTGGCCGCGGTGCGGACCAGGACGAGGCCGCCGTTCGGACCGGGAACCGCGCCCTTGATGAGCAGCAGACCCTTCTCCGCGTCAACGGCGTGGACGGTCAGGTTCTGGGTGGTGACCCGCTCGTTGCCCATGCGACCCGCCATGCGGAGGCCCTTGAACACACGGCCCGGGGTGGCGCAGCCACCGATGGAACCGGGAGAGCGGTGCTTGCGCTGGGTGCCGTGTCCGGCGCCGAGGCCACGGAAGTTGTGGCGCTTCATGACACCGGCGAAGCCCTTGCCCTTGCTCTTGCCGGTCACGTCGACCTTCACGCCGGCCTCGAACACCTCAGCGGTGATCTCCTGGCCCAGCGTGTACTCGGAGGCGTCCGCGGTGCGGATCTCGACGAGGTGACGACGGGGGGTGACGTCGGCCTTGGAGAAGTGGCCCTTGAGGGGCTTGTTCACCTTGCGCGGGTCGATCTCGCCGAAGGCGATCTGGACGGACTCGTAGCCGTCGACGTCGTTCGTGCGGACCTGGGTGACGACGTTGGGCCCGGCCTTGACGACGGTGACCGGAACAACACGGTTGTTCGCGTCCCACACCTGCGTCATACCGAGCTTCTCGCCCAGGATGCCCTTGATCTGCTTAGCCATCTCTCAGATCACCGGCCTCAGAGCTTGATCTCGATGTCGACACCGGCCGGGAGGTCGAGTCGCATCAGAGAGTCAACGGTCTTGGGGGTCGGGTCGAGGATGTCGATCAGGCGCTTGTGCGTGCGCATCTCGAAGTGCTCGCGCGAGTCCTTGTACTTGTGCGGCGACTTGATGACGCAGTACACGTTCTTCTCAGTGGGCAGCGGCACCGGGCCCGCGACCGACGCACCAGTGCGGGTCACCGTCTCGACGATCTTCTTCGCCGAGGAGTCGATGACCTCGTGGTCGTAGGCCTTGAGCCGGATGCGGATCTTCTGTCCCGCCATGGCTACTCAGTAGTCCTGTCTCTCTTACGCTCTGGAACCCGGCGGATTCCTTCTGCTGCTTCCTGTTCCTCCGACCCACGCGGTCGGGCGTGTCGCACTCTCGCTGACACGGATGTCCCTTGTTCGAACATCCCTGCGGGATTGCACACGGCCCTGCCGGAACCGCGAGCCGGGGGCGAAAGCCCACCGGGTGCCTGGCCGGTGCCGCGCTGACACTTCCCGGAAGATTCCCGTACGTCCGCCCCAGTGCTGCCGTGTGGCAGTTAGGGCGACGAGTACTGTGGGACTCGCTTCCGGTCCCCCCGGCGGGAGGCGCGCAGCATCAACACTCGACCGAGCAACTCGGACAGTCTGCCATAGGGGGCGGCGGCTACGCCAATCGAGCCGGAGAGAATACCCCCAGGGTGACGTAGGTCAAACCAGAGCGGCAGCGGGCCCGCCGAAGGACGCCACGAAGTCACGCACGACGCTCCTGGAGAACGGATCGCCGACCGGGTCCTCGGGGGTGACCACGCTGACAGCGTAGTACTCGGCCAGCAGGAGCCCCGCCCCTTCGACCGCCGCCCCTGCCGCGGGACAGGAGGCACGGACCCCGGAGACGGCCTTCGCCTGTATCGCCCGCGCATGATGGCGGTAGAAGACGGCGTACGGCCCCTGCCGCGAGGCGTCCAGGGCGTAGCCGTGCCCCTCCCAGAAGTCCTCCATCTCCTGGCCGGAGGAGAAGGTGACGACGCCCGACAGACCGGCGTTGTCCGGTTCGGGCAACCGCCAATCCGCCGGGACGCCGGGCGGAAGCGGCTCCCCGTACAGGAAGAGCCCTGGCCACCGCCGCCGTGTGGGGTCTCTGCGGCGTGTGCGACGTGTGCGCAGTCATCAGGCGCTACTGCGAGCCGCCGATCAGTAGGAGGCCGTCGGCCGGATCCTGCTGGTGAGCTTCCGCAAGGCCTCGTCGGGTGTGGGGGCCAGCAGCCAGACGCTGTCCATGCCGGCGTAGACCGAGCCGTCCTCCGCCATGGCCAGGTGCTGGTTCCCGCGGTCGCGCATGCCGATGGGGTACAGATCGACGCCCGCCTGCTCGGCGAGGTCGTCGATGATCTCCGCGTCCCAGAACGCGAGCAGCGGGTCCAGCGAGAACTCCGTCCACGGCATCGAGTCCCACGGCTCGCGGTAGGACACGCCCACGGCGCCGAACTCCGACAGGAAGCGCCGCGCCGCGTCATGGATCTCGAACTCGCCGGTCTGGAGAAGGATGCTTTCCCAGGTCTCCGTGGGAACCGACCGGCCCGGGAACCAGCCGCCCGCCCGCAGCACCCGGTCCGTCTCCTCAGACCAGCGCGGCCCGGCATCCGGCCCCGTCTCCACGGAGTGCAGGCGCCTCCAGAAGGGGCGCTCGAACGTCGGAACGCCGGGCGTCCAGAGGGCAGACCGGGCACCCTGCGCCTCGACCAGGCGATCCAGTGCCAGGTCGGTGGTCGCGCCCAGCAGTTCCACGGGGTCCCTCATGAGGTGGAGAGCCCCGTCTTCGGTGATGCCCAGGAAGCCGGCGCCCTCGTCCGCCGTGCCGACGGGGTAGAGGACGGCCCCGGCTTCCCGGCTTGCCCTCGCGAACCGCTCGTCCTGCCATTCGCTCTTCAGGGGGTCGAACCGGATTGCCGACGCTGTGGTGATCGAATCGCCGGGCCAGCCGTACGTCACCAGTCCCCCGAACTCGGAGAGGAACCGGCGTGCGGCGTCGTGGGCCACGAAAGACCCACGCTCACGCAGGATCGACTCCCAGGCGCCCGTCGGCACCGAACGGCCTGGGCGCCAGCCGGCGCGGCGCAGCACTTCTTCGGTCCGCGGGGACCAGCCCCGTGTGTGTCCGCGGCTCGCTGCGGATCTTCCGTAGGACGCCAGGGGGTGCGTCAGAGCCACTCCCCCTCGTCGTCCTGCCCGCCTGCGCCGTACTCGCGCACCACGACCACCAGCTGAACGGGCGCCTCGGTGTCGTCATGCTTGATGCCGGCCAGGAGGACCTTGTCCGAAATCCGCCACGCGGTGTGGGCGATGTAGTCCACCCCGTTCGTCAAGTCCTCGCCGGAGACCTCGAGTCGCGCCCCGAGCGCTCCCGATTCCAACTGGGCAACGACGCGGGGGAGTTCGGCGGAAGCGGCTTCGTACAGGTCGTCGATGTAGGTGTCCGGGTCCGGCCACTCGTCCTCGACCTCCCGGTACCAGAGCGTGAACTCCACCTCCACCGGGCCGTCGCCCTGGATCCACGCGAGCGCGTCATCGCGGCGCCACGTCGTAGCCCATTCCTTCGCCGGATTCCTGCGCTCGCCTTCCCAGCCCGAGGCATCGAGAACGGTGGCCGCCGCCGGGCCGGTGAGTTCGTCGAGTTCGGACAGCTGACCCAATTCCGCACTTACGTCAACCATTTACTCATTCCGCTCATACCATTGCCGGGCACATGAAACACCGACAGCGTACCATTTGCCATTGCTTCCGGAAAATGAGTGCCCAGCACTTCTCGGAAATGGGCCGCACCGGCCTCATTCGAGATGGCATACCGCACACCCTTTCCACCCAGCTCCTCATTCATTTGCAGAAGCTTGGCGGCCTGGTCGGTGATTTTCTTCTCGTTGTAGATAGAGCTCTCGGGGTTGTAGGTGGACTTGGCCCACTCGCTCTCTCGTCCTCCGGTGAATTTGGCTTCCATGATCCAGCCATTCGTGGGGCCGCCGTCCATGTGCACCGCCCGGCCGTCGGAGAGCTTCCAGATCTGTTCGTAGTCCACGCCGGACACGACGCGCTGGTACCGGAACGAGGGGCGCTCCAGCATCTTTTCGGTCAGCCAGGCGAGCCCTTTGAACGTGGGGCAGGACTGGAGCCCCAAGGGGTCGGACCAGACCAGAGGGTTGAGCACGTACGCGTAGTGGTCGGGGCCGGCCGTGAGCCCGAGCGGGTCGGGCGAGATGTATCGGGCCGAGCGCGGATCGTAATAGCGGAAGCAGTTGTAGTGGAGTTCGCTCTCGGCATCGAAATACTGGCCGGGGAATCGAAGGCGGCAGTCTTCTTCCGGTGTCCGCGCGCCCCTCTGCGCGCCCCAAAACTCAGACCTGTTCTTCCAGGTGGCCCCACCGTCCGGCGAGAGCATTTCCAGTGGACTTCCCACGAGATCGCTCACTATGAGCCGGAATCTCCGGTCGACCTCCTCCTGCGGCGCATCGCGCAGCCACTCACGACGACTCTGGACTATCGCGCGGTGGCTGTCAGGCGAATACTCCCAGGTGATGGCGGTGCGGTTCCCGGACTCGGATTCACGTATCTCCTCCGCCAGCCGAGTGCCGTCCCAGACGAAGAACACGGCCTCGGCGACTTCTCCGGACGAGTCCAAGCGCTCCTTGGATATTCGACGCCCGAGGGGGTCGTAGGTGTAGCGCCAGCTCGTTCCGTCCGGGGTGACGAGGCCGGTCAGCCGGTCGTCGGCGTTCCAGATGTAGGTCCAGGTCTTCCGGAGGCCCGAAAGGGTCCTGCGCGTCCGCTGGACCACCCGGCCCTGGGCGTCGTACACGTAGCTGGTGCGGTCGGCCCTCGTCAGACGGTTTCCGGAGTACTCGTATCGCCGGTGGGACTCGCTCTCGGGACGTTCCCCGTGCTCCCGGTGGGAGGAGACCAGCCGCCCGCCGGAGTCGTACGCGTAGCTCTCGGTCCACGACTCCGCGCGGACACCGGTGGCCCGGCCCTTGGCGTCCAGCTCGTAGAGCTTCCTGCCCTCTTCGGCGTCGATCGTCTCGACGGGACCGGCAGCGCTGTGTACGTACCGGCGGTCCACGGAAGGCGGCCCTGGGACAGCATGGTCGGCCGTGCCGAGAGGGTGGACCGTCTGCCTCCGCATCCGGTGCATCGGGTCCCACGCCTGCCGCACCGACAGCCCCTCGTCCAGTCGGACCTCCGTCTCCCTGCCCGCGGCGTCGTGCGCGAAGCGCACGGAGTGGTTGAAGGCGGCCAACTCCCGGGGCAGCCCGTCCGGCGCGTAGGACCAGCTGCTCAGCGCTCCGGACGGAGTGAGGCGCGTCGTGCGGCGACCGGCAAGGTCGTAACGGAAGGTGCTGGTACGCCCGTTGACGGTTTCCGCCGTGACACGGCCGTACTCGTCATGCTCGTAGGCGAGGTGGGCGTCAGGCGACAGCGCTTCCTTCAGCAGCCCGGCATCGTCGTAGCGGAACACTGTGGTCGAGTCACCGACTCGCTTCTCGACGACGTTGCCGATGACGTCACGCACGTATTCGACTGTCTCTCCGGCACCGTTGACCTGCCGGACCAGACGGCCCACCTCGTCGTGGGCATAGATGAGCGACCGCCCGTCGAAGTCTCGCTCGGTGACGAGCTGCCCCGCCGCGTCATAGGCGTAGCTCCAGGTCAGTCCGTAGGTGTTGGTGACCGCGGTGAGCTGCAGCTCGGTGTCGTGGTCGAAGCGGAGAGTCGCCCCCAGAGGATCGGTTCTGCTCACCAGGAGGTCGAAGTGCGTGTACGCCGACCTGGTGGTCGCCCCGGCGGTGTCGGTGTGTACGAGGAGGTTTCCCTCCGCGTCCCAGGTCCAGGACTCCACACTTCCGTCGGCGGCGACCCGCTCCCTCCTCCTGCCCTCCGGAGTCCAGGAGATGCGGGTGACGCCGGCCAGCGGGTCCGTCACCGTGCCGATGCGGCCGAACGCGTCCCGGGAGTACTCGACGACCGCACCGCTGGCGCTCGTGACGCGTACCGGAAGCCCAGCGGCGTCCGTGACCATGGACATGGTCGCGCCCAGGGGATCGGTGATTGCGTTGAGGGCGCCGCCAGGTCCATAGCTGAAACGGGTCTCGGCGCCCTGCGGCTCCACCACGGACGTACGATTCCCACGCTCGTCATAGCTGTAGGTGCGCACGGCTCCGTCGCCACCGACGGTCACGACGGGGAGGTGCCACTGGTTGTACTCGGCGGTGGCCCGGCGACCGTCGGGACCGATGATCGAGGTGACGTTGCCGGCGTCGTCGTAGGTGTACGCCGTCTCGCGCCCCACCGGGTCGATCTGCTTGAGCAGCCGACCGTGACGGTCCCATTCGAGCGACTCCTGCCGCTCCAGGGGATCAGTCACTCGGACGAGTTGCAGGAGCTCGTTGTACTCGTACCGAAAGGCGTGCCCGAGGGAGTTCGTGTACGTCGTGCGGCGCTGCCCTGGGTCGTACGCGATCACGCAGTTCAGGAACCCGCCGGCGCCTTGACCCGCCACGCAACGGTCCTCGCTGTCGTACGTGAACCGGTACCAGCTCCCGTTGCGGTCGGTCCAGGAGACAATGCGCGCATGGTCGTCGTACTCGAGCCGGAAGGGCAGTCCGGAGGAGTTGTAGATCTCGGTGAGGTTCCGGTCGGGTGAGTACGCGTAGCGCAGCAAAGTCGTAGCGCCCCCATCAGCCGCGTTGTCCCGAAGCCGCAGACACGTCACCAGGCCATCCGTCGTCTCGACCGCGATGTGGTACCCGCCCGAGTGCCTGATCGCGGTGGGGGCGCCGTCGGCACTCCGGTCTATGTCGATCCTGTTGTCGTTACGATCCGTGATCGCGCAGAGCGCCAGGGTGTACGGCATGTCCGGCAACGGTTCGCCGACCGCGGCAAAGTGACGTGTGACGCCGAGGGCCGGGTCGTGGAGGCGCAGTGTGCCGTGTTGCGGTCCATCCCACTCGAGGGGCCATCTCGGGCCTTCCAGGGGCATGGTCGGCTCACCGGGGTGAGGCACGGGATACGCGAGGATCATGCCGTCCTCGGCGGCGAACAGCACTCCTTGGCCGTCGAGTTCGACCCGTTCGTCCAGCGTGGACGCCCAGGACCTGCCGAACCACCGCCCTTCCCGGTACGTGGAGATGTGGGTGCGCTTCAGCACCAGGGACAGGATTCCGGGAAGTGCGACGTCCGTGTCGTACATCAGCATTTCACCGGTGACCATGTCGATGGGGTCACCGCCAGGGCATCGTCCGGCCAGCGCTTTGGCCCGCTTGACGAGGTCGCCCGCCCCTCCTCTCAGGGACCTGCCCAGCCCCTTGACGCCCTGGGCCATGCCCTTGAGGCCGACCTTCCCGAAAGCCTTCATCCCCTTCGCGAGCCCGCCGAGCGTGGTCAGGCCCTTCATGCCTGGGATGCAGTCCAGCGCCGCCAACCCCACGTCCCAGAGCGATGCTTGGCCCTTGGAGTACTTATAGAGCGTGTCGGCCAGCACCACGAGCGCCGCGATCAGCACGATCGCGCCCAGGATCGGACCGCCGATGATCATCGCGACGATGCCGACCACTGCCACCACGACCTTGCAGACCGCGACGATGGTGTCCCAGTTGTCGGTGAACCAGTCCCCGACCTCCTCCCACCACGACCGGTTCTGGATACCCGCGTCCGAAGCCTCGTCGATCTTCGACTTCGCCTCCCGGGCGGCCTCGTCGCGCATCTTGCGCGCGTCCTCGGCCATCTTCTTCGCCGCGGCGAGGGCGTCCTGCGCGTCGGAGACGTCCGACTGCGCCTTGGACTGGGCCGACTTGGCGTGCTGGACGTCCCGGGTCGCGGCACGGACCTTGGCCTCGTCCGGCTTGTCCCCGTCCGACTTGCTGCCGGTCGGGTCGTCCTTGTACTTGTCCGCCTCCTTGCCGGCGCGGGTGACCCAGGAGTCGGCCGAGGTCAGCTTGGACTGGGCGGAGGAGAGGTTCTCACGGGCCTCCCGGCCCTTGATCAGCGCCTTGTCCGCCAGCGACTGGGCCCGCTCCAGCTTCGGCCAGAAGTCCGCCAGCGCGTTCCCGCACATCTCGTAGGACTTCTTCAGCTTCTTGAGGTTCTTCGGGACATCCGCGAAGTCCTCCTTGAAGACATCCGCCGACTTGCCCGCCCACTCGAGAAGCGTGCCCTCGCCCGCCATGCCCTTGACCAGACGCAACCCCTCGGACACGTCGTCGGCGAAGTCGTGCAAATGCTTCGCAAGCGTGCGCACCCGCTGCGGGTCACCAGGGGTCGGATCCTTGTCCAAGTCCAGGACATGCCAGTCCGTCGGCCTGTGCCCCGCCATACCGCAACCCCCGTCACGCGCACATCAACGTCAACAACCGTATGCACACGTGAACTTACAAGGAACAGCCGTTCGTTGAAAGGCGATCCGGCGGCAGTCAGTGGCCAGCCCTCGCATCATCAACGCCGACCACGCAGGGCTCGCAAACCATCGCTGACCGCGTAGGCGCACTCCAGCCGCCAAGTTCCCAACTTGTCATGCACCTTTGACACGACCTTCCACCACTTGAGCCACCGCGGCAGCTGCCGGAACGGCACGTAGTCAAGGGTGTCGTCGACGGCGTTCTGGGCGATGCTCTTGCGGCCGGGGCCTGCTGCCCGCAGCGCGGCGTACAGCTCCGGCGTCAGCGCGCCGTTGAGCCGGGCGGCAGTGCCCGCAGCGGTGAATGCGAACCCGCGCTGGGCAGCATCCGGCAGCTGCGTCGCCCGGAGGATCCGAGGCGAGGCATCCTCCAACGAACAGTTGAAGGCCAAGCCGATCGCAGCTGTTCCGAGATGGCTCTCGCCACGCTCGAACGCGGCGTCCCACTCCTCGGGGTCATCAAGCCCGAGCAGGCCCTCACCGCTCCCCCAGTCCCACTCCGGGCTGCCTGTGGAGAAACTGCCTGAGTTCATCGACGGTCGTCTGCCACTCGGAGATCTCATTCCCGTCTTCGTCAACCTTGGATCGTGGTCCCACGGAGCGCCAGGGCTCGTCGGGGACGAACGCCTCGTCCAGCTCTTCGAGGAAGATGAGCGAGCTCTGGACGTAGACCACCTCCCCGGACCTGTAGAGAGGCCAGCAGAAGACGAAGTTGCTGGTCGCAGGGTTCTTGATGGAGGAGACGAGGCACGAGGTGGCGTTATCTCCGCGTTCGAGACGCTTCAGGGCCCGGATCCAACTGCCCTGGTATTCCTCCACACCCCGATACGTCAGGTCCATCGGGAAGCTCTCCTCGAAGTCCCCCACGGTGATACGGCCAACAGCATCACCGCCGGCCTCGGCTTCGGATTCTGCCGGCGACGGTGCGGAGACCACCCGGATGTCGATCAATCCGTGAACCGGAACGTCGAAGTGATCGCGTCGAAGATGTCGAAGAACGAGTCCGCGAGGTCGAGCACCTGGCTGCTCCCCGCCACCAGAGCCACCTTGCCCTCCTGGCCCGGCACCGGGATGTACGTCTGCATCAGCACGGCCCGGATCGTGCGGTTGAGCGCGTCGCCGGGTACGGCGATGTCCTCGATGCCCTGCGTGCGTGCGGCCGGGCCGACCCCCGGGATGTCGACCGTCGTCACCTTGCGCCAGGAGTCGCCCTCCCGCTTGGCCTCCTTCACCGCGAGCTGGCTCGCGATGACAGAGGGGTCGTTCGACAACGGCTCGCCCCGCTCGTCGCGGCCGCCGACCAGGGAGACGGTCACCGAGCCGGTGATCGGCGTATCGCCGCCGAAGTTCTCCGCCATGCAACCGCAGTACAGCGCGCCCGACTTCCAGGCATCGGCGGCGGCCTTCTGGAGGAAGTCGACGTAGGTGCCGCGGTACTGCTCCAACTCCGGGCGCTGCTGCACCCGTTCGTTCACCATCCGGCGAATCGAGTCGTCCCGCGACTCCGGCCGTACGTCGAACTCCCACCACGTCTCCGGCACCTTGATCCGGAAACCGCCCCGCTCGACGGTCAGTGTCTCCTTGTAGCGGGCCATGACGCCGGCCTCCCCGTTCGCACGATCACTCGGGCATTCGTTCCCGTGCGCACATCGTGCCACTACTCCTCCAGCGTCCAGAACGGCGAGTCCTTCGGCGGTGCGGGGCGTACGGGGTGTGTGCTGAAGTCGATGTCCGCGTCCGCGGTCGGGTCTCCGACCGGAAGGCGGTTTCGGTGATCCTGGATGTAGTACGTCCCGTATGCCCAGTACTCCGGCAGCTCGTGACCCATGATGTCCACGCCCCATGCGGCCATCTCGCCCGCCCCGTAAGTCGCGTTGATCCTCGCCACCGCCTCCGCGCGAGAGATGCCAGTGCGTTCCACCAGTACGTCCGCCATCTCGCGGAAGTACGCGAGCATCTCGTCATCCAGCGGCAGCACGAACTCGGTGCCCGTTGTGCCGGCCGTGTGGCACGCCCCGTAATCCAGGAGCCAGCGCAGGCGCCTGACCTCCGCCACAAGTCGCGGTACCGCCTCTCTGGCCATGGCGACGAACGCGGGGTCCGGGGTCGTGGCCGAGCACAGCTCCTCGATCGCGTCCAGGTTGAGCTCTTCGTGTGCCGGTTCTGAAGTCACGCTCCAGTGTTTCTGCCCAGTGCGGGGGCCGTCGAGCCGGCCGGGGCCCCCACCCCGTCCACCAGCCCGCCGGCATGACCGCGGTCCTCCCGAACGAGGAGTTCCTGAACCGCTCCGGCCAGAGTTGGCATTGTTCACGAGTTCGGACGGCAGTTGTTCACCGCCTCGGGAGGCGGTTGGATCGGGGCGGGGTCGATGTTCACGAGAACGGGAGGCACCTGATCCGGAGCCTGTTCCGGGTGCCGGTTCGAGAGTGCCGAGGGGGATGTCGTGGAGTGGTCGACGGGGCTACTCGGGTTCACCGCAGGGCTACTGATATCGGTCGCCACCGCGCCCGTGGGCGTCTCCGGAGCGGTCTTCCTGCTGCCCGTTCAGGTCAGTGTGCTGGGCGTGCCCAGCCCGGCCGTGACACCCACGAACCTGCTCTACAACGTCGTTGCCGGCCCCGGTGCCCTCCTGCGCTACTGGCGGGCCGGACGGCTGGGTGGGGCACTGACCCGGCTACTGATCGCGGGCACCGTTCCCGGCGTCGTCGTCGGCGCAGTGATTCGCGTCTTCGCGGTTCCCGGCCCGCGTATCTTCCGCCTTCTCATAGCGGCGCTGCTCCTGCCGCTCGGGCTGTGGCTATGGCTGCGGACCGTACGCCCTGTCCCACCGCGCGCCCCCGCCCGGCCTTCGTCCCGCGCGACGACGTCGCTGGCCCTGGCCGTCGGCGTGGCCGGCGGCATCTACGGCATCGGGGGCGGCTCCCTTCTCGGGCCCATCCTCGTAGGTCGCGGCGCACCGGTCGCCACCGTCGCACCCGCCGCTCTGGCCTCCACCTTCGTGACCTCCATCGTCGGCGCGGCCACCTACGCGCTGCTCTCGCTCGCAGCTACCGGCGACGTCGCCCCCGACTGGCCGCTGGGCCTGTCCTGCGGCGCCGGCGGCCTCCTCGGCGGATACCTCGGCGCCCGCCTCCAGTCGCACCTGCCCGAGACGGCCCTCCGGCTCCTGCTCGGCACCCTCGCCACCGGAATCGGCGCGCTCTACGCAGTCGAGATCCTTCGCTGAGATGTCGAGATGCTTTCCGTTCTCGCGGACAGTGCCGCAGAGTTGAAGGCATGCGCCTGCTCCTCATTCGTCATGGCCAGACCCCTTCCAATCTCAAGCACCTCCTGGACACGGCAGAGCCAGGGCCGGCACTGACCCCGCTGGGGCAGCAGCAGGCAGCCGCCCTTCCGGATGCGCTGGCCGGCGAGGAGATCGGCGCCCTCTACGCCTCCACCCTCCTCCGCACCCAGCTCACCGCCGCGCCGCTGGCGAGCCGTACGGGGCTGGAGGTCCGCGTACGGGACGGCATCCGGGAGCTGTCCGCCGGCGACCTGGAGATGCGCGGCGACGACCTCGCCATCGAGACGTACCTGAGCACGGCCTTCGCCTGGTCCGCGGGGAACACCGAGCTGCGCATGCCGGGCGGGGAGAACGGAGTGGAGGCCCTACGACGTTTCGACGCCGTGGTCGAGGAGGCCTGGGGTACGGGTGCCGAGACAGTGGCCCTGGTCAGCCATGGTGCCGTCATCCGTATGTGGGTGGCGGCACGGGCCGGGAACATCGACGTCGACTTCGCGTCCACCCACGCACTGCAGAACACCGGAGTCGTCATTCTCACCGGCAGCCCCACCGAGGGCTGGCGAGTGCAGGAGTGGGCCGGTCGCTCCGTCGGCCCCGAGGCCGGTACCCCGGAAGAGAGCGGGCCTGCGGGGGAAGCAGTCGACTGACGTCCCAGTTCCGGCACGCCGGACACGAATCCCGCCCACGCGGTGAGGGAGAGTGCCAGTCGGGGGCCCTGCTCCTGCTTCGAGTCGCGGACGTGGATGGTGCGGGGGGCTATCGCGACCTCGATGCAGGAGTCGCCATCAGGGCCGCTGCTGTAGCTGCTCTTGAACCACGCCAGTTCAGCGTTGCGGATCATGTCTCTCCCAGCAGTTGCTCGATGAAGGCCAGCGACTCCCGTGGGGGAAGGGCCTGAGCTCGGATGGTGCCATAGCGCAGTTCGAGGATCCGGATGGCTTCGGCTCAGTGGTCGGCCTGCCGGTGAAAGCGCCGTCGGAGCGCCCCACCGCGGCACCGTCCCCGAATTTCAGCACCTCGATCCTCCCGTTCAGACCGGGATGGGCCGATCGACCTCTGAGGCCGACCCCGGCACCGACCTCCTTAACACCGCCTTAAGCGCGCTTTAAGCGAACCAAAGGTCAGCCGGTCGGCTCCAACTCCGCCCAGTTCAGCGGGGGTTGACCGACCAATCGGGCAGTTGGTTGTGCGGTGAACCGTTCGTAACATCCCTCCACGGCCGACAGCGTCGGCCCACTCCCCCATCCCCCACAGACAAGGTGTGTTCAGCCATGGCTGCTCATCGCACACGCCGGCGCACGCTCGGCGGGCTCGTCCCGCTGGCCTGCGCCTCCGTCGCCGCCGCGTTCACCCTGACGACCCTCGGCCCGTCCGCCGCACAGGCCGATGCCGCCGCACAGGCGGGGACCGCTACCACCGCCGCGGCCGCCGCCGTGACCTGGTCCGACGAGTTCAACGGCGCCGCCGGCAGCGCCCCGGACCCGGGCAAGTGGACCGTGGAGAGCGGCGGCTCCGGCAACGGCAACAACGAGCTGCAGTACTACACGAACAGCAGAGACAACGTTGCCCACGACGGCAACGGCAACCTGGTCATCACCGCCCGCAAGAACACCGACTCCGGACTCCAGTGCTGGTACGGCACCTGTCAGTACACGTCCGCCCGGCTCAACACGGCCAGGACCTTCACGCAGGCGTACGGCCACTTCGAGGCCCGGATCAAGGTGCCGCGCGGCCAGGGCATGTGGCCGGCGTTCTGGATGCTCGGCAACGACCTGGGCAGCGTCGGATGGCCCACCAGCGGCGAGATCGACATCATGGAGAACGTCGGCTACGAGCCCGGCACCGTCCACGGCACCCTGCACGGCCCCGGCTACTCCGGCAGCGGCGGCATCGGCGCGGCGTACACGCTCCCGGGCGGCCGGGCCTTCGCCGACGACTTCCACGTCTTCGCCGTCGACTGGACGCCGGGGAAGATCACGTGGTCCGTCGACGGGCAGACGTACCAGACGCGCACCACGGCCGACCTGGGCGGCAGGAAGTGGGTCTACGACCACCCGTTCTTCCTGATCCTCAACCTCGCCGTGGGCGGCAACTGGCCCGGCAGCCCGGACGGGAACACGCAGTTCCCGCAGACGATGACCGTGGACTACGTCCGTGTCTCCACCTCCGACGGCGGCGGCTCCGGCGGCACCACCGGCGCCATCAAGGGCATCGGCGGCATGTGCGCCGACGTCGCCGGCGCCTCTTCCGCCGACGGGACGCCCATCCAGCTCCACAACTGCACCGGAGTCGACGCCCAGAAGTGGACCCTCGGCGGCGACGGCACCGTCCGCGCCCTCGGCAAGTGCCTCGACGTGCGCGGCGGCTCCACGGCCGACGGAGCCGCGGTCCAGCTCTACACCTGCAACGGCACCAAGGCCCAGCAGTGGGTCCACACCGCGGCGCGCGACCTGGTCAACGTCGGCGCGGACAAGTGCCTGGACGCCAAGGGCAACTCCTCGGCCGATGCCACCCCGCTGCAGATCTGGACGTGCACCGGCGCCGCCAACCAGAAGTGGACGGTCGGCTGACCCCCTGAGCCCCACCGGCACCCCACGGCCACCCCCCACACAGACGCCCCCGGCTCCCTCGCGAGCCGGGGGCGTCGCCGTTCCACCCCGCATCGGACCGCAGGTGCGGCCGGACACGGCCGGACACCGCCGGACACGGCAAAGGGGCCCGCACGACCGAAGTCGTACGGGCCCCTTCGAGCCACTCAGGTCAGCAGACCCTCAAGCCAGTCCGAAGACTCACTTGTTGATCTTGGTGACCTGGCCGGCGCCCACGGTCCGGCCACCCTCACGGATGGCGAACTTCAGGCCCTCCTCCATGGCGACGGGCTGGATGAGCTCCACCTTCATCTCGGTGTTGTCACCCGGCATGACCATCTCGGTGCCCTCGGGGAGGGTCACCACGCCGGTCACGTCCGTCGTACGGAAGTAGAACTGCGGACGGTAGTTGTTGAAGAACGGCGTGTGGCGGCCACCCTCGTCCTTGGACAGGATGTAGGCCTGCGCCTCGAACTCGGTGTGCGGGGTGACCGAGCCCGGCTTGATGATGACCTGGCCGCGCTCGACGTCCTCGCGCTTGATGCCGCGGAGCAGCAGACCGACGTTCTCACCGGCCTGGCCCTCGTCGAGGAGCTTCCGGAACATCTCGATGCCGGTGACCGTGGTGGTGGTCTTCTCCGGCTTGATGCCGATGATGTCGACGGTCTCGTTGACCTTCAGGACACCACGCTCGATACGGCCGGTGACGACCGTACCGCGACCGGTGATCGTGAAGACGTCCTCGATCGGCATCAGGAACGGCTTGTCGACGTCACGCTCGGGCTCCGGGATCGCCGTGTCGACGGCGTTCATGAGCTCGAGAACCGAGTTGCCCCACTCCTTGTCGCCCTCAAGGGCCTTCAGAGCGGAGACCTTGACGACGGGAACGTCGTCGCCCGGGAACTCGTACTCGGAGAGGAGCTCACGGACCTCGAGCTCGACGAGCTCCAGGATCTCCTCGTCGTCCACCATGTCGGCCTTGTTCAGGGCGACGACGATGTACGGAACGCCGACCTGGCGGGCCAGGAGCACGTGCTCCTTGGTCTGCGGCATCGGGCCGTCGGTGGCGGCGACCACGAGGATGGCGCCGTCCATCTGCGCCGCACCCGTGATCATGTTCTTGATGTAGTCCGCGTGACCGGGGCAGTCGACGTGGGCGTAGTGACGCGTCTCCGTCTGGTACTCGACGTGCGCGATGGAGATGGTGATACCGCGCTGGCGCTCTTCGGGAGCCTTGTCGATCTGGTCGAAGGCCGAGGCCTCGTTCAGGTCCGGGTACGCGTCGTGCAGCACCTTGGTAATGGCGGCCGTGAGGGTCGTCTTACCGTGGTCGATGTGACCGATGGTGCCGATGTTGACGTGCGGCTTAGTCCGCTCGAACTTCGCCTTCGCCACTGGGGTCCTCCTGTGGAGTGGTTCTGGTACGCCTTACTCATCGGCGCCAGGTGATCTTTGCTGGAAAGCCCGGGCCCCGGGGCACTCTCACCACGATTGCGGCGGAATGCCCCTCAAGGCTCCGGAGTCAAGCCTACGGCGTGTAGACGCGGTGCGTTACTCGCCCTTGGCCTTCGCGATGATCTCCTCGGCGACGTTCCGCGGAACCTCGGCGTAGGAGTCGAACTGCATGGAGTAGCTCGCACGGCCGGACGTCTTGCTGCGCAGGTCGCCGACGTAACCGAACATCTCCGAGAGGGGCACGAGGCCCTTCACGACGCGGGCTCCGGCCCGCTCCTCCATGGCCTGAATCTGACCACGGCGGGAGTTGATGTCGCCGATGACCTCACCCATGTAGTCCTCGGGCGTGGTGACCTCGACGGCCATCATCGGCTCGAGCAGCACGGGGCTGGCCTTGCGCGCGGCCTCCTTGAAGGCCTGCGAACCGGCGATCTTGAACGCGAGCTCGGAGGAGTCGACCTCGTGGTAGGCACCGTCGAGCAGCGTCACGCGCACACCGGTCATCTCGTAACCGGCGAGGATGCCGAACTGCATGGCCTCCTGCGCACCGGCGTCCACCGAAGGGATGTACTCCTTCGGCACACGGCCACCGGTCACCTTGTTGATGAACTCGTAGGAGGCGTCGCCACCCTCGATCGGCTCGACCGCGATGATGACGCGGGCGAACTGGCCCGTACCACCGGTCTGCTTCTTGTGGGTGAACTCGACCTTCTCGACCGCCTTGCGGATGGTCTCGCGGTACGCGACCTGCGGCTTGCCGACGTTGGCCTCGACCTTGAACTCACGCTTCATGCGGTCCACGAGCACCTCGAGGTGAAGCTCGCCCATACCGCCGATGACGGTCTGGCCGGTCTCCTCGTTGGTGTGCACCTGGAAGGAGGGGTCCTCCTCGGCCAGGCGCTGGATCGCGACGCCGAGCTTCTCCTGGTCGCCCTTCGACTTGGGCTCGATGGCGACCTCGATGACCGGCGCCGGGAAGTCCATGGACTCCAGGATCACCGGGTTCTTCTCGTCCGAGAGCGTCTCACCGGTGGTGGTCTGCTTCAGGCCCATGACGGCGACGATGTCGCCGGCGCCCACCGACTCGATCTCCTCACGCTTGTTCGCGTGCATGCGGTAGATCTTGCCGATGCGCTCCTTGCGGCCCTTGACCGAGTTGAGCACGGCGGTGCCCGACTGCAGACGGCCGGAGTACACGCGGACGAAGGTGAGCTTGCCGAGGTGCGGGTCGCTCATGATCTTGAACGCGAGCGCGGCGAGGGGCTCCTCGTCCGACGGCTTGCGCACGATGACCTGCTCCGGGTCCTTGACGTCGTGGCCCTCGATGGCCTCGACGTCCAGGGGGGTGGGCAGGTAGCGCACGACCGCGTCGAGCAGGGGCTGAACGCCCTTGTTCTTGAACGCGGTGCCGCAGAACACGGGGGTGACGGTGGTGCCGCCGCCCTTGCCGGACGCGATGGTGATGCGACGGATCGCGGCGTAGAGCTGCTCCACGGTGGGCTCGGTGCCCTCCAGGTACAGCTCCATCAGCTCTTCGTCGTTCTCGGCGACGGCCTCGAGCAGCTTGCCGCGGTACTCCTCGGCAGCCTCGACGTGGGTGTCCGGGATGTCGACGGTGTCGTACATCTCGCCCTTGGTCGCCTCGGCCGACCAGACCAGGGCCTTCATCGTCACGAGGTCGATGACGCCCTTGAAGTCGGCCTCCGCGCCGATCGGCAGCTGCATGACCAGCGGCTGCGCGCCCAGGCGGTCGGAGATCATGTCGACGCAACGGTGGAACTCGGCACCGGTGCGGTCGAGCTTGTTGACGAAGCAGATCCGCGGAACGCCGTAGCGGTCCGCCTGACGCCACACGGTCTCGGACTGCGGCTCAACGCCGGCGACACCGTCGAACACCGTCACGGCACCGTCGAGCACGCGCAGGGAGCGCTCCACCTCGACGGTGAAGTCGACGTGACCCGGGGTGTCGATGATGTTGATGGTGTAGTCGTTGTCCTCGAGCGGCCAGTGACAGGTGGTCGCAGCAGACGTGATCGTGATGCCACGCTCCTGCTCCTGCTCCATCCAGTCCATGGTGGCGGCGCCGTCGTGGACCTCACCGATCTTGTACGACACGCCGGTGTAGAACAGGATCCGCTCGGTGGTGGTCGTCTTGCCCGCGTCGATGTGGGCCATGATCCCGATGTTGCGGACCTTGGCCAGGTCAAGTGAAGTGGTAGCCATAAGGCTTCAGTCTTCTCTCGGTCTCGATGTGGGTAGCGACTACCAGCGGTAGTGCGCGAAGGCCTTGTTGGACTCGGCCATCTTGTGGGTGTCCTCGCGCTTCTTCACGGCCGCACCGAGGCCGTTCGAGGCATCGAGAAGCTCGTTGAGGAGACGCTCGGTCATGGTCTTCTCGCGACGGGCGCGGGAGTAACCGACCAGCCAGCGCAGCGCCAGGGTGTTGGCACGGCCGGGCTTGACCTCGACCGGGACCTGGTAGGTGGCGCCACCGACACGGCGGGACTTGACCTCGAGGGTCGGCTTGATGTTCTCGAGAGCGCGCTTCAGCGTGATGACCGGGTCGTTGCCGGTCTTCTCGCGCAGGCCCTCCATGGCGCCGTAGACGATGCGCTCGGCGGTGGAGCGCTTGCCGTTCAGCAGCACCTTGTTGATCAGGGAGGTCACCAGAGGAGAACCGTAGACCGGGTCGATGATGACCGGGCGCTTCGGGGCGGGGCCCTTACGAGGCATTCTTACTTCTCCTTCTTGGCGCCGTAGCGGCTGCGGGCCTGCTTGCGGTTCTTCACACCCTGGGTGTCAAGCGAACCGCGGATGATCTTGTAGCGAACACCAGGCAGGTCCTTCACACGGCCGCCGCGCACGAGCACGATGGAGTGCTCCTGCAGGTTGTGCCCCTCACCCGGAATGTAAGCGGTGACCTCGATCCCGCTGGTCAGACGCACACGCGCGACCTTACGCAGGGCCGAGTTCGGCTTCTTCGGGGTGGTCGTGAACACACGCGTGCAGACGCCACGACGCTGAGGGGAACCCTCGAGTGCGGGCGTCTTGTTCTTCTCGACCTTGTCCTGCCGGCCCTTACGGACCAGCTGCTGGATCGTAGGCACTACTTCTCCGGTTTCTGTGTGCCGATAGGTGAAGCTAACCTGGAACGTCGCCGACCCACGCGGTCGGGTGTGTCGAATCCCGCGGACTCCCGCCGCCAGGCAGAATTAAGCGCAGATTGCGGTGGCCGGTATCAGCTCGCCTTGCGGTTGATGGCACGCACGGGAGCCAGGGCACACCCCAGGCACAAGGTCTGAGCGTACCTATCGCATTCGCTGCGGTCAAAACAAATGGGTGACGCCCACGTCGCCATGCGGGACATGTCAAGTCCCTGGCCCGTTCTCGATCTTCAATTCGACGGCGAGTGTCCGTTTCGCGCACCTTCAGGATGCTACGACGGACACCACCGAGAGCAACACCAGTACGAGTGCCCAGGCGGCCGTGGACAACCACCCGAGCACGAGGCCGGTCAGCGCGAGCCCGTCCCCCAGCTCCCCCCGGCTGCGGATCTCGCCACGCGCCACGTGCCCGAGCACGACGGCCGGAATCCCGGTCACCCCCATCGTCGGCACGCACAGCAGCCCGCACACCGCCGCGGCGACCGCCTTGCCGTTCGTCTGCGGCCGCGGCCCGGGCAGGAACGTCCGCGGCACGGTCGGCACGGGGACGTACGAGGCCGACTGCGGTACGGGCCCCTGCGGCAGATCTGCGACGAGCAGCCCCAGCTCCCCCACGGTCCGCGCCGCGTACGCCCGCGCCACCCGCCGCTCGAACTCGTCCTGCTCCATCCGGCCCTCGCCGTACCCGGCTCTGAGGACGTCCACGGCCCGCTCCCGGTCGGCATGCGAGGCGAGCATCGACGGAGCGCTGTGGCCCTGCCAGGGTTGCCAGGACGGATAGGGCGGCTGCGACACGGAGCACCTCCCCGGGAGCCGGAGTCCTTCCATCATGCGCCGAAGCCGGGTTTCCGGCACGGGTACGTCCGCGACCAGGGGCCTCACATCAGCCAGCCGGCCGATTCTCGCCCATTTCCTCCATGGTCGTTTCCCACGAGCCGTCGGCCCACGTCCGGCTGCCGCAGGGCCGGACCAAGGTCACGGCGATCGCGGCCACGGCTGCGAGGCCCTGCTCGCCCTGCGCGGCCCCGGCGACATCATCGGCGAGGGCGCGGCGCTCAGCGGCCGCCACCGCTCGGCGACCGTGACGGCCCTGGACCCGGTCGACGCGGCCGTGCTCGATCAGGCCCGCTTCACCCTGTTCACCGGCCGTGCGGCTCCACCACTTGCAGACCCATCTGGAGAGCCGGCGCTGACGCGCCGAAGGGCGGCCATCCCGAAGGATGACCGCCCTCCAACTCAAGCGACTCGCTTACTGGTTGTACGGACCGTAGTCGTAGTCCTCCAGCGGAACGGCCTGGCCGGAGCCCGTGCCGAACGGCGAGTAGTCGATGTCGTCGTAGCCGACGGCCGAGTACATCGCGGCCTTGGCCTCCTCGGTCGGCTCGACCCGGATGTTGCGGTAGCGGGACAGACCCGTACCGGCCGGGATGAGCTTACCGATGATGACGTTCTCCTTGAGGCCGATGAGCGAGTCGGACTTGGCGTTGATCGCCGCGTCCGTGAGGACTCGCGTCGTCTCCTGGAAGGACGCCGCCGACAGCCAGGACTCCGTGGCCAGCGAGGCCTTGGTGATACCCATGAGCTGCGGACGACCGGAGGCCGGGTGACCGCCCTCCTGGACCACACGACGGTTCTCGTGCTCGAACTTCGAGCGCTCGACCAGCTCACCGGGCAGCAGCTCGGCGTCGCCGGACTCGATGATCGTCACGCGGCGGAGCATCTGCCGGATGATGATCTCGATGTGCTTGTCGTGGATCGACACACCCTGCGAGTTGTAGACCTTCTGGACCTCGCCGACCAGGTGGACCTGGACGGCACGCTGGCCCAGGATGCGCAGCACGTCGTGCGGGTTGGTGGCACCCACGGTGAGCTTCTGGCCCACCTCGACGTGCTCGCCCTCGCTGACCAGGAGCCGGGCACGCTTCGAGATCGGGAACGCCGTCTCGTCGCTGCCGTCGTCCGGGGTGACGACGATCTTCTTGGTCTTCTCGGTCTCCTCGATCCGCACGCGGCCCTGGGCCTCGGAGATCGGGGCGACACCCTTCGGGGTACGGGCCTCGAAGAGCTCGACGACACGCGGCAGACCCTGGGTGATGTCGTCACCGGCCACACCACCGGTGTGGAAGGTACGCATCGTCAGCTGGGTACCGGGCTCACCGATGGACTGGGCGGCGATGATGCCGACCGCCTCACCGATGTCGACCAGCTTGCCCGTGGCCAGCGAACGGCCGTAGCACATCGCGCAGGTGCCGACGGCGGACTCGCAGGTCAGGACCGAGCGGGTCTTGACCTCCTCGACGCCGCGCTGCACGAGCTCCTCGATGAGGACGTCGCCCAGGTCGGTGCCGGCCGGGGCCAGCACCTGACCGTCGACCACGATGTCCTCGGCGAGGCAGCGCGCGTACACGGACGTCTCGACGTCCTCCGTCTTGACCAGACCGGCCTCGGTGCGGTCGGCGATCTTCAGACGCAGACCGCGCTCGGTGCCGCAGTCCTCCTCGCGAATGATGACGTCCTGGGAGACGTCGACCAGACGACGGGTGAGGTAACCAGAGTCGGCGGTACGGAGGGCCGTGTCCGCCAGACCCTTACGGGCACCGTGCGTGGAGATGAAGTACTCCAGCACGGACAGGCCCTCACGGAAGGACGCCTTGATGGGACGCGGGATCGTCTCGTTCTTCGCGTTCGACACCAGACCACGCATACCGGCGATCTGACGCATCTGCATCATGTTGCCTCGTGCACCCGAGTTCACCATCATGAAGATCGGGTTGGTCTTCGGGAAGTTGTCGTTCATCGCCTCGGCGACCTCGTTGGTCGCCTTGGTCCAGATCGCGATGAGCTCCTGCGTGCGCTCGTCCTTGGTGATCAGACCGCGCTCGTACTGCTTCTGGACCTTCTCGTCCTGCGCCTCGTACCCGCGGACGATCTCCTTCTTCGCCTCGGGAACGACGACGTCGGAGATGGCCACGGTGACGCCGGAACGGGTCGCCCAGAAGAAGCCGGCCGCCTTCAGGTTGTCGAGCGTCGCCGCCACGATGACCTTCGGGTAGCGCTCGGCGAGGTCGTTGACGATCTCGGAGAGCTGCTTCTTGCCGACCTCGTAGTCGACGAACGGGTAGTCCTCGGGCAGCAGCTCGTTGAAGAGCGCACGGCCCAGGGTGGTGTTCAGCCGGAAGCTGTCACCCTGCTGCCACTCGGGCTCGCCCTCCTCACGCGCCGGCGGGGTCCAGCCACGCGGCGGGATGGTGCCGACCGGGAAGCGGACGTCGATCTTCGACTGGAGCGAGAGCTCGCCCGCGTCGAAGGCCATGATCGCCTCGGCGACCGAGGCGAAGGAACGGCCCTCGCCCTTGAGGTCGCGCATCTCGCCGTCGGTGGTGAGGAAGAACAGACCGAGGACCATGTCCTGGGTCGGCATCGTCACCGGACGGCCGTCGGCGGGCTTGAGGATGTTGTTCGAGGACAGCATCAGGATGCGGGCCTCGGCCTGCGCCTCCGCGGAGAGCGGCAGGTGCACGGCCATCTGGTCACCGTCGAAGTCCGCGTTGAACGCGGTGCAGACGAGCGGGTGGATCTGGATGGCCTTGCCCTCGACCAGCTGCGGCTCGAAGGCCTGGATGCCGAGGCGGTGCAGCGTGGGCGCACGGTTCAGCAGAACCGGGTGCTCCGCGATGACCTCTTCCAGCACGTCGTACACGACCGTGCGGCCGCGCTCGACCATGCGCTTGGCGCTCTTGATGTTCTGCGCGTGGTTCAGGTCGACCAGGCGCTTCATCACGAACGGCTTGAAGAGCTCCAGCGCCATCGCCTTCGGCAGACCGCACTGGTGCAGCTTCAGCTGCGGACCGACGACGATCACGGAACGCGCGGAGTAGTCCACACGCTTACCGAGCAGGTTCTGACGGAAGCGACCCTGCTTACCCTTCAGCATGTCGCTGAGGGACTTCAGCGGGCGGTTACCGGGACCGGTGACCGGACGGCCACGACGGCCGTTGTCGAACAGCGCGTCCACGGCCTCCTGGAGCATGCGCTTCTCGTTGTTCACGATGATCTCGGGCGCACCGAGGTCGAGAAGGCGCTTCAGGCGGTTGTTCCGGTTGATCACACGGCGGTACAGGTCGTTCAGGTCGGAGGTCGCGAAGCGGCCACCGTCCAGCTGCACCATCGGGCGAAGGTCCGGCGGGATGACCGGCACGCAGTCGAGCACCATGCCCTTGGGGCTGTTGCTGGTCTGCAGGAACGCGGAGACGACCTTCAGGCGCTTGAGCGCACGGGTCTTCTTCTGGCCCTTGCCGGTGCGGATGATCTCGCGGAGCTTCTCGGCCTCCTCGTCGAGGTCGAAGGACTCCAGGCGCTTCTGCAGCGCCGCGGCACCCATCGAGCCGTCGAAGTACGTGCCGAAGCGGTCACGCAGCTCGCGGTAGAGCAGCTCGTCGCCCTCGAGGTCCTGGACCTTGAGGTTCTTGAAGCGGTTCCACACCTCGTCGAGACGGTCGATCTCGCGCTGCGCACGGTCGCGCAGCTGCTTCATCTCGCGCTCGGCACCCTCGCGCACCTTGCGGCGCACGTCGGCCTTGGCGCCCTCGGCCTCCAGCTCGGCCAGGTCGGTCTCGAGCTTCTTGGCGCGGGCCTCCAGGTCGGCGTCGCGGCGCTGCTCGATCTGCTGGCGCTCGACGGAGACGTGGGCCTCCAGCGAGGGCAGGTCGCGCGTACGGCGCTCCTCGTCGACGTACGTGATCATGTACGCCGCGAAGTAGATGACCTTCTCGAGGTCCTTGGGAGCCAGGTCGAGCAGGTAGCCCAGACGGCTCGGGACACCCTTGAAGTACCAGATGTGCGTGACGGGCGCGGCCAGTTCGATGTGGCCCATCCGCTCACGGCGCACCTTGGCGCGGGTCACCTCGACGCCGCAGCGCTCACAGATGATGCCCTTGAAGCGGACGCGCTTGTACTTGCCGCAGTAGCACTCCCAGTCCCGGGTCGGACCGAAGATCTTCTCGCAGAAGAGTCCGTCCTTTTCGGGCTTGAGGGTGCGGTAGTTGATGGTCTCGGGCTTCTTGACCTCGCCGTGGCTCCACTGACGGATGTCGTCAGCGGTGGCCAGACCGATCCGGAGCTCGTCGAAGAAGTTGACGTCGAGCACTATGCGTCAATCCCTCTCAGGGTTGTAAGTCATGGGGTCTGATACGGGGGTCCTGGGGCCGGCGGCCTTCATGACGAAGGCCGCCGGACTCCCGTCAGACCTCTTCGACGCTGCTCGGCTCGCGCCGGGACAGGTCGATGCCAAGCTCCTCCGCAGCGCGGAAGACGTCCTCGTCGGTGTCGCGCATCTCGATGGACATGCCGTCCGAGGACAGCACCTCCACGTTGAGGCACAGGGACTGCATCTCCTTGATGAGCACCTTGAAGGACTCGGGGATGCCGGGCTCGGGAATGTTCTCGCCCTTGACGATGGCCTCGTAGACCTTCACGCGGCCGGTGACGTCGTCGGACTTGATGGTCAGCAGCTCCTGGAGGGCGTACGCGGCGCCGTAAGCCTCCAGCGCCCACACCTCCATCTCACCGAAGCGCTGGCCACCGAACTGGGCCTTACCACCCAGCGGCTGCTGGGTGATCATCGAGTACGGACCGGTCGAACGGGCGTGCAGCTTGTCGTCGACCAGGTGGTGCAGCTTGAGGATGTACATGTACCCGATGGAGATCGGGTCCGGGAACGGCTCACCGGAGCGGCCGTCGAACAGCCTCGCCTTACCGGTCGGCTGCACCATGCGCTCGCCGTCGCGGTTCGGGATGGTGTGCTGGAGCAGACCCGCGAGCTCGTCCTCACGCGCACCGTCGAAGACGGGGGTGGCGACGTTGGTGCCCGGGGCGACCTGGTCGGCCTCGATGGCCTGCAGGCGCTGCGCCCACTCCTCGCTCAGCCCGGAGACGTCCCAGCCGCGGCTGGCGAGCCAGCCGAGGTGGATCTCCAGAACCTGACCCGGGTTCATTCGGGACGGCACACCGAGCGGGTTGAGGATGATGTCGACCGGGGTGCCGTCCTCCAGGAACGGCATGTCCTCGATCGGCAGGATCTTCGAGATGACGCCCTTGTTGCCGTGACGGCCGGCGAGCTTGTCACCGTCGGTGATCTTGCGCTTCTGCGCGACGTAGACGCGGACCAGCTGGTTCACGCCCGGGGGAAGCTCGTCGCCCTCCTCGCGGTCGAAGACGCGCACGCCGATGACCTTGCCGGTCTCGCCGTGCGGCACCTTCAGCGAGGTGTCACGGACCTCACGGGCCTTCTCACCGAAGATCGCGCGGAGCAGGCGCTCCTCGGGGGTCAGCTCGGTCTCACCCTTGGGCGTGACCTTGCCGACGAGGATGTCACCGGCGATGACCTCGGCACCGATGCGGATGATGCCGCGCTCGTCGAGGTCGGCGAGGACCTCCTCGGAGACGTTCGGGATGTCCCGGGTGATCTCCTCGGGGCCGAGCTTGGTGTCACGGGCGTCGACCTCGTGCTCCTCGATGTGGATCGAGGAGAGGACGTCGTCCTGCACGAGGCGCTGCGACAGGATGATCGCGTCCTCGTAGTTGTGACCCTCCCACGGCATGAACGCCACGAGCAGGTTCTTGCCCAGCGCCATCTCGCCCTGCTGGGTGGCCGGACCGTCGGCCAGGACCTGGCCCTCGATGATCCGGTCGCCCTCGCTGACGATGACCTTCTGGTTGACCGAGGTGCCCTGGTTGGAGCGGGCGAACTTGGCCAGGCGGTACGTGATGTACGTGCCGTCGTCGTTGGCCGTGGTGATGTAGTCCGCGGAGACCTCCTGGACCACACCGGGCTTCTCGGCCTTGACCACGTCGCCGGCGTCGACGGCGGAGCGGTACTCCATGCCGGTGCCGACGAGCGGGGACTCGGACTTGATCAGCGGAACGGCCTGACGCATCATGTTCGCGCCCATGAGGGCACGGTTGGCGTCGTCGTGCTCCAGGAAGGGGATCATGGCGGTCGCGACCGACACCATCTGGCGCGGCGAGACGTCCATGTAGTCCACGTCCTCGGGGCCGACGTAGTCGACCTCGCCGCCCTTGCGGCGGACCAGCACGCGGGCCTCGGCGAAGCGGAGCTCGTCCGTCAGCGGCGCGTTGGCCTGCGCGATGACGAAGCGGTCCTCCTCGTCGGCGGTCAGGTAGTCCACCTGGTCGGTGACCTGGCCCTCGAAGACCTTGCGGTACGGGGTCTCGACGAAACCGAACGCGTTCACGCGACCGTAGGTGGCGAGCGAGCCGATCAGACCGATGTTCGGGCCTTCGGGCGTCTCGATCGGGCACATGCGGCCGTAGTGCGAGGGGTGCACGTCACGGACCTCGAAGCCGGCCCGCTCACGGGAGAGACCACCCGGGCCGAGCGCGGAAAGACGCCGCTTGTGCGTCAGACCCGACAGCGGGTTGTTCTGGTCCATGAACTGGGACAGCTGGCTGGTGCCGAAGAACTCCTTGATGGAGGCGACGACCGGCCGGATGTTGATCAGGGTCTGCGGCGTGATCGCCTCGACGTCCTGGGTCGTCATGCGCTCACGGACGACGCGCTCCATACGAGCCAGACCCGTGCGGACCTGGTTCTGGATGAGCTCGCCGACGCTGCGCAGGCGACGGTTGCCGAAGTGGTCGATGTCGTCGGTCTCGACGACGATGCTGGTGCCGCTGTCCCCGACCGTCTCGGTCTCGCCGGCGTGCAGCTTCACCAGGTACTTGATCGTCGAGATGACGTCCTCGACGGTCAGGATGCCCGCGTCGAGCGGAGCGTCCGCACCCAGCTTCTTGTTGACCTTGTAGCGGCCGACCTTGGCCAGGTCGTAGCGCTTGGGGTTGAAGTACAGGTTCTCGAGGAGCGTCTGCGCGGCCTCACGCGTGGGGGGCTCGCCCGGACGCAGCTTGCGGTAGATGTCGAGCAGCGCGTCGTCCTGGCCCTGGGTGTGGTCCTTCTCCAGGGTGGCGCGCATGGACTCGTACTCGCCGAACTCCTCGAGGATCTGCTCGGTGGTCCAGCCGAGCGCCTTGAGCAGGACGGTGACGGACTGCTTGCGCTTGCGGTCGATGCGGACACCGACCATGTCGCGCTTGTCGATCTCCATCTCCAGCCAGGCACCCCGGGAGGGGATGATCTTGGCGGAGAAGATGTCCTTGTCGGACGTCTTGTCGATGGAGGAGTCGAAGTAGACACCGGGGGAACGGACCAGCTGCGACACCACGACACGCTCGGTGCCGTTGATGACGAAGGTGCCCTTGTTCGTCATGAGCGGGAAGTCGCCCATGAAGACGGTCTGGGACTTGATCTCGCCGGTCTCGTTGTTGGTGAACTCGGCGGTGACGAAGAGCGGGGCCGCGTACGTGAAGTCGCGCTCCTTGCACTCGTCGATCGAGTTCTTCGGCGGCTCGAAGCGGTGGTCACGGAAGGTCAGCGACATCGACCCGCTGAAGTCCTCGATCGGGGAGATCTCCTCGAAGATCTCCTCGAGCCCGGACTTGGTGGGGACGTCCTGACCGTTGTCCAGAGCCTCCTCGACCCGACTCTGCCAGGCGGTGTTACCGAGCAGCCAGTCGAAGCTCTCGGTCTGCAGCGCGAGCAGGTTCGGAACCTCGAGAGGCTCCTTGATCTTTGCAAAAGAGATGCGCAGCGGGGCAGTGCTGGCGGCGTTGTTCGTATTCGCGGTCGAGGCGTTGCGCGAGGCGGCCAAGAGGGGGTCCTTCCGAGGGCTCGGACTCACTACGCGCGTACCGGCCCCTCTCCCGTACACGGAGACAAGCTGTCCATCCGGCCGAAAGGCCAGGTCGGGCGGGTCTTGTCGTCGATGCTCGGGCGAGGGCAGACCCCTGGTGACGGGCAGGGGACAGCTAACAGGCAGCGCAAAGGGTCAGTGTAGCCACTTGGCACACTGATGTCCAGTGCGGGTTCTGGAACCCGTGTTCACCCTCGTTGTTCCACTCCTGCGACAAGGCGCTGCCCTCAACGCACGTTGATACTGCCCTCTTCGTCGTCGATCCATGCCTCGGATTCGGATCGTTGTGACGACGCGTCCTGAGAATTGCGCGCTGCGTGCGGTTCGTCAAGGCCCCCCTGCCCGAACCGGGGCCTCCCCAGAGACACGACGAAGATCACCATACCCCCCGCCACTGAGGGTGCAAGGCAACCGTGGCCGCACCCCCGGAACGCCGAAGAGCGACCACCCGGATGGATGATCGCTCTTCCGCGCTTACGCGTTACACGTCCAGGGGGACGTGTCGTGGATCCTGACGGATCCGGGAGGTCTTACTTGACCTCGACGGAGGCACCGGCGCCCTCGAGGGACTCCTTCGCCTTGTCGGCGGCCTCCTTGTTGACCTTCTCCAGAACCGGCTTCGGCGCACCGTCGACCAGGTCCTTGGCCTCCTTCAGGCCGAGGGAGGTCAGCTCACGCACGACCTTGATGACCTGGATCTTCTTGTCGCCGGCACCGGTGAGGATGACGTCGAACTCGTCCTTCTCCTCAGCGGCCTCGGCAGCGGCGCCACCAGCGGCACCACCGGCGACGACGACCGGCGCGGCAGCGGCGGCGGTGACGTCGAACTTCTCCTCGAACGCCTTCACGAACTCGGAGAGCTCGATGAGGGTCATCTCCTCGAACTGCGCGAGCAGGTCTTCCTGGCTGAGCTTCGCCATGATGGCGGTCCTTCCACTAATTCGGCAGGTGCCGGATGTACATGTGAGGCGGGCGTACTACTGGCCCGCGACGGCCTCCGCGTTCAGGCAGCGGGGGCCGGGATGCGAGCCGAGTTACTCGGCACCGCCCTGCTCGTCCTGCTTGGCACGGAGCGCGTCCACGGTGCGGACGAGCTTCGACGGCAGCGCCTGGAAGACAGAGGCAGCCTGGGACTGCTTGCCCTTCATGGCACCGGCCAGCTTGGAGAGCAGAACCTCGCGGGACTCGAGGTCCGCAAGCTTCTTGATCTCGTCGGCGGACAACGCCTTGCCGTCAAGGACGCCGCCCTTGATGACGAGGTTGGGGTTGTCCTTGGCGAAGTCACGGAGACCCTTCGCCGCCTCGACCGGGTCACCGGTCACGAAGGCGACGGCCGACGAACCCGTGAACAGGTCGTCGATGGTGTTGATCCCGGCCTCGTTGGCCGCAATCTTGGTCAGCGTGTTCTTCGCCACACGGTAGTGCGCGTTCTCACCGAGTGAACGACGCAGCTGCTGGAGCTGCGAGACGGTGAGACCGGTGTACGCGGTGACGACAGCGCCGTTCGAGTTGCGGAACTTGTCCCGCATCTCCTCGACGGCATCGACCTTGTCAGGCCTCGCCATGAGCCTCGGCCTCCTTCCGGGTGATTCGGACCGCGCGGACCCGAAGGAGGACTGGGGAAAACGAAACGCCCCGGCGCAGGCGCACGGGGCGTAGCTCGACCGGTTGTCCACACGCACAGGGCGGCGGTCTCCGGGAACTCTTCCAGTATCACCTGCGCGGGTCGTCCGCCGTTCAGCGGATCCTTCGGCCACCGCGCCCTCATCCGAGCACGCGGTAACGACCAGCGGTCTTTGGCTTCTGCAAGAGAGTACGGGAACGGGTCGCCGTCAAGCAAATCCGCCCGTACGAGGTCGGTGCGGGGCGGATCAGGCCTGGTCCAGCTCCTTGAACATCTCGGCGAGATCCGCGACGTCCTTGGCCGGCGGGGCCGTGACGGTCACCGGCTTGTTGTAGTCGAGGAAGGTGATGGTCATGTCGAGCGGGCCCTTGTCGGCGTCGCCCTTCATGCGGAACTGCTTGGTGTGGTCGTCGCCGTCGACCCACATGTCCATCGTGAGCTCGTCGACACCGAGCTTCTCGTACTGCTTGATGCTCTTCTCGCGCCGCTCGCGGGTCTGCGCCTTCTCGTCCTCGAGGGAGACGCGCAGGTCCTTGAGGGTGACCGTGCCCGTGTAGTGGGTGGTCTCGACGCCGTCGACCTTCTCGGCGCCGACCTTCTTCACGTCCTTGGCCCCGGTGAGGAAGCCGGACTCCGCCGCCGGGTTCTTCTCGGCCTGGCTCGTGGACCCCATCTGGTCCAGGTCCTTGCCCGCGTCGGAGCCGGACAGGTCGAACTTCAGCCAGGACTTGCCGTCCATCTCCTTGGCCGCGTCGGCTCCCCCACCGAGGTACATGGCCTTGTCGACGACGCGGATCTCCACGGCCTCGCCGGCACCCTTGTCGGGCGTCGTCATCTTCATGCTCATGGCGACCGAGGGCTTCAGGCGCATGGCGGCCTCGCCCTTGACGCGCCCCTCCCCCGGCGCCGTGCCGCTCAGGCGGTACCGGAGGGACGTGATGTCCTCGGTGTTCTTGGCGGCCTTGGCGACGGCGGCCGCGGGCGTCATCTCCGGCGACTCGGTACCGCAGCCGACCGCCCCCGCGGCGAGCAGCAGCGCGCCGAGACCCGCGGCAGGTATGGATGTCCTCATTGATTCCCCCCAAGGAATACATGATTGCTTCACAGCAAGGCCGCGAGCCTATCCCCAGAGGGCACAAGTGATCTATCGGATTTGGCGAAGGGCGGTTCGAACCGGGCCACCGGCATACGTACCGGAAAAGGGAACGGGCCCCGCACCTGTGAGAGGTGCGGGGCCCGTGACCGGTTGGGTGAGCTGTCAGGCTCAGACCGCGGCCGGGTCCTCCTCGACGAGGAGGTTGCGGGTGCGGTTGGAGTCGAGCGGAATGCCGGGGCCCATCGTGGTGCTGATGGCGGCCTTCTTGATGTAGCGACCCTTGGCGGCGGACGGCTTCAGACGGAGGATCTCCTCCAGCGCCGCGCCGTAGTTCTCCACCAGCTTGGTGTCGTCGAACGACGTCTTGCCGATGATGAAGTGCAGGTTCGAGTGCTTGTCGACGCGGAACTCGATCTTGCCGCCCTTGATGTCGTTGACAGCCTTGGTGACATCGGGGGTGACGGTGCCGGTCTTCGGGTTCGGCATCAGACCACGCGGACCGAGCACACGGCCGAGGCGGCCGACCTTGCCCATGAGGTCCGGGGTGGCGACGACGGCGTCGAAGTCCAGACGGCCCTTCGACACCTCGTCGATGAGCTCGTCGGCGCCGACGATGTCGGCGCCCGCGGCACGAGCGGCCTCGGCACGGTCACCGGTCGCGAAGACCAGGACCCGGGCGGTCTTACCGGTGCCGTGCGGGAGGTTCACGGTGCCACGGACCATCTGGTCGGCCTTGCGCGGGTCGACACCCAGGCGGAAGGCGACCTCGACTGTGCCGTCGAACTTGGTCGTGGAGGTCTCCTTGGCGAGACGGACGGCCTCGAGCGGGGCGTAGAGCTTCTCCCGGTCGATCTTGGCGTCCGCAGCGCGGAGAGCCTTGCTGCGCTTGCTCACAACTGCTCCTGTGTGTTCTGAAAGGAGTCGTGGTACGGGCCGAGCAGGCCCTGCCACTTCTGCTTGGTGTACGAGGGGGGTGGGGCTCAGCCCTCGACCGTGACGCCCATGGAACGGGCGGTGCCGGCGATGATCTTCTCGGCGGCGTCCAGGTCGTTGGCGTTGAGGTCGGGCATCTTGGTCGTGGCGATCTCACGGACCTGGTCACGCGTGATCTTCGCGACCTTGGTCTTGTGCGGCTCGCCGGAGCCCTTCTCGATGCCCGCGGCCTTCAGGATCATCTTGGCGGCCGGCGGGGTCTTGGTGATGAAGGTGAAGGAACGGTCCTCGTAGACCGTGATCTCCACCGGGATGACCCAGCCACGCTGCGACTCGGTCGCGGCGTTGTAGGCCTTGCAGAACTCCATGATGTTGACGCCGTGCTGACCCAGCGCGGGGCCGACCGGCGGGGCCGGGTTGGCGGCACCGGCCTGGATCTGGAGCTTGATGAGCCCCGTGACCTTCTTCTTCTTGGGAGGCATAGCTCTCCGGGTCCTTTCGATTCGGGTCCTGCCCGCATTCGGGGACCACCCGGACGCAGGCATACCGCACAACGATAACGGGTATAGATGTGCGGCCAAAAACCGCGCAGGTCAGACGGACGCTGGAGCGATCGCCTGACCTGCGCGGAAGCAGTGAGTCCAGAAGCGGTCAGTTCTTCTGGATCTGGTCGAAGGAGAGCTCGACCGGCGTCTCGCGGCCGAAGATCTCGACGAGACCCTTGACCTTCTTCGAGTCGGGGTTGATCTCGTTGATCGTCGCCTGCAGCGTGGCGAACGGGCCGTCGGTGACGGTGACCGAGTCGCCGACCTCGAAGTCCAGCACCTGGACCTCGACCTTGCGCTGCGGAGCGGGCTTGCCCTCGGCCTCGGCGGCCTCGCGGGCGGCCTTCTCCTCGGCCTCGGGGGCGAGCATCTTGACGATCTCGTCCAGCGTCAGCGGGTACGGGTCGTAGGCGTTGCCCACGAAGCCGGTGACACCGGGGGTGTTGCGGACGACGCCCCAGGACTCGTTCGTCAGGTCCATACGGACCAGGACGTAGCCCGGGAGCTTGTTCTGCTTGATGTTCTTCCGCTCGCCGTTCTTGATCTGGACGATCTCTTCCTCGGGCACCTCGGCCTGGTAGATGAAGTCCTCGACGTTCAGCGAGACGGCGCGCTGCTCCAGGTTGGCCTTCACGCGCTTCTCGTAGCCCGCGTAGGTGTGGATGACGTACCACTCGCCGGGCAGGCCCCGCAGCTCCTCGCGGAGCTTCTCGATCGGGTCGCGGTCGTCCTCGGGCTCTTCCTCGGCCTCTTCGCCGGCCTCGGTCTCCGCCTCGGCGGTGTCGTCCGCGGCGGCGTCGGCAGCCTCGGCCTCGGTGGAGGCGTCGGTGTCCTCGCTGTCCGCGCCCTCGACGGTGTCGAGCTCGTCCTCGACGGACTCGACAGGCTCGATGGCGTCGTTCACGTTCGGGTCAGACACGGTGGCTGCTTCTTCCTGGATACATAGGGGTGGAACATGCGAAAGGAGCGCCGGGTACCTCGGCGCTCTTCGCTGGCTGCTCAGCCGAACACGTACTTGGCGGCGTGGCTGAGACCATAGTCGATCACGGTGACCAGGCCGATCATGATGACGACGAAGATGATCACCACTGTCGTGTACGTCGTCAGCTGGTTGCGGGTCGGCCAGACGACCTTGCGCAGCTCCGCGATGATCTGGCGGTAGAAGAGGGCAAGGCGCTTCAGCGGGCCCTTCTTGCCGCGCTTGCCACCCTTGCGGGCCTTCTTCGACTCCGGCGCCTCGTCCTGGGCATCAGGCATGTCGATGGAGCCCACGGCGTCCGTCACTCGTCCTCACCTGATTCCGGGTCGTGGCCGTGCCGCGCCCGGTCTGAGCCGCACGGCGGTGCATTGCTGTACGTACATGCGCACACATCCTGGCGAAGGAGTGTGTAGCAGGGCCGGAGGGACTTGAACCCCCAACCGCTGGTTTTGGAGACCAGTGCTCTACCAATTGAGCTACGACCCTTTGTGTGTCCCCCAACGTACCGCATACGTCCGGATGCTTGGTGTGCACCCAGTGAGCGCGGGCTGCTGAAGGCCAACGAGGTGAGAGTGTACGTGGTCCACGGCCGGGCGTCGAACAGAAAGGGGCCTCAGGAGGCCTCGTCGACGGAAGATCGCCTGGGAATCACCCGGGAAACGGGCCGCGTGCGGCCGGGATTCGACGGAAGATCGACCTGGCGGTGTGGGCGATCCGCACTGTTGTTCAAGGGTTTGCCCGAGGTTGTTCAGTCTGTGAAACCCCCGTGCCACGCGCGTTTCCGGTCTGAAACGATGGGGCCCATGAGCCCTGCAACCCCTCCCACCGAGCGCCGGGTCTCCGCCCGAGTCGGCGCGATCTCCGAGTCCGCCACCCTCGCCGTGGACGCCAAGGCCAAGGCCCTCAAGGCCGCCGGGCGGCCGGTGATCGGCTTCGGCGCCGGCGAGCCCGACTTCCCGACCCCGGACTACGTCGTCGAGGCCGCGATCGAGGCCTGCAAGAACCCGAAGTTCCACCGCTACACGCCGGCCGGCGGTCTGCCCGAGCTGAAGGCCGCGATCGCCGCGAAGACGCTGCGTGACTCGGGCTACGAGGTCGACGTCTCGCAGATCCTCGTCACCAACGGCGGCAAGCAGGCCATCTACGAGGCCTTCGCCGCGATCCTCGACCCGGGCGACGAGGTCATCGTGCCCGCGCCGTACTGGACGACGTACCCGGAGTCGATCCGGCTGGCCGGCGGTGTCCCGGTGGAGGTCGTCGCCGACGAGACGACCGGCTACCGGGTGACCGTCGAGCAGCTGGAGGCGGCCCGTACGGAGAAGACGAAGGTCGTCCTGTTCGTCTCGCCGTCGAACCCGACCGGTGCGGTCTACGGCGAGACCGAGACCGAGGCGATCGGCCGCTGGGCCGTCGAGCACGGTCTGTGGGTGATGACCGACGAGATCTACGAGCACCTGGTCTACGGCGACGCCTCCGCCGTGTCGCTGCCGGCGGTGCTGCCCGAGCTGCGCGACAAGTGCGTCGTGGTGAACGGTGTCGCGAAGACGTACGCGATGACCGGCTGGCGGGTCGGGTGGATCATCGGCCCGAAGGACGTGGTCAAGGCCGCGACGAACCTCCAGTCGCACGCCACGTCCAACGTGTCCAACGTCGCCCAGGCGGCCGCGCTGGCCGCCGTCTCCGGTGACCTGGACGCCGTCGCGACGATGCGTGAGGCGTTCGACCGGCGCCGCAAGACCATCGTGCGGATGCTGAACGAGATCGACGGCGTGGTGTGCCCGGAGCCGGAGGGCGCGTTCTACGCGTACCCGTCGGTGAAGGCGCTGGTCGGCAAGGAGATCCGGGGGCGGCGGCCCAAGGACACGGTCGAGCTGGCCGCGCTGATCCTGGAGGAGGCCGAGGTCGCGGTGGTGCCGGGTGAGGCGTTCGGTACGCCCGGGTATCTGCGGCTGTCGTACGCGCTGGGTGACGAGGACCTCGTCGAGGGCGTGAGCCGGATCCAGAAGCTGCTGGCGGAGGCCAAGGACTGAGGCTTCCGTTCCGGTCCGGGGCACATACCGATCTCGGTATGTGCCCCATTTGTTTGTGCGAGCAAGACCACTAATGGGGAAACGGCTACCGGGACGGCTGAGACGTACGGCAGGATCCTGGGATGGAGCGTGTACGTGATGTCTCTGAGCTGCCGAAAGCCCATCTGCATCTGCACTTCACCGGGTCGATGCGGCCCTCGACCGTGCTGGAACTGGCCGACAAGCACGGGGTGCGGCTGCCCGAGTCGCTGACCGAGGCGCTGGTCGGCGGGGAACCGCCGAGACTGCGGGCGACGGACGAGCGGGGCTGGTTCCGGTTCCAGCGACTGTACGACGCGGCCCGCTCGTGCCTGCGGGAGCCGGAGGACATCCAGCGGCTGGTGCGGGAGGCGGCGGAGGAGGACGTACGGGACGGCTCGGGGTGGCTGGAGATCCAGGTCGACCCGACGTCGTACGCGCCGCGGCTGGGCGGTCTGATCCCGGCGCTGGAGATCATCCTGGACGCTGTGGAGACGACGTCCCGTGAGACGGGGCTCGGTATGCGGGTGCTGGTCGCGGCGAACCGGATGAAGCATCCGCTGGACGCGCGGACGCTGGCCCGGCTGGCGGTGCGGTTCGGCGACCGGGGGGTCGTCGGCTTCGGTCTGTCGAACGACGAGCGGCGGGGTATGGCGCGGGACTTCGACCGGGCGTTCGCGATCGCGCGGGAGGGCGGGCTGCTGTCGGCGCCGCACGGGGGTGAGCTGACCGGGCCGTCGTCGGTGCGGGACTGCCTGGACGACCTGGGGGCGAACCGGGTGGGGCACGGTGTGCGGGCGGCGGAGGATCCGCGGCTGCTGCGGCGGCTGGCCGAGCGGGGGGTGACGTGCGAGGTGTGCCCGGCGTCGAACGTGGCGCTGGGGGTGTACGAGAAGCCGGAGGACGTGCCGCTGCGGACGCTGTTCGAGGCGGGTGTCCCGATGGCGCTGGGCGCGGACGACCCGCTGCTGTTCGGCTCCCGGCTCGCCGCGCAGTACGAGATCGCGCGGCGGCATCACGGGTTCACGGACGAGGAGCTGGCGGAACTGGCCCGGCAGTCGGTTCGGGGGTCGGCGGCTCCGGAGGATGTGAAGACGAAGCTGCTGTCGGGGGTCGACGACTGGTTGCTGTCGTAGGGCGTGCCGGTGGGGGGGTGGGTCGGGGCCGCGCCGGGGGGTGTCCGTCCTCGGAACGGCGCGACCAGGTCACCTACCGACTCACTGGCGTCACACGCGCCGCCCACTGCGGGCGGACACCCCCCGACACGGCCCCTTACGTGCGTCGGCCGCTGCGGGCGCATCCGCCCCAGCTGCGGGCAGTCGTGCCGCTGGGGCGGCACGGGTGGGCGCAGCGGCACCCCGCCACGCCGGGCTGCGCAACACCCCGCCCCGGGCACCGACGCCGAGCACCTCGCACCGCTGCTGCGGGCAGTCGTGCCGCTGGGGCGATGGGGGTCCTCCCTGCTCGAGCGAAGCCGAGAGCTTGGGGGAGGGTGGGCGCAGCGGCACCCCGCTACGCCGGGCTGCGCAACGCCCCGGCCTCGGCCGGCACGGGCACCACCACTGACGACTCGTCGGGGTCGTCTCAGAGACTGACGCCGACGGTCACCGGCTCGTTGACCAGGGTGATTCCGAAGGCGTCGCGGACGCCTGCCACGACTTCGCGGGCGAGGGTGAGCAGATCCTCGGTGGTCGCGCTGCCCCGGTTGGTGAGGGCCAGGGTGTGCTTGGTGGAGATGCGGGCGGGGCCGTCGCCGTAGCCCTTGGTGAAGCCCGCCTTGTCGATCAGCCAGGCCGCGGAGGTCTTGGTGTGTCCCTCGCCGGCCGGGTACGCGGGAGGCTCGGTCTCGGCGCCGAGGCGCTGCTTGGCGCGCGTGCGGAAGATCTCGAAGTCCGCGTCCGTGAGGATCGGGTTGGTGAAGAAGGAGCCGGCCGACCAGGTGTCGTGGTCCTCGGGGTCGAGCACCATGCCCTTGCCGGCGCGCAGCTTGAGCACGGTTTCGCGCGCCGACGCGAGCGGGACCCGGTCACCGGGTTCCACCCCGAGGGCGCGGGCCGTCTCGGCGTACTTGAGCGGGCCGGAGAGGCCGCCCGCGTCCTCCAGCCGGAAGCGGACGCGCAGCACCACGTACCGCTCGGGGTCGGACTTGAAGCGGCTGTGGCGGTAGGAGAAGGCGCAGTCCGCGTTGGCCACGGTGACCGTCTCGCCCGTGCGGCGGTCGTAGGCCACGACCTCGGTGATCGTGGAGGAGACCTCCTGACCGTACGCGCCGACGTTCTGGATGGGGGTCGCGCCGGCCGAACCGGGGATGCCGGCCAGGCACTCGACGCCAGCCAGGCCCGCCTCCACCGTGCGGGCGACGGCGTCCGTCCATACCTCGCCGGCCGCCAGTTCCAGCGTCGTGCCGTCGAGGGAGAAGCCCTTCGTGGCGATGACGAGGGCGGTGCCGTCGAAGCCCTTGTCGCCGATGACCAGGTTCGAGCCGCCGCCGATGAGCAGCAGCGGCGTGCCCGTCTCGTCTGCTTCGCGTACGGCGGCGATCACCTCGTCGTCGGTCGTCGCGGTGATCAGCCGGGTCGCGGGGCCGCCCAGCCGGAAGGTGGTCAGCGGGGCGAGGGGGGCGTCGTGGAGTTGCTGCACGGGCTCAAGAGTACGAGACGGCTGTGACAGGCCCGGGCAGGCGTGTGTCCTTCAGGGCAGCCGCCGGAACGCCTCGGACCAGGAGAGCGGGAGGTCGTCGCTGCTTGCCCGCCATGTGGTGAAGGTCGCGTCCGCCATCTGCGGGGCGAGGCCCCGGGCGGCGGGTTTGTGCGCGCCCGCGCGGACGAAATCGTCGAGCGCGGCCTTCGACTCCCAGGCGGACAGCGTCCAGAAGGTCCGGCGCAGTGGCTTCGCCTTCAGGCTCGCTCCGTAGGCGCCGGGGCTGCGGCGCACCTGCCGCCAGACGCTGGGCGTTCCGGCGAGGAACTTCACAGCTCCCCACAGGGTGCGGGTCTCGAAGCGGGAGGCGAAGACGAGCACCTCGGTGTCGCGGGGCGGGGGGTTCGGGACGGTCCAGGGGAGGGTGGGCATGGTGGCTGCTCCTTCATGAGTCCTTCGGGGTGAGCCTTCGGGGTGAGCAGAGTTTTCGGGGTCAGTGAGAGGCCGTTTCCAGAACCGGCTCAGGGGCGGGCGGGGTCGCCTGCCGCTCCGTACGGCGGCGCGTCGGAATCAGCAGGGCCGCGATGCCCGCGAGGGCGACCACCGCGGAGCCCACCACGAGCGCGGGCCGCATGCCGTCGACGAAGGTCTGGCCGGTCTCGTATCCGCCCTGGGCCGCGAAGATCGACGCCATGACGGCGATGCCGAGCGCTCCGCCCACCTCGCGCAGGGCGTTGTTGGCACCGGAGGCGATGCCCTGCTCCTGGGGCCGGACGCTGGACATCACCAGGTGTGAGGCGGGGGCGAAGAACAGCGCCATGCCGACGCCGCTGATGATCAGGGCGGGCAGCTGGGAGACGTAGGAGGCGTCTGCCGTGGCGACGACCGACATGTAGCCGAGTCCCAGGGCCTGGAGGAACAGGCCGGTGGCGACGACCGGGCGGCCGCCGACTCGGTCGGCGAGGATGCCGGCGATCGGCGCGACCAGCATCGGCATGCCGGTCCAGGGCAGCATCCTGAGGCCCGCCTCGGTGGGCGAGTAGCCGAGGACGCCCTGCATGTACTGGCTGAGCAGGAAGATCGAGCCGAACATGCCGAGGAACATCAGCAGGCTCGCCGCGTTGATGCCGGAGAAGGCCCGGGAGCGGAAGAGCCGCATCGGGAGCATGGGGTTGGCGGCGCGGGTGCTGTAGAGGACGAAGCCGGCGAGCAGCGCGGAGCCCGCGAACAGGCCCGTCAGGACCAGCGAGCCGGTCCAGCCGTCGGCGGGGCCGCGGACCAGGCCGTAGACGATGCCGAAGAGGCCGCCGCTGGCGAGCAGGGTGCCGGGGACGTCGAGCGGGGCTCCGGTGCCGTGCGACTCGGCGAGGCGGAGGCGGGCGAGCGGTATCAGGGCCAGGCCCAGCGGGACGTTCAGCCAGAAGATCCACTGCCAGGAGAGGTGTTCGGTGAGGGTGCCGCCGACGAGCGGGCCGGACGCGACGGCGAGTCCGTTGACGGCTCCCCAGATGCCGTACGCCATACCCCGCTTGGCCACGGGCACGGCCGCGGTCAGCAGGGTGAGGGTCAGCGGCATCATCACCGCGGCGCCGGCGCCCTGGACCGCGCGGGCGGCGATCAGGGAGTCGATGCCGGGTGCCATGGCCGCCGCGGCGGAGGCTCCCGTGAAGACGGCGAGTCCGGCGACGAAGAGCCGGCGGCGGCCGAAGCGGTCGCCGAGGGCGGCGCCGAACATCAGCAGGACGGCGAAGGTGAGCGTGTAGGCGCTCACGGTCCATTCCAGGTCGTGCAGGGCCCCGCCGAGGTCCTCGCGGATGGAGGGCAGGGCGGTGGTGACGACGAGGTTGTCGAGGGCCGCCATGAATCCGGCGACGCTGGTGATGACGAGGGCCCAGGCGGCTCCTCCGCGACGTGCGGTCTGCTCTGACATCGCTCCTCCAGGAGTGATTCCCGTGATCGATTAGTTATTGATTACTAACTTTCGAGGTCATACAAAGGCCCGGCACCTTCAACCATGCTCGTCAGCTCTCGGGCGCCGACGGGTTGAACCCCGCCCAGACCCGGTGATCGGCCGGGAAGCCCATGGCCACCAGGCAGTTGATGAGCATGCCCTGGGCCATGAAGGCCGTCGTCTCATTGGCGTCGGCACCCAGCGGCAGGTGGACGGTGTCCCACAGCCGCATCCAGCCCGTGCGCACGGCCTCGCCGAACTCGCGGTCACCCTCCTGCTCGGCGGCCGCCACCGCGAGGTACATCTGCATCTGCATCATCAGCCGCTCGGGCTGTTCGGAGACGGTCTTGATGTACGCACCGCCCATGGCGTGCAGGGCCTCCTCGCCCTCCAGCCCCTCGGCGGCCTCCGCGAACATCCGGATGGTGTCCTCGACGCACCGCTCGGCCGCCGCCAGGAAGATCGCCTTCTTGCCCGGGAAGAGCCGGAAGAGGTACGGCTGCGAGACGCCGACCCGGCGGGCGATCGCCTCGGTCGACGTGCCGTGATAGCCGCCACGGGCGAACTCGGCCGTCGCCGCGCGGATGACGCTCTCGCGCCTCTCCTCTGCACTCATCCTGGCCATGAAATTAAGTTAGTACTCAATCACTAACTATGTCAACAGGGCACTCGCCCCTGTGTACGCGTAAGGGGCGCTCGCCATGGCGTGCGCCCCTTACCGCGTGTCCTCGCCGTCTCAGGCCAGCCGTACGACCGCTCGTGACATGCCCAGCACCTTCTGTCCGGCACTGGTCGCCGTCAGGTCGACGCGGACGGTGTTGTCGTCGAGCTTCGCCGCGACCTTGCCGGCGACCTCGATCACGGCGCCCTGGTCGTCGTTCGGGACGACGACGGGCTTGGTGAAGCGGACGCCGTACTCGACGACCGCGCCCGGGTCGCCGGTCCAGTCGGTGACCACCCGGATCGCCTCGGCCATGGTGAACATGCCGTGCGCGATGACGTCCGGCAGGCCGACTTCCTTGGCGAACTTCTCGTTCCAGTGGATCGGGTTGAAGTCGCCGGAGGCACCCGCGTACTGGACGAGTGTCGCGCGGGTCACGGGGAAGGTCTGCGCGGGCAGTTCGGTGCCGACCTCGACGTCGGCGTAGGAGATCTTCGCGGTCATGGGGTCGCTCACGCCTCCTCGGCCGCGCGGGCCACGAGCTTGGTCCAGGCGGTCACGACGTGCTCGCCGGCCTCGTCGTGCACCTCGCCGCGGATGTCGACGATGTCGTTGCCCGCGAGGGACTTGATCGCCTCGATGGTCGAGGTGACCGAGAGCCGGTCGCCGGCGCGGACCGGGCGGCGGTAGGCGAACTTCTGGTCGCCGTGCACGACGCGGCTGTAGTCCAGGCCGAGCTGGGGGTCCCGGACGACCTCGCCGGCGGCCTTGAAGGTGATCGAGAAGACGAAGGTCGGCGGGGCGATGACGTCGGGGTGGCCGAGCTCCTTGGCGGCCTCCGCGTCCGTGTACGCCGGGTTGGCGTCCCCGACCGCCTCGGCGAACTCCCGGATCTTCTCCCGGCCCACCTCGTAGGGCGCGGTGGGCGGGTACGTCCGCCCCACGAAGGACTGGTCGAGCGCCATGCCCGGCACCTCCTGTTGCTCTACTGAACGGTACGGGTGGCTCAACGACGCGAGGCCGCCCCCGATTACTCGGGAACGGCCTCGCGTACGAGCCTGTTTTATCGCGTCTCGCGGTGCGCGGTGTGCGCGTTGCAACGCGGGCAGTGCTTCTTCATCTCAAGACGGTCCGGGTTGTTACGCCGGTTCTTCTTGGTGATGTAGTTCCGCTCCTTGCACTCCACGCAGGCCAGCGTGATCTTCGGGCGGACGTCGGTGGCAGCCACGTGAGTGCTCCTTGACGAACGGATGGGAATGGTTTAACGCAAGAAAGAGTAGCCGATCGAAGGACCGACCCCGCAATCGGCTACTGTCAGTAGCGGTGACCGGACTTGAACCGGTGACACAGCGATTATGAGCCGCTTGCTCTACCGACTGAGCTACACCGCTGCGATGCGATCGAGCCCCGCCTCGCGACGGGAACCGTTCACACCAGAGCCCCAAAACGGAATCGAACCGTTGACCTTCTCCTTACCATGGAGACGCTCTGCCGACTGAGCTATTGGGGCGAGCGATGAAGACATTACACGCTCGGCAGCCGTTCGCCCAAATCCGTTTCGGGGGTCCCGGCCGGGACGTTCGCATCGTCCTCCCAGCCGCCTCGCGCGTGCCTCCCGTTCCGCACAGCGGGCCACACCGGTACGACTATTGCGCTCCTCCCCGCGACGGGCGGGGGGCCGTCCTAGGCTCGACTCACTCTGAGTGATCATGCGTCCTGAGTGATCATGCGTCCCCGCGTGCGCAGCCCGAGCCCCTGGAGCGCGATGCCCGACAGCCAGCCGCAGCCACCGCAGCCCTCGTCGTCCTCACCGGGTCCGGCCGACCCCTCGCCGCTGCTGCTGTGCGGGGCGCGGCTCACCGACGGCCGGACGGTGGACGTCCGGCTGGGCGGCGGACGCATCGAGGCGGTCGGTACGGCCGGCAGCCTGGCGGCGGGCGGCACGCGCGCGTGCGGGGCGCGGGTGGATCTCGGCGGCTATCTGCTGCTGCCGGCCCCGGCCGAGCCGCACACCCACGCCGACACGGCCCTGTCGGCCGACACCGAGGGACCGGTCTCGTACGAGCCCCGGGACGTGCAGCGCCGGGCCACCGAGGCCGCGCTGCTCCAGCTCGGGCACGGAACGACGGCGGTGCGGGCCCACGTGCGCGTGGGGGACGTCCAGGGGCTGGGCGCGCTGGCGGCAGTGCTGCAGGCGCGGCGGGCGCTGCGGGGGCTGGCCGAGCTGACCACGGTGGCGATGCCCCGGGTGCTGACCGGGGCGGCCGGGGCGGACGGTCTGGCCATGCTCCGGGACGCGGTGAAGATGGGCGCCTCGGTGGTGGGCGGCCGGCCGGACCTCGACCCGGATCCGGCGGGGTACGTGGAGGCGGTCCTGGAGGTGGCCTCCGAGCACGGCTGCCCGGTCGACCTGCACACGGACGCAGGGGATCCCGCCCGGCTGGCCCGGCTCGCGGCGATGGCGGGCGGGCTGCGCCCCGGGGTGTCCCTCAGCCCGTGCGGCGATCTCGGCCGGCTGCCCTCCGAGGTGGCCTCGCGGACCGCGGACCAGCTCGCGGCGGCCGGGGTGTCGGTGGTGTGCCTGCCGCAGGGCGGCTGCGGCGGTGTGGACCGGCGGGGCGCGGCTCCCGTACGGCTGCTGCGCGCGGCCGGGGTCCGGGTGGCCGCCGGGAGCGGGGCGCTGCGGGACGTGTCGAACCCCGTGGGGCGCGGCGACCCGCTGGAGGCGGCGTTCCTGCTGGCCTCCCGCTACGGTCTGGCCCCCGAGGAGGCGTACGACGCGGTGAGCGGTTCGGCGCGTGCGGTGCTGGGGCTCCCGGAGGTGCGGGTGGAGGCGGGCTTCCCGGCCGAGCTGCTCGCGGTGCGCGGGGACCGGCTGGCCGGGGCGTTGTCGCTGGGGTACAGCCGGGTGGTGGTGCATCAGGGGCGTGTGGTGGCGCGGACCAGCGCGGTGCGGGAGTACTGCAGTTCGGCGGCCTCGGTGGAGCTGGGCCTGCCGCGGCAGGGGCGAGGGGACGTGTCGTAGAGCCCGGGCGGGTGGGGCGGCGGGGGCGTGGCCGAAGTCGTGCGGCGGACGGGGCCGTCCGGGCGTACGGTCGAAAGCATGCGCATTGTCATCGCTGGTGGTCATGGTCAGATCGCGTTGCGGCTGGAGCGGCTGCTCGCCGCGCGCGGAGACGAGGTAGCGGGGATCATCCGCAAGGCCGAACAGGCCGACGATCTGCGGGAGGCCGGTGCCGAACCGATCGTGCTCGACCTGGAGTCGGCGTCCGTGGACGAGGTCGCGGAGCGGCTGCGGGGTGCCGACGCGGCGGTGTTCGCGGCGGGCGCGGGCCCGGGCAGCGGGACGGCCCGCAAGGAGACCGTGGACAAGGCCGCGGCGATCCTCTTCGCGGACGCTGCGGTGAAGGCGGGTGTACGGCGTCTCGTGGTCGTGTCGTCCATGGGCGCCGACCCGCAGCACGAGGGCGACGAGATCTTCGACGTGTACCTGCGCGCCAAGGGCGAGGCGGACGCGTACGTGCGCGGCCTGGACGCCCTGGACTGGACGATCCTGCGCCCCGGTCAGCTCACCGACGACGCCGGCACCGGTCTCGTACGCCTGGAGGCCCACACGGGCCGCGGGCCGATCCCGCGCGACGACGTGGCCGCCGTACTGGCCGAGCTGGTGGACACTCCCGCGACGGCCGGGCTCACGCTGGAGCTGATCAGCGGTCCGGCGCCGGTGTCCGTGGCCGTGAAGTCGGTGGCGGGCAACTGAGCTTGCCGGAGGGCGCGCCTGAGGGTGGAACGGGGGTTGCGGGCTCGCGTGCGGCGTTGCTCCGGGCGGGGTGAGGGGGGTGGGTCGGCCCTGGCCGGGCGAAGGTGGTTGAGCGGCCCGGGTTGGGGCGAAGGTGGTTTCGGCCCTGGTCGGGCGAAGGTGGCTGGGCGGCCCGAGTTGGGCGAAGGTGGGGGCTGGCTGGTCGGCCGCCGGGTCGGCCATGTGCTCGACCGCCGGGTCGGCCGTCTGCTCGGCCGTCAGGTCGGCCATCTGTTCGCGCTCAGAACAAGGGGAGTTGGCCGGGGAAGTCCGGTACCGCGTAGCCGTCGAGGGAGGGCTGTTCCGGGCCGGGGCGGGCCTGGCGGCGGGAGCCCGGGCACGAGGTGAGTTCGCCGTGCTCCCGGGCGCCGGGCGGGTCGTGGCGCGCGTACCGCCCGGCGACGACGGCGATCTCGCGACGGCACTCGGGGCAGGTTCTGCGACGGGAGGACATGGGGTCAGTGTGCCGCGTGCGCGGGCCGCGTATGCCTCTCCCCTGACCGCAGGCCCTCCCTGCCGCTTGCTCCTTCCCTGCCCGCCCGCCTCGGCCTGAGGGCGCGTCTCCCCCGTGTCAGCCGTCCGCCCACCGGGCCCTCACCTCATCAGGTTGCTTAAGTCAATCAATCGGCCTAGCTTTGACGCGTCGCGTTGTCCCTGACGGCCCATACGGAGGCCCGACCATGCCCCAAGCCCTTCCCCGACCAGCCGGCGACGGGAGGTCCGTGGCGCCGCGGGCCAACGCCGTCGTGGCGGTCCTGGCCTTCGGCGGGATCGTGGTCTCGCTGATGCAGACTCTGGTGATCCCGATCGTCCCGGAGCTCCCCCGGCTGCTCGACGCTCCGGCCTCGGACACCGCCTGGGCCGTCACCGCCACGCTGCTCGCCGCCGCCGTCGCCACCCCGATGACGGGCCGGCTCGGCGACATGTACGGCAAGCGGCGGATGCTCCTGGTCAGCCTCCTCATGCTGGTGGCCGGCTCGGTGACCGCCGCGCTCAGCGACACGCTCGCCCCGATGATCGTCGGACGGGCGCTCCAGGGACTCGCGTCCGGCGTGATCCCGCTCGGCATCAGCATCATGCGGGACGAACTGCCCGCCGAACGGCTCGGGTCGGCGACCGCGCTGATGAGCGCCTCCCTCGGTGTCGGCGGCGCCCTCGGGCTGCCCGCCGCCGCCCTGATCGCGGACAACTTCGACTGGCACGTGCTGTTCTGGGCCTCGGCCGCTCTGGGGGCGGTCGCCCTCGTGCTGGTGCCGGCCATGGTGCCGGAGTCGGAGGTGCGGACCGGCGGCCGCTTCGACCTGGTCGGCGGCATCGGTATGGCGGCGGGGCTGGTCTCCCTGCTGCTGGCGATCTCCAAGGGCGCCGACTGGGGGTGGAGCAGCGGCACCACGCTGGGCCTGTTCGCGGCTGCCGTCGTCGTACTGCTGGTGTGGGGCTGGTGGGAACTCCGCGTGAAGGAGCCGCTGGTCGACCTCCGCACCACCGCCCGCCGTCAGGTGCTGGTCACCAACCTCGCCTCGATCGCCGTCGGGTTCGCGATGTTCGCGATGTCGCTCGTCATTCCGCAGCTCTTGCAGTTGCCCGAGGCGACCGGCTACGGCCTCGGCGAGTCGCTGCTCGTCGCCGGTCTGACGATGGCCCCGTCCGGCCTGGTCATGATGGCCACGGCGCCCGTCTCCGCCGCCCTGTCCAAGGCCAAGGGGCCGAAGATCACCCTGATGGTCGGTGCCCTCGTCGTGGCCGCCGGATACGGGCTGAACATCGCGCTGATGTCCGAGCTCTGGCACTTCGTGCTGGTCACCTGCGTCATCGGCGCCGGTATCGGCTTCACCTACGGTGCGATGCCCGCACTCATCATGAGCGCCGTGCCGGCCTCGGAGACGGGTGCGGCGAACAGCCTCAACACGCTGATGCGGTCCATCGGCACGTCGACGGCCAGTGCGGTGGCCGGCGTGATCCTGGCGCAGATGACGACGGCCTTCGGGCAGACGGCCCTGCCGTCCAAGAACGGGTTCAAGGTCGTCCTGGCCATCGGGGCCGGGGCCGCGCTGCTCGCCTTCGTGGTCGCCTCGTTCATTCCGAAGCAGCGGGTCGCGGGGGCGGCTGTCGCGATGCCGGCCAGTGAGGAACCGGGTGCTGACGGGGCGGCGGTCGGTGATGCTCTGACAGGTGAGGTGGAACCGGCTGCGGTTGAGGGATCGCCCCTCGTCGCGGAGGCCGAGGCGGGCGGGTCCGCCCCGGGCGGGACCCCCGTACGGGGCCGTGTGCTCGGGGCCGAGCGGGCCCCGGTCGCCGGGGCGGCGGTGACGTTGATCTCGCTCGGCGGGAAGCAGCTCGGGCGGGCGGTCTCGCGGGACGACGGATCGTACGGCGTGGACGCGCCGGGCGCCGGTTCCTACGTCCTGATCGCCTCGTCGGAGGGCTACCAGCCGCAGGCCTCCACGATCGTCGTGGCCGGTGAGCCGCTGGCGTACGAGGTGCTGCTGAGCGGCACCAGCGGTCTCGCCGGTGTGGTGCGCTGCGCGGACAGCGGGACGCCGGTCGCCGAGGCCGTGGTCATCGTGACGGATGTTCGGGGGGAGGTGCTGGCCACCGGACGGACTGATGTGCTGGGCGAGTTCACCGTCACCGACCTGGTGCCGGGCCCGGTGACCCTCGCGGTCAGCTCCCCCAAGCACCGGCCGCTGGCCCAGGTCGTGGAGGTCGGCGGGGCCGGGACCACGCGGGTCGAACTGGAGCTGCGCCCCGGCGCGCAGGTGCGGGGCACGGTGCGCGGAGGGGGCGCGCCGTTGAGCGACGCGCGGGTGACCCTGGTGGACGCGGCGGGCAACGTGGTCGCCACGACCCGTACCGGCCTCGACGGGGCGTACGCCTTCTCCGACCTGGACACCGGCGCGTACACGGTCATCGCCACCGGCTACCCGCCGCAGGCGGCGTCGGTGACGGTCCCGGGCGCCGGCGTGGACGGTCACGACATCGAACTCGCCCACGCAGGCGAGTAGTCCGGGGCCACCTCCCGACCGGGGCCGTGCCCCGAGTCCTCGCCGGGGCCCTGCCGCTTTCCTCCTGGGCCCCGGCTGGAACGCGCTCAGCCGGTTGCCGTCCCGAACCACCTGGGCAGCCGGCTGAGCAGCTCCCGCTGGTCCTCGCCGACCCACGCGACGTGGCCGTCGGGGCGCAGGAGCACTGCGGGGACGTCGAGTTCCTCACTGACGTCGACGACGTGGTCGACCCGGTCGGCCCAGCCGGCCACCGACAGCCGCCCGGTCTGGTCGAGCAGCAGGCCCCGGCCACCGCGCATCAGCTCGTAGAGGCGCCCCCGCTTCAGGGGGACGTCCCGCAGCCGCCGGCCCAGCAGTTCGTGACCCTCGCCGACGTCGTAGCCGAAGTCGTAGCGGAGCGCGATCGCGGTGATCTTCTCGATCAGGTACCGGTTCACGTCCTCCCTCTCCATCAGCTCCCCGAGCAGGCGGCGCACGGCCTGCGGCCCCGGCTCGGAGCGCAGCAGCTCGGTCTGTGCGCGGGTGTTGTCCAGCACCGCGGCGGCCACCGGGTGCCGCTCGGTGTGGTAGCTGTCCAGCAGTCCCTCCGGTGCCCAGCCGCGCACTTCGGCGGCGAGTTTCCAGCCGAGGTTGAACGCGTCCTGGATGCCGAGGTTGAGACCCTGCCCGCCGGTCGGCGGGTGGATGTGCGCCGCGTCACCCGCCAACAGGACCCGGCCGACGCGGTAGCGCTCGGCCAGCCGGGTGGCGTCGCCGAAACGGGACAGCCAACGCGGCGAGTGCACACCGAGGTCGGTGCCGCCGAAGTGCCGCAGCCGCTCCTTGAATTCGTCGAGGGTCGGCGGGACCGAGCGGTCCTCGACCACTCCCTTGGCGGGCACCGTGACGCGGTACCGCCCCTCCCCGAGAGGCATGGCGCCGAACCGCCACACGGTCTTGCGCACCTCGGCCGTGACAGCCGCCAGCTCCTCCGGCGACGCGGTCAGCTCCATCTCGCCCAGCAGCGTCTCGATCCTGGTGGGTTCACCGGGGAAGTCCACGCCGAGCAGCCTGCGCACGGTACTGCGGCCGCCGTCGCAGCCCACGAGGTAGCGCGAGCGCAGCCGCGTGCCGTCCGCCAGCTCGGCGGTCACGCCGTCGTCCTCCTGACTCAGCCCGACCAGCTCGCTGTCTCGCCGGATCTCGGTGCCGAGCTCGACGGCGTGCTCGGTCAGCAGGCGTTCGGTCACGCTCTGCGGGATGCCGAGGACGTACGAATGGGCGGTGTCCATCCGGGCGGGCCACGACGTGCCCAGGCCGCCGAAGAAACCGCCGGTCTCGAACTTCCGACCGAGCGAGAGGAACCGCTCCAGCAGACCGCGCTGGTCCATCAGCTCGATGCTGCGCACATGGATGCCGAGCGCACGGGACTGCCCGGTCGGCTCCGCCAGCTTCTCCAGCACGGCCACGCGCACGTCACGCAGGCGGAGCTCACCGGCCAGCATCATGCCGGTGGGTCCCCCGCCGACCACGATCACGTCCAACATCCCGGCCCCCAATTTCCCCGATTTCACCTTCGGCCGGAGATTCTGCGGGACTACGGGGGCCTTGCCGCAAGGCCCCCCTCGTGTTATAAGTTGAGAGTGGCAAGGAGATAGCTCCTTGCCTTTCTTTTTTGCTCGGGCAGGCCGGGAGCGCGTGCCGCCATGGGGCGGCGACAGGGGCCCGCCTCGATCAACATGCCCAGGCGGTAGGGGGCTTGGAGGGGGTACGTCGTGCCGCCCTCGGGCGCCAGGGAGGGCCGGGCGCCGACAGGGCGTCCGTCTTCCTGCGCCATTTCTCCACGACCTGAGAATTGCTACACGCAGCATTTCGGAATTCCGGCGAATTGCAGCATGGTTCGATATCGGTCACTCGATATCGATCACCGGGGAACGGCTTTCCCCGGCCCGGACGCCGTCCTCACCTAACACCCGGCTTCGCCGGCGGGTGCCACGACCGTCGGGCTCCACACGCCGCCGACGTCTGCCACCCTGGGCCGTGACGCACGTCACCCACCCCTGGATGCTTCGGACCCGCACGACGAAGACCCCCTCTCGTCTGCGTCTCCGCAGAAGAGAGGGGGTCTTCCCCAGTGTGGCGGCGCCAGGATTCGAACCTGGGAAGGCTGAGCCGGCAGATTTACAGTCTCATCACGTCCAGCAGGCCGCCTAGCCTCTGACCTCCGATGATGCCCGTCGCGTGATCCTGATGACCTTTCACCGTCCACGCCTCGTCCACTACCGAAGCCCTCATCGGCTCATTCCGTCATGAAGCGATGCGCGGCCAGGCCGAGACTCGCCGTACCCATGAACGCTGCACCGCTGGCCCCGACTACCGCGGGCCCTGCGGCCCCAGCCATCTGGAAGAGCACACCCGCGGCAACAGCTCCAACCACGCTGGCCAGAAGAATGATCGCCAGCCAGACGGCCTTCTGCGAAGGGTTGTTCCCGTTCACCTGTTCTCCTCCCCTCAGCGCTTCTGCGCCGAGACGACCTTGTTCGCCAACGCCTCCCCTGGCGGGCAATCCCAAGGTGACAGAGGCAAAACCACAGGTCAAAGGGCATAGTGAGCGTTACTGGAGGAGACTACCTGCCGTCCTGATGTACCACATGAGAGCCTGCGGAGTAGCAAAATGGCCTTTTAGCAGAAGCGCTTGTCCGCTCTCAGGGGAAGGTATAAGGAGGAACCCCCGGAACCCCTGGTACCCCTGGGACCCCTGTATCCCCGGTTTCTCCTTCAGGAAGGTCGATGACTTTGCCCAACCCCCTCTACCCCTCTGCGGTCAGGAAGCTCGAGCAGGCGGCCGACCGGGCTGCGCGGCGCGGGAAGGTCCCATTTCCGCCATCGTTCGTCAGGTCCCAAATCGACGGAGTACGACCGCCCCTTGCCCGACTCATCCAGGGGGGCCGGGGAGGAGAAGTCCGCCTCAAGCTCTATCTATGCATCACGATGATGGCTACGGCTAAGCCGTACGACCTTCGACAGCCACCGGCTCCGCATGCGTGGGCGCGCATGCTCGCCTTACCTTCGGATACAGGGCCAAGGCGGGTAAACAGCAACCTCAAGTGGTTGAGTCAGAACGGGTTCATTGAATTGGAACCTAGGCGTGGCAATACCCCAGCCATCAAGCTGATCTCCACCGAGCAGCCGGGAGGTGTATACGTCCGCGCAAGTACTCAGGGACGATACGTGGGTATCCCCATCGAGTTCTGGCGGCACGGCTGGATTCTCCATCTGAGTGCAACTGGGATCGCACTACTCTTTGCACTAATAGAAGCTCAGGGCGGCTACAAAAAGCCACGTTACGTCACCAAGGAGCGGCGCGATTCCTATGGCCTTTCTCATAACACATGGACCGCGGCAAGGAAGGAGCTTGAGAAACAGGGGTTCCTGATGGTCAAGCAGACTCCACAAGGGAGCGATTTCGACTATCGCAGGTTGCGGAATTCATACTGGGTAGATGAAGGCAGGTTTCTAGACCCACCGGGTTCCATCCTGCCTCCGGGGTCCACAGTTCTCCAGGGCCCTGGTTAAAATACACATTCTCCACGTACAGGGTCGGGAAGAATAATGCGACAGTCGAGTGAGCCAGAAGAAGCTAGAGCACGCGCTAATTTCAGCGCAAGGAGCCGTACCATCCTCGCCCAACGAGCCGCATATCGATGCTCCAATCCAAATTGCGGAGCGTTGACAATTGGCCCCGGCGATAAGGGGGACGATGTTGCCATTAGCGGAACGGGCGCGCATATCTACGCAGCAGCGAGCGGCGGGCCGCGCGGAACAGGCGGTTTGCCACCTGTCGAGAGGAGCGCTCTCACTAACGGCATATGGCTCTGTGCTACATGCGGAAGACTAGTCGATACGAATGATGGGAATGCATACCCTGCCCCTCTGCTGCGAAGCTGGAAAGACTGGCATGAGACACGAACTCGACTCGAAATGGGAGGGTACGCCAGACCAATAGGGTGGATCCAATCGCTGGATATAATCGATCACTTTCTCTTGGCGCCGTCAGTTGTGCGGTTCTCACGCTGCAATCTCATCATAGGAAACAACGGGTCAGGAAAGACAGTTCTTCTGTCACTGCTACAGTCAATGTCGGATCCCGACACTCTTACCGGGATGAGACTTGAACCTTCACCGCGCATAAACGCTAGAGTCAACTGGTACGACCCCCAACCGAGGATCGCCGAAATTTTAGCGGAAGAACACTCACTAGCTTTTCGAGTTGATGGCGTTGAGGCGTTTTTCCCGCCGCGGCCATTTCGAACAATCTCTGTACGCGAGCCGGTATCGACCCGAAGTGGGAATTTGACAATCCTGGCCCGCAGTCTAGGAATTCCTAAGTGGGTAGTGCGTAACGCAGTGGAACGAATGCCGGACGTCCTGACGGAAGCCATAATGGAGACTGCGACAGATGGAGAACAAGTAGCTTTTCGTGCCCCCGGCGACTCGATTTTGCGGCCTTTCGAATATCACTCTGGTGGGCGTCAGAATGCGTTCACCGTGCAGCTAATCGCGACAATCGGGGAGGTGCAAGCGCGCAGCGAACCTACGATTCTTCTTCTTGATGCTGCTACAGCGGCCGTGGATTTCGAGACAAGAAAGCGGATGTTTGACCTACTTAGCTCACCAGCCCGGTCCTTCCAGACGATCGTCACGTCTTCAGCACCATTTCAGGTGGGCCATGAGTGGACGGTTTCCCTATTGCGACGAAAGGCGAACGGTTTGACTCACGTCATCCAAGATCTTCCCGAATCGGTGGCTCAGCTCGTACACCACGAGGCGTGAGGGAACCCGCAGTCTGCACAAGATCGCTACTCCGCACCCCCTGTGACCTGCTGCTCAGCCGCATACGGGTGCCAGGACAGGCAAAGCCGTCCGCGTCTCGCTCCTGATCTTGAAACCGTCCGTGCGCACCGCTGTGCGCGACCCCTCCGCGACGGCCGGCAGTCGTGGGAGGCTTACCGGTGGTGTCGACTGCCCGGCGGAGAGGGAGAGCGAGTGTCGCAGCAGGCCAACCCTCGGGGGACTTTCCTGAAGATTGCCGACTCAGTGAAGAGGCAGATCGAGGATGACCCGACCATGACAGAGCTGCCGTCGCTGGCTGAACTCATGCGCGATCACAAGGTCTCGCGCGGGGTCGCCCTGCGCGCGTTCAGCGTGCTGCGCCAGGAAGGCGTGGCCGAACCGGTGCGGGGGGAACGGTGGCGAGTCGTACGCGCGGGGGCGCCAGTCGACCGGCGCCCACTCGATCAGCGAATCGCAGAGATCATCGCGACTGAGGGACTCGAAGTAGGGGAAGCGTTTCCGAGCGCTTCCGCACTGGCCGAACGGTTCGGGGTGTCACGTCCGACCGTGACGAAGGCGCTGGAGAAGTTGGAGGCCGTCGGCGTGCTGGCGGGTGGAGGACAGGGCAAGGTGCGGACGGTCCGCGCCGTGCCGGCGCGAGAGGGGCGTTCGTAGCTTGTCGACGTTGACGGAGTGGGCCTATCCCCTGGCTGAGTCCCTGCTCGCTGAGCCGCTACCGCGACGCTGGAAACACTGCCTCGGGGTCGCTGAGAGAGCGCGCACCATCGCGCTCATCCTCGATCAGGACGCGGACCTGTTGGAGGCTGCTGCGGTCCTGCACGACATCGGCTACGCGCCGGATCTCGCCAAGACGGGCTTTCACCCCTTGGACGGTGCGCGGTACCTCCGGGACGTGGCCGCTGCTGACGAGCAGGTCGTCAACCTGGTCGCCCATCACTCGTGCTCATGGCTTGAGGCGGATGCGCGCGGCCTGCGTGCTGAGCTTGACAGCGAGTTCCCCCGTGAGAGCGAGCACCTGAACGACGCGCTCTGCTACTGCGACATGAACACCACCCCGGACGGCACCCCGACCAACCCCGTGGACCGGATCAACGAAATCACCGGGCGCTACGGGCCGGACAGCCTGATCGGCAAGTTCATCCGGCGCGCCGAACCCGAGATCCTCGCGTGCACATGCCGCGTCCTCGAACGGGTCGCCGCCGCCAAGCGTCAGCCGATGTAAGGCGCCGTGCGCGTCCGGTCCATGGCGTGCTCAATCCGGAGCCGCATCGTGGGGTGCACGTCCAGCGTCGCCAGGTCCGCCGGGGCAACCCAGCGGACCTGAGTCGTCTCGCTGCTCGTACGGAGGTCACCGCCGACCGGCCGGGCCCGGAAGCAAATGCTGAACTGCTGTCGTACTTCGCCATCGTCGTACTGCATGACGTGCCCGGGGTCTGTGTAGAGGCCGGACACGTCGACCACTTCCGCCCTGATGCCGGTCTCTTCCCAGACCTCACGCACCACCGTGTCGCTGATGGACTCCCCCACGTCGTGACCACCGCCGGGCAGTGCCCACCTACCGTTGTCAGAACGCTGGATCATCAACACCTGCCCCGCGTCGTTCTGGACTAAAGCAACGACGGACGGCACAACCGAGTTGGCCGGCGGAGCGTCCGGGTCGTGCAGGTAGTCGATACGTCCCATGGTCAGGCTCCCGTGATGCTCTTGACGTCCTGGTCAGTGATCGGACGCGCGTTCTCCCAGGTGTGATCGATGCTATTCGCGTACGTGTCGAAGAGGCTTCCGCCGGGGAGTCGCCGCAGGTGCAGTACGGGCGCCATGTAGGCGCCAATGCCGTAGACGTGGGGATTGACGAGCATCTCGTCATCGGCCCGGTAAATCGAGTTGTACAGGGTCGAGTCGTGCAGCCGGAAACCGACGTCCGGGTGGCTGCGCATGAGGGGCCGATACAGCACGAGTGCGTTGCGAATCTTGCCGTCCATGATGTGGTGCCCCTCGTCAACGCCGCGTTGCCGGACAGCCGCACACTCCGGGTCCCCGAGCAGGATGCGCACCCGCGCCCCGGCTTCCACCTTCGCCTTTACAAGGTCATGGAAGAGCGGGTCTTCGGACAGGAAAAGGCCGGAGTACACGAGGACGTCAAGGTTGCGCTCAGCACGTCCGTACAGCTCTCGCCAGAACCCGGAAGGCACCGCGTGTCGATGCGGGTAGACAGTCGCTATCTCGGCTTTGGTCAGGTCGGCCGCACTGTCGACGGTCCGCTCGTCCTCCCACAGCGTGGTCACGTCGACATTGAGGGCCGCCGCCGTCGCGTACTGGTGACGCAGGTACGGCACCTTGCCCTGAGTGATCCAGCGTTCGACCGTCTTGGGGCTCACCCCGATCGCCTCAGCGAGGCTCTGCACGGTCATGCCACGGGCGAGGAGAGCGGTTCGTAAGCGCTCGTTCGACATCTGCACCCCCGGTGGGACGTCTAGGGACTTCTTGACCGTAGCCAGAAGTCCCAGAGCTGTCCATGAGCGGGGTAACCAACTCCCCTGATCTGCGGGGATTCTGAAGATACGCCAAGACATCCCGGCGCGAGACGAAGAGATTGCGTCGCTGTACTTGACGGCCTCCTATGCAGTACCTGTAAAACAGGTACTACACCGCACGGAGGAAAGCCCCCCGCTCTCGCTGGGGGTGAGTACGAAGGAAGCGGCCGTTGGTTGACAACTGAACAAGTGGGCCACGTCTCCCCGAGTCGAAAAGACGGACCGCGCGGCATCAAGTCGCGCCCAATGTCCCTGCGAACGCGGGAGGTCGGTGTGAACCGACGCCATATCCAGGCGCCGCCGGTACGGACCGGCTGGCGGCGCCGTACCGACAGTTCGGTCCGTTCTGGTTCGCGGCGCTGATGCTGCGGCCGGCTGCCTCTCCCGCCCGTCCGTTCCGCGCTCTGCGTGAGGACGTACGGGCGGGAGCGCGGGGAGCCGGAACCGACTCCAACGGCAAGCGGCTCCCGGGTGGCACCCCGGGAGCCGCATCGGGCCGTTCCACGCTGAGAGGAACACGACCCAATGAACCACATCGTCACTGTTCAGGACGCTGTTACCGCGTTCGCTCCCTGGATGGAGCCGACAGACGCTGAGCTGGACGCGATCGAGTCGGAGATGCCCGCGATCCTGGCGGACGTCGACCTGCTCGACGCGCAGATCGTCACCCTGGACCGCACGCCGACCGAGCTGGACGAGCGCCGCATCCGCCGGGCCCGCCGCCGGGTGCTCGCCGCCCGGCGGGACCTGGTCAACCGCACGGCCGGCGCGAGCCTCCCGGGTGGTGCCGCATGAGTGCCACCGAGCAGAACCTGACCGCCGCGCACGCTGAGGTGAAGGCGGAGATCACGCGGACCGACACGAAGACCGGTCTGCTGCTGGCGTTCGTCGGTGCGGTACTCGCCGGCGCCTGGACGGTCGCCCGTGACCTGCCGATGAACCTGCCCGCCTACGTCGTTGGCGGTCTCGGTATGACGGTGCTGGTCGCAGCGGCTGGTCTGCTGCTGCGGTCGGTGCGGCCGAACATGCGCGGCCGTCACGGCTTCCCGCTGTGGGCCACCCTCACGGCGGACGAGATCAGCGAGGCCGTCGCCCGGGACCTGGCCGCCGACATCGCCGGACTGTCCCGGCTCGCGGTCACCAAGTTCACCTGCCTGCGCCGTGCGGTCGACCTGACCTGCGCTGGCGGGGCACTGCTCGTCCTCGCCGCCGTATTCACCCTGTGGGGTGGGGCGTGAACGAGCTGCTGACGCTGGACGCTCTGGCCGCGCCCCTGCGCGTGCTGCGGCTGCTCGCCGCTGACTTCGGGCACCTGCCCGCCCCGGACGTCGACCTGTCCCGCATCTACCCCGAACGGCTGACCCTGCGCTTCCACGAGGGTCTGCACGCGTTCGAGGCGTGGCGGGAAGCCCTGGCCGTGCCGCCGGAACAGGTGACCCACGGGCTGCAGGCCGCCGGCACCACGCGCGTGCTGAAGGCGTCGACCGACTACGCGGGCGCCGAGGTGCACCTGACCGGCTACACCGACGTACCCGCGGCGGACGGGGGTGCGGCGTGAACGCCAAGACCGTTCTGCCCGCCGTCGCGATGACGGCGGTGTCCATGGTGCTCACCCTCGCCGTGGTCGTGATGTGGCTGGGCACGGCAATGCCGTGGCCCGTCGCCCTGGTCGTCGGTCTCGGCATCGACGGCGGATGGCTCGCCACCCTCGCCTACGAACGCCGGTTGGCCGCGCAGGGCGACCACAGCCACACCGTGACCGCCGTCGGCTGGGGCTTCGGACTGATCGCCACGGGCGTCCTGGTCACCCACGCGCTCACGGCTGAGGAGTCGGCCGGCGCGTGGCTGGCCGTGGCGTGGCTGCCGGTCGCGGCCAAGGCGCTGTGGCTGGTGCACGGGCTGTGGGAGCGAACCGCCCTCACCCCGGGCGCCCTCGGAGCGATCCGCGGGATTCAGCAAGAGGCCCGCGACGAGGCGGCCGTGGCCCGCGCCCGGCTGCTCGCCGAGGCGCGCACGGAGGAGACGCGGCTGACAGCCGTGACGGCCGCCGGGGCGCGCGTCGCACGCGTCCAAGCACGGACCGCCGCCACCCTGGCCGGGGCGTGGTCGACGCTGGAGACGGCGCGCGACGGCGAGGACACCGGCAGGGCGCTGACCAGCGTGACGACCCGCGTCACACCCGGCGTCACGCCCCCGTGGGAGCTTCCGGTGTGGGGTCCCACTCAGCCCGTTCCCGCGCTGGAGACGGGACCCGCGCTCACGGATGAGGCGCTTGACGCGCTGGTCGACGAGATCCGCCACAGCGAGACACCCGCACTGTCGTACCGGGAGATGTCAGCCCGCTTCCGCGCGGCCGGCCACGCCGCGTCCGAAGTCCGGTTGCGGGCCGCCTGGAAGCGCGTCGTCGCCTGATGGGGACGCTACCGGTCTACCGGTGGCACGTCGCCCCGGACGGCTACGCCACCCGCCGCCAACTCAGGGCGCGCGGCCTGCGCCCGGGCGGTCAGGGCGTGGCCGCGCAGCTCGAACGCCCTCGCCGCCGGCGGGGGCCGCTGGTCGCCTACCTGTACCGCGTCGACCTGGCCAAGCCCGTCCGGCCGATGACCCCGGGCCGGTGGGCGGCGCTCGCCGCAGCGAACACCGCCCGCCGCATCTGCCCCGCCTGCCGGCGTGACGCCGGATACGTCATCCCCGCCTCGCTCGGCACCTGCGTGCCCTGCGCCTACCCCGACCCGCACGGGTCCGAAGGGAGTACCTGATGGGCAACTCCGACATCCGCCGTCTGGACCGCGAGATCCGGGCGACCACAAAGAAGCTGGAAGCCGTGCGGCGGGGCGAGTGGTGGCCGCTGACCAGCCGTGAACGGCTCGCCATGACTCGCGCGATGGCCAGCGGCGCCCGCAGCATCCACCGGGGCCGCAGCACGACCGGCGCCGAGAACCGGATGGACTCCATCGGATCGGCCGCCGAGATGCGGCTGAACGCGGAACTGACCGCCCTGCACGGCGAGCGTCAGCGCCTCATCACCGAGGCCGCCCGCGACAAGGCCAAGAAGAAGTCATCCGGCTGGTTCTGACCAGCCATCACGCCGGGGTGGCCGCCTCTTTCCACGGACACGGCCACCCCGGCCCTCCCTTACTCCCGCCCTCGAAGGGGCAGTCAGGAGAACTCCCAGCATGTCTGAGAACGTCGTCCACCTCCACAAGCCCACCGACCAGACCCCCGACACCACCCCCACGGTCCTGACCGTGGTCCCTGACGCGCCGCCCGCCCGGCCCGTGCCCCTGTGGCTCCGCTCCGGACGCGCGGTGAAGACGGCCGCCACGCACGAGACGACCAGGGCCACCGTCCGCGCGGTCGCCCGGCATGGGTCCTACACGTTCAACGGCGGCCGGATCGTGGCCCGTCGAGCCTGGGACGGCCGTACCGGCTCCCGCTACGAGCGGATGATCCGGGCGGCGGAAGCCGCGGGGAACCTGGAAGCGGCCGAAGAGTGGGAGGAGCGGTTGCAGCGCTTCCGCGCCGCCCGCCATCACCGCCGCATGGACCTGCTGCACTCGCCCGTGGAGGCCGCCAAGGGCGTAGCCGTCGGCGCCGGCATGAGCGTCGGAGTCCTGGTCGCCCTCGGCATCGTCATGGCCCTCAACACCGGCCACGCCGCCGACGTCATCACCCCCCTGACCGCGACCATCGACTTCATCGCCCTCCTGATCCGGATCGTCCAGATCGTGTGGGGTCCGGCGCTCACGATCGGCCCGTTCCTCGCCCTGCTCGCCCTGTGGTCGGTCGGCCGCAAGCAGCACGCCGCCCCGAACTGGGCACTCCCGGCGAACATCCGCAACGGCGAGGGTGAGCCGATCACGCCGTCCATCGTGGTCAAGGCCCTGCGCGACCTCGGAGTCCCCGCCCTGGCCCGCGCCATCAAGGAAATGGGCGACGCCGGCGCGAGCATGCTCGGACCGATCACCATCGCCGGATGCGGTGTCGAGGTCGACGTGACCCTGCCTTCTGGGGTGTCGACCAACGAGGTGCAGAACAAGCGCCGCAAGCTCGCCGAGAACCTGACCCGGCACGAACACGAAGTGTTCATCACCATCCCGCAGGCCGCGCGGACGGTGCGGCTGTGGATCGCAGACTCGGGAGCGCTGGATGAGCCGATCGGCCCGTCCCCGCTGGTCACCGACGACACGCTGACCGCCGACTACACCAAGGGCCGCGCTCCCTGGGGACAGGACCTGCGCGGGGACGCCGCCGCGCTGAGCCTCTACCAGCGCCACCTGCTCATCACGGGCCTGTCGAACCAGGGCAAGACCGTGGCCCTGCGCTCCCTCGCACTGTGGCTGTCGCTGGACAAGTCGGTGCAGTTCCTCATGGGTGACCTCAAGGGCGTGGGTGACTGGGCCATGTTCGACGGGCTCGCCTCGACCCTGATCCAGGGTCCGACGGATGAGCACGTGATCCAGGTGACCGAGATGGTCGAGGGCGCCGTCGACGAGATGAACCGCCGTATCCAGGCGCCGCCCGGCACCACCTTCCCGCCGCTGATCGTGCTGGTCGACGAGGCGCAGGTGGCGTTCATGTGCCCGGCCAAGGACGAGGAGAAGCGGCCGTATGGCGGGTCCAAGGCCAACTCCCGGTACTTCATGGCCGTCCGCAAGATCCACAACCAGGGGCGGGCCGTGAACGTCCTGATGTGGCAGGGCACCCAGGACCCGACCAACGAGAACCTTCCCAAGCTGGTCCGCGAGGGCGCCCACACGCGCGCCTCCCTCGCCCTGGGCACCGAGTCGCAGGCCCGCATGGCTCTGGGAGACAAGGCGGTCGACGGGGGCGCGGCGCCGAACCTGCTGCGTCCGGGCCTGGACCGGGGAACCCTGGTCGTCGCTTCCGACGGGATCACCATCCCGGCCGGACAGTCGTCCATCACGGTGCGCACGCACTACATCGACGACGACGCCGCCGAAGCCATCACCGAGCGGGCCAAGGCCCTGCGCGACGGCGTCACCACCCTGCACGCCATCGACCGGGGCGAGGACCACGACCCGCTGATCGACATCTTCGACGTCATCGGCACCGCTTCGCGGGTGCGGACGAAGGACGTGTTGGCGCGGCTCGCCACTCTGAACGCGGACGCTTACGGCGGCTGGTCGTTCATCGATCTCAAGCGCGTCTTGGACGACGCCGGCGCCGAGCCGTACAAGTCCGACGGCGTGATGGTCGTCGCCCGCGACCGGGTCGCCCGCGCCCTCGCCAACCGCGACAACGAGGGTTCCGCTTCCGTCGATGGATGACAGGGAGCCGACCCCCGCACGGGTCAGGGAGGCAGGGAGAACTCCCTGACCGCCTCCCTGACCCGCCTCCCTGGCCCTGACCTGCACGAATGATCGTTCAGGGAGTCAGGGAGGCACGCAGGTCAGACCCCCGAAACACCCCTCCACACGACACCCCGAAGGGGGTGTCTCTGCCTCCCTGACCAACGTTCGGAAGGGATTCCGCATGTACCCCGAACACCCGCGCAACGTGCCCGTACAGCGGTCCGTGGAAGTCCACCAGCCCGCCCCGATCACGCCCACCGTGGACCCGTACGCGGCGCCCCTCGCCCCCGTCCAGCCGCACCCCGTCCCGGCGGTCGCGAGCGTCGTCCTGCCGGACGGCCGCGTCGTCACCGGCTACGCCGTGAGCCCCGTGCAGCCCGAACCGGTCGCGGCCAAACCGGCCGTCTCCCGCGCGGCGGTGAACGTCGCCCTCGGGGGCTTCGGGTTTCTCTCTGTGTGCGGCGGGCTGCTGCTGCTCACGTCGTTCATCACGGCCCTGGCCGCGCTGATCACCCAGCTCATCACACTCGCCGCCGTCATCTTCGGCGGATGGATCGCCGTGCAGGTGTTCAGCACGAGCGGCCACCGAGGCGGGACCACGGTCAACATCCGCAAAGCCGTCTTCAAGCGCAACCACTTCCACGGCTGAAGCCCAAGTGTGCGTGGCTGGACCAGCTAGGACTCCGGTCGATGGAGACGCCAGTGCCTACCAAGCCAAGTGCGGTGTTCCCGTTGCAGCGGGACTGCCACCGGCCTCCCCTGCAGACTCGCATACAGCGGATACGTGAGCATCTCCGCGCTTATGTCGAGCGTTCCTGTCGTGGGATTCACCGCGATCTCGCCCAGGTCGAAGAGACGGTGGATATCGCGGCGCAGCAGCAGCCCGCCGTGCTCGTGGTGCTCTCCGCTCTGGGCGTAGCTGTAGAGGTGGGCAGCTTCCAAGGCTGTAGCGGGTGCAGGGCCTGTGAAAGCACACAGCTCGCCTTGGTCGGCCAGCAGCCGCTTACGGAAGGCGCCTTGTCCTATGCGGACCCGTACGACCGACTCCCGGTGTCCTCCGGGAATGGCCAAGCGCGTCTCTTCCAGCACGTCGAGTTCAGCGACGTCGCCCGTGACAGCGGTCAGGGCGTTACGTAGCTTCTCCCATCGCGCGGGTCGCATGCTGTGCTGTGATCGCGGCGAGTCACACAGGGCCCGCAGTTCCGCCCCGGAAAGTAGCCCTCGCGCGTCCATCCAGGCCTTGCCATGGCGTGACTGGTAAGTCGTCACCTGCTTGGTCGTGCGGCCCGGGACATCGAATGACGCTCCGCAGTCATAACACCGGTACTGGGGCGCCTTCTGCTGTCTCCGCTTGATAGCTGCCTTGTCACAATGCGGGCAGTAATACAGCGGTTTCTTGCGAGTGTCCGTCTCGATGGTCTCGATGACAGAGACGCCGATCAGTTCCTTCCTGTCCCAGAGGGCGATCACGTCTCCCTCTGCCAGACGCGCGTGATTGGGAACCGTGCTGTCCCAGCTGTAGTGCTCCGCCGGATTGTCGTCGTACCCGTCGTTTCCGGCGTGCTCTCGCCTGTCCCCCAGAGCCAGCACCAGCCACGCAGTAGTCATTTCACCCCCAAGTTGTCATGACTCGGGGCGGTCGCCTCTCGCCAAAGATCGCGACCGCCCCGTCAACCAGCACCCAACAAGAGAACTGGAGACACCCCAGCATGACCCAACCCACCGACATTCGGCGAGCATCTGACCCGCCGCACATCCTGGCCCTGTGCGCCGGCTACGGCGGCTTAGAGGCCGCGATCCGGGCCCGCATCGGCGGCCAGGTCGCCGCCTACGCCGAGAACGACCCGCACGCCGCGACCGTGTTCGCCCACCGGCACCCCGGAGTGCCCAACCTCGGCGACATCCGCACCGTCGACTGGGACCAAGTCCGGGACGTGTTCCGGCCGGACGTGATCGGCGCCGGTTTCCCCTGCCGCAACACCTCCAACGCTGGACGAAGGGACGGGATCAATGGCCAGTGGTCGCGGGTCTGGAAAAATGTCGCTGAGGCTGTGGGCCACCTTCGACCGCGCCTCGTCTTCCTGGAAAACGTGGCGGCGCTCCGCTCGCGGGGGCTGGACGTCGTCGCCGCGGACCTGGCCGCGCTCGGGTATGACGTCCGGTGGACATGCGTACGCGCTGGTGACCCCGAAACCGGGGCCCCGCACGAGCGCGACCGCTGGTTCGCAGTTGCCCATCCCGCTGATGCCGACCCCCACCAGCTCGGACGGCACTGGCGGCCCGGGAACCTCACCGAAGCGCAAGGGCGGGATGAACCTGCGCACGGCGGTGACGAAGCTGCCGGCGCCCCCGGAGTCGTGAGCCTGCTGCCTACGCCGGCCGCCCGGGACTGGAAGTCCGGCGCGTCGAACCTGCTCGAACGCAACGCCCGGCCCCTCAACGAGGTCGCCGTGAATCTGCTCGCCGGCGTGGACACCACTCCCACCGGGCCGGTGCCGCTGGACAAACGGTGGGTGGCGAGCGACGGCACCGACTTCGGCCCCGCGATCCGCCGTTGGGAGCACATCACCGGGCGGCCGGCGCCGTGCCCGACCGAACCCGGCACCCGCGGCAACCGTCGCCTGTCCCCGCTGTTCACGGAGTGGATGATGGGCCTGCCCGAAGGATGGGTCACCGCCGTCCCCGGCATCCCCCGCAAGGAACAGTTGAAGATCCTCGGCAACGGCGTGGTGCCTCGCCAGGCCCACTACGCCCACGGATGGTTGCTCGGTACCGCCACGGCCAGGTCGTCGTGGGGGGTGGCCGCATGAGCACGCTGCCCGAACCGTTGGGGACCGCGCTGGAGCTGGCGGCTACCGGTGTGCCGGTGCTGCCGCTGCGTGCGAGGAAGGTGCCGTTCGGCAACTGCCACCGGTGCGCGCGGAACGCGTGCGGTGGCCGGCCGAACATGAAGACCCCCGGCCCCTGCGCCTGCCCGCAGCCGTGCCATAGCTGGGCCGCCGCGACCACCGACCCTGACGTCCTCAACTCCGTGGCGTGGGCGCCAGCGTGGCGGCACGCGGCGACGGTCGCCTACCATCCCGGGGGCGCCGGCGTGACCGTGGTCGACCTGGACGACCCCGCAGCCGTCCAGTGGGCCCGCGCCACCTTGCCCGCGACCCGGACCGTAACCACCACCCGGGGCGAGCACTGGATCTACCGGGGCACCATGACGTCATCGAACGCCGTACGGCCCGGCGTCGACATCAAGTCCCTTATGCAGTACGCCCGTTGGCTCGGTTCAGGCATGGGCGTCACAGCCGCTCTCCCGGACGCTGTGCGCGCGCTGGCCGTAAAGGAGCCGTCCCCGGCCCGCAGGGCGCCACAGAGCCTCACAGCGCCTGTGAGGGGCCATGGGGGCGAGTGCAGGCACCGCACGCCCGCCTACCTGGAGCGCGGGATCGCCATGGCCGAGCAGCGCATCACCGAGGCCCGCAGCGCCGTCCACGCGACCGTGTACCGCACGTTCCTCGCCGTGCTGTCCACGCACGGCCGGTGCGGCTGCCTCACCGACACCCACGTCAACCGGCTGTTCACCGCCGCGCAGGCCAAGGGCGAGACCCCCCGGCACTGCACGGACGCGTGGACCAACGCCCTGACCACGTTGGGACTGTGACCGTGTCCGACGACGACAAGAACCCCGCCCGGCAGGTCATCACCGACTACGCGCAGTCCCACTTCCGGTACTTCCGCACCGTTGACGGGACCGTGTATGCGCAGCGCACCGGCCACCCCGTGGCCCGCCCGATCCGCTCTCAGGGCACGACCGGCAGCCACCGCCAGGAACTCATGGTCGGCCTCTTCCGTGACGGGGTCGGCGTCTTCAATGGAACCGCCCTCAAGGAGGCACTGGACTTGATCGAGGCACTCGCCCTCACCGAGCAGGTACAGCCCACTCACATCCGCGTGGCTCCCGGCTTCGACGGGGCCACCTGGCTCGACCTCGGCCGCGACGACGGCCAGTCCGTCCGCATCCACCCCAGCGGCTGGGACATCCGCATCCCCGACCCCGAAGAGGTGTGCTGGCGGCGCACCCAGCTCACCGGCGAACTCCCCCTGCCCGCCCAGGACACAGGCGGCAAGGGCATCGACCTGCTGATGCGGCTGTGCAACTTCGCCGACGCCAAGACCGAGGCACTGGCCATCGCGTGGCTCATCGGCTGCCTGGAGCCGTCCGTGCCCGTCCCGGCCCCGTTCCTGACCGGCCCGCAGGGCGCCGGCAAGTCGACCGGCGGGCGGATGCTCGTACGGATCATCGAGGGCATGACCGGCGACCTGCGCAGGGCACCCAAGGACGAAGAGAACATGATCACGGCGGTCGCGGCCGGATGGATCACCGCCCTGGACAACCTCTCCCACCTGCCCCCGGACCTGTCCGACCTCATGTGCTGCGTCATCACCGGGGCCGAGAGCATCAAGCGCGCGCTGTTCACCGACGGCGACGTCGTGCGCTCCCGCTACCGGCGGCCCATGCTGCTGACCGGCATCGACGTCGGCGTGATCCGCCCCGACCTCGCCGAACGGCTCCTCACCCTGCGCCTGGAACGCCCCCGGGTGCGGCGCACCGAAGCGGAGCTGTGGGCGGAGTACGCCGAGATCCTGCCCGTCGTCCTCGGCTCCCTGCTCGACCTGACCGTCAAGGTCCGCGCGGTACAGGCCGAGACCCCCACCGATCTGCGCATGGCCGACTTCGCCCACCTGTGCGCGCAGCTCGACGCCGCCACCGGCTTCGGGACGCTGGACGCATACAGGGCCAGCCTGGACGACCTCAACGACGACGTGATCGAAGGCGACCTGCTCGCGCAGACGGTCCTCAAGCGCGCGGAGGAACTGGCCCCGGGCGAGGACGTGCGGATGACGTCGGCGGAGTGGCTGCACGCCCTCAGCACCCTCTACAGCGGCGAGGAATGCCGCCCCCTGCCCAAGGGCTGGCCCACCACCGGCAAGGTGCTCTCCGACCGGCTGCGGCGCATCCAGCCCACCCTTGCCGCGCGGGGCGTCCTGGTCGACTGGGGGCGCACCAGCGCCGCCCGCTACATCGAGATCACCCGCCAGGTCCCGCCCCCGCCGCCCGAGCAACAGCCCGCGTTCTGACCGCCCCGCCCGGACGGGCGGACAAGCAAGAGGAGCACGCCTCGCCGCGGGGTGCTCCTCTTGCTGTTCGGCGGCGACAGCCGCCCTGCACGGGTCGCGCCGCGAAGCGGCCCGTTCTTCAAGCCCTGAGAGACGACGCAACACCACAGAAACCACCCCCCCTCCTTTTCCTAAGTAGGGAAGATCTGCGTCACTGCGTCACCAAGGGCCCCACAGACGGCCGCTCACCTGCGGCGACAGCGGTGACGCAGACGGCGAATCCTGCGTCATCCCGCGTCATCGGCGTCACCCCGTGACGAGCGCCCGTGTCATCGGTGACACAGGATCGACCCCGCTGCGTCACCCGAACGCGCAGGTCAGAAGCCTGATTGACGCACGTGACGCGATGACGCAGAAATCCCCGCTTCGGACACAGCCACACCCAGCCGCACAGGTATGGAGACCTCAGCATGACCACGCCCACCCGGCGCCGCCGTACTCCGAAAGACGAACTGATCCCATTGCCAGAAGTGCTGGAAGAACTCGGCATCAGCCGCCCGACTTGGTACCGCTGGCGCGACCGTGGCCTTACTCCCGAGGCTCGCCGCACGCCGTCCGGCCGCATCTGCGTACGCCGCAGCGTTCTGGACGCCTTCAAGGACGAGCTGGAGGCCGCGTGACCGACTGGAGCTACACGGTCAAGTTCTGGGCCATCCGGAAACGCAACTACCGGAAGCCGTACCAACTGCGTTGGATGGTGGGCACCCGCGAACACGCGGAATCGTTCCTCACCCAGGGCCTGGCCGACAGCCGCCGTTCGGAACTCATGACGGCGGCCCGGAAGGGTGAGCCGTTCGACGTGGAGAGCGGCCTCCCAAAGTCCATGGTCGACCAGAACCGAGACATCTCCTGGTACGAGCACGCGCGCAACTACATCGCGATGAAGTGGGACGACTCCCCCGGCAACACCCGGCGGACGTTGGCCGAAGCCATGGCGACCGTGACGCCGGCGTTCGTGAAGGACACCAAGGGCATGCCCGACGCGCGGACCGTACGGAGCGCTCTGTACGGGTGGGCGTTCAACAAGAACCGGTGGGAAGAAGAACCGCCGGCCGAGGTGGCGCAAGTACTCGCCTGGTTCCAGCGGAAGTCGCTGCCTACGTCGGCCCTCACGGACCGGCTCTTGGTGAAAGCCGCGCTCAGGGCCCTGTCCAAGCGGTTGGACGGGAAGACGGCGGCCCCAGGAACGATCAGCCGCAAGCGTGCGATCTTCTACAACTCCCTTGAGTACGCGGTCGACGCCGAGTTGCTGACGGACAACCCCTTGGACCGCGTCAAGTGGAAAGCACCCGAGCAGGTCACGGAGGAAGTTGACCCGGCGTGCGTCCCAAATCCGGCGCAAGCCGCCAAGCTGCTGACCGCCGTGCGCGACCAGAGCAAACGGGGGCGCCGGCTCGCCGCGTTCTTCGGGTGCATGTACTACGCCGCCGCGCGGCCGGCGGAAGTGATCGGCCTACGGGTCACGGACTGCGACCTGCCGCGGCGCGGGTGGGGCGTGCTCCGGCTGCATGAAACCCGCCCCCGATCCGGCACCGCGTGGACGGACAGCGGTGAGGCACACGAGAAGCGGGGCCTGAAGCACCGCCCCCGGAAGGCAGTGCGGCCCGTGCCGATCCCGCCGGAACTGGTCGCGCTGCTGCGGTGGCACCTCACCGCGTACGGCACCGCGCCGGACGGCCGCGTCTTCCAGACGCTGCGGGGTGGACTCGTGCAGGACACCGGATACGGGGAGGTGTGGGCTGAAGCGCGGTCGCGTGCTCTCACGCCAGCCGAGTTCCACTCTGCACTGGCGAAGCGACCTTATGACCTTCGTCACGCCGCAGTGTCTACCTGGCTCAGCTCGGGCGTGGAACCACAGCTCGTGGCTGAGCGGGCGGGCCACAGTGTGGCGGTCCTGTTTCGCGTGTACGCCAAGTTCCTGAAGGACGGTGACGACGCGGCCAACGCCAAGATCTCCGCCCGATTGGAACGGAGCGTCTGACGCGGCGGAAATCCCGTCCGCGCTCCGTCCGCAGAGTCCGAGACGGGGCGTTCGAACGCGAGACAGGGTGAGACACCCCGCCCCTCGGGGCGACGAATGGCAAGAGGCCCGTGACCTGCCGATATCGCAGGTCACGGGCCTCATGTTCCCGTGTGGCGGCGCCAGGATTCGAACCTGGGAAGGCTGAGCCGGCAGATTTACAGTCTGCTCCCTTTGGCCGCTCGGGCACACCGCCGGGGTGGCCGCCCGTCGTACCGCCTTTCGGCGGTGCTCCGTGGCAACGACGTAAACAATACCTGATGCGGAGGGGTGCTCCGCCACCCGATTGATCGGCGCTCGGAGTGCCGGGGGTGGCTAGGCTTGTCCGGATGCGGCCAAGGACCTGAACGGGCCGGGTAGCCGCCACGTACGCCGGTACGCACGATACGCACCCCGATACAAGGAGCCACAGGACATGGCCGACTCCAGTTTCGACATCGTCTCGAAGGTCGAGCGGCAGGAGGTCGACAACGCACTCAACCAGGCCGCCAAGGAGATCTCACAGCGCTACGACTTCAAGGGCGTGGGCGCCTCGATCGCGTGGTCCGGTGAGAAGATCCTCATGGAGGCCAACTCCGAGGACCGGGTGAAGGCGATCCTCGACGTCTTCCAGTCCAAGCTGATCAAGCGCGGCATCTCGCTGAAGGCTCTGGACGCGGGCGAGCCCCAGCTCTCCGGCAAGGAGTACAAGATCTTCGCCTCCATCCAGGAGGGCATCTCCCAGGAGAACGCGAAGAAGGTCGCCAAGACCATCCGCGACGAGGGCCCCAAGGGCGTGAAGGCCCAGGTGCAGGGCGAGGAGCTGCGCGTCAGCTCGAAGAGCCGTGACGATCTGCAGGCCGTCATCACCCTGCTGAAGGGCAAGGACTACGACTTCGCGATGCAGTTCGTGAACTACCGCTAGGTTCGTCGGCCTTCGGGCCGCCGGTCGGGACCGGTACGGGGAAGGGCGGGCACCTGCCGGGTGCCCGCCCTTCTCGTGTTCCGGCTGCGGTCGGCGGGCCTGCCGGCCGTGCTCACCGGCGCCGTCAGTCGCGCGAGTTGCCGAACAGGAGGCGGTAGGCGATCAGGAGGACGAGCGATCCGCCGATCGCCGCGGCCCAGGTCGCGCCGTCGTAGAAGTCCTTGGTGATCGGGTGGTCCATCCAGCGGGACGAGATCCAGCCACCGATGAACGCGCCCGCGATGCCGATCAAAGTCGTGCCGATGAGGCCGCCCGGGTCACGCCCCGGCAGCAGGAACTTCGCGATGGCTCCGGCCAACAGTCCCGGGATGATCCAGCTGATGATGGTCATGCCGTGAACCTGCCCTTTCACGCTGTGCCCGCACTGTCCCGGCCATGTGATCTTGCTCCCGGCGAGGCCGGCTCGTGCGTCGTACGTCAGGCGTCGCGCGTGTGTCGTCCTTGCCGCACGCGTTCATGCCGTCTTGGTGGGGAGGACGTTCCGGCCACATCGGCCGGTTGCACTGATCAGTAGGGTGCTAGGCATGACAGCCTCCGGTTCCGGACTGCGCCGCACCCTCGGTGTGCGGGACGCCGTCGTCGTCGGACTCGGCTCGATGCTGGGAGCGGGGATCTTCGCCGCCCTCGCACCGGCGGCGCACGCGGCCGGGTCCGGGCTGCTGCTCGGGCTGGCCGTCGCCGCACTGGTCGCGTACTGCAACGCCATGTCGTCGGCTCGCCTCGCCGCCCTGTATCCGGCCTCGGGCGGTACGTACGTGTACGGGCGGGAGCGGCTCGGCGAGTTCTGGGGGTATCTCGCGGGCTGGTCGTTCGTGGTCGGGAAGACGGCCTCCTGTGCGGCGATGGCGCTCACCGTGGGCACGTACGTCTGGCCGGGGCAGGCGCACGCGGTGGCGGTCGCGGCCGTGGTGGCGCTGACCGCGGTGAACTACGGCGGTATCCAGAAGTCCGCGTGGCTGACGCGGGTGATCGTGGCGGTGGTCCTGGCTGTCCTCGCTTTCGTGGTCGTCGCGTGTCTGGTGTCCGGTGAGGCCGATGTCGGGCGGTCGGCCGTCGGGATCTCGGACGGTGCGGGCGGAGTCCTTCAGGCGGCCGGGCTGTTGTTCTTCGCGTTCGCGGGGTACGCCCGGATCGCGACGCTCGGCGAGGAGGTGCGGGATCCGGCGCACACGATTCCGCGCGCCATCCCGGTGGCGTTGGGCATCACGCTGATCGTGTACGCGTGTGTGGCGGTGGCTGTCCTCTCGGTGCTGGGGCCGGACGCTCTCGGGGACGCCTCGGCACCCCTGGCCGACGCGGTGCGCGAGGCCGGGTCGCCCTGGCTCGTGCCGGTGGTGCGGGTCGGTGCGGCCGTGGCCGCGCTGGGGTCGCTGCTCGCGCTGATCCTGGGTGTCTCGCGGACCACACTGGCCATGGCCCGGGATCGGCATCTGCCGGGCGCGCTGGCGGCCGTGCATCCCCGGTTCCAGGTGCCGCACCGGGCGGAGCTGGCCGTGGGCACGGTGGTCGCGATCCTGGCCGCCACGGTGGACGTCCGGGGCGCGATCGGGTTCTCCTCCTTCGGTGTACTGGCGTACTACGCCGTGGCCAACGCGTCGGCCTGGACGCTGGATTCGGCACCGGCGACGCGTGTGGTGCCGGTGGTGGGGCTGGCCGGGTGTGCGGTGCTGGCGTTCTCGCTGCCCGGGGTTTCAGTGGTCGTGGGCGCGGGTGTGCTGGTGGTGGGCGCGGTGGCGTACGGAGCGCGGCGGTGGGTGCGGGCGGGGGCCGGGCGGATGTAGCGGGCTTTCGGCTCCCGCTGGTCAGGGGCCTCTCATCGTGTCGGCCAGAACGGTAGGGGAAGACCGGCCTGTGGGGCGGGTGTTGTGGGTCCGGGCCGTCACTCGTATCGGCAACTGCTCGATCGCGGTCATGGGTTCATCATGCAGGCGGCCACCGACATCCGGGCCGGCCTGTGGACAACCCGTGGCCTGTGGAGACTCGGGTCTGTCGTCCCTGTGGAAAACGGGGGCGCGGCGCGTGGCCGTCAGCGCACCTCGAACGGCTCGTTCGTCCGCACGATGTCGCGGCCCAGCGGCAGCAACGAGACCGGGATGAGCTTGAAGTTGGCGATGCCGAGCGGGATGCCGATGATCGTGATGCACAGGGCGAGGCCGGTGGCGATGTGGCCGAGGGCCAGCCACCACCCCGCCAGCACCAGCCACAGCACGTTGCCGACGCAGGACGGCGCTCCCGCGTCACGGCGCTCGACGGTGGTGTACCCGAAGGGCCACAGCGCGTAGACGCCGATGCGGAAGGCCGCGACGCCGAACGGGATACCGATGATGGTGATGCAGAGGAGCAGGCCCGCGGCCATGTAGGCGAGGAACAGCCAGAAGCCGCTCAGGACGAGCCATATGACGTTCAGTACAGTCCTCACTGGTTCCCACCTGCCATCTTCTCGAGCCGGGCGATGCGATCTGCCATCGGCGGGTGTGTGGAGAACATCTTCGAGAGGCCCTGGCCGGGCCGGAACGGGTTCGCGATCATCATGTGGCTGGCCGTCTCGATGCGCGGCTCGGGCGGCAGCGGGAGCTGTTTGGTGCCGAGTTCGAGCTTGCGCAGCGCTCCGGCCAGCGCGAGTGGGTCACCGGTGAGCTGGGCGCCGGAGGCGTCCGCCTGGTACTCCCGGGAGCGGCTGATGGCCAGTTGGATGATTGAGGCGGCGAGCGGGCCCAGGATCATGATCAGCAGCATGCCGAGCAGGCCGGGGCCTTCGTCGTCGTCCGAGCGGCCGATCGGGATCAGCCAGGCGAAGTTGACCAGGAACATGATCACGGAGGCGAGGGCACCGGCGACCGACGAGATGAGGATGTCGCGGTTGTAGACGTGGCTGAGTTCGTGGCCGATGACGCCGCGCAGTTCGCGCTCGTCCAGGAGGCGCAGGATGCCTTCGGTGCAGCACACGGCGGCGTTGCGCGGGTTGCGGCCCGTGGCGAAGGCGTTGGGGGCCTCCGTCGGGGAGATGTACAGGCGCGGCATGGGCTGGCGGGCCTGGGTGGAGAGCTCCCGGACCATGCGGTAGAGCCCCGGGGCCTCGAACTCGCTCACCGGGCGGGCCCGCATCGCGCGCAGTGCCAGCTTGTCGCTGTTCCAGTACGCGTACGCGTTGGTGGCCAGCGCTACCAGGACGGCGATGACGAGCCCCATGCGGCCGAAGAAGCTGCCGATGACGATGATGATGGCGGACAGTCCCCCGAGGAGGACTGCGGTCCTGAGCCCGTTGTGCCGGCGGTGCACGGTACGCCCTCCAAGTGGTGCGGCAGGGGGACCCTTGCTTGCTGTTTCTGCGGTGCCACTGGTGCCGCTGTCCTACGTCCAGTGGACCCTCCCGTACTGGTCAACGCCAGGCGGGAGGCACTAGTTCCCTTGTGCGTGCGACGCCGGGTGTGAACCGTACGGGTGACGATGTCGGAAAACGGCACGCGCGCGTGGAGGCGAGTGCCCCACGCGCGCGTGGTCAAAGCGGCCGGTGCGGCGGCTCAGGCGCGGCTGGTGTTCAGAACAGTCCGGTGTCCGTGAAGCGCAGGACCAGCTGCGGTGCCCCGGACAGGACGATGCCCAGGACGCCGGTGAGGGCGATCGCGGCGGTGAGGGGGGCCGGGACTCGGTGTTTCTCCGGCTCGCCCTCGGGGGCGCGGAAGAGCAGGCCCGTCCACTGGAGGTAGTAGAACAGCGCGATGACGACGTTCACGGCCATGATCACGGCCAGCCAGCCGAGGCCGGCGTCGACGGCCGCGGAGAAGACGGTGACCTTGGCGAAGAGGCCGATGACGCCCGGCGGCAGCCCGGCGAGACACAGCAGGAAGAACGCCAGGAGCAGCGCGGACACCGGGCTCGACGCGTACAGGCCACGGTAGTCGGCGACGCGGTTGCGGGTCTTCGTCCGGCCGACGAGCGCGGCCACGGCGAAGGCACCGAGGTTCACGGCGCCGTACATCAGGGCGTAGGCGACGGTGGAGCCGATCGACTTCTCGGCGTCCCCTGAGTACGCGGCGGCGGCGATCGGTACCAGGAGGTAGCCGGCCTGGCCTACGGACGACCAGGCGAGCAGGCGTACCGCGCTGTACGCGCGCGTGGCCTGCTGGCGGAGCGCTCCGACATTGCCGATGGTCATGGTGAGCGCGGCCAGGGCCGCCAGGGCCGGGCCCCAGACGTCGGCGTACGACGGCAGGGCGACCACCGTGACGAGGATCAGGCCGCTGAAGCCGACCGCCTTGCCGATGACCGACAGGTAGGCGGCGATGGGCAGGGGCGCCCCCACGTAGGTGTCGGGCACCCAGAAGTGGAAGGGCACGGCGGCCGTCTTGAAGGCGAAGCCGACGAGGGTGAGGACGACACCGGTCTGGGCGAGCGTGCCGAGCTGCCCGTCGACGTTCTGGATGCGGTCGGCGACCTGGGTGAGGTAGAGGGTGCCCGTGGAGGCGTACACGAAGCTGATGCCCATGAGGCTGACCGCGGTCGCGGTGACCGAGGACAGGAAGAACTTCAGGGCCGCCTCGGAGGACTTCCGGTCGCCGTGCCTGAGGCCGACCAGGGCGAAGGCGGGCAGGGAGGCGACCTCCAGCGCGACGATCAGGGTCGCGAGGTCGCGGGAGGCGGGCAGCAGGGCGGCGCCGGCCGCGGAGGACAGCAGGAGGAACCAGTACTCCCCTTCGGGCAGCTCCTTGCGGGCGTCCTTCAGCGCGGTGACCGACAGCAGGGCGGCGAGGAGGGCGCCGCCGAGGACCAGGAACTGGATGACCAGGGTGAAGCGGTCGGCCGTGTAGCTGCAGACGGTGGCGTCGCCGGTCAGGCAGAAGGTGCTGCGGTCGCCGTCCAGGAGGGGCAGCAGCATCAGCGCGGCGGCGGCCAGGCCCGCGACCGACGTCCAGCCGAGGAGCGCCTTGCGGTGCTCGGCGACGAAGAGGTCGGCGACCAGGACGGCGAGTCCGACGACCGCCGCGAGGGTGGGCGGCGCGATCGCGAGCCAGTCGACGGACTGGACCAGCGAGGCGGCCAGGGGCTGGGCCGGGGAGCTCATCGGTTGCCTCCTGCGAGGAGCTGCTGGACGGCCGGGTCGCTCAGGCCGAGGAGGGCCTTGGGCCAGAGGCCCGCGACGACGGTGAGGGCGACGAGCGGGGTCCAGGCCGCGAACTCGTAGGAGCGGACGTCGGGCAGCTTCGGGGCGTCCTGGGGCAGGGCGCCCATGCAGACGCGGCGGACCACGACCAGCAGGTACGCGGCCGTCAGCAGCGTCCCGAACGCGGCGATCGCCATGAAGGTGAGGAAGGCGGGGCGGCTGAGCCCGGCGGCGGGCCGGAAGGCGCCGAAGAGGGCCAGCATCTCTCCCCAGAACCCGGCCAGGCCCGGCAGGCCGAGCGAGGCGACCGCACCGAAGGCGAGCAGGCCGCCGAGGCGCGGGGCCTTGCCGTAGAGCGCGGCGCCGGTCTCCTCGGCGAGGGTGTCCAGATCGGTGCTGCCGGTGCGGTCCTTCAGCGCTCCGACGAGGAAGAAGAGCAGGCCGGTGATGAGGCCGTGGGCGATGTTGGCGAACAGGGCGCCGTTCACGCCGGTCGGGGTCATCGTGGCGATGCCGAGCAGGACGAAGCCCATGTGGCCGACGGAGGAGTAGGCGATGAGGCGCTTCAGGTCGCCCTTCGCACCCTGTTTGGCGAGGGCCAGGCAGGCCAGGGATCCGTAGATGATGCCGACGACGGCCAGGGCGGCGAGGTAGGGCGCGAAGGTGCGGAACCCGTCCGGCGCGATGGGCAGCAGGATCCGGACGAACCCGTACGTACCCATCTTCAGCAGGACGCCGGCCAGCAGGACCGAGCCGACGGTCGGGGCGGCGGTGTGGGCGTCGGGCAGCCAGCTGTGCAGCGGCCACATCGGCGTCTTGACCGCGAGGCCGATCCCGATCGACAGAACGGCGATGACCTGCACGGATGTGGTCAGCGACCCGCCGTTGTCAGTGGCGAGTGCCATCATGTCGAACGTGCCCGCCTTGATCCCGATCAGGAGCAGGCCGAGCAGCATGACCACGGAGCCGAGCAGCGTGTAGAGGATGAACCGCCAGGCGGCCTGGCTCCGGCCCTCGCCGCCCCAGCGGGCGATGAGGAAGTACATCGGGATGAGGACCGTCTCGAAGGCGAGGAAGAACAGCAGCAGGTCGAGGACGGCGAAGGTCGCGAGCGTGCCGGTCTCGAGGACGAGCAGCAGCGCGACGAAGGCCTTCGGGGTCGGGCCTTCGGCCCGCGGCGGCAGCTGCTGATGTTGCTGCTTGAAGTACGAGTAGAGCGCGCAGAGGAAGGTCAGCAGCGCGGTCAGGACCAGAAGGGGGAGGGAGATGCCGTCGATGCCGAGGTGGATGCGTACGTCGAGCGCGGGGATCCAGCTGATGTCGGTGCTGGCCTGCATCTTCGACGGCTGGTCGTGGTCGAAGCCGAGCGCGAGGACGATCGCGGCGGCGAGGACCGCGCCGGTGACGGTGACGCCGTGCCGGAGCACGGCCTGCTCGGGTGACTTCCCCTTCAGCCCGGGCGGGGCCGGCAGGAGAGCCGCGGCGGCGCCGAGAAGCGGACCCACGACGATGAACGCCAGAAGGAACTGCATCACGGACTCGTTGATATCGATCACGCCTGCTCACGCTCCCGTGGCGACGAGGACGGCGGCGACCGCGAGGACGACGGTGCCGGCGAGCAGCGCGCTCACATAGGTCTGGACGTTGCCGGTCTGGGCGCGCCGTACGGCCGCGCCGAGCCAGCGGGGCAGCGCACCCGCACCCCGTACGTAGGTCTCGACGACCTCGCGGTCGAGGAACCGGACGAGACTCGCCCCGGCCTGCACCGGGCGGACGAAGAGGACCGTGTACACGGCGTCCAGGTGGAAGCCGGCGGCAGCGGGCCGGTGCAGCGGGCCGAGCAGGAGCCGTCCGGGGTCGGCGGGGTCGGGCGCGTAGGCGATGTCGCCGTAGGCCGGCTCGTGGGTGGCGATGGCTTCCGCCTCGACCTGGGCGGCGTCGCCCTCGGGATGGGCGGCGACCGCGCCCAGCGGGACGCGTGCGGCGAGTGCGGTGGTGTGCCGCCAGGCGCCGTAGGTGACGATGCCGCCGGCCAGGGCCAGGCCCGTGCCGAGTACGGAGGTGGTCAGGGTCGGGGCGAGGTCGCGGCCGTCGAACCAGTCGGGCAGCAGGCGGAACACGAACCCGCCGAGGGCCAGGGACGGCACGGCCAGCACCCACAGCACCACGGTCATCGTCAGCGGCTGCCTGCCGTGGTCGGGGGCTTCGGCGCCCCGGCCCCGGAAGGCGAGCAGCCACAGGCGCATCGCGTAGGCGGCGGTGAGCACGGCCGTGACCAGGCCGGCGATCAGGACGATCCAGCCCGCCGCGGCGGGGACGTGCTCGGTGTGCCCGGTGGCGGCGTGCTCGGCGACACCGAGGACGGCCTCCTTGGAGAAGAAACCGCTGAAGGGCGGGATCGCGGCGAGAGCGAGCAGCGCCACGGTCATCGTCCAGTAGGCGTCCGGGACGCGGTCGCGCAGGTTCCGCATGCGGGACATGGCGGCGAGCGAGTTGGTGCCGGCGGCGTGGATGATCACGCCGGCCGCGAGGAACAGCAGCGCCTTGAAGGCGCCGTGGGACAGGAGGTGGAAGACGGCGGCCCCGCGGTCGCCGACGGCGAGGGCTCCGGTCATGTAGCCGAGCTGGCCGATCGTCGAGTAGGCGAGGACGCGCTTGATGTCGTCCTGGGCGAGCGCGGCGAGGCCCGAGCCGGCCATCGTGACCGCGGCCATCACGGCGAGCACGGCCATCGCGGCCTGCGAGGCCTCGAAGACCGGGAGGAGACGGGCGATGAAGTAGACACCGGCGGCGACCATCGTCGCGGCGTGGATCAGCGCGGAGACGGGGGTCGGGCCCGCCATCGCGTCGGGGAGCCAGGTGTGCAGCGGGAACTGCGCGGACTTCCCCGCCACGCCCGCGAGGAGGAGCAGGGCGATCAGCGTGGGGTGGTCGAGTCCGCCGCTCGCGACGGCGCCGAGGACCTTGGTGATGCGGAAGGAACCGGCGTCGGTGGCGAGGGCGAACAGACCGATGAGGAAGGGGACGTCGCCGAGCTTGGTGACCAGGAAGGCCTTGAGGGAGGCGGACCGGGCCTCCGGGGTCTCCCAGTAGTGGCCGACCAGGAAGTAGGAGCAGATGCCCATGACTTCCCAGCCGACCAGCAGCACGATCAGGTCGCCGGAGTAGACGACCAGGAACATCGCGGAGGTGAACAGGGAGACGAGGGCGGCGTAGGACGGGTAGCGCGGGTCGTCGCGCAGATAGCCCGTCGAGTAGATCTGCACGCAGGAGGCGACGAGGCCGACGAGGACGGCGACGAGGGCGGCGAAGCCGTCGATGTGCAGGGCGAGTTCGATCGGCACCGAGCCGGTGGGCGTGAGTTCGGTGGCCGAGTCGATGGCCTGGTCACCGCCCTGGCGTGCGGCGACCAGCGCGGCGAGTACCAGGGAGGTGAGCGTCGGGAGGATGGCGAGGGGGCGGACGAAGCCGGGCGCCGTGCGGCCCAGGAGCAGGCCGGCGGCGGCGCCGAGGAACGGCAGGAGCGGGACGAGGACGGCGAGGGTGGTCGTGGTCACGCGGTGGCCTCAGCCTTCTCGGCCTCGTCGGACTGCTCGGCGGTGAGGGCGTCGTGGTCGGTGCCGTCGTGGCCGTCACCGTCGGGGTCGTGCCGTTCGGCGGTGTCGCGGAGCTTGTCGATGTCCGCGGTACCGCGGTTGCGGTGGACGGCGAGGACGATCGCCAGGCCGATGCCGATCTCGGCGGCCGCGATGGCGATGGTGAACAGGGTGAGGGCCTGGCCGGAGTGCAGGGTCTCCTCGGCGGTCCTGCTGAGCCAGACGTCGAACGCGACCAGGTTGAGGTTGACGGCGTTGAGCATCAGCTCGACCGACATCAGGACCAGGATCGCGTTGCGGCGGGCGAGGACGCCGTAGAGGCCCGTGCAGAAGAGGAGGGCGGAGAGCACGGCGGGATAGGCGAGGTGCATCAGCGGGTCCCTTCCTTCTCGCTCCGGGTGACCGGGGTGCTCCCGGCCGGTGCGCTCCCGGACGCGGTCGCCGCCTCGGCCTTCGCCTTGCGGGACAGGACGATCGCGCCGACCAGGGCGGCGAGGAGGAGGACGGAGAGGGCTTCGAAGGGGAGGACCCAGTTCTGGAAGAGGCTGGCGCCGGTGGCCTCGGTGGAGCCTGCGGCGGGGCCGTCGAGGTCGATCCAGGTCGCACGGAAGGCGTCGACGACGACCCAGACCAGGGCGGCGGCCGCGGCGACGGCCACGGTGAGGGCGGCCCAGCGGTTGCCGGAGTCGGCGTCCGGGGAGCGGCCGATGGGGGCCCTGGTGAGCATCAGCCCGAACAGGAGGAGGACGACGACGGAACCGACGTAGATGAGGACCTGCACCCAGGCGATGAACTCGGCGGTGAGCAGGAGGTACTCGACGGCCAGGCCGCCGAGGGTCACGACCAGCCAGAGGGCGGCGTGCACCAGCTGCCGGGTGGTGACCGTGACGATCGCGGCGCCGAAGGTGACCAGGCCGACGAGGAGGAAGGCGATCTCGACACCCGTCGGGGAGAGGAAGCCGTGGGTTGCGGCGGCGAGGCTCACGACTCTCCCTCCTGCGGTTCCGCCTGCGCTGCCGCGAGCTTCTCGGCGGCCTTGCGTGCGGTGGCGAGTTCCTTGGGTTCCTCCGCGCCGGGGTCGAGGGCCGGCGGGGCCGGGACGGTCCACATCCACTCGCGGAGCTTGTCGCGCTCGTGGGTGAGGTCGCGGATGTCGGTCTCGGCGTACTCGAACTCCGGGGACCAGAACAGCGCGTCGAAAGGACAGACCTCGATGCAGATACCGCAGTACATGCACAGCGAGAAGTCGATGGCGAAGCGGTCGAGGACGTTGCGGCTGCGTTCGCGGCCGCCGGGGGTCGCCGCCGGGACCGTCTCCTTGTGGGAGTCGATGTAGATGCACCAGTCCGGGCACTCGCGGGCGCACAGCATGCAGACCGTGCAGTTCTCCTCGAACAAGCCGATCACACCGCGGGTGCGGGGCGGGAGGTCGGGCTGGGCGTCCGGGTACTGCGCGGTGACGGACTTCTTCGTCATCGTGCGGAGGGTGACGGCCAGGCCCTTGGCCAGGCCGGAGCCGGGGATGGGGGCCATGGTTACGAGATCACCACCTTGACGACGCCGGTGAGGGCGATCTGGGCGAGGGAGAGGGGGACGAGAAGGGTCCAGGACAGTTTCTGGAGCTGGTCCTCGCGCAGGCGGGGGTAGGTCACGCGCAGCCAGATGACGAGGAAGGCGAGGACGGCGGTCTTCAGCAGGGTCCAGACCCAGCCGAGGCCGTCGGCGCCCCACGGGCCGTGCCAGCCGCCCAGGAAGAGGACGGTGGTCAGGCCGCACAGGACGACGATTCCGGCGTACTCGGCGAGGAGGAAGAGAGCGAAGCGCAGGCCCGTGTACTCGGTGTACGCGCCGAAGATGATTTCCGAGTCGGCGACGGGCATGTCGAAGGGCGGACGCTGGAGTTCGGCGAGGCCGGCCACGAAGAAGACGATCGCGCCGACGATCTGCCAGGGCAGCCACCACCACTCGAAGGCGTCGAGGATGCCGGGGAGCGAGACGGTGCCGGCCGCCATCGCCACCGAGGCGGCGGTCAGGAGCATCGGCAGTTCGTAGGCGAGGAGCTGGGCGGCGGTGCGGAGGCCGCCGAGGAGGGAGAACTTGTTCGCGGAGGCCCAGCCGGCCATGAGCGAACCGAGGACGCCGACACCCATGACGGCGAGGACGAAGAAGACACCCGCGTCGATGACCTGGCCGACGGCTCCCTCGTCGGGGCCGATGGGGATGGCGAGCAGGACGAGGAGGTAGGGCAGGAGGGCGACGGCGGGAGCGAGTTGGAAGATGCGGCGGTCCGCGCCCGCGGGGACGACGTCCTCCTTCTGCGCGAACTTCACGCCGTCGGCGATCAGCTGGGCCCAGCCGTGAAAGCCGCCCGCGTACATGGGGCCGAGGCGGCCCTGCATGTGGGCCATCACCTTGTGTTCGGTCTGGCCGATGATCAGGGGGAAGGTGAGGAAGACGACGAAGACGATCAGGAGTCGCAGGGTGACGTCGAGCGCGTCGTTCACCGCGGGCCTCCCGAGGGGTTGTCGCTGTCGCTGGGGTCTTCGGGGTCGCCAGGGTTGTCCGTGGGATTCGGTTCCCCCGAGGGCTTCGAAGTGTTCGCCGACTCCGGGGTGTCCGCGTCCTTCGAGGTGTCCGCGTCCTTCGGGGTGTCCGAATCCCTCGGGGTGCCCGGGACTTCCTCGGATTCCGAGGGCTCACGGGCCTCCGTGGACTCAGGCGCCTCAGGACCAACCGAGTCGGGCGAGGGCTCGGGGGTCGGCGGCTGGGCGGCCTCGGGGGACGGGTCGGGCTGCGGTTCGGCGAAGGCCGGGCGGGCGTGGTGCCAGGGGGCGTCCGAGCTGCGCGGGGTGCGCGAAGGGCTCCCCGACGGGCTGTCGCTTCCGCTCCCGCTCCCGCTCTCGCCGGGGCCCGCCGTGGCACGTTGGCTCGCGCTGCCCCCCGAGGCGCTGCGTGCCCGGCGCGGACCCGCAGTGGTCTCCGACGGCGTCGACGGCGTCGATGACGTCGATGCAGTCCGCTGCGACGCCGAGCCCTCGTTCGCGCTCCGCGCGCGGCTCGGCCCTGGCGACGAGGCCGGGGCTCCTGCCTCGGCGGCCGAGGATCCCGCCTCAGCGGCCGTCGGCTCCGGCTCGGCTGCCCCGGCAGGGGCCTGGCTCGCCGAGCCTTCCGCCGCCGTACGCGCACGCCGCGGAGTAGTCGGGGACGGAGTTCCCGCGTCACCCGCAGCGGCCTGGCTGGCCGAGCCCTCCGACGCCGAACGGGCCCGCCGCACCGGCCGTTCCGCCGCAGGGCGAGCTGCCCCGCGGGCCGGGCGTTCGCCTGCCGCGCGGGCCGCGCCACGGGCCGGACGGGCGGGTGCCGGAGGGAGCTGGCCCTTCAGGGGGCCCCATTCGTTCGGGTCGGGGACTCCGGGTGGGAGCATCTGGCGGCGCTTGGGGCCGCCGTGTTCGGACTCGCCGGGTTCCTTCGCGCCGGGCCAGGCCTTGGCGACGCGTGCGGCCAGGACGAAGTCCTTGCGCAGGGGGTGGCCCTCGAAGGTGTCGGGCAGGAGGAGGTGGTCCAGCCCGGGGTGGCCTTCGAAGGTGACGCCGAACATCTCGTGCGTCTCGCGTTCGTGCCAGGCGGCGCCCGCGTAGACACCGACGGCCGAGGGCAGGACGGAGGCCGCGTGCGGGACCGTCGTACGGAGCAGGAGACGTCGTACCGGGGACAGGGCCGCGACGTGGGCCGTGACGCGGAAGCCCGTGCCCGGTTCGTCGACCGCGCTCAGCCAGTCGAAGTAGGTGCAGCCCAGCCGGTCGCGGGCCGTCTCGAGGGCGGAGATCCAGGTCGCCGGGGGGACGTCGACGGTCAGGACCTCGTACGACTCCTCGGCCGTGGTGTCGGGGCCGAAGAGTTCCTCGACGCCGGCGGGCAGCCAGCCGACCGTGGTCATCGTCCCTCCCCCGACGCGCCCGTGTCCGGGTCCGAGGACGGGTCCGAGGACGGGGCCGGGGACTGAGACGGGGCCGGCGGCCGCACCAAGTCGCTCTGCAATGCCGCCGTCGAGGGACGCGCCGCGCCGGTGCCGTACCGCTCCCCCAGCGACTCGCGGGCGATCTTCTCCTGGAGCTTGAGGATGCCCTGGAGCAGCGCCTCGGGCCGGGGCGGGCAGCCGGGGACGTAGACGTCGACGGGGATGATCTGGTCGACGCCCTTGGTGACGGAGTACGAGTCCCAGTAGGGGCCGCCGCAGTTGCTGCACGCGCCGAAGGAGATGACGTACTTGGGCTCCGGCATCTGCTCGTAGAGGCGCTTCACCGCCGGTGCCATCTTGTCGGTGACCGTGCCGGACACCACCATCAGGTCGGCCTGGCGCGGACCCGGCGCGAAGGGGATGACGCCGAGGCGGATGAAGTCGTGACGGGCCATCGACGCGGCGATGAACTCGATCGCGCAGCACGCGAGGCCGAAGTTGAAGACCCAGAGCGAGTAGCGGCGTCCCCAGTTGAGGATCACCTTCATCGGCTCGGGCGCGAGGCGCGCGAGGGCGCCGAGCCGCTTCGGCTCCGGAAGCAGTACGGGTTCAGGGCCGGCGGGGGTCACGTCGGGGGTCACGTCCATGCCAGGACGCCCTTCTTGTATGCGTAGAGCAGGCCAACGGCCAGGAAGCCGAGGAAGATGAACATCTCCACCAGGGTCGCCGCGCCGTAGCCGGGTGCGGCGAAGACGGTCGCCCAGGGGAACAGGAAGATCGAGTCGACGGCGAAGATCACGTAGAGGAAGGCGTAGACGTAGTAGCGGACCTGGGTGTGGGCCCAGCCCTCGCCGACGGGGTCGACCCCGCACTCGTACGTCAGGAGCTTCTCGGGTGTGGGGACCACGGGCCGCAGCAGGCGGCCGGCCCCGAAGGCGACGGCGACGAACAGCACACCGACGGCGGTGAGCAGCCCGACGACCGAATAGGACTGGAAGTAGTCCGCCGCGACGACGGTCGTGGTGACGACGGTCGGTTCCGGCACGTCCGTCCCTCGCTCCCTGGAAACTCGGACTGTTCGACGATCTGTACGCACGGGAGTCTAGGCCCTGATAAAGGCAGGGTAAGCAGCCCGTCATGCCCTGGCATCAGGGGGTGGGGTTTACCTCAGTCGATCCTGGCGGTCTGCCTCATGGCGCCGCCGCCCCCCGCCGGGCACGCTGACGCCTATGACCGAACGCATCCCCTCCCCCGGCGCGAGCCGGGCCGCGACGGCGGCTGGGCCGGACGACCGTCCGCCGCCGCCCCGCCTCGCCTACGACCGGCGCACCTGGAAGGAGATCACGCATCTGCTGGCCAACCTTCCGGTCGCGCTGCTCGGTTTCACCTATGTCGTGACGATGCTGTCCATCGGGCTCGGCCTGACCGTCACGGTGATCGGGTTCCCGCTCCTCGCGGTCGGACTCATGGGGGCGCGGCAGCTGGGCAGGTTGGAGCGGGCGAGGGCCAGGGCGCTGCTCGGGGTGCGGGTGGACGAGCCGAGCCGGCTGCGGCTGCGCGGCGGGGGCGGCTTCTTCCAGCGGTTGTGGATGCAGTTGAAGGACCCGGTGGGCTGGCGGACGGTGCTGTACGAGTTCATCCGGCTGCCGTGGGGTGTGCTCACCTTCTCCGTGACGCTGGCCTCGCTGTTCGTGCTGTGGCCGGTGCTGCCGTTCATCGCGCGGGGGCTGACCAACGCCGACCGGGCCATGGTGCGCGGGCTGCTGTCGCCCTCCGACGAGCTGGAGCGGCGCATCGCCGAGCTGGAGTCGGACCGGGGTGTCGTGGTCGACACGGCCGCCGCCGATCTGCGGCGCATCGAACGGGATCTGCACGACGGGGCGCAGGCCCGGCTGGTCAATCTGGCGATGGGGCTGGGTCTGGCCAAGGAGAAGGTGCTGGAGGACCCGGACGCGGCGGCCGAGATGGTCTCGGAGGCGCACGGCGAGGTGAAGCTGGCACTCCAGGAGCTGCGGGACCTCGCGCGCGGCATCCACCCGGCGGTCCTGACCGACCGCGGCCTGGACGCGGCCCTGTCCTCGATCGCCTCGCGCTGCACGGCCCCGGTGAAGGTGACGGTCGAACTGGCGGACCGGCCGGCCGCGGCCATCGAGGGCATCGCCTACTTCACCGTCTCGGAGCTGCTGCAGAACGTCAGCAAGCACAGCGGCGCGAAGGCGGCGTCGGTGGATGTGTGGCGCACGGACGACCGGCTGCTCATACAGGTGTGGGACGACGGCCGCGGGGGCGCTCGCCTCGACCGCGGTACCGGGATGAAGGGCCTGGCCGACCGGCTGGACGCGGTCGACGGCTTGTTCGTCCTGGACTCGCCCGAGGGTGGCCCGACGACGGTCACGGCGGAACTGCCGTGGCGCGACCGGTCCGGGGCCACGGGGTAGGGAAAACCCCCCGTCCAAGAGGCCGACGGACTCCATGGTCCGCCGACCTGCGGCGGAGCAGGGTGGAGGTACGGGGGCACAGCCGCGGGACGAGGAGAAGGACGACGCCGATGGCCACGGAGTACGGACAGGGGTACGGGCTCGACGGCGGTCCCGGGTACCCCGGGAGCACCGAACGGCGGCACCGGCTGCCCGCCGCGCTGCGCGCGCCGGTGGAGGGCCGCACCTGGCGGGAGCTCGGCCACGTGCTGCTCAGCCTGCCGATCAGCATCCTGCTGTTCACGTACGCGGTGACGATGGTGTCGCTGGGGGCGGGGCTGCTGGTGACCTTCCTCGGCGTTCCGGTGCTGGCGGCGGCCCTGGCCGGGTGCCGTGGCTTCGGGGCGCTGGAGCGGATGCGGGCGCGGGCGCTGCTGGGCCTGGAGGTGGCCGAGCCGGAGCCGCTGCGGATGCGGAAGCCGGGCGTCATGGCGTGGATGGGGGCCGTCCTCAAGAGCGGCACCTCGTGGCGGGCCCTGCTGTACGCGGTGCTGCACCTGCCCTGGGCGGTGTTCTCGTTCGCCGTCACGGTGAACGTCTGGGCGCTGGGGTGGGGTCTGCTGACCTACCCGCTGTGGTTCTGGGTGCTCCCGATGTACGCCGGGCAGGACGGGGTCCAGCTGTACGGCGACGAGACGCACCGGGTCTACCTCGACAACCCGTTCGAGATCACGGTGACCGCGTTGGTGGGGCTGCTGTTCACGATCGCCACCCCGTGGATCGTGCGGGCGCTGACGATGGTGGACCGGTTGCTGGTGCACGGGCTGCTCGGGCCGTCGCGGCTGGCCTCGCGGGTGGTGGAGCTGGAGTCGGACCGGGGGGTCGTGGTCGACACGGCCGCCGCGGACCTGCGGCGTATCGAACGGGATCTGCACGACGGGGCGCAGGCCCGGCTGGTGGGTCTCGCCATGGATCTGGGGCTGGCGAAGGAGAAGCTGCGGGAGGATCCGCAGGCGGCCGCGCGGATGGTGGACGAGGCGCACGGTGAGGTGAAGACGGCGCTGCGGGAGCTGCGGGACCTGGCCCGGGGGATCCACCCGGCGGTGCTGACGGACCGGGGGCTGGACGCGGCGCTCTCGGCGGTGGCGTCGCGGTGCACGGTGCCGGTGCGGGTCGAGGTCGACCTGGTGGAGCGGCCGGCGCCGGCGATCGAGGGGATCGCGTACTTCACGGTGTCGGAGCTGTTGCAGAACATCAGCAAGCACGCGCGGGCGACCTGGGCGGGCGTGGAGGTGTGGCGCACGGAGAACCGGCTGATGCTCCAGGTCGTGGACAACGGTGTGGGTGGGGCCGACGCGTCCCGGGGGTCCGGGCTCGCGGGGCTGGCGGACCGGCTCGACGCGGTGGACGGGATCCTGGTGGTGGATTCGCCGGCCGGGGGGCCGACGCGGGTGACCGCCGAGCTGCCCTGGCGTGGGGCTCATGTGCGGTGACCTCCGGGCGGGGGTGTGGCAGGGGCTCCGCCCCTGTGACCCCGCCAGCGGGCTCGGCCCCCTGGACCCCCGGCCTTCGCCCACCACCGCCTGACACGGTCGGGCAAGATGCCCGTCCCTCCCCCATCCACCCCCCGATCCTGAAATGCTGGACCTGTCGCACGGGTGGGCGGGCCGTTGTGGGTCGCGGACGGGCGGCGTCGGGGCTGTGGGGGGCCGGACATCGTGGAGGACAGGGTGCGGGTGGTCATCGCCGAGGATTCAGTGCTGCTCAGGGAGGGCCTGACCCGGCTGCTGACCGACCGCGGGCACGAGGTCGTCGCCGGGGTCGGCGACGGCGAGGCGCTGATCAAGACCATCACGGAGTTCGACGCTCAGGGTGAGCTGCCGGACGTCGTGGTCGCCGATGTGCGGATGCCGCCGACGCACACGGACGAGGGCGTGCGGGCGGCGGTGCAGCTGCGCAAGGCGCACCCGGGGCTCGGCGTGCTGGTGCTGTCGCAGTACGTGGAGGAGCGCTACGCCACGGAGCTGCTCGCGGGCTCCAGCCGGGGCGTCGGCTACCTGCTGAAGGACCGGGTGGCCGAGGTGCGGGAGTTCGTGGACGCGGTGGTGCGGGTGGCCGAGGGCGGTACGGCCCTGGACCCGGAGGTGGTCGCCCAGCTGCTGGGCCGCAGCCGCAAGCAGGACGTGCTCGCGGGGCTCACCCCGCGGGAGCGGGAGGTGCTGGGGCTGATGGCCGAGGGGCGGACGAACTCGGCGATCGCGCGGCAGCTCGTGGTCAGTGACGGGGCGGTCGAGAAGCACGTCAGCAACATCTTCCTGAAGCTGGGGCTGTCCCAGAGCGAGGGGGACCACCGCAGGGTCCTGGCCGTGCTGACCTACCTCAATTCCTGACATGCCGCATTTCTGGCATGGTCGGGGATCAGGCCACATGATCGGCTCAAAGTCGTGTTCCAACATGCGAATGACCCAAATAAGGCGACCCTTGCAGTCGTAGGGTTGATCCGGGAGGGCCTGTGGGAAGGCCTGTCCCGGACAGCCGCCTCAAGGGAGGTCCAGTTCAGTGACCAGCCAGGTCAGTAGCCCAGCGGAGCAAGCCGACGAAACAGTCGTAGGAGAGCAGCGCAAAGCGGCGGGCGCGAAGGACGTCCGCCGGCTCGACCGGGTGATCATCAGGTTCGCGGGGGACTCGGGTGACGGTATGCAGCTCACCGGCGACCGCTTCACCTCGGAGACCGCGTCGTTCGGCAACGACCTGTCGACGCTGCCGAACTTCCCGGCCGAGATCAGGGCGCCCGCCGGGACCCTGCCGGGTGTGTCGTCCTTCCAGCTGCACTTCGCGGACCACGACATCCTCACGCCCGGTGACGCGCCGAACGTGCTGGTGGCGATGAACCCGGCCGCGCTGAAGGCGAACATCGGCGACCTGCCGCGCGGTGCCGAGGTGATCGTCAACACGGACGAGTTCACCAGGCGGGCGATGCAGAAGGTCGGCTACGAGGCCAGTCCGCTGGAGGACGGCTCTCTGGACGGCTACCACGTCCACCCGGTGCCCTTGACCACGCTCACCGTGGAGGCGCTGAAGGAGTTCGACCTCACCCGCAAGGAGGCCGAGCGCAGCAAGAACATGTTCGCGCTGGGCCTGCTGAGCTGGATGTACCACCGGCCCACCGAGGGCACGGAGAAGTTCCTGAAGTCGAAGTTCGCGAAGAAGCCCGACATCGCGGCGGCCAACATCGCCGCGTTCCGGGCCGGCTGGAACTTCGGCGAGACCACCGAGGACTTCGCCGTCTCCTACGAGGTCGCCCCGGCGGCCACGGCGTTCCCGCCCGGTGTCTACCGCAACATCTCCGGCAACCTCGCCCTGTCGTACGGGCTCATCGCCGCGAGCCGGCAGGCGGATCTGCCGCTGTATCTGGGGTCGTACCCGATCACTCCGGCGTCGGACATCCTGCACGAGCTGAGCAGACACAAGAACTTCGGCGTGCGGACGTTCCAGGCCGAGGACGAGATCGCCGGTATCGGGGCCGCGCTGGGCGCGGCCTTCGGTGGTTCGCTGGCCGTGACCACGACAAGTGGTCCCGGTGTGGCGCTGAAGTCGGAGACGATCGGCCTCGCGGTCTCGCTGGAGCTGCCGCTGCTGGTCGTGGACATCCAGCGCGGTGGCCCGTCGACCGGTCTGCCGACGAAGACCGAGCAGGCGGACCTGCTCCAGGCGATGTACGGGCGCAACGGCGAGGCCCCGGTGCCGGTGGTGGCGCCCCGCACTCCGGCGGACTGCTTCGACGCCGCGCTGGAGGCGGCCCGGATCGCGCTGACGTACCGCACGCCGGTGTTCCTGCTCTCCGACGGTTACCTGGCCAACGGCTCCGAGCCCTGGCGGATCCCGGACCTCGAGGAGCTGCCGGACCTGCGGGTGCGGTTCGCGCAGGGCCCGAACCACACGCTCGACGACGGCACCGAGGTGTTCTGGCCGTACAAGCGCGACCCGCAGACCCTGGCCCGTCCGTGGGCGGTCCCGGGCACACCGGGTCTGGAGCACCGGATCGGCGGCATCGAGAAGCAGGACGGCACGGGCAACATCTCGTACGACCCGGCCAACCACGACTTCATGGTGCGCACCCGGCAGGCGAAGATCGACGGCATCGACATCCCGGACCTCGAGGTGGACGACCCGCACAACGCCAGGACGCTGGTCCTGGGGTGGGGTTCGACGTACGGGCCGATCACGGCCGCGGTGCGGCGGCTGCGGCGGGCCGGGGAGTCGATCGCGCAGGCGCATCTGCGGCACCTCAACCCCTTCCCGAAGAACCTCGGCACCGTCCTCGAGCGGTACGACAAGGTGGTGATCCCCGAGATGAACCTCGGGCAGCTCGCCACGCTCATCCGGGCGAAGTACCTGGTCGACGCTCACTCGTACAACCAGGTCAACGGCATGCCGTTCAAGGCGGAGCAGCTCGCAGCGGCTCTGAAGGAGGCCATCGATGGCTGAGACGTCCACGACAGGCACCGGCACCATCGGAGCGCTTTCCCTCGTCCCCAAGGCCGAGGGCAGGCAGTCGATGAAGGACTTCAAGTCCGACCAGGAAGTGCGCTGGTGCCCCGGCTGCGGCGACTACGCCATCCTCGCGGCGGTGCAGGGCTTCATGCCCGAGCTGGGGCTGGCGAAGGAGAACATCGTCTTCGTCTCGGGCATCGGCTGCTCGTCCCGCTTCCCGTACTACATGAACACGTACGGGATGCACTCGATCCACGGCCGTGCCCCCGCCATCGCCACCGGTCTGGCGAGCTCCCGCCGGGATCTGTCGGTGTGGGTCGTCACCGGTGACGGCGACGCGCTGTCCATCGGCGGCAACCACCTGATCCACGCGCTGCGCCGCAACGTGAACCTGAAGATCCTGCTGTTCAACAACCGGATCTATGGCCTGACCAAGGGCCAGTACTCGCCGACCTCCGAGGTCGGGAAGATCACCAAGTCGACGCCGATGGGCTCGCTGGACGCGCCGTTCAACCCGGTGTCGCTGGCGATCGGCGCGGAGGCCTCGTTCGTGGCGCGGACGGTGGACTCCGACCGCAAGCACCTGACGGAGGTGCTGCGCCAGGCCGCCGCCCACCAGGGCACGGCGCTGATCGAGATCTACCAGAACTGCAACATCTTCAACGACGGCGCCTTCGACGCGCTCAAGGACAAGCAGCAGGCCGAGGAGGCCGTGATCCGGTTGGAGCACGGCAAGCCGATCCGGTTCGGCAGCGACCTGGCCAAGGGGGTCGTCAGGGACCGGGCGACCGGTGATCTGAAGGTGGTGGCGGTGACGCCGGAGAACGAGGACCAGGTGCTCGTCCACGACGCGCACTCCGCGTCCCCCACCACGGCGTTCGCGCTGTCCCGCCTCGCGGACCCGGACACCCTGCACCACACGCCGATCGGTGTCCTGCGCTCCGTCGACCGGCCCGTCTACGACACCCAGATGGCCGACCAGCTCGACGACGCGATCGAGCAGCACGGCAAGGGCGACCTGGCGGCGCTGCTGGCGGGCGGCGACACCTGGACGGTCGTCGGCTGACCGGCCGGAGCGCACCCCCGAGGCCCGGGACCGCTAGGAAGCGGCCCGGGTCTCGTCGTACGTCCGCCGCGCCTTCTCCACGTCGTCCATGCGGCGTTGCGTCCACTGCGCGAGGGCGCGCACCTGCTCGGCGGCCTCGCGGCCCAGGTCGGTGAGGGAGTAGTCGACGCGGGGCGGGATCACGGGTTTGGCGTCGCGGTGGACCAGGCCGTCGCGCTCCAGGGTCTGGAGCGTCTGCGTCAGCATCTTCTCGCTGACACCGCGGTCTCCCCAGCGGCTGACCGCCCGGCGCAGCTCGCTGAACCGGTACGAGCGTTCCAGGAGCTCGATCAGGACGAGCACGCCCCAGCGGCTGGTGAGGTGCTCCAGGACCAGGCGGTGCGGGCACAGGGCCTCGACTTCACTTACTGCCATGCCAGTACCTTACTTCAAAGTGGGTACTTTCCCATAGTTAGCGCATCTCCTAGGGTTAGTGGCACACACCCCACAAGGAGAGTCGGCATCATGAGCATCATCGTCACCGGAGCCACCGGAAACCTCGGTCGTCACGTCGTGGAGCAGCTGCTGGAGAAGGTCCCGGCGGAGCAGATCACCGCGGTCGTCCGCGATGCACAGAAGGCCGCCGGCTTCGCGGAGCGCGGCGTGAAGGTCGCGACGGCCGACTACAACACCCCCGCGTCCTTCGACGGCCTGTTCTCCGCCGGCGACAAGGTTCTGCTGATCTCCGGCAACGAGTTCGACAAGGGCCGGGTACAGCAGCACAAGGTCGTCATCGACGCGGCCAAGGCGGCCGGTGTCGCCCTGCTCGCCTACACCAGCGCCCCCGGCTCGCTGACCGCCGCGCTCGCCGACGACCACCGGGGCACCGAGGAGGCGCTGCTGGACTCCGGCGTGCCCTACGCCCTGCTGCGCAACGGCTGGTACCACGAGAACTACACCGAGAACCTCGCCCCGGTGCTGGAGCACAACGCGGTCGTGGCCGCCGCCGGTGAGGGCCGGGTCTCCTCCGCCTCCCGCGCCGACTACGCCGCTGCCGCCGTGGCCGTGCTGACCGGCGAGGGGCACGAGAACAAGACGTACGAGCTGGGCGGCGACACCGCGTGGAGCTTCGCCGAGTACGCGGCCGAGCTGAGCCGGCAGACCGGCGAGGAGATCACCTACAACGCGGTCACGCCCGAGGTCCTCACCGGCATCCTGGCCGGGGCCGGCCTGCCCGAGCAGTTCGCCCAGATCCTGGCCGGGGTCGACGTCTCCATCGAGAAGGGCGAGCTGGTCGTCTCCACCGGCGACCTGTCCCGCCTGGCCGGGCGTCCGACCACCCCGTTCTCGGAGGCCATCGCCGCCGCGCTCAAGGGCTGAACTCCCCCGGCGGGCCCTTGAGCCGCCCCACCCCCGGATGTCATGACCGTATGCCGATACGGGCATGACAGCCGGGGGTGCTCGGCGTTACCGTCGTCCACGCGGACACGACGTGCGAAGGAGGGGCCCGTGAAGCCGAGGGGTGAGCGGCACATAGGACTGCTGAACGGCTTCGCCGCCTATGGGATGTGGGGGCTCGTCCCGCTGTTCTGGCCCCTGCTGAAGCCCGCCGGCGCCGTGGAGATCCTGGCCCACCGGATGGTGTGGTCGCTGGTCTTCGTCGGCGCCGCCCTGCTCGTGCTGCGCCGCTGGGCGTGGGCCGGTGAGCTGCTGCGGCAGCCCCGCAAACTGTCGCTGATCACGGTCGCCGCCGCGGTCATCACCATCAACTGGGGCCTGTACATCTGGTCCGTGAACTCCGGGCACGTCGTCGAGGCCTCGCTCGGGTACTTCATCAACCCGCTGGTCACCATCGCGATAGGCGTGCTGCTGCTGAAGGAGCGGCTGCGGCCGGCGCAGTGGGCGGCGGTCGGGACCGGCTGCGCGGCGGTCGTCGTACTGACCGTCGGCTACGGCAGGCCCCCGTGGATCTCCCTCGCCCTCGCCTTCTCCTTCGCCACCTACGGACTGGTGAAGAAGAAGGTGAACCTCGGCGGTGTGGAGTCGCTGGCCGCCGAGACCGCGATCCAGTTCCTGCCGGCACTCGGCTACCTGGCGTGGCTGACCTCGCAGGGCGGCTCCACCTTCGCCGCCGAGGGCACGGGACACGCGGCGCTGCTGGCCTCGGCGGGCATCGTCACCGCGCTGCCGCTGGTCTGCTTCGGCGCCGCCGCCATCCGCGTGCCCCTGTCCACGATCGGCCTGCTCCAGTACCTGACGCCGGTCTTCCAGTTCCTGCTGGGCGTCCTCTACTTCCATGAGGCCATGCCGCCGGAGCGCTGGGCCGGATTCGCGCTGGTCTGGCTGGCGCTGACGCTGCTGACCTGGGACGCCCTGCGCACCGCGCGCCGGGCCTCCCGTGCGCTCGCCGCCGAGATCGGCGACACCGGCACCAGCAGGACGGCCGGCACCGCCGGTGCCGCGCTGAACACGGGCGTCTCCGGAGGCGAGCCCGGCGCGGCCTCCGAGTCGGGCCCGGTGGACGCCAAGCCGTTGACGGGCGGCGGCCGCTAAGGGTTCGACTTCCAGTTCGGCTTCGGGTTCGGGTTCGGGTTCGGGTTCGCAGGAGTGTGGCGGGCCCGGTGTGTCCGGGCCTTCTCGCGGTTGCCGCAGTGCTCCATCGCGCACCAGCGACGGCGGCCCGGGCGGGAGGTGTCCACGAAGAGCAGGAAGCAGTTGTGGGCGCCGCACTCGCGGACACGGTGCGCGTACCGGCCGGTGAACAGGTCGATCGCGTCCCGGGCGACGGTGGAGATCAGGTGCGTGCCGGTGGCGCCGGGGGCCCAGCCGCGGCTGCCGTCGGGGGCGATGCGGGCGACGAGCGGGGGCCCGGCGGCGGCGGCGTTGACGACGTCCAGGTCGGCGGCCCGCAGCGGGCGGCCGTGGGCCCGGTCCGCGGCGAGCAGGAACAAGGCGTCACGCAGGGCGCGGGCGCGCTCCAGCTCTTCGGCGGAGACCGTGAGGTCCAGCCCCTCCGGCAGCCGGCTGCGCCCGGCCCAGGCGATCAGGTCCGCGGGCTCGTGCAGCACCTCGTAGCGCGCGAAGGCGCCCGGGCCGCCCGTCGCCGTCAGCTCCAGGCACAGGGCGCCGGGGTCGAAGCGGTAGGGCTTCCCCTCGCGTGAGACCAGTGTCAGGCCGGGCGTCTGGTTCGGCGTTTCCCCTGCGGGTCCACTCACATAACCAGTATAAGTGGTTACATGACGCAGACACCGGCAACGCCCGCTCCCGTGCACTGGAAACTCGTCGTCGACGCGAACGACCCGCACGCACAGGCCGACTTCTGGGCCGCCGCCCTCCGGTACGAGGCCGAGGACAACAGCGCCCTCATCGAGAAGCTGCTCGGCTTCGGCGCCGTGACCGAGGACCTCACCGTCGAGTGGCACGGCCGCCGCGCCTTCCGGGACCTGGTCGCGGTACGGCACCCCGAGGACCCGTTCGAGGAGGAGAGCGGAACCGGGCTGGGGCGGCGGCTGCTGTTCCAGCGGGTGCCGGAGGCGAAGACCGTCAAGAACCGGCTCCACCTCGATCTGCACCCGGGCGAGGGGCGGCGCGAGGAGGAGGTCGCACGGCTGGAGAAGCTCGGGGCGCGGGTGCTGCGGCGGGTGGCGGAGCGGGGCGGCGAGTGGGCCGTGATGGCGGACCCGGAGGGGAACGAGTTCTGCGTGCATTGACGGAGGCGGTGCGACTCCGGCACGCCGACGCGCCCGGCGGCTACGGCGTTTCCAACGCCCTGGCCGGATACGTATCTTGACGGAGAGTCAGTCTCAGCTTCACCATCCAGGCACCCCATTCACTGTGGGCTGCCCGTGGCCACCCCACGGGCTTCCCAGAGGAACTCGGAGCCCCCACACATGAAGCTCTCCGTTTCCGCGCGCGCCGCCGCCGCGGCCGCCGTCGCGACCACCATGCTCCTGACGGGCGGTGCCGTGGCGGACGCCGCGTCCGCTCCGGCGAGACCGGCCGCCGCCCCCGACATCCCCCTGGCGGGCGTCAAGGCCCATCTGTCCCAGCTCCAGTCCATAGCCACCGCCAACGGCGGCAACCGCGCGCACGGCCGGGCCGGCTACAAGGCCTCGCTCGACTACGTCAAGGCCAAGCTGGACGCCGCCGGATACACCACCACCGTCCAGCAGTTCACCTCCTCCGGCCGCACCGGCTACAACCTGATCGCCGACTGGCCCGGCGGTGACACGAGCCAGGTCGTGATGGCCGGCTCGCACCTCGACAGCGTCACCTCCGGGCCCGGCATCAACGACAACGGGTCCGGCTCGGCCGCCGTCCTGGAGGCCGCCCTCGCCGTGTCACGGGCGCAGTACAAGCCGACCAAGCACCTGCGGTTCGCCTGGTGGGGCGCGGAGGAACTCGGCCTCGTAGGCTCCCGCTACTACGTCAACCGGCTGGCCACCGGGGACCGTTCGCGGATCAGCGCCTACCTGAACTTCGACATGATCGGCTCCGCGAACCCCGGCTACTTCGTCTACGACGACGACCCGGCGATCGAGAAGACCTTCAAGGACTTCTTCGGCGGCATCGGCGTCCCGACCGAGATCGAGACCGAGGGCGACGGCCGCTCCGACCACGCGCCCTTCAAGAGCGCGGGTGTGCCGGTGGGCGGCCTGTTCACCGGGGCCAGCCGGACGAAGACGGCGGCGCAGGTGGCCAAGTGGGGCGGTACGGCCGGGCAGGCCTTCGACCGCTGCTACCACTCCTCCTGCGACACCACCGCCAACATCAACGACACCGCCCTCGACCGCAACAGCGACGCCCTCGCGTACGCGGTGTGGGAGCTGTCGGAGTAGGCCCTACCGCGTACGGGCGCGTTCGGTGAGGCGGCCCATGCGGGCGCGGGCCGCCTCCAGCCCCTCGGTCTCCTCCGCGGCGGGGCCGCCCTCGGCGGCGAGTTCCGTCCACAGGGAGATGAGGTCGCCGCCCAGCTCCAGGCCGAGCGCCGGGTCGCGGACCGCGCGCCACGCGGTGGCCGCGCTCTCCACGTTGCCGTAGGCGGCCTCTCCGTCGCCCGTGCGGCGGTGGGCAGCCGCCAGGTCGAGCGACAGGCGGAAGGCGCGGACCGGGTCGCCGGCCAGGTAGGCGACGTACGCGGTCAGTTCACCCAGCCGGAGCACCTCCGGGTGCTCCGGCCCCAGCGTTCCCGACGCCTGCGCGACGGTCTGGTCGGCCAGCCCGGCGGCAGCCTCGATCCGGCCCTCCTTGACGGCCTCGCTGATCCGCGCGATCGGCTCCGCGAGGACGGCCGGTGCGGCGGAGTCGCCCGGGGCGCCGAAGGGTTCGTCACCGAGCACGGCCTCCGCGACGGCGTCGAAGCCGCGGACGGGGGTCGGCATCGGGTCGGGATCCGCGGTGAGCAGCTCCGCTTCGGAGAGCGGGTCGGGACCCGGGCGGCGCTTCGGGGTGGACCCCGCCTCGGGGACGGGCAGCGGCCGCGCGTCCATGGGCGGAGGCGGACCGAACTGACCGGTCGGGGGCACGACGGTGCCGGGGGGTGTGGCGGGGCTGGGAGGTGCGGCGGGGCTGGGGGGTGTGGGTGTGCCGGGCGGGGTGGACTCACCCGGAGGCGTGGCCGTACCGGACGGCATGGACGTACCGGACGGCATGGACGTACCGGACGGCGTGGCGTGGGCCGGAGGGGTGTCTTCCGGTGTGGGCTGCGGCGGGTCCTGTACGGCTCGCAGCGTGAACGTCGGCGAGGGCTCGTCGGACGGCTGCTGCTCGGGCACCGCCCGCAGCGGGAACGTCGACGACGCGCCCCGGTCGGGCTCCGGCCTGGGACGCAGGATGTGCGTGGCGCTGTCGCTCCGCGGGTGCTCTTGTTCCTGCGCGGGCGGCATCGGCCCGGGCGCCGGAGCGGGCGGCTCCGTCACCGCACCTGCCGCCCCCGGCTCCGCCAACGCACCCTCCGGAGGTGCCGTGCGGACCGGCTCGGCAGTGAAGCGGCTGGAGCCGTCCGGGTCGACCTGGAGCGGGACGACGTAGCCGATGCGCTCGTCGTGGACCGTGGCGAGTACGGGGTGGCCGGTGGCGAGGGCGATGTGGTGGAGGCGGTTCAGGACGGCCTGCTGGATCTCCTCGCCGGGCGCCGCGAAGACGGGGACACCGCCGACCGACGCCCCGTCGGACCCGCCCACCGCGGCGGCTCCCGGCCCGGCTCCCGGGTCGGCACCGGCTCCGGGGACCCGGACGTCGACCGGCGCCGCCGGACTCGCCACGTGTGCGGCCTGCTTCTGTTCCCGCTTCTTCTCGCGGCTGAGTCGCGACATCGTCCCCTCACTCGGCGTCGTACACCTACGGTCGAGTGTGTCCGCTCGCTCCCGTTTCTCACGTCACCGCGGTGTCACAGGCTCGTCCCAAGGGCCGTATGCCCCGCGCCATCGTTCCGTATGGCATGAAGAGCTGGAGCACGAGGGAGGAGAGGGGCATGCACACAGGCATGCGACAGGGACCCGAGATCTGGATCCGCGGCCCGGTGACCACCCCGGAGCCGGGGCCGCCGCCGGAGCCCGGGCACGCCCATGCCGGGGCACGGCGTTTCTCCTGGGTCGGCACGCACGGCGGCGCGGGTGTCTCCACCCTCGCCACGGTCTACGGCGGCCATGACAGCGGCCGCGCCTGGCCCGGGCCGGGCGGTCCCCCGTCGGTGCTGCTGGTCGCGCGGACGCACGCGGCCGGGCTGGACGCGGTGGCGGGGGCGGTGGAGGTCTTCCGGCGCGGGCAGGCGCCGCCGGGGCTCGACCTCGACGGTGTCGTCCTCGTGGCGGACGCGCCGGGCCGGCTGCCGCGCCCGCTCGCCCAGCGGGTCAAGTCCCTGGAGTCGGCGATCGACGTGTACCGGGTGCCGTGGGTAGCGGCCTGGCGGCTCGGCGAGCTGGGTCGCCCGCCGCGCGAGACCGCGCCCCTGGCACGGCTGACGGGAGCGGTGCGCTGACGGCCGCCGCGGCGCTGTCGGCCGGGGAGATCGCGGCGGGCGTACGGGCCCGGGAGCTGCGTGCGGTCGACGTGGTCACGGCGGCGCTGGAGCGGATCGAGCGGGCCGATCCGACGCTGTGCGCGTTCGTCGAGGTGTGGCGCGAGGAGGCGGTACGGCGGGCGGGCGAGTTGGACGCGCGACTCGACCGGTGCTTCGGGAGTCCCGGGGAGGGCGTGGCGCGTCCCCGCGAGATCACTCGTACGAGCGATGGCGCGAGGGCCGGCAGAGGCGGTTCGCTGCCGCTTGCGGGCGTTCCCCTCGCCGTGAAGGGGCGGCACGGGTTGCGGGCGGCGGGGCCGCTGCTCGCCGCCGGATGTGTCGCCGTGGGCGCGACCTCCGTGCCCGGGCCGGGGACTGCCTGGCAGACCTGGGGACTCGGTGCTCGGGGCCGGACGGTGAACCCGTGGCGGGCCGACCGTACGCCGGGCGGCTCGTCGGCCGGGGCCGCGGCGGCGGTGGCCGCCGGGCTGGTGCCGCTGGCCACGGGCGGCGACGGGGCCGGGTCGGTGCGGATCCCGGCGGCGTGGTGCGGGGTGGTCGGCTTGAAGACGACACGCGGACGGCTGCCCTCCGCCGACCGTACGGGTCTCGCCGTGCCCGGGGTGCTCGCCCGTTCGGCGTCCGACGCGGCGAGCTGGTGGCACGTGATGTCGCGGGAGGCGGCAGCGGCCGGGCCGCCGCTGCCCGTCACCGCCGTCTGGTCCTCCGACCTCGGTTTCGCGGAACCCGACCCGGAGCCCGTCGCGCTCGCCCGGGCGGCGGTGGAACGGCTCGAGGCAGCCGGTGTCGTACGGCTTGTGCGGCCGCGGGTGCCGCCGCGGCTCCTGGACCCCGGGCCCGCCTGGCTCGCCCTGCGCACACCCGGGGCCGATCCGGCCGGGGCCCATCGTGTCCGGGCGGAGAACGACCGGCGGCTGGCCGGGCTGTTCGCCGGGGCCGAACTGCTGCTGACGCCGACGGCACCCACCGCACCGCACGGCCACGAGGGGCCGGGAGACCGCTACTCCACCTCGCTCACCTGGGCGTTCAACCTCAGCGGGCATCCGGCGCTGAGTCTCCCGGCGGGCTTCGGCGGTGACGGCTGCCCGGCCGGGCTGCAGTTGGTGGCGCCGCACGGGCGGGAGGCGTTGCTGCTGGCCGTGGCGCGCGAGGCGGGGACAGAGGCGGGCGTCGGGGGATGAGGGCCGACCCTGGGTGGTTGACGGGCACCCTTGGCTAATTAGATGCGCACGCATATGATGCATACGCGCGTAATTGCTGCACGCCTGTCTTCTGCCGTACGCCTACCTTCTGGGGGGACCCCCATGACCCGCCGCTTCCTTTTCGTCCTGGGCAGCGCCCGCGCCGACGGCAACACCGAGCTGCTGGCCCGCCGGGCCGCCGAGCAGTTGCCGCCGGACGTCGAACAGCAGTGGATCGACCTCGCCGAGCATCCGATCCCCGACTTCGAGGACCTGCGGCACGACAGCGACCACGTCCGCCCGACCGAGGGCAACCTCGCCCTCCTGCTGGACGCCACCCTCGCGGCCACGGACCTCGTGATCGCCTCGCCCCTGTACTGGTACTCCGTCTCCGCGCACACCAAGCGCTACCTCGACCACTGGTCGGGCTGGCTGCGCACGCCCGGCGTCGACTTCAAGGAGACCCTGGCCGGACGCACCCTCTGGGGCGTCACCGCGCTCGCGCACCGGGAGGAGGTGGTGGCCGACCCACTGGTCGGGACGCTCAACAACTCGGCGGCGTACCTGGGGATGCGGTTCGGCGGGGTGCTCTTCGGCAACGGCAGCAAGCCCGGTGACGTGCTGAACGACACCGAGGCGCTGACCCGCGCCAAGACGTTCTTCGCGCAGGAGGCGCCGCTCGCCCGGTACCTGTACGAGGAGTGAGGGCCAGGAGGGGCGAGGGCTAGGCGGTGATGTCCTTCGTCGTGAAGCGCGCCCAGGCGGCCGAGCCGAACACCGCCGCGTACAGGGCCTGGAGACCGAGGTTCTTGGCGAGGTCGTCCCAGTAGACCGGTTCGCGCATGAGGTCGGCGAAGGACAGCCAGTAGTGCGAGAAGAAGTACGGCTGGAGGGCGTGCAGCTGCGGGATCTGGTCGAGGATCTGGACCGTGATCAGCAGTCCCACCGTGGTCGCCATCGCCGCGATGCCGCTGTTGGTCAGCGTCGAGACGAACAGGCCGAGCGCCGCGACGCCGATCAGGGACGCGGCGACGACCAGGGCGATCAGCAGGGCCCTGCCCAGGCCTTCGGCGAAGCTGATGTGCGTGCCGGAGATGGTCGTCAGGTCGCCGAGCGGGAAGAGGAGTGCTCCCACCGTCAGTGCCGAGACGGCGACGACGAGGGTGGCGGCCAGACAGAACAGCACGACCGTCGCGTACTTGGTGAGCAGCAGGCGGCTGCGGCCCGCCGGGGAGACCAGCAGGTAGCGCAGTGTGCCGGCATTCGCCTCGCCGGCGATGGCGTCGCCCGCCACGACGCCGATGGCCATCGGCAGGAAGAACGGGAGGGTGGCCGCCAGGGCGGTGAAGACGAGGAACAGGCCGTTGTTGGTGATCTGGGAGATGAAGGCCGGACCTCCGCCGCCTCCTCCGCCGCCGGCTGACGAACCGTCGCCCGTCTCGATCTTGACGGCGATGCCGACCAGGACCGGCACGCCCGCCAGCACGGCCAGCAGCGCGAGGGTGCGCCAGCGGCGGAAGGTGGTGGTGAGCTCGTTGCGCAGCAGCCCGAAGGTCCACAGCGGACTCACCGGGCGTGCGGTCTCGGCGACGACTTCAGCCCGCGACATCGAATCCCTCCCCCGTCAGCGCGACGAACGCGTCCTCCAGCGAGGCCCGTTCGACCGTGAAGCCGCGTACCCGGACGCCCGCGGTGACCAGCGCGGTGTTCACGTCGGCGAGGTCGCGGTCCGGTGGTTCGCCGGTCACGCGGTCGTCGGTGACGACCAGGTCGCCGACGCCCTGCTCCTTCAGCACGCGGGCCGCCTCCGCCGGGTCCGGTGTGGTCACCACCAGCCGGCCGCGCGCCCCGGCGGCCAGCTCGGCGACCGGGCCCTGGGTGATCAGACGGCCCTGTGCCATCACGGCCGCGTGCGTGCAGACCTGCTCGATCTCGTCGAGCAGGTGGGAGGAGAGGAAGACGGTCGTGCCGTCCGAGGCCAGTTCCCGTACGAGGGTGCGGATCTCGCGCATGCCCTGCGGGTCGAGGCCGTTGGTCGGCTCGTCGAGCACGAGCAGCCGGCGCGGCTGGAGCAGCGCGGCGGCGAGGCCGAGGCGTTGTTTCATACCCAGCGAGTAGGCCTTGGCCTTCTTGCCCGCGGCGGCCGTCAGGCCCACCCGGTCCAGCGCCGCGGCCACCCGGGCACGCCGGGTGCGCGGGTCGGCGGCCGGGTCGGCGGAGTCGTACCGGACGAGGTTGTCGCGGCCGGAGAGGAAGCCGTACAGGGCCGGGCCCTCGATGAGGGCGCCGACGTGCGGCAGCACGGCGCGGGTGGCCCGGGGCATGGGCTGCCCGAGCACTCGTGCCGTGCCGGAGGTGGGCTCGATGAGGCCCATCAGCATGCGGATGGTGGTGGTCTTGCCGGAGCCGTTGGGCCCCAGGAAGCCGAAGACGCTGCCCGCCGGGACGGTCAGGTCGAGCCCGTCGACAGCGAGCTGCCCGCCGCGATAGCGCTTGGTGAGTCCCCGGGTGGCGATGACCGCCTCCCCGTTCCCGTCCCCGCCCCCGCTCCCCACTCCGCGCCGCCCCGGCCCGGAAGCCGGCCCCGGCGTGGCGACCGGCTCCGACACGAGCTCGGAACCGGACGCGGCTCCCGACTCGGCTCCCGACCCGGACGCCGCCCCGGAGCGGGACGTCGCCCCAGAGCCGGACGCGGGTTCCGAACCGGACGGGGGCCTCGACTCGCGTCCCGAACCCGAGCCCCGCTCGGACTCGGGCACACGCCCCGAACCCGAACCCCGCTCGGACTCGGGCACACGCCCCGAACCCGCATCCGGCGCAGACCCCGAGCCGGACACGGACCCCGAACCCACCACGACCCCCGAGCCGGACACGAACCCCGGCCCAACCGCGGGCCCCGGCCCCGACCCCCGCCCCGGGCCCGAGTCCGGCTCGGGCGTCCGATCCGGCCGGGGTTGCGGATCCGGCTCCGCGGCGGGCTGATGGGCCATCGGCTTCCTCGTTCTCTCGGTGTCCCGTGGCGTACGGGACCTACTTGCCGGCGTCGGCCGCCTTCACCAGCGCGTCCTTGGTGACCATGCCGACGTAGACCTTGCCGTCGTCGGTGATCAGGGCGTTGACGAGGCGGGTGGAGAAGACCGTGCCCGAGCCGAACTTGCCGGTGACCTTGTCGCCGAGCGAGTTCATGAAGCCGCCGAGGTCGCCGCCGGCCCCGCCGGAGGGCACGCCCTCGCCGCCGGTGTCGAGGACGGCTATGGCGTTCCAGCCCTCGCCGAGGGTCTTCACGCCGTCCAGACCGCCGGCGCCCTTGCCCAAGTCCTCCCCGGCCTTCGGGGCGTGCCGGGTGTGCTTGCGCGCCCCGGCCTCGGCGGAGGCCTTCTCCTCGATGGCCTTCTTCTCGATGGCCTTCTCCTCGGTGACCTTCGCACCCTTCGGCGGGGTGAAGTCGAAGGTCGACGCGGCCGGCCGGTCGAAGCTCACCTGGGTGAAGCCCGCGTCGACGACGGCGGCACCACCGCTCGCCGGAGTCAGCGTGAACTTCAGCGGCGTACCCGTCTTCGCGTCCACCGCCACGGTGACCGCGCCGACCGTGGAGCCGGACTGCTTCGGCTTGATGAGCAGCTTGTAGGCGTCCCGGCCGGCGACCTGGGCGGTGCCGTCCACCGTCACGGAGGTCGTGTCGTCGACGGCCTTCAGGGCCTCTTCGGCGAAGTCCTTCGGCGTGGCCGGCGGCTGCCCCTTCTCGTGCTCCGGGCTCTGCGCGGCGGTGCCGTGGTAGACCTCGTTCGACTTGCTGTCGTAGCCCCAGACGTCCTTGCCGTTGTGGACGAGGCTGTACTCGGCGGCGTTCTCCAGCAGCGACAGCTTCTGCTTGTCCGGGCCGTCGAGCGCGACGCGCAGGGTGTGCGTGCCGGAGGCGAGTTCCGTGAGCTTGGACGTCGGGTCGGCGGAGGAACCGCCCTCGTCCGGGCTGGCCGCACCGGACATCAGGCTGCTCTCCAGCCCGCCGAGGTCCGGCAGTCCGAGATCCGTGCTGATCTTCACCGTGCCGGACAGCTGCTGCACGTCCGACTTCGCGATCTTCTCGATGAGCTGCTGCGCCGTGATCTTCGGGAGGTCGGGATCGCCCGAGTCGGCGAGTGCGGGGACCAGGCCGATCGTCGCGGCCGCCACCCCCATCACCGTGACCGGGACGACGTAGCGCGCGGCTTTGCGCCGCCCGGAGCGCTGCTCGTCGCCCTCCCCGGCGGTCGTGTTCTCGTCGGATGCGTACGGTGCCATGTGTGCCCTACCTCCGTGGTCGGCGGCGGCTGTCCGTGTCGTCCACGCACTCGTCCCTGAGCCGCCATTCTCACCCGAACAGGTGAGGAGTGGTGTTCTTCCGTGGTCTCCATCTGACCAAATCGGCCGGGGAGATACGTCAGACCGCGGGCTCAACTCCACGTACTGCTGGGGTATGACACGGAGGGGCTGCCTCTCCCCCGACCCGTAAGGGACGGGGGCGGACCAGGACTACCCGGCGCGGTGCACCACGGCGTCGCTCAGCTCCACGAGAGCCGCCTTCGCGGCGCACTCCGGCAGGGGCGCCAGGGCCGAGCGGGCGTCCTGGGCGTAGCGGACGGTGTCCCGCCGGGCCTGTTCCAGCGCGGGGTGGGCCCGCAGCAGGCGCAGGGCCTCGGCGTGCCGGACGTCGTCGGTGAGGTCGGAGTCCAGCAGCTCGCACAGGGCGATGTCGTCCGCGAGCCCGAGCCGGGCCGCCCGCTCGCGCAGCCGCAGCACCGGCATCGTGGGGATGCCCTCGCGCAGATCGGTGCCGGGCGTCTTGCCGGACTCGTGGGAGTCGGAGGCGATGTCCAGGACGTCGTCCGCGAGCTGGAAGGCGACGCCGAGCCGCTCGCCGTACTGGGTCAGCACGTCCACGACCGTCTCGTCGGCGCCGGACATCATCGCGCCGAACCGGCACGACACGGCCACCAGCGAACCGGTCTTGCCGCCCAGCACGTCCAGATAGTGCTCGACGGGGTCGCGGCCGTCCTGCGGTCCGGCCGTCTCCAGGATCTGCCCGGTCACCAGCCGTTCGAACGCCTCGGCCTGCACGCGGACCGCCTCCGGGCCGAGGTCGGCCAGGGTGTGCGAGGCGCGGGCGAAGAGGAAGTCGCCGGTGAGGACCGCGACGGAGTTGCCCCAGCGGGTGTTGGCGCTCGCCACCCCGCGGCGCACCGTCGCCTCGTCCATCACGTCGTCGTGGTACAGCGTGGCGAGGTGGGTCAGCTCGACCACGACGGCCGACGGCACGATACCGGGCGCGTACGGGTCACCGAACTGGGCGGAGAGCATCACGAGCAGCGGACGGAACCGCTTGCCTCCGGCCCGCACCAGGTGCTGGGCGGCCTCCGTGATGAAGGGCACCTCACTCTTGGTGGCCTCGAACAAGCCTTCCTCGACAGCCGCCAACCCGGCCTGGACATCGGCTTCCAGAGCCTGGTCCCGCACGCTCAGCCCGAACGGCCCGACGTCGGTCACGAGGGGTCTCCTGTCTGCTGTGTCTGCCGGTGATTACGCGGATTGTCGATAGGTCGCTGCCCTCACTCGAGTCAGCGTATCCGGTCACGTTTCGATCACTGCCAGCGCCCATGGTTACAGGCCGGGTGGTATCCGATCACGAGCTCCATGTTTTCGATCAGGCCATAAGAACAGACATTTATCGACTTACCGGGAGGTAGCGAGATATACACGATTTGCCAGGTTGCGTAAGCGAATTCCCTTTGCTGGCATTTGCCGCACAGGCTCGTGATCAGTGAGTTCGGTCACGTCGTCCCTTTTTGACACCCCCTCCGACACCAACCCGTACCCCCTTTCGCCAAAAGCCAGTTGAGCCTTGGCTCCCGCAAAGGATCAAGTAGCCCAAACCCCCCAGACCAAGGTCAACCGGCGCGATATGTGACTCCGGTGCTTGTTCCCGGCATGTGCTCTCGCATACGTTCCCGGCTTGTCCGGCGGACCGCCGAATCCTGCCGCCGCCCGGACGCCCCACACACACCGACTCACTCACGCAGGGCAGGAGCGGGGGACCCAGGTAAGTCGCCGGTCCGCACAGCGGACCGGCTCGGGGTGAAGCCGCGTACGGCAGCACGACGCCGTACGCGGCCGGGCACCTCCCGGCCCGAACCCGACAGCTCACCTCGCAGGCGCCGGAGAGGAACATCGTCATGGCCCGACGAGGCAAGCACCGTCGCATCAGAACCAGCCCGCTCACCCGAGGCGTCGTAGCCGTCGGCACCGGCGGAGCGGCACTCACCCTTCCGCTCCTCGGCGCGACGCACGCGAGCGCCGCCGAGCCCCAGAGCGCCCCCGCCGCCGCACAGTCCGTGCGCCAGGCGGCCCAGCCCGCCAAGTCCCTCACCTACACCGTGGTCAAGGGCGACACGCTCTACCGCATCGCGGACAAGTACGACGTGTCGGGCGGCTGGAAGCAGCTCTACAAGGACAACCGCGCCGCCGTCGGCGACAGCCCGAAGCTGATCCACCCGGGCCTGAAGCTGAAGGTGAAGACGGCCAAGGCGGACGCCACCGAGAAGCAGGCGACCAAGTCCTCCGCCCCGGCCAAGCCGGCCACGAAGCCCGCCACGGGCGTCGCCCAGGCCACCCCGGCCTCCGCGAAGACGTACGCGAACAACCTCGACGGGTGGATCCGCGAGGCGCTGGACATCATGGCGCAGAAGGGGATCCCGGGCTCGTACGACGGCATCTACCGCAACATCATGCGTGAGTCGTCCGGCAACCCCCAGGCGATCAACAACTGGGACTCGAACGCCGTCGCGGGCACCCCGTCCAAGGGCCTGCTCCAGGTGATCGACCCGACGTTCGCCGCCTACCACGTGGCCGGCACCTCCTTCGACCCGTACGACCCGGTCGCCAACATCACGGCGGCCTGCAACTACGCGGCTGCCCGCTACGGCTCGATCGACAACGTCAACGGCCCGTACTGATCCGCGCCGCCCAGCAGTCGCTCGAGGACGACGGCGATGCCGTCGTCCTCGTTCGACAGCGTGACCTCGTCGGCCACGGCCTTGAGTTCGGGGTGGGCGTTGGCCATGGCGACGCCGTGGGCGGCCCAGTCGAACATCGGGATGTCGTTGGGCATGTCGCCGAAGGCGATGGTGTCCGCGGGCCGCAGTCCCAGGTGCTCGGCGGCCAGCGCCAGGCCCGTCGCCTTGGTGATGCCGCACGGCTGGAGTTCGACCGTGCCGGGCCCCGACATCGTCACCGTCGCCAGTGAGCCGACCACCGAGCGGGCCGTCGCCGCCAACTCGTCGTCCGACAGCGAGGGATGGCGCAGCAGCACCTTGCTGATCGGCTCGCACCACAGATCCTCCCGCCGCTCGACCCGTACGGCGGGCAGGGTCGGGTGCGGCATGAGATAGCCCGGCTCGATGAGCGTCAGCCCGTCGACCCCGTCCTGGTCGACCGCGGCGTACACCTCCCCCACCTCGGCCTCGATCTTGCCGAGGGCGGTCTCCGCCAGTTCCCGGTCCAGCGTGATGGACCACAGCAGCCGGTCCGCGCCGGCGTCGTACACCTGCGCGCCCTGGCCGCACACCGCGAGCCCCGTGCAGCCGAGGTCGTCGAGGAGCGGCCGCACTCTCGGCGCCGGCCGGCCCGTCACCACGAGGTGCTGGGCGCCGGCGTCCGCCACCCGCGCGAGCACGGCGAGAGACCGGTCCGAGAGGGTGTCGTCGCCGCGCAGCAGCGTCCCGTCCAGGTCGGTGGCGATGAGTGAATATGCGAGGGGTGCGGCCATGATCAGAGAATACGGACAGCGCGCCGGTTCGTTTCATCGCGTGGTGGACACCGATTGCCCGATTGAGGGCCCCTCTGCACCAGTTGGCAACAACATGGTCCGCTACCTACCCGTGAGGCCGTCCCGAGCGGTACCTTCCAAGTGTCCAGGGGGGACTTGATCGGGGGGTCAGGTTGAGCAGAGGGCGCATTCGTGTGGCCGGGGCCGGGGAGCTCGGCGAGGCGGAGAGGGAGCGCTGGCGAGCGCTGCGCGCGGCGTCGGAGGCACCGCGCAACCCTTTCATGGAACCGGAGTTCACCGAGGCCGTGGGCCGGGTGCGGCCACAGGCACGGGTCGCGGTGGTGTACGAGGGTGTGGAGCCGGCCGGCTTCCTGCCCTACGAGCGCGGGCGGTGGGGACAGGGCCGGGCGATCGGACTCGGCGTCTCGGACGCGCAGGGCGCGATCCTGCGGCCGGGGCTGGACCTGGAGACGGGCGAACTGCTGCGGGCCTGCTCGGTGTCCAGCTTCGCCTTCGACAACCTGGAGGCCGAGCAGCGGCTCTTCGTCCGGTACGCGGCGGAGGAGTACGCCACCTTCGTCATCGACGTGGAGAAGGGCTACGAGACCTACGAGTCGGTGCTGCGCGCGCAGTCGCCGAAGTTCCTGAAGACCACCCTGGCCAAGGAGCGCAGGCTGGGGCGGCAGGTCGGCGAGCCGCGGTTCGTGTTCGACGAGCGCGACCCGGCCGCGCTGCGCACGCTCATGGAGTGGAAGTCGGCGCAGTACCGCAGGACGGGCCGCCGGGACCGGTTCGCGCAGGAGTGGATCACCCGGCTCGTGGGCCGGCTGGCCGGGACCCGGGCGCCGGAGTGCAGCGGCACGCTGTCCGTGCTCTACGCGGGTGAGCGGCCCGTCGCCGCGCACTTCGGGCTGCGTTCGGCGTCGGTCCTGGCCTGCTGGTTCCCGGCCTACGACCCGGAGTTCTCGAAGTACTCACCGGGTCTGGTGCTGCATCTGCGCATGGCCGAGGCGGCGGCCGCCGAAGGCATCGGCATGCTCGACCTGGGGCGGGGCGCGGCCGAGTACAAGGACGCGCTGAAGACGGGCGAACTGCCCGTGTACGAGGGCGCGGTGACGCGTCCGGGGGCGGGCGCGGCGCTGCACTGGCTGAGCCGCGAGCCGGCGCGCCGTGCGCACAGCTTCGTGCGCGGCCGGCCGCGGCTCGCGGCGCTGGCGGCGCGGACCCTGAAGGGCGCGGCCCGGCTGCGCCGTACCTGACCCGAGTGAGGCCGTACCGACACGAGTGGGGGGGGGAGGGCGCATGGCTCGTTCGGCGCGTGCGCGGGAGGAAATACGCCGGTTCCTGGACATCGGGGCGGTGCAGGTCGCCGAGCTGGACCTCGATGGTCCGGAGGCGGTGCTCAGACCGGGCCCGGGGAGTCCGCCGGTGACGAGCGGAGAGGTGTTCTTGCTGGTCAGGCGAGGTGGTCGGCCCGTCGGCACGCTGCTCGGGCAGGTACCGGAGGGGGCGGACGCTCCGGCCGTGCTGGCGGAGCGTGCGCGAGTGGAGTTCGCGCCGGCGCCCGCGCCCGCGGAGTGCGCACCGGCCGTCGGTGACGAGCCCGGGGAGCCGCCGTACACGAGTGTCGTCGTGGCCACCCGGGAGCGGGCCGGGCAGCTGGCCCGCGCGCTGGACTCGCTGCTGGCGCAGGACCATCCGCGCTTCGAGATCGTCGTCGTCGACAACGCGCCGGTGACGGGTGAGACGCGGGAGCTCGTCGAGCGGAAGTACGCCGAGCGCGTGCGGTACGTGTGCGAGCCGGTGCCCGGACTGGCGGTCGCGCACAACGCGGGGCTGGCGGCCGTCCGGGGCGAGGTGGTCGCCTTCACCGACGACGACGTGGTCGCCGACCCGCGCTGGCTGACCGAGCTCACCGCGCCCTTCGCCGCCGACGCGGGGCTGGGCTGTGCCACCGGGCTGATCCTTCCCGCGCGGCTGACCACTCCGGCCCAGGTGCTGCTGGAGAGCCACGGCGGTTTCGCGAAAGGCTTCACTCCAAGGACGTACGACCCGGCGGACCCGCCGGTCGACGAGCCGCTGTTCCCGTTCACGGCCGGGCGGTTCGGCTCCGGCGCCAACATGGCCTTCCGGACGGCCGTCCTGCGGTCCGTCGGCGGTTTCGACCCGGCCACCGGGGCCGGGACGGCCGCCCGGGGCGGCGACGACCTCTACGGCTTCGTCCGCGTCCTGGCCCAAGGGCACCGGCTGCGCTACACGCCGTCCGCGCTGGTGTGGCACCACCACCGGGAGACCTGGCGGGACCTGGAGACCCAGGCGTACGGCTACGGCGCCGGGCTCACCGCCTACCTCACCGCGGTGCTCGTCAACCGCCCCGCCCTGCTGCCGGCGTTCCTCGCGCGGCTGCCCCGCGGCCTCGCCCACGCCCGCGCGCTGACCGCCGTGCGCGAGACGGAGGGGACGGGCGGCGGTGGCACGCCGGGCGACCACGACGCGCGCACGCATCCGTGGCCACGGCGGCTGTCGCGGTTGCAGCGCAGGGGGATGGTGTACGGGCCGGTCGGCTATCTGAAGGCGCGGCGGGCGCTGCGCACGGCTGTTCAGGGGGCGAGATGAGGACGGACGGCAGAGGCCGGGACCCGAAGGGTGCCGGCCTCGACGATGGGGAGCGGGGTGCGCGGGACGGAGAGGGCTCGACGGTCCCGGGGGGTGGGACGGTCCCGGGGGGTGCGATGGCCCCGGGGGGCGCGACGGGCCCGGCGGGCGCGATGACCCGGAGGGGTGCGACGGACCCGGCGGGTGCGATGGCCCCGAGGGGCGCGACGGGCCCGGCGAGCGCGATGACCCGGAGGGGTGCGACGGACCCGGCGGGTGCGATGGCCCCGAGGGGCGCGACGGGCCCGGCGAGCGCGATGACCCGGAGGGGTGCGACGGACCCGGCGGGGGCGGTGGCCCCGGGGGGTGCGACGGACGCGGCGGGTGCGACGGACCCGGCGGGGGCGGTCGGCGCCCCGGCCATCCCCGTCTTCCTCTACCACGCCGTGATGGACGACCCGCCCGGCTGGATCGCCGAGTTCACGGTCACTCCGCGGGAGTTCGCGGCCCATCTCGACGCCGTGGTCGACAGCGGCCGTACGCCCGTCACGATCAGCACGATCGCCGATCATCTGGCCGGCCGGGCGCCCCTGCCGCCCCGCCCCGTGCTGCTCACCTTCGACGACGGCTTCGCCGATCTGCCCGGCCCCACCGCGGAGGCCTTGGCCGGGCGCGGCCTGCCGGCCACGGCCTATCTCACCACCGGCGCCATCGCCCCCGGCGGCCGCAGTCTGCTGCCGCCCGCCCCGATGATGACCCTGGACCGGGCGGCGGAGCTGGAACGTTCCGGCATGGAGGTCGGCAGCCACACGGTCACGCACGCCCAGCTCGACACCCTGTCCGGAAAGGACCTGGCGTACGAACTGCGCTCGTCGAAGGCCGTGCTGGAGGACGCCCTCGGCCACGAGATCCGCCATCTCGCCTATCCGCACGGCTACAACAGCCCGCGCGTGCGGGCCATGTCGGCGCGGGCCGGCTACGAGACGGCGACCGCGGTACGGCACGCGCTCAGCTCGGACCGCGACGAGCGCTACCGCATCGCCCGGCTCATCGTGCGGCGCAGCCACACCGTCGCCGACGTCGAGAGCTGGCTGGCGGGGGCGGGCGCCCGGGTCGCGCCGTACCGTGACGGGCCGAAGACGATCGCGTGGCGGTGGTACCGGCGGGCCCGCGCGGTGGTGCGCGGGCCCGAGTTCGCGGGCTGACCCTGTCCTCGTTCACCTGAGCGGCTGGTTGAGGTACGGGTCGGCGACCGCCTTGCGCAGGCTGTTCCAGGCGGCGTCGTTCGCCAGCGCCAGGTCACAGTGCGGTCCGGGGTCGCGGTAGTTCCACTGGAGGGCGGCCTTGACGCCCTCCAGGCCCTTCAGCACCCCGGGCACCTGCGCGTACCACTCGGCCTGCCGCTGCGGGCGGGCCGGGTCCTGCGCGGTGCCGAACTCGGAGAGCATCAGCGGCTTGTCGTCGGAGATGTGCTCGCGGATCCAGTCGTGCACGGAGTCCTGGGTCTGCGCGAAGGTCATCCAGTCCGCGTTGTGGCAGCGGTAGTAGTTGTACTGGTTGTAGCCGATCCAGTCGACGTAGTCGTCGCCGGGGTACATCCGCTTCATCTCGTCGGCGTGGTCGAGGTAGCCGGTGGTGATCCACGTCCACACGACGTTGTCGACGCCCAGCGCGCGGAACCGGTCGTGGATGTGCCGGTACGCCTTCACGTAGTCGGCGGGGGTGCCGTTGGCCGGCGTGCGGGTGTCCATCTCCAGGTCGAAGGAGAGGAAGACCTTCTTGCCGTAGTCCTTGATGCGCTCGGCCTGGACGTCGATGACGGTCCTGTCCAGCTCGCCTGCCGCGATCTGCTGCCACGTGGGCTGCTGCTGCTTCGTGCCGCCCCACCACTTGCTCTCCCAGGACAGCAGCAGCAGGTGGTCCTCGCCGACGCGGCGTTCCTCCGGGGTGAGCAGCTGGCCCTCCCGGCGGGCGCCCTGCGTCAGGGACATGTCGTGGTACGTGTACACGATGTCGAGCTTGCGGCCCACGCGTTCCTCGTAGGCGCGCACCTTCTGCGGGAGGTCGTCCCGGTCGTGCGGCACGAACGCCCCGAACCAGGCGCCGCAGGGCGGTTCCAGGAGCGCGGTGGGGCGGCAGTCCGCGCGGGAACCGGTGGCTCCCGGTTCCGGGCCGGAGGCGTTCCGCAGGGCGAGCAGGGCGACCAGGACGGCGCTGACGACCGTGGCGGACGTGATCAGCAGTCTGCGGCGGCTCGACGCGAAAGGGCGGTGGGAGCGATCGGGACGATCAGGACGATCGGGACGGTGGGAGCGATCGGGACGGTCGCGACGGTGGGAGCGATCGGAACGGTCGCGACGGTGGGAGCGATCGGAACGGCGGGGACGGTGGGAGCGATCGGAACGGTCGTGACGGTGGGGACGGTCGAACCTCACTGAGCGGAACCCTTCGGTGTCCTCGGCGTCGTCCTCGGCGCGGGAGAGGCGCGCAGCGGCGGACAGAACGCGGCGAGCGTGGTCAGCAGGGTCAGCGTCAGCAGCACCCGCTGCGCGCTGAAGGTGTGCGTGGCGATCAGTACGGTCGCGACGAGCATCACGACGCCGATGCTGAGGAACAGCACCAGCATCAGCCGCTCCAGCAGGTCGGAGTGGCGGGCGAAGTCCGCCTCCCGCCGCTCGACGGGCCCTTCGGCGGGCCGTGCCCCCAGCGCGGGGGCGCAGACCCTGACCGCTGCGGCGCCCGGGCCGGCGGCCAGGAAGAGGACGACCGCGGCGCCCCGCAGCGGCGACCCGCCGGGCAGGGCGAGCGCGGCGAGCGCGAGCCAGCCGCCGAACGGCGGCAGCATCCGGACCACGAGTTCCTGCGGTGTCATCGCTCCGCTCCCCCGGTCTGTTTCAGTACGTAGAGCCATCCGGCGCTGTTCTCCGCCACGAGCCGGAACCGTGGTGAGGCGGCGACGGACTTCTGGATGCGGTCCAGCTGCGCCTTGTCGAGCTGTCCGTTCATCTCGGAGTTGGCCGACTGGCCCTGGGTGAGCAGGAAGTAGGCCTGGGCCGGCCGCTCCACCCCGGCCATGTCCCTGGCGAGGGTGGCGGCCGGGCTCTTGACGATCCGGTCGACGTGGCTGCGGCCGTCGTCGAGGAACCAGTAGTGGTCGATGCTCCCGTAGGAGGCGTACGCGAGCGGGTAGTTGCGGTTGGCGGCCACCACGAGCGAGCCGTCGGGCGCCTGGTCGAACAACTGCCGTACCAGGTTCACTTCCTGGGGCGGGAAGTAGTTGATCCGGTCCTTGCCGGAGTAGCTCGGGACGAACGCCAGGGTGCCGAGGAGCAGGGCGGTCAGCGGCACCCAGGTGACGGCCCCCCGTCGGCGGCTCTCGGCAGGGCCGCGGGCCTCCTGCGCGGCGTCGGCGGCCAGCGTACGGACCTTGGGCAGCAGCGCGGCGGCGGCGAAGAAGGCGGCGCCGGGCAGCATGAACAGCAGCACCCGGAAGATCATCTCGCTGCCGTAGCTGCTCGCCGCGAACATCGGCAGCGGGGCCGCCGCGATCAGCAGCAGGGGCAGGGCGCGATGGCGCAGCACCCGCTGCCGCAGCACGCCGATCCCCGCGAGCAGCAGGACGGAGCCGGACAGCAGCCGGGCCGCCCAGGAGGTCGCGATGGCCCCGGTGCCGGTCGGGGTGGCGCCATAGCCGGTCTCGACGTTGGCGCCCACGTCCCCGATGGAACGGATCATGTCCGGCATCGCCGCGGACAGGAACGGCAGCGCGGCCGTGAGGCACCAGGCCAGGAAGATCACCGCGGTGGTGGCCAGCGGGACCCAGTCGCGGCAGCGGCGGGTGAGACACAGGGCGAGCAGACAGACGACCAGCATGCCCGGGGTGAGCTGGTGGGAGATGACGATCGCCACGATCATGACGGTGATCACCACCGTCCACACGGCCTGCCGCGGCCGGCCGTCGCGCACGGCGGACCGGCCGAAGCGGCGCAGGACCACGGCCAGGACGCCGACGTGCAGCGCGTAGGCCACGGACTGGGGGGAGAAGTAGTCCTGCCCCACCCAGTTGGCGACGTAGAAGAGCCAGAGCGCCGTCCAGATCAGCCGCCGGTCCTCGGTGAAGGTGCGGTAGATCAGCAGCAGCGGGAGCATCAGCATCAGGCTGGAGACCAGGGGCCACCAGGCCATGAACATGGCCGCCGAGTCCACGCCCAGCAGCCGCACCAGGGCGGCCTGGGCGGCGAAGAAGCCCGGCCACTGGTCGTACACCGCCATGTCGCCGACCTGGTCGGCCGTCTGGAGGCCGCCCGCCGTCAGCAGGTGGTCGATGACCGCGTCGTGCTTCCACGCCCAGGCGTACAGCGGGGTCGGGTAGACCACGGCCTGGGTGGCCCGCTCCATCACCAGCAGTCCGAGGACGTACCCCGCCGCCCAGCGGCCGGACGGGCGCGGGTCGCGGACCGTGAACCAGAAGCCGGTGGTGAGCACCACGAGGCCGGCCCAGAAGGCCGGGTGCAGCGCGGTGACCAGTCCGTAGTCGTCGAGCCGCGAGACGTCGGTGTGCCGTACGGCGTACGCCCAGAGCGCGAGCGCGACGAGCAGCGGAGCACCGGGCCAGGCGAACGCACGCCGGGCGGTCCAGGCGGGGGCCAGGTCGGACAGGTCCGTCACGGGCTCATGGGCGGGGCTCGACGACTCCGAGGACGAGGGGCTGGAGGACTGGCTGGAGGTCTCGGGGGTGGTCCCGGACAGGTCCGCTTCGCCCCGCGCGGGCGTGGGTTCCGGCGTGGATCTCTCCCGTGGAGTGGCTGGCGGACGCACGGTGTTTCCCCCCTGGCGGTTCGGCTCTGTGTGGCTCTGTTCGGCTCAGTTCGGCCTGTTTCGGCCCATTTCTGCCCTGGTAAACAGTCAGTCGGCGGGTGGTCCGTTCGGTTTTCTGCGGTGCGGCGCCCCCCAAGCCGGCGCGGTGCGGCGGAAGAGCGGCAGGACCCGGACGAGTGCGGCGAGTACGACGAGTGCGAGAAGCAGCGGCGGCGCGACGGGGGCGAGCGCCTCGCGCCACACCCAGCCGCCGACCGCGACGAGATACAGAACCCCCCAGCGCCCCTGCCACGGCAGCCGTCCGCCCGCGCTCGCGAGCAGCAGCCACAGCGGCACGAGGCACAGCAGCTGGCAGACGGGCGGCGCCCAGCGCAGCAGCGGCTCGGGATCGTGCAGGCCCAGCACGTCCGCGAGGAAGCCGGCCGTCTTCCCGTACAACGCCCCGTCCACCGGCCGCGGTTCCCGGCCGAGGGCGACCGGTGCGGCGTACAGGGCGAGCAGTGCGGTGGACAGGGCCGTGCCGGGCAGCCACGGGTCGCGCCGGGTGCACAGCGTGACCGCGGCGACGAACACCACCAGCAGCAGACTTCCCGCGGTGAGCGACGGCAACGGCAGGCCGTCCAGCAGTTGCCGTCCTGTCAGGGCCGCTTCGGTGGGACTGCCGAGCCACGGCAGGTCGGCCAGCGGCGCCCAGAAGAAGACGGTGGCGACACCGAGGAGGCTCCACAGGGCGCCTCTCAGCCGCCGCTCCTGTGGTTCCTGGTCCACGGACGTTCCCCCGGGCTCCTGAGGTGCCGGCTCCCGGGTGGGGCTCTCCGGCCGCACGATCAGCGCCAGGGTGTCCGCCTGCAACGCCTCACGCTCGTATCCCGGGCGGCCGATGAACAACGTGACCGTGTCCTCGTCGCCGTCCTTGGGCTGGTAGGCGGCCCGGCGGGCCCAGGTCGTGCCGTACCCGGCGGTGGCATTCAGTTTCGCCCAGCGGGTGCCGTAGGCCGGGTCGGCGGGCGTACGGGGGGCGGGCGCGCTGTCGTTGGGGCGCAGGGCCGCTCGCAGTCCGGCCGTGGAGACGACCGCGATCACCGTCATGCTCAGCAGCACCGCCCAGCCGGCACCCGCGATCCCGGCCGGGGTGAACAGCACGGCCGCGCTGCCCAGCACCAGGGCGCACATGGCCCCTTGGAGCGCGGCCAGCACACCCGTGCGCCCCTGGACGCGCAGCACGCCGATGTACAGCTCCACCACGACCCGCGGCAGCGCGCCGAGGGCGAGCAGCCGCAGCACCGTCGAGCCGTGCTCGGCGTAGTCCGGGCTGAAGGGCATGAGGATGTACGGGGCGAAGAGGACCAGCACAGCCACGACCGGGACCAGCAGCAGTGTCATGCGGCGCAAGGCGCCCCGGACGCCGTCGGCGAGCTGTCGCGGGTCGTGCGAGGCGTGCGCGGTGAGGGACGAGGCCATGTTGATGGCCATGAACTCCATCGTGCCGCCGACGGTGTACGCCACGTAGAAGTAGCCGTTCTCCGCGGCGCTGAAGCGGACCGCGACCATCACCGGGAGCAGGTTGATCATCGCCAGGCTGAACAGCGCGCCCAGCGAGTCACCGGCGAGGAAGCGGCCCATGTCGCGGAGTTTCGGGGGGTCCTTGTCGCGGTCGAGCTCCGCCTGGCGCGGGATGAGCCGGCGGAAGATCAGCCAGCCCAGCGGCAGGGTGGAGAAGGCGATCGCCACGGCCCAGGAGACGAAGATGCCGAGGACGGGCAGCGTGCCGGCGAAGACGGCCAGCAGGGCGAGCTTCCCGACCGAGAACACCGCGTTCCCGGCGGGCACCCACTCGGCCTTGCGCAGCCCGGTGAGCACTCCGTCCTGGAGGGTGAGCAGCGCCCAGGCCACGCACGCCGCGACGAACACCGCCCCGGCCATGGGTGTGCCGAGCGGGGCGTACGAGGCACCCCACGCGTCGAGCGTGAGCAGGAAGACGGCGGCGGCGAGCGCCACGACCAGCGAACTCGCCGCGTACGTGCCCCACACCAGGCGTCCGGTCTCGCGTCCCGCCCGGGGTACGAAACGGACGACGGCGCCGATCATGGTCGTGGCCGTGATGCTGGCGAGCAGCCGCATCGCGGCGATGGCGGCGGACCCCTGGCCGACGGCCTCCTCGGAGTAGTAGCGGGCGGCCACCAACCAGAATCCCAGGCCCAGTACGGCGGAGACGCCGGTGCTGAGCATGAGGAAGTAGGCGTTCTTGAACAGCGAGTCGTGGGTGTGCGCGCTGTCGGCAGGTTCTGGTCCGCCACCGTCGGAGCGCGTGGTGGCGGGCTCGTGCACCTGAGTCTCAGACAAGGGACTGCCCCAGCCCTCCCGCTGCCGGCCCGCCGCGGGGCGGTTCTCCCGGCGCCTCGGCCGGCCGCGCCCCGGACCGCTCCAGCACCTCGACGACCGTCCGGGCCCGCAGCGGGTCCACGGGCAGCGCGTGCCGCGCGAACCAGCGGGCCCCCTCGGGAGCCGGTGAGGGGTCGGTGAACTCCGCGCCCGCGTAGTCGTCCAGCGGCGGGTCGTAGAGGTAGCCGACGACGATGCCCTGCCGGGCCAGCGCCGCGATCGCCGCGTCCCGGTCCGCCACGAACAGCGGGACGCGGAACAACGGCTGGGTTCCGTGCGTCTCGCGCGGCTTGGCCCAGGGCGTGGACAGCAGCAGCTCCGTACCCGCCCGGCAGGCGTCCAGCACGTCGTCCAGCCGGTCGAGTCTGCGCCCGATGCGCCGCAGCCGCAGCGGGCCGGACTCCTGGCGGTAGTCGTGCATGTCGACCCGGACCCAAGGGTGGTGGGCGTCGAGTCCGGGGGTCCGGTCGGCGGCCAGCGCGAGTTCGTCCGGGCGCAGGGGCATGCGGATCTCCTCGCGGTCCGCCAGCCCCAGCAGCCTGATCGCGGCCCAGGCGGCGCGCCGCAGCCGCAGTCCGCGCACCGTCGCCTCGGCGTACGGCCGGACCGCGTAGGCGAGTTCGGAGCCGATCCGGTTCGGCGTGAGCAGACCCGCGCAGGTCTTCTCCACCGCCTCCCGCAGCCCCGGGTCGGCGAGGGAGAGCATGCCTCCGGCCTTGGCCCCGACGTGCTTGGACAGGCTGAACACCGAGGCCTCGCCCCAGGCGCCGACCGGCCGGCCGCCCACCGCGCTGCCGATGGCGTGCGCCCCGTCCTCGAACAGCGGGATGCCCAGCGCGTCGCACTTCTCCCGCAGTCGCGGTGCCGGGTCCGGGTTCCCGTACAGGTTCGTGGTGAGCACGGCCGACACCGAGCGCCACGTCTCCTCGGGCACGGCATCGAGGTCGATGGACGCGTCCAGCGGGTTCAACGGCGCCTGCACCGGGCGCAGTCCGGCCGCGAGCACGACGAAGAAGATCACGTCGTCGTTGACCGGCGACATCAGTACCCGGCCGCCGGGCGGGCACCAGTGGCGCAGCGCCACGTACAGCCCGAAGCGGCACGACGGTACGTACACACATTCCCGGCCGAGCCGTGCGCGCATGGTCTCTTCCAGCCGTGCCGGCTGTGCACCACGCCGCGTCGAGCCCGGACCGGCCTCCCCAATGGCCATCCGCCCCCCTGGTGTGCCGTCGGAACGCCCCCTCCCCGAGGCCTTCCGGCACCCGCCCAGAGTCGCCCCGTTCGCACCGCTCCGTCAAGATTGCGTCGCGTCCTGTGGATAACTTCCGGCTCGTACGTATGTGCCGTCCCGTCCGCCGCGTCCGGACGTGCCGGAACCGCTCCGCGCGGCATCCCCCGGGCCCACCTGCCCCGTTCGTCCGTGTCCGCCTCCTCGGACTCTGCCCAGGACCGGTGTGCCACCCGTAACGTGTGGCACGACCACGGACACGTGGCGACGACACGGCACACCCGAAAGCGAGGCAGCACCCGATGCCCCCCTTCGATGTCCCCGAGGGCGATCCCTTCGGCCCTCACAACCTGCCGTACGGCGTGTTCTCCCTCCCCGGCTCCGCGCACCGGACCGTGGGCGTCCGGCTCGGTGACCACGTGCTGGACGCGGGCGCGGCGGCCCACGCGCTCGGCTCGCCGTACGCCTCCCTGCTCGCGCGGCCGACCCTCGGCCCGCTGCTGGCCGCGGGCCGCACGGCCTGGTCGGACGTACGCCGCGCGCTGACGGCGTGGGTGACCGTGCCCTCCCACCGCGAGACCGTCGAACCGCTGTTCCACCCCCTGTCCTCGGTGACCCTGCACCTCCCCTTCGAGGTCGCGGACTACGTGGACTTCTACGCCTCCGAGAACCACGCCCGGAACGTCGGCCGGATCTTCCGCCCCGACGCCGAGGACTCCCTCACCCCCAACTGGAAGCACCTGCCGATCGGCTACCACGGCCGCTCCGGCACGGTCGTCGTCTCGGGCACGGAGGTCGCGCGCCCCTCGGGCCAGCGCAAGGCGCCCACGGACCCCGCCCCGGTGTTCGGGCCGTCCGTCCGCCTGGACATCGAGGCGGAGGTCGGCTTCGTCGTGGGTGTGCCGTCCCGGATGGGTGCGCCGGTGGCCCTCGGCGGTTTCCGGGATCACGTCTTCGGGCTGTGCCTCCTGAACGACTGGTCCGCACGCGACATCCAGGCCTGGGAGTACGTGCCGCTCGGCCCGTTCCTCGGCAAGTCCTTCGCCACGTCGGTGTCGGCCTGGATCACTCCGCTGGACGCCCTGGAGGAGGCCCGGGTGGCCCCGCCGGCCCGGACCCACGAGCTGCTGCCGTACCTGGACGACAGCGACGAGGAGCCCAGCGGCTACGACCTGCGGATCACGGTCGCCGTCAACGGCCACGTGGTCTCCGAGCCGCCCTTCTCCACCATGTACTGGACGGCCGCCCAGCAGCTGGCCCACATGACCGTGAACGGGGCGTCCCTGCGCACCGGGGACCTGTACGGCTCGGGCACGGTCAGCGGTCCGGCCGACCGGGAGCGCGGCTCCCTGCTGGAGCTGACCTGGAACGGCCGCGACCCGCTCGAACTCCCGGACGGCAAGCGGACGTTCCTGGAGGACGGCGACGTGGTGACCCTGTCGGCCTGGGCCCCCGGGCCGGACGGCGTGCGGGTGGGGCTGGGCGAGGTGACGGGGCGGGTGGTGCCGGGAGCGGAATGAGGGCCTCCCGGCTCTTCTGTTCGCGTTCGACTTGCGTTCGACCCCTGACTCACACCGCCCGGCCCGTCATACTGGGCATCGGGCGGTGTGCCCGCACCCGGAGGCCGTCGCACGCTCGGCGGCCGCACTCCCCCGCACGACCCCTGTAGGCGCCCTCCCCCGCACGACCCGTAGCCGCCCCCTTCCGACCAGGAACCGGAGCCCGTGGCAATGACCGTCTGCCTGCTCCTGCTGTGCGTTGTCGCCGTGACGGCCGCCGTGCCCGTGCCCCGTGCGCTGACCCGGTCCGCGTGGCCCGAGCGGGAACCGGTGGTCGGGCTGTGGGTGTGGCAGTGCCTGGTCGCCACCGTCCTGCTGTGCTGCGTGACGGCGCTCGCCCTGGGCGCCGCCGCCGTCTTCGGCACGGTCCGCGCCCAGCTCTTCGCCCCGGCGCCGCCCGCCGTGACCGCGGCGTACGACCTGTCCACCGCCCCGCCGTGGGCCGCCGCGCTCACGCTGCTGCTGGCCTGCGGTGCCGCCTGGACGACCGCGATGCTCGCGCGGGAACTCGTCGAGGCGCGCCGGCGTCGCGCCCGGTCCCGAGCCCACCTGCGCGAGCGCGCCCCCGACCTGCCGGCGGGCCTCGGCGCCGCGCGGGGCCCCCTGCTCGTGCTGGAGGACGAGTACCCGGACGCCTGGTGGATGCCGGGCAACCCGCCGCAGCTGATCGTCACCACGGGCGCCCTGCACCGCCTCACCAAGCACCAGCTCGACGCCGTCCTCACCCACGAGCGCGGCCACGCCCGTGCCCGCCACGACTGGCTGCTGCACCTGTCCACCGCCCTGGCCACCGGGTTCCCGCGCATCCCGCTGTTCGCCCACTTCTGCGACCAGACCCACCGCCTGGTCGAACTGGCCGCCGACGACACCGCCTCCCGCCGCTGCGGCCACCTGACCACGGCCCTGGCCCTGATCGAGCTGAACCAGCACCGCGGTGTCCTGTCCTGCGCCTCCAGCCACCGCCTGCTGGGCGAGCGGGTCGACCGGCTCCTGGAACCGCCGCCCCGGCTGGGCCGCCGCCACCGGGCCCTGACCACCACCACGGCCGCGCTGGTACCGCTGCTGCCCCTGCTGATCGCGTTCGCGCCGGGCCTGACGGCGCTGTCGTAGCCGGAGCGGCCGCGGGGGCGGTGGCAGATCTTGCCGCAGGTCCGCCGAAAGGCCAGTTCAGCAGTCGAACCGGTCACATTCCGGGTGGCGCAACACTCCCGCAACACTACTTTTCCTACCTGATAGGTATGGTCCGATCCATGCCTACCGACCGCATTCGGGACCACGCCGGCCAGGGCGCCGCGACGACCGTCGCCGCCCACCGCGCGCGGCGCCGGCTGCGCGCCGACCGGGCACGGCAGTTGGCCGACCTGTTGCGACGCCAGCTGCTCGCCGCCGCCTTCCCCGACGGCACCCTCCCCCACGAGTCGACCCTCGCGACCGACTACGGCGTCAGCCGCAACACGGTCCGTGAGGCCCTCGACCTGCTGCGGGCCGAGGGGCTCGTCGAACGCCAGCCCGGCGTCGGCACCGTGGTCGTGGCCCACAAGTACCCCCACGGCCTCGACTGTCTGATGGGCCTCGCGGAAACCCTCCGCGAGCACGGCCGGGTCACCAACGAGGTCCGCACCATGGGCCCGGCCCCGGCACCCGCGCCCGTCGCCGAGCGGCTCCACCTCCCGCCCGGCACCGACGTCCTCTACATCGAACGGCTGCGCCGCCTGGGCGGCCTGCCCCTGTCCCTCGACCTCACCTACGTGCCCCTCGACATCGGCACCGAACTGCTCGGCGCCGATCTCGAGAACACCGACGTCTTCCGCCTCCTGGAAGCCGTCACCGGCCAGCGTCTCGGCCACGCCGAGATCACCCTGGAAGCGGTCAGCGCGGACACCCACTCGGCCGCCGTGCTCGAGGCTCCGCGCGGCGCCGCTGTCCTCATGCTGGAACGCCTCACCCACCTCGCGGACGGCCGCCCGGTCGACCTGGAGTTCATCCGCTTCCGCGGCGACCGCATCACCATGAGCGGCCTGCTGCACCGGAACCGGTAACCACCCCGCTCGCGCACTCTCCCGGAGACATCCATGCCCTTGGCGCCCCAGCGGGCCGACGTGCCCGTGACCATCGACGAGTCGAAGTGCATCGACGGCTGCACCCTCTGCGTGGACATGTGCCCGCTGGACTCCCTCGCCATCGACGAGCGCAACGGCAAGGCCTACATGCATGTCGACGAGTGCTGGTACTGCGGCCCGTGCGCGGCCCGATGCCCCACCGGAGCCGTCACGGTCAACATGCCCTATCTGCTCCGGTGAGAGGCCCGAACCGCCATGTCCCGAACCACCATGAACCGCACAGCAGTCGCGATATCCGCCGCCGTCCTCCTGCTCCCGCTCAGCGCCTGCGGCGGTGACGCCGAGGCCGGCAGCGGCTCCACGGTCACCGTCACGGTCGGCTACCAGTCCCGGACCATCAACACCGTCACGGCGGGCACCCTGCTCCGCTCGCTCGGCTCCTTCGAGAAGCAGCTGAACTCCCTCCACGACGGCGTCCACTACAAGGTCGACTGGCAGGACTACGCCACCGGCGCGCCCATCACCGCCCAGATGACCGCCGGGAAGATCGACATCGGCTCGATGGGCGACTTCCCGCTGCTCATCAACGCGGCTCGCGGCAAGCAGCTGAACAAGCCCACCCGCCTGGTCTCGGTCACCGGCTACAACCTGCGCGGCGGCCTCAACACCATCGTCACCGCGCCCGGTTCCAAGCTCGCCTCCCTGAAGGACCTGAAGGGCAAGAAGGTCTCCACGAGCGTCGGCTCGGCCGCCGACGGCACCCTCGTGCGGGCCCTGCAGCGCGCCGGCATCGACCCGAACAGCGGCATCCAGAAGCTCAACCAGCAGCCCTCCGTCGGCGCCTCCGCCCTCGCGGCGGGCAGCACGGACGCCCTGTCGCAGTTCGTCGCCTGGCCCGGTCTGCTCGCCTACCAGGACAAGGCGAAGGCGATCTACGACGGAGCCCGGCTGAATCTGCCGACCTTCCACGGCGTCACCGCCCGCGAGGACTTCGCGAAGGAGCGCCCGGCCGTGCTGGACGCCTTCCTGAAGGCCCAGGCGGAGGCGACCGACTACCTCAACGACCACCCGGTGGACGCCGCAGAGAAGGTCGCGAAGGCGACCGGCCTGCCCGCCGAGGTCGTCTACCTCTACAACGGCGCGCACGGCGTCGCCACCTTCGACCCGGCGATCAAGCCCCAGCTCGTCTCCGCCCTGAAGAAGGACGTGTCGATCCTCAAGGCGGCGAAGCTCACCGGCGACGTGGACGTCGACTCCTTCGTCGACGACCAGTACGTGAAGAAGGCCCTGGGGGCGACGGCGTACACCAAGCATCTCGCCACGAAGCCCGCACCGGCCGCGAGCGAGGCCTGGCCCAAGGGCGCCTCGAAGACCGTCCCGTTCACATCCCCCTCCGAACTGCTGCGTTACGTCGCCGGGCACCGGGACACCCTCCGCGCCGCCTACGTCCCCGACACCACCACCGGCACCCTCTGGTTCGCCGACAAGGCGGTGTGGGTGGCCGACGGCTCCAAGCTGCTGCCCTTCGTCGCGCCCGACACCGCGCAGGAGTACGTCGCCGGGCACGGCGGGGCGCGGGTCGTCTCCTACGCCGACGCCTTGGAGCAAGCGTCGTGAGCCGGTATGTGCTCCGGGTCCTTTCGCTGGCCGCCGCCCTCGGCCTGTGGCAGACGCTGACGAGCCTGCACGTCGACCTGTGGCTGCGCTTCTCGCAGTTCCCGACGGTCACCGACGTGGCCCGGGCCTTCGCCGCCCGGCTGTCCGGGCCGGACTACTGGACGGACCTCACCGACAGCCTCACCCGGATCCTCAGCGGCTTCCTGCTGGCCGCGGTCCTGGGCGTGGCCACGGGCGTGCTCGTGGCGCGCTCGCGCCTCGCCGAGGACCTGCTCGGGCCGATCCTGGAAGTGATCCGCCCCATCCCGGCCATCGCCCTGGTCCCCGTCGCGATCCTGCTCTTCCCCTCCAACGAACAGGGCATCGTCTTCATCACCTGCACCGCCGCCTTCTTCCCGGTCCTGGTCTCCACCCGGCACGCGGTGCGCGCCCTGACGCCCGTGTGGGAGGAGGCGGTGCGCACCATGGGCGGCGGCCGGTGGCGGATCCTCGGCTCCGTCGTCCTGCCGGGCGCGCTGCCCGGGGTGTTCGGCGGCCTGTCCGTCGGCATCGGCGTGTCCTGGATCTGTGTGATCTCCGCCGAGATGATCTCCGGCCAGTACGGGGTCGGCTACCGCACCTGGCAGGACTACACCGTCGTCGACTACCCCGGCGTGTTCGTCGGCATGGTCACCATCGGCGTCCTCGGCTGGCTCACCTCCACGGCCGTGGAACTGCTGGGCCGCCGCCTCACCCGCTGGCTGCCCCGCACCGCGTACGTCCCCGCCGCCCGGCCGCCCCGGCCCGCCCGCTCCGTGAAGCCGACGGCGCCGGCCGCTCCCGCCACAGCGCCCGGTGGGTCCCGACCCGAGGAGGCACGCGATGAGCACCTCGTCTGACACCGTCCCCAACCCCTCGCCCGAGACCGTCCCCAACCCCTCGTCCGAGGCCGCCCGGAACACCACCTCCGAGTCCGATGTCACCGCGACGCCGGTGCGCGGCACCCGGCTCACCCTGTCCGGCGCCTCCCTCGGCCGCCCCGGCGCCCCCGCCCTGGACGAGGTCGACCTGGACATCGCCCCCGGCGAGATCCTCACCGTGGTCGGCCCCTCCGGCTGCGGCAAGTCGACCCTGCTGCGCACCCTGGCCGGCCTGCTGCCGCCGCTCGCCGGCGAGATCACCCAGGACGGACAGCCGCTGACCGGTCCCTCGGCCGACCGCGCCCTGGTCTTCCAGGAGGACGCCCTGCTCCCGTGGCGGAGCCTGCGCGCCAACGTCGAACTCCCCCTCGCCATCCGGGGTGTGTCCCGCGCCGAGCGCCGGGAACAGGCCCAGGCCTGGCTGGAGCGGGTCGGACTCGGCACGCAGGCGCGGCAGTTGCCGCACCGGGTCTCCGGCGGGCAGCGCCAGCGCGTCCAGCTGGCCCGCGCCCTGGCCGGACGCCCGCGCGCCGTCCTGATGGACGAGCCGTTCGGCGCCCTCGACGCGCAGACCCGGGCCGGCATGCAGGACCTGCTGGTGGAGGTACTCCAGGGCACCGGCGCCACCGTCGTCTTCGTCACCCACGACGTGGACGAGGCGCTGTTCCTCGGCGACCGCGTGGCCCTGCTCGGCGCGGGCGGACTCGTCGCCGTACGGGACATCCCCCGCCCGCGCGACCGCGGCACGCGCGACGACCAGGCGCGCGTGGCCCTGCGGCGCGACGTCCTCACCTCGCTCGGTACGTGAAAGGCACCCCGGTGACCACCTCCGTGAACTCCCCTGCGGACACCCCCCTGGCCGTCCCCTCCCTCGCCGACGCCGAGGAACTGACCTGCGACGTCCTCGTCATCGGCGGCGGCACCGCCGGCACCATGGCGGCCCTGACCGCCGCCGAGCACGGCGCGAACGTGCTGCTGCTGGAGAAGGCGCATGTGCGGCACTCCGGCGCGCTCGCCATGGGCATGGACGGCGTCAACAACGCGGTCATCCCGGGCCGCGCCGAACCCGACGACTACGTCGCCGAGATCACCCGCGCCAACGACGGCATCGTCGACCAGTCCACCGTCCGCCAGACCGCCACCCGCGGCTTCGGCATGGTGCAGCGGCTGGAGTCGTACGGCGTGAAGTTCGAGAAGGACGAGCACGGCGACTACGCGGTCCGCCAGGTCCACCGCTCCGGCTCGTACGTCCTCCCGATGCCGGAGGGCAAGGACGTCAAGAAGGTCCTGTACCGGCAGCTGCGGCGGCGCGAGATGCGGGAGAGGATCCGCATCGAGAACCGGGTGATGCCGGTGCGCGTGCTCACCGCCGAAGGACGAGCAGTCGGAGCGGCGGGCTTCAACACCCGCACGGGACAGTTCGTGCAGGTCCGCGCGGGCGCGGTGATCCTCGCGACCGGCGCCTGCGGCCGCCTGGGCCTGCCCGCCTCCGGCTACCTCTACGGCACCTACGAGAACCCCACCAACGCGGGCGACGGCTACGCCATGGCCTACCACGCGGGCGCCGAGCTCACCGGCATCGAGTGCTTCCAGATCAACCCGCTGATCAAGGACTACAACGGCCCGGCCTGCGCCTACGTCGCCAACCCCTTCGGCGGCTACCAGGTCAACCGGCACGGCGAACGCTTCGTCGACTCCGACTACTGGTCCGGCCAGATGATGGCCGAGTTCGCGGCCGAGGTGGCCTCCGACCGGGGCCCGGTCTACCTGAAGCTGAGCCACCTCCCCGAGGAGTCGGTCTCCGCCCTGGAGACCATCCTCCACTCCACCGAACGCCCGACCCGCGGCACCTTCCACTCCGGCCGCGGCCACGACTACCGCACCCACGACGTGGAGATGCACATCTCCGAGATCGGCCTGTGCGGCGGCCACTCCGCCTCCGGCGTCCGCGTGGACGACCACGCCCGTACGACCGTGCCCCGGCTGTACGCGGCCGGCGACCTGGCCTGCGTGCCGCACAACTACATGATCGGCGCGTTCGTCTTCGGCGACCTGGCGGGCGCGGACGCGTCCCAGTACCAGGCCTACGCCGGTGAGTTGCCGACGGACCAGCTGCGTCAGGCGCACGAGCTGATCTACCGCCCGCTGCGCAATCCCGAGGGACCGCCGCAGCCCCAGGTCGAGTACAAGCTGCGCCGTTTCGTGAACGACTACGTGGCCCCGCCGAAGTCCGGCGCCCGGCTGTCGCTGGCGCTGGAGGCGTTCGAGCGGATGCGCACCGACATCGCCGAGATGGGCGCCCGCACCGCGCACGAGCTGATGCGCTGCGCGGAGGTCACCTTCATCCGCGACTGCGCGGAGATGGCCGCGCGGTCCTCCCTGGCCCGCACGGAGTCCCGCTGGGGCCTCTACCACGACCGTCTCGACCACCCCGCCCGCGACGACGCGTCCTGGTTCCACCATCTCGATCTGCACAAGTCCCCCTCTGGTGCGATGGAGTTCACGGCCCGTCCCGTGGCTCCCTATCTCGTTCCGGTCGACGGCTTCACCCCCGTCGGGGGCACGTCCCGGCACCTCGGCGAGGTCCACGCCGAGGACGTGGCGACGGCGGGCTCGCGGGATCTGGCGCCGGTGGCGGCCCAGGCCGGGGTGGCGGAACCGGTCGTCCCGGCCGGAGCGACGGAGGGGTCGCAGCCCTCCGCTCCCGCGGGTGAGCGGTCTGCCGCCCGCCTCCTCGAACTCGTCGCCCTCGCCGACGAGGAGCCCGAACTCCAGGCCCTTCAGCCCTACTTGACCGACCCGGAGCCCGCTGTCCGCCGCGAGGCGGTCGCCGTGCTCACCGAGACACTGCCGCCGGGCACCGGCCCCGCCCTCGCCGCCGCCCTGCGCGACACCGCCACCGAGGTGCGTGCCGCCGCGGCCGCGTCACTGCGCGAGCTGGTCGAGACGCTCCCGCCCGAGCCCGAGCTGCGTGACGGCCTCGCGGCCGCCCTGGCCGAGCCCGACCCGGTGGTGCGTGCCGCGGCGCTGGACGTGCTGCGTGCCCTGCGCCTCGGAGACGCCGCGCTGTTCGCGGACGCCCTGGCCGACTCCGACATCGCCGTCCGTATCGAAGCCGTGCGGGCGCTGGTGTCGGTCGACGCCGCCGGCGAACTGGCCGGTGCGGCGCCGGCCGACCCGTCCCGCGAGGTCCGGGTGGCGATCGCCAAGGGCTTGGCGACGGTGGGTGCCGATCGGCTGACGGGCGAGGCCCCGGCCGGCTCCGCCCCCGACCCGGTCGAAGCGGCCCTCACGGGTCTCCTCGACGACCCCGACGCCCTGGTCCGGGCGGCGGCCTACGGGGCGCTGGGCACGACCGGCTGCCCGCCGCCCCTCACCGCGCGTGCCGTGGCCGCCCTGTCCGAGTCGGCCTGGCAGGTGCGGGCGGGGGCCGCCACGGCCCTGTCGGTCGCCGACCCCGAGGTGGCCGTCCCCGCGCTCGCCAAGGTCCTCGCGGACGCCAACGCCGACGTGCGCAAGGCCGCCGTCCTGGCCCTCACCCGGCACAGCGCGACCGAGGAGGCCCGCGCGGCCCTCGCCACGGCGACGACGGACCCCGACGCGGACGTCAGGGCGTACGCGGCACGAGCACTGTGACGGTTGCCCCGGCCGGGCCGACGGGCGACCACCGCCCCGGCCCGGCGCCGGGGCCCGGCCCTATATCCAGTCGGGCTCCGGCTCCGCGTCCGTCTCCGGCCAGTCGTCCGGCCCGCTCGGGCCGGGTGCGGCGGCCGGCCGCGCCCCGGGCCGGTCACCCAGCGAGGCCAGCACCTCCAGCACACCCTCCCCGTACGTCGCGAGCTTCTTCTCGCCGACCCCGCTGATCCCGCCCAGCTCGGCCACCGAGGCCGGCCACAGGGTGGCGATCTCCCGCAGGGTCGCGTCATGGAAGATGACGTACGCCGGGACGCCCTGCTCGCGTGCCTGCTCGGCCCGCCAGGCGCGCAGTGCCTCGAACGCGGGCAGCAGCTCCTCGGGCAGCTCGGGGGCGGCCGCCTTGCCCTTGCGCTCGCCCCTCGCGGAGCCGGACGACCCGGAGGACCCCGACCGGGAGGTCACCGGCTTCTTCGGCTCCTTGCGCAGCGGCACCTCGCGCTCCCGCCGCAGCACCGTCCCGCTGGCCTCGGTCAGCACCAGCGTGCCGTACTCGCCCTCCACCGCGAGCAGTCCCTGGGCCAGCAACTGCCGGATGACGCCCCGCCATTCCGCCTCGGCCAGTTCGTCACCGATGCCGAACACCGACAGCTGGTCGTGGTCGAACTGGATCACCTTGCCGGTCCGCTTGCCCAGCAGGATGTCGACGATCTGCACGGCGCCGAACTTCTGCCCGCGCTCGCGCTGGAGCCGCACCACCGTCGACAGCACCTTCTGCGCCGCGATGGTGCCGTCCCAGGTCTCCGGCGGGGTCAGGCAGGTGTCGCAGTTGCCGCAGCCGGCCGGGTCGGGGTCCTGGCCGAAGTAGGCGAGGAGCTGGCCCCGGCGGCACCGGACCGTCTCGCACAGCGCCAGCATCGAGTCCAGGTGGGCCTGGGCCCGGCGCCGGAAGGCCTCGTCGCCCTCACCGGACTGGATCAGTTTCCGCTGCTGGATGACGTCGTTCAGCCCGTAGGCCATCCAGGCCGTCGACGGCAGCCCGTCACGGCCCGCCCGGCCCGTCTCCTGGTAGTAGCCCTCGACGGACTTGGGCAGATCGAGGTGGGCGACGAAGCGTACGTCCGGCTTGTCGATGCCCATCCCGAAGGCGATGGTCGCCACCACGACCAGGCCGTCCTCGCGCAGGAAGCGGGACTGGTGGGCCGCGCGGGTGCCCGCGTCCAGACCGGCGTGGTAGGGCACCGCCTCCACGCCGTTGCGGCTGAGGAACTCGGCGGTCTTCTCGACCGAGTTGCGCGACAGGCAGTAGACGATGCCCGCGTCTCCCGCGTGCTCCTCGCGCAGGAAGCTCAGCAGCTGCTTCTTCGGGTCGGCCTTGGGCACGATCCGGTACTGGATGTTGGGCCGGTCGAAGCTCGCCACGAAGTGCCGGGCCGCCGGCATGTTCAGCCGCTCGGTGATCTCCTGGTGCGTGGCGCGCGTGGCCGTCGCCGTGAGCGCGATCCGCGGCACGTCGGGCCAGCGCTCGCCGAGCAGCGACAGGGACAGGTAGTCGGGCCGGAAGTCGTGGCCCCACTGGGAGACGCAGTGCGCCTCGTCGATCGCGAAGACGGAGATCTTGCCGCGGGAGAGCAGGTCGAGCGTGTTCTCCAGCCGCAGCCGCTCCGGCGCCAGGTACAGCAGGTCCAGTTCTCCGGCGAGGAACTCGGCCTCCACGACCCGCCGCTCGTCGAAGTCCTGCGTGGAGTTCATGAACCCGGCCCGCACGCCCAGCGCCCGCAGCGCGTCCACCTGGTCCTGCATGAGGGCGATGAGCGGGGAGACGACGACTCCCGTACCGGGTCTGACCAGGGACGGGATCTGGTAGCACAGCGACTTGCCGCCACCGGTCGGCATGAGCACGACGGCGTCGCCGCCCGCCACCACATGCTCGATGACCGCTTCCTGCTCACCGCGGAAGGCCTCGTACCCGAAGACCCGGTCCAGCGCGGCCAGCGCCTCGCTCTGCGTCACTGACATCTCGGCGATACCGCCTGTCCCACCCATCGTCGTGCCCCCCGTACGTCGTCCTTCGACCACTGTGTCCACGATAGGGGTCACCGCCGACAGCCCCCGGAGTTATCCACAGGCTGGGCGGCCGCCCCTCGAAAAAGCCGGCGGCCCGGCCCCCGAAGGGAAGCCGGGCCGCAGCCGCACCGCGAGCGTGGCGTCAGCGGACGAACACCCCCGCATGCCCCGCGAGATCCAGGAAGTACTGCGGCGCCACACCGAGCACCAGCGTGACCACCACACCCAGCCCGATCGCCGTCATCGTCAGCGGCGACGGCACGGCCACCGTCGGGCCCTCCGGTCGCGGCTCGCTGAAGAACATCAGCACGATGACGCGGATGTAGAAGAACGCCGCGATCGCCGACGAGATCACACCGATCACGACCAGCGGGGCGGCCCCGCCCTCCGCCGCCGCCTTGAACACGGCGAACTTCCCGGCGAAGCCGGAGGTCAGCGGAATGCCCGCGAAGGCCAGCAGGAACACCGCGAACACCGCCGCCACCAGCGGTGACCTGCGCCCGAGCCCCGCCCACTTGGACAGGTGCGTCGCCTCACCGCCCGCGTCACGTACGAGCGTGACCACCGCGAAGGCGCCGATCGTCACGAACGAGTAGGCGGCGAGGTAGAACAGCACCGACGAGACACCGTCCGGCGTGGTCGCGATGACACCCGCGAGGATGAACCCGGCGTGCGCGATCGACGAGTAGGCCAGCAGCCGCTTGATGTCGGTCTGCGTGATCGCGACGATCGCACCGCCCAGCATGGTGACGATCGCCACGGCCCACATCACCGGCCGCCAGTCCCAGCGCAGACCGGGCAGGACGACGTAGAGCAGGCGCAGCAGGGCGCCGAACGCCGCCACCTTCGTCGCCGCCGCCATGAAGCCGGTCACCGGCGTGGGCGCGCCCTGGTACACGTCCGGGGTCCACATGTGGAACGGCACCGCGCCGACCTTGAACAGCAGGCCCATCACCAGCAGCGCGGCACCGACCAGCAGCAGCGCGTCGTTGCCCATGGTGCCGGCGAGCGCCGGGTTGACGTCCTGGACCGTGCCGTCGACGACCTGAGCGATCGTCGCGTACGACATGGAGCCCGCGTAGCCGTACAGCAGCGCGATGCCGAACAGGGTGAACGCGGAGGCGAACGCGCCGAGCAGGAAGTACTTGACCGCCGCCTCCTGCGACATCAGCCGCTTGCGGCGGGCCAGCGCGCACAGCAGATACAGCGGGAGCGAGAAGACCTCCAGCGCCACGAACAGCGTCAGCAGGTCGTTGGCCGCCGGGAAGATCAGCATGCCGGCGACGGCGAACAGCAGCAGCGGGAACACCTCGGTGGTGGTGAACCCGGCCTTCACGGCCGCCTTCTCGCTCTCGCTGCCCGGCACGGACGCGGCCTGCGCGGCGAAGGAGTCGACCCGGTTGCCGTGCGCCTCCGGGTCGAGGCGCCGCTCGGCGAAGGTGAACAGACCGACCAGGGCCGCCAGCAGGATGGTGCCCTGGAGGAAGAGCGCCGGTCCGTCGACGGCGATGGCGCCCATCGCCGCGATGCGCGCCTTGGTCGTGCCGTACCCGTCGGCCGCGAGCGCGACGACCGCCGCGAAGGCGGCCGCGATCGCGACGACGGACACGAACATCTGGACGTGGTAACGCGATTTACGCGGTACGAACGCCTCGACCAGGATCCCGAGGATCGCCGCGCCGACGATGATCAGGGTGGGGGCGAGCTGCCCGTACTCGAACTTCGGCGCGTCGATCTTGGTGATCGGTTCGGCCGCGGTTGTCCACAGGCTGTGGACGGCTGTCGCACTCACTTGGCCGCCTCCACCTCGGGCTGGGGGTCCTTCTTGTGTACGTCGGACATGGTCTGCTGGACCGCCGGATCGATGATCTGTGTGACGGGCTTCGGGTAGACGCCCAGGAAGATCAGCAGGACGACCAGCGGGGCGACCACCACGAGCTCGCGCACCCTGAGGTCCGGCATCTTGGCGACCTCCGGTTTCACCGGGCCCGTCATCGTCCGCTGGTAGAGGACGAGGGTGTAGAGCGCGGCGAGGACGATGCCGAAGGTGGCGATGATCCCGATCACCGGGTAGCGCGTGAACGTGCCGACCAGGACCAGGAACTCACTCACGAACGGTGCCAGTCCCGGCAGGGAGAGCGTCGCCAGGCCGCCGATCAGGAAGGTGCCGGCGAGCACCGGGGCGACCTTCTGCACCCCGCCGTAGTCGGCGATGAGCCGCGAGCCTCGCCGGGAGATCAGGAAGCCCGCGACCAGCATCAGCGCGGCCGTCGAGATGCCGTGGTTGACCATGTAGAGCGTCGCCCCGGACTGGCCCTGGCTGGTCATCGCGAAGATGCCCATGATGATGAAGCCGAAGTGGGAGATCGACGCGTAGGCCACCAGCCGCTTGATGTCGCGCTGGCCGACCGCGAGCAGCGCCCCGTAGATGATGCTGATCAGCGCCAGGACGAGGATCGCGGGCGTCGCCCACTTGCTGGCCTCCGGGAACAGCTGGAGGCAGAAGCGGAGCATCGCGAAGGTGCCGACCTTGTCGACGACGGCCGTGATGAGCACGGCGACCGGGGCGGTGGACTCCTGCATGGCGTTGGGCAGCCAGGTGTGCAGCGGCCACAGCGGGGCCTTCACCGCGAAGGCGAAGAAGAAGCCGAGGAAGAGCCAGCGTTCGGTGGTGGTCGCCATGTCGAGCGAGCCGCTGGCGCGGGCCTGGGCGATCTCCGTGAGCGAGAAGCTTCCGGCGACCACGTACAGACCGATCACCGCGGCCAGCATGATCAGACCGCCGACCAGGTTGTAGAGGAGGAACTTCACCGCCGCGTACGAGCGTTGCGTCGCCGCCGCCTTCTCGCCGTGCTCGTGGGCACGGTCCCCGAAGCCGCCGATGAGGAAGTACATCGGGATCAGCATGGCTTCGAAGAAGATGTAGAAGAGGAAGACGTCGGTGGCCTCGAAGGAGAGGATCACCATCGCCTCGACGGCGAGGATCAGGGCGAAGAAGCCCTGTGTGGGCCGCCACCGCTTGCTTCCGGTCTCCAGCGGGTCGGCGTCGTGCCAGCCGGCGAGGATGATGAACGGGATGAGCAGCGCCGTGAGCGCGATGAGCGCCACGCCGATGCCGTCCACGCCCAGTTCGTAGCGGACGCCGAAGTCCGCGATCCAGGCGTGCGACTCGGTGAGCTGGTAGCGGTCGCCGTCCGGGTCGAAGCGGACCAGGACGGTGATCGCCAGGACGAGCGTGGCGAGCGAGAAGAGCAGCGCCAGCCACTTGGCGGCGGTGCGCTTGGCGGCCGGTACGGCGGCCGTGGCGATCGCCCCGACGGCCGGGAGCGCCGCTGTCGCTGTCAGCAGAGGAAAGGACATCGGTATCAGACCGCCCTCATCAGCAGGGTCGCGGCGACGATGAGGGCCGCACCCCCGAACATCGAGACCGCGTAGGAGCGGGCGAAGCCGTTCTGCAGCCTGCGCATCCGCCCGGAGAGGCCGCCGACCGAGGCCGCCGTGCCGTTGACGACGCCGTCGACCAGGGTGTGGTCGACGTAGACCAGGGACCGCGTCAGGTGCTCGCCGCCGCGGACCAGGACGACGTGGTTGAAGTCGTCCTGGAGCAGGTCGCGCCGGGCGGCCCGGGTGAGCAGCGAGCCGCGCGGGGCGACGGCCGGGACCGGGCGGCGGCCGTACTGGGCCCAGGCGAGGGCGACGCCGATGACCATGCACACGACGGTCGCGCCGGTGACCACGCCCGCGCTGATCGGCGAGTCCCCGTGGCTGTGCCCGGTGATGGGCTCCAGCCAGTGCACGAAGCGGTCGCCGATGCTGAAGAACGCACCGCCGAGGACGGACCCGACGGCCAGCACGATCATCGGGATCGTCATGATCTTGGGCGATTCGTGCGGGTGCGGAGGCGCGTACTCACCGCGGGTCTCCGCGGCGGGCTCCACGTCGGGCCGGGCCGGGGACGGGGTCGGGGCGTTGCGCCAGCGCTCCTCGCCGAAGAACGTCATCAGCATCACGCGCGTCATGTAGTACGCCGTGATGGCCGCGCCGAGGAGGGCGCAGGCGCCGAGGATCCAGCCCTCGGTGCCGCCCTTGGCGAACGCCGACTCGATGATCTTGTCCTTGGAGAAGAAGCCGGACAGGCCCGGGAAGCCGATGATGGCCAGGTAGCCGAGGCCGAAGGTGACGAAGGTGATCGGCATGTACTTCCGCAGGCCGCCGTACCTCCTCATGTCCACCTCGTCGTTCATGCCGTGCATGACCGAACCGGCGCCGAGGAACAGCCCGGCCTTGAAGAAGCCGTGCGTCACCAGGTGCATGATCGCGAAGACGTAGCCGATGGGGCCGAGGCCCGCGGCCAGCACCATGTAGCCGATCTGGGACATGGTCGAGCCGGCCAGTGCCTTCTTGATGTCGTCCTTGGCGCAACCGACGATCGCACCGAACAGGAGTGTGACCGCACCGACGATCGTGACGACCAGCTGCGCGTCCGGGGCACCGTTGAAGACGGCCGCGGAGCGGACGATCAGGTAGACACCCGCCGTCACCATGGTCGCGGCGTGGATCAGGGCCGAGACCGGGGTCGGGCCCTCCATCGCGTCCCCGAGCCAGGACTGCAGCGGCACCTGGGCGGACTTGCCGCAGGCGGCGAGCAGCAGCATCAGCGCGATGGCGGTCAGCTTGTCCTCACCGGCGGCACCGGCGAGCCCGGCCTCCGTGTGGCTGCCGAGCACCGGGCCGAAGGCGAAGGTGCCGAACCACAGGAACATCAGCATGATCGCGATGGACAGGCCCATGTCGCCGACGCGGTTGACCAGGAAGGCCTTCTTCGCGGCCGTGGCGGCGCTGGGCTTGTGCTGCCAGAAGCCGATCAGCAGGTAGGAGGCGAGACCGACGCCCTCCCAGCCGACGTACAGCAGCAGGTAGTTGTCGGCGAGGACGAGCAGCAGCATCGCCGCGAGGAACAGGTTCAGGTAGCCGAAGAAGCGGCGGCGCCGCTCGTCGTGCTCCATGTACCCGACGGAGTACAGGTGGATCAGCGATCCGACGCCCGTGATCAGCAGGACGAACGTCATGGACAGCTGGTCGAGCTGGAAGCCGACGTCCGCCTGGAAGCCCTCCACCGGGATCCAGCTCCACAGGTGCTGGCTCATCTCACGGTGCTCGGCGCCCTTGCCCAGCATGTCGGTGAAGAGCACGACGCCGAGGACGAAGGAGACGGCCGCGAGCAGCGTGCCGACCCAGTGGCCCACGGCGTCCAGCCGGCGTCCGCCGCACAGCAGGACCGCCGCTCCGAGCAGGGGCGCCGCCACCAGCAGCGCAATCAGGTTCTCCACGATTCTCCCGACCCCTTACAGCTTCATCAGGCTGGCGTCGTCGACCGAGGCCGAGTGGCGGGCACGGAACAGGGACACGATGATCGCGAGCCCGACCACGACCTCCGCGGCGGCGACGACCATCGTGAAGAAGGCGATGATCTGGCCGTCGAGGTTGCCGTGCATCCGGGAGAAGGCGACGAACGCGAGGTTGCAGGCGTTGAGCATGAGCTCGATGCACATGAACACGACGATCGCGTTGCGCCTGATCAGCACGCCGGTCGCGCCGATCGTGAACAACAGGGCCGCGAGATAGAGGTAGTTGACCGGGTTCATTTCGACGCCTCCTCGGGCCGCTTGAACGTGGCCGGCTCGATGGCCCTGCGCTCCAGGCGCTCCTCGGCACGCTGCTCCAGGGCCTTGAGGTCGTTGAGCGCCTCCTGCGACACGTCCCGGATCTGGCCCCGCTCGCGCAGCGTCTTGCTGACGGTGAGGTCGGACGGGGTGCCGTCGGGCAGCAGGCCCGCGATGTCGACCGCGTTGTGCCGGGCGTACACGCCGGGTGCCGGCAGCGGCGGCATGTACTTGCCCTCGCGGACGCGCTCCTCCGCGAGCTCCCGCTGTGTCTTGGCGCGCTCGGTGCGCTCGCGGTGGGTGAGCACCATGGCGCCGACGGCGGCCGTGATCAGCAGGGCGCCGGTGATCTCGAACGCGAAGACGTACCGGGTGAAGAGGAGGGCGGCGATGCCCTGCACGTTGCCGCCGGCGTTCGCCTGGCCGATGCCGTTGAACTCCTTGAGGGAGGCGTTGCCGATCCCGGCGAACAGCAGGATGCCGAAGCCCAGCCCGCACAGCAGGGCCAGCCAGCGCTGGCCCTTGATGGTCTCCTTCAGGGAGTCCGCCGCGGTGACGCCGACGAGCATCACCACGAACAGGAACAGCATCATGATCGCGCCGGTGTAGACGATGATCTGGACGACGCCCAGGAAGTAGGCGCCGTTGGCGAGGTAGAACACCGCCAGAATGATCATGGTCCCGGCGAGGCAGAGGGCGCTGTGCACGGCCCTCTTCAGGAGGATGGTGCCCAGGGCGCCGATCACCGCGACGGTGCCGAGGATCCAGAACTGGACGGCCTCTCCGGTGGAGGTGGAGTAGGCGGCGAGCTGGGTGGTCATCGGCCGATCACCTTCTCCGACGCCGGTTCGGTCCCGCCGAAGGTCGAGTCGGCCTCCTGCACGACCTCGCCCTTGGAGTGGGCGACCTGCTGCTCGGTGCCGGGCGCGGCCTCGGTGACCAGGCCGCGGTAGTAGTCCTGCTCGTCCATGCCCGGGTAGATGGCGTGGGGCGAGTCGACCATGCCCTCCTCCAGACCGGCGAGCAGCTGCTCCTTGGTGTAGATGAGGTTGGCCCGGCTGGAGTCGGCGAGCTCGAAGTCGTTCGTCATCGTGAGCGCGCGCGTGGGGCAGGCCTCGATGCACAGGCCGCACAGGATGCAGCGGGCGTAGTTGATCTGGTAGACGCGGCCGTACCGCTCGCCCGGCGAGTAGCGCTCCTCGTCGGTGTTGTCCGCGCCCTCCACGTAGATCGCGTCGGCGGGGCAGGCCCACGCGCACAGTTCGCAGCCGACGCACTTCTCCAGGCCGTCCGGATGGCGGTTGAGCTGGTGCCGTCCGTGGAAGCGCGGAGCCGTGGTCTTCTGCTGCTCGGGGTACTGCTCGGTCAGCCGCTTCTTGAACATGGCCTTGAAGGTCACGCCGAAGCCGGCCACCGGGTTCTGGAAACCGGGCTTGGTGTCCTTCGGTTCCTCAGCCATCGGACGCCTCCTTTCCATCCGTAGATCCGCCCAGAGATTCGTCACTCTGAGTATCGGGGCCACCACTGACAATCAGCTCCCGGTCCCGGCGCGAGGGGCGTCGCGGAACCGGCGGGAGCTCCTGTCCGGGCAGCGGCGGTACGGGGAATCCGCCCGCCATCGGGTCGAAGGCGGCCTGGCTCTCGGCCGGCTCGCCGTCCTGCTTCGACTTCTCGCGGAACATGTCCGCGACGAAGGAGAGCACCAGCAGGGCCAGCACGCCGCCGCCGACGTAGAGGGCGATGTCGCCGAAGTCGTAGCCCTCGTTGCGCAGGGCCCGCACGCTGGCGACGAGCATCAGCCACACCAGCGAGACCGGGATGAGGACCTTCCAGCCGAGCTTCATCAGCTGGTCGTAGCGCACGCGCGGCAGGGTGCCGCGGATCCAGATGAACATGAACAGCAGCAGCTGGACCTTGACCGTGAACCAGAGCATCGGCCACCAGCCGTGGTTCGCGCCCTCCCAGAAGGTGCTGATCGGCCACGGGGCCCGCCAGCCGCCGAGGAACAGCGTGGTGGCGACGGCCGAGACGGTCACCATGTTGACGTACTCGGCGAGCATGAACATCGCGAACTTGATCGACGAGTACTCGGTGTTGAAGCCGCCGACCAGGTCGCCCTCGGACTCCGGCATGTCGAAGGGTGCGCGGTTGGTCTCGCCGACCATCGTCACGATGTAGATGACGAAGGAGAGCGGCAGCAGGACGATGTACCAGCGGTCCTGCTGCTGTTCGACGATCGTCGACGTCGACATCGACCCCGAGTAGAGGAACACGGAGGCGAAGGCGGCGCCCATCGCGATCTCGTAGGAGATCATCTGCGCGCAGGACCGCAGGCCGCCCAGCAGCGGGTACGTCGAGCCGGAGCTCCAGCCCGCCAGCACGATGCCGTAGATGCCGACGGAGGCGACCGCGAGGATGTATAGCATCGCGATCGGCAGGTCGGTGAGCTGCATCGTGGTGCGCTGGCCGAAGATCGAGATCTCGTTGCCGGACGGGCCGAAGGGGATCACCGCGATCGCCATGAAGGCCGGGATGGCCGCGACGATCGGCGCGAGGACGTACACCACCTTGTCCGCGCGCTTGACGACGACGTCCTCCTTGAGCATCAGCTTGATGCCGTCGGCGAGCGACTGGAGCATGCCCCAGGGGCCGTGCCGGTTGGGGCCGATGCGCAGTTGCATCCAGGCGACGACCTTGCGCTCCATGACGATGGAGACCAGCACGGTCACCATCAGGAAGGCGAAGCAGAACACCGCCTTGATGACGACCAGCCACCAGGGGTCGGTGCCGAACACCGAGAGGTCTTCTGCGGCGAGGTACGGGCTCATGCCTCCACCTCCTTGGGGGCCTCGCCGGCGAGCGTCGCCGGGCCGATGCGGACGAGGGAGCCGGGCCGCGCCCCGGTGTCGGAGGCGACGCCGCCGCCGGTGGAGTTCAGCGGCAGCCACACCACCCGGTCCGGCATGTCGCTGATCTGGAGCGGGAGTGCCACGACCCCCTCGGGGCCGGTGACCGCGAGCAGGTCGCCGTCCTTGACGCCCGCCTCGGCGGCCGTCGCGGACGACACACGCGCGCGTGCGGCGTGCCTCGTCCCGGCGAGCGCCTCGTCACCCTGCTGGAGGAGGCCCTGGTCGAGCAGCAGCCGGTGCCCGGCGAGAACCGCCTCCCCGGCGGCCGGGCGGGGCAGCGCTCCCGCGGTCTCCAGGGGCTCGGTGGCCCGCGGGCCGTCCCAGGGGCCGAGCCGGTCGATCTCCGCGCGCACGGTGCGCAGATCGGGCAGCCCGAGGTGGACGTCCATGGCGTCGGCGAGCATCTGCAGCACGCGCGCGTCGCTGGGTGCGAGGCGGCGGGTCATCTGGTCGGGCTTGAGCGCGGCCTCGAAGAAGCGGACCCGGCCTTCCCAGTTGAGGAAGGTGCCGGCCTTCTCGGCGACCGCGGCGACCGGCAGGACGACGTCGGCCTTGCGGGTGATCTCGCCGGGCCGCAGTTCGAGCGAGACCAGGAAGCCGACCTCCTCGAGCGCGGCACGCGCGCGTGCCGGGTCGGGCAGGTCGGCCGTCTCCACGCCCGCCACCAGCAGCGCCTGGAGCTCTCCGGTCGCCGCGGCCTCGACGATCTGGCCGGTGTCACGGCCGTAGCGGTGCGGCAGTCCGGCGACGCCCCAGACGGCGGCGACCTCGTCACGCGCGCGCGGGTCGGTGGCCGGACGCCCGCCCGGCAGCAGTGACGGCAGCGCACCCGCCTCGATCGCGCCGCGCTCCCCGGCCCGGCGCGGGATCCACACCAGCCGCGCCCCGGTCGCGGAAGCGGTGCGCACGGCGGCGGTCAGGCCGCCGGCGACCGCCGCCAGCCGCTCGCCGACGACGAGCACGGCGCCCTCGGTGCGCAGCGCCTCGGCGGCGCGAGCTCCGTCGTCCTCCAGACCGACGCCGCTCGCGAGCGCGTCCAGCCACTCGGTCTCGGTGCCGGGAGCCGCCGGCAGCAGCGTGCCACCGGCCTTCTCCAGACCCCGGGTGGCGTGCGTGGCCAGCGAGAAGACCTTCTGTCCGTGCTTCCGCCAGGCCTTGCGGAGCCGCAGGAAGACGCCGGGCGCCTCCTCCTCCGCCTCGAACCCGACCAGCAGGACCGCGGGCGCCTTCTCCAGGGCGGTGTACGTGACGCCCGTGCCGTCGAGGTCGCGGCCGCGCCCGGCGACCTGGGCGGCGAGGAAGTCGGCCTCCTCGCTGCTGTGCACGCGCGCGCGGAAGTCGATGTCGTTGGTGTCGAGCGCCACGCGCGCGAACTTGCTGTACGCGTAGGCGTCCTCGATGGTGAGGCGGCCGCCGGTCAGGACACCGGTGCGGCCCCGGGAGGCCAGCAGCCCCTGGGCGGCGATCTGCAGCGCCTCCGGCCAGGAGGCCGGTTCCAGCTCACCTTCCGCGTTGCGCACCAGGGGCGTCTCGAGCCGGTCGCGCTGCTGCGCGTAACGGAACCCGAACCGTCCCTTGTCGCAGATCCACTCCTCGTTGACCTCGGGGTCGTTCGCCGCGAGCCGCCGCATGACCTTGCCGCGCCGGTGGTCGGTGCGGGTGGCGCAGCCGCCGGAGCAGTGCTCGCAGACCGACGGGGACGAGACGAGGTCGAAGGGGCGGGAGCGGAATCGGTACGCCGCCGAGGTCAGCGCTCCGACCGGGCAGATCTGGATGGTGTTGCCGGAGAAGTACGACTCGAAGGGGTCGCCCTCGCCGGTGCCGACCTGCTGGAGCGCGCCCCGCTCGACGAGTTCGATCATCGGGTCGCCGGCGACCTGGTTGGAGAACCGGGTGCAGCGGGCGCACAGCACGCACCGCTCGCGGTCGAGCAGCACCTGCGTGGAGATCGGGACGGGCTTCTCGTAGGTCCGCTTGCGGCCGTCGAAGCGGGACTCGGCGTCGCCGTGCGACATGGCCTGGTTCTGCAACGGGCACTCGCCGCCCTTGTCGCAGACCGGGCAGTCCAGCGGGTGGTTGATGAGCAGGAGCTCCATCACACCCTTCTGGGCCTTCTCCGCGACCGGCGAGGTGAGATGGGTCTTCACGACCATGCCGTCGGTGCAGGTGATGGTGCAGGAGGCCATGGGCTTGCGCTGGCCCTCGACCTCGACGATGCACTGGCGGCAGGCGCCGGCCGGGTCGAGCAGGGGGTGGTCGCAGAACCGGGGGATCTCGATGCCGAGCTGCTCGGCGGCCCGGATGACCAGGGTGCCCTTGGGCACGCTGATCTCCACGCCGTCGATCGTCAGCGACACGAGGTCCTCCGGCGGGACCGCCGCCTCTCCCCCACCGGAGGGAGAGCTGGTGGTCACGGTCATGCGTTCACCTCCGTGCGGTCGGCCCAGGCCGTCGACTTGGCCGGGTCGAAGGGGCAGCCCCGGCCCGTGATGTGCTGCTCGTACTCCTCGCGGAAGTACTTGAGCGAGGAGAAGATCGGCGAGGCCGCGCCGTCGCCGAGGGCGCAGAAGGACTTGCCGTTGATGTTGTCGGCGATGTCGTTCAACTTGTCGAGATCGGACATCTGTCCCTTGCCGGCCTCGATGTCGCGCAGCAGCTGCACGAGCCAGTAGGTCCCTTCGCGGCAGGGCGTGCACTTGCCGCAGGACTCGTGGGCGTAGAACTCGGTCCAGCGGGTGACGGCACGGACCACGCAGGTCGTCTCGTCGAAGCACTGGAGAGCTTTGGTGCCGAGCATGGAACCCGCGGCGCCCACTCCTTCGTAATCAAGAGGGACGTCGAGATGCTCGTCGGTGAACATCGGGGTCGAGGAGCCGCCCGGCGTCCAGAACTTCAGGCGGTGCCCGGGGCGCATCCCGCCGCTCATGTCGAGGAGCTGGCGGAGCGTGATCCCGAGCGGCGCCTCGTACTGGCCGGGGCTGGCGACGTGGCCGGACAGGGAGTAGAGGGTGAAGCCGGGCGACTTCTCGCTCCCCATCGACCGGAACCATTCCTTGCCCCGGTTCATGATCGCGGGAACCGACGCGATGGATTCGACGTTGTTCACCACAGTCGGGCACGCGTAGAGGCCCGCGACGGCAGGGAAGGGGGGACGAAGCCGCGGTTGGCCCCGGCGGCCTTCGAGCGAGTCCAGCAGTGCGGTCTCCTCACCGCAGATGTACGCGCCCGCCCCCGCGTGCACGGTGATGTCGAGGTCGAGTCCGCTGTCCAGGATGTTCTCGCCGAGGAAGCCCGCCTCGTAGGCCTCGCGCACGGCGGAGTGCAACCGCCGCAGTACGGGGACGACTTCACCCCGCAGATAGATGAAGGCGTGCGACGACCTGATGGCGTAACACGCGATGATCATGCCCTCGATGAGGCTGTGCGGGTTCGCGAAGAGGAGCGGGATGTCCTTGCACGTCCCGGGCTCCGACTCGTCGGCGTTGACAACCAGATAGTGCGGCTTTCCGTCCCCTTGCGGGATGAACTGCCACTTCATCCCGGTGGGGAACCCCGCGCCACCGCGCCCGCGCAGACCGGAGTCCTTGACGTACGCGATCAGGTCGTCCGGCGACATGGCGAGCGCCTTGCGCAGCCCCTCGTAGCCGTCGTGCCGCCGGTACACGTCCAGCGTCCAGGACCTGTCCTCGTCCCAGAAGGCCGACAGCACCGGTGCGAGCAGCTTCTCGGGGCTCATGTCTTTCAGCTCGGGTGCCAAGGTCATCACTCCCCCTCCTCGGCGGCAGGCCCGGCCGGGTGGGCAGGGTCGGAGGCCGACGTGTCCTGCGGCGCGTCGTGCGAGCTCAAGTGCTCCGTCGGTGACGGGTCGTGCGGGGCCCCGGTGCGGGCCGCCTCACCGCGCGGATGCACCACGCGCGCGGAGGCTCCCTCCCCCTTGGCGAGCTTCAGGCCGACCAGGGAAGCGGGTCCCGCGCTCCCCCCGGACTCCACGGCCCCGTCGCGCTCGTCGGGGAAACCGGCGAGGACCCGGGCGGTCTCCTTGAAGGTGCACAGGGGCGCCCCGCGGGTGGGCGTGACCGGCCGTCCGGCGCGCAGGTCGTCGACGAGGCGCCTGGCGCTCGACGGGGTCTGGTTGTCGAAGAACTCCCAGTTGACCATCACGACCGGCGCGAAGTCGCAGGCCGCGTTGCACTCGATGTGCTCCAGGGTGACCTTGCCGTCGTCGGTGGTCTCGCCGTTGCCGACCCCGAGGTGTTCCTGGAGCTCCTCGAAGATCGCGTCCCCGCCCATGACGGCGCACAGGGTGTTGGTGCACACCCCGACCTGGTAGTCACCGCTCGGGCGGCGCCGGTACATGGTGTAGAAGGTGGCGACCGCGGTGACCTCGGCCGTGGTGAGGCCGAGCATCTCCGCGCAGAACCGCATGCCGGTGCGGGTCACGTGCCCTTCTTCGGCCTGCACGAGGTGCAGCAGCGGCAGGAGGGCGGACCGGGAGTCCGGGTAGCGGGCGATGATCTCGCGCGCGTCGGTCTCCAGCCGGGCCCGTACGTCGTCCGGGTAGGCGGGTGCGGGCAGTTCGGGCATGCCCAGGCTGACGCCCCGCTCGGAGGATGAGGTGGTCACCGGTCGACGCCTCCCATCACGGGGTCGATGGACGCGACGGCGACGATGACGTCGGCGACCTGGCCGCCCTCGCACATCGCCGCCATGGCCTGAAGGTTGGTGAAGGACGGGTCGCGGAAGTGGACCCGGTAGGGGCGGGTGCCGCCGTCGGACACGACGTGCACCCCGAGTTCGCCCTTGGGCGACTCGACCGCCGCGTACGCCTGTCCCGGCGGGACGCGGAAGCCCTCGGTGACCAGCTTGAAGTGGTGGATCAGGGCCTCCATGGAGGTGCCCATGATCTTCTTGATGTGGTCGAGGGAGTTGCCGAGGCCGTCGGGGCCGAGGGCCAGCTGGGCCGGCCAGGCGATCTTCTTGTCGGCGACCATGACCGGGCCGGGCTGGAGCCGGTCCAGGCACTGCTCGACGATCCTGAGCGACTGGCGCATCTCCTCCAGCCGGATCAGGAAGCGGCCGTAGGAGTCGCAGGTGTCGGCGGTCGGGATCTCGAAGTCGTACGTCTCGTAGCCGCAGTACGGCTGCGTCTTGCGCAGGTCGTGCGGCAGGCCGGTGGAGCGCAGGATCGGGCCGGTCGCGCCGAGGGCCATGCAGCCGGCCAGGTCCAGGTAGCCCACGTCCTGCATGCGGGCCTTGAAGATGGGGTTCCCGGTGGCGAGCTTGTCGTACTCCGGGAGGTTCCTCTTCATCTTCTTCACGAACTCGCGGATCTGGTCCACCGCGCCGGGCGGCAGGTCCTGGGCGAGTCCGCCGGGGCGGATGTACGCGTGGTTCATCCGCAGGCCGGTGATCAGCTCGTAGATGTCGAGAATGAGTTCACGATCACGGAATCCGTAGATCATGATCGTGGTGGCGCCGAGTTCCATGCCGCCGGTGGCGATGCAGACCAGGTGCGAGGACAGCCGGTTCAGCTCCATCAGGAGCACCCGGATGATCGAGGCCCGGTCCGGGATCTGGTCCTCGATGCCGAGGAGCTTCTCGACGCCGAGGCAGTACGCCGTCTCGTTGAAGAACGGCGTCAGGTAGTCCATGCGCGTCACGAACGTCGTGCCCTGCGTCCAGGTCCGGTACTCGAGGTTCTTCTCGATGCCGGTGTGCAGGTAGCCGATGCCGCAGCGGGCCTCGGTGACGGTCTCGCCCTCGATCTCCAGGATCAGGCGGAGCACGCCGTGCGTGGACGGGTGCTGCGGGCCCATGTTGACGACGATGCGCTCGTCGTCGGCGCGGGCCGCGGACTCGACGACCTCGTCCCAGTCACCGCCGGTGACGGTGTAGACGGTGCCCTCGGTGGTCTCACGAGGGGAGGCGTGGGAAGTGCTCATGAGTACGACCTCCGCTGGTCCGGAGCCGGGATCTGGGCGCCCTTGTACTCGACGGGGATGCCGCCGAGGGGGTAGTCCTTGCGCTGCGGGAAGCCCTGCCAGTCGTCCGGCATCATGATCCGCGTCAGGGCCGGGTGACCGTCGAAGACGATGCCGAAGAAGTCGTACGTCTCGCGCTCGTGCCAGTCGTTCGTCGGGTAGACGGAGAACAGCGACGGGATGTGCGGGTCGCTGTCGGGGGCGCTGACCTCCAGGCGGATCAGCCTGTTGTGGGTGATCGAGCGCAGGTGGTAGACGGCGTGCAGCTCGCGGCCCTTGTCACTCGGGTAGTGGACGCCGCTGACGCCGGTGCACAGCTCGAAGCGCAGGGCCGGGTCGTCGCGCAGGGTGCGGGCGACGAGGAGCAGGTGCTCACGCTCGATGTGGAAGGTCAGCTCGTCGCGGTCGACGACCGTCTTCTCGATGGCGTTGCCGGGGAGCAGGCCCTGTTCCTCCAGGGCGCCCTCCAGCTCGTCGGCGACCTCGTCGAAGTATCCATATGCGCCTCCGGCGCGCGGGCCGCCGTAGGGGCGGGTCGCCGGTCCCGGGAGCCGGACCGAGCGGACCAGGCCGCCGTAGCCGGAGGTATCGCCGCCGTTGTTCGCGCCGAACATGCCGCGCTGGACGCGGATCTCCTCGCCGCCCTCGCCGCGCTGGCCGGGGAGGTTGGAGGCCGACAGGTCCTTCTCGGGGTTCGGGCCGTTGGTGCCGTTCGCGTCGCTCATCGCAGCAGCCCCTTCATCTCGATCGTGGGCAGGGCCTTGAGCGCCGCCTCCTCCGCCTCGCGGGCCGCCTCCTCGGCGTTCACGCCGAGCTTGGAGGACTGGATCTTCTGGTGGAGCTTGAGGATGGCGTCCATGAGCATCTCGGGCCGTGGCGGGCAGCCCGGGAGGTAGATGTCGACCGGGACGATGTGGTCGACGCCCTGGACGATCGCGTAGTTGTTGAACATGCCGCCCGAGGAGGCGCAGACCCCCATGGAGATCACCCACTTGGGGTTCGGCATCTGGTCGTAGACCTGCCGCAGCACCGGCGCCATCTTCTGGCTCACCCGGCCCGCGACGATCATCAGGTCGGCCTGGCGCGGCGATCCCCGGAAGACCTCCATGCCGAAGCGCGCCAGGTCGTAGCGCCCGGCGCCGGTGGTCATCATCTCGATGGCGCAGCAGGCGAGGCCGAACGTGGCGGGGAAGACGGACGACTTGCGCACCCAGCCCGCGGCCTGCTCGACGGTGGTCAGCAGGAAGCCGCTCGGCAGCTTTTCTTCGAGTCCCATGACTTGTGGCCCCTCAGTCCCATTCCAGGCCGCCGCGCCGCCATACGTACGCGTACGCGACGAAGACGGTGAGCACGAAGAGCAGCATCTCCACGAGCCCGAAAATCCCCAGGGCGTCGAAGGTGACGGCCCAGGGATAGAGGAAGACGATCTCGATGTCGAAGACGATGAAGAGCATCGCCGTCAGGTAGTACTTGATGGGGAAGCGCCCGCCGCCGGCCGGCGTGGGGGTCGGCTCGATACCGCACTCGTAGGCCTCGAGCTTGGCCCGGTTGTACCGCTTGGGCCCGATCAACGTGGCCATGACCACGGAGAAGATCGCAAAGCCTGCCCCGAGGGCTCCCAGTACGAGGATGGGCGCATAAGCGTTCACCGCTCCTCGCTCCTCTCAGTCGGCACTGACTGCTGGCGGTTTGCATCGGGCTCACTTCCGCCCCACCAGTCCCGCGAACCCCGCCCGCCCCGGCGAAGATCGGGAACATGTGAAGCAGGTCACAAGCCCAACCGCGTGCATCTTATGCCCGACGCTCTGTGATCTGCGACACGGGGTATTGCACAAGCTTTGTGATCTCTGCCACCTGACGATCGATCATGAAGTCGGATGAGCGGTGATCTTCACACGCGAAGCGTCCGAGTGATCACCAGAGGTGACATTTTGGCCCGTCGTCGCAGGCCGGAGGGCGCGTCTCAATATCAAGAGAGTTCCCTTGCATGCAAATTGGAGATGGACTCGATCTCTTGATAGAGGCGCGTTCACACATCAGGGGGCACACGGGGCGGGGTGTGGACACGTGCACGCGTTCACGATCTTCGCGAGCCCGTGATCCGGTCGTGATCTACGGCGCGCGACGCGTTCGCTCCGGCGACCGTTCCGTGACCTCCGTCACACGCATGAGAGGTTCATGAGAACGGGGCTTGGCCAATCAACCCAACCGGTGGTAGGTGCGGGGCAATTCGGGCGTATTGATCAAAGACCGTGATCACAGCCCCGTAACGGAGCGCCCGCAATGTCCGTTACGGCGTCAATAAAGAGCCCCGAGCGGGGGTTTTGGGGTCCTGTTTGAACAACTGTGGCGCAGCACACGTTTCTTGAAGATATGAAGGAGCCCCTGGTACCGGTTGTTCCCATGTCCCACACCGCTCACATACGCAGCCACCGGAAACCCCGCCGCAGCGCGACCTCTTCGATCGCCCTGCGCGCCGGCGTTGCCGGTGGCGTTCTCAGCATGGCAGCGGCGGGTGCGTCGGCCTCGGCGAACGCCGCCGAGCCGGTGACGCAGACCATCGAACTGCCCACCCTGACGGCCGACCTGTCGGCTCAGGTCGCCCAGTCCGCCGCCGCCACCCAGCAGGCGGCCGCGAACTACGAACTGCGCGCCGAGCGTGACGCAGCCGCCGCCAAGGCCGCCGCGGAGGCCAAGAAGGACCTCGCCGAGGCGAAGAAGAAGGCGGAGGCCAAGAAGAAGGCCGCCGAGGCCGCCCGCAAGGCCGCCGCCGAGCGCGCCACGCGCAGCTCCGAGCGCGCCACGCTCTCCGCCTCCACGTCCGCGTCCGCCTCCACGTCGGTGTCGGCGCCCTCCAGCGGCAGCGTCGCGACCGTCGTCGCGTTCCTCAAGGCCCAGGTGGGCGACGCCTACGTCATGGGCGCCACCGGTCCCAACGCCTGGGACTGCTCCTCCCTCGTGCAGGCCGCGTACAAGCAGGTTGGTGTGGACCTGCCGCGCGTCTCGCAGGACCAGTCGATGGCCGGCACGGACGTCCCGCTGTCCAGCGTCCAGGTCGGCGACATCCTCTACTGGGGCGGCAAGGGCTCCGCGTACCACGTGGGTGTCTACATCGGGAACGGCCAGTACCTGGACGCGGCCAACCCGTCCAAGGGCGTCGTCATCCAGGATCTGTCGGGCTACCCGGCGTCGGGCGCGGTGCGCGTCCTCTGACGTCACGCGTACGGGCTTGAGGGCCGCTGCCGCTACGGGGGCAGCGGCCCTCCCGTCGTGTCCGCCCCCCCCTTCCTGCCGTCCTCGCGGCCGTCTCCCGGCCTTTCGGGGCCGACGGGTGCCCGGGGACGAGCCGATCCGTCGCGCAGGGCCCAGACGGCCTTCTGGCCCCTTCCGGGGACGGCCGGTGTGGCCGGACTCCTCCTGGGACGGCCACCCGGGTTCTGTTGTGATGAGTGCCGGTCACTCACACCGGACACCCGAGGAGAGCAGAATGCCCAGCGTCTTCGTGCAAGGACGGCCCGTCGACTCCTACCCCCGGCATGCGCCCGAGGCCCGGCACGGCAAGGTCCGGCGGATCACCGAGGCCGGTGAGGAGGTCCTGCACAAGCCGTGCCGGGACGTCACCGAGTTCGGCCCGGACCTCGCCGCGCTCATCGACGACATGTTCCTGACGATGTACATCGCGGACGGAGCCGGGCTCGCCGCGAACCAGGTCGGGGTAGATCTGCGGCTGTTCGTCTACGACTGCCCGGACGACGACGGGGTGCGGCACGTCGGGCACGTCGTCAACCCGGTCCTGGAACCGCTCGACGCCTCGCGCAGGAGGCTTCTCGACGACTCGGAGGGCTGCCTCTCCGTCCCCGGCGCCGTGATGGACGTACCGCGCCCGGACCGGGCCGTCGTCCATGGGTTCGACAGGGACGGCGAACCGCTCGTCATAGAGGGCACCGGCTACTTCGCGCGCTGCCTGGCGCACGAGACCGACCATGTGAACGGCCAGGTGTACCTGGACCGGCTGTCCGGGCGGGAACGCAAGGAGGCTCTGCGGCAGATGGCGGACCGGCGCGACGAGGTGCTCGCGCGCCGGGCCGCCCGCATCGGGGCGCTCAGCGCCTGAGAGACCCGGAGTCTGGTCAGGCCTTCGGCGCCACCTTGCTCAGGCCGTTGATGATGCGGTCCATCGCGTCGCCGCCGGTCGGGTCGGTGAGGTTCGCGAGGAGCTTCAGCGTGAACTTCATCAGCAGGGGGTGCGTGAGACCGCGCTGCGTGGCGATCTGCATGACCTTCGGGTTGCCGATGAGCTTCACGAAGGCGCGGCCGAGCGTGTAGTAGCCGCCGTAGGTGTCCTTGAGCACGCGCGGGTAGCGCTGGAGGGCCAGCTCGCGGCCGGCCGGTGTCGACCGCGCGTGGGCCTGGACGATGACGTCGGCGGCGATCTGGCCGGACTCCATGGCGTAGGCGATGCCCTCGCCGTTGAAGGGGTTCACCAGGCCGCCGGCGTCGCCGACCAGCAACAGCCCCTTCGTGTAGTGAGGCTGGCGGTTGAAGGCCATGGGCAGGGCGGCGCCGCGGATGGGGCCGGTCATGTTGTCGGGGGTGTAGCCCCAGTCCTCCGGCATGGACGCGCACCAGGCCTTCAGGACCTCGCGCCAGTCCAGTTCCTTGAAGGAGTCGGAGGTGTTGAGCACGCCCAGGCCGACGTTGGAGGTGCCGTCGCCCATGCCGAAGATCCAGCCGTAGCCGGGCAGCAGACGGTCCTCGGGGCCGCGGCGGTCCCACAGTTCGAGCCAGGACTCCAGGTAGTCGTCCTCGTGCCGCGGGCTGGTGAAGTACGTCCGCACCGCGACACCCATCGGGCGGTCCTCGCGGCGGTGCAGGCCCATCGCGAGGGACAGCCGGGTGGAGTTGCCGTCGGCGGCCACGACGAGCGGCGCGTGGAAGGTGACCTCGCGCTTGTCCTCGCCGAGCTTGGCGTGCACGCCGGTGATGCGGCCCGTGCGGTCGTCGACGACCGGCGCGCCCACGTTGCAGCGCTCGTACAGCCGGGCGCCCGCCTTCTGGGCCTGCCGGGCGAGCTGCTCGTCGAAGTCGTCGCGCTTGCGGACGAGGCCGTAGTCGGGGAAGGAGGCGAGATCCGGCCAGTCGAGCTGGAGCCGCACCCCGCCGCCGATGATCCTGAGGCCCTTGTTGCGCAGCCAGCCGGCCTCTTCCGAGATGTCGATGCCCATGGCCACCAACTGCTTGACGGCACGCGGGGTGAGGCCGTCGCCGCAGACCTTCTCGCGCGGGAACGCGGTCTTCTCCAGGAGGAGGACGTCGAGTCCCGCCTTGGCGAGGTGGTAGGCGGTGGTGGAGCCGGCCGGCCCCGCGCCCACGACGATCACGTCGGCGGTGTTCTCGGAGAGGGGCTCGGTCACGTCGGTCACGGCGGGATCTCCCCAAGGTTCGAAATCTGGTGCCGACCGGCACTGGACATGGGCAGTCTATGCAGCAGCACTCGTCACCCGGCTGAAGGGCTGCCTCCGTGAACCGAGCTCTCCCCGCTGTACGGCTCCGTGTCCCCACCCACGAGGACGCGTTCGACTGGCACCGGATCTTCGACGACCCGGAGGTCATGGAGTTCCACGGCGGCAGGTCCGCCGAGCTGTCGGTCTACGAGGAACTCACCGCCCGTCAGCGGCGGCACGACGCGGAGCTCGGCTTCTGCCTGTGGACCGTGCTCGACGGCTCCGGACAGGTCATCGGCTTCACCGGGGCCCAGCCCTGGGAGCGGAGCTGGGGCCCGGCGGGCGAGATCGAGATCGGCTGGCGGCTCGGCCGGGAGCACTGGGGCAAGGGGTACGTCACCGCCGCCGCGCGGCAGACTCTGGAGCGGATGCGGGGTGCCGGCGTACCGGGCGTGGTGGCGATGATCGACGCCCGCAACACCCGGTCCGTGGCGGTCGCACAGCGGCTGGGCATGCGCCTGGCCGAGACGTTCACGACGCCGGCCTCGGAGCGGACGGGACACTGCTACCGCCTCGACCTCCAGCGACCGTCCGCTGACGCTGCGTAGTCGACTGTCACAGAAAGACACATGTCGCTTCCGGCCGGTCCGGAGCCGGAGTTACCCTTCCAGTACCGCTGGGGGTGACATCTGTGCAGATATCCCGCAATACACCCGAAGTGCATGTACCGCGTCTGGTCGGCCTGATGGCCGTGGACGCGAGGGAGACGGCCCGGGCGCAAGGCCTGTTCCTCAACGCACCGGACCGGCCGGACTTCCATCTCGCCGTCGTCGACTACGTCGTCCGCCAGTACCCGCACCCCGGGGCCGCGGTGCCGCGCGACTCGATGGTCTACGTGTGGTTCGACTTCGGCCCCGGCGAGGGCGGCGGGGGCGTGCACGAGCCGCGGATCCCCCGACCGCCCCGGGGCGGACTCCAGCGAGAGCTGGACGAGCCGTACATGGTCCCCAGCTCGCCGTGAGGGCCCGCGGGGGTCAGCTCTCCTTGAAGCCCCGGTGCAGGGCGACGATCCCGCCGCTCAGGTTGCGCCAGGCCACCCGCGACCAGCCGGCCTTGCCCAGCCGCTCCGCGAGCGCGGGCTGGTCGGGCCAGGCGCGGATGGACTCGGCGAGGTAGACGTAGGCGTCGGGGTTGGAGGACACGGCCCGGGCGACCGGCGGCAGGGCGCGCATCAGGTACTCGGTGTAGACGGTGCGGAAGGGCGCCCAGGTCGGGTGCGAGAACTCGCAGATCACGATCCGCCCGCCGGGCCGGGTCACCCGCTGCATCTCGCGCAGGGCGGCGTCCGTGTCCTGCACGTTGCGCAGCCCGAAGGAGATGGTGACGGCGTCGAAGGTGCCGTCCTTGAAGGGCAGCCGCGTCGCGTCGCCTGCGGTGTAGGGCAGCCAGGGCTGCCGCTGCTTGCCGACCTGGAGCATGCCCTGGGAGAAGTCGCAGGGGACGACGTAGGCGCCGGTCCGGGCGAAGGGCAGCGAGGAGGTGCCCGTGCCCGCCGCCAGGTCGAGGATCTTCTGCGCGGGGCGCGCGTCGACCGCCTTGGCGACCTCCTTGCGCCATCGCCGGTCCTGGCCGAGGGACAGCACGTCGTTGGTCAGGTCGTACCGTTCCGCCACGTCGTCGAACATCGAGGCGACTTCGTGCGGCTGCTTGTCCAGGGATGCGCGGGTCACGGGCCCATTCTTGCAGTACGGCCTCAGGGCAGGAGCCTCGGCTTCCTCCGTGCCGCCACGTCCTCCACCCACCCGCACAGCAGCACGAACAGCGCGATCAGCACCCAGCCCACGCCGAACAGGAACCACTGGCTGTCCAGCGGCAGATACGTCTCGAAGGCGGGCACCTTCCAGAACTGGTCGATCAGCGGCACGGCGAGGACCAGCGCGATCTCGTGCCAGAGGTAGATCGTGACGGCCCGGGCGTTGAACACGGTCACGAGCCGGTCCGGCCCCCGGAAGCGGGCGAGCCCCGCGAAGTCGGTCCGGAAGCGGGCCTTGGCGTACATCAGCAGCGTCACGAACCCCGCCGACCAGAACGCCTGCGCGAGCGGGTTCTCGTCGAGGTCGTACGTGCCGTACTCGGCCTGGTGCGCGAGGGCGTACCAGCCGCCGTACGCCAGGGCGCCCAGCGCGAGCGGGACCAGCGCGGCGGGCTTCAGCCGGGCGAGGACGCCGTCGTGGTGCGCGAAGCCGAGGAGCCAGCAGCACAGGAACGTCGCCAGGTCCGTGAGCGCGCTGCCGAAGCGGCCGTCCGGCGGCTGCCAGGCGTAGGTGAGGGCGACGACCGGGGCGAGGGACGCCAGCAGGACCGGGACCGGCGCGAGCCGGAACGCCCTCAGCAGGAGCGGGGAGAGCAGCACGAACCACAGGTACGTCCGCAGGTACCAGAGGATCTCCCAGGCCTGCTCGCCCCACGCGCTGCCCGGCGGGTCGCCGAGCGGCACCACCCAGTAGACGATCTGCCATCCCGGCATCCAGCCGCGCACCAGCATCGCGCCGACGACGAACACGCCCCAGAACCAGAAGGGCGGCAGCAGCCGGCGGACACGGCTCCTGATCACCGTGGGCGCGGGGCGCTCCAGCGATCTCGCCATCAGGGTGCCGGCCAGGCCGAACATCACCCCCATGGAGGGGAAGACCAGCCCGGCCCAGGCCCACCCGAAGGTGTGATAGGCGACGACTCGGACGAGGGCGACCGCGCGGAGCGTGTCGAAGTAGCGGTCGCGGGTCGCCGGCGCCTGACGGGGCGGGTCCGCGACCGCGACCGCGACCCTGCTGTGCGCCCCCATCAGCTCGCCCCCGCCGGGGTGCCGACCTCGCCGGTCCGCTTCAGCTTCTGCCAGCGCAGCCGGCCGCCGGTGAGGGCGGTGACGCAGGAGTGGATGAGGACGAGGTACATCATCTGCCGGTAGGCCAGCTGCTGGAGCGGCATCATCAGCAGGTAGCGGTACTTCTCGCGGTCCAGGCGGAAGGCGTAGGCCGCGCACAGGAGCTGGACGCCGAGCACCGCGCACCAGGCGAGCAGGGCGGCCTTCAGGTCGATGAAGATCATCGAGTAGAGGGTGAACACGTCGATGAGCGGCGCGAAGACCGGCGTGACGATCTGGAACAGCACCACCAGCGGCATGCCGACCCGTCCGAAGCGCCCCGAAGGCCCCTTGTCCGTGAGGGACTTGCGGTGTTTCCACAGCGCCTGCATGGTGCCGTAGGACCAGCGGTAGCGCTGGGACCACAGCTGCCCCAGCGAACCCGGCGCCTCGGTCCACGCGCGCGCGTGCTCCTGGTAGACGACCCGCCACCCGGCCCGGTGCATGGCGATGGTGATGTCGGTGTCCTCGGCGAGGGTGTCCTCGCTCATGCCGCCGACCTGGAGCACGGCCTCGCGGCGGAACGCGCCGATCGCGCCCGGGATGGTGGGCATGCAGCGCAGCAGGTCGTACATGCGCCGGTCGAGGTTGAAGCCCATCACGTACTCGATGTGCTGCCAGGCGCCGATGACGGTGGTGCGGTTGCCGACCTTGGCGTTGCCCGCGACGGCGCCGACCTCCGGGTCGGCGAAGGGCTGGACGAGCTGCCCCACGGTGTCCGGCTCGAAGACGGTGTCGCCGTCCATCATCACGACGATGTCGTGGGCGGCGTGCCGCACCCCGTTGTTGAGCGCGGCCGGCTTGCCCGCGTTGGCCTGGCGGATCACCCGCACGTTCGGCATGCCCAGCGACTCGGCGATGTCCGCCGTGCCGTCCGTCGAGCCGTCGTCCACGACGATGATCTCGATCGGGTGCGTGCTCCGCGCCAGCGAGTCGAGGGTGTTGGCGATGCACTCCTTCTCGTTGTACGCCGGGACGATCACGCTCACCGGCCGGGTGACCGTCGGCCCCCAGCTGAAGCGGCGCCTGTTGCGATGCCGGTAGTGGCGGCGGGCGAGCACGAGCATCATCCCGAAGCGGCCCATGACGGCCGCGCCGACCACCAGGAGGCCGACGGAGAGCACCGGCACCGCCCACTCGGCGACGGCGACGGCGGCGACCAGGGCCTTGCCCTCGTAGAGGAGGGCGCCGGTGGCCTCGCGGTGGGCGGCCTGGAGGCGGGTCCCCCCGGCCTGAGGCACTCCGGCCGGGGCCTGTCGCTGTTGTTGTTGCTGCTGCTGTCGCTCTTGCTGTTGCTGTTGCTGTTGGACGCCGCTGATCGTGGTGAAGGTGTACCCCTTCGCCCGCATCTTCTCGATGTACTCCGGCAGCGCGGCGATCGTCTGCGCACGCTCCCCGCCCGCGTCGTGGAAGAGGACCGAGGCCCCCTCGTTCTTCTTCGGCGTCGCCCACTGGACGATCTTCGAGACGCCCGGCCGCTTCCAGTCGTCACTGTCGGTGTCGACGAAGACGCTGGTGTAGCCGTCCTGGCCGAGCTTCTTGTAGACGGGCCAGCTGTAGTTGTCGATGGCGTCGGTCTCCGAGGAGTACGGCGCCCGGAACAGGGTGGTCGTGATGCCGGCCGCGCCCGCCAGCGCCAGCTGCGTCTGCTCCATCTCGCGCCGGACGCGGGCGTCGCTCTGGTACGACAGGTCGACGTGCGTGAAGGTGTGGATCCCCACCTCCTCGCCCTGCTCGACCATGTCCCGCACGATCCCCGGGTACCGCGACACCATCGAGCCGACCAGGAAGAACGTGGCGGGCACGTCGTACTTCTCGAGGATCGCCAGGACCTGGGGCGTCCAGGTCGGGTTGGGGCCGTCGTCGAAGGTGAGCGCGATGGTCTTGTCCGGGACGGAGACGGTGGTGGCCTGTCCGCCGCGGAAGGTGAGGATCGGCCCGCCGTCCAGGACGTCGTCGGGGACGTCGCTGGAGCCGGCCCCGGTGCGCACCCGCTGGTCGCCGCCGACCTCGGCGCGCAGATAGCCGTCGAGCAGCATCACGCAGACCAGTGCGAGCAGGAGCAGCAGGGCGAGGATGACGCGCGGTTTCTGCAGCGCGGCGGCCTTGCCGGCGGCCCGCTCCATCCGGGACGGGGCGCGGCGGCGGCCGCGCGAGGGGGTGGTCGTGGCCATCGGACGGCCCCCGCTCAGTCGGCGACCGCGACGGCGGAGGCCGAGGCGGAAGCGGACGGGGCCGTGGCGTCGGCGGGGGCGGACGGGGTCGCGGTGCGACCGGCGGGGCCGTCTCCGGCGACCTGGGGCGGGGCGGACGGGACGCCGCTCGGCGGGGCGCCGCCCGGGCCGCCGGGGCCCCCGCCCTGCGGCCGGCCGCCCACGGGACCGGCGCCCGCGAACGGAAGCAACTGCGAAGGCGTCAGCGAGGTCCCCCACCCCATGAAGGCCGCGCCGAGCACGGCCGCGTAGCCGACGCAGACGGCCCCCAGCAGGAGGCCGCACCGGCGCAGCAGCCTGGCGCGGCGTCCGGAGTTGTCAACGAACACGGGCCCTTCGGCGGATCCGTTGCCGCGTTTGCGGCGGCGACCGCGCGTGGGGCGGCTTTCGATGGCAGGCTCGGAATGCATTCCCCGGACATTAGGATGCCTTTATGTGCTCTAAACTCGGGTTTTCATGTGAGAGACCCATGAGAAAAGAGTCAACCTGTCCTTTCTCTGAGAGTTCTCGCGAACGCCCGCACAACGCGCCGTGATGGCCCAGCATCGTGAGACGTTTGCTGCCGGGAAACGTACTAGGGGTTTACACCCTTGTGGCCTGGACCCTTGTGACCTCACGAGAACGGGAGTGTGCTTCATGCGGAGTTACCGGAAGCCGGTGGCGGTCGGACTGGGCTGCCTGATCGCCCTGGCCACCACCGCGTGCTCCGAACAGGGCGAGGCGGCACGCCCGGCACCCTCGATATCGGCCGCGCCCGGCAGTTCGTCAGCCGCTGCGCCCGGCGCCTCGTCCCCCGCCGCGGCCGGCACGTCGTACGCCCCGTACGTCAGCGCCACGGAAGCCGCCGGTACCGACTCCGCCGGCTCCCCCACCACGTACAACCTGGCCTTCGTCATAGCCGACGGCGGCGACTGCACCCCGCGCTGGAACGGCACGCACGCCATCGGCGACGCGGCGGTGAAGTCCCGTGTCGCCGCGCTCAAGAAGGACGGCGGCCAGGTCCGGGTCTCCTTCGGCGGCGCCTCCGGCGAGGAACTCGCGGCGGCCTGCGACAGCGCGCCGGACCTGGCGGCGGCCTACGGCGCGGCACTCGACGCGGCCGGTGCCACCCGGGCCGACTTCGACGTGGAGGGCGACGACCTCGCCGACTCCGCCTCCATGGAGGTCCGTTCGGAGGCGATCGCGCTGCTCCAGAAGGAACGCGCGGACCTGGAGGTCTCTTTCACGCTCCCGGTCATGCCCTCCGGCCTGGACAAGAACAGCCTGGCGCTGCTCGGCTCCGCCAACAACAACGGCGTCGAGGTCGGCACGGTCAACCTGATGACGATGAACTACGGCGAGTCCTACGACGGTGACATGGGCGGCTACGCCCTCACCGCGGCCAAGGCCGCGCACACCCAGCTGAAGAAGGTCTTCGGCACGTCGGACGCGCAGGCGTGGCGGGGCATGGCGCTCACCTCGATGATCGGCGTCAACGACGTCGCCGGCGAGACCTTCACGCTGGCCGACGCGGCCGAGGTCCGTGCCTTCGCCGAGGAGAAGGGTGTCGGGTGGGTGTCGATGTGGTCGACGGCCCGGGACCGGAGTTGCGCGAAGGGCACCGCGACCGACCGGGCGGCGACCGACTGCAGTGGGGTGAAGCAGAGTTCGGGGGCGTTCGGGGAGGAGTTCGCGGGCTGACCCGCTATCCACTACCCGCCACCTTCCACCTGCCACCCGCTCCCGGAGACCGCCCGCTCAACGGCGCCGCTCCCGGAGACCGCCCGCTCAGCGGCGCCGGTGCACGAGCCGCCCGCTCAACGGCGCCGGTGCACGAGCCGCCCCGCGCACACCGTCGCGACGCACTCCCCCGCCTCGTCGTACACGGCGAGGTCGGCGCGGCCGGTCAGGACGATCGCGGTGTTGCGCGCACGCGACAGCACGACGACGTCGTTGCGCTCGGCGGCGGACCGGAGTTCGGCCGAGTCGACGTACTCCTCCAGGACCGCCGTCGCACCGAGCTTCAGCACCGCGTGGACGCGTTCGCGCGGGCTCGGGGCGTCCGGGAGCGGGCCCTCGTGGACGCGGGCGGGGCCGAGGGTGCCCGGCCAGCGGCGCACCCGTGCCTTCGGGAACGCCTCGCGCACGTCGTCGAGTTTCCCGACAGCACCGATCCGGTCCCGCCCGACGACCACCGCACCGCCCTTGACGGGATCGGAGTCCCAGGTGATGCGGACCGCTTCGGCCGTGTGAATGGTCTCCAACTCTGCTGCGCTGCCGATCGGTTGAGGTGGATCAGTAGGGGCGACTCGGCCGGTGCGGCTCAGTTGGGGGCGAGCAGCTTCAGCTCGGGGTGAGCCGTGCCGCCCTCGATGGCCGTGGACGAGAAGTGCGAGACCACGCGGTCGTCGACGGGGTCGTTCGCCGGGTCGTCGTGGACGACGAGGTGCTCGTACGTGGTCGACCGCTGCGCGGGCACCCGCCCGGCCTTCCGGATCAGGTCGATGATCTCCATCCGGTTGGACCGGTGCTTGGCGCCGGCGGAGGAGACGACGTTCTCCTCCAGCATGATCGAGCCGAGGTCATCGGCGCCGTAGTGCAGGGAGAGCTGCCCGATCTCCTTGCCCGTGGTCAGCCACGAGCCCTGGATGTGGGCGATGTTGTCCATGAACAGGCGGGCGATCGCGATCATCCGCAGGTATTCGAAGAGGGTCGCCTGCGTCCGGCCCTTCAGGTGGTTGTTCTCGGGCTGGTAGGTGTACGGGATGAAGGCGCGGAAGCCGCCCGTGCGGTCCTGGACGTCGCGGATCATCCGCAGGTGCTCGATGCGCTCGGCGTTGGTCTCGCCGGTGCCCATGAGCATGGTCGACGTGGACTCCACGCCCAGGCCGTGCGCGATCTCCATGATCTCCAGCCAGCGCTCGCCGGACTCCTTCAGCGGGGCGATGGCCTTGCGGGGCCGCTCCGGCAGCAGCTCGGCACCGGCGCCGGCGAAGGAGTCGAGCCCGGCGGCGTGGATGCGCCGGATGGCCTCCTCGACCGACACCTTCGAGATCCGGGCCATGTGCTCGACCTCGGACGCTCCCAGGCTGTGGATGACCAGTTGCGGGAAGGCCTGCTTGATGGCGGAGAAGTGCTTCTCGTAGTACTCGACGCCGTAGTCCGGGTGGTGCCCGCCCTGGAACATGATCTGCGTGCCGCCCAGCTCGACCGTCTCGGCGCAGCGGCGCAGGATGTCGTCCAGGTCGCGGGTCCAGCCCTTGTCGGTGTCCTTGGGGGCGGCGTAGAAGGCGCAGAAGCGGCAGGCCGTGACGCAGACGTTCGTGTAGTTGATGTTGCGCTCGATGATGTACGTCGCGATGTGCTCGGTGCCCGCGTACCTGCGGCGGCGTACGGCGTCGGCGGCGGCGCCCAGCGCGTGCAACGGGGCGTCCCGGTACAGCGCGAGCGCCTCGTCGGGGGTGATCCGCCCACCGGCGGCTGCACGGTCGAGGATGGGCTGAAGGTCGGCCTTCTCGGTCACCGGGCGTCCCTTTCGTAAGGGTTGTGGACGGACCAGCCCAGCGTACGCCAGGAGATCGCAGGCCCTGACGTCAGGCCGTGCGGGCGGGGTCGGAGGCGCCCGGGTACGGGGGCGGCGGGTACGGGGGCTGCGGGTACGGGGGGTACGCGGACTGCGGGTACGGCGGGTACGGGTACGGGGCATGGGGGTGCGGGGGATGCTGCGGCATCACCGGGGGTGAGAGCCGCTGTGGTGTGCGGCGGCGGGCGAGCCACAGGACGATCGCCGCGTAGAGCAGATCCGTGGCCATGGCCGCGAGGGCCAGCTGCCAGGGCGCGTCGGCCGCCGTCTCGTCCGAGGCCAGGCCGTCGACGACCGCCGCTGAGACACCGAAGGCCAGCAGGTTGTTCATCACGTGCAGGGCGATGGCCGCTTCCAGCCCGCCCGTGCGGATCGTCAGCAGCCCCGAGACGATTCCGGACACCGTCAGGCCGATGAAGCCCCACCGGGTGCCCCAGCCGTGGGCGGCGGCGAACAGCACGGCCTGCGGGAGCACGGCGAACCAAGCAGAGCGCACGAAGGCACCGACCGCCTGGGTCAGCCAGCCTCGGAAGACGTACTCCTCGGCGGCGGCCTGGAGCGGGACGAGGAGCGCCAGCACGGCCAGGGAGACCAGGAACGAACGCCAGCCCACCCACACGTCGGAGTCACCGCTGCCCGGCAGGAAGAAGGCCGTCACCGTCAGCAGGAGGATGGGGGGCGTGGCGGCCAGCAGACACCACCCCAGCCAGCCGATCCGCAACCGCCCGGTGACCGACGACACGGTGCCGACCGCCCGCCGCCCCGGCCACAGCACGACCAGCAGCACCAGCGGCAGGGCCAGGGCGATGGACACCAGGTCCATCGCCGTGCTGCCGAGAGGCCCCAGGTCGACGCCGTCCGACGTCTCCGGCAATCCGGCCACCATCCCGAGCACCTCGGAGCCGGCCAACAGCACGACGAGCAGCACGAGGTAGGCGCCGAAGAACAGCAGTCCCCCGACCACGGGTCGCCACCAGCGGTGACGACCCGTGGTGCGGTCCAGGCGGTGGTAGGGGACGCCGGTGGGGTCGGGCGGCGGGAACGCGGTTGACATGATCAGCATCATGACAACCGGGGCAGACCTCCGACGTCCGCCCTCAGCATGAGTACGGATTCAGCCCCAGGGGTGATCCGCTGTCCTGAACCGGAGTGGCGACCAGGCCGGGGTCAGGCTGTGTACGCGCCGACGAGCAGCCCCAGGAACGCACCCGCGATCAGGAACGGCCCGAACGCGATCGCCGTCTTGCGTGAGGCTCGCCGTGCCACGACCAGGGCGCCGCCGTACAGCGCGCCCAGCAGGAACCCGGCGAAGGTGCCGAGCATCACCGTCGGCCAGCCGTACCAGCCCAGTACCGCTCCCGTGCCCAGGGCGAGTTTGACGTCGCCGAAGCCCATCCCCGCGGGGTTGATGAGGAACAGGACGAAGTAGCCGCCGCCCAGGGCGAGGGAGCCGAGCAGCGCGGTCGTCCAGTGCCCCGCGTGCTCGGGCACGAGTGCGGTGAGGCCGAGCAGGGCCAGTGCGGCCCCGGCGAACGGGAGGGTGAGCGGGTCGGGCAGCCGCCGTACGCGGAAGTCGACGACCGTGAGCAGGACCCCGACGGGCGCGAGCAGCAGCCAGACGCCGAGCTCGGGCCGGGTGCCGGTGGCGGCGGCGAGAGCGGCGCAGACGAGGGCCGTGACGCTCACCAGTGGTGTCGTACGCGGCCCGTGTCCGCCGCCCTCGCACTCAGCGCACGCGGCACGTCCCAGCCAGCCCTTGAGGGCATGGCCGTCGGGGCAGGCCCGGCGCCACGGCTCCCCCGCGGGGGCCGAGAACCGGTAGGCCGCGCGCGGCAGGAACGCGCCCGCCGCCGCACCCCACAGCGCGGCGGCGAGAACGAGCAGCCCGGTGTTCATCCCACCGCGGCGATCGCGTCACGCCACGTCGGCAGCAGCTCGTCGAGCAGTGCCTCGGTGCGCGGCGGCAGACCACGGGCCCCGCTGCGGCCGATGAGGTCGGTGGCGAGCCCGGTCAGCCGGTCCGTGTCACCGGTGGCGTGGGTGGCGCGCAGCAGCTCGTGCCACAGCCGCTCGTCGGCCGGGGCCGTGCGCAGGGCCGCGTTGAGGGCCTCGATGGCCTTCTCCGCCCGGTTCTTCTCCATGTGGAACTCGCACAACGCGAGCCCGGTGTCCGCGACCAGCAGCGGCAACTGGGCGTCGACGATCTCGTGGCCGAGCCACCGGTAGCGGCCCTCCGGCCGGTCGGCGAGCAGCGGCCCGCGCACCAGCACGAGCGCGTCGGTGAGCAGCCGCCCGCGCACGGCCCGGCTGCCGGCCCCGCTGCCCTGCGTGGCCTCGTGGTAGAGCGACCGCAGCACATCCAGGTCGGAGACGACGGACTTGGCGAGGGTGAGCCGCCCGGTGCCGTCCCTGCCGAGGCGGGGCGTGCCGTCGGGGTCGGCGCCGAGCCAGTCGCGCAGCCGGTCCAGCAGGGCGTCCCGTACGTCGTCGGTGACGCCGCGCGGCCACAGCGCGGAGGACAGCACGCGCGGGTGCACGCCCTCGCGGTGCAGGAGCAGCAGGGCGAGCGCCTCGTGGAGCAGAGCGCTGCGCTCCCCGTCCGGGGTGTCGAGCCCGATGATCTCGTACGGCCCGACGAGCCGGGCGTAGACGGCCGGCCGCCCCTGCTCGCTGATGTCGACGAGGAACGGCGGGGCGGTCGCGGGCCCGTCGGCCTCGCGCTCGGGGTCGGCCTCGACGAACAGCTCGACCACGGCACGCTGTTGGGCGGTGGGCAGCAACTGGGCGTCGAGCTCCAGCCCGAGGAGCGGCGCGAGCAGCTTGCCCTGCCCGGTGATCTCCATCTCCCAGGCGGCGCCCGGCAGGTCGCCGGTCTCGGTGCCGACGAGGTAGCCGATGCCGAGCCGGCCGGCGTCGGCGGCGAGTTCGGCGAGCTTGACGGCGTCCTCGGCGGACGGCTGAGCGGCGAGCAGGACGAGGTGCGGGGCCCAGCGGGTGTGCTGGGCGGGCCCGGTACGGCCGGTGAGGACGGAGTCGTGCCCGGCGGCTCCGAGCGCGCCCCGCCGCTGCCGCGTCTCGGCCTCCATGGTCTCGACGAGCGCCTCGACGTCCTCGAGGTGCCGGATCCGGTTCGGCGCGAGCGGGGTGAGGTCCTCCCCGAAGCCGACGAGCGTGATGGTCATGCGGTCGGACCAGCCGTTGGTCGCCAACTCGGCGGCGACGGACGCGAAGACGGCGGCCCGGTCGGCCTCCCGGCCGGAGAGCGAGACGATGCCGGGCACCGCCTCCAGGTTGAGCAGCAGCCGCGAGTCGTCCATGGTGCCGAGGCTGACGAGCCCCGGGTAGGGCGCGGCCGTGTCGACGTCGTCCTCGTAGCGCTCGGCGTCCGCCCGGGCCAGCATCCAGAAGGTCTGGTCCTGCCCCTGCTGCCAGGGGGCGGGCGGCTTCCCGGCGGGCTGGGCGAGCTGGAGGTGCAGGTCGCCGTTGCTCAGCCAGGCGGCGTACACGACCGGCAGGGCCCGCGACTCCTCGGCGAGGGAGGCGGCGAGACCGCGCAGGCTCCGGTCGAGCAGCCGTACGCCCTCGGGGTCGGCGCCGACGAGCAGCGCGTCCTGGACGTCCTGGGCGTCCCCGGTCGGCGTGGGCGGTTCCATACCGCGCCGTCCGCCGACGGACCCGAACGCCGACTGCCACAGCGCCTGCCGGCGCCGGCGCCCCAGGGCACCGAGGAGGCCGGCGGCGAGCAGGGGGGCGGCGAGGAGGGCTTCGGGGAGGCCGAAGGAGCTGTCCGACTCGGCGTCGACACCGGTGACCTGCTGGTGACCGGAGTCGGGGGCGGGCCGCTGCTGGTCCGGGAGGGACACCTGGGCGGCACCGCCACCGGCCTGCTCGTGTCCGCCGCCGCCCTGGGCACCGCCTCCGCCTTGGGCGTGATCTCCGGTCTGGGCGTAGTCGGAGATCTGCTGCTGCACGTCCGGCGAGACGTTGGGCGCCTCGGCGGGCATCTCGACGAGCTCGCCGCCGCGGGCGTCGCCCGGCATCTCCATGATCCACCCGGGCCGGATGAGGCTGGCCTCGGAGAGCTTGGACCCGTCCGGCTGGATGCGGTCCTTGTTGAGCTCGAAGATCTCCTTGTAGCGACGCCCGTCACCGAGGTGCCGGTCCGCTATCTCCCAGAGGGAGTCGTGGTGACGCCCCTCGGGCGGCTGGATCCGGTAGTACTTCGTGTCGCCCTGCTTGGCGGTGCTGCCGCCGGCGTCGGCGTGGGCGGCGGCGTGCGAGGCCTGCTCGGCGAGGGCGGACGCGGCACCGGCGGCCTGCTCCTGCTGCTGGGCGAAGAGACCCGGCGTCTGCTGGGCCGCGGCGACGGTGGGCCTCTGGTTGGCGTCGTAGCCGCTCTGCCCGAGCTGCGACAGCCCGGGCGTGAAGCTGGCGGCGGTGGCACCGACGAGCAGCAGTGCCGCGACGAGCTGCCGGGCGAGCAGCTGACTGGGCCCGGCCCCCGGAACCCGCCCCGGCACGCCGACGCCGGACAGCGCGGCCTTCATCTCCACGAGCACGCAGGCGGTGAACTGGGCCCACGCGAGCCACACGACGACGGTGAGGATGTTCAGGAACGTGTGGACGGTGATCTCTTGCTGCAACCAGTCGAGGCTGGGCACCCCGTTCGGCAGCGGCCACCCGATCTGCGTGGCCAGCGCGCCCGGCACGCCGACGAGCAGCACGGCGAGCGCGACGAACGCGAGGAACGCCTTGACGAAGTCCCCGAACGACCGCCGCCGGATCCGCACCGGCTGCGGCGTCCGATTCCTCGGGACCGTCGTCCCCGTCGAACTGCCCGGGCTGCTTCCCGTCGTACTTCCCGTCGTACTTCCCGTACTTCCCGTCGAGCTTGACGAGCTTGAGGTGCGGCGTCGTGGCATGGCGGGTGTCCTGGGGTCGTGTGTGGAGTGCCGTGAGGCGAGCTGTGAGCGGAGAGGTGTGCTGAGCCTACAGAGATCTTATGGACTCTTTTTGAGGTCGTCGAAGGATGGAGGGAAGTGACCCCGGTGACGTCCGATTTGCCCCCGTAGCCCCGTGCGCTCACCCGCAAGACCGACCGCCAGGGTCACACCCTTCGCGAGCGCTACGCACACTCCTCACGCTCCCCACACAGTCAACCATGTTCGACCAGGGGGCCAACTCCCGCCCCTGATAGCTTCGTTCCCTGTCGCACACGCCGAACTTCGGGGGAGACGCCGTGGCCCGCCGCGCCCTGACCACCACGACCGCCGCGTTCGCAGCGACGGCGGCCCTTCTGCTCACCGCGTGTGGCGGGGGTGGCGACGACACGTCGCAGGACGACATCAAGGGAGCGGACGGGGGATCGAAGAGCCCCTCCGCGTCCGCCTCCGGCCCCGCCGCGGCCGACCGCCCGGACGTCAGCGTCCCGAAGGACCTCAAGCTGGTCTTCGACTTCGACAAGCCCTCCGACACCAAGCAGGCGGCCGCGCTCGCCGACGCCGAGAACTACATCCGCGCGCTGAAGCACGGCATCGCCGAGCAGGATCCGGAGGATCCGGCGTACCGGTTCTATTCCGGCGCGCAGGCCTCGCAGTACGCCAAGTCGCAGATCGAGTCCTGGGTCGAGGGCGGATGGACCGTCACCGGGACGGACGAGTACTACGACGAAGACGTCACCCCGCTGAAGAACGGCAAGAGCATCCTCGTCTCCTTCTGCAGGAACCAGGCCAAGTTCTACGGCAGGGAGATCAAGTCCAAGAAGGTCCTCCGCACCAAGGAGAGCCTGGACAGTTACCAGTCGTGGAAGCTGCTCATGATCCCGCCGTCCGGCTCCTCGCAGGTCTGGAAGACCGGAAACGTCGAGGTCTTCGGGAAGGCGAAGCAGTGCCGATGACGACACCCGCACTGCGGGCCGCGGGCTGGGGTGCCGCCATGGGTGCCGCCGCGGCCCTGTGGACCGGCGGCATCGCTCACGCCGACGGGCCCGCGCAGGACACCACCTCTCCCTCCGCTCCCCCTCCTTCGGGCAACGCGAACGACCAGGAAGTGTCCGCTGCCGTCTCCAGGATCAGGGTCACCCAGAAGAGCGGCCCTGTCGGCGGCAAGCAGGGCACCCTCTCGTCGACGGACGTGAACTGGGAACCCCCGCCCTGCTGGTACGAGCCCGTCATGACACCGGAGCAGCTCAAGAAGTTCTCGGAGACGAGTGACGCCCTGGGGCATGTCAGCCCCCACGCCTCCTGGGGCGGCAAGAAGCTGTGGACGGACCACTACCGGGACGGCAAGGACGCCTACAACTACGAGGACGAATCCATGGTCACCCGCAAGGGTTACAAGGATTACAACCTCGGCAAGGACGGCTACTTCTGGCGCGGCGTGGCCCGCGACCAGGACTCGTACGACTGCGAACGCGTCATGTTCTGGCAGGACGCCGGCGAGATCCCCGACGTACCGAACGCCCCGACGGCCGAGACGCTCGCCGACTACGCCTACGACAAGGTCAAGGTCCCGGACACGAAGGTCGAACTGAAGCCGCAGACCAAGTCCACGGTCAACCTGCCCACCTGGGTATGGCTGGACAAGGGCACCTTCAAGGACGTCAAGGTCCGGGCCGAACTCCCCAACACGAACCTGTGGGCGGAGACCACCGCCAAGCCCGTCGCCCTCCACCTGGAGCCGGGCACCGAGGACGCCGAGGTCTTCCCCGCCTCCGGCGACTGCGAGATCAACGACGACGGCAGCATCGGCACCCCGTACACCAAGGGCAGCGCCGACCGGACCCCGCCCTGCGGCATCCGCTACCTCCGCGCCACCGACGGCACCCCGTACCACCTCTCCGCCAGCATCACCTGGCAGATCACCTGGGAAGGCTCCGGCGGCACCGGCGGCGACCTCCCCGACGGCACCTTCGAGACGACACAGGACATGAACGTCCAGGAGATCCAGTCGATCAACCGCTGACGCGAGCTGAGAGGCGGGCCGCGACACAAGGCCCACCTCTCTCGCAATCTTTCTTCCGCCCTTTCTTCCGCATACGCCGAACGCACCGAACCTCGGGGGAGACGAACCGTGGCACGCCGCGCTCTGCCCATCACCGCCGCCACGCTGACCGCGACAGCGGCCCTACTGCTGAGCGCCTGCGGTGGGGATGACGACAAGTCGCCGGACGACACCAAGGCAGCGGACGCAGGCTCGAGCCCGTCGGCTTCGGCTTCGGCGACCACCCCGCCCCTCGCCAAGCGCCCTGACATCACCATCCCGAGCAGCTTCCAGTTGACCTTCGAGGACTGGACGAGCAGCGACCCCCGCCGCCAGGCGGTGCTCGACGACGCCGAGGAAGAAGTCCGGGCCGGCTACGCGGCGATCATCGCGAACGACCCCGACAGCGAGTCCGTCGCCTTCTACGACACCGAGGGCGTCCGCGGGCAGACCAAGGAGTGGATCAAGTCCTACACGGACAAGAACCTCACCGTCATCGGCAAGCTCCCCTCCTTCAACCCCCGGGTCGTCCTGGCCGAGAACGGCCAGGGAGCGGCGCTCACCTACTGCACGGACGAGAGCGACGCGAAGACCAGGAACCGCAAGACCGGCAAGGTCGAGGGGAACCCGGCCGGCACGAACCCCTACGTCGTCTACGCGGTCTCCCTGACGAAGAACGAGCAGGGAGTGTGGCAGAACTCGTCGGTGCGTTCCGAGCGGGGGAAATGCTCCAGGTGAGGGGCGCGTACCAGGGGGATGATGGCGCCGATGCCTCAGCCCGTCGACCGCAGTCGGTCCCTTGAACAACTCGAAGGGCGACGCCGGCCGGAACCACCTCAAGACGCGACCTCGAGCGTCAAGACCGTCTACGAGCTGCGCCGACGGTCAGGCTGCCGGCGGGTGGAAGCATGCCGTGCGGTAGGTTCCAACCACGTTCTGATGCAGACGTTGCACGCGCTACGGGGGAGCACACGTGTCGCACAGGCCGACGGACTGGCACATACTCGACCTGGACCATGACCCGACCCCGGGCGATCCACAACGTATCCGCAAACTCGCGGGCGAGTTGCATGACTTCGCCGACGACGTCGCCGACGCCCTGCGTGATCTGAAGGGCATAGCCAAAGAGGACGAGATCCTCTCCTGGGCGGGCAAGACGGCGGACGTGTTCGCGGAGGAGTTCGCGGACGCACCCAAGAAGCTGCGGAAGCTGAAGAAGTCGTACGACCTGGCCGGCGACGCCCTCGCTTCCTTCTGGCCGGACCTGGAGACCGCTCAGGACAAGGCCGACAAGGCGCTGCGTGACGGGCGCAAGGCTCGTGCCGAACTCACCACCGCCCAAACGGCATTGTCCGGCGCCAACGACTGGGTACGGACGGCGACGGAGAAGACCGACTCGTACGACCCGTCGAAGAACGGGGGCAAGGACGTCCCCAAGCCGGACGAGGCCGAGGTCCGCCGCGCCACACGCAACGCGCAGCACGCCAAGGCCCGTCAGACAGCTGCCGAGCAGGACGTCCAGACCGCGCAGAGTGCCCTCGACGCCGCCAAGAAGCTCGCCGGCCAGGCGCAGCGGATGCGCGAGGAGGCCGCCCGCCGCACGGTCACGCAGTTGCAGGAGGCCTCCGACGCCGGGATCCCCAACCGTCACTGGTGGGAGGAGATCGGTGACTGGGTGTCCGACCACTGGGACGAGATCGTCACCGTCTGCAAGTGGGTCGTGACCGTCGTCGGCATCATCGTGATGATCATCGGCGGGCCGCTGGGCTGGCTCGTCTTCGCGGCGGCCCTGGTCGTACTCGCCGACACGATGAGAAAAGTGATCAACGGCCAAGCAGGCTGGGGCGATCTCCTATGGGCGGCACTGGACTGCATACCCGCCACCAAAGGATTCACCAGCCTCGCCAAGCTCGGAAAGCTTTGGAAAGCCGGGGGACTGAAAGCGCTTGGTGCCGGTTTCATGGCTGGCATTGGCGGCGGATTGAAGAACCTCGGCAATAGTGTTCGCGCACTGAAGGACGTCCGGTTCCTGACCTTCAGTATGATGGGAAAGAGTCGTTGGTGGAAGGCCGACTCCCCTCGCGTCAGTTCACCTACCAGAGCGGCTGACGACGCTCTCCCTTCGGATATTCCCGTTTACCACAGGGATGGGGCAACTGCCATTGGGTACGATCCTGCCACCCTCAGGAACTTCGATGTGGCAGAGCGCCTACCCGGCTATCAGGACGTCATCATTCACGGCACGAGGGACGGACGCATGCTCGCAGGGGAGGCAAACCGAGCGGGCCTGCGAGCAGGTGGCCACACCGTTCACCCGAACCATATCCTTGATACGATCAACCGAATACCCGGCTACAGCGGCGAGCCCATCAGGATGCTCACCTGTCATTCTGGGGCTGCCCAGCCGCAGGTCATCCAAGGAATAGCAAACTCTCTGGGAGTTCCAGTCAAAGCTCCTACCAACGCTGTGGGTGTGCCCAGCTTCGGCGAGGGGCCCTTCACACCGCACATCAGGGACGGCGGAGTGTGGCTCACTTTTCTTCCCATGGTCTGACGGTCGCGGCACCACAAGGAGTTTCGATGATTCGCCCCGTAGGATTCTTCTCTGAACTCTCTCCCGGCTGGGGACTGGCCGAGAGCGGCTCGATCAGGGATGCCGTCAGGACCTCAGGCGAGCCGGACGAGAACAGAATCGTCGAGTACCTCAGAAGGGGAACCGGAATCTGGAGTGAGATGAGTGCGGGACCGGACGTCCTGGACCCCGACGCACCCGATCTGACGGGAATCGGATCACTCTTCACTGATGGTACTTGGATCTGGCGCGAGGACCTCCCTCACTATGTGGCCAAGTATCATCTTTCGCTGCCTGACGAGTTCGTTGAGCACATCAGGGCCCTGCGCTACGAGGCGCCGCCAGTGCCCGAATCCAGGCTGGTCGAAATTGCGACACAGGACCTCGGAATCGACATGGGATAGGTTTGCGGTCCGGAAGAGATAGGTTGTACTGATGCCCAGTTTCTCACTGGCAGTTCCAGAATCCTGGTGGGAGTTCGACGTCCGTCCGGAAGGCCGCGAGGCCACTATCAGGGCCCTTGTCGATGAGCGAGTCCGGGAAGTGCCAGAACTCGCTGCATATCGCGCCGACGTGAGTTCCATGCTCCGCAAGATGGCCAAGGACGCGCATGACTCCGGAGCCCTCTACATGGGCTGCATGGCGGAGAACTTCGACGGCATCCCGTTGTCCGCGACGGTCACGGTCTCGGCCCTCGGCGCGAGGAACAAACAGGGTGTAACCCTGTCCACGGATCCGCGTACCATCGCCGAGAGTCTGCGCACCATCACACCTCACCGCGAAGGTGACGCCTGGCGCACGGTCACGACCGTCGAGATTCCCGAAGTGGGTCCGGCCGCTCGCACGTACGGTGTCGAGGACGTACCCGTCGCCGAGGGAGACAGCCGCACGCTGCGCATGGTGCTGACCCAGACGTACGTGCCCGTACCGGGAAACAGCGACCAGGTCGTTCTCGTCTCGGGAGCCAGCCCGGTGCTCGACCTGGCCGAGGCGTTCCATGACATCTTCGACGCCGTGACAAGCACGTTCCGCTTCATCTGAGCCGTCTGAACCTGCTGGGGGACCCACATGAGCAAGGGCAAGAGCGACCTCGCGCTCCCGCTCACGGAGTTGGAGGGCTATGGGCGCCGGCTGCGCTCCATCAAGACCCGTCTGAATCACACCAAGAAGCTTTTCGAGTCCTACAAGGACGACATCGGTGACGGCAGCGTCAATGACGCGCTCGATGATTTCGAGTCCAACTGGGAGGACGGGCGCGAGGACATCACGCAGCAGCTCGATGCGCTGGCGAGTATGTCCGATGCCGTGGTCCGTGAGTTCAAGAAGCTCGATGACGAACTCACCAAGAAGGTCAATGACGCCATGAAGACCGAGGACAAGCGGGGCGGGAAGGGCGACAAGGGGAAGGGTGGGGGCAAGTAGCCCTCAGCCCGGAGGAAATGAGAAGGCCCCGGATCCGGAGATCCGGGGCCTTTCGCACGCGTGGAGTCAGGAAGCGACGCCGGCGTTGAGGTGCAGGTCCGTCGCCACGCCCTGGGGCGAGACGGCGAGGCCCAGGCCGCCGCCGACACCGGTGGTGACGCCGGCGGCCGTCGTCTCGACGTAGAGGCCGGCTGCGGCACCGGCACCCGCGGCGACGCCGCCCGCCTGGCCGCCGGCGATGGTGTCCAGCTCGGCGTCGGACATCTGGGCGGTCTCGATCTGCGGGGTGAAGGCCATGGGAGGCGGTTCCCTTCGTTTCATTAATTCGAAGTGCTCGAGCGTGACCGATCAAAGCACGTCGGAAGAAGGGTCGGCCAGTCAGTGGTGATGAGCGGGCAGCCGGATTCGGTTACTCATTCATGAGTGTGGCCATTCGGTCACCGAATGGCCCACCGCCTTCACATTTCCCGCCGTTGCGCGGTACAGCAGTGCAATGCGCAACGTGCTGAGGGAGCTGCCCCCTGCCCGTGCCCTGCTTTCTCACGGCCTCACGGTGAACGGTGTGCAGATCCGTCGAAGGTTCCGGATCAGCGGTTCACCGACTGGATCTCCCGCACCGTGACGTCCTGGGTCGTGCCGAATGTGCCGTCGGGCAGGTCGCCGCCCTGACCGTTCGTGCTCGTCCAGCTGATCTTCCAGGTCACCGTGGCCCGCAGGGGGAAGGGGCCGTCGTCGCCGGTGGCGCGCAGGTAGCTCACACCGCAGGGCGGGGTCTGGTCGGCCTTGCCCTTCGCGTACGGCTCGCCGATGCTGCCGTCCGCGTTGATCGCGCATTCGCCGGAGGACGGGTACGTCTGGGCGTCGGCCGTGCCCGGTTCGATGTGCAGGGAGACGGGTTCGGCGGTGGTGGTCGCCGACAGGCCCGTACCGGGGAGGCTCGCCGTCACCGACCGCTTCTTGAACTTGGCCTTGTCGAGCCAGATCCAGGTGGGCAGGTTGACCGTCGACTTGTCCGTCGGGGCCATCTCGATCTCGGTGTCGGGGACGGGGAGTTCGTCGTAGGCGTACTCGGCGAGGACCTGCGGGGAGACGGCCAGGGGTTCCTTCGGGGGCTCACCCTCGTCGACCCAGAAGGGCGGCTTGTCACAGGAGTTGGCTTCGGGGTCGTCCTTGCGGTTCGGGTTCACCGCCGCCGCCCAGAACATGCCCTCGCCCTGCTTGTCCAGGTTGTAGTTCTTGTACGGGTGCCCGTCCTTGTACCGGGTGTCCAAAGCGTCCCCGATGAAGTCCCCGATGCCGTCGAGGAGGGAGATGTCGAAGCCCCGCCACGCCTTCACCGTGGCCTGGATCTCCTTGGGCGAGAACGCGGGCTCGTACCAGCAGGCCGGGGGCGTCCAGTTGCCGTCGGCGGACGACAGGGAACCGGTCTTGGCCGTGTGGGAGGCACCGTCGACCGTCGTCCGCACCTTGGTCTGGACGGTGATGTTCTGGCCCTTCCTGCCGCCCTTCGCGTCGCCCAGGCTGGCCCCGTCGCCCGTCTTGCTCCCGGCCTGCGCCATCGTCGGCACGAGGGCCAACGGCAGTGCGAGCAGGATGGCGATCTGCACTCGCATACGCGTGGATGTCACGGTCGGCACTGCTCCGCTCCTCGCTGGGACGTCACCTTCGCGGCCTGCCAGACGCCCTTGGCGTTCTTCTCCATCCGCGCGTTGTAGGAGACGTAGTCGTCCGCGTCGCCGGGCGTACGCTTGACCTCCTTGGTCTTGCGGTCCTTGCTGAACGACTTCGTCTCGTCACCGCAGTACGTCACTGTCGCGGACGTCTTGCCGTCCAGGGTGACTTCGCGGTCGTAGTAGCGCGTCTGGCCGGTCCACGTGGTTCCGGCGTCGGCGAAGGACTGCACGTACGTCGCGGCAGCGAGCAGCGCGTCGTCCTTGCTGTAGAACTTCAGCGCCGGGTGCTTGCCTCCGTCCACGGTGATGGCCTCGTCGATCGAGTTGATCATCCGCTCGTTGTCCGCGAGCACCGCGTCCTTCACCGGATCCCCGGTCGACCCGCCCTCGAAGACGTTCTCCACGTCGGACGGCAGCTTGATCTCCGGCCGGTCGATGTTGTCGGCCGAGGCCGAAGCCGACGGCTTCGACGAACCCGACCCCGAGTCCGCACCCGCGATCTTGTCACCGTCTCCTGAGTTCGACGCGTCGTCCGAGCCACCGCAGCCCGTCAGCAGCAGCGCCACCGCCGCGGTCAGGGCGGCCGCGGCCGCCGTGGTCGTGCGTGTGCGCATGGGGTTGTACCTCCAGTGGGGGAATCGTGCTCAGCGGAGTCGGGGAGAGCGGGAGGCGACGGAGGGCTCGGGCATCAGCCCACCTCGTTCTCCGCCACCGCCTGCCCGTGGACGACCACGTCACCGCCGTAGAACATCCCGGTGAAGACCGGGGAGTACGTGAGCTGCACCTCGACCTCCACCTGCTGGGCGTCGGCCGCCACGCAGTGGGTCGCCGCGATGTCCGCGCCCGTCATGTCCATCTCGCGGGCGAAGGTCTTCACGCGGGCGTTGCAGTTCCCGAAGTTGATCGGCGCCGGGCCGCCCTCGTTCTCGTAGAGGGCGTCCCGGTCGATGTCCTGGGCGGCGTAACGGGCCGCCTGTTCGGCGATGTCGGCGGCGCGTTCCCGCTTGGAGATGGACAGGCCGCCGTCGATGACGAACGCCGACAGGGAGAGGAAGACCAGGGTGAAGATGATGACCGCGCCGGCGCCGGAGCCTCGGTCGTCCAGGTGCGCGCGGCGGGCGGCCCACCAAGACTGGCAGTACCTCACGCCGACCTCCGGAACGGGTCGAGCGGAGAGCTGAAGCTCGCCGTCAGCCTCGTCGGGACGTCGAGGCCGAGCATGGCGAGGCCCCGGACCTGGCAGCTCACCTCGACCGTGAAGATGGTGTCCGGCTCGAAGCCCTGGCTCGTCTGGACGACGGACACGGGGCCCGAGCAGACGTCCGCCAAGTTGGCCTCAGCGGCCTTCTTGGCCTCGGCCATGGCCGTCGCGTGGTTCTTCTGGATGGAGCCGGCGCGGGCGGCATCCCGGGCCGCTCCGTCGAGCGCTCCTCGGCCGTCCACCAACTGGCCGAAGGCCACCAGGACCAGGATGAACAGGATCATCACCGGTGCCAGGATCACCACTTCGACGGTGGACAGGCCCCGGTCGTCCGTCAGCCGGACGTTCTGTGGAGGAGACGGATCCATCAGTTCTCCTCCTGAACGAACCGCTCCACGGGGCCGGCCGACTGCGCGTGCACCGTCAGATCAAGCCCCGGAAACACCGTAGGCACCCGCGCCGCGATCTCCACACCCACCGTGTTCGGCTGCGGCTGCACCATCGTCACGTCCGGCGACAGCACCAGCTGCGGGCCCAGCTGCTGGATGTAGCTGTCCACCACGTCCTGGGCCTCGCCCCGCCACGCGCCGGGGTGTTCGTCGGCGGTGGCGCGGGCCTTGCGGGCTCCGGCCTGGGCCGCCGCCTGGGCCACGTGGTCGGCGAAGAAGTACAGCGCGAACTGCACCGTCGCGAAGATCATGAAGAACAGGACCGGGGTGAGCAGCACGAACTCGATCGCGGTCATGCCGGAGTCACCGCGGGCGGCCGCCGCTCTCCGCGCGGCCCGCACCCTGCGGCGTATCCGTCTGCTCACGTCTGCCGGCATCCCCGTGAACCCCGTTGCTCCTGAGAAGATCAGCAGGTCTTGCCCGCGTCCGCACCCTTGATGCAGTCGCCGACCTTGTTGGCGCCCTCGCTCAGCGCGGCGTTGATGATCGCGGCGACCACACCGACGATCGCCACGACGACCGCCGAGATGATGACCCACTCGACCGCGGAGGCACCGCGGTCGAGCTCGCCGGAGCGGGCCCGCTCGGTACGGGCCTGGAGGAAGGTGACCAGGAAGTCCACGGCGGGAATGCCGGTGTGGAAGTTGCGTCCGTTCATGACGACTTGTCCTTTCGAATTCGGTTCACGGAGGTTCTGGAGTTGTGAAGTTCGCTCACTGCACCTGGAACACCCGCATCGCCGCCGGAAAGATCAGGAACACCAGGAATCCGGCGCACAGCAGCAGCTGCGCGACGAGCATCGACTGGGACTTCTCACCCGCGCTGCCCTCGATCTCCGCGAGTTCGCGGTGCCGCATCGTCTCGGCGCGGGAGGCGAGGGACTCGCGGACCTTCGCACCGTCGTCCGCGACCAGGGCCAGCGAGGCGGAGAGGTCCTTGAGCTCCTCCACACCGATCTCCTCGCCCAGCGCGCCCAGTGCCTGCCACTGGCTGACGCCGGTGATCCGGGCGTCGGACAGGGCGTTGCGGATGCGCTGGTTGGCCCAGCCGTCCGAGACCTCCGCCGCCGCCATCAGGGCCTCCGGCAGACCGCGTCCACCGGCCAGGCTCATCGACACCAGGTCGAGGTACGCGCCGATCACGCGCCGGAGGTCGCGCCGCTTCTCGGCCGCGTCCCGCCGTACCTCGAGGTCCGGCAGGAAGAAGAAGATCAGTGCGAAGAGCAGGGCCAGCCAGACCGGGATGATCGGGCTCCTGCCCACACCCAGCGTCCAGACGATGGCGAACAGGAACGGGCCGAAGAACAGGCCCGCGACACCCAGCAGCACCTTCGTCGCCAGGAACTTCTCCCAGCTGCGCTCCAGGACGGCCAGGTCCGCGCGCAGCGAGCGCTGCTCCCAGCCCTGCTGGAGGTAGAACTCCGAGACCCTCAGGCCGACTTCGGCTCGCAGGGCGCCGAGGCGGCCCTTCTCCCGCTCGGCGCGCGCCGACTCGTAGGCGGCGGAGCTGCGGGCCCGCATCGCGTCGATCCGCGCGACCTGTGAGATCGCGCTCCGCTTGCTCGGCATGAGGGCGCGGACCAGGGCGTAGACGCCCAGGCCGATGATGGCGCCGACGACGAGCGGCATCGTCAGGTTCATCGCCGTACCCCCTCTTCCTGCGGCAGCTGCTGGGACGACTGCGACGGCGTCCTGGGACGGACGAACTGGACGGACGCCTCGTCACGTACCAGGAAGCGCTCCGGAGTCTCGATGGTGGACAGCTTGCGCAGCCACCAGAAGCCGAGCGCGAACAGGCCGCAGACACAGGCCAGGACGAGCTGGCCGGCGGGCGTGCCGTACGGCTCCACGAAGTCGCGGTTGAAGATGGACAGGCCGAGGACGAAGGCGATCGAGACCGCGACGACGATCTGCACCGAGCGCCTGGTCGAGGCCCGCTGCGCCATCACGCGCTGGCGCATGTCGACCTCCTCGCGGGCCGACTTGGCCAGGGCGCCGAGGACTTGGCGCAGACCCGGGCCGCGCAGCCGGGCGTTGAGGATCAGCGCCGCGACGATGATGTCGGCGGAGGCGTCGTCGATCTCGTCGGCGAGGTGCTGGAGCGCCTCGGGCAGCGGGGTGCGGGCGCGCAGGCGGTCGACGAGGGCGTCGAGGTGCGGGCGCAGGACCGGGGCGGCGGCGCGGGCGGAGGCCGGGATGGCCTGCTCCAGGCCCACCGCGCCGGCGATGGTGTCGCGCAGGGACTCCGTCCAGGAGGCCAGGGCCTCGACGCGGCGCATGGCGGCCCGTTCCTCGCCGGCGCCGCCGAACAGGCGGTCCCAGAAGAAGACGAGGATGCCGGCCGCGAGGCCCGCGACGGCCCAGCGGGTGAGGACGAGGACGACCAGGCCGACGATCGCGGCGAGTGAGCCGCGCTGCCCGGCGAAGCGGATGAGTTCACTGGCCCGCTGGGCGGCCTTCTGCTTCTCGTGGTCGGGCTTGGCGGGCAGTCCTCGTACGGCGATGAGCAGCAGGGCTATGCCGCCGCCCACGGCGACGCCGCTGCCGATCGAGTACAGGACGGTGGTGGAGAACAGGCCGCCCATGGAGCCGAGCGAGCCGAGCGCTGCGGGAGTCGTGTTCACCGCCGGCTCACCCCCAGGTCCCGGTCGGCCGGTACCCGTGTGCCATCAGTTCCTCCAGGCAGGCTATGGGGGCGTGCGGCACGATACGGCCGTCGGGAGCCTCGGCGAACACCTCGCTGGACAGGACGCGTCCGTCGACGCCGTTGACCTCGCGGACGGAGGTGACCATGCGCTGGAGGCGGCCGCCGTTGCCGAAGTTGTTGCGCCGCTGGATGAAGACGACGAAGTTGACCGCGCCCGCGATCAGCATCTGGCTGGCCTCGATGGGCAGCCGCTCGGAGGCCTGCAACGCGTAGGTGGAGATACGGTTGAAGACCTCGTGGGAGCTGTTGGCGTGGATCGTGGACAGCGAGCCGTCGTTGCCCTGCGACATCGCGTTGAGCATCGTGACGATCTCGTCGCCGAGGACCTCACCGACGATGACGCGGGAGGGGTTCATACGCAGCGAGCGTCGCACCAGTTCCGCCATCGGAATGGAGCCCTGCCCCTCGGAGTTGGGCAGGCGCTCCTCGAAGGCGACGACGTTCGGGTGCAGGTCGGGGAAGGTGTCGAGGCCGAGCTCCAGGGCCCGCTCGACGGTGATGAGGCGCTCGTGCGGCGGGATCTCGTTGGCGAGGGCGCGCAGGAGCGTGGTCTTACCGGCGTTGGTGGCACCGGCGATCATGATGTTCTTGCGGGCGCGGACCGCGCAGGCCAGGAAGTGGGCGACCTCGGGCGAGAGGGTCCCGTTGCCGACGAGGTCGGAGATGAACACCTTGCCCATGCGCGCCCGGCGGATGGACAGCGCGGGGCGCCGGGCGACGTCCATGACGGCCGACAGACGCGAACCGTCGGGCAGGCGCAGGTCGAGCTGCGGGTTGGCCGAGTCGAAGGGACGGGAGGACAGACCCGAGTAGGCGCCGAGGACCTGGATGAGCTCGATGAGCTCCTCGTCGGTCTCGGCGACCGGGTCGCCCTTCACCTCGCGCCCGTCGGCGTATCCGACGAAGACCTGGTCGCACCCGTTGATGTCGATGTTCTCGACCTCGGGGTTGTCCAGCAGCGGCTGGAGCCGGCCGACGCCGAACAGCGCGGCGTGCACGGCGGCCGCGTACTGCTCCTCGGTCTCGGCGTCCAGCGGCGTACGGCCCGCGTTGATCTCGGCGCGGGCGTACTCCTCCAGGATCTGGGCTATGACGGCACGGGCGTACTGTCGTTCGTCCTCCGTGGACATCGGAGTGACGTTGTTGATCTGGTCCTGCCGTCGCTGCTCGGCGATACGGTCGCCGGCGTCCTGGCGGAACCGCTTGACCAACTGGTGGTCGACAGCGGTCATGTTCCGGCCCCCGCGTGGCCCTGCATCGGGCCCGGGTGCTGGTGCTGGACGTGATGGGCCTGCTGAGCCTGGTGGGCCTGGTTCGCCTGGGCGGAGGCGGCCCAGGCGGCGCCGTACTGCTGGTACAGGTCGGCGGCGACCTTGCGGGCCGAGCGGATCAGCAGCGACTTGTCGAGACGGCCGCGCCTGCGGCCGGCCAGCTGGTCGGCGCCGGCCGGGTCGTCGGCGATGGTGCCGACCACGCGGGCGCCGGTCTGGGCGTGCACGAGCATGTCGTTGACCTGCGAGGCGAGTTTGCCCGCCGTGCCGGTGTCGGCGATCAGCACGACGCCGATCACCGGGTTGGCGAGGGTCGCGGCGCCGCGCGGGCCGCCGTGCAGCTTGCCGGCCAGGGCGGCGGCACGGTCGCGGACGCGGGCGAGGGCCTCCGGCTCGGTGCGCGAGATGAGCAGTACGAGCGAGGCGTGCGGGAACAGCTCGACGGCGGGGGTGTCCCCGCTGATGCGGCCGCAGTCGGCTATGACGTCGGCGGCGGCGTGCGGGGAGTCGGCGAGGGAGGCGAAGGCGTGCCCGAGGGTCGGCCACAGCCCCGCGAGCCCGGCCGCCTGCTCGGAGATGCCGAGCCCGACGAGCACTTCGAGCCCGCCGCTGAGCGGCTGTACGTGGTCCCAGAGCTGGTCCGGCGCGAGTCCGCGGCGCGCGGTGGCGGCGATGGACAGCATGCCGGTGTTGGGGTCGAGCGGTCCGCCGTGCGCGGCGGCACTGCGGTAGACGAGGTCACCGCCCGCCGGGTCCGCCTCGGCGAGCAGGACACGCCGCGGCCAGACCGCCGAGAGAGCGACGGCCGCGGTGGTGACGCCGGGGGAACCCTTGTCGGCGGCGAGAGCGATGAGCGCCATGGGTCGGGTGCCGCCTTCTAGTTGCCGGGGACGTGCACGATGGCGACCTGGTTCGCGGCCGCCGCGGAGGCGAGCGCGGCCGCGTCGGCCTCGTCGACGAGGAGGGTGAGCGAGAGGTTGCCCGTGCTCACGGTGGCGTCGTCGTCCTCGTTGACGCTGTTCACGCGCGCGTTCTCGACGATGGCACCGCTGCCGGAGGTCGAAGTGCCGCCCGAGCCGGTGTTGCTGTCGGAGTTGTTCGAGCTGGAACCGGTGGTGCTGACGCGGTAGGCGGAGACGACGTCACCGGCCTTGATGTCCGCGGGGTACGTGCCCTCCTTGAGGGCGAGGCCCACGGAGGCCTTGCCGGCGGGGAGGCTCGCCGTCTTGGCGAACATCTGGCCCATCACGACCGTGTCCTTGTAGATCGTGGTCCTGGCCTTGAGGGTCTTGAGGGTGCTCAGCTGCTCCCACTTGATGTAGTTGACGCTGTCGTCGGCGGCGACCATCACCGAGGTGACGTTGTCGCCGACGGACTCCCCGGCCTGGATCTCCTTCGTCACCTTGACGACCTCGATCCGGTCACCGGCCTGCAGCACGAGCATCGTCGCGCCCAGCGCGCCCACCAGGATGAGCAGCACCGCGAGCGCGGCCAGGGCCGGTTTGCGCTCGCGAGGTGGTGTGGGAAGCCGGTCGCCGACCGACGGCTGAGCCGGAGCGGCGGAACGACCGGCGCCCGCCCCCGTACGCTCTTGGATCTTCACGCAACCGCTCCCCGTACACCCAAGAAGTTATCTACCAAATAGGACACTTCACACTTCTCGGCCCTCTGAAGCAGTGCCTGAGCTGGCCGAATAGCCAGCGCCGAAGTGAGTGTCAAGCCATGGCACCGTATCAGCCGCACATAAGCCCCTCAAGGCGCGTCCGAACTCAGGGAACGCACCCCGCACGTCGTTACCCATCTGCAACTTCCGGCAGCCGGGGGCCTGTTGGGCAAAGGCCTGAAACGGCAGGTCAGCTGTGCTGAAGCGAATCAACCGCGACCACGTGAACGCGCCCGGCCCGAGGCGTTCACCACCTCTCGGCCATCATGCCTGCACGATTCACTCACGAAGTCGGGGCTCCGTCGCCATGCGCTCTTGCCTCGTGGGGGTGAACACCGATCCGAGCGATGGACCGTCGGGAGCGGACGGTGGGGTTCAGTAAAGTGCGGCGGCGTCCTCATCCAGGTCGTCATCCCCCCACGAGGAGTCCCTCATGAAGCGAGCCGTGCTCGCCGTCTCCGCCCTTTCCCTGCTGTCCCTCACCACGCTCACCGCGTGCGGCGGGAGCACCGGCTCGGAAGCGGCGGCCGACAAGCCCGAGCCGTCCGCCTCCCGGGCGAAGCAGGTGACTCCGGCGGAGCGGCTCGCGAAGTTGATGATCACGAAGGCCGATGTGCCCGGCCTCGATGTGAAGACCCCTTCGAAGCAGGACGACGAGTACGTCTTCGCCAAGTCCGCGGACGACGTGACGGTCGACAAGCCGGCCTGCGCCCAGCTGGCCCTCGCGATGCACCAACTGGCCGTCGGCGAGCCGCAGGCCGACCTGACCCGCCATGTTCCGGAGGGGAGCAAGTTCACGTACATCACGCTCACGACGTACGCCCCGGGCAAGGCGGAGTCGGCGTTCGCCGGGCTGTCCAAGGGAGTTGACGCATGCGGCGATGGCTTCACGGCGAAGGCGAACGGCACGAGCAAGTACGACTCCGTCACCACCGAGAAGCCCGTGGCGCAGGCCGGTGACCAGTCGATCGCGTTCCGCGCCACGACGACCTTCCAGGGCATCACCCACACCATGCACGCCCAGGCCGTCCGTAGCGGCGAGGTCGTCGCCGTCTACTTCTCCGTCGACGGCGGGGCCATGGTCCAGGACCGGCCGGGAGACGCCAAGCTCCCGGCGGCGGTGGTGAAGGCGCAGAACGCGAAGCTCGGCTGAGACTGCCGGTGACAGTCCTCGGCCACCGGGTCAGTACCGCCGGGGACCGGGTCGCGGTAGTCGCGGTTCGACCGGATCCGCCGGGGACCGGTCGCGGCTCGACCGGATCCGCCGGGGACCGGTCGCAGCTCGACCGGATCCGCCGGGAACTCGCCGAGCCGCGGCCCGGGCCCGCTGAGACCCGGCCGAGCCGCGACCCGGTCCGCCGGGGACCCGGCCGAGCCGCGACCCGGTCCGCCGGAGACCCGGCCGAGCCGCGACCGGGTGATCTGTAGCACTCGCGAAGTCCCGAGTAGAGTGCGGCCGGGACAGCGATCGGACGGCGGGGGAACACCGATGAGGGCAGTCGCGGCAAACGGGGCGCACGCAGGGCGCATTCCGGCAAGAAGTAGCGGCCGCACCCGGCTCCTGCGGCTGCTGCTGGCCCTCGGCGCACTGACGGCCCTCTTCGCAACCGCCACCGCCACGGCCCGGGCAGCGGATGCCACGCCGACCCGGGCAGCGGACGCCACGCGGTCCCTGGCAGCGGACGCCCCCACCCCGGGCACCCAGGCCGCCTACCTCGCCGACCGCCTGCGCGAGAACCCGGTCTACGTCACCGACCAGCTCCCCCGCGAGCTCCCCCGGTCCACGGCCCCCGACTTCGCCCGGCTCGCGAAGCGGACGGGCGTCCCGACCTACGTCCTGGTCCTGCCTTCCCAGAGCAGCTTCGACGGCAGGCAGTTGCTCGGCGCCGTGCACGACCGGCTGGGCCGGGACGGACTGTACGTGCTGGTCGACGAGGGGGAGGTCGCGGAAGCCGCGGCCTACGGGGTGCGCGCACCGGCCGACGCCGCCTCGACCGTCTCGCTCTACGAACTCCCCTACGATGCGGGCCCGTTGCTCAGCTTCGAGCGTTTCGTCGACGTCATCGCCCTGGGCGGCGAGAAGGCCACCGCCCGTGCCGAGGAGGCGCGCACGAAGCACGGGAGCGACGAGCCCGCCGAGATGTACATCGGCCCGTCCGACCGCAACAACCAGTCGCTGCACACGGGGACGCTGCTGACCGGCGTCCCGCTGCTGATCATGCTGTCGGCCGGGTACGTGCGGCGCCGCCGCCGGCGTTCCGGGGCCGGACGGCGTCTGCCCCGGTGGGTGGTGCCCGGCACGGCCGCCCTCACGGCCGCCGCGATCGCCCTCACCGCCCCCGTCGTCTTCGACGAGACCAGGTCCAGCGCGGCACCGATCCCCTCCCCCGCCGACCTCTCCGCCCGTGTCGAACGGGTCGCGGCCGGCCTGAAGCAGGACCCCGTGTACGCGGACCCGGAGAGCCCGCGCGTCCTCGACGCCCGCCAACAGGACCGGCTGCACGAGCGGATCCGGGACTTCCGGCGTTCCGACGGCGGCGGCCCGGTGTACGTCTCCCTCGTGCCGCAGACGCCCGAGAGCGAGTCGGCCGGCGACGCGGACCTGTTCGCCGCGGCTGTGCACGCCAAGGTGGGCGTGGACGGGGTGTACGTGGTCGCCGATCCGGCCGACGGCACGATCGACGTCTACAACCACGGCCTGCGCCTGGACTCCAACCACCTCTTCCTGGACCTGCCGGACTCCGTCGCGTACGGCGACAGCAAGGCGGAGGAGGCCGACGACCACCTCATGGGCGAGCGCCTCGACGCGCTGATGACCTTCCTCGACGAGACCCCGCGCACGGACCGGCCCGGGTTCGAGTCCGCACCGGCCCCCGCTCCGAGGGCCGCCGAGGAGAACGCCCTCCCGCCCCTCTTCGCCACCGACTTCTGGCCCGGCCTGTTCGTGGGCGCCTTCCTGGCGCTCCTGCTGTCCGGGATCGCGGCCGGGCTGACATGGCTCGTCGGCCGGCTGCTCCGGCGGAGCCCCGCCTCGCACGAGTCGCCGACGCAGGCGCCGGCCACGGTGTCGGCGTCGGACCTGCGACGTACCGCGCATACCGAACTCACCTCCCTGACCCGGGAGTTCAACGACCAGGGCGAGCACGGGCGTGCCTGGGACTGTCTCGACGCGGCACTGCTCCTCGTCGACGGCGACCCCGGCCGCACCCGGGAACGGAGCGCGGACCCGGCGACCCTGGTCACCGTCATCGTGCTCGCGCGAGCGGGCCGCGCCGCGCTCGCCGGTGAGCCGACGGAGCGGTGCTGCGGCGTCAATCCCCTGCACGGGCCCGCCGTCGGCCGCCGTCACGTGCGCGTCTCCGGGGAACGCAACAACCGCCGCATGCTGCCCGTCTGCGAGCCTTGCCGCGACACTGCGATCGGTTATCCGGGCAGCATCCCGGACCGACTGCTGAAGCTGCCCGGCGCCGAGTCCGGCGGCAGCCGCCTGCCGTACTACGAGGCGACCGACGGCCCGCTGTCGGCCGTACCCGAGGGAATCGCCCGCGTCATCGACAAGGTGAGGGAGACCGCAGGTGTCCACTGACGTCAAGCGCGTGATCACCGCCCTCGCGGCGCTGCTGCTGACGGCCCTCGCCGGCACGCCCGCCCGGGCGGCGGACGGCGACGGGCCGAGCGCCGGGCAGCGCATCGCGAACGCCCTGCGCACCTCCCCCGTCTACGTCGACGAGTCCTACGCCGACGCCGTACCGCCCGCCCGGCAGCGGCAGTTGGCGGACCGGATCCGGCGGACGGGCCTGCCCATCAAGGTCGTGCTCCGGCCCTTCGCCAAGGGTGACGCGTTCGACGGCGACTCCGACGTCCTGGCGGGGACCGTCCGGGACCGGCTTCCGGAGCGGCGGGAGCTCATTCTCATCACGACGGACAGCGACTTTTCGGACTCCCTCAGGGGATACGAGTGGCCGTCCGACACCCACCAGACCCGTGACGCCGTGTCGGCCGCCGGCTTCATGGAGGAGACGCGGGATGCCGGGCTGGCCGATGTGACGGCCAAGGCGGTGGACCTGGTCGCGGAGGGCAAGGGCACGCAGCGGTACGAGGAGGCGACCTCGGACCTGGACGGCGACGGCTCCTCGCCCGCCAAGTCCGACTCCGGATCCGGCTCCGGCTCCGGCGAGTCCGGTTGGCTGCTGTGGTCCCTCGTCGCCGTACCGGCCCTGGCCCTGACCGTCCTAGCGACCCGGACCGTGCTCCGTTCCCGCGCGGCCACTACGGCCGTACCCCAGTTGGTGTTCGCGACGGCCCGCGCGGCCGACGAGGCGGAGCTGCGGCGCCGGGCGGAGGCGGAGGTCCTGGCCCTCGGCGAGACGACCCAGGCCGCCGACGTCTCCACGACACCCGGACTCCAGCACGCCCTCGACGCCTACGCCGCCGCCGGCACGGTCCTCGACGAGGCCCGGGGCCTGCCGGACCTGGCGGGCGTGCTGGCCCTGGCCCAGGAGGGCCGCGACGCCCTGTCCGGCTCCCCCGGCCTGCCCCTCTGCTTCTTCAACCCGCTGCACGGCCGTGCCGCCCGCCGCACCGGCTGGCGTCCCCTGGGCCGGCGCGAGCGGCTCGACGTGGCGGTGTGCGAGGAGTGCGCGGACGCGCTGCGCAGGCGCCGCGCGCCCGAGGTGCTGACCGACACGGCACGGGACGGCCGCACGGTCCCCTACTTCGAGCTGCCGGGCGGGCGAAGCGTGTGGGCCGCGACGGGGTACGGCTCACTGATGTCCCCCTTGGCCGGGTTCAACTCATCCCGCGCAAGGGCCCGTTGACACCGGACGTGCGGGGGTTCACGGTGCAGCCATGACCGCTGGCACCGCACCTCCAACCGACACGGACCTGGTCGAACGCGTGCGCGCGCTCGGGCCCCTCGTCCGCGAGCACGCCCTGCGCGCCGAGCGGGAGCGGCGGGTGACGCGGGAGGTCGTGGACGCCCTGACGGCCACCGGGATCCAGCGGATGAACGTGCCCCGGCGGTACGGCGGTTACCAGAGCTCCCTGCGCACCCAGGTCGACGCGCTGGCCGAGGTCTCCGCCGCGTGCGGTTCGGCCGGGTTCATGTCGCTGATCCAGGCGGGGTGCGCGTACGTCGCCGCGCTCTTCCCCGACGAGGCGCAGGACGAGATCTTCACCGGCCCCGACGTCCGGGTCGGCGGCACCCTGATCCCGGGCGCGACGGCGGTCCTGACGGACGACGGCGGCTACGTGGTGAACGGCACCTCCCCCTTCGCCACCGGATGCCGCGACGCCGACTGGCATCTGCTGACGGCCCGGGTCGAGGGCCGGCCGGACGCGGTGTGGACCGCCGTGCCCGTGGCCGAGCTGGAGATCCTCGACGACTGGCGGGTGACGGGTCTCGCGGGCAGCGGCAGCAACACCGTCGTCGCGCACGACGTCGTCGTACCGCCCCACCGGGTGCTGCCGGTCGGACCGCTGCTCGGCGGCTCGTTCGCGTCGAAGGCCAACGCCGACGACCCGTTCTACCGGGTGCCGGTCCTGCTGATGTTCTGCGCCTGGGCGACCCCGAACGCCCTCGGGCTCGCCCGTTCGGCACTGGCGGAGTTCCGCGAGCGGATCCACCGGCGGGGCATCACGTACACCTTCTACGAGCGGCAGAGCGAAGCGCCCGTCACACATCTTCAGGCGGCCGAGGCGGCGTTGAAGATCTCCTGCGCCGAGCATCTGACCGACGAGATCATCGCGTTGCTTCAGTCGCGGGCGGCGAGCGGGGAGCCGTACACGACCGAGGAACGGGCCGGAGTCCGGGCGCGGAGCGGCTACGTGGCGCGGCTGTGCCTGGAGGCCGCCGAGCTGATCGGCTCGGCCTCGGGCGCGTCCTCCCTGCACGAGGAGGTGCCGATCCAGCGGACCGTACGCGATCTGCGGGCGCTGAACCTGCACGCGTTCGTCCACCCGGCGACCAGTCTGGAGCTGTACGGCAGGGTGCTGGCGGGGCTGGACCCGGGGACGCCGTTCCTCTAGCCGCTCCTCTAGCCGCTCCTCTGGCCGCTCCCTCAGCCGCCCCGGGTGCTGGGTGGTGTGCGGTCCTCCCGCAGTGCGGTGAACAGGGCGCGGGCCCGCCGGTCGTCCCACTTCACCGCGCTGCCCTTGGAGGTGCGCAGGTTCGGGTCGGCCACGGGCACGTTCAGCTGCCGGCCCCCGCCCGAGGCGGCCTTGCGCAGAGCTTCGAAGAGCGACATGAGGTCGGGCAGCTCCGTGCCCTCGTCGACGATGAGCGTGTCGAGGCCGGCGCGCAGGGTCGGGAAGGACTTGGACGGGTCGGCGAGGGTCTGCGGGGTGACGGCCTTGCGGGCGAGGGCGGCGAGGAATCTCTGCTGGTTGCGGGTCCGGCCCAGGTCCCCCTCGGCCTCCTGCTTGCGCTGCCGTACGAAGGCCAGGGCCTCGGCGCCGTCGAGGGTCTGGCAACCGGCGGGCAGGTTCGCGCCGGAGTCCTCGTCCCGGACGGCCTTGTCCAGGCACAGGTCCACGCCGCCGACTGCGTCCACCACGCCCACGAAGCCGGCGAAGCCGATCTCCGCGTAGTGGTCGACGCGCACACCGGTGTTGCGTTCCACGGTCCGCACGAGCAGGTCGGGACCGCCCAGCGAGAACGCCGCGTTGAGTTTGTTCGGCGCGGCGCGGTAGCTCCTGCCGGTGTCGGGATCGACGTACGGCGGCAGCGTCACCCAGGAGTCGCGGGGCAGGCTCAGCATGGTGGTGCCGTTCGCGCCGGTGTGCAGCAGGATCACCGAGTCGGTGCGGCGGCCCTCGGCCGACCCGGTGTTCAGCTGCTTCCTGTCCCGCTGCGACAGTCCCTCGCGGCTGTCGGAGCCCACGACGAGGTAGTTGGTGCCCTCACCGCTCGGCACCCGGCCGCCGAGCGCGCCCAGGTCGACCTCCTGGTTGAGCCGGGTGTCGGCCCAGACGTACGTACCGGCACCGCCGAGCAGCAGCACGGACGACAGGACGGCCGTCGTACGCAGGAACCGGCGGCGCCGCGTGGGCCGCCGCCGGTTCCTGCTGCCCCCGCGGCCACCGTGCCCCTCGCCGCTGCCGTCGTAGCGGCCGGGCGCGGCGGGCGAGGGCATGCCGGGCAGGGGGGCGGTGCGGGTCGAGGGCGGGGGTACCCGGAAGGCCGGAGGCGGGACCCTTCCCAGGTCCTGCCCCGTGCGGTCGCCTCCCGCGGGGTCGGTCCAGTCGCTCATCGGCCCATTCCGCTGCTTCACCTCGAAGATCTGTGGGGGGCGTCGTGGGGTCATCGTGGGGTCAACGCATAGGCACACTCCTATACGGGACGGCCCCACCGATCTGTTCAGCGGCGGTCCCGGACCGCTGCATCCGCTGCCACCGCAGCCGGCTGCCGAGCAGCAGCGCGACCAGCGACTGGATGACGACGAGATACATCAACTGCCGGTAGACGACGATCTGGAACGGCATCGACCACAGGGCACCGACCGGCTCGCCGTCGAGTCTCAGCGCGTAGCCGGAGCAGACGATCTGCACCCCGAGGAACGCGAACCACACCGCGGCGGACTCCCACGGGTCCCGGAACAGCACCCCGTACAGGGCGTAGACGTCGATGACGGGCGCGAGCAGCGGCAGGGCGACCTGGAAGAGCGCGAGGTACGTCAGCCCGCGCCGCCCGAACCGCCCCGCGGGGCCCCTGCCGAGGAGAGCCCCCCGGTGCTTCCACATCGCCTGCAGTGTGCCGTAGCACCACCGGTACCGCTGCCGCCACAACTGCCTGATGCTGGTGGGCACTTCGGTCCAGGCCACGGCGGACTCCTCGTACAGCACCCGCCAGCCGGCCCGCCAGAGGGCCATCGTCAGGTCGGTGTCCTCGGCGAGGGTGTCCTCGCTGACCCCGCCGACCCCGATCACCGCGTCCCGGCGGAACGCCCCGATGGCACCCGGCACGGTCGGCATGCACTCCAGCACCTCGAACATGCGCCGGTCGAGGTTGAAGCCGAAGACGTACTCCAGGTGCTGCCAACGGGCCAGCAGGCTACGCCGGTTGCCGACCTTGGTGTTGCCGCTGACGGCGCCGACGGCCGGGTGCGCGAGCGGCTGCACGATCCGCTCGATGGCGTCGGGTTCGAAGACGGTGTCGGCGTCCACCATCACGACAATGTCGTAACGAGCATGGGCCAACCCGGTGTTGAGAGCGGCGGCCTTCCCGGAGTTGACCTGCCGCACCACCTCCACTCTCGCATCCCCCATGTTCTCGGCGATGTCGGCGGTCCGGTCGGTGGACCCGTCGTCGATGACGACGACCTGGAGCTCGCGGTGGGTGGAGTCGAGCAGCGACCGCAGGGTCGACCCGATCCCGGCCTCCTCGTTGTACGCCGGAACGAGCACGGTCACGGGTCCGGAGGTGTCCCGCATCCACGGCGCCCCGGTCGAGAACCGCTCCAGCCGGCGCACATGGGCCCGGGCGAACAACGCGAGCAGCATCAGCCGCAGCACACCCAGCCCACCGGCCACACCGAGGATCCAGATCATGGCGGTGGAGAAGACCTGCCCGAGGCTCGTGACCCAGATCAGCGCCTGCCCCAGCCAGCGCTCGGTGGGGGAAGGCGACGTGTACGGCACGAGTTCGAGCCCGTCGGACACGGTGGTGAACCGGTCGACGGTCCGGTTGTTCAGGAGCCTGCGCGCCTCCTGATACGCGCTCTCCGTCTGGCTGAGCTGCCGGACGATCCCCTGCGCCGGCTTCCGTGCTCCCTTGTCGGCGGCGACGAGCACGTACCCGTATCCGGTGGCCTTGCGCGCCGCCTGCCACTCCCGCCCGCAGAGGGTGTCCGGGCTGGTGGTACGGGGCATCCGCAGCAGATTCGTACGCTGCCCGGTGGTCCCGGCGAGGGCGCTCTGGGTCAACTCGAGCTCGGCCTGGAAGCGGGGCGCGGAGGACTCGCCCAGCACGGCCCCGGTGTACGTGTTGGACCCGATCTCATGCCCCTCGGCCCGGATCCGCCGGACGAGCTCCGGATGCCGGGCGGCCTGGGCCCCGTGCACGAAGAAGGTGGCCCGTGCGTCGTACCTGCGGAGCAGATCCAGCAGCCGCGGGGTCCACACGGGGTCGGGCCCGCCGTCGAAGGTGAGCGCGACGGTCCGGGCGGGCATCTCCGCGGTCCGGATCCCATCCCGGTTGATCCCGATCACGGGCCCACCCTTCGCGACGGCCTCCGGCACGGGCGAGGTACAGGGCGACCGCGCCTTCGCGGCGTCGACCTCGTGCTGGGTCCAGCCCTCGAAGATCAACAGGGCGAAGACGAGGGGGAGGGTGAGGGCGAGGAGCAGCCAGTGGGCCCGGGGGTCCCGGGACTGCTTGTGCCGGCCTTTGCTGCGGCGGGTGGGGGTGGATGGGGTGGCGGGGGTGTGGGGAGACTCGGCGGAGGTCAGGGGGCGTCACCGCCCCCGGCCACTTCTTCACGGCCTCCTCGTGAGGCGGTGCCTCTTCTCGACTTGCGGTACTTGGTGAGGCTGGGGGTGTGCATGGGGCGCGAGTGTAGTTTCGGAGGTGTGGCCGTAGGGGTGGAACGGTGAGCTTCACAGGGAGATCTGCGGTGCGGGCGAGGGAGCGCAGTAGCGAATCGGGCCCCGACCAGCCCCCGACAGGTGCGGCGTCCGACGCCGGATACGGCGGCACCCGGCACGGTCTCCCGTTTGGGCACGATCAGGACACAACCAGTCCCTTGAGAGCCCCTTACATCCTGAATTGCCCCTGTAATCACGCAAGTTCACTCTGGTGAAACCGGAAACCTCACCGGTAGCGTCAGCGCTCTAACTGAACTTCTGTCTCACGGGGAGTCACTGTGAAGCGCCGCCCATTGCCCGTTGCTGTCGCACTGACGGCGACGGCAGCACTGTTGTTGACGGCCTGCGGTAGCGGGGACGACAAGTCCGGCGGTAACGACAAGATCGCCGGCGCGGACTCTGCAGAGTCCACATCACCGACTCCGCCCAACGCATCCGAAGATGACGTGAAGCGCCCGAGCATGAAACTTCCCAAGGACGTCAAGGAAGCGTTCGAGGGCTGGACCACGGGAGACGCTACCAAGGACGCAGTCCTGGCAGACGCTGGACGAGCGCAATCAGCGGTGACCTATGCGGTCACGCAGGGCGAGCCGGAGTCCTCCGCCCTGAGCTTCTATCAGGCGGGCAGCGCCCTCGCAGCCAGCCAGGACTGGGTCAAGGGCATCGTGGACTCCGGATTGACCTACTACGGGTCGGTCCGCTATTACGCACCTGATATCAGCGTGTTCGACAAGAAGTCCGCGGGCGTCTCGTACTGCGCAGATGAAAGTAAGGCGTTCAACAAGAACCGTAAGACCAACAAGATCGACAGGACGCCCGCCTCCGACGACTCCTTCGTGCTGTACAGCACGCGTCTGGAGAAGAACAGCAACGGCGTGTGGCAGACGACGAAGCTTGAGTCGGAGCGGGGGAACAAGACGTGCCTGCGATAAGAGTTCAACGCCGATGGATCGTTGCCTCGACGACTGCCTGCGTCCTCGCTCTCACACCGGCCACTGCGTTCGCATGGGGCACGCCGGGCAAGTCCAACGGCCAGAAGGCCACCCCCAGCGGTGGTCGAGACGGAACCAGCCTCGTCTCCAAGATCACCTTCAGCGCTTCAACGGCCGGCAAGTCTGGTGGCGGCGCCGGCAGCCTGCAACCCGCGGGCAATTGGTCGCCGCCCGCCTGTTGGTACGAGCCCCGAAGCGCTGAGGAATTCGCGAAGTACGTCGAGGGACAGTACAACGAGACCGTCAACACGCCCGGCCAGCACAGCTACGCCAAGGCCTCGGTCGGCATGTTCCGCAACACCTACAAGGACGGCAAGTACAAGAACTACAACCTCGACAAGAAGGACGAGGGGAATTGGTGGGTGGCCGTCCGCGACGAGGACCGCTGGATGGAGCCAGCGGCCCAGGCGTGCGACCGGCAGCCCTTCTGGGCCGAGACAGGCGATGCTCCGCCCGTCGAAAACGCGGTAACCCCTCAGGTTCTTGCTGAACTCGCCTACAATCGCATCGAGTTGCCGACCACCGAGGTTTCCCTCGCGCCCGAGGCCGCCACCAAGGTCAATCTCCCGACGTGGGCCTGGCTCGACAAGGCCAAGTTCAAGGACGTTTCTGTCACAGCCCAGATCAACGCCGGAGGCCTGAATATCCAGGCCACCACCACTGCCAAGCCGGTCTCCCTCAAGCTGGAGCCCGGTACGCCAGACGCCGAGACCTTCCCCGCCTCCGGCGAGTGCACCATCAACGACGACGGCTCGATCGGCGAGCCCTACGCCAAGGGCAAGTCCGACCAGACCCCGCCGTGCGGCATCAGGTACCTCCGCTCCTCCGGCGACGGCACCTTCAAGCTCCAGGCCACTGTCACATGGGAGATCACCTGGACGGGCACGGGCAACCCCAATCCGACACAGCTCCCCAACGGCACCTTCGGGAACGACCAGGATGTCGCCGTCCAGGAGATCCAAGCCGTCAACAGGTGACGGGGCTGAGGGTTCGAACAGAAAGACTGGAAGGCTCGGCCGAACCCGAACACCGTAATTCACCAGGCTTTCATGGCAGTACGCATCAGGCTGGCCGCGCGGAAGTTCGCACTGGCGAAAGCAGGAGCATCACCTCAATACCGTCAGGTGCTCCTGCCTGACCTCTGCCTGGCGGGGCCCACAGGGAAGCGCCGCCGACAGGCGAACTCCGGCATGTTGGTACCGCGCTCACCGCGATGACGCGCTCCTGCTAGCTTCATTCCCTACCGCACACATGCGACGACAGTCGATCGCTGGGGGAGAGACCCGTGGCCCGTCGAGCTCTGACCACCACTGCCGCCGAACTCACCACCACAGCGGCCCTCCCGTTCACCGCCAGCGGAGGCGGCGACAAATCTTGGTGTGACAGCAAAGGGGGCCATACGGGGGCGAGCAGCCCATCTGCTTCGACTACCATCACACTTGCCGCATAGCTATGCGAATGGGTGTCCACTTTCACAGGGGAAGGCCCAGAGGGCTGCCGCTCTGGAGAGAGCGGAGAGGCGTTTTGCGGTGACTGTGCCCGTGGGTTGAGCCCAGCGGGAGCGTGTTGATCACGTAAGTGCAAACGGAGGAGCCCATGGGGGAGCACGACCGCCTGGTAGCCGACTACACACTTTTGGAGTCTTCGAAGACCAATCTGAAGGACATCAAAAGAGCCCTTAATAATATCGACAAACACCGAGAAGACATCCATGACATCTGGGGCCATGACAGCATCGCGGGCAAAATGGACCAGTTCGTCAGCAACTGGGACAACTATCGACGTGAACTTCTCGAAAACGTCGAGGACTTGGGCAAGCAGGTAGAGACCGCGCTCACGAGCTTCGAGAAGCTGGACCTCGATCTCAAGAACGCCAACAAGAAGAAGAACGGCAAAAACGGGGGAAACTGACCGATGGGTACGCGTAAGGGCAAGCGCCGACCGGTCGACTGGCATCCGCTGGCGGAGAAGGACCCGATCCCCGGCGATCCGGAGGACATCCGCGACGAGGTCCGCAGGATGAAGGATCTCGCCTCGACCCTCCGCGACCAGGCCGGCATCCTGCGCAAGGCCGCCGACGGCGATGTGTTGCAGGGCAAGTACGCCGACAAGATCCGCGAGAAGTCCGGCGACCTTGAGAAGCGCTTCCGTGAGACTGCGAGCCGCTACGAACGCGTGGTCGGCGACCTCGGCAGTTGGGCCAACGAACTGGAGGGCTTCCAGGAACGGGCCGACAGCGTCCTCCGAGCCGCGAAGCAGGCCGACGAAGAACACGCTGCCGAGGTGAAGAAAAAGGAGGCCGAGGACAAGAAGGACGGAAAGGACGGCGACAAGAAGACATCAGAGGAGTCCGACCCTGACAGCCATCTGGCGACGTATCACAAGCAGCTCAACCAGGTCGTCTCCGACCGCGACTCCCGCGCGAGGCATTACGCCGAGAACATCGGCCATGACATCTCTGACATCATCAAGGACAGCAAGTGGGAGAACTTCAAGGACTGGGTCCACACGCATGCGGACACGATCAAAACCGTTATTGAAATCCTAAGTTGGGCAGCGACCATCATCGGGGTTATCGCCCTCCTCTTCACGCCGGTCGGATGGCTGGCGACCCTCATCACGGTGACCACCCTCAGTCTCACGGCGCTCGTCGGCGTCGGGCACACCTTGCTGGCCCTCTCCGGTGACGGGAACTGGGCGGACGTCGCCATGGACGTCTTCGCGCTGGTGACGCTTGGGTTCGGCAGCGTCGCGATGAAGGGCGTGAAGGCCGCAGCGACAACGCTCAAGACCGCCAGTAGGGCCGGACGGTTCCAGCGGTACTCGAATCTGCGCAAGCTGCTCGACAAGAACATCATGCGATACGGCACCGACTCGGCCCGCGGCGCGAAAGCAGTACGCGCGAAGGATGCTCTGCGCCAGATCGGAGCGAAGGAAACCCGGCCCGGGACGACCCGACTGGACCGCCTGCTGAGCGGCGAGGGGGAAGTCGCCAGCGCGAGTAAGTTCGCCAAGGCGATGCGGGCCGAATTCGGCGGGAATCCTGAGGTGGTGAGGGCGGCCAACGCAATGGATAAGGCCGCATTGAAGTTCAAGCTGAACTACGGAGCTGCCACTACGGTGGACGTGGGTGACAAACTCGGAGAAAAGGGACCCTACGGGGACCAGTACGGCGATGCCAAGGATGTTCTGACGCGTGAAGTCGGGAGCCGCTGGTGACCACTCCGAAGTGCAAATTTACCGGCATCAATAAAACGTGGCAAAATTCAAAGCCAGAAATTTGAGGGAGTGGAGACAGTGGCAACAATTCCGGCGAAAAGCCCACAGGAATCGCGAGCCATGAAGTTCCTTGCTGCGTGCACACTGGTACCGATTCTCTGCTTCGCCTTCCAGGACCTCGGCAGCAAGTACGGCGGAATGGACTGGCTCACCTACGGTTACGCAGCATGGCCGTTGATGATCTCGCCTGTGCTGATGCTGGCCCTGTTTTTCAGGAACCGAGAACTCATCCGTAACCCACGGATGGGTTCCAACTTCTCCCAGACGATCAAGATCGTTGCTGCCATGTACCTGTTCTGGAACATCATCGGGGCTCTAGGCTACAGCTGGCTTGCCGTGATTTCGGTGCTCTCCTCCCTGACGATCCTGGTGGCCGACCGACAGCTCAAGAAGGCCCGCGCGTGAGCATGTCCGATACAGAGCAGCAGGCACCCCCCGTCGAGGTGACCGCACCCCGCGGCTACGAGCTCATCCTGCCACCCGGCTGGGTCCGCATCCCCCTGCGCGAGGGCACGAAGGAAGCACTCGAGAGCCTCCTCTTCTCACACATGGGGCAAGTCCCGGAGGGCATTCCCCGGGATGAGGCGATGCGCTTCCGTCTGGACATGCGGCGCCAGTTGGAGAAGCAGGCCCGTGCGGCCAGGAGAAATGGCGGCCTTGACCTCTACCTTCCGGCGCTCCCGCGCGGAGGGATCTTCCTCATGGCCTCTTTCATCGTCGCCGAGATGCCGATCGGCCAAGACCATGCGGTTCCTCCGCAGGCAGTGATCGCTCAACTGGCCAACGAGGATGTCCACGGCGGAGCGGCGACGAAGGTTGACGTGGCAGGGGCACCTGCACTCCGCCGCGCCTACCGCTCCACCCCTGACGCGGAGAAGCTGAACTCCGCCCCTGAAGCCGTACAGCAGGCCGCCCTGCCAACGCGGCGGGTCGAGTATGTGATCCCCGTGGCCGACGATCCCGGTCGGTGGATCAGCATCAACTTCTCCACACCGGGTGACGGCGATATCGACAGTGAATTTACCGGCGTGCTGGTCGAGTTGTTCGACGCGGTGGTCGGCACGTTCAAGTGGAGTTACTGAGTGAGCTGGCTCAACGTCAAGCACGCCATGGATCTGTCCCCTTGGATCCGCATCCCGCTCATGTGGCCGGAACCGGGTCTTGAGGACGTCGAGGAGGCGCAAACGCCTGAGGCGTGGGCACGCTACTTCGCCGAGGGCCTCTGGGAGGATTTCGCGTCGGAGAATCCGAAACCGGGCGAAGTCGACCTGCTGACCAACATCCTGTTGATGTACGCCATCAGGGCCCCTGCGGCCTTTCCGGACTTCGAGGTCTTCCTCCATCTGCCGCACCCGCGGGAGATCCCACTTCCTGCGTATGTCGACTTGGTGGAGATCGAGGCGGGCGAAGAGCGGAAGACGGCACTGCGCGGTCTGACCCACGCCGATGCCAGCTACACCGTCGAGCCTCCCATCGTCGAGGACTTTGACTCCCCGCATCTGGGAGCCGGCTTGCGGGTGCTGCGCTACTACCAGGACGAGGACAGCAACGAGGTGCACGTCGGCCTCCGTTACGCCTGGCGCTACGAGAAGGGCACGGAAGCTGCGGACGTCCTGATCATCTTGGCCGATCCCGACGCCGGCCGTATCCTCCGAGCTCTCGACGATGTCGACGAATTCGCCCGCACCATCCGCATCAGCCCGGATGAGGAAGTGGATACCTGGAAGTCCTCGTGATCCCGGTCGTCGGTGCGACTACGCGGCCCTCCTCGCTCTCGGCCACCGCTGGCGCACTCGTCTTGGCCCCTTACGGCCCGACCCCGTCGGCCTGGCCGTGGCGGCGCTGCCGGCCTTGGTGATCCTGGCGCTGGGGGCTGCCCGAGGTCGCACTCGCACGCCATCTCAGGGAGCCGAACTATCCGCCGCCCGCTCCCTCGCTGTCGGCTCCTCCGAGGCAGCGGTCATACACCGGAGTGACTGGCATCAACTCTGCAACCCAGCTTTGACACCAATCCCGGGGATCCAGGCCGCACCAAACCGTTCAGGAGAAGGAAACACGGCCCGACGCCGCGGCACACAGACCGCACGTACCAACGGCGTCAGCCCTCGCGCCCAACCGCCTCACACAACCCACCGCAGCGACCCCGCAATGGCATCGCACAACTGCTCCATGGGGCCCGGCATCCCGGTCAGCTGAGCCGAGAAGGAGAGCGTCAACCAGCCCACCCCACCCGGCATCAGGACATGGAAATTCAGCGTCGTGGAGCCAAGAAGGCGCACCGCAACGCCTGCGGGCAGCTCCACCACCGACACCTGCCGCCGCCCCGGGCCGTCAGGCTCCCGGAGCTCGAGCAACGCCGCGTATTCCTCCGGATCGGCGGGGGTGTTGCCCAACGGCATCAGGGACACGAGGAGTGAGGCCGGGAGGCCGCCGTTCTGGGAGGTGGTCAGGAGGAAGAGCTCCATGGCACCGCGCGCACGGCCGGCTTCCGTGGTGTTGCGCAGTGTGGCCCACACCTTCTGTGTGAGCTCCGCGGGGACGTTCCGGCCCTCTGCCTGCCGGTCCACGAAGGTCTTGAGTTGGGCGCGCCAGCGGGCCTGCATGAGGTCGATGCGGAACCATTCCCGCGGGACCAGCAGCTTGTAGTCCCGCGGAACAGCCTCCCGCGATGAGGCTTCCGCCTGTGGTGACTCATTCACCCCGGCATCACCAAGGGAGCTCCGTGCGGGTCGAAGAAGCGGACGCTCTTGACGACTCCCGCGAACATGGCGGAGAAGACGTCCCACCCTTCGATCGTCGGTGTGCCCATCTCCAGCAGCAGAACGGTCCCGTTGGTCAGCGGGATCTGGACCTGTATGAAGGACGTCCAGATCGGCTCGTCCCGGCCCGACTGCGTCAGGCTGCCGTCGATGCGGGAAGACCTGTTGCCGACGCAGGTCACTGCGGGGCCGCAGGGCAGCTGCACTTCGCCGACCTGACCGAGTTCCAGGTGCCGCATCGTGGTCGCGATGAAGCCCGCCGGGTCCTTGCCCGCCCGTTCGTCCAGATCCATGAGGCTGACGTTCACCGTGGCCGTGCAGCGGACGTCGTCGACCTCCGTCGTGACGAAGCCGGCGTACTGGACACCCGCCTCGATGAACTCGTCGTAGTTCGCGGCGCACATGGCAGCCCACTCGAGCTGGACTTCCTCATCGGCACGCGGCAGCGTCCGCTTGGCCAACTCGACGAGCTTGTCGGCGAGTTCGTCCAGGTCGTCTGCCTCGAAGGGCAGCTCGAAGAAACCTTCCGGCATGATCCAGCGAACCTCTACGCCGTCGCTTCCCGTAAGACCGCGCTGGGCTTCGCCGACGGTGTCAGTGGTCATCTGAACCTTCACTCTCGGACACATGACGCTGTTCGTCGTCGTCCACCTCGGGGCGGAATGTCGCAGCGAAGGGGTAGGGGCCGTAGTGCGGGTAGTGAGCCGGGATGTCGGCACCGCCCCTTCGCGCGATGTGTGCGATCTCCCGGTAGCTTCGCGCCCGCGCTCGCAGGTTCTGCCGGACCGGATCCCCCCAGTGCGACCGGGCACTTCGCACGAAGAAGAAGAGCTGCGTCACCAGGACGACGGCGGCGACCGCCAGATAGGCCGTGCGCGCAGCGGGGCTCTCCCAGTACAGCGCCACACCGCCCCAGTAGAGCACCGCGCCGAAGCCCACGAGCGCCAAGGGCACTCCGTGCGCGAAGCCGGCCCTGAACATGTCCTGCTCGTCATCGTGACGCCGGCGCAGCAGCGACAGCACGGCCCGGTCGTCCAGGAAGTCGAACCGCAGCTTCCGTCGAGCCTCCTCCGCGGCCCGGTTCGCCTCGGGGACAGCGGCGATCACCGAACCGCTGACCAAGGTGACGACATCACCGCCCCGGCGGCCGATGAACTCCCACTGGCCGAGCTCTTGCTCGTCGTCCATGATGTGCACCTTCCTTGAACAGGCCGTCGATGGGCTACGCCGCCAGGGCCGCGTTGAACGACGTGGGCGAGACACTCGGGGCAGGCCCCGGTGAGGGCGACGGTGACGGTGACGGAGCGGGCTTGGTGGCCTCTGCCGGCTCCTGGTATCCGGTCTTTTCGCCGTTCTCGCCGCTCAGCATCCTGTGCAAGGCGCTCCCGAGGCCCGCGCCCTTGATCAGACCCGTGACCTTCCTGCCGTCCACGAGTTCCTTGCGCGCCACCCGGCCCAGGATCTTGTTGGCCACGGTGACGCCGACCCCGTTCAAAAAGGCGTGGCCGATGCCGTCCATTGCGGCCATGCCCCGGAACGACCCGAAGGTCTTCAGACTTCCGAACGCCTTGACCTTCGCCAGTCCCTTGAGACCGGTGAGGGCCCTGAACCCCTTCAGTGCCCCCATCCCGGGCAGGATTCCCAGCGCGTCGGTGCCCAGCTTCAGCCAGTCGACCTTCCCCCCGCGTACGGCCATGTCGTACGCATGGCCCGCGAGTGCGGCGGCGCTGGACAGTACGGCGAGGGTCGCGAAAATGGGAGTCAGGAACTGCAACGGTGGAACAAACGCGCAGATCACCGCGAGCACGGACAGGACGGCGGAGATGTTCGACAGCATGTCCGCCCAGTCCGCCAGGAAGTTCATGAAGCCGCCGGGATCCCTGACGGCGTCATGGTGCACGACGTTCTTGATGTGACGAGCGGCCTTGTCCCCGGCATCGTCGTAGATCTCCCGGGCGTCCTTCACCGCCTTCCGCGCGTCGCCGATACGGTGCATGGCCTCAGTGCGCTTCTTGACCCAGCGCTCGTACTCGTCCTTCTCCGCAGCGGGAATGGGCTGCGCGGGATACTTGTCGGTGATCTTCTTCACCTCGCGATCCGCGAGGTCATGGTCGCGTTCAGCCTCGCGGTAGTCGCTCAGCGCCTTGTCCGCCTTCCGCTGCGCGCGGCGCATTTCGCTGGCGAACTTGTCCGAGCTCCCCTCGCGCACATCCTCCCCGACGGCTTTGGCTGCTTCGTCGTAGCGCTCGAAGGACTTCTTCAGCTTGTCCGCCGTACCGCCGGCCAGCTCGTGGAAGCCCTTACCGGCCTCACTGTCCCAGCCCTCGACGGACGCGAGCTCCTTGATGACCCTCGACTGCTCGTCGATCATGTCGGCCATCTTGCGCAACTTACGGCCCAGCTCGGCGACTTCCTCCGGGTCGCCCGGCGTCGGGTCGTCGTTCCACAGAGGCGGCCAGTCGGCGTCCGTCCTGCTCACTTCTTCCCCTTGCTGTTCGCCTTGGCGTCCCGGATGGCCTGTGCCAGCTTCTTGTCGACCTCGTCGTACGCCTTGGCGGCGGACGAGGTGAACTCGGCCAGTTGCTCAAGCTCCTTCATCAGTTTCTTCCGCGTCTTCTTCCAGGTGTCGCCGAACTCGGAGAAGGCATCCTTGAGTCCGCCGTGCCCCACAGCCTGGCCGTACTCGTCGGCGGGATTGCCGTTGCGCTCGAATTCACCGTGAATCTTTCCCAGATCCCGTGAACATTGTTTGATGGCGGCAAGATCCGCCTTTATGTGGTCCCCCATGATTTATGCCTTTCTATGAACGTTCTCGGTGGATCCGGCGAGCGCGGCCAGGGATACGGACGCCGTCACTCCTCATGGCCTGCCGTACGAGATACGCTCACGGCGTACCGATCCCGTTTCCGCACCGGCAAGGAGATTCTTGACGTGACACGTAGGGGCAAGCAGCGCTTGTTGGCGGATCGCCTCGGCGTGCACGCCGAGGCTGCGGAATGGTGCACGCTCGACAAGATCCCGCAGCCGCCCGTGGAGGTGCTCCAGGCTGCCGGCCACCCTCGGTTCCGTCCTGCCAGGCTGCGCCCGCTGGGCATGGTGGGTGCGGTGCTCGCCGTGCCGTTCATGCCCGTCCTCATGCTGCTGACCCTGCTGTCCAACGGGGAAGAGGCCGTCAAGCGGTCCCTTGCCACGAAGGACGAGAAGGAACGGCTCCGAGTGCAGGACGAGGACGACAAGCGCCGAGACGCCCTCATCGCTCAGCACGGGCTCGACCGGGTCTTCGACGGGAACTGGGAAGGCGACGCAGGGCAGTTCCTGCTGCGTTGGTACAGCCACTCCACCCACCACCAGCGCATGCTGCTCGCGACCCAGGACGGGATCGTCCTCGCGGCTCCACCGCAGCGCGTGACCGTGGGCCGGGAGAAGCACATGCAGGTCGTCGCCCGCATTCCCGCCTCCGAAGCAACCCTCGTCGACCCCTTCTCCGGCGAGTTCGAGACGAGGATGCTGCTCATACGTTTCCGTGACGGTTCCTGGCTGCGGGTCGACACGGAGGAGCCCCGTAGCGATCTCCACACCTACCTGCTCCGGCAGCCTCTCCCCGACAACTGACGCACCCCCGCTGACCGGGCGTCCGGTGCCGGCAGCGTACGCCGCCGACACCGGACAGGCATCTCGCCCTTACTTGCGAGCCTGCTTCGCCAGCTCGTCATCGATCTGCTCGAACTTGTCCGCAGCCATGGTGAGGTAGTCCCCCATGCCGTCCAGACCGTCGAGCGTGTCCTTCGTGCCGCGCACGAACTCGTCGAAGTTCTCGTCGAACGCCTTCGACGAGCTCTTCGTGACGTAGCCGCCCTGCACGAGGTTGTTGATGTACTTGCGGAGGCCCTCCAGCTTCTCCTGGAGCTTCTCCTTCTCCTTCACGACATGCTTGGCAGCATCCCGCATGTCCTGATATGTGACATCAAGGTCCTTGGCCATGAAGCCGCTCCCTCTCACAACGCCGCAGGGCCAACCCCCGTGGCTCCCTGTTTGCGGACTCACCGGCCTCCAGGCCGAGTTACCGGTCGCGTGGCAACCGGTGTGATCGTCCGCTCTTGCGGTTGCAGCTTACGGGTGTGGCCTGTGATGCAGCATCCCCGGCTTGTGAACGAGCCGTCATGAAGTCGTGTACGACGTTGCCATCGGGAACGTCACGGCGCCTCCCCATTGCCCCATCGCCGTGCCGAACGGATATCGTCCCCTACGACTGTGACCCGCGTGACTGAAGCGAACAGCACAGCGAGCAGCACAGCGGACGCAGCAACGAACCACAGCGGCCGTACCGGCCCAGTGGCAACGGGGAGGACAAGTCGTGCGCCTGACTCTGACCGTCGTCGACCCGTACGGCGGTGCCACCGCCGACGTCGTGCTCGATGCCGATCCTGAGTCCACCGTGGGGGACATCGCCCAGGAGCTGGCCAAGCAGGTCGGGCACAGCGGGGCGCAGGTCATCCCGCTCGGGCAGCACCGGCACGCGCCGGCGAACAACGCGCCCCTCGTGTACGTGGACGGGTACGCCGTCGACCCCAGCGCCAACGTGGTGGGGTCGCCCCTGCGCGAGGGCGCCGTCGTCAGTCTTCAGGATCCGTCCGGGTGTCTGCCGGGTGAGCCCACTGGGCTCGTCGAACTGCGCGTCGTCGGCGGGCCGGCCGCCGGGTTCGTGCACCGGCTCGGCGTCGGGCGGTACGACATCGGCAGCGGGGCGGCGTCGTACGTCCGTATCGACGACCCCGAGGTCGACGCCCGGGCCCTCACCCTCTCCGTCGCCACCGACGGCACCTGCCAGGTCGCCGTGCACATGGACAAGGCGGCCGTCACCCTCGACGGCGCGTCCCTCGACGAGAGCGACCAGGAAGAGAAGAAGGACCAGGGCAAGAAGAGCGGTAAGAAGAACGGCAGGAAGAACGACCGGGAGAAGAAGGAAGAGAAGAAGGGCGGGCCCCTCGAGTGGCCCCTCGGTGGGCAGATCGCTCTCGGTAACACCCTTCTCGAACTCACCCGTTACACGCCTCCGAACGCCGCCCTCAAGTGGTCCGACGACGGCGTCGGCCTCGACTACAACCGGCCCCCGCGGCTGCGTCCGCCCGAGCGGCAGACCAGCTTCCGGCTGCCGGCGCCGCCCCGTGAGTACGAGGCGCGGCCGCTGCCCTGGCTGATGGCGCTGACGCCGCTGGTCGGTGCCCTCGTGTCAGTGATGGTCTTTCAGAAGTGGTACTACCTGATCATGGCCGGGCTGAGCCCGATCATGCTCTTCGCGAACTACTGGAACGACAAGAAGCACGGGCGTAAGTCGCACGCCAAGCAGGTCCAGGAGTACGAGGAGCAGAAGGAGCGGATCGAGAAGGACGCGCAGGACGCGCTCGTCGCCGAGCGGAACGACCGGCGGCACGCGATACCCGACCCGGCGACCGTGCTCGCCCTCGGGACCGGGCCCCGCACCCGGCTCTGGGAGCGGCGGCGCACCGACCGCGATCATCTCCTGCTCCGCGTCGGGACCGGGCAGTTGCCCTCTGAGGTGGTGCTCGACGACCCCGAGCAGGACGACCACCGTCGCCAGGTGACCTGGAAGATCGAGGACGCCCCGGTCGCCCTGCATCTGCGCACCCTCGGGGTCATCGGCATGGCCGGACCCGGCGACTCCGCCCGGGCCCTCGGGCGCTGGGCCGTCGCGCAGACCGCGGCGCTGCACAGCCCGATGGACGTGCAGTTCTACGTGCTGAGCGAGAACGCCGCGCAGGAGTCCTGGGACTGGATGCGCTGGCTGCCGCACGCCCGGCCGACCGGCGGTCAGGACGTCAACGTGCTCATCGGGACCGACGCCGAGACCGTCGGCGCCCGTATCGGCGAGCTGACGCAGATCCTCGACGCACGGAAGAAGGCCGCCGAGCAGAACAAGTCGCAGGGCGGTTCGAGCTTCAGCGATCCCGACATCGTCGTGGTGTGGGACGGGTCGCGGCGGCTGCGGTCCCTCCCCGGCGTCGTGCGGCTGCTGCGTGAAGGACCGGCCGTGTCCATGTTCGCCGTCTGCCTCGACGCCGAGGAGCGGTTCCTGCCCGGCGAGTGCCAGGCCTACGTCGTCGCCGAGCCGAAGGCCGAGGAGTACGAGCCCGCCCAGCAGGTGCAGCAGCAGTCCCAGCAGCAGGCGGCCGGTGGCTTCCCGTCCTTCCAGGCCTGGCACACCACCGCACAGCAGCCCGAACAGGCCGGGCGCAGCGAGCAGTTGCGGCTGCGCGTCGAGGAGGCCGGGGCCGAGCGGCTGAAGGACGTACGGCCCGACTTCGTCTCCGCGGCCTGGTGTCTGCGGCTCGCCCGGTCGCTGTCGCCGCTGCGGGACATCAGCGGCGAGACCGAGGACTCGGCGCTCCCGGGGTCGAGCCGGCTGCTGGACGTGCTCCAGCTGGAGCCGCCGACGAGCGAGGCGATCACGGCGCGGTGGCGGATGGGCGGGCAGTCGACGCTGGCCGTCATCGGTGAGTCGTACGACGGGGCGTTCGGGATCGACATCCGCAAGGACGGCCCGCACGGTCTGATCGCCGGTACGACCGGTTCGGGTAAGTCGGAGCTGCTGCAGACCATCGTGGCGGCGCTGGCGGTGGCGAACACGCCCGAGAACATGACGTTCGTGCTCGTCGACTACAAGGGTGGCGCGGCCTTCAAGGACTGTGTGCATCTGCCGCACACCGTCGGCATGGTGACCGACCTCGACGCCCACCTGGTGGAGCGGGCCCTGGAGTCGCTGGGTGCGGAGCTGCACCGGCGCGAGCACATCCTGGCCGCCGCCGACGCCAAGGACATCGAGGACTACCAGGATCTCGTACGCCGGGACCCCTCGCACCAGCCCGTGCCCCGACTGCTCATCGTCATCGACGAGTTCGCGTCCATGGTGCGCGACCTGCCCGACTTCGTGACGGGGCTCGTGAACATCGCCCAGCGAGGTCGTTCCCTCGGTATCCACCTGCTGCTGGCGACGCAGCGGCCGTCCGGTGTCGTATCGCCCGAGATCCGCGCCAACACCAACCTCCGGATCGCGCTGCGCGTGACGGACGGCGGCGAGTCGAGCGACGTCATCGACTCGCCGGAGGCCGGGCACATCTCCAAGAACACCCCGGGCCGCGCCTACGCCCGGCTCGGGCACGCCTCCCTGGTGCCCTTCCAGTCCGGACGCGTGGGTGGCCGCAGGCCCGGCGCCGCCGACCCGGCGGTGCTCATGCCGTGGGTGGGCCCGCTGGGCTGGGAGGACCTCGGGCGTGCGGCGCTGGTCAAGCCGAAGGCCGAGGCGCGTGAGGAAGAGGAGATCACCGACCTCAAGGTCCTCGTCGACACCATCCGCGAGGCCAACAGCTCGCTCGGTATCCCGCCGCAGCACAGCCCGTGGCTGCCCGCGCTCGACGAGACGCTGCTGCTGGACGACGTGGAGCTGCCCGCGTTCGCCGGTGGCGCCGGCAAGCTGCCGCCGGCTCCGTACGGTATCGAGGACCTGCCGGCCAGCCAGGCCCGCCGCCCGGTCGCCGTGGACTTCTCCACGTTCGGCCATCTGATGATCGGCGGTGCTCCGCGCAGCGGCCGCTCCCAGGTGCTGCGCACCCTGGCGGGTTCGATCGCCCGTACGCATTCGGTCGCCGACGTGCACCTGTACGGCATCGACTGCGGCAACGGCGCGCTGAACGCCCTGACGCGGCTGCCGCACTGCGGCGCGGTCGTCGGACGTAACCAGACCGAGCGGGTCGTGCGGCTCGTCAACCGGCTCAAGGGCGAGATGGGCCGCCGCCAGGACCTGCTGGCGGACAAGGGCTTCGCGGACATCGGCGAGCAGCGGGCCTCGGTCGCCGAGGACGAGCGGCTGCCGCACATCGTGGTGCTGCTGGACCGCTGGGAGGGCTGGGTGCCCACGCTCGGCGAGATCGACCACGGCTCGCTCACGGACGAGTTGCAGACGATGATGCGCGAGGGCGCGAGCGTCGGCATCCACCTGGTGCTCACGGGCGACCGCACCCTGCTGGTCGGCCGGATCGCGACCCTCACCGAGGACAAGTACGGTCTGCGGCTCGCCGACCGCAGCGACTTCTCCGCGCTCGGCATCCCGGCCCGCAAGGTGCCCGAGGAGATCCCGCCGGGGCGTGCCTTCCGCAACGAGTTCGGTACGGAGACGCAGTTCGCGCTGCTCTCCGAGGACACCAGTGGCCAGGGCCAGGCCGCCGCGCTGGCGGCGATCGGCGAGGCGGCTGCCGCCCGGGACGCGGAAGTGCCGCGTGCGCACCGGCCGTTCCGCGTGGACAGCCTGCCCAGCCGGATCTCCTTCCCGGAGGCCTGGGAGATGCGGGACCCGGACGCGTCGCGCTCGCGCCTGTGGGGTCTGGTCGGCATCGGCGGCGACGAGATCGTCGGCTTCGGCCCCGACCTGGCGCAGGGCGTACCGGCGTTCGTCGTCGCGGGCCCGGCCAAGTCGGGCCGCTCGACGGTGCTGATGAACTTCGCGCAGTCGTTCCTGGCGCAGGGCACCCGCCTGGTCGTCGCGGCCCCGCGCCAGTCGCCGCTCCGCCAACTCGATGGTGCGGAAGGCGTCCTGAAGGTCTTCACCGGCGACGACATCGACGAGGACGAGTTCGAGGAGCTCGTCGATCAGGCGTCGCTGGAGGAGCCGATCGCGGTGCTCATCGACGACGGGGAGCTGCTGGAGGACTGCGACGCCGAGAGCCAGCTGAAGAAGCTCTGCTCGCGTGGTGCCGAGCGCGGCCTCGCCCTCGTCATCGCCGGTGACGAGGAGGACGTGTGCAGCGGCTTCTCCGGCTGGCAGGTCGACGCGAAGAAGGCCCGTCGCGGCATCCTCCTCTCCCCCCAGGAGTCCTCCAGCGGCGACCTCGTCGGCGTGCGCCTGAACCGCGGCATGGTCGGCGGCCAGGTCGCCCCGGGCAAGGGCATGCTGCACCTCGGCGACGGGGAGCTGCGGACGGTCGTCATCCCGGGGTGAGGCGGTGAGGCGGCCCCCCTCCCAGGGGGGCGGCCGGGTCTGCGCTACCGCACTCGCGACATCCGCGCCTGCGGCCGCCCCGACTCCGCACTCTCCGACCGGTACTGGAGGTCGTCACCCACCGGCGTGAGGTGGACGGTCGTCTCCGCCGGGTTGCAGCCGCTGTGGTTGGTCTTCGCGCCGACCGACGTGGCGACGATCTCCTTCTTCGTCACCTGCTTCAGGGTCAGTACGTCGACGCAGACGCCGCCGATCTGGTCGGTCTGGCGCAGGCGGCCCAGTTCCTCGCCCACCGCGGCCCGTTCGACGGTGATCCGGAACGTGCCGAGGGGCAGGTTGCCGTCCAGGGCGGTGCCCTGGCCCTCCCAGGTGCCGAGGTAGGCGGCGGGCACCGCGCCGCCGGAAGGGCCGGAAGGGGCGGAGCTCGCGGTCGCCGCGGGTGGGGAACCGGGGTCCGCGGTCGCGGAGGGTGAGGAGCCGGGGTCCGCGGTCGCCGCGGGTGGGGAGCCGGGGCCCGCGCCGGAGTCACTCGTGTCGTCGTCGGAGGTCCGGCCGGGCAGCAGGTCGAACACGAACACCGACCCGATCGTCACGGCCGCCATCGCCCCCGCGACGGCCAGGGCCACCGTGCAGCTGAGCTTCCGCACCCGCCCGCCGCCCTCCGGCGTGGACGTCGCCGTCACGGAGACGGAGACCTTGCCCGGGCGGTGGCGATCGGAGGGCTGTGTGCCGTCGCCGTCACGGGGCTCGGGTACGGCCGGAAGGGGCGTGGGCATGACCGGCGGCGGGCCGAACACCGCGGCGTCGGCCGGTTCCGGCGCCCCCACCGATGGGCTGCTGAACCCCACCGGCCCCGAAGGCCCCCCTGCCCCCGGCCCTGCCCCCGCCCCGGCGGCCTCAAGGTTCAGCAGTCGCACCGCGCTCCGGCTCACCTGCTCCACCAGCGCCCCCGGCAGCCACCCGCCCGCCACCAGCCTGGCCGCACCGTCGGGAGCCAGCCGCCGGGCCACCTCCGCGGGGGCGGGCCGGGCGCCCGGGTCCTTCGTCAGGCAGGCCGCCGTGAGATCCCGCAGCTCTCCCTCCAGCGCCCCCAGCTCCGGCTCCTCGTGGACGACCTTGTAGAGGAGGGCCGCAGTGGAGTCCCCGGGGAACGGCGGTTCGCCGGTCGCCGCGTACGCGAGGACCGCGCCCAGCGAGAAGACGTCCGCGGCGCCCGTGACGCCCTTGCCCAGGATCTGCTCGGGCGACATGTAGCCGGGCGAGCCGATCGAGACGCCCGTGGAGGTGAGGGACGCCGTGCCGTCCGTGGCCCGGGCGATCCCGAAGTCGATCAGGAGCGGGCCGTCCAGGGTCAGCAGTACGTTCGACGGCTTCACGTCCCGGTGCACCAGGCCCAGCTCGTGCACCGCCGCCAGCGCCTCGGCGAGTCCCGCGCCCAGCGCCCGTACGGTGTGGCCCGGCAGCGGGCCGCCCTCGGCGACCGCGGCCGAGAGCGACGGGCCCGCCGCGTACGCCGTCGCCACCCACGGCACCGGCGCGTCCGGGTCCGCGTCCAGGACGGGCGCCGTCCAGGCACCACCCACCCGGCGCGCGGCCTCGACCTCGCGGCGGAATCTCGCCCGGAACTCCTCGTCCAGCGCGAAGTGCGGGTGCACGATCTTCACCGCGACCGTGCGGCCGCCGGCGCTGCGCCCCAGGTAGACCCGGCCCATCCCGCCGGAGCCCAGCCGGCCGAGCAGCCGGTAGGGCCCCACGACGGTGGGTTCGTCGGCTTCGAGCGGCCGCATGGCGTCACCCCTCCCCCGTAGGCGGGCGGGGGTGTCCCCCGTGCGCCCGCACTCCCAGAAGAGTAGTGCCGGGGCCGTGCCCCGCTCAGGGCTGGAGCAGGTCCACCTTCACGTCCGCCGGGAAGCCCGTGGTCGGGCCGACGCGCCGCGCGAACTCGGCGACCGCCTCCAGCTGCGGGCCGCCGAAGCGGAAGTCGAGCGTCGTGAAGTACTGGGCGAGGGTCTCCTCGTCGAAGTCCTCCCAGCGGGCGGCCTGCTCGGCGACCTTGCCGACCTCTTCCAGGGAGAGGTTGCGGGAGGCGAGGAAGGCCTCGTGCACCTTGCGCGTGAGGACCGGCTCCCGCTCCAGGTAGTCGCGGCGCGCCGCCCAGACCGCGAAGACGAACGGCAGTCCCGTCCACTCCTTCCACAGCCGACCCAGGTCGTGCACGTCCAGGCCGAAGCGCGGCCCGTCGAGCATGTTGGCGCGCAGCGCCGCGTCACCGATGAGGACGGCCGCCTCGGCCTCCTGCATCATCAGGCTGAGGTCGGGCGGGCAGGTGTAGTAGTCGGGCCGTACGCCGTAGCGCTCGGCGAGGAGCAGCTGGGCGAGGCGGACGGAGGTGCGGGAGGTCGACCCGAGGGCGACGCGGGCGCCGTCCAGCCGGTCCAGCGGGACCTGCGAGACGATCACGCAGGACATCACCGGGCCGTCGCAGCCGACGGCGATGTCGGGGAAGGCGACCAGTTGGTCCGCGTGCTTGAGGAACTCGACGAGGGTGATCGGGGCGATGTCGAGCTCGCCCTGCACCAGCTTCTCGCTGAGCTTCTCCGGGGTGTCCTTCGTCAGCTCGAAGTCGAGGAGCGTGCCCGTTCTGGCGAGCCCCCAGTACAGGGGCAGGCAGTTCAGGAACTGGATGTGGCCGACGCGCGGCCGGGTGCGAGGATTGTCCACATCGTGAGGCTAGCCCTCACGGCCTAGGGGGCCGTGACCGGCCCCGCGGTCGGCCCGGGATTCGCGGCGGAGGCCTTCACCGCCACTCGGCGGAGGATGTTCAAACATTCGGGTGACGTGATCTTGACCCCTATTGCATTCCGGGGCCTGCGTGCTAGGCTCATCGCAAGTTGCAGTTTGGTTTCCCTTGCAGTACAGAGCCTGCGGAGCATGTGACCGCGGGCTCTCGTCATTCTCAGACGTATGCAGTTGTGCAGAATTCATCTTCACACTTGCTGGTTCTGGAGCAGGGCAACCCTTTTGGGCCCAAGGAGGGCTTATGGCTACCGGAACCGTGAAGTGGTTCAACGCCGAAAAGGGCTTTGGTTTCATCGCCCAGGAGGGCGGCGGCCCCGACGTCTTCGTCCACTACTCCGCGATCAACGCGAGCGGCTTCCGCTCCCTCGAGGAGAACCAGCAGGTGTCTTTCGACGTCACGCAGGGCCCGAAGGGCCCGCAGGCTGAGAACGTCACGCCGGTCTGATCAGTAGTACCCAAGGAGCCCCCCGCCGCCCAGGCGGGGGGCTCCTGCCTTTTCTCCTCTTTCCCTCTGATGAATTTCCGGCGAATTCTGCCCGGGTCGGACGCCTCGATGGCCGGAACGCGTCGGCCCGCGCCGGTCCGCGCCCGGGTCCGGGCCTCGGCTCCGGGCCCCGCAATAGGGTCGGGCCATGACCGACGCCGACTTCCTGATCGAGACCCGCACCTTCTACGACACCGTGGCCGAGGACTACGCCGTCCAGTTCAGCGACCCGCTCGGGGCCCGGCCCCTGGACCGGGGGCTGCTGGACGCTTTCGCGGAGCTCGTGGGCGTGGGCGGGGAGGTCGCCGACCTGGGGTGCGGGCCCGGGCGGGTGACGGCGTACCTGGCGTCCCGGGGGCTGTCCGTGTTCGGCCTGGACCTGTCGGAGTCGATGCTCGCGATCGCCCGCCGTGAGAACCCGGACCTGTGGTTCGAGCAGGGCTCGATGCTGGACCTGGACCTGCCCGACGGCTCGCTCGCCGGGGTCGTGTCCTACTACTCGATCATCCACACCCCGCAGGACCGGCTGCCGGAGGTCTTCGCCGAGTTCGCCCGCGTCCTGCGCCCCGGCGGCCACCTGCTCCTCGCCTTCCAGGCCGGTGACGAGCCCCGCCGCTACGAGGAGGCCTGGGGGCACCGGGTGGCCCTGGACTTCCGGCGGCGCAGCCCGGAGCGGATCGCCCCGCTCCTGGAGACCGCCGGATTCACCGTGCGCTCCCGCACCGTGAGGGAACCGGACGAGGAACTCGGGGAGCCGGTCCCCCAGGCCCTCCTGATGGCCCGCAAGCGGGGGGTGCCGGGGGCGGAGGCCCGCCCGTGACCCCTCCGGCGGCCCGCTCCTCGGCCGCCGCTACAGCGTTCCCCCTATGTCCTTCGCGGCGATGTACCCGAACGTCATCGCGGGACCGATGGTGGAGCCCGCGCCGGCGTAGCTGTGGCCCATGACGGCGGCGCTCGCGTTGCCCGCGGCGTACAGGCCGCGGATCACCGAGCCGTCCTCGCGGAGCACGCGGGCGCGGGCGTCCGTCCGCATCCCGCCCTTCGTGCCGAGGTCGCCGGGGACGATGCGGAAGGCGTGGTACGGCGGCAGCCAGAGTGGGGCGAGGCAGGAGTTCGGCAGGACGTTGGGGTCCGTGTAGTAGTGGTCGTAGGCGCTGTCGCCGCGGTGGAAGTCGGGGTCCTTGCCCTGCCGTGCCTGGGTGTTGAAGCGGTCGACCGTGGTGCGCAGGGCCGCCGGGGGTACGCCGATCGAGGCCGCCAGCGCGTCCAGGGTCCAGGCCTTGTGCGCGGCGCCCGAGTCGTACCAGTCGTCGGGGACGGGAAGGACCGGCAGGACGTCCTTGAAGAGGTAGCGGTTGCGGTAGTTCTGGTCGACGATCAGCCAGCAGGGGATGGCCGGGTCCGTGTCGTGGACGTCGTACATGGTGTGGACGACGTCGCTGTAGGGCGCGGCCTCGTTGACGAAGCGCCTGCCCGCCCCGTTCACCAGCAGGCCGCCGGGCAGGGTGCGTTCGGCGAGGCAGAAGTACGGGTCGCCCGGGATCGGGATCGCCGGGCCCCACCAGGCGTCCTCCATGAGGTCCAGGGCCGCGCCGAGCCGCTCCCCCGCCCGGATGCCGTCGCCGGTGTTCTCCTTCGCGCCGACCGTCCAGTCCGTGCCGATCGGCTGCCGCTGGAAGCGGTCGCGCATCGCCGCGTTGTGCTCGAAGCCGCCCGAGCCGACGATCACGCCCCGGCGGGCCCTGACCAGGCCAGGGGTGCCGTCGCGGGTGACGACGGCTCCGGCGACGGTGCCGTTCTCGACGTGCAGATCGGTCAGGGGCGTGTTCAGCCACACCGGCACCCCGGCGGACCGCAGCCCCGCGCGCAGGCCGGCCGCCAGGGCCTGCCCCATGGTGAGGGGCTTCTCGCCCCGCAGCGCCGCGGCCGTGCCCCGGGCCAGGCACTGTGCGGCCACGGCCGCGCCCTTGGCGTGCACGGCGGCCAGGGCGATCCACTTGTAGTCGGCGCTGAAGACGACCATGCCGGCGGGGACGTCCATGTAGGGCGGGTTCAGGCGGGCCAGCTCGGGGCCCAGGAGATGGCCGTCGATCTGGTCGGGTTCGATGGAGCGGCCGTTCGGGAGGCCGCCGGGCAGCTCCGGGTAGTAGTCGCTGTAGCCCTCCATCCAGCGGAACCGCAGGGGGCTGTGGGCCATGACGTAGGAGATCGTCGCCGGGCCGTGGGTGAGGAAGGCGCGCTGCCGGTCGGCGGGGACGTCCGGGCCGACGACGGCGGCGAGGTAGGCGGCGGCCTTGGCGGGGGTGTCGGGGACGCCGGCCGCCAGGATCACCTCGTTGTTGGGGATCCAGATCCCGGCGCCGGAGCGGGCGGCGGAGCCGCCGAAGGTCGGGGCCTTCTCCACGACCACACAGCTCAGCCCCTGTCCGGCGGCGGTCAGCGCGGCCGTCATCCCGGCCGCGCCGGACCCGATGACGACGACGTCGTACGTGCCGAGCGGGGGCAGGTCGGCGGCGTGGGCGCTCTGTCGCACCCCGGCGGCGACCGCGAGCCCGGCACCGGCCGCACCGGCCGCACCGGCCAGCACTCGTCTTCGGGACGGGGCTCCGGAGGTCCCCGCGGTGTTCGTGCTCGTGGTCATGTCCGCTCCAGCCCGAGAGGAACGCGAAGGGGTGGGGAATGTCGCGCGCGGGCCTTGCGAAGTCAAGAGCCGTGCAGGGGCGGCGAGTTCAGCCCCTTCCGGGCACCCGGCCCCGGACGACCGGATCTATGGGTTCCGCACGACCAGTTCTCCGCCCGCACGACCGGATCTCCGCCCGCACGACCGGATCTCCGGCCTCGCGGCCGCCTCTCGGTGGCCGATGTCCGGCCCGGCGCTCGCGCACGGGCCCTCTCGACATCACCGGCGCACGGCTCCCACGACGGTGTCGCCCCGGGGCCGCCGCCGCGCGGCGGCCCGACCCCCGTCCGGCTCCGGCCCCCACTCCGGGCCGGTGCTGACCGCTACTCCAGGCCGATCGCCGCGCAGTCCGCCTTGTACTTCGGGGTGCAGATGTCGTTCACGGTGTACACGCCGTCCGTGATCACGGTCTCCTTGATGTTGTCCTTGGTGAGGGCGACCACCGGCACCAGCATCGCCGGGATGTTCTTCGCCGTCGGGCTGTCGACCGTCTCCCGGGTCAGCGCGGCGAACTCGATCGCGCGGCCCTGCACCTTGGCCACCGCGATCTTCGCGGCGTTGGTCGCCTCCAGCAGGAAGGACTTGTACACGGTCATGTACTGCTCCCCCGAGACGACCCGCTGCACGGCGTCGAGGTTGGCGTCCTGTCCGGTCACCGGCGGCATCTTGGTGGCGCCGGCCTCCTTGAGCGCCTCGATGACGGCACCCGCCATGCCGTCGTTGGCGGAGTAGACGGCGGCGATGTTGTTCAGCCCGACGGCCTGGATCGCCTTCTCCATGTTCGCCTTGGCGATGGAGGGCTTCCACTCCTTGGTGTCGTACTGCTCGACGATGTCGACCTGGCCCTGGAGTTCGCTCAGGGCGCCGTCCTTGAAGCGTGCGGTGTTCGGGTCGGCGGGGTCGCCGTTCATCATGACGACCTTGCTGTTCTCGGCCTTGCCGCCGAGTTCGCCCATGATGGCGCGGCCCTGCACCTGCCCGACGAGTTCGTTGTCGTGGGACACGTACGCGTCGATGGGGCCCTCGGCGAGCCGGTCGTAGGCGATGACCGGAATGCCGGCGTCCTTGGCCTTGCGCACGTCCGGGGCGATCTTCTTGGAGTCCAGGGCGTCCACCAGGATGACGTCGACCTTGTCCTCGATCATCTTCTGGAACTGCTGACTCTGTCTGGACGCGCTCGCCTCCGCGTTGGCGTAGCTGACCTTGCCCTTGTTCTCGGTGAGGGAGGCGACCTCTTCCTTGATCAGCGGGTAGTCGAACTTCTCGAAGCGTGCCGTGTCCCGGTCGGGCAGCAGCAGCCCCACCGTGATGTCGTTGCTCTTCTTCGCCCCGGCGTCGTCGCTCCCGCCGTCACCGCACGCGGCGAGGGACAGGGCCGACACGGATACCGCCAGGCCTATGGTGAGGGGACGCACGGCGGTCCGACGGGTGTTACGCGCTTTCACTTGTGGTGCCTTCCGATGGGGGGAGCATCGCGACGAGATTGTTCGAAAGCCAAGGGGAGACGGCGTGCGGCGTCAAGGAATCCGTGTGAAGACCTCGCAAAGGCCGCGCGCCCGCCCCGCTCCCGGGCAAGCCCTTCCCTCTCGGAGAGCCGGTCGCCGCGCCCCGTCTCACCGCGCGTACAGCCCCTCCACCTCCGTCGCGAAGGTGCGCATCACCGCCTGGCGGCGGAGCTTCATGGAGGGGGTCAGATGGCCCGCCTCCTCGGTGAAGTCCGCGGGGAGGATGGCGAAGCGGCGGATGGATTCGGGGCGGGAGACCAGTTTGTTGGCCTCGTCGACGGCGCGCTGGAGGACGGAGCGGAGCTCCTCGTCGTCGACGAGGAGGGTGGCCGGCACGGGGTGCTTGCCGTTCATCTGGCGCCAGTGGGTGATGCCGTCGGGGTCGAGGGTGATGAGGGCGGAGACGTAGGGGCGGCCGTCGCCGATGACCATGCACTGGGAGATCAGGGGGTGGGAGCGCAGCCAGTTCTCCAGTGGCGCCGGGGCGACGCTCTTGCCGCCCGCGGTGATCAGGAGCTCCTTCTTGCGGCCGGTGATCGTCAGATAGCCCTCGTCGTCCAGTTCGCCGATGTCACCGGTGGCGAGCCAGCCGTCGGGAGCGGCGGGGACGACGCCCCCGGCCTGGGGGTCCCAGTAGCCGCGCAGCACGTGGTCGCCGGCGAGGAGGATCTCGCCGTCGGCGGCGATGCGGACGCGGGTGCCGGGCAGGGGCCAGCCGACCGTGCCGAGGCGGGGTTTCAGGGGCGGGGTGACGGTCGACGCGCCGGTCGTCTCCGTGAGGCCGTAGCCCTCGAAGATCTCGATGCCGGCTCCGGCGTAGAAGGCGGCCAGGCGCCGGCCGAGCGGTGAGCCGCCGCAGATGGCGTAGCGGACCCTGCCGCCCATGGCGTTGCGGATACGGCGGTAGACGAGCGGGTCGTAGAAGACCCGGGCCGCCTTGAGCGCCCGGGTGGGGCCCGGGCCGGTGCCCGTCTGCCGGGCCTCCATCGCCTCGCCGTAGCGCTGCGCGACCGACACGGCCCGGTCGAACGTCGACAGCCGGCCCCCCGCCTCGGCCTTGGCGCGGGCCGAGTTGAACACCTTCTCCAGCATGTACGGGATGGCCAGCAGACAGGTCGGCCGGAAGCTGGCGAGGTCCGGCAGGAGGTGATCCGCCTTGATGCTGGGCGCGTGGCCCAGCCGTACGCGGGCGCGGACGCACGCGATGGCCACCATGCGGCCGAAGACGTGGGACATGGGCAGGAACAGCAGGACCGAGGCCTCTTCGCTGGTCTTCGTCTTGAAGACGGGGTAGAGGAGCTCGATCGCGTTGTCCACCTCGGCGAAGAAGTTGCCGTGGGTGAGGACGCAGCCCTTGGGGCGGCCGGTGGTGCCGGAGGTGTAGATGAGGGTGGCGAGCGTGTCGGGGCCCGACATGCCGCGCCGCACCTCGACCTCCTGGTCGCTCAGGTGCGCACCGGCTTCGACGAGCCGGTCCAGGTGTCCCTTCTCCAGGACCCACACGTGCTGGAGGTCGGGCAGGCGTTCCCGCTCCGGGCCGAGGGCGGCGGCCTGCCCCGCGGTCTCGGTGACGAGGGCGACGGCGCCGGAGTCCTGGAGGATCCAGCGGGCCTGGAAGACGGAGGACGTGGGGTAGATGGGGACGGTGACCAGTCCGGCCGACCAGGCCGCGAAGTCCAGGACCGTCCACTCGTAGATCGTGCGGGCCATCACCGCGATGCGGTCGCCCGGCATCAGGCCCTCGGCGATGAGCCCCTTCGCCACGGCCAGCACCTGCCCCGCGAACTCGGCCGCCGTGACATCGCTCCAGCGCCCGTCGGCGTCCTTGCGGCTGAGCGCCACGGCCCCCGGGTCCGCACTCGCGTTGTCGAACGGCAGGTCGGCGAGCGACCCGTGCGTCCACGGCGGCGCCAGCGGCGGTACGGACGCCTCCCGCACCGCCCCGTCCAGGCGCCGGGTCTCGGGCTCGACCAGGACCGGTCCGCCGTACACGTCGCCGTAGGCGGAGGAGGGATGGGCAGTGGACACGGGCGGCTCCTGGGGCGTGCAGCAAAGAACTGCTTGCTGCATGACGTACGTGCCTCGCACGCCGAGGCGCTCAATCGGCCGAACCCCCCAGAAAGGGGTTACTGGCGGTAGGAACCGGATCGTACGACCCTCACGTGGCGGGTTCGTGCGGGTTCGGGAATGGTCCGGAGCCGGGCCTGTGCATTCTCGGAGGTTACGTGAGGGTCTTTCAGCTCCGGTACGCCCGCCGCTCCCAGGCCCGTTCCAGGACGGTCGCCCTCAGGCCCGTTCCAGGGCCGTCACCCATCTGCTGGTCGGAAGCGGTGGCGTAGGGGCCGTCGGAGCGGGCGAAGGGGATGCGCGCTCCGCCGATGATCGCCACGCGCCGCACCGGCATCTCCTGGGGGCTCATCTCGACCTGCTCCTCGCCTGTGACGTAGCCTTACCTCCGGTAACCTTACTCCAGAGTAAGCAAGAGTGCGCCTTCAGTGTGAGCCGTCGTCGGGAACTGGGAGTTGGAATGGCCGACCGCTATCTGCGCATCACCGGTACCGCACCCGGCCGCTTCCTCACCCGTCGGCTCGGGCTGCCGCAGCCCGCGGCCCTGGTCCGCTGGTCCGCCGAGCGGCCCGCCCTGGACGGCGGCCTGCTGCACCTCACCGCCGGCAGCTCCGCCCTCGACCTGGCGCCGGTCCTCGCCCGTACGGGAGTCGCCCCGGCCGGCTCCGGCCGGACCGCCGCCGTCGTGCTGGACGCGACCGGGGTGCGGGACGTCGAGGGACTGGCCGGGGTGCACGCGGCCCTGCACCCGGTCGTACGGTCGGTCGCCGACAGCGGGCGCGTGGTGGTGCTCGGCGCACCACTCGACCCCGCCGACCACCATCAGGCCGCCGCCCAGCAGGCCCTGGAGGGCTTCACGCGCTCACTCGGCAAGGAGATCGGCCGGGGCAGGACCGTGAACCTGGTCCGGCTCACGGACGCGTCCGCCGCGGAGTCCACCCTCCGCTTCCTGCTGTCGCCGAAGTCGGCGTACGTGAGCGGGCAGGTGATCGAGGTCGGGCCCGGCGAAGAGGCCAGTGAAGAGCCCGGCGAAGGGCCCGGTGAAGAACCTGGCGAAGAGGCCAGTGAAGAGCCCTCCGCCCTCGTCGACCGGGACCGCCCCCTGACCGGCCGCACCGCCCTGGTCACCGGCGCCGCACGCGGCATCGGTGAAGCGGTCGCCGAGACACTCGCCCGGGACGGTGCCCGGGTCGTCGTCCTCGACGTGCCGCAGGCCGAGCAGGACGCCCGGCGCGTCGCCGACCGGATCGGCGGCACCGCCCTGCTCCTCGACATCACGGCCGCGGACGCCGGTGCCCGGATCGCCGAGGCCCTGCCCGACGGCCTGGACGTGCTGGTCCACAACGCGGGCATCACCCGGGACCGCCGGCTGGTGAACATGCCGGTCGAGCGCTGGGTCCCGGTGCTGGAGGTGAACCTGGCGAGTGTGCTGCGCACGACGGACGCACTGCTCAAGGCCGGGACGCTGAACCGCGGCGGCCGGATCGTGGCGACGGCCTCGATCGCGGGCCTCGCCGGCAACGCCGGGCAGACCAACTACGGTGCGAGCAAGGCGGGCGTCGTCGGTCTGGTCCGCTCCCTCGCGCCCCGCGCGCTCGCGGAGCACGGGGTGACGGTCAACGCGGTCGCGCCCGGCTTCATCGAGACGAAGATGACGGCGGCCGTCCCGCTGTTCATCCGCGAGGCGGGCCGCCGGATGAACTCCCTCGCCCAGGGCGGCCTCCCGGTGGACGTCGCCGAGACCACCGCGTGGCTCGCCGACCCGGGCTCGGGCGCGGTCAACGGCCAGGTCGTCCGCGTCTGCGGCCAGAGCCTGCTGGGGGCGTGATGGCCGACGCCGCTCTCGTCCTCACCCAGCCCCCGTCCCTCGCCCCGCTCCTCGCCCGCGGCGCCCTGCTGTCACCCTTCAAACGGCCCTCCCCCGATTCGGAGTTCCCGCGCACCCGGCTCGTCCTGCCGGGCCTGCGCGTCGACCTCGCGCGACTGGCGGCGTACGAGCGGGTGTGCGGATTCCCGACCGGGGAGGACACGCTGCCGCTGACCTATCCGCACGTGCTGGGATTCCCCCTGGCCATGCGGCTGATGAGCGGCCGGGACTTTCCGCTGCCGCTGCTGGGCCTCGTCCACACGTCGATCACGATCACCCGGCACCGGGGCATGCCGGCCACCGGCGCGTACGAACTCGCGGTGTGGGTCGAGGGACTGGCACCGCACCGGCGCGGCACGGAGGCGACGATCGTCACCGAGGTGCGCGAGGGCGGGGACATGGTGTGGCAGTCGAGCAGCACATACCTCGCCCGCCACGACACGCGCAGGCCGGCCGGGTCGGCCGGACCCCCTGGGACCCCCAGGTCCACCGAGCCCCGCGGCGAGGAGGTGCGTAAGGCGTTGGCCGTCGTCGGCGAGTGGCGGGTCGGCGAGGAGGTCGGGCGGCGGTACGCGGCCGTGTCCGGTGACCGTAATCCGATCCATCTCCATCCGCTCACCGCCCGCCTTTTTGGCTTCCCCCGGGCCATCGCGCACGGCATGTGGACGGTCGCCCGCTGCCTCGCCGCACACGGCACGCCGGACTCCTGCTACCTCCGCGCCGAGTTCCGGGCACCGGTCCCGCTCCCCGCGACGGTGACGTACGGGGCGGAGGACGGCCGGTTCGAACTGCGCGGGCGGGACGACCGGTTGCACGTGGCCGGAGAGGTCCGCCGGACCTGAAGCGGGGCTAGCCGTCCGCAGGCTCCTCCGGGGGCGACCACGGCCGTCCGGCCATGAGGTCGCCCAGGCCGGCCCAGGCGAAGTTCATCAGGGTCGCCGCGGCCTGCCGGGCCGTGACGCCGGGGGTGGCGTTGGCCCAGGCGGCGAGCGACTCGGCGGCGCCGACGAGGGCCTCGGCGAGACCGCCGACCTCGCGCTCCGGCAGGTCGGGGTCGTGGGGGTACCTCCCTGCTCGAGCGCAGCCGAGAGCTTGAGGGAGGGCCTCGCGGGCGGCGTCGAGGATCAGCTGGGTGACGAACGCGACGATCTCCTCGCGCATCGCGGTGACCTCGGCGGCGAACGGCTCGCCGTGGGTACGGGCCTGGAGGTGCAGTACGGCCCAGGCGTCCGGGTTGCGCCCCGTGTGCGTGAAGAACGCGCCGAGCCCTTCCCAGAGTTGCCGGTCAGCGGGCAGATCGCGCCGGACCCCGGCCCGTACCGCCTCGACGAGTGCCGCGGCCTCGCGGCGGATGCAGGCGGTGAAGAGGTCTTCCTTGGAGTTCAGGTACAGGTAGACCAACGGCTTGGACACGCCCGCGAGTTCGGCTATCTCGTCCATCGACGCGGCCCGGTACCCCCGCTGGCCGAAGATCTGCACGGCGGCGTCCAGCATCTGCTGTTCACGGACCGCACGCGGCATCCGCTTGGTCTTCACGGCACCCATGGCGTTCAGCGTACGGTCCCCCTGGCCGGTCCTCGGTCGGGAACCGATGGGACCGGCCAGGGGGACCGGAGGAGCGTAGGCGCGAAAGCCGGTGCCGTCAGGCCGCCGCCGGGACCTGCTCGGGCCGCTCGTCGCGCGGCTCGTCCAGGGAGGAACCGTCGGCCGTGGCGTAGGCGTCACGGTCGAGCAGGTTCTCCCGGGCCGAGACCAGGACCGGGATCAGGGCCTGCCCGGCGACGTTCGTCGCGGTGCGCATCATGTCGAGGATCGGGTCGATCGCGAGGAGCAGACCGACGCCCTCCATCGGCAGGCCGAGGGTGGAGAGGGTGAGGGTCAGCATGACCGTCGCGCCGGTCAGACCGGCCGTGGCGGCCGAGCCGACCACCGAGACGAACGCGATCAGCAGGTAGTCACCGACACCGAGCTGGATACCGAAGATCTGGGCGACGAAGATCGCGGCGATCGCCGGGTAGATCGCGGCGCAGCCGTCCATCTTGGTCGTCGCGCCGAACGGCACCGCGAAGGACGCGTACTCCTTCGGCACGCCGAGCCGCTCGGTGACCTTCTGCGTCAGGGGCATGGTGCCCACGGACGAGCGGGAGACGAAGGCCAGCTGGATGGCGGGCCAGGCACCCTTGAAGAACTGGATCGGGTTGGCCTTGGCGACGGTGGCGAGCAGGATCGGGTAGACCACGAAGAGCACGATCGCGCAGCCGACGTAGATGTCGACGGTGAAGGTGGCGTACTTGCCGATCAGGTCCCAGCCGTAGGTGGCGATGGCGTTGCCGATGAGGCCGACGGTGCCGATCGGGGCGAGCCGGATGACCCACCACAGCGCCTTCTGGAGCAGGCTGAGCACGGACTCGCTGAGGGTGAGGATCGGCTGGGCCTTCTCGCCGAGCTGGAGCGCCGCGATACCGGCGACGGCGGCCATGAAGACGATCTGGAGCACGTTCAGCTCGGTGAACGGCGTGATCACGTCCGTCGGCACGATGCCGGTGAGGAAGTCGATCCAGGAGCCGGTGTCCTCGGGCTTCGCGCCGTCCTTGGGCGTGAGGCCGGTGCCGGCGCCCGGGTTGGTGAGCAGGCCGATGACGAGACCGATGCTCACCGCGATCAGCGACGTGGCCATGAACCAGAGGAGGGTGCGCGAGGCCAGGCGGGCCGCGTTGTTGACCTTCCGCAGGTTGGTGATCGAGACCAGGATCGCGAAGAAGACGAGCGGGGCGACGGCGAGCTTCAGCAGCCCGATGAAGGTGTCGCCGACCTTCTCCAGGGTCGTGACCAGCCAGGACAGGTCCTGACTGCGGGCGAGCCAGCCGAGCAGCACGCCAAGGACGAGACCGGCGATGATCTGGGCCCAGAAGGGCACCTTGAAGGACTTCGTGTGTGAGGACACGGACCGACTCCGTTGGGGGGACGCGTAGGGGAGCTGACGTGGGAGACGACGGGGGGTTGGCGTTACGTCAGGGACGACAGGTAAGCGGACGCGCACCGACAGAGATCCACGTGCAGGCGCGCCACGAGCGAGACGCTCTGGGGCGTGTGGGGCGCGACTGCTGACTTCATGACAATCACCTTAACACCTGAACTTTGAGGACCCCAAAGCCTGGCTTTGACAGGCGAAAACGCGGATGCACCCATACAAGGCAAAGCGCCCCGTTTCCGAGCATGTTCGGAAACGGGGCGCTGGACGCCTGTGAGGGACGTTACGAGGTCTGGGCGCGGGACGTGTCGTCGGCCACGTCCTCCGCGTCCTCCTGGCTGCGGTTGGCCTCCAGGTTGGCCTTCATCCGGTCGACCCGCTGCACGATCTGCACGGACGCCCGGTCGCGCTCCTTGCGCAGCACCACGAAGCTGATCGGCGCGGAGAGCACCAGGGCGAGCAGGACGACCCACAGGCCGTTGCTGTCGCCGAGGCCGCTCGGGGCGAGGCCGGAGTAGACGAGGCCCCAGACGACCACGAGGCAGCCCACGAAGATTCCGAGGCGCATCAGTGTGTAGCGGAGCATCTCAATCCACTCTTCCGATTCCAAAAAGGGCCACTGTTCAGTGAAGCACGCCGCGCGGCCGATCTTGCAGCGGGGTCAGTTCAGCGAGAGAAGAGCGGAAGAGGGGAAGAGGGGTCAGCTCAGCGGCAGAAGCATGATCACGTCGTCCCGGTCGTCACCCGGTGCCACCCGGATGGCGTCCGGGATCCGGCCGACCTCCTTGTAGCCGCAGGACCCGTAGAACCGCTCGAGCCCGAGCCCGCCCCGGCAGGTCAGCCGGATCGCCTCGATGCCGTCGAGCCCCCGGGCCGCGTCCGCCGCGGCGGCCAGCAGATCACGCCCGTACCCCTTGCCCTGGTGACGCGGGTGCACCATCACCGTGTACAGCCACAGCCAGTGCGTCATCAGCTGGTGCGTGTTGAGGGTCAGGAACGCGGTCGCCGCGGCCCGCCCGTCCTCGTCGTGCCCCACGAGCAGCCTCACCTGCCCCTCCGCCATCAAGGCGAAGTGCTTCAGCAGCAGGGGCCGGATGTCCTCCCGCGTCACCGGCGGCACGAACCCGACGGCTCCGCCGGCGTTGGAGACATCGGCCCACAGATCGAGGATGCCGTCGCGCAGCTCCGGAGTGACGGCGGGATCGAGCGTGAAGGTAAGGGGCATGCGGGGATTGTAGCTATTACCCCAGCACGGCTTGTAACTATTACCCCAGTGCCTGCGCCGCCACCTTCAGATCCGACAGCAGCCCCTGGTACGCCGCCTCCCGGTCCTCCGCCCGCAGCACCGAGGACGGATGCACCGTCGGCACCAGCCGCTCCGCCCGCCCGTGGATCTCCTCCTCCAGCACGGTGCCGCGCACCTGCGTCACCCGGAACGAGGACCCGAGCAGCGCCTTCCCGGCGGTGGCCCCCAGCACGACGATCAGCTCCGGCTCCACGACGGCGAGCTCCGCGGCCAGCCAGGGCCCGCACGCGGTCATCTCCCTCAGGCTGGGCGCCTTGTGGATCCGCCGCTTGCGCGGCTCGGCCTGCGTGAACTTGAAGTGCTTCACGGCGTTGGTGACATAGGCCTCGGCGGGATCGATCCCCGCCTCCTCCAACGCCCGGTCCAGCAACCGCCCGGCAGGCCCGACGAACGGCTTCCCCTGCCGATCCTCCTGATCCCCGGGCTGCTCCCCTACGAGCATGACCCGGGCATCCGCATCGCCGGCACCGAAGACGGTCTGCGTGGCATCCCGGTGCAGGGGGCAGCCCCGGCACTCGGCAGCGGCCCGCCGTAGAGCGGCGAGCCCACCGCGTTCTGGAAGGAAGGGTTCAGCCGTATAGGCATCCTCGGACGTCTTGGTCCTGACCATGCCCCCCGGGTACCCACCCCAGGGGCGCGGGGAACTGCGCGCTCAACCCCCACAAACCCGCAGCCGAAGGACGTCACACACGCATCGGCTGCGGCGACTCCCGAAGCTCCGGATCGGGCCCGTCATACTCCCGAATGATCTCGTACCGAGTGTTCCGCTCAACGGGCCGGAACCCGGCATCCCGAATCAGATCCAGCAGATCCTCACGCGTCAGCTTGTTCGGCGTCCCGTAGTTGTCCGCATCATGCGTGATCTTGTACTCGACGACCGACCCGTCCATGTCATCGGCACCGTGCTGCAAGGCCAGCTGCGCCGTCTGCACCCCGTGCATCACCCAGAAGACCTTCACATGCGGCACGTTGTCGAACAGCAGCCGCGACACCGCGAAGGTCTTCAGCGCCTCCGCACCCGTCGCCATCTGCGTCCGCGCCTGAAGGCGATTGCGCACCTTCCCGTCCTGCATGTCGACGAAGTCGTGCTGGTACCGCAGCGGAATGAAGACCTGGAACCCGCCGGTCTCGTCCTGCAACTCCCGCAGCCGCAGCACGTGGTCGACACGGTGGCGCGGCTCCTCGATGTGCCCGTACAGCATCGTGCACGGGGTCTTCAGCCCCTTCTCGTGCGCGAGCCGGTGGATCCGGGACCAGTCCTCCCAGTGGGTGCGGTGGTCGACGACGTGCTGCCGGACCTCCCAGTCGAAGATCTCCGCGCCACCACCCGTCAGCGACTCCAGACCGGCATCGATCAGCTCGTCGAGGATCTCCGACGCGCTCATCCCCGAGATGGTCTCGAAGTGGTGGATCTCGGTCGCCGTGAAGGCCTTCAGCGAGACGTGCGGCAGCGCGGCCTTCAGCTCCCGGAGCGAACGCGGGTAGTACCGCCACGGCAGGTTCGGGTGCAGCCCGTTGACGATGTGCAGTTCGGTGAGGTTCTCCGACTCCATCGCCTTCGCGAGCTTGACGGCCTCCTCGATGCGCATCGTGTACGCGTCCTTCTCCCCCGGCTTGCGCTGGAAGGAGCAGTACGCGCAGGAGGCCGTGCACACGTTCGTCATGTTGAGATGACGGTTGACGTTGAAGTGCACGACGTCGCCGTTCTTGCGGGTGCGCACCTCGTGCGCGAGGCCGCCGAGCCAGGCCAGGTCGTCCGACTCGTACAGCGCGATGCCGTCCTCACGGGTCAGTCGGACGCCCGTCCTGACCTTCTCCTCCAGCTCGCGCTTGAGCCCGAGATCCATGCCCACACCTTTCTACGAAGACGTCCCCACCGTACGACTACTCCTGTTCAGGCAGTTCCCCGACCCGGTTCTCCCACTTGGTGGAGAGCACGATCGTCGTACGCGTCCGGGACACGCCCTTCGTGCCGCTGAGCCGCCGGATGATCTTCTCCAGGCCGTCCACGTCCGTCGCCCGCACCTTGAGCATGTACGAGTCGTCGCCCGCGATGAACCAGCAGTCCTCGATCTCCGAGAGGTCCCTCAGCCGCTGGGCCACGTCCTCATGGTCGGCTGCGTCGGAGAGCGAGATGCCGATCAGGGCGATGACGCCGAGGCCGAGCGAGGCGGCGTCGACGGTGGCCCGGTAGCCGGTGATGACCCCGGCCGCCTCCAGCCGGTTGATGCGGTCGGTGACACTGGGTCCCGACAGTCCGACGAGGCGTCCCAGCTCCGCGTAGGAGGCCCGGCCGTTCTCCCTCAGGGCCTGGATGAGCTGCCTGTCCACCGCGTCCATTGCGATCGAAGCCTTCCGCTGAAGTAGGTCTGTGATTGTGGTGAGGTCTGCACGATGGAGCTCAGCCGGAACGGTCGGATCCGCCGCCGAGCTCACCTTGCCAACGGCGGTAGAGCCGGTGCGGCACGCCCGCCGCGTCGAGTACGCGTCCGGCGACGAAGTCCACCAGGTCCTGGATGTGCGTCGCCCCCGCGTAGAAGGCGGGTGAGGCGGGCACGACGACCGCGCCCGCGTCGTCGAGGGTGACCAGGTGCCGGAGGGTCTGACCGTTCAGCGGGGTCTCGCGTACGGCCACGACCAGCGTGCGGCTCTCCTTCAGGGTCACGCTCGCCGCCCGCTGCAACAGGTCCTTCGACAGCCCGAGCGCCACTCCGGCCACGCTCGCGGTCGAGGCGGGCACGATCAGCATGCCCTTGGCCGGGTACGACCCCGAGGAGGGCCCGGCGGCCAGGTCACCGGCGCTCCAGTGGCGTACGGCACCGACGTCCACGGCGAAGGTGCCCGGCTTGCCGTCGGCGCCCCGGGACAGCCATTCGCGCAGGTCGTCGCGCCAGTGGGCGTCCCGGAAGGAGATCCCGGTCTCGTCGAGCAGGGTGAGGCGGGAGGCTCGGCTGACGACCAGGTCGACGCTCTCCCCCGCTTCCAGGAGCGCACGCAGCACGGCAGCCGCGTACGGCGTACCGGAGGCCCCTGAAACCCCCACGATCCAAGGCGTGCGCTGCGTTTCCCCTGCGTTCACATCTTGAGCGTACCGGTGGACGGACCGGTCAGACGGTCAGCCCCCGCACGAGCAGGTCCAGCAGCGCGCAGACGAACAGGGCGATGCCGATGAAGCCGTTGACGCTGAAGAACGCGCGGTTGAGGCGGGACAGGTCGTGGGGCCGGACGATGGTGTGCTCGTAGAGGAAGGCACCCGCGACGACCAGCAGGCCCAGCCAGAAGAACGCGCCGGCGTCGGTGGCCAGGGCGTACCAGACGAACAGGGCCGTCGTGAGGGCGTGGCAGACGCGGGCGCCCCACACGGCCGCCGGGACGCCGAAGCGGGCCGGGACGGACAGGACGCCGATCTCGCGGTCGGTCTCGACGTCCTGGCAGGCGTAGATCAGGTCGAAGCCGCCGATCCAGATGCCCACGGCGAGACCGAGGATGACGGCGTCCCAGGACCACTCGCCCGTGACCGCCAGCCAGCCGCCGACCGGGCCCATCGCCTGGGCCAGGCCCAGGATGGCCTGCGGGAAGTTCGTGAACCGCTTGCCGTACGGGTAGACCACCATCGGGATCACCGCGATGGGGGCCAGGGCCAGGCACAGGGGGTTCAGCAGGGCCGCCGCGCCCAGGAACACGACCAGGGCGATCAGGGCGCCCGTCCACGCGTGCCGGACCGACATCGCGCCCGTCACCAACTCGCGGTGCGCCGTACGCGGGTTGCGGGCGTCGATCTCCCGGTCGATGATCCGGTTGACCGCCATGGCGAAGGTCCGCAGCCCCACCATGCAGACGGTGACGAGCAGCAGCCGCCCCCAGTGGATGTTCCGGTCCAGCTGGAACATCGCGGTGAGCGCGGCGATGTAGGCGAAGGGCAGCGCGAAGACCGAGTGCTCGATCATCACGAGACGCAGGAACGCCTTGGTGCGTCCCGGCTGGGGGATCGCGGCGGAGGCGCTGGTCACAGGCCGTACTCCTTCCAGCGGCGGTCCACCTTCGCCGCCGTCTCCGGATCCGACTCGACCATGTCGGGCCAGCCGCCGTCGCGCGTGTAGCCCTCCTCGGGCCACTTCTTCGTCGCGTCGATACCGGCCTTGCCGCCCCAGAACTGCTGGTAGGAGGCGTGGTCGAGGTGGTCGACGGGGCCCTCGACGATGCTCAGGTCGCGGGCGTAGTCCGTGTTGCCCAGCGCCCGCCAGGCGACCTCGTGCAGATCGTGCACGTCGCAGTCGGAGTCGACGACGACGATCAGCTTGGTCAGCGACATCATGTGCGCACCCCAGACGGCGTGCATGACCTTCTGCGCGTGCTTCGGGTACTTCTTGTCGATCGAGAGGATCGCGCAGTTGTGGAAGCCGCCCGCCTCCGGCAGGTGGTAGTCCACGATGTCGGGGATGATGATCTTCAGCAGCGGCAGGAAGAAGCGTTCCGTCGCGCGGCCGAGGGGCCCGTCCTCCGTCGGAGGGCGGCCGACCACGATCGACTGGAGCAGCGGCCGCTTCCGCATCGTCACGCAGTCGATCTTCAGGGCCGGGAACGGCTCCTGCGGCGTGTAGAAGCCGGTGTGGTCGCCGAAGGGGCCCTCGGGAAGCATCTCGCCGGGCTCCAGCCAGCCCTCGATCACGACCTCGGCCTGCGCCGGCACCTGGAGCGGCACGGTCTTGCAGTCGACCATCTCGATCCGCTTGCCCGCGAGGAACCCGGCGAACAGGTACTCGTCGATGTCGCCGGGCAGCGGGGCGGTGGAGGCGTACGTCACGGCGGGCGGGCACCCGAAGGCGATCGCGACGGGCAGCCGCTCACCCCGGCGCGCCGCCACCTGGTAGTGGTTCCGGCTGTCCTTGTGGATCTGCCAGTGCATGCCGATGGTGCGCTTGTCGTGCCGCTGGAGCCGGTACAGCCCGAGGTTGCGGATGCCCGTCTCCGGGTCCTTGGTGTGGGTCAGCCCCAGGTTGAAGAAGGAGCCGCCGTCCTTCGGCCAGGTGAAGAGGGCGGGCAGCTGGTCCAGGTCCACGTCGTCGCCGGTGAGGACGACCTCCTGCACCGGCCCGTCCTTGACCTTCTTCGGCGGTACGTGCGTCATCGAGCCGAGCTTGCCGAAGGCCTCGCGCACGCCGACGAACCCGTGCGGCAGCTCGGGCCTCAGCAGCCCGCCGATCTTCTCGGAGATCTCGCCGTACGACTTCAGCCCCAGCGCCTTCAGCAGGCGCCGGTCCGTGCCGAACACGTTCATCGCGAGCGGCATGCTCGCCCCGCGCACGTTCTCGAAGAGCAGCGCGGGCCCGCCGGCCTTCTGCACCCGGTCGACGATCTCCCCGACCTCCAGATACGGGTCGACCTCGGCCTTGATGCGCTTGAGGTCACCCTCGCGCTCCAGCGCCCTGAGCAGGGAGCGAAGATCGTCGTAAGCCATGGGGTCCAGTATCCCCGAGCCGCTACCCTGGCCCTGAACCGCCCACCGCTTTCGCTGAGAGGCCGCATGCTCCGGGTACTGATGTTCCTCGTGCCGCTGGCGCTGAGCGTGTACGCGTTCATCGACTGCATCAGCACCAAGGACGACGACATCCGCCACATGCCCAAGCCGCTTTGGGCGCTGCTCGTCCTGGTGTTCCCCCTCGTCGGTTCCCTCTCCTGGCTCATCGCCGGCAAGAGGCGCAGCCCCGCCGCCGACGGCTGGTCAGGGGTCCGGGGCGGACGCTCCCGGCAGTGGGTGGCCCCCGACGACAACCCCGACTTCCTGAAGTCCCTCGACGAGGACCGGGACAAGGACGACGACCCGAGGCGCGACGAGCCCTGAGGGGGTCCTGCGGGGCTTTCGGGAAACGGGTTGCCTCGGAGACACGTATGGTCGTCAATGGTGTTCACACTGTGACCACCGGCCTTCAGAAGGACGCCATGGAGATCCAGCAGCCCCCGGGGCAGTGGGACGTGCCGCCCCCGCCCTCCACTCCACCGCGCGCCATGACCAACGTCGAACTCCGCGTCCACAAGCGCCTGTTATGGGTCGGCGGCGCGGCCTATCCCCTGCGCAACATCGCCCGGGTGTACACGTTCACCCTCCGCCCCAAGCGCAAGGAGGCGGTCTTCCGCTTCCTGTCCCGGACCGGGATCATCCTGGCCGTGGCCATCGGCCTGTCGATCATCGGCGGCCTGATCTCCCTCGCGAGCAGTTCCAGCGGCCCGTACGAGAGTGAGCAGTCCAGCGGCGGCGGACTGATCGTCCTCGTGTGGATCTGCTCCGGTGCGGCGCTGATCTACTTCTTCGTGGACATGCTCTCCGTCGTCACGGCCCCGTCCCACTACGTCCTCGCCGTCGAGACGGCCGGCCCCTCCACGGCGATGGTGACCAGCCCCGACCCGCAGCACCTGGACCGGCTCGTGGGCTACGTCTCGGGCGCGCTGGAGAATCCTGACACCGAGTTCCAGGTGACGGTGGAGCGCCTGACGATCAACTCACCCACGAACTACCACTTCGGCGACAGCGTGAACATGTACGGCGGCAGCGGGAACACGGGGATCGCAGCATGAGCGGCAACAACTACCACTACGGCGACAACGTCAGCATGTACGGCGGCAGCGGCAACACGGGCATCGTGAAGAACGCGGCCACGGGCGACACGGACCCCGCTCTGCGACTGGCCCTGGCCGAGCTGATCCGCGAAGTACGGGAGTTGCGCGACCAGCTGCCGCAGCCGAGCGCGCAGCTCATCGACGAGTCCCTGCCGGTACTGGCCGCGGACGCCGCACCCGTGCAGGAGCGGCACCGTGCGCTGATGGCTGTCGCCGCGATCGCCGCGGCCGTCGGGGCCGTGGGCCAGCCGGTCGCGGAGGCGGCCAACAGGATCCTGCAGATGGTGAGCGGGCAGTAGTCAGCGCACGGAGCCGACGAATGCCGACCAGGCGGACCGGCTCACGACCAGGACGGGTCCGTCAGGGTTCTTGCTGTCGCGGACGGGGACGGTTTCGGGGAAACCGGGGGCTACTTCGATGCAGTTGCCGCCGTTTTCGCCGCTGTAGCTGCTCTTGATCCAAGTCGCCGCGCAGAGTTCGTGCCTCTTCATGCTGCTCGTACCCCTTCATCGCGTCGCTGATCATGGCGACGGACTCGCGGACCGACAGAGCGTCCGCCCTGAGCACATCATAGGCGTGGCTATGACCTGTGTAGACGGCCGGATCATCGGTGAAATGGCCACGGTCCAGCGACTCCGAGTACACGCATCGACGCCCGTCCGGCAGCTCGATCAGCGACATGGAGACGTTGGGCCGGAGGAGTTCCGAGAAGCTCGCCGGAGCAACCTGGACACGGATGTTGGGGCGCTTCCCGACACTGAGCAGGTGTGCGCACTGGTCCCTCATGATCGCCGGGCTGCCGACCACGTTGCGCAGGCAGCTCTCGTCCAGGACGACGATGTACAGCGGGCCGCCATCGGCCAGGAACCGCCGCTGCCGACTCAGTCGGGCGCGAGCCCGGTCCTCGACCTCGTCGCCACTGGCGACACGTGCGAACAGCGCCCGGACGTAGTCACCTGTTTGCAACAGCCCTGGGATGAGGCGCTCATGGTACTCCCGCAGGGTCACGGCCACCTCATCCATCTCAGCCCTGCGCCGGAACCAATCAGGATGCTCCACCTGCGGATACCAGTCGATCCGCCCCCACAGGCGAGCCAACACCCCACCGGTCCCGAGGAGTTCGTCGCACGCCTTGGCGAACGAGTCCTGGGGCACCCGTGTCCCCGCCTCCACCCGCGCCACATGCGAGCGGTCGCACGGGATCTGTCTCGCCAGAGCCTCCTGCGTGAGCAGCGCCGCCTCACGGAAATGCCGCAGCACCTCCCCGAACACGGCTGCCGTACTCGCCCCCGACTCCGCCCCGCCGTTCCGTCGGCTCACGGCTCCCCCTCCGTGACAGTGCACCGGTGTCACACGCCAAGCATTGAACCGGACCGTTCCCCTGCGCAACGCTCGATACACCCAGAGTTACGGAGGTGCAGGGAAATGGAACCGGGAACGCTCGTCTACGACCCGCAAGCGGGCAAGGTCGGCGAGTACCAGGACAGAACCGGCCCGTACGTGATGCTGCGCCCGGTCGGCGGCGGCCGGGAGTGGCAGGCGGACCCGGCGAGCATCCGCGAGGCGACCCGGGAGGAGCGGCTCCGTGCCGGCGTACGTGCGGCCAACGACCGTTCCAGGGAGGGACTGTCGGCGGATCCGAACCGCCCTCCGGTCCCGGTGCCGGGGTGCGCGACGTGCGAGGAGCTGGCCGTGCGCCGGGACAGGGCGCGGGCGGCGTTCGACGGAAGTGCCGTGACGGACGCGAACGTTCTGCTGCGCCACCATCAACGGCAGGAGCACGGTGGGGAGTCCGCCGGCCGCAGGATCTTCAGGTACGTGCCGTACTCGATCGTGCAGGACGCGTCGGCCCTGCCCGAGTACGAGGCGCGCTGCGTCTCCGGCGAGGACGCGGACTGCGGGGCCGGTTCCGGGCCCTGTTCGGCCCCGGCCGAGGTCGAGGAGTGGCAGCGCAGGCACACCCAGGAGACGAGGCACCTGCGCTACCGCCGCAGCTTCGCCGACTACGCGGTGCTGGAGAGGCGCGGCTGAGCCCGGACGGGTGTCAGGGGCGGTCGGTCAGCTTCCGCAGTTCGGGCGGGAGCTCCTTGACGGTGTCGGCGACGACGAGACGGTACGTGCCGGTGTCCTCGGCCACGGCGATGGCGACGCCGGGGTCCACGCCCCGCACGGCGGACGCGGTCATCAGGACCGGGTCCTCTCCGTCGTCGCCGTCGCCGTCGCCGGGGGTGTCGTCGCAGGCCGCGCGGGTGGCACCGCCGAGTGACTTCCCCACGGGGACGTCGGTCTCCTCCCTCCCCAGGTAGATGCGGTTGTCGTAGTCGACGACGTAGGCACAGGACGTCGCGGGCGCGCCGTCGTCGGAGGAGACCTGCGCGCAGCCGACGGACAGCGAGGCGAGGGTCGCTACCAGGAGCGCCCACGCGGGTGCGCGGTCGATGTGCGGGGGTGACGCCTTCATCGGTGGGCCTCCTCGGGGAGCCTGGGCTCCGGCTCGGTGGATACGCAACGAGGACGTCCGGGGGTGCGGATCGGTTCGGATTCCGGGTTGGGACTTTGGGCCGCCGGCTGCCGTTCTCCTGGCGTAACTTTCTGATCGATGACCGCCGAACGCCGTCTCCGCCCCGTCGATCTGGCCCGGCTGGCCGGGGTCTCGACGCAGCAGATCCGCAACTACGAGGACGCCGGGGTGCTCCCGCCGGCCGCCCGGACCGCGTCCGGCTACCGCGCCTTCACCGACCTGCACCGTCGTGCGCTGCTGGCGTACCGGACGCTGCTGAAGGGGTACGGGCCGGTCACGGCGACGCCGGTCATGCAGGCCGTGCACGCCGGGGACGTCCCGGGCGCGCTCGCGCTGGTCGACGCCGCGCATGCCGCCCTGCACGAGGAGCGGGTGTCGCTGCGGGCGGCGAGCGAGGCCCTGGAGCTGCTGGCGGTGGAGCCGACCGCGCCGCTGCCCCGTTCCGGCGGGCTGCGCATCGGCGAGGTGGCGGCGCTGCTGGGCGTACGGACGTCGGCGCTGCGGGTGTGGGAGGGGGCCGGGCTGCTGACGCCGCGGCGCGAGCGGGGCACGGGGTACCGGGTCTACGAGCCGGCCGATGTGCGCGACGCGCGGCTCGTGCGGACCCTGCGCCGCAGTCACTACCTGTTCGACCAGATCAGGCCGGTGCTGGACGGGTTGAGGAAAGAGGGCAGCAGCGACGCCCTGCGCGTGGCGATCGCGGCACGCGGGCAGGCCCTGACGGTCCGTACCAGGGTGATGCTCGAGGGTGCGGGCGCCCTCCACTCCTACCTCGACCGGCTCACCGAGGCCGGGAACGGGGACATCGGCGTCAACTGAGCGCACCGGTCAGGGTTCGTATCGCCGTTCGAGATGCCATCCGAATCGTTGAAAACCGGCGACACCCGGTGTCGTCGGTGGCGGGTTCGCCATTCCTTTGGTCGGGTCTATCCCACCTGCGAACGGAGACGCCCTGTGCGAATGACCGACATCCAGCGCTGCGAGGTGCGACCTGGGCGACTCGTCGAATGGACGCTCAGCCCCGCGACCGTCGCGACGGCGAAGGCGCTGCCCGAGGACTCCAGACCTCCGGCGTACATCCAGGAGTCGCACATCCGCACGGCACGGTCCGTGCGCGAGGACGGCCTGTTCGTGCCGACCTGGCTGGGCGCGGCGTTCGACATCCCGGGGCGGGCGGATCTGGACGCGCTGGGTGAGGCGCTGCGCGGCTGGACGCTGCGGCACGAGACACTGCGCAGCGGCTTCCGCTGGGCGGGCGGGCCCGGCGACTCGATCCGCCGCTTCACACTCGACGCCGCCGCGGTCTCCCTGCACCGCGAGGAGGTCGGCGACTTCACCGACGCCGTGGCCCTGGCCCAGCACCTCCAGGACCGCTTCGACACCACGGCGGACGCCCTGCGCTGGCCCAACCTCATCTACACGGCGGTCGTCCGGGACGACTGCACCAGCGTGTACATGGCCTTCGACCACAGCAACGTCGACGCCTACTCCATCCACCGCATCCCCGCCGAGATCCACGAGCTGTACCGGGCCGGGCTCGCGGGCGGCGCGGTGGGGCCGGAGCCGGTGAGCAGTTACGTCGACTTCTGCGAGGCCGAGCGGGCGGACGCCGACCGCATCGACGCGGACCACGACATCGTCGCCCGCTGGCGGGAGTTCATCCAGCGCTGCGACGGACGGCTGCCGAGCTTCCCCGTCGACCTGGGCCTGGATCCCGAGGGCGGGCTGCCCACGCAGAAGTTCATGCGCGAGATGATGGCGGACGCGGACGCCGCCGCCGCGTTCGAGGCGTACTGCCGCCCGTACGGCGGGAGCCTGGTCGGTGTCCTCGCGGCCACCGCCCTGATCGTCCACGAGATCGGCGGCGAGCCCGTCTACCGCACGGTCGTGCCGTTCCACACCCGCGTGAAGTCCCAGTGGTCGCAGTCGGTCGGCTGGTACGTGGGCGGCGCCCCGATCGAGGTCCCCATGTCGGAGGCCTACGACTTCCCGAGCGCGCTGCGCACCGTGCGCGCCGCCCTCCAGGCCAACCGCCGGCTGGCCCGCATCCCGCTCGCCCGCGTGCTGCACCTCCTCGGGGCCGACTTCCGCCCCACCTCCCCCGACCTGTACTCGATCGTCTCGTTCGTCGACACCCGCGGTATCCCCGGCTCCGACGCGTGGACGGACCAGAAGGCGTACGGGCTGCTCCGGGTGTCCTACGGCGACCAGGTCTGCGCCTGGATCACCCGCCTCCACGAGGGCCTGTGGTTCGCGAGCCGCTACCCGGACACGGACATCGCGCAGAAGAACCTGCGGCTGTACGTCGAGCGGCTGCGGGACATCGTGACGGGCACGGTCGGGCGGGTCTAGCGGGCCCGGCCGGGAGACAGCGAAGGCCGGTTCCGGTGACTCGGGTCACCGGAACCGGCCTTCGGCGTACGGGGCTTACACGCCCGCGTACGAGTGCTTGCCGGAGACGAAGATGTTCACGCCGTAGTAGTTGAACAGCCAGCAGCCGAAGGCGATCAGGGCCAGGTAGGCGGCCTTGCGGCCCTTCCAGCCGGCGGTGGCGCGGGCGTGCAGGTAGCCGGCGTAGGCGACCCAGGTGATGAAGGCCCAGGTCTCCTTGGGGTCCCAGCCCCAGTAGCGGCCCCAGGCGTCACCGGCCCAGATGGCGCCCGCGATGATCGTGAACGTCCACAGCGGGAACACGGCGGCGTTGACGCGGTAGGCGAACTTGTCGAGGGAGGCGGCGGAGGGCAGCCGCTCCAGGACCGAGGTCGCGAAGGTGCCGGGGGTGCCGCCGCCCGCGAGCTTGGTCTCGTGGGAGTCCTTGAAGAGGTACAGGATCGTGGAGACCGCGCCGACGTAGAAGACCGCGCCGCACAGGATCGCCGTCGAGACGTGGATGTACAGCCAGTACGAGTGCAGGGCGGGGACCAGCTGGTCGCTGGCGGTGTAGAGGACCGTGACCGCGAGCCCCAGGTCCAGCAGGACCGTGGTGATGAGGAACAGGCCGAGCCAGCGGACGTTCTTCCGGAGCGCCAGCAGCGCGAGGTACACGCCGACGGCGACCGTGGAGAACGTGATGTTGAACTCGTACATGTTGCCCCACGGCGCCCGCTCCACCGAGGCCGCGCGGGTGACCACGCCGCCCAGCTCGATCAGGAAGCCGAGCACGGTGAGTGAGACGGCGATCCGGCCGTACAGGTCGCCCTGCTCGTCGCCGCCGTGCGCCCCGGGCCCGTCCGGCACGTCCCGCCGGCCGGACGCGGCCCGCACGGTGACCTTCGGCCGCTCCAGGACGGCGGTGCCACCGGCCTGGTTGACGGTGACGGCGGGCCCCTTCTTCGCCTGAGCCGGCTCGGCGGTGAGCGCGGCGGCGGTCTTGGCGACCTTGCTGCGGCTGCCGAAGAGCCATTCGGCGATGTACGCGAAGAAGGCCAGGGTGTAGACGGCCATCGCCGAGTAGATCAGCACATTGCTGATGTTCGCGAGGTTTTCGTTGGTGGCGGCGGCGAGAGTCACTGCTTCTCAGCCCCTTCGGCAGGTACAGAGGTGTCGGTACCCGGCTCCTGATCGGGGTCGGGGGAATCTGCGGGGTCGGCGGGCTCGGGCGCGGCGGGTGTCTCGTCGTAGAGGATCCCGGCGAGGTCCCCCAGTTCCTCGGGGACCTTGGCGGACTCGCTGCGGCCGAGGCCGGCCATCTCGACGACGGTGACGCCGTCGGCGCCCTTGACCGCGCGCACCCAGACGCGACGGCGCTGGATGAACAGCGAGGCGGCGAGGCCGCCGATGGCGGCGATGGACCCGCCGAGGGCCCAGCCGCTGCCGGGCGCCTGGACGACCTGGAAGCCGGCCCACTCCTTGACGTCCTTGCCGAAGGTGACCGAACCGGCGCCGTTCGGGAGCTTCATGGTCTCGCCGGGCCGCAGCAGCTTCTTGAACAGCTTGCCCTGGGAGTCCTTGAACTCCTTCATGTTGGTCTTGTCCATCTGGTACACGCTCTGCGGGATGCCGGAGTCGGCCCCCAGGTCGCCGTGGTAGGCGGACAGCGCGAGCACCGGAGAGTCCAGCGCGGGGAACTGCGACAGCATCGTGCCGCTGGCGGCGCCGCCGAAGGTGGGCACGAAGAACGCGTTGAAGCCGAGCTGTTCCTTCTTGCCCTGCGGGTTGCGGTAGCCGTCGAGGACCTTGACGGCGCCGGAGGAGGTGACGTTGGCGTCGAGCGGCAGCAGCGGGACGGCGCTGTCGTAGATGACCTTGCCCTTGCCGTCGCGGACCGTGATGACGGGGGCGTAGCCGTGGCTGACCAGGTAGACCTTGGAGTCGCCGATCTCCAGCGGGTGGTTGACCCGGACGGTGGCCTTCTGGTCCTTGCCGTAGGGGCCCGTGCTGTAGTCGAGGGCGGCCTGGTAGGTGCGCGGGGTGCCCTTGTTGGGGCCGGTGCGCTCGTAGGTGCCGGTGAACTTCTTCAGGTTGAAGCTGAAGGGCACCAGGTCGTCGGCGGTGAAGAGGTTGCCGGACTTGAAGTCGTCGTACTGGGTGAGGGTGTTGGAGAAGCCGTCGCCCTCCACGACCAGCTTGTTGCCCTCGGACTTGTACAGCTGGCCCCAGGCGAAGGCGACCAGCATCACGATCAGGGCGACGTGGAAGAGGAGGTTGCCCAGTTCGCGCAGGTAACCCTTCTCGGCGGCGACGGAGCCGCCGGTGAGGTGGGCGCGGAAGCGGCGCTTCTTCAGCAGGGCCAGGGCGGCCGTGTGGACCTGCTCCGGTTCGGCCGTGGTGCGCCAGGTGGTGTGGGCGGGCAGCCGGGTCAGCCGCTTGGGCGCGCCCGGCGGCAGGCCGCGCAGCTGGCCCACGAACTGCCAGGTGCGGGGCACGATGCAGCCGATGAGCGAGACGAACAGCAGGATGTAGATCGCGGAGAACCACACCGAGCTGTAGACGTGGAACAGCCCGAGCTTGTCGTAGACGTCACCGAGGGTGGGGTTGTTCTTGCGGAAGTCGGCGACCTTCGTCTCGTCCTGGCCGGACTGCGGGATGAGGGAGCCGGGGATCGCGCCGAGGGAGAGCAGCAGGAGCAGCAGGAGAGCGACCCGCATGGAGGTCAGCTGCCGCCAGAACCAGCGGGCCCAGCCGATGACGCCCAGGGAGGGCAGGTTGGGCGTGTCTTCGGTGGGGGCGGTGGACAGCTGGGCGCCGGCGGCGCCCAGGTCCTGGTTCTCGGAGGCGCCCAGGTCCTGGTTCTCGGCGGCGGACGGGGCCGGGTCGGAGGCGGTGGTCTTGCTCATGGATCAGATCCCCACAGTGAAGCCGTCGGACCAGACCTGCATCGCCTGCACGATGCGGTCCCACGCGCCGGTCAGCAGCAGCAGACCGGTCACGATCATCATGGTGCCGCCGACCCGCATCACCCAGACGTAGTGGCGCTTGATCCAGCCGAAGGCTCCGAGGGCCTTGCGGAAGGCGACCGCGGCGAGCACGAACGGCACGCCCAGCCCCAGACAGTACGCGAAGGTGAGTATCGCCCCGCGTCCGGCGGTTCCCTGTTCCAGGGCGAGTGTCTGCACGGCGGACAGGGTCGGGCCGATGCAGGGCGTCCAGCCGATGCCGAAGAGGGCGCCGAGCACGGGGGCGCCCGCGAGTCCGGCCGCCGGCTTCTTGTGGAAACGGAACTCGCGCTGGGTGAGCCAGGGCATGAGGCCCATGAAGAAGACGCCCATGAGGATCATGAAGACGCCCAGCACCTTCGTCAGGACGCCGCGCTCCTCCTGGAGCGTCTGGCCGAAGTAGCCGAAGAAGGCACCGCCGGAGACGAAGACCGCCGTGAAGCCGAGCACGAACAGCGAGGCACCGGCGACCATCCGCCCCCGCCTGGCCTCGGCCAGGTCGGTGCCGCTGACGCCGGTGACGTACGACAGGTAGCCCGGCACGAGCGGCAGCACACAGGGCGAGAAGAAGGAGACGAGGCCGCCGAGCAGGGCGAGGGGCAGGGCTGCCAGCAGCGCGCCGTTGAGTACCGTGCCGTTGGGGTCCGCGACCGCGGCGAGGGTGGTGACGTCCGTCACGTCACTTCTCCGCGACGACCGGCTTGACCATCTTCACCAGGCGTTCCTCGCTGAGCGCGGACAGCGAGCGGGCCGCGACCTTCCCGTCCCGGTCGAGGACGAGGGTGGAGGGGATCGCCTGCGGGTTGAGGGTGCCCTTCTTGAAGCGCAGCAGCAGCTTGCCGGTCGGGTCGTAGAGGCTGGGGTAGGTGATGCCCCAGTCCTTCTCGAAGGCGAGCGCGGCGCCGGTGGAGGTGTCCCGGGTGTTGATGCCGACGAACTGCACGCCCTTGCCGGCGTACTCCTTGGAGACCTTCGCGAAGTACTTGGCCTCGGCACGGCAGGGGTTGCACCAGGAGCCCCACACGTTGAGGACGACGACCTTGCCCTTGAAGTCGGCGACGTCGAGCGTCTTGCCGGCGATGGTCTTGCCGGACAGGTCGGGGGCGGGGGTGCGCTCCCCCTTGGCGACCGTGGCGGTGCCGTCGGAGCCGGTGACGAAGTTGGTGTTGCCGCCCCCGCCGGAGGTGCCGCCGGAGCCGCACGCGGAGACGAGCAGCGCGGTCGCGGCGAGACCGGCGGTCAGCGCGGCACTACGGCGGACGCGGCGGGTGCGGTTCGAGCGCAGGGGGGCGCGGCTGGCGGCACTCATGTGAAAAGTTTCGCATGCCCGTTCTGAGGCTCTCGCCCACCCCCCTTGCGGGCGGAAAACCGCATTTCAGGCGGCGTTCCGCGAGGGCGTCCCGGCCCCCTGCGGGGTCTTCTCGACGAACCCCTTCCAGCCGCCCGCGGGTTGCTGCCCGACCTCGAGGGTGCGGAGCTTTTCGAGCACCTCGGGCCGCTGCACGTCCAGCCAGTCGGTGAACTGCCGGAAGGAGACGAGACGCACATCCCCGCCCTGCTCCTTCTCGCGCGCGATGTGCTTGAACGCCTCCTCCACGGCGTCCATGTAGATGCCGCCGTTCCACTGTTCGAAGTGGTTGCCTATGAAGAGAGGTGCCCGGTTTGTCTCGTATGCCCGCTTGAATCCCTGAATGTACGCCTGGGCCGACTGCTCCCGCCAGCCCGGGTAGTTGTGCGCCGGGGCCTTCGTGCTGTTCAGGGACTGGTTGGCCAGCATGTTGTAGTCCATCGAGAGGACCTCGAAGCCACGGCCGGGGAAGGGTATCTGCTGGAGCGGGAGGTCCCAGATGCCCTGCCGCTTCACGGGCCACACCTGGCGGCCGCCGGGCGAGGAGGCGTCGTAGCGCCAGCCGAGCTCGCGGGCGGTGGGCAGCAGGTTGTCCTGGCCGAGCAGACAGGGCGTACGGCCGCCGACGAGCTCCTTGTCGTAGTCGAAGGGCAGCGACGGCAGGTCGGTCCAGCCGGAGTTGGTGCGCCACTCCTTGACGAAGGACTTCGCCTGGTCGATCTCGCTGCGCCACTGCGCCGGCGTCCAGTTCTTGACCGAGCCGTGGGTCTCGCCGCAGAAGTGCCCGTTGAAGTGGGTGCCTATCTCGTGGCCCTCCAGCCAGGCCCGGCGGACGTTCTTCAGGGTCGCCTTGACGTGGTCGTCGGTGAGGTAGCCGATGTCGGAGGCGCCGCGCGGGTTGTTCGGCGGGTCGTAGAGGCGCTTCTTCGACTCGGGCAGCAGGTACAGCCCGGACAGGAAGAAGGTCATGCTCGCGCCGTGCTCCTTGGCCAGGTCCAGGAAGCGCGGGAAGAGACCGTTGCCGACCTCGCCGGCGCCGTCCCAGGAGAACACGACGAACTGCGGCGGGGCCTGACCCGGCTCCAGCGGCTCGGGCTTCGCGGGCTGGTGGGGCTGCTTGCCGGTGTAGGCGGTGGAGCCGTCGCCGATGGGCCGGGCGGCGGGCTTGGGCTTGGGCTCGGAGCCGCCCTGCGGGGAGTCCGCGGAACCATCGGCGTGACTGGAGTCATCCGACCCGGTGAGGCCGCCGCAGCCGGCGAGCGAGACGGCGGCCGCGGCTCCCGCGCCGAGTCCGAGCATTCCCCTGCGGGAGTAAGGGCGCATGGCATCCCCGTTCGTCACGTTCTCTGGTGGTCACCCAGTCAGAGGACGTGACGAACGGGGAGGTTCCTTCGAAACTTGCAGATTCCGTAACGAAGGGATCAGAAGCGAACAGAAAGGGCTTACGCGGCGTGTGTGCTGCTTACGCGCCTCGTGTACGGCTTAGGCGCCTTGTGGGCGGCTTAGGCGCCTCGCGGGCGGCTCACGCGCCGAACGCCTTGGCCTGCCCCTTCACCGGCTTGGCACCGGCGAGGAGATGGGCCGGGACGAGGTCGCGAGCCGGCTCGCTGTAGCCGACGGACACGATCCGGTCGCCCCGGTACGTGAACGTCGTCAGCGACGCGAGCGTGCACTGCCGCTTGCGCGGATCGTGCCACAGCCGTCGGCGCTCGACGTACGACCGGACGATCCAGATCGGCAGCTGGTGGCTGACCACGACCGCCTCGTGCCCCCGGGCCCGGTCCTTCGCCGCGCTCAGCGCGCTCGTCATCCGGACCACCTGGTCGACGTACGGCTCGCCCCAGGACGGCCGGAACGGGTTGACCAGGTGCTTCCAGTTGCCGGGATTGCGCAGCGCCCCGTCGCCGACACCGAACGTCTTCCCCTGGAAGATGTTGTCGGCCTCGATCAGCCGCGCGTCGGTGGCGAGGTCCAGCCCGTGCGCCTTGGCGATCGGCTCCGCCGTCTCCTGGGCCCGCTCCAGCGGGGAGGCGACGACGTACGTCACGTCGCGGGCCGCCAGGTGCTCGGCGACCCGGTCCGCCATGCGCCGGCCCAGCTCGGAGAGGTGGTAGCCGGGCAGCCTCCCGTAGAGGATGCCGTCCGGGTTGGCCACCTCGCCGTGCCGCATGACGTGGACGACGGTGATGTCGTCCTCGGCGCCGGCGCTGCTGCTCTTGTTGCTCAGGTCGCTCATGCCGTGGCCTCCGCGGCCGCTCGGGCCGCCGCCGGGAGGGCGTCGGCGATCCGCTGCACGGCCCGCTCGTCGTGCGCGGTGGACACGAACCAGGACTCGAAGGAGGACGGCGGCAGGTAGACGCCGTCCGCGAGCAGGGAGTGGAAGAAGGCGGTGAAGCGGAACGACTCCTGCGCCTTGGCGTCCTCGTAGTTCCGCACGGGACGGTCGGTGAAGAACACCGAGAACATGTTGGAGGCGTTCTGCAGCGTGTGCGCGACGCCCTCCTTGGTCAGGGCATCGGTGACGAGACCCTGGATCTGCTTCGAGACGGCGTCGACCTTGTCGTACGCGGCGTCGTCCAGCAGCCGCAGCTGGGCGAGCCCGGCGGCGGTGGCGACGGGGTTCCCGGAGAGGGTGCCCGCCTGGTAGACGGGCCCGGCCGGAGCGAGGTGCGCCATCACGTCGGCGCGCCCGCCGAAGGCCGCGGCCGGGAAGCCGCCGCCCATGACCTTGCCGAAGGTCATGAGGTCGGGCACGACACCGTCGACGCCGAACCAGCCGGCGCGGCTGGTGCGGAAGCCGGTCATGACCTCGTCGGAGATGTAGAGGGCGCCGTTCTCGGCGCAGAGGTCCTTCAGCCCCTGGTTGAAGCCGTCCGCGGGCGGCACCACGCCCATGTTGCCCGGGGAGGCCTCGGTGATCACACAGGCGATCTCGCCCGGGTGGGCGGCGAAGGCGGCCCGCACGGCGTCGAGGTCGTTGTAGGGCAGGACGACGGTGTCACCGGCCTGGGCGCCGGTGACGCCCGGGGTGTCGGGCAGCGCGAAGGTCGCGACGCCGCTGCCGGCCGCGGCGAGCAGCGAGTCGACGTGCCCGTGGTAGCACCCGGCGAACTTGATCACCTTGGTGCGCTGCGTGAACCCGCGCGCGAGCCGGATCGCCGACATGGTCGCCTCGGTGCCGCTGGACACCAGCCGCACCTGCTCCAGCGGCGCGACGCGGGCGACCATCTCCTCCGCGAGCGCGACCTCGCCCTCGCCGGGCGTGCCGAAGGACGTGCCGCGGGCGACGGCGTCCTGCACGGCGGCGATGACCTCGGGGTGCGAGTGCCCGAGGATCATGGGCCCCCAGGAACACACGAGGTCGACGTACTCCCGCCCGTCGGCGTCCGTCAGATACGGCCCGCTACCGGACACCATGAACCGCGGTGTGCCGCCGACCGCGCGGAAGGCCCGCACCGGCGAGTTCACGCCACCGGGTGTGACGGCCGCCGCGCGGTCGAACAGAGCCTGCGAGGCCGGTGCTTCGTACGGATATGCCAGTTCGCTCATGACCTGCGACTTCTCCGACCTTCTCCGACGATGTCGGGCTCCGGGGGACGAGGGACCTGTTCAGGGTAGGACAGCGGAGATGACGAAAGGGACGCGCTCGGGTGGACGGGCGAGACGACTGGTCCGAGATCACATCCGCGTTTCCCGGGCGTCTGCGAGACTGGACCTGATACACACAGCTCAAACGGCCCACGGTGGTCGGAGGCTGCGAAGATCCTGCGGGCAGTTGTTTCAGCGCACGTTTCGGCGGGCGGCCGTGGGGGAGGTCACTGACACGATGATCGGGTTGCGCGGCGGGGGCGACGCGTCCTAGAAAAAGCAGTCGGGTGGAGATATGCATCGCGGTGGCGGACTGGGCGAGGGGACTGATGACCTGGGTCCTCGACGTGCCCGGCGGGGAAGGCACCGGCGCGAGGCGGAGGAAGCGCAGGAACGTCGGACACAGAGCCCGTCGAGTGAACCGGAGCGGCTCGACGGCCGTACTGAACGTCCTGAGCGTCTGGTGGACGATCTTCCGTCCGGGAGCAGGAATGGTGGTCGGGTGGGGGTGACGTACAAGTACTTCGGCGCGCCGGACGGCGCGACCGCGGCCCGCGTCCCGATCTCGATGCGCCCGGAGGAGCTCGGCGGCGACGAGCTCGGCATGAACGGCATGTTCACGAAGATAAAGCCGGAGACCATGGCGGCGATGGTCCTGACGGGCATCGAGGGCGTCCCCCTGCACAAGGTGCCGCCGCTGGAACTGGTCGTCCTGCACCCCGACTACGCGGTGGTCAAACTCCCGATGACGGTCGTCGACCCCCTCCGGGGCATCGGTGAGGAAGCCGTGGGCGCGGCGGCGTTCATCTGGTCCACGGTCCCGGACCGGGGCGGCCCGCGGGACGCGTTCAACGTGTACCAACTGCTGCACGAGTGGCAGGACTTCTCGCACCGGCTTCATGAGGCGGGGCATCAGCCTTATTGCCTGGTGTGGCCCTGACTCGTCTTCAGTTGTCTGGGCTTATCTTGGCGCGATGCAGTCATACACGATCGGCCAGGCAGCCCGGCTGCTCGGCGTGAGTCCGGACACCGCGCGGCGGTGGGCGGACGCGGGGCGGATGGCGACCCATCGCGACGAGGGCGGGAAGCGGCTCATCGACGGGAAGGACCTGGCCGCGTTCTCCGTGGAGCTCGCCAAGGGCGGGAGCGGTGAGGAGGACGTCTCCTACACCTCGGTGCGCAACGCCTTCCCCGGCATCGTCACCGCGATCAAACTCGGTGACGTGGCGGCCCAGGTGGAGATCCAGGCCGGTCCGCACCGCCTGGTGTCGCTGCTGACGCGGGAAGCCGTCGAGGAGTTGGGCCTGGAGGTCGGTATGGAGGCCACCGCCCGGGTGAAGTCGACGAACGTGCACATCGACCGCGTCTGAGTCATATCGGCGGTGGCGGCGCCGTCCGGCGTGTCGGGTAGCCGCCGTCGACGCGAATGCCGTCGATGCCGCTGATGTACCGGGCGTCGCAGCGGTCCAGGGGTGTGTCGTCGAGGGTGACCGCGAGGAGGACGGGGCACGGCCGAAGACGGGGTCCATCTCGGCCGATGACCGTACCCGCACCACCTTCCCGTACGAACGCACATGCCATGCCGAAGCGCGAAGAGCCCGGCTCGTGCGATGTGACAGGAGACTTTCGCCTGGCATCTGCGGAAGTATCATCGGCGCATGCGTCCGTCAGGACCAGAGTCCGTCAGGACCGTCAGGACCAGAGGGAGTGGACCCCCGTGATGACCCGTACCGTGCGCCGGACCCGCCGGATACTGCAGGTGACCGGCGCAGGTGCCGCCGCACTGCTGGCCCTGAGCGCCTGCTCGTCCTCCGACGACTCCTCGACGGCGTCGTCGGGCTCCTCGCCAGCGGCCTCCGGCTCGCCGAAGCTGTCCGGGGACGTGACCGTCTTCGCCGCCGCCTCGCTGAAGGAGAGCTTCACGACGCTGGGCAAGGAGTTCGAGAAGGCCCACCCCGGCACCAAGGTCACCTTCAGCTTCGGCGGCAGTGACGCGCTCGCCGCGAGCATCACCGGCGGCGCCCCGGCCGACGTGTTCGCCTCCGCCAGCCCCAAGACGATGAAGGTCGTCACGGACGCGGGGGACGCCTCCGGCACGCCCGCCACCTTCGTACGCAACCAGCTGGAGATCGCGACCCTCCCGGGCAACCCCGACAAGGTCGCCTCCCTCAAGGACCTCACCGGCCCGGACCTGAAGGTGGTGCTGTGCGACAAGACGGTGCCGTGCGGCGCCGCCGCCCAGAAGGCCCTGGACGCGAGCAAGCTGAAGCTCACCCCGGTCTCCTACGAGGAGGACGTGAAGTCCGCCCTCAACAAGGTGGTCCTGAAGGAGGCCGACGCCGCCGTCGTCTACAAGACCGATGTGAAGGCGGCGGGTGACAAGGTGGAGGGCGTGGAGTTCCCCGAGTCCGCCGACGCCATCAACGACTACCCCATCACCCTCCTCAAGAGCTCGGAGAACACCGAGACCGCCAAGGCGTTCATGGAGCTGGTGCGGTCCGCGGAGGGCCAGAAGGTGCTGAGCGAGGCCGGGTTCCTCAAGCCGTGAGGCGCTCCCTGGGCAGAGGCGTCCGCGGGGGTGCCCCGCTGCCCCTCCTGCTGCCCGCCCTGATCGGCCTGGCCTTCCTGGTCCTGCCGCTCGTCGCGCTGCTGGTCCGGGCGCCCTGGCGCAGCATGCCCGAACTGCTGACCAGCACCGAGGTGTGGCAGGCACTCCAGCTGTCCCTGGTCTGCGCGACGGCGGCGACCGCGGTGAGCCTCGTGATCGGGGTGCCGCTGGCGTGGCTGCTGGCGCGGGTCGAGTTCCCCGGGCGCGGTCTCGTACGGGCGCTCGTCACCCTCCCGCTCGTCCTGCCGCCCGTGGTGGGTGGTGTCGCCCTGCTGATGGCACTGGGCCGCAACGGCGTCGTGGGGAAGTGGCTGGACTCGTGGTTCGGGATCACGCTGCCCTTCACGACCACCGGGGTCGTCATCGCGGAAGCCTTCGTGGCGATGCCGTTCCTCGTCATCAGCGTGGAGGGCACGCTGCGCGCCGCCGACCCCCGCTACGAGGAGGCCGCCACGACGCTGGGCGCCTCCCGGTTCACCGCGTTCCGCCGGGTCACCCTGCCGCTCATCGCGCCGGGCATCGCGGCGGGCGCCGTCCTGGCCTGGGCCCGGGCGCTGGGCGAGTTCGGGGCGACCATCACCTTCGCCGGCAACTTCCCCGGCCGTACGCAGACCATGCCGCTCGCCGTCTACCTGGCCCTTCAGAACGACCCGGAGGCGGCGATCGCCCTCAGCCTGGTGCTGCTCGCCGTGTCCATCGCCGTACTCGCCGGACTGCGCGACCGCTGGATGACCGCCTCATGAGCGAACCCGAGAGGACCGCCCTCGCCGCTCCCGGCCCGACCGGTGAGGGGCTCGACGCCCGGCTCGTGGTCGAGCGCGGCTCCTTCCGTCTCGACGTCGGGCTCACAGCGGCCCCGGGCGACGTCGTCGCCCTGCTGGGTCCCAACGGCGCCGGCAAGACCACGGCCCTGCGGGCACTGGCCGGCCTCGTTCCCCTCACCGGCGGCCATCTGCGCCTGGACGGCGTGGAGATGGACCGCATGCCGCCGGAGGCCCGGCCGGTCGGGGTGGTCTTCCAGGACTACCTGCTCTTCCCTCATCTGTCCGCCCTGGACAACGTGGCCTTCGGGCCGCGCTGCCACGGGGCGACGAAGGCGGAGGCCCGCGCGCAGGCCGCCGCGTGGCTGGAGCGCCTGGGTCTCGCCGAGCACGGCTCCGCGAAGCCCCGCCGCCTGTCCGGAGGTCAGGCCCAGCGCGTCGCCCTCGCCCGCGCCCTGGCCACCCGCCCCCGTCTGCTCCTCCTCGACGAGCCGCTCGCCGCGCTCGACGCCCGCACCCGCCTCGACGTCCGGGCCCAGCTCCGCCACCATCTGGCCGAGTTCGAGGCCGTCGCCGTCCTGGTCACGCACGACCCGCTCGACGCCATGGTCCTCGCGGACCATCTGGTCGTCGTCGAGGACGGCCACATCGTCCAGCGGGGCGCCCCCGCCGACATCGCCCGCCGTCCACGCACCGACTACATCGCCCACCTGGTCGGCCTCAACCTCTACCGGGGCGAGGCCGAGGGACACGTGGTCCGGATCGACGGGGCATCGACGATCGCCACCACGGAGGACCTCACCGGTCCGGTCTTCGTCGCCTTCCCGCCGAACGCGGTCACCCTCTACCAGCAGCGCCCCAGCGGCTCCAGCGCCCGCAACCTGTGGCGCTGCGAGGTGGCCGGCATGGAGACCCACGGCGACCAGATCCGCGTCGCGCTCAACGGCGAACTCCCCCTGGCCGCCGATCTCACCACGGTCGCCGCCGCCGAACTCGGCCTGCGCCCCGGGGCCACGGTGTGGGCGACGGTCAAGGCGGCCCAGACGCACGCCTATCCCGCCTGACGCGTCGTCAAGGAGGTTCTGGCTGCGTGTGCGCGAGCGGGGATCCACACTCTCGGCTCAGCCGCGCAGGGGCTCCGTCAGCCGGGTCAGCAGGCCGGCGACCAGGGCGGTCTGGGCGGGCACGGTGTCGGGGTAGACGAACTCGCCCCGGGCGTGGGCGCCGTCACCGACCGCGCCCATGCCGCACAGGACCGGCAGGCCGAGGGCGGCCACGAAGTTGGCGTCGCTGGCGCCGCCGACGGCCGCGTCGGGCAGGTCGGCGCGGCCCTCTTCGCGGGCGACGTCGCGGGCGAGGTGGAGCAACGGGGCGGAGGCGGCGTTGAGGGTCATCGGCGGCCTGTTCCAGGCGTGGTCGACCTCGATCCGTACGCGGGGATCGCTCACCCCGATGGCCGCGAACTCGGCGTCGACGCGGTTCTGTTCGGACTCGCTCCTCACCCGGATGTCGATGGTGGCGGTGGCTCGTCCGGCGACGACGTTGGTGGCGCTGCCGCCCGTGATGAGCCCGGGGTTGACGGTGGTGCCCCGGTCGGGGGCGGCCACCGCCGCGGCGGCGAGGACGAACTCCGACAGTGCGGTGATGGCGCTCGCCCCGTCCTGCGGCGCGAGTCCGGCGTGCGCTTCGACGCCGGTGGCCGTCACCTTGAAGATGCCGGAGCCTTTGCGGGCGGTCTTGACGGCGCCGTGCGCGGTGGGTTCCAGGACCAGCGTGGCTTCGGCCCTCCGCGCCACCTCCTCGATCACCGGGCGGGAGGCCAGGGAGCCGATCTCCTCGTCGCCGTTGAAGAGGAAGGTGACGGTGGGGAGGGGGGTGCCGGTCTCGCGGGCCAGCTTCAGGGCCCAGATGCCCTGGGCCAGACCGGTTTTCATGTCGAAGACGCCGGGCGCGCTGAGCTTCTCGCGTCCGTCGCCGTCCGGCTCCGGCTGCTCCCATCCCGCGAGGGTGCCGGTCGGCCACACCGTGTCGTAGTGGCCGACGAGCGCGACATGGCCGGGGCCGGTGCCGGTGTAGGTCAGGGTGAGGGTGTCGCCGCACTCACCGCCGGGGTGGCGGTGCTCCCGGTCGGGCGGCCCGAGCCGGTGGACCGCCAGCTCGCGCAGGAGGTCCAGGCCTGCCGCGAGGCCGGCCGGGTCGTAGCTGCTGGTCTCCTGGCGGACGAGGGTGAGGATGTCGGTGACGATCTCCGAGCAGAGCTCCCGGGCGCGGGCGGTGAGGGTGGCGGGTGCGGGCGATGCGGTCATGGTCGGCTTTCTCGTGTCTGTCGTACGTCGGGGTGTGCCGGGGTGTCGTCCGGTGGCTGAGCGGGGTCAGCTGACGCCGAACGGGATGCCGAGCAGGTACCAGGCCACGAAGAAGAGGACCCAGACGATCCAGACGACGGCGGCGATCGGGATGGTGAAGGAGGCCAGCGTGCCGATGCCGGCGGACTTCTTGTGCTGCTGGACGAAGGCGAGGCACATGGCGAAGTAGGGGCTCATCGGGGTGACGCAGTTGGTGACGGAGTCGGCCACGCGGTAGACGGCCTGCGTGGTCTCGGGCTCGATGCCGATGAGCATCAGCATCGGGACGAGCACCGGGGCGGCCAGCGCCCACAGGGCGGACCCACTCGTGATGACCAGGTTCATGAAGGTGATCAGTACGGCGATGCCGACCAGCACGGCCCAGCCGCTCAGCCGCATCTCCTTCAGGGTCTCGGCGCCCTCGATGGCGATGACGTTGCCGATGTTCGTCCACTTGAAGTACGCGAGGAACTGGGAGATCGCGAAGAACAGGACGAGGATCGGGGCGAAGCTGCGGGTGCCCTCGACCAGCGCGTCGACGAGGTCGCCCGCCGCGCGGAAGGTCCCCGTCATGCGGCCGTAGACGCAGCCGAGCAGGGAGAAGAACAGGAACAGCACGACCGACATGCCGGAGATCACCGGCGACTCGACCAGGGAGCCGTGTTCGCCGCGCAGCGGGGAGTTCGCCGGGGTCATGGCCACCGCCAGGGCCGCGATGAAGCCGAGCGCCGTCAGGCCGGTCGTCCGCAGGGCGCGGCGCTGCTCCGGGGTGAGCGCGATCGCCTCCGCTTCCTCGGTGCTCAGTGCCTTGACCGGCTCGTCGGGGGCCAGGTCCGAGCGCTTGGAGATGACCTTCTCGACGACGACCGTGATGACCAGGGCGACGAGGACGGACGAGGCGAGGCCGAAGAAGTAGTTCGCCACCGGGGTGACGACGTAGCCGGGGTCGATGGTGTGGGCGGCGGCCGTCGAGATCGACGACAGCAGGACGTCGGTCGTGGTGAGGGACGGGGAGGCGTCGTAGCCGGCGGAGATGGAGACGTAGGCGACGACGCAGCCGAGGACGGGGCTGCGCCCGGCCGCGCGGAAGATCAGCGCCCCGAGCGGTATGAGGGTGACGTAGGCGGCGTCACCGGCGACGTGGGCGACCATCGCCGTCATCGACAGCGCGAAGGTGAGGTACTTGCCCGGCACCCGCGCGACCATGCGGCGCAGCAGGGCCGTGAACAGGCCGCTCGCCTGGGCCACGGAGATGCCGAAGCCGACGATGAGGATGGTGGCCAGCGGCGGGAAGGTCGCGAAGTTCTCGACGGCCCCCTCGACCATCGTCGTGAGCCCCGCCTTGCTGAGCAGGCTCTGCACCTCGATGGTGTCGTGCGTTCCGGGGTGCACGGTGCTGACACCGGCCGCCGCCAGGATCGCGCTGAGGACGATCACGACCCCGGCGAGGATCCAGAACAGCCAGAACGGGTTGGGCAGTTTGTTGCCGACCCTCTCGATCGCCGCGAAGGCACGGAACGCGGCGCGCAGGACTCTCGAAGGGGGCTCGGTCGGCTGGGGCTCGGTGGCGGTGGCACTCATGGGTACCTCTTCGTGCTTCGGGGGGAGGGGTTGGATGGCGTGTGGGGAACAGCCGGGAACGCGTGGGGGATGTTTCCGCAAACCATGGCACCAGAGTGAGAGATTCTCTAGTCTCTGCGTGTAACAGTGGGATTAATCGACATGCAGCCGCCGTCTAAGGTGGGACACCATGACCCGCCCTCTCCTCGACGAGCTCGACCGGCGCCTGATCGGGGCGCTGCACCTGGCCCCCCGGGCCACTTGGGACGACATCGGCGGAGTCCTGTCCGCCGACGCCGGCACGCTGAAGCGACGCTTCGACCGGCTGCACGACTCCCGAATGGTCCGCGTGATCGGGCAGGCCGACTGGGGCGTGCACTCCACCGCGATGCCGGTCCACGTGTTCCTGGACATTACTGGCGAAACCCCGCTGGCTGTCCTGCACCGGCTCCGTGACCTGCCCCACCTCCAGCTCCTGGCGCAGATCTCCGGCGACTATCCGCTGTACGCCGTGGTCCACGCCCCCTCGGAGGCGGCCACCAGCGAGGCGATCGACCGGATGTTCTCGGTCCCCGGCGTCCGCCGCGTCAACGCCCTGCCCGCGCTCAGCACCCTGCGCCGGGGCATCACCTGGGACCCGCAGTTCCTGACCGGCACCGAGCGGGCGGGCCTGCTGGAGCTGTCCGGCGCACAGCCGGAGGGCACCGCGACCGCGACGCCCCCCGTCAAGCCCCTCAGCGAGGCCGAGCGCACGGTCGTCTCCCTGCTGATCCAGGACGGCCGCGCCAGCGCCGCGAGTATCGCCCGTGCCGCGGGTCTGGCCACCTCCACAGCGCACCGCGTCGTGCGCCGGGTGCTGGACGAGCGCTGGGTCAAACCGCGCCTGGAGATCGTGTCGGAGTGGCTCGGCTTCCAGACCCCGTTCATCCTGCGTCTGCGCGTCGCCCCGGGTGAGACGCCCGAGGTCATGCGCCGCATCGACCGGCTCCCCCAGACCCGCCTCTCCGTCCACGTCGCCAGCGACGTGTCCGTCCTGGCCACAGGCCTGGTCACCGACCGTTCCGCCCTGGCCCGCTTCATCGACGACGAGTTGGCGAGGATCCCCGGCATCATCACCGTCAGCGTCGACGTCATGCTCGCGGAACCGCGACGCTACTGGCTGGACCGGGACCGGGAGACGGGTCTGGGGGAGTTCCGCGCACCCGCGTTGCTCTAAGAGCACGGGAGCTCCGACGGCTTCGCGGAGCTCCCGCGTACGACGAAACCGCTCAGTCGTCCACGCACTTGGGGTACTTCGACCCCCGGTTGCAGTCGTGGTAGTCGTACTTGCTGACCCGGAACTTGGTCTCCTCGCCCCCCTTGGCGGGATCAACGACGAGGTAGAACTTCTTCCCGTCCTTGATCTTCTCGGCGACCTTCCCCTCAGGTCCCTTGTCGAAGTCCTGGGCACATCCGGCGAGTGCGAGGACGCTGACTGCCAAAGCGGCAGCGAGGCGACGCATGTCATGCTCCGATCATTTGGAAAAACCGGGCACAGTCTAGGGGAGCACTTCGCAGTCGCGATCAAGGATCTCAGGGCCGGTGGGTGAAGGACCTCGGCGGTGGGCAATACATCCCCGCGTCGGCAACACCCGTTCCTCACAAGCGATCTGAAAGGGCATCATGCCTGATCTCACGGACTCGATCGAATCCATGGAGCAGCTCGCCGCCGTCTGGCGCGTGATGGTCCTCGACCGCGATTCGCACGCGGACGTTCGCGATCTGCCAGGTGTCGCCGTCCGGTGGGCCGACTGCCGGTTCGCCTTCTGGAACTGTGTCACCCTGACCGAACAGGGCGCGGATGCCGGGCTGCTGAAGCAGCGGCTGGGTGAGGCCGCGGAGATCATGCGGTCCAAGGAGCGGCCCGGGTTCCTCTGGGTCTTCGAGGACCTCCTCGACGACGAGGCGCGGGCCGGGCTCGCGGACGCCGCCGACCGGGTGGGGCTCGAGTGCGCCTTTCCCGGGACCGGTATGGCGGCCGAGTTACCGGCCCTCTCCGAGCCCGCCCATCCCGATCTCACCTTCGTGCGGGTGACCACCGACGAACAGCTGCGCGCCTACGCGGACATCAACTCGCGTGCCTACGGGTTCCCGCTGGAGGACGGGCGGGACGGACTCGGCCGGTCCGCGCTGTGGAAGGAGCGGGTGCACGCGTATCTGGGCGTGCGGGACGACGGCACGCCCGTGAGCTGCGCCGCCACCGTCGAGGCCGAGGGGCGCCTCTTCGTCCTGCTCGTCGCCACCCACCCGGAGTGGGAGCGACGGGGGTACGGAGAGGCGGTGACACGCAAGGCCCTGTACGAGGGCTCCCGCGCCACCGGACTGACCCGGGCGACGCTGCACGCGACGGCCGCCGGAGCGCCCGTGTATCCGCGCATCGGCTTCCGGCCGAACTCCCCGATGCGCTTCTTCGCGCTCAGGGGCTGATCAGGCCGGCCATCGCGTCAGTCTCCCTGCGACCAGGCGGCCACCGGGAGCGAGAGATACACGCCGAAGTCGCGCAGGCCGGTCGCGGTCGCGACGGTGTCGTACAGCCGGTCGACCCGCTCCTGGCGGTCGGCCGCCCTGCTCTCGAACCACTTCGACCGCACCTCGATCACGAGGTCCAGGCCGCTGCGGTCCAGGGGGCCGAGCTGCCGGAAGCGCAGCTCCACGTCGCCGGGCCGGAGGTCGCCGTCGTAGGGCTCCTCGGGGCACTCGACCGCCAGGGACACCAAGTGCGGCAGGACAGAACCGAGTTCGCGGAGCGTCGCCTCGGGGACGTGCGGTGCGTACGTGATCTCGACCAGCGGCATCGGGCCAGCGTAGCCAGGCCTCCTTACGCGTGGTCCTCCGCGTCCCGCTCCCGGACCACCGGCTGAGCCACCGGCGCCGTCGTCTCCCGTGGGATCACCTGGGTCGGCAGGACGACGTGCCGCTCGTGGTCGACGGCGGAGTCCTCGATGAGCTTCAGCGCCAGCTCCCCGGCCTCCCGCCCCATGTCCGACGGTGACTGGGCGACCGTCGACAGGTCGAACCAGTCGGCCAGCGGCTGGTCGTCGAAGCCGAGGACCGAGACGCGTTCGGGGACGGGGATCTGGGTCTTGCGCAGGTTCCAGATGAGGGCGACCGCCACCTCGTCCTGTTCGGCGAAGATCGCGGTGGGGGGCTCGCGCAGGCTCAGCAGGGCGCCGAGCGACTCGGCGGCGGCGCGTTTGCTGCCGACCAGGGTGGACACCACCAGGTCGTCGTCGAGCGGGACACCCGCTTCGGTGAGCGCCTGCTGGTAGCCGAGCAGCCGCTCGTTGGAGCTGAAGGAGAAGCCGCTCGCGCCCACGGTCTGGACGAAGGCGATCCGGCGGTGGCCGAGGTTGAGCAGGTGCCGGGTGCCGTGCAGGGCGCCGGCCACGTCGTCGACGTAGACGCTCGGGCGTCCGTCGACGTGCTGGCTGACGTAGATCACCGGCATGCCGAGGTCGTCGAGCCGGGCGGTCTCCTCGTCGGTCAGGTCGAAGGAGAACACCAGGAGCGCGTCGGCGTTGCGGCGCGCCGGGAGGTGTTCGAAGAACGCGGTGCGCTCGGCCAGGTCGGGGATCTCGTAGACGTTCAGCTGCATGCCCGCCGCCCGTAGCAGCGGGGCCAGGCTGGACAGGGCGGATCCCATGAACCACGAGTTGAGCGTCGGGACCATCACGGCGACCGTCCCGGTCCTGCCCGTGACCAGACTCGCGGCCTGCCGCGACACGGCGAAGTTCAGCTCCCGCGCGGCCTTCTCGACGCGGGCGCGGACGTCGGGGGACACCGTGGACAGACCGCGCAGGGTGCGCGAGACGGTGGAGGTGGAGACCCCGGCCCGTTCGGCCACATCGGCCATGGTGGGGTGCCGCTGAGCTGGTGGCATGAGCGGACGGTAGCACAGCGAGCACCCCGTTTCGGCGCCCTCGTGACAGCGCTTTCACAGAGATGAGAGCCGAGTGGTCAGCTGATTACCCCCAAGTAACGCATTGACTTCGACACAGGGCACCCCTAGCTTGCAAGCGTTGTCCCGACGGCCTCGAAGCCCTCGCAGGCAGAATTCTCATCCCACCTCTGACCTGCTCATTTGCATCACTTGTCCCATGACAACGCAGTCTCACGAGCCGTGACCCCGGTTCCGCACGACCAGGAGAGACAGTGACGACCAGAACCACCACCAGAGCGGCCGCGCTCGCCGCCACCGGGCTGCTCCTCACCGCCTGTGGCGGCGGCTCCGCCCAGGACGGGAAGCCGTCGTTCGAAGGGCGCGGCCCCATCACGTACGTGGCCGGCAAGGACACCACCGGCACCGTCCAGCCGATGCTCGACCGCTGGAACAAGGCGCACCCGAAGGAGAAGGTCACCTTCATCCAGCTGCCGACGGACGCGGACGCGCAGCGCCAGCAGATGATCCAGAACGCGGAGACGAAGTCCGACGCCTACACGGTGCTGTCCCTCGACGTCGTGTGGACCTCGGAGTTCGCCGCCCACCAATGGATCGACCGGCTGCCCGAGAAGCGGTATCCGCTGGGGAAGATGCTGAAGCCGGTGGTGGAGACCTCGCGGTACCGGGGCGGGCTGTACGCGGTGCCGTCCAGTTCGGACGGCGGCATGCTCTACTACCGCACCGATCTGCTGAAGAAGGCGGGCGTCGCGGGGCCGCCCACCACCTGGGCGCAGATGACCGCCGCCTGCGCCAAGGTGAAGAAGCTGCCCGAGGCGAAGGACATGACCTGCTACGCCGGGCAGTTCCAGAAGTACGAGGGCCTGACGGTGAACTTCGCCGAGGCGGTGAACTCCGCGGGCGGCACCGTCACCGACGCCGCCGGCAAGCCGGACGTCGACACCCCCGAGGCCCGCAAGGGCCTGGACTTCCTGTCCCGTTCCTTCAAGGACGGGACGATCCCGAAGAAGGCCATCACCTACCAGGAGGAGGACGGCCGGCAGGCCTTCCAGTCCGGCAGGCTGGTCTTCCTGCGCAACTGGCCGTACGTGTACTCGCTGGCCCAGAAGAGCGGCATCAAGGGCAAGTTCGCGGTCGCGCCCCTGCCCGGCCTCAACGGTCCAGGCTCCTCCAGCCTCGGCGGCCACAACATGGCCGTGTCCTCCTCGGCGAAGAACAAGGCGACGGCCCTGGACTTCATCGAGTTCATGACGAGCGAGAAGAACACGCGGACCCTGCTGGAGGACGCGTCCCTCGCCCCGCCGTACGCCTCGCTCTACGACGACCGGGCACTGATCGGGCAGTACCCGTACCTGCCGGTGCTCAAGGAGTCCATCGTGCGGGCCGTCCCGCGTCCCCGCGTGGTGCCGTACGGCGATGTCACCGCGGCGATCCAGCAGGAGGCGTACGCCGTCCTGAACGGGGACAAGAGCAGCGCGCAGGCACTGCGGGACCTGCAGAAGGCGCTGGGCAAGGCCGTGGCGCAGTGAAGGCCGGGGTCATGACCGAGGCGGTGGCACCGCGCTTGGCGCCTACGCAGGCCGGGCCGCCGGTGCGGCGGGGGCGGGCGACGGCGGGTGCCGGGCGGCTGGCCGCGCTGCTCGTCTCCCCCACCCTGCTGGTGCTCACGGTCGTCGTGCTCTACCCGACCCTGATGGCGGTCAAGGAGTCGCTGTACGGGGCGAAGGGCCTGGACCCGGCGACCGGGTTCATCAGCGACACCGAACCGTTCGTCGGGCTGGGCAACTACGCCGAGATCTTCGGCGAGGCCGGGGCGCGCTTCTGGAACGCTTTCTGGAACACCACGTTCTTCACCGTCGTCACCGTCGGTCTGGAGACCGTGATCGGCGTGGCCATGGCGCTGATCATGCACCGGGCGTTCCGGGGCCGGGCGCTGGTGCGGGCCGGGATCCTGGTCCCCTGGGCGGTGCCGACGGCGATCTCCGGACTGCTGTGGCGGTGGATCTTCAACAGCGACGGTGTCGCCAACGCGCTGCTGGGACAGCAGATCCTGTGGACCACCGAGGGCTTCCACGCCAAGGTCGCCGTCATCGTCGCCGAGGTGTGGAAGACCGCGCCGTTCATCGGGCTGCTGGTCCTGGCCGGCCTCCAGGTGATCCCGAAGGAGGTCTACGAGGCGGCCCGGATGGACGGGGCCCGGCCGGTGCGCCAGTTCTGGCACATCACGCTGCCGCTGGTGAAGCCGGCGCTGCTGGTGGCCGTGCTGTTCCGCTGCATGGACGCGCTGCGGATGTTCGACCTGCCCTACATCCTCGTCGGCGCGCAGAAGCACTCGGTGGAGACGCTGTCGATGCTCGCGCAGAACGAGGCGTCCAACGTCCGCTTCGGACCGGCCTCCGCCTACGCGGTGATCCTCTTCCTCTACGTGTTCCTGATCGCGCTGGCCTTCGTCCGGCTGCTCGGGGCCGATCTCGTCGGGGGCGGACCCGGTGGAAGGCGCCGTGGCAAGGGGGTGGCGGCATGACGCTCAGGGTCGACTGGCGGCGGTGGCTGTCGTACGCGGGGATCGCCGCGGTGGTGGCGTACTGCCTGGCCCCCTTCTACTGGATGCTGGTCTCCAGCCTCCGCCGCACCGGCGACATCTTCGACACCACGCTCCTCCCGTCGCCGCTGTCCTTCGAGAACTACCGGGCCGTGTTCGACCCCGCGCAGGGCTTCGGGCGGGCGCTGCTCAACAGCCTGGTCGTCGCCGGGATCACGACGGTGCTGGCGCTGCTGCTGGCCACGTTCACCGCGTACGCGATGGCCCGGCTGGAGTTCCGTTTCAAGCGGCTGATCCTCACGCTGATCATCGCCACCTCGATGTTCCCGGTGGTGTCGATCGTGGTGCCGCTGCTGAAGCTGTTCACCGACATCGGCTGGATCAACACGTACCAGTCGATGATCGTGCCGAGCATGTCCTTCGCGCTGCCGCTGGCGGTGTGGAACCTGACCACGTTCTTCCGGCAGATGCCGGACGAGCTGGAGCACGCCGCGATGGTCGACGGCTGCACCCGTGGGCAGGCCTTCCGCAAGGTCATCGTGCCGCTGGCCGCGCCGGGCATCTTCACCACGGCGATCATCACGTTCATCGCGGCCTGGAACGAGTTCCTCATCGCCCTGTCGATGACCAACAAGCCGGGTATGCAGACCGCCACGGTCGCCATCTCCAAGTTCACCGGCGCCACGACCTACGAGACCCCCTTCGGCAGCCAGATGGCCGCGGGTGTCCTGGTCACCGTGCCGCTGGTGGTCATGGTGCTGCTCTTCCAGCGCCGTATCGTCGCCGGACTCACCGCCGGCGCCGCGAAGTAGACCCACTGACCCCTGAGGAGCAACGTGTCCCCCACCGGACCCTGGTGGCGCAGCGCCGTCATCTACCAGGTCTACATCCGCAGCTTCGCCGACGGGAACGGCGACGGCGTCGGCGACATCGCCGGCATCCGCTCCCGGCTGCCCTATCTCAAGTCCCTCGGCGTGGACGCGATCTGGATCAACCCCTGGTACAAGTCGCCGATGGCCGACCACGGTTACGACGTCGCCGACTTCCGCGAGATCGACCCGCGGTTCGGCACCCTGGCGGAGGCCGAGCAGCTCATCGAGGAGGCGCACGGGCACGGGATCCGCGTGATTCCCGACATCGTGCCGAACCACACCTCCGACCAGCACGCCTGGTTCCAGGAGGCCCTCGCCGCCGGGCCGGGCAGCCCGGAGCGCGAGCGGTACGTCTTCCGCCCCGGCCGGGGCGCCGACGGTTCGCAGCCGCCGAACGACTGGGTCTCCTGCTTCGGCGGCCCGGCCTGGACCCGGCTGCCCGACGGGGAGTGGTACCTGCACCTGTTCGCGCCCCAGCAGCCGGACCTGAACTGGCAGCACCCCGAGGTGCGGGCCGAGTTCGAGTCGGTGCTGCGGTTCTGGTTCAGCCGGGGCGTGGACGGGTTCCGCATCGACGTGGCCCACGGCCTGATCAAGCACCCGGAGCTGCCGGACCTGCCGCCGCGCCGGGATCCGGAGGCCGGGCAGCCCGTGCGGCACGTGGACCACCCGCACTGGGACCGCGACGAGGTGCACGAGATCTACCGGGCCTGGCGCAAGGTGGCCGACGAGTTCCCCGGCGACCGCTCGTTCGTCGCCGAGGCCTGGGCGGACACGCCCGAGCGGCTCGCGGCGTACGTCCGCCGGGACGGTCTGCACACGGCGTTCAACTTCGACTTCCTGATGTCGAGTTGGGACCCGAAGGACCTGCGGGCGGTCATCGACGGCTCCCTCGCCATGCTGGGCGCGGTGGGTGCGCCGGCGACCTGGGTCCTCTCCAACCACGACGTGATGCGCCACCCCAGCCGCTACGGCCGCCGGGCCGTCAAGCGCTGGGTGGCCAACGAGAGCTACCGCCCGGAGGGTCCCCTCGACCTGGAACTCGGCACCCGGCGGGCCCGGGCCGCGGCCCTGCTGATGCTCGCCCTGCCCGGCGGGGCCTACGTCTACCAGGGTGAGGAACTCGGCCTCCCCGAGGTCGAGGACCTGCCCGAGGACGTCCTCCAGGACCCGACCTGGGAACGCTCGGGCCACACCGACCGGGGCCGGGACGGCTGCCGCGTCCCGATCCCCTGGTCCGGCCGGACGGCCCCCTTCGGCTTCAGTCCCGACGGCGGTTCAGCCGAGCCGTGGCTGCCGCAGCCCGCCCGGTGGGCCGACCACACCGTCGAGTCGCAGACCGGCGATCCCGGCTCCATGCTGGAGCTCTACCGCGCGGCCCTGCGCCTGCGTCACGACCACCCCGCCCTCGGCGACGGCACCATGACCTGGCTGGACGCTCCCGAGGGAGTCCTGGCCTTCCGCCGCGAGCCGGGCTTCGTCTGCGTCGTGAACCTCTCGGCCGAGCCGTGCGAACTGCCCGCGCACCACGCGCTGCTGCTGTCCAGTGGCCCGCTCGAGAACGGCCGCCTCGGGACGGACCAGGCGGTGTGGCTGGAGGTGTGAACCGGCCTCACCGGGCCGCCCGGGCGCCCGCGCCGCTCAGGACGGCCAGGGGGGTGCGGAGGGTGTCGGTGTCCGGGACGGGGCCGCGGGGTCGTCGTACGGGGTCCGCGACTCGGTGCCCGGGGAGTACCTGGTGCGGGCGACCGTCCACGAGGTCGTGGCCTACGGCGGGATCGCGGACTAGGGCCTGTCTGACAAATCCCCGTCGTCCGCCCGAAGGGCGGGCTCCGCGGCGTCTGGTGCGTGCGATCGCAAGGCGCCGGAGCGCCCTCGATGGGGGTGCCCCCTGCTCGAGCGGAGCCGAGAGCTTGGGGGAGGAGCCACGTGGGCGGTTCGGCAACGCGGCGAGCGTGCGTGCCAGACGCCGCGGAGCAGGCGGGGATTTGTCAGACAGGCCCTAGGGGGCTTCCGCCGCGTCGGTGTGGAAGCGCCCCTGGTCACGCCCCCCGCCCACCGTGAAGCCGATCACCGTGCCGCCCCCCTCCCGGCGGAACGCGAAAGGCGCTCCCCCGTGCGCGAGCGCCACCTCACGGACGATGGACAGGCCCAGCCCGGAACCGGGCAGGGAGCGGGCGTCGGCGGCGCGGTAGAAGCGGTCGAAGACGCGGGCGAGGTCGATGTCGGAGATGCCGGGGCCGCGGTCGCGGACCTCGATGCGGATCGTGCCGGGCCGGGCGGGCCCGGCGACGACCATCTCGACGGGGGCCGTGCCGCCCTGGTCGAACTTCACCGCGTTCTCCACCAGGTTGGACAGCGCCCGGGTCAGCATCCCGGGCCGCCCGTCGGTCGTGGTGTCGCCGCTCGCGCGCAGCACGATCCGCCGCCCGCTGCGACGCCGGGCGAGAGCCGCCACCTCCTCGGCGATGTCGGCGACGTCCACCCGCTGCGGCGGCTCCGTGTCGGACTGCCCGGCCGCGAGGTCGACGAGCTCGTTGACCAGGTCGGTCAGCTCCCGCGCCTCCTGCCCGAGGTCGGCGACCAGTTCCTCGCGGGCCCCGGGCGGCAGCTCGTCGATCCGGCGGAGCAGGGAGATGTTCGTACGCAGCGAGGTCAGCGGTGTCCGCAGTTCGTGGCCCGCGTCCTGGACCAGCCGGCGCTGGTCCTCCTCGGACTGGGCGAGCCGGCCCAGCATGCGGTCGAAGGCACGGCCCAGCCGGCCCACCTCGTCGTGCCCGGCGACGGGCACCTGGATGCCGAGCCGCCGGGTGCGGGCGACGTCCTCGGCGGCGTCGGTGAGGACGACCAGACGGCGCGTGATCCGCCGGGCCAGCCACCAGCCGAACAGGCCGGCGCCCACCACCACGGCCGCCATCAGCACCAGCGTCCGCCGCTGGAGCGCCCGCAGCAGGTCCTCGACGTCGCTGAACTCCTGCGCGATCTGCACCGCGCCCCGGCCGCCGCCGAGGGAGACGGTCGCGACCCGGTAGACGTCGTTGCCCACGTCGACGTCCTTGTGCTCGACGACCCGCCCGGACGCCGGCGCGGCGGCGATCCGCACGTCGGTACCGGTGACCGGCAGCCCCGGACTGCCCGGGTCGACGACATGCCCGTCCGGGCCGAGCACCTGCACATCGGTACGGGCGGGCCGGACCAGGTCGTGGCCGGGCGCGGCGGACGAGAAGTCGCCGGGCGACATGCGGTTCCCCCGCACCTCGTCCCGCAGGTCCTGCACGACCTCGTCGAACACCGTCTGCTGGTCCACCCGCACCAGCCGGGCCGCCGCGCTGTAGGACAGGATGCCGACCAGGATCGTCACGGCCGCCGTCACGGCCGCGAACGACACCGCGAACGTGGTCCGCAGCGACACCAGCTTCGGCCGCCGCCCGCTCAGCAACCGGCGGAGGCGGCCCACTCAGTCCTCCCGCAGCACGTAACCCACGCCGCGCACCGTGTGGATCAGCAGCGGCGCGCCCGGCTCGTCGAGCTTGCGGCGCAGGTAGCCGACGTAGACGGCGAGGTTCTTCGAGCCGGGCCCGAAGTCGTAGCCCCAGATGCGGTCGTAGATCGTCGAGTGGTCGAGGACGATGCCGGCGTTGCGGACCAGCAGTTCCAGCAGCTCGAACTCGGTGCGGGTCAGCTCCAGCTCGCGCCCGCCCCGCCAGGCCCGGCGCGCCTGCGGGTCCATGCGGATGCCGGCGGCCTCCAGGAACCGCCCGGGGGCCGGCTTCGGCGCCTCCTCGGCCGCCGGGGCGCTGCCGGCCGCCACCGGGCTCGTACGGCGCAGCAGGGCGCGCAGCCGGGCGAAGACCTCCTCCACGTCGAAGGGCTTCACGACGTAGTCGTCGGCGCCCGCGTCCAGGCCGGCGATCCGGTCGGCGGTCTCCACGAGGGCCGTCAGCATCAGCACCGGCGTCCGGTCGCCCTCGGCGCGCAGCACGCGGCACACCTGGAGCCCGTCGATGCCGGGCATCATCACGTCCAGGACGAGGACGTCCGGCCGGTTGCGGTGGGCCTGGGCCAGTGCCTCGACACCGTCGGCGACCGCCATGACCTGGTAGCCCTCCAGGGTCAGGGCGCGCTCCAGGGCGTTGCGGATGGCGCGGTCGTCTTCGGCGAGCAGCACTGTTTGGGGCACGCGTCCAGTGTGCCAAGCCGCCGGGTCCCCGGGACCGGATGAGCTGCGCCGGTGCGTCCTTCTTACTCCTCTCTCACCACGGTGCGCGGGACGGCCGGGCCGGGCCCCACCGTCCTCTCACGCCCGGGCCGCGGCGAGCCTGGCCGCGTGCGTGGGCGCGTCCGGCACGTCCGCCGGGCGGCCGACGGCGAACTCCTTGCGCAGCACCGGTACGACCTCCTCGCCCAGCAGGTCGATCTGCTCCAGCACGGTCTTCAGCGGCAGTCCGGCGTGGTCGACCAGGAACAGCTGGCGCTGGTAGTCGCCGGCGTACTCGCGGAAGGCCAGCGTCTTCTCGATGACCTGCTGCGGGGAGCCGACGGTCAGCGGCGTCTGCTCCATGAAGTCCTCCAGCGACGGCCCGTGCCCGTACACCGGGGCGACGTCGAAGTACGGCCGGAACTCGCGGACGGCGTCCTGCGCGTTCTTCCGCATGAACACATGCCCGCCGAGCCCGACGATCGCCTGCTCGGGCGTGCCGTGCCCGTAGTGCGCGTACCGCGTCCGGTACAGCTCGACCATGCGCTTGGTGTGGTCGGCCGGCCAGAAGATGTTGTTGTGGAAGAAGCCGTCGCCGTAGAAGGCGGCCTGCTCGGCGATCTCCGGCGAGCGGATCGACCCGTGCCAGACGAACGGGGGCACGCCGTCCAGCGGCCGGGGCGTGGCCGTGAAGCCCTGCAACGGTGTGCGGAACTTCCCCTCCCAGTCGACGCCTTCCTCGCGCCACAGGCGGTGCAGCAGGGCGTAGTTCTCGACGGCGAGCGGGATGCCCTGCCGGATGTCCTGCCCGAACCAGGGGTAGACGGGGGCGGTGTTGCCGCGCCCCAGCATCAGGTCGACGCGGCCGTCGGCCAGGTGCTGGAGCATCGCGAAGTCCTCGGCGATCTTCACCGGGTCGCTGGTGGTGATGAGGGTGGTGGCCGTGGAGAGGACCAGGCGCTCGGTGCGGGCGGCGACGTAGCCGAGCATGGTGGTCGGGGACGACGGCACGAACGGCGGGTTGTGGTGCTCGCCGGTGGCGAAGACGTCGAGCCCGGCCTCCTCGGCCTTCAGGGCGATGGCGACCATGGCCTTGATGCGCTCGCGCTCGGTCGGTGTCCGGCCGGTGGTCGGGTCGGGCGTGACGTCACCGACGCTGAAGATCCCGAACTGCATGGTCGCTCACCCTCCAGGTTGTTTACGCTTCAACGATACCTGGGACAACCACGACCACCGCGGGACCATTCCAGGGGGATCCCGGCCCCTCCCCCGAGGGGCTCAGAACGGCTCGTCGGGCGGCAGCAGCCCCAACTGCCCCAGGAAGTCCAGCTCGTCGAAGTACAGCCGGTAGTCCACGATCCGCCCGTCCCGCACGGTGGCGATGTCCACCCCGCGGATCCGGATCTCCTTCTGCGTCGGCGGCAGCGTCTCGCCGTTGGGCAGTTCCAGCGGCCCGGTGTTGCGCCCGCTGAAGATCCCCTCGTCGATGGCCGTGTCGCCCACCTCGTAGGAGTGCAGCGACTGGAACGTCGCCTCGGGGACCGCCTCCGTCATCCCCCGCCAGTACTCGACGATGTCGTCGCGCCCGCGCAGCTCGCCCTCGTCAGGGGTGAAGGCGACCGCGTCCTCGGCGTACAGCTCGGCGATGACCTTCAGATCGGCGTGCGTGGTGACCGCGTCCGTGAGCCGGTCCATGACCTCACGTGCCTCGCCCATGATCCACCTCCAGGAAAGCCCAGGAACCAGGGGACCACCCGCCCCCATTGTCCCACCGCGGGCCCCGCCTATCCTGGCCGGAAGCCCTGCCGCACCAGCAAGCCCCACACCACGCCCGAGGAGCTCCCATGGCCACCGTCGCCCCGTCCGCAGCCTCCCGCATCGCCGTCGTCACCGGTGCGAGCAGCGGCATCGGCGCCGCCACGGCCCGGCAGCTCGCCGCGGCCGGCTACCGCGTCGTCCTGACCGCCCGCCGCAAGGACCGCATCGAGGCACTGGCGGAGGAGATCGACAAGGCGGGCCACCAGGCCACGGCGTACGCCCTCGACGTCACGGACCGCGCGGCGGTCGACGAGTTCGCCACGGCCTTCCAGACGATCGGCGTCCTGGTCAACAACGCCGGCGGCGCGCTCGGCGCCGACCCGGTCGCGACCGGCGACCCGGCCGACTGGCGGCAGATGTACGAGACGAACGTCATCGGCACCCTCAACCTCACCCAGGCCCTGCTGCCCAAGCTGGTCGCGAGCGGCGACGGCACGGTCGTGGTCGTCTCCTCCACCGCCGGCCACGGCACCTACGAGGGCGGCGCGGGCTACGTCGCCGCCAAGCACGGCGCCCACGTCCTGGCCGAGACCCTCCGCCTGGAGATCGTCGGCCAGCCGGTCCGCGTCATCGAGATCGCCCCCGGCATGGTCAAGACGGACGAGTTCGCCCTGACCCGCTTCGGCGGCGACACGGAGAAGGCGGAGAAGGTCTACCAGGGCGTCGCCGAGCCCCTCACCGCCGACGACGTGGCGGAGACGATCACCTGGGCGGTGACCCGCCCCAGCCACGTCAACGTCGACCTCCTGATCCTGCGCCCCCGCGCCCAGGCCTCGAACACGAAGGTGCACCGGGAGTCGTAGAGCCGGCGGGTCACCCCTTGACGCAGACGACCTGCTTCAGCTTCGCCACGACCTCCACCAGGTCCCGCTGCTGGTCGATGACCTGCTCGATCGGCTTGTAGGCCGCCGGGATCTCGTCCACGACGCCGGAGTCCTTGCGGCACTCCACGCCCCGGGTCTGCTCCTCCAGATCCTTCGTCGAGAACCGGCGCTTGGCCGCGTTGCGGCTCATGCGCCGGCCCGCGCCGTGCGAGGCCGAGTTGAAGGACTTGTCGTTGCCGAGGCCCTTCACGATGTACGAACCCGTGCCCATGGAACCGGGGATGATCCCGTACTCGCCGGAGCCGGCCCGGATCGCGCCCTTGCGGGTCACGAGCAGGTCCATCCCGTCGTACCGCTCTTCCGCCACGTAGTTGTGGTGGCAGGAGATTTCCGGCTCGAACGCCGGCTTGGCCTTCTTGAACTCTTTGCGGATGACGTCCTTCAGGAGCGCCATCATGATCGAGCGGTTGTACTTCGCGTACTCCTGCGCCCAGAACAGGTCGTTGCGGTACGCCGCCATCTGCGGGGTGTCCGCGACGAAGACGGCGAGGTCGCGGTCGACCAGGCCCTGGTTGTGCGGGAGCTTCTGAGCGATGCCGATGTGGTGCTCGGCGAGCTCCTTGCCGATGTTGCGAGAACCGGAGTGGAGCATGAGCCACACAGAGTTCTGCGTATCTACGCATACCTCCGCAAAATGATTCCCGGATCCGAGCGTCCCCATCTGCTTGGCAGCCCGCTCCCCACGGAACTTGACCGCCTCCGCAACCCCGTCGAACCGCCCCCAGAACCCCTCCCAGCCGGCCGTACCGAACCCGTGCAGCCGCCCGGGGTCGACGGGATCGTCGTGCATCCCCCGCCCGACCGGAATCACCTGCTCGATCCTGGACCGCAGCCGCGACAGATCCCCGGGCAGGTCGTTCGCCGTCAGGGACGTCTTCACCGCCGACATGCCGCAGCCGATGTCGACCCCCACCGCCGCCGGGCACACCGCACCCTGCATCGCGATGACCGAGCCGACCGTCGCGCCCTTTCCGTAGTGCACGTCGGGCATGACCGCCAGGCCCTTGATCCAGGGCAGCGTGGCCACGTTCTGGAGCTGCTGGAGCGCCGAGCCCTCGACCGTCGCCGGGTCGGCCCACATCCGGATCGGCACCTTCGCACCCGGTACCTCTACATACGACATAGCGTCCTCAATCCCCCGTAAGACGAACAGAAGTCCTCAACCGCAAATACCGGCGCCAAGGTCGACGAAAGGGAATCCGGACCGGCGTCCACGGCAGTGCGTGCGATACACATTGTGTCCATCGGCCGCCCCGCGGCGGCAAGCCAATATCCGTGCCGAGAGGAGCCTTCACGTGCAACGGAAGGCGTACGCACCCGCTATCGCCGCGCTCCTCGCCGCCCTGCTCGCCGGCTGCACCGGCAGCTCGGACGACGGCGGCCCGGCGGACGACTCCAACCCGGGCGACACGGGCACCGCGTCGGCCGCCGCCGAGCCGGGCCGCTACCGCACGCTCCCCGAGCCCTGCACCGCGGTCGGCCACAGCACGCTCGACGAACTCCTGCCCGGCATCCGGCAGATCAGCGACGAGGAACAGCGCGAGAAGGCGTACGAGGGTGAGGCGACGGTCACCTTCGACACCGACCGCAAGGTCGGCTGCCAGTGGAAGGTCGACGGCCCGCAGGCCACCGACCATCTGCAGGTCGACTTCGAACGGGTCGTCTCCTACGACAGCGCGGTCAGCGACGACAGCCAGGCCGAGCAGCTCTACGCGGAGAAGGAGGCGGCGGCCCACCTCCCCGAGCCGACCGCCACGGAGTCCGCCGTGGCGGGCAACACCCCGGCCGGCGGCACCTCCGCAGCCCCGAGCGGCTCCCCCGCCGGGTCCTCTCCGTCCGGTACCGCCTCGCCCTCGCCGTCCACGTCCACCGCCCCGTCCACGGCCCCGAGCGCCGCCCCGACCGAGCTCCAGCCGCGCGTCCTCGAGGACCTCGGGGAGGAGGCCTTCATCGACGACGAGCTGAGCAGCTCCGGTTCGACGGCCAAGCAGCGGACGGTGACTGTGGCGTTCCGCACGTCCAACGTCATCGTGACCATCGAGTACATCGAGCAGCCGGCCACCGTCGGTGTCGTTCCGGACAGCAAGGAATTGCAGGACAGGGCCCAGAAACTGGCCTCCCAGCTGGCCGATTCGCTGGGCGACTGAGGCCCCTTCACGCCCCCTTCACCCTCACCCGCAAAGCACCCGAAGGAAGAACACACCACGGCCTCAGCGCGTACGGTGACCACTCGGACCCGTTCCGACCGCAGGAACCACGAGCGTCATGAGTGAAGGAACCATGCAGCGACGAGTACAGCGTGACCAGCGAGACCAGCGAGACCAGCGAGCGAAGCGACTCAACCGCGTCCTTGTCTGCGCGGCCGCCGTTCCCGTGATGCTGGTCGCCTCCGGCTGCTCCTCGGACTCCGGCTCCGGCGACAGCACGGACAAGGCCGCGAACGCCGCCGCCTCGGCGTCCGCCAGCCCGTCGCCGACCGTGAAGGCGGCGGCGTACGGCAAGCTCCCGGAGCCCTGCAAGGTGCTGTCGAAGAAGACGCTGAAGGACCTCGTCCCGGAGGGCAAGTCCGGCAAGGAGGGCAAGTCGGACGACATCTCCACGCGCGCCGGCTGCTCTTGGAACAGCCTCGACAACAACGGCGTGAAGGGCTCGCAGTTCCGCTGGCTGAACGTGTCGATGCTGCGCTTCGAGTCGGACGCCACGCGCGGCCCGGCCGACAAGCTGGCCCAGGAGTACTACGCCAAGCAGGTCGAGGAAGCCCAGGGTGTCGAAGGCGCCAAGAGCACCAAGTCGGAGCCGGTGACCGACATCGGTGACCAGGCGACGGCCGTGCGCTACGACCTGAAGAAGAAGGAAGGCACCTTCAAGCAGCAGACGGTCGTGGCACGCGTCGAGAACGTCGTCGTCACGCTCGACTACAACGGCGCGGGTCTGGCCGGTGACAAGGCGCCGAGCGCCGACGACCTGACGAAGGACGCGAAGAAGGCCGCCGAGGAGGCGGTCGAGGCCGTCTCCGAGGCGAACGGCGCGGGCGGCAAGGCCGGCGACGCCCCCTCGAAGTCCCCGTCGAAGTCGGCCTCGAAGCCGGCCGACGGAGCCTCGAAGGAGCCCTCGAAGGAGGCGTCCTCGTCCCCGTCGAAGTCGTCCTCCGAGAAGCCCGCGTCGAAGAGCTGAACACCGCCGACCGGAACCGGCCACCCGTCCTCCGCACACATGTGCCACCCTGTTGCGCGCAACAGCACGCAAGGGGAGGGGAGTGACGGGTGGCCGCGCCACTGCAACTGACTCGGATGCACCGCGTTCTCATCGGTGTGGTCGTCGCCGGAGCGGTGATCATCGCCGGTATCGGCTTCGCCGGTTCGTACGCGGCCGTGCGCGAGTTGGCCCTGAAGAAGGGCTTCGGGAACTTCTCCTACGTCTTCCCGATCGGCATCGACGCGGGTATCTGCGTCCTGCTGGCCCTGGACCTGCTCCTCACCTGGATCAGGATCCCGTTCCCCCTCCTGCGGCAGACGGCCTGGCTGCTGACGGCGGCGACGATCGCCTTCAACGGCGCGGCGGCCTGGCCGGATCCGCTCGGTGTGGGCATGCACGGAGTGATCCCGATCCTCTTCGTGGTCTCGGTCGAGGCGGCCCGCCACGCGATCGGCCGGATCGCCGACATCACGGCCGACAAGCACATGGAGGGCGTCCGCCTCACCCGCTGGATGCTCTCCCCCGTGCCGACGTTCCTGCTGTGGCGCCGCATGAAGCTCTGGGAGCTCCGCTCCTACGAACAGGTCATCAAGCTGGAGCAGGAACGTCTCGTCTACCAGGCGAGGCTCCGCTCCCGCTTCGGCCGCGCGTGGCGGCGCAAGGCCCCGGTCGAGTCCCTGATGCCCCTGAGGCTGGCCCGCTACGGCGTCCCCCTGGCGGAAACGGCCCCTGCGGGCCTCGCGGCGGCGGGGATCGAACCGGCCCTGATACCGCCGGCCCCGCAGCAGGCTCTGGACGCGGCGGAACCGAAGACGCTGGCGGCGAACTCCGCCCCCGCCGCGGGCAGTCGTGCCGCTGGGGCGGCACAGGTGGGCGCGACGGCACCCCACAGCGGGCAGCGTCCGGAGCTCGACAGCGGCCCCCACGCGGAGCACCTGGACAGCGAACCCGAGCCGGAGCCGGACCAGAGCCCCTGGTTCAACACCCCGCGCGAGGTCGACTACCAGGGCGGCTACGACCCGGCCTACGACCCCGACCAGTACGCGCAGTGGATCGCCGAGCCCCCGCAGGCCGAGCGGCACCCCGACCAGCCGCAGGAGCCCCTCTCCCCGGAGGACACCGGCAGCTTCCCCATCCCGGTCGGCCCCAACCGCACCCGTGAACTGGGCGACGGCGGCGGCACCCCACCGGCCGTCGGGCCGGACGAGGAGGCGTACTACCAGATCTTCCGCGAGTCGATAAAGAGCGGGAACGGAGCGCCCACCCCGCGCGGGTTCCTCGCCGACGTCGAGGCGACCTACGGCGTCACCCTGGATGAGGCCGAGTCCAAGCGCATGGTGAACCGCTTCTCCAACCGCCTCAACGCAGAGCTGACGGACGAGCACATCGCCTGACACGCACACGCACACGAAAAGGGGGCCCTCGATCCGAGGGCCCCCTTTCGCGTCACCGCTTACTCACCGAGCAGATGCCGCACCCGCTCCTGCCCGACCGCCAGCAGCAGCGTGGGCAGCCGCGGCCCGGTGTCCCGGCCCACCAGCAGGTGGTACAGCAGCGCGAAGAACGACCGCTGAGCGGTCTTGATCTCCGGGGGCAGCTCCTTCGGCGTCGCGTCGGCCGGGAAACCGGCCTGCACCTTCGGCACGCCGTAGACGAGGTGGGTCAGCCCGTCCAGCGACCAGTGGTCGGCGAGCCCGTCGAGCAGCAGCCGCAGCGACTGGAGCCCCTGCTCGTCGAGCGACTTCAGCAGCTCGGCGTCCGGCTCGTCCCGCACGATCGTCCGCTGGTCGGCGGGCACGTGCGTGTTGATCCAGGCCTCGGCCTTGTCGTACCGCGGCCGCGCCTCGTCCAGCGAGGTCAGCGGCTGCTCCGGGTCCAGCTCGCTCAGGATCCGCAGCGCCTGGTCCTCGTGCCCGGCGGTGATGTCCGCGACGGACGCCAGCGTCCGGTACGGCAGCGGCCGGGCCGTGCGCGGCAGCTCACCGGCGGCCGTGCCCACCGCACGCGCGTGCGCGGCGGCGTCGGCCGGCAGCGCACTGCCGTCGGCGACCTTGGCGTCCAGCCGGTCCCACTCGTCGTACAGCCGCTGGATCTCCTGGTCGAAGGCGACCTTGAAGGACTGGTTGGGCCTGCGCCGCGCGTACAGCCAGCGCAGCAGCTGCGGCTCCATGATCTTCAGGGCGTCCGCCGGGGTCGGCACGCCGCCCCGTGAGGACGACATCTTCGCCATGCCGCTGATGCCCACGAAGGCGTACATCGGCCCGATCGGCTGCTGTCCGCCGAAGATCCCGACGATCTGCCCGCCGACCTGGAACGACGACCCGGGGGACGAGTGGTCGACGCCGCTCGGCTCGAACACGACACCCTCGTACGCCCACCGCATCGGCCAGTCGACCTTCCAGACCAGCTTGCCGCGGTTGAACTCGCTCAGCCGGACCGTCTCGGAGAAGCCGCACGCGGTGCAGGCGTACGTCAGCTCCGTGGAGTCGTCGTCGTAGGACGTGACGGTGGTGAGGTCCTTCTCGCAGTTGCCGCAGTACGGCTTGTACGGGAAGTACCCGGCCGTGCCGGAGCTGCCGTCGTCCTCGCCGGCCGCGCCGGAGCCCTCGGCGGCCTCCAGCTCGGCCTCGTCGACCGGCTTCTGCCCCTGCTGCTTCTTGGCGGGGGCCTTCTTCGTCCGGTACTGGTCGAGGATCGCGTCGATGTCGCCGCGGTGCTTGATGGCGTGCAGGATCTGCTCGCGGTACACGCCGGAGGTGTACTGCGCGGTCTGGCTGATCCCGTCGAACTCCACGCCCAGCTCGGCCAGCGACTCGATCATCGCGGCCTTGAAGTGCTCGGCCCAGTTCGGGTAGGAGGAGCCCTTGGGCGCCGGGACGGACGTCAGCGGCTTGCCGATGTGCTCGGCCCACGACTCGTCGACGCCGGCGATACCGGCCGGGACCTTGCGGTACCGGTCGTAGTCGTCCCAGGAGATCAGGTGGCGCACCTGGTGGCCCCGCCGCCGGATCTCGTCCGCGACGAGGTGCGGGGTCATGACCTCGCGCAGGTTCCCGAGGTGGATGGGCCCGGACGGGGAGAGCCCGGACGCGACGACGACGGGTTTGCCCGGGGCCCGACGCTCCGACTCCTCGATGACCTCATCCGCGAAACGGGAGACCCAGTCGGTGGTCTCGGTGCTCTGAGCCACGATCGGCACGTCCTTCTTTCCTCATCGGGCAGCCGGTACGGTCGCACGGCTGACCGCCCCATTGTCCCAGACCCCCTCGCGCCCGGAAAAACGGCTTTACCCGCATGGAATACTGGCCGTGTCTATCGATTCCCTCGAGGAGAACGGCACCCTTACCTATGGCCTCGGTCACGTCCCTCAGCGACTCCGTCCACCAGCGCCTCGCGGCGGCCCTGTCGGCGGCCCTGCCGCAGGCCGGTTCCGCGGACCCGCTGCTGCGACGAAGCGACCGGGCCGACTTCCAGGCCAACGGGATCCTGGCCCTCGCGAAGAAGGAGAAGGCCAACCCGAGGGAGCTGGCGACGCAGGTCGTCGCCCAGGTCGAGTCGGGTGACGTGATCAAGGACGTCGAGGTCTCCGGACCCGGCTTCCTGAACATCACGATCACCGACCGCGCGATCACCGAGAACCTCGCCGCGCGGCACGCGGACGGCGAGCGTCTCGGCGTGCCGCCGAAGGAGAACGCGGGCATCACGGTCGTCGACTACGCCCAGCCGAACGTGGCGAAGGAGATGCACGTCGGTCACCTGCGGTCGGCGGTCATCGGCGACGCCCTGCGCGGCATGCTCGACTTCACCGGCGAGAAGACGATCGGCCGGCACCACATCGGCGACTGGGGCACCCAGTTCGGCATGCTCATCCAGTACCTGTTCGAGCACCCCGGCGAGCTGGCCCCCGCGGCCGACGTCGACGGCCAGCAGGCGATGAGCAACCTGAACCGGGTGTACAAGGCGTCGCGTGCGCTCTTCGACGCGGACGAGGAGTTCAAGGAGCGGGCCCGCAAGCGGGTCGTCGCCCTGCAGTCCGGTGACAAGGAGACGCTCGAGCTGTGGCAGCAGTTCGTGGACGAGTCGAAGGTCTACTTCTACTCCGTCTTCGAGAAGCTCGACATGGAGATCCGCGACGAGGAGATCGTCGGCGAATCCGCCTACAACGAGGGCATGCCCGAGACCGCCCGCCTCCTGGAGGAGATGGGTGTCGCGGTGCGCTCCGAGGGCGCGCTCGTGGTGTTCTTCGACGAGATCCGCGGCAAGGACGACCAGCCGGTCCCGCTGATCGTGCAGAAGGCGGACGGCGGCTTCGGCTACGCGGCCTCCGACCTGACGGCGATCCGCAACCGCGTCTTCGACCTGCGGGCGACGACGCTGCTGTACGTCGTGGACGTACGCCAGTCGCTCCACTTCAGGATGGTCTTCGAGACGGCCCGCCGGGCCGGCTGGCTGGGCGAGCACGTCACCGCGCACAACATGGGCTACGGCACGGTGCTCGGCGCGGACGGCAAGCCGTTCAAGACGCGTGAGGGCGAGACCGTACGGCTGGAGGATCTGCTGGACGAGGCGGTGCAGCGGGCCGCCGAGGTCGTACGGGAGAAGGCACAGGACCTCACCGAGGACGAGATCCAGGAGCGGGCCGCGCAGGTCGGCATCGGTGCCGTCAAGTACGCGGACCTGTCGACGTCGCCGAACCGGGACTACAAGTTCGACCTGGACCAGATGGTGTCGCTGAACGGCGACACGTCCGTCTACCTCCAGTACGCGTACGCCCGGATCCAGTCGATCCTGCGCAAGGCCGGCGAGACGAAGCCGGTCGCGCACCCGGAGCTCGAACTCGCCCCGGCGGAGCGGGCGCTCGGTCTGCACCTGGACGCGTTCGGCGACACGGTCTTCGAAGCCGCCGCGGAGTACGCCCCGCACAAGCTGGCGGCGTACCTCTACCAGCTGGCCTCGCTGTACACGACGTTCTACGACAAGTGCCCGGTGCTGAAGGCCGAGACGCCCGAGCAGGTCGAGAACCGCCTGTTCCTCTGCGATGTCACGGCCCGCACGCTCCACCGGGGCATGGACCTGCTGGGCATCCGGACGCCCGAGCGGCTCTGAGCCCTGGTCCTTCCGACCGGCCCCGAGGGCGGCACTCCCCCGTTGAGTGCCGCCCTCGGGCGTTGTGGAGAAGCCGCTGGTCAGCGGCAGTTCACCCAGGTGTTGGACTTGATGTAGTGGCTCGCGCTGTCGGTCGTCTTGTATCCCCTCGGGACGACGCCGCTGGACCCGCCGTGGTTCTTCGCCGAGAACCACTTGAAGTCGCAGGTCGCGCCGTGGTTGTACCAGGACTTGAAGTTCTGGAACACCGGGTACTGGGTCAGGTCCTTGTTGGTCCCGGCGACCTTCTGCATGCGGCCGGTGTAGTCCTGTCCGGCCCACACGCAGAACCAGCCCGACGGACAGGCCGACGCCGCCTGAGGCGTGGCCTCCGCCGCACCTGCCGTACCCGCGTTGCCGGCCAGCAGACCGCCGGCCAGCGCGATGCCCCCGGCCATCACCGCGAACTTCCTGGTCATACCCATGCTGTTGCCCCCTTCGTGGCTGGGCCGACCGCCACCGGCCGGCTCCGCATCGAGACTGCGGCCCGGGCGCCGGGGACCGCCACAACCGCCGCCGAAATGACGTCCTCATGGGACGTCCCACCCGCTGACCTGCGGCGCCACCGCGCGCCGGGACGGCAGGGCGGGACGCCTCCGGCGCGCCCGTGGCCGGATCGGTAGGGGACCGGCAGGTGACCGCAACCGATGTCTGGGGCAGCGCGTGGATGCTGGTGCAGAATGCGGCGGTAACGGGGACCGCTGACCACGGTCCACGAACGCGAGTGGGGGGAACATGTCGCGTTGGAAAGGGCTGCCCGAAGAACTTGACCCACGGGTACGGCAGTTGGTGGTGCGATTACGCCGGGTCAAGGACCACGGCGGACTCAGCCTGCGCCGGCTGGCCGCGAAGACGGGCTACAGCACGTCGTCCTGGGAGCGCTATCTGTCCGGCAGGTCGCTCCCGCCCAGGGAGGCCGTCGAGGCGATGGCCCGGCTCGGCGGTGACGACCCGGTCCGGCTGCTCGCGCTGCACGAGGTGGCCGCCGAGGCGTGGGGAAAGGCGCCGGAGCGGCAGGAACCACCGGCCGCGACCGACCCGCCCCGCTCGCACGGCCGGGCGCTGCGCATCACGCTCGTCGCCGGGTCGGTGGCCCTGGTGCTGGCCGTCGCCGCCGCGGTGCTGCTGGCGGTACGGCTCACGGACGGCGAGAGCAAGGCGGCCGTGGCCCCTCTCACCTCGTCCGCCTCGACGGCGCCGGGGTCGGCGAAGGAGTCGGAGCCGCCCAGGTACACCTGCAAGGCGCAGCGGATCGACGGCCGCTGGTACGCGGGCAACAGCCGCACCCGGAAGGCCGTCCTGGCGACGGGCAACGCCGGGCCGGAGGTGGCCGAGGCACAGTGCCTGCTGCGCGAGGCGGGCTTCTCGCCGGGCGCCGTGGACGGCATCTTCGGCCCGCACACGGAACAAGCGGTCAAGGAGCTGCAGAAGCGGTCCGGCCTGGTGGTGGACGGCATCATCGGCCCGCACACCTGGAAGGCCCTGCGGGAATGACGCGGAACCCGCCGGGCGAGCTGCCACCGGAACGCGCCCGGCTCGCCTCCGCACTGCGGGAGCTGAAGACCGCGACGGGCCTGAGCCTGGCGGCCCTGGCGACGAAGACCACGTTCAGCAAGTCGTCCTGGGAGCGCTACCTCAACGGCAAGACCCTCCCGCCGCGCCGGGCGGTACAGGAGTTGTGCCGCCTGGCGGGCGAGCCGGAGGAGCGGTGTCTCGCGCTGTGGGAGCTGGCGGAGTCGGAGTGGAGCGGCAGGGCGGCGGCGCCGCGCACGGTCGAGGACACGGACCCGGAGGCGACCGCGCGTGCCGGCCTTTCGGAGGCGGAGACCGGGCGGCGCGCCGGCCGGGGCCGGCTCATGGCGGTCCTCGCCTCGGTCTGCGCGCTGGCGGCGGGCGGGCTGTCCGTCGCCCTGGTCCTGCTCGCGGGCCAGTCCGGCGACTCCCGCCCGTCCCCGCCGCCCACGTCCGCCCCGGCACCCCGCTGCCGTGGAGCCACCTGCGAGGGCAAGAGTCCGATGACGATGAAGTGCGGCGTCACCCCGCTCACCCTCGCCTCGCACCGCACCGCCTCCGGAGCCCACCTCGAACTGCGCTACAGCGACACGTGCGAGGCCGGCTGGGCCCGGATGTGGAGCACCCGCATCGGCGACCGCCTGGAGCTGAACCGGGCCGGCGGAGGCCACCCGCACTCCGCCGAGATCACGGACGGCGTCGCCGCGCAGTCGTACGTCTTCACCCCCATGACCGAGGCCCGCCCCGGCACGACCGTCCGGGCCTGTTTCCGTCCGGTGAGGGCAGGCGCCCGCGAGTGCTTCGAGGCCCGCGTGCGGTTCCGCCCTCGGCCCTAGACCCCGGGGGTCCCGCCCCGCAGGCCCGCCCCCAGCCTGCGCAGCCCCTCCCCGATCTCCTCCGGCGTCTGCGTCACGAAGCACAGCCGCAGGGTCGTGCGGTCGGGTGTGCCGGCGTAGAAGGGGGCGCCGGGGACGTACGCCACGTCCTGCCGCACCACCCGGGGCAGCAGGGCCGTCGTGTCGTACGGCTCTGGCAGCCGCGCCCAGAGGAACATGCCGCCCTCGGGCCGGCTCCAGACCGACCCCTCGGGCAGCGCCCCGGCGAGGCCCGCCAGCATGGCGTCCCGGCGCTCGCGGTAGACCCCGGCGACCCGGCTGACGTGCGCGTCCAGGTCGTTGTCCGCCAGGTACCGGGCCGCGGCGAGCTGGTTGACGGTCGGGGTGTGCAGGTCGGCGGCCTGCTTGGCGACGGCACAGGCGCGCCGCAGCTCCCCGGGCGCGCGCAGCCAGCCGAGCCGCAGCCCCGGGGCCATGACCTTGGAGAAGCTGCCGAGCAGCACCGTACGGTCCTCGGCGCCGGGGTGGGCGGCGATCCAGGGCACGCGCTCGCCCTCGTAGCGCAGCTCCCCGTAGGGGTCGTCCTCGACGATCCACAGTCCGCGCCGGGCGGCGACGGCGGCCACGGCGGCGCGCCGTTCGGCGGGCAGGGTGCGGCCGGTGGGGTTCTGGAAGGTGGGCACGGTGTAGAGCAGCTTGGGGCGTTCGCGCGCCACGAGTTCTTCCAGTGCCCCGGGATCGACGCCGTGCTCGTCGCCGGGCACGGCCACGACCCGCGCTCCGGCGAAGCCGAAGGCCTGGAGCGCCGCCAGATAGCAGGGGCTCTCGACGAGGACGGCGTCCCCGGGTTCGAGGAGTGCGGTGGCCAGGAGGGAGAGGGCCTGCTGGGAGCCGGTGGTGACGAGCAGGTCGTCGGGGTCGGTCGGCAGACCGCGCGCGGTGGTACGGGCGGCCAGCGCGGCCCGCAGCGCGGGCTCGCCCTCGGTCGTGGAGTACTGCAACGCCCGCGCGGGCGCCTCGGCGAGCACCGCGCGGTACGCGGCCGCGATGCCCTCCGCGTCGAACAGCTCCGGCGCCGGCAGCCCGCCCGCGAAGTTGATCACCTCGGGGCGGGCGGTGACGGCGAGGATGTCCCGCACGGGCGAGCCGCCGACGGACCGGGCCCGGGCGGCGAGCGGCGGCACGGGAGACTGGGTGGGCGCTGGCTCGGTGACGGTCATGAGACGGCTCCTTGGGCTGCGGTGAGGCCTGGTGCCCCGCAGCCTAGGAAAATACGTGTTGCCTACAAGAAGATTTCCGGGATCCGGACGCGCAGGGCGCTGAGCGCGCTGTTCAGCCCTTCGCGCCGATCGCCGCGTACACGTTGATGTCGGCGTCCGTCACGTCGTTGATGTCGTGGTAGCGCACCTTCTCGATGTCGTCGAGCCCGGCGAGGAAGGACTCCTCCGGCTGCTCCGGGACGGGCGCCGCGCCGTCGGGCCGCCAGCGGTGCGCGGGGACGACGCCCGGGTCGGCGATCTCCAGCCGGTTCTCCGTGAAGAACCGCTCGACATCGGCCCGGGAGCGCAGCACGAAGGTGAACCCCCGCTCGGTGTACGTCCGCTGCACCGCGCGGATGTTCTCCGGGTTGAGGTCCTCGGTGAGGTGACTGAGCACCAGCCGGCTGCCGGCCGGCAGCGCGTCGAGCAGCTCGCGCACCAGCGGGTACGCCTCCTCGTCCGCCACGAAGTGCAGGACGGCGACCAGGCACAGCGCGACCGGCTGCTCGAAGTCCAGGGTCTTCGCGGCCTGTTCGAGGATGCGGGCCGGTTCGCGCAGATCGGCGTCGATGTAGTCCGTACGCCCCTCGGGCCCGCTCGTCAGCAGGGCCCGCGCGTGCGCCAGCACCACCGGGTCGTTGTCGACGTACACGACCCGCGCCCCGGGCTCGGTCCGCTGGGCGATCTGGTGCACGTTCTCGGCGGTCGGAAGCCCGGTCCCGACGTCGAGGAACTGCCGGATCCCGTCCTGCTCCACCAGCGTGGTCACCGCGCGGCGCAGAAAGTCGCGGTTGTGCCGTACGTCGAGGTACCCGCGCGGGTTGGCGGCGAGCGCGGCGGCGGCCGCGTCCCGGTCGGCGGGGTAGTGGTCCTTGCCGCCGAGGAAGACGTCGTAGACCCGGGCCGGGTGCGCCTGGCTGCTGTCGATCCTCCTGCGCAGCTCGGCGGGATCCTGACTGAGGGCGTCACCGGTCATGGACGTCTCCTGAAGAGTAAGTGGTTCAACCAGCAACCACACCGACGGTCAACAACCTAACGGCTCAGGTGATTTGATGGTGCCCGTGCAGAGCAGCGAGCGCGCGACGACGACCCTGTGGCGTCCCACCGGCCCCAAGGAACTGGACCTGGTGCGAGAGCTCGACTGGCGCGCCTGGCCGCCCCGGCTCCCCGAGCAGCCGATCTTCTACCCCGTCCTCAACGAGGACTACGCCGTCAGGATCGCCCGCGACTGGAACGTCAAGCACGACGGCGCCGGCTTCGTCACCCGGTTCGAGGTCGACTCCGACTTCCTGCGCCGGTACCCGGTCCAGCAGGCGGGCGGGGAGACGATCCTCGAACTGTGGGTCCCGGCCGAGGAGCTCGACGAGTTCAACGCCCACATCGTCGGCCGGATCGAGCTGGTGCACGAGTTCCACTGAGACTGCCGTTCAGGACTGCTCGGTGGTGCCGGCCTCGACCCACTTGTCGCCGCCCAACGGGAACTCGTAGGCCGGGCGCCCGTTGTTCCCGCTCGTGCGGAAGGGCCGGCCCCCGTCGTCCACCGTCAGCGTGCCCTTCCGGCTGCCGCTGGACCAGCTCAGCTCCAGGTACCAGCTGACGTCGTAGGCGGAGGCGTCGGCCCGGATGTAGTAGACCTCCGGATCGGACTCGCTCACCGAGTACGGGAAGTCGCGGTGCCCCGCCTCGGGGACCACCGCGGGACGCGCGGCATCGAGGGCGACGGTGAAGAAGCGCGTCGGAACGCCGCCGCCGCAGCCGACGCCCGGGTAGCCCATGGCGTAGTCGTTCCAGGCGAGTGGTGCGCGCTTGCCGGCCATACGGACCGTCAGCCCGTCGACGACCACCGTCTCCTTGCCGGTGCCCTGCACGGTGACCTTCAGGAACTGCTCCCCGGACGGCACCGCCCCCGTCGCCGCCACCCAGGCGGGCGCGTCCTGCTCCAGCGGCGGCGGTCCCACCTGCCCCGGCGGCCGGTTCACCAGGTAGCGCTGGGAACAGGGGCTCTCCCAGGCGTGCGCGGTGGTGTGCACGGTGAGGGGGGCGGGGCCGGCGGCCTCGGTCGTGGCACGGCCCGGGCGATCGGGGGCGGCGCCGGTGGCCTTGCCGGCGGCGGGGGCGGACGAGGTGGGCGTCCTGGAGGGGGCGTCCTTCCCCTCGGCCTTCTTGTCCTTGCCGGTGCCGGAGGAGGAACTGACCGAGGGCGACACGGAGTCGGCCGCGCCGCCGTCCGGCCGCCGCCCGGCGTCGGACACCGCCGCCGAACCGCCACGCCCGTCCTCGTTCCCACGGTCGGAGGGCACGGCCACGGCGAGACCGACCCCGCCCAGGACCACGGCCACGGCGACACCGGCGAGCAGGGCTCGACGCGGACGTCTCGGACGGCTCCCCGCGACCTCGTCCGGAACGCCCTCCTCCGCAGCAGCCGCCACCGGTTCAGCTGCCTCCGGCACAACCGCCTCCGGTGCCGGAGCCGGTTCCTGTGCCGGGGCCGGTTCCTGTGCCGGGGCCGGTTCCGGTGCCGGGGCCGATTCCGGTGCCAGGGCCGGTTCCGGTGCCGGTGCCGGTGCACCCTTGCGCCCCCGGCCGGCATCCGCGAGCACCCACCGCCGGTGCAGCTCGACGAGCTCCCCCGGCGACGCCTTGCAGAGGCGGGCGAGCCGCTCCACGGGCGCGTAGTCGGCCGGCACGGCATCCCCGTTGCAGTACCGGTGCAGCGTCGACGTACTCATGTGGAGCCGCCTGGCGAGCACCCCGTAGCTCAGCCCGGAGCGCTCCTTCAACTCCCCCAACAGCGCGGCGAAGTCAGCCGCGGCCGTGCCTTCCGACACCGTTCCTCCATCCCCCCGTGTCCCGTTGCCCCGTTCCAGGGGAGGGTCGTTTCCCCTGGTCAATGCGTGTACGGGCGTTCCAGCGTCCCTGATCGTCCGCCGACTGTGGCGCCCGGGACGGACCAGCGCACACGCTCTGGTCATCCAAGCACGCCGCTCCCGGCACACCGTCGGCGCGGCTCGCTGGGCCCCACATGCCGACGACCTTTGTCCGAAAGGAAACCCACTCATGCGCAAGTACCGCGCTCTGCCCGTCGCCCTCCTGGCCGCCCTCGCCCTCACCGCGTGCCAGGACGGTACGGGCACGAAGGACGAGGGGGCCGCGAGCTCCGAGCCGGCGTCGTCGATCACCGCGAAGGCCGAGGAGACCTCCGGTGCCACCGGCGCGAAGGACGCGAACTCCGGGACGGCCACCGGCGCGAAGGGCGGGGCCTCCGGGACGACCACCGAAGCCAAGGGCGGGAACGCCCGGGCGGCCAAGCCGACCGACCCCGCCGACCCGGCCAACCGCGTCTCCTGCAACGGCTCCAACACCACCGTCACGGCCCAGCCGGTCGCGCGCCCCCTCAACCACATGCTGATCACGGTCAAGAACACCGGTTCGAAGTACTGCGACCTCACCTACTACCCGGTGCTGCGCTTCGACGAGATGCAGTGGGTCCCGCGGCCGGTCGAGGACTCGCAGCCGCAGGCGGTGACGACTCTGGCCCCCGGCGAGACCGGCTACGCGGGCGTGATGCTGTCGGCGGCCGACGGCAGCGGCGAGCACGGCCGCACCAGCCACAAGCTCACGGTCGGCTTCCAGGGCCGCACGCCTAACAGCAGCGGCGGCCCCTCCGCGCTCCCCAAGCTGCCCGCGAAGGGCGTGTACTACGACAGCTCGCTGACGGTCACCTACTGGCTGCGGGACATGGACGAGGCGCTGTCGTACTGACCCGTCCTACTGACGGTTCAGCTTCTGGGCCACCTCGGTGGCCCAGTAGGTGAGGATGTTCCGGGCGCCGGCCCGCCGGATACCGGTCAGGGTCTCCAGGATCGCCCGGTCGCGGTCGATCCAGCCCTTCTCGGCGGCGGCCTCGATCATCGAGTACTCGCCGGAGATCTGGTAGGCGGCCACGGGCACGTCCACGGCGTCGGCGACCCGGGCGAGGATGTCCAGGTAGGGACCGGCGGGCTTGACCATCACCATGTCGGCCCCTTCCTCGAGGTCGAGGGCGAGCTCCCGCATGGACTCCCGTACGTTCGCCGGGTCCTGCTGGTACGTCCTCCGGTCGCCCTGGAGGGAGGAGGCGACGGCCTCCCGGAAGGGCCCGTAGAAGGCGGAGGCGTACTTCACGGTGTAGGCGAGGATGGCGACGTCCTCCCGCCCGATCTGGTCGAGGGCGTCACGGATGACACCGATCTGGCCGTCCATCATCCCGCTGGGCCCGACGACATGGGCTCCGGCGTCGGCCTGCACCTGGGCCATCTCGGCGTACCGCTCCAGGGTCGCGTCGTTGTCGACCCGCCCCTGGGCGTCCAGCACACCGCAGTGCCCGTGGTCGGTGGTCTCGTCGAGGCACAGGTCGGACATGACGAGCAGCTCGTCACCGACCTCGGCCCGCACGTCCCGCAGGGCGACCTGCAGAATCCCGTCCGGATCGGTCCCGGGCGTCCCCTGCGGGTCCTTCTTCGACTCCTCCGGCACGCCGAACAGCATGATCCCGGAGACCCCGGCCGCGACCGCCTCGGCGGCGGCCTTCTTCAGGCTGTCGCGCGTGTGCTGCACGACCCCGGGCATCGTCGTGACCGGCACGGGCTCGCTGACGCCCTCCCGCACGAACGCCGGAAGAATCAGATCGGCGGGGTGCAGCCTGGTCTCGGCGACCATCCGACGCATGACGGGGTTACTCCGCAAACGCCGCGGCCTAGTACCGGGAAAAGATCCGTACGTCGTCATGCCTTCTACGCTACGCCCGCCCCGAACGCCCCGATGCCGACGCCATGTCGGCCCACCCGCGCTGCGGGCAGTCGCTGCCGCCCGGAGCTGCGGGCAGTCGTGCCGCTGGGGCGGCACGGGTGGGCGCAGCGGCACCCCGCACCGCCGGGCTGCGCAACCCCCCGCCCTCAGCCCCAACGCCGAGCGCCACCGAAGCCCACAGCACCACCGAAGCCCACAGCACCACGGCCCACAGTGCGCCCCCACCCACCCAGGTCCATCCTGAAAGTCCAACCCTCCGTACCCACCCCCGCGGAGGCCGCGATGACCACCATCCACGGCACCCCCGACCTCTTCGCCCTCTCGGAGATCAACGGCCCGGTCCTACGCCCCGGCGACCCCGCCTACGCCGACGAGGTCACCGGCTTCAACCTGTCCGCGCTCCACACACCCGACGTCGTCATAGGAGCGACCGGCCCGGACGACATCGTCACCGCCATGCGCTGGGCGAAAGCCACCGGCACCCCCGTCGCCGTCCAGGCCACCGGCCACGGCGCCAACTTCCCCATCGAACAGGGCCTCCTGATCAACACGTCCCGCATGACGGACGTGGAGACAGACCCCACCACCCGCACCGCCACCGTCGCCGCAGGCGCGAAGTGGAGCGACGTCCTGGCCTCAGCCGCCCCCCACGGCCTCGCGGGCTTGTGCGGCACCTCCACCGACGCGGGCGTCATCGGCTACACCCTCGGCGGCGGACTCCCCGTCCTCGGCCGTGCCTACGGCTACGCCGCCGACCTGGTCCGCTCCTTCCAGGTCGTCACCCCGGACGGCCACCTGCGCGAAACGGACCCGCAGCAGGAACCGGAGCTGTTCTGGGCCCTGCGCGGCGGCAAGGGCAACGTGGGCGTGGTCACCTCACTCGTCACCGAACTGGTCCCCGTCCCCCGCCTCTACGGCGGCGGCATCCACAGCCCGGGCGAACACGCGGAGCCCCTGCTCCGGGCCTGGGCGGACTGGACCCGTACCGTCCCGGACGAGATGGGCAGCATGTTCTCCATGCTGCGCCTGCCGCCCATCCCTCAGATCCCGGAACCCCTGCGCGGCGGCTTCTGGGCACGCGTCGCGATCACCTGGCCGGGCGACCCGGCCGAGGGCGAGGCACTGATCGCCCCGCTCCGCGACGCCGCCCCCGTGGCCGTCGACACGGTCGAGGAGATGGACGTCACGGCCATGGACCGCATCCACATGGAACCGCAGGACCCGCTCCCCGCCCGGGAGTGCTGCCTGCTCCTGCGCGACCTGCCCGCCGACGCCCTCAGCGCGTTCCTGGAGCAGGTCGGCCCCGCGGCCGGCGCCGACCACCCCCTGCTGGTGGCCTCGCTGCGCCACATGGGCGGCGCGCTGTCCCGCCCGGCCCTCGTCGAGGACGCCGTCTGCGCACGCGACGCCCGGTACTTCATGGAGTCGGTCGGGCTCATGCCCGCCCCGCCCGTGGCCGAAGCCGTCGAACAGGCGACGCGCCGCCTCTACACCGCGATGGCCCCCTACGGCACCGGCCACACCATGGTCAACATCCACGGCACGCCGGGCGACGAACAGGACCGCGCCCGCGCCTGGACCCCGGAGGTCTACGCCCGCCTGCGCCACGACAAGGCCACCTACGACCCGGCCAACCTGCTCCGCTACGGCCACGCGGTGACACCGGCGTAGCCGCACACGGCCCCGAGCGGCGCGGCCCGCACCCAGAGTTCCCGGGTACGGGCCGCACACGCGCTGTCAGTGCGCGACGGTGATGCGGAGCGCTCGGGAGACCCGGAGCACTCCGCCCACCTCAGGTCGTAGAACGCCGCCGCCGCGCCCCCGGCCTCCGCTCACTCGGACGGGTGACCGGATCCCCGGCCTCCACAGCGGCTGCTCTCCGCTTCGCGCCGAAGTCCGCCAGCGCCTCCGCGAGCCTCAGTACGGACGGCTCCGGGGCCATGACGTCCACCCGGAGGCCGTGCTCCTCGGCGGTCTTGGCCGTGGCCGGGCCGATGCAGGCGATCACGGTGACGTTGTGCGGCTTGCCGGCGATACCGACCAGGTTCCGCACGGTCGACGACGAGGTGAAGAGAACGGCGTCGAAGCCACCGCCCTTGATCGCCTCCCGCGTCTCCGCCGGCGGCGGCGAGGCCCGCACGGTCCGGTAGGCCGTGACGTCGTCGACCTCCCAGCCGAGCTCGATGAGCCCGGCGACCAGCGTCTCCGTGGCGATGTCGGCACGCGGCAGGAACACCCGGTCGATCGGGTCGAAGACCGGGTCGTAGGGCGGCCAGTCCTCCAGCAGCCCGGCGGCGGACTGCTCGCCGCTCGGCACCAGGTCCGGCTTCACGCCGAAGGCGATCAGCGCCTTGGCCGTCTGCTCGCCCACGGCCGCGACCTTGATGCCCGCGAAGGCACGGGCGTCGAGCCCGTACTCCTCGAACTTCTCCCGCACGGCCTTGACCGCGTTCACCGAGGTGAAGGCGATCCACTCGTAGCGGCCCGTCACCAGCCCCTTGACCGCCCGCTCCATCTGCTGGGGCGTGCGCGGCGGCTCGACGGCGATCGTCGGCACCTCGTGCGGCACGGCCCCGTACGACCGCAGCTGGTCGGAGAGCGACACCGCCTGCTCCTTGGTCCGCGGCACGAGCACCTTCCAGCCGAACAGCGGCTTGGACTCGAACCACGCGAGCTGGTCGCGCTGGGCGGCGGCGGAACGCTCACCGACCACGGCTATCACCGGCCGGCCGCCCTCCGGCGAGGGCAGTACCTTGGCCTGCTTCAGCGTCTGCGCGATCGTGCCGAGCGTGGCGGTCCAGGTGCGCTGCCGGGTGGTCGTGCCGGCGACGGTGACCGTCATGGGGGTGTCCGGCTTGCGGCCCGCGGAGACGAGCTCGCCGGCCGCGGCGGCGACGGAGTCCAGCGTGGTGGACACCACGACCGTGCCGTCCGACGCGCCGACCTCCGTCCAGCACCGGTCCGACGCCGTCCGCGCGTCCACGAACCGCACGTCCGCGCCCTGCGCGTCGCGCAGCGGCACACCGGCGTAGGCGGGCACACCGACCGCGCTCGCGATACCGGGGACGACCTCGAAGGGCACCCCGGCGGCGGCGCACGCCAGCATCTCCTCGGCGGCGTACGTGTCGAGGCCCGGGTCGCCGGACACCGCACGTACGACCCGCCTGCCGCCCCGCGCGGCCTCCATGACAAGATGTGCGGCATCCCGCACCGCGGGGGCGGCCACGGCGGTTGACGTACCGTCAACAACCGTGAGCTGGGGCGCTCCTGTGCCCGGAGTCGGCTCCTTCGCAGGATCCGAGTCCGTGTCCACTTCGGAGACGCCCTGCCTGGCGTGCTGACGTACGACGTCGAGCACCTCGTGCTCGGCGACGAGGACGTCCGCGTTCGCCAGCGCCTCCACGGCGCGCAGAGTCAGCAGTCCCGGATCTCCGGGTCCGGCACCCAGGAAGGTGACGTGCCCGTGTTCAGGACCGGCGGAAAGGGTGGTGGGGCTCAATGTGCTCGCTCCCCCATCAGACCGGCCGCGCCCTGGGCGAGCATCTCGGCCGCGAGTTCGCGACCGAGCGCCGTTGCCCGGTCGTGCGTCTCGGGCACGGGACCGGTGGTGGACAGCTGCACCGTGCGCGTGCCGTCGGTCGTCCCGACGACGGCGCGCAGGCGCATTTCCTTGACAATCTGCCCGTCGGCCAGCAGGTCGGCCAGCGCCCCGACAGGGGCACTGCAGCCGGCCTCCAGGGCGGCGAGCAGTGATCGCTCGGCCGTTACGGCGACCCGCGTGAACGGGTCGTCGAGTTCGGCGAGCGCGGCGACGAGGTCCGCGTTGCCCGCGGCACACTCGATCGCCAGGGCCCCCTGGCCGGGGGCGGGCAAAACTGTGTCGACCGACAGGAAGTCGGTCACTTCGTCGCCCCGGCCGATCCGGTTCAGTCCGGCGGCGGCCAGTACGACGGCGTCGAGTTCTCCGCTGCGCACGTACCCGATGCGGGTGTCGACGTTGCCGCGGATCGGGACCGTGGATATGTCCAGGCCGTGGCCGCGCGCGTACGCGTTGAGCTGCGCCGTCCGGCGCGGCGAACCCGTACCGATGCGGGCCCCGCTGGACAGGTCGGTCAACTTCAGCGCGTCCCGGGCGACGATCACGTCCCGCGGGTCCTCCCGCACGGGCACGGCGGCCACGACGAGTTCGTCGGGCTGCGTGGTCGGCAGGTCCTTCAGGGAGTGCACCGCGAAGTCGACCTCGCCCTTGAGCAGAGCGTCGCGCAGGGCGGTCACGAACACGCCGGTGCCGCCGATCTGCGCGAGCTGCTCGCGCGAGACGTCGCCGTACGTGGTGATCTCGACGAGCTCGACGGGCCGCCCGGTCACCCGGCGCACGGCCTCGGCCACCTGCCCGGACTGGGCCATGGCGAGCTTGCTCCGCCGGGTACCGAGCCTCAGCGCTGTGTTGGTCATGCCGGGCCTCGGTCCTTCTGGGTGGTGCTGTCCTCGGCCCGGGAGACGGCGGCCACCGTCTCGGGGTCGAGGTCGAACAGGGTCCGCAGCGCGTCCGCGTACCCGGCTCCGCCGGGCTCGGCCGCGAGCTGCTTGACCCGTACGGTCGGCGCGTGGAGCAGTTTGTCGACCACGCGCCGCACGGTCTGGGTGATCTCCGCTCGGTGCTTGTCGTCGAGGCCCGGCAGCCGCCCGTCCAGGCGGGCGATCTCGCTGGCCACGACATCGGCGGCCATGGTGCGCAGGGCGACCACGGTCGGTGTGATGTGCGCGGCCCGCAGTGCTGCCCCGAAGGCCGCGACCTCGTCGGAGACGATACGCCGGACCTGGTCCACATCGGCAGCCATCGGAGCGCCCGCGGATGCCTCCGCCAGCGATTCGATGTCCACCAGCCGCACCCCGGCCAGCCGGTGCACGGCCGCGTCGATGTCGCGCGGCATCGCCAGGTCGAGCAGGAAGAGCACGGGCTCGGGCCGCCGCGGCTGGTCGACCGGCTCGGGCCGGCGCCGCTCGGGGATCCGCCCGACGGTGGCCGCGGTCGCCGCGAGCGCGCCGATCAGCTCGGCGTCGGCCTCGGGGCCGCCGCGGGCGCCCTCCCGGCGGTCGACGGTGCCGCCGGCGACCCATGCGGCGTGCTGCTCCAGCGTGGCGGCGTCCATGCCGGCCACGGCGGCCTCCCCCATGACGGAGAAGCCGGGCTGCACGGCGGCCAGGTCGAGCGGGCAGTTCTCGTCGTTGCCGACGGAGGTGGGCGGCAGCGCGTCCTGCCGGGGCACCGTACGCCGGTCGTCCTCGATCTCGGCGGCGGGCTGTCCGGTGCGTCCCTCCACCGCGGCGGCGACCGACTCGGCCGTCAGGACCAGGCCGGTCGCGCCGGTACAGGAGACGGCGATGTCGGCACGTGTCAGCTCGACCGGCACCGATTCCATCGGTACCGCGCGGGCCAGCACGTCCGTGTCGTCGCCCTCGGTGAGTATCCGGGCGAGCCGCTCGGCGCGGTCGAAGGTGCGGTTGGCGACGACGACCTCGGCGACCCCGGCCCGGGCCAGCGTGGCGGCGGCCAGGGAGGACATCGACCCGGCGCCGATGACCAGGGCCTTCTTGCCCCGGGCCCAGGTCTCCACGTCGCCGCCCGCGGCCAGCTGCTCCAGGCCGAAGGTGACCAGGGACTGGCCGGCGCGGTCGATGCCGGTCTCGGAGTGGGCGCGCTTGCCGACCCTGAGGGCCTGCTGGAACAGGTCGTTCAGGAGGCGGCCGGCGGTGTGCAGGTCCTGCGCGCGGGCCAGCGAGTCCTTGATCTGGCCGAGGATCTGGCCCTCGCCGACGACCATCGAGTCCAGCCCGCACGCCACCGAGAACAGGTGGTGGACGGCCCGGTCCTCGTAGTGCACGTAGAGATAAGGAGTGAGCTCCTCCAGGCCGACCCCGCTGTGCTGGGCGAGCAGCGTGGACAGCTCGGCGACACCGGCGTGGAACTTGTCCACGTCGGCGTAGAGCTCGATGCGGTTGCAGGTGGCGAGCACCGCGGCCTCGGCGGCCGGTTCGGCGGCGACCGTGTCCTGGAGCAGCTTTCCCTGCGCGTCCGGGTTGAACGAGGCCCGCTCCAGCACGCTGACCGGGGCGCTGCGGTGGCTGAGTCCGACGACGAGGAGGCTCATGCCGGCATCACGGCGGGCATGTCCCCGTCAGGCCCCTGGTCGGCGGACCGGCTGCGAGCGGCGGCGGCCGGGACGCCACCGTCGGAGGCGGCCTCCTCCCCGGCCTTGCGCTGCTCGTGGAAGGCGAGGATCTGCAACTCGATGGAGAGGTCCACCTTGCGCACGTCGACACCGTCCGGGACGGACAGCACGGTCGGCGCGAAGTTCAGGATGGAGGTGACACCGGCGGCCACGAGCCGGTCGCAGACCGCCTGGGCGGCACCGGCGGGGGTGGCGATGACACCGATCGACACGCCGTTGTCCTGGATGATCTTCTCCAGGTCGTCGGAGTGCTGCACGGGGATCCCGGCGACGGGCTTGCCCGCCATGGCGGGATCGGCGTCGATCAGCGCGGCGACCCGGAACCCACGGGAGGCGAAGCCGCCGTAGTTGGCCAGGGCGGCGCCGAGGTTACCGATACCGACGATCACGACCGGCCAGTCCTGGGTGAGGCCCAGCTCGCGGGAGATCTGGTAGACGAGGTACTCGACGTCGTAGCCGACACCCCGGGTCCCGTAGGAGCCGAGGTAGGAGAAGTCCTTGCGCAGCTTCGCGGAGTTGACCCCCGCCGCGGCCGCGAGCTCCTCGGAGGAGACCGTGGGGACCGAGCGCTCCGACAGCGCGGTCAGGGCGCGGAGGTACAGCGGAAGCCGGGCGACGGTGGCCTCGGGAATCCCTCGGCTGCGGGTCGCCGGTCGGTGAGTTCGGCCAGTTGCCACGGTGCTCCTGCGGGTAGAGCGGGGCTGTAGGCGGTCATACGTCCCTACATGACCGCCCCGTCGAATGCAGGCTATGTCTTTGTGAACGCGTGCACAAAGATGGTGTCCGATTTGCCCGGCCAACGTGACCGGGCTCACGCACCCCCGGCGCATTCGTGGGGAACCGGCGCACGAGCACCGCCGTTCCTTCACTCCTGGGGGCAAAACCGCACACTCTCCTCCATGCATCCCGCCCCCGAGACCAGTTCCCGTCGATCCTAAGCGACCTGGCGACCGCTTTGGACTGGTCGGTCAGTCGCGTCACCGGCCGGCCTCACTCGGTGAGCGCCTTGCGCAGGCGGTCCTCGTTCACGCGCCAGAAGGTGTGCTGCCTGCCGTCCACCAGCACGACCGGGATCTGCTCCCAGTACCGGTCGTGCAGTTCCTGGTCCTCGGTGATGTCCTTCCCCTCCCAGGGGACTCCGAGATCCCCGCACACCTTCTCCACGACGACCTGCGCGTCATCGCACAGATGGCAGCCGGGCTTCCGGATCAGCGTGACGAGCCGTTCCCCGGGGGGCTTGCGGCGAAAGAGGGGACTCATGTCGGCCATTGTCGCGCGCCCGTGAACGAGGGACACCCTCGCGACGGGCCAGGGGACACGCCGACCGGCTCCGTCCCGCGCGGCCTCTTTAACGACACGCACGCCGAGAGTTCACACGCTCCAAACCTCTCGACTCCGGAACCCCCGAACAAACTGGCTATGCTCACGCCATGGCCGCTCTTGGATGGCTCACTCCCCGTAGGCGCTCCGCCACGGCGCGGAGCGTTTTGGCAGGCGAGGCCTCGGCGGAGGCAGCACGCAAGTCCTCACAGGAGGCTGCCGGCACGACCGAGGAACCGCAGTTCCCGGTCCACGGCGACGACCGGGCCGCCGCCTTCTTCGACCTGGACAACACCGTCATGCAGGGCGCCGCCCTCTTCCACTTCGGCCGTGGCCTGTACAAACGGAAGTTCTTCGAGACACGCGAGCTGGCGAAGTTCGCCTGGCAGCAGGCCTGGTTCCGGCTGGCCGGGGTCGAGGACCCCGAGCACATGCAGGAGGCCCGCGACTCGGCCCTGTCCATCGTCAAGGGCCACCGCGTCGCCGAGCTCCAGTCGATCGGCGAGGAGATCTACGACGAGTACATGGCCGAGCGCATCTGGCCCGGCACCCGGGCCCTGGCCCAGGCCCACCTGGACGCGGGCCAGAAGGTGTGGCTCGTGACGGCGGCCCCGGTCGAGATCGCCCAGGTCATCGCCCGCCGCCTGGGCCTGACCGGCGCCCTCGGCACCGTCGCCGAGTCCGTCGACGGCGTCTACACGGGCAAGCTGGTCGGCGAACCGCTGCACGGCCCCGCGAAGGCCGAGGCGGTCCGCGCCCTGGCGGCGGCGGAGGGCCTGGACCTGGGCCGCTGCGCCGCCTACAGCGACTCGCACAACGACATCCCGATGCTCTCGCTGGTCGGCCACCCCTACGCCATCAACCCGGACTCCAAGCTGCGCAAGCACGCCCGGGAGCTCGACTGGCGCCTGCGCGACTACCGCACCGGCCGCAAGGCGGCCAAGGTCGGCATCCCCGCCGCGGCCGGTGTCGGCGCGGTCGCCGGCGGCACGGCGGCGGCGATCGCCCTGCACCGCCGCCGCCGCTGACGAGGCGATCAATCCGGGACACCATCGTTTACGGGATGACACGCCCCGTAAATCCAACTGGCGTACCCCCACAACCTCGCGTCCAGTCCTCTTGGCTGCACACGGCCACAACACGCCCTGGACTCGACCCCAATCCGAACCATTTCGATCAACAAGCGTTCACGCTCTGGCGCTTGATCCGGCGTCAATCGGTTACGGAAGCGACGTAATCGATGATTTGAGCAACTCGGTGTAGCAGGGCCTGTACGAAGCGTTATTCTCCTCAGACGCAATCCGGTACCCCTCCGTCGCTACGACGGGTGAAAGGTCCCGTACTGCACGTGATGGAAGCTCTGCCTCTGGGAGTCCCGTGTACCCACACGTCGGGGTTGACGCCTCGGGCCTGGCTACGCTGCGCGCAACGGTCCTCGACCTGTTGCGCGGCTTCGTCCCCACCGCGTACGCCGTCCCCGCATTCGCCGCCGCCGCGCCCGTCGGCCCGTGCTACGCACTGGCCGACGGCAGCGCCGCGGTCGGCAGACGAGGCCGCCCGTCCGGGGCGGCCACCGCCCGCCGGCCCGCGGCGGACAGCGACAGCGCCCGGATGATGGACCTCGTGGAGCGCGCCCAGGCCGGCGAGGCCGACGCCTTCGGCCGCCTCTACGACCAGTACAGCGACACCGTCTACCGGTACATCTACTACCGGGTCGGAGGAAAGGCGACCGCCGAGGACCTCACCAGCGAGACCTTTCTGCGGGCCCTGCGCCGCATCGGCACCTTCACCTGGCAGGGCCGCGACTTCGGCGCCTGGCTCGTCACCATCGCCCGCAACCTCGTCGCCGACCACTTCAAGTCCAGCCGCTTCCGCCTCGAGGTCACCACCGGCGAGATGCTCGACGCCAACGAGGTCGAGCGCTCCCCCGAGGACTCCGTCCTGGAATCCCTCTCCAACGCCGCCCTGCTCGACGCCGTACGGCGGCTCAACCCCCAGCAGCAGGAGTGCGTGACGCTCCGCTTCCTCCAGGGCCTCTCCGTCGCCGAGACCGCCCGCGTGATGGGCAAGAACGAGGGCGCCATCAAGACCCTCCAGTACCGGGCCGTCCGTACCCTCGCCCGGCTTCTCCCGGAAGACGCCCGCTGACCGGAGCACACCCTCCGCCACCGCCAACTCACGCTCCGTGAAAGTCTGTTGACTTCGGCATCGGATCATCCGGGGTCCGTAACCCAAGTGCCGAGCCGCTCGTTGTGCGGGATGCAGACTCCCTGTGGTCACCCCCTGGCCGACTCCGGTCACTCGATCGCGCGGTCGTGGTCGGGGTGTGCAACCCTCAGGACCCCCTGGGGAGTCGACCGTCATGACGAGAGGAGGTGCCGCCAGTGATCGCGAACGTATCGGCGCACCGGCGGGCGAACGCCTTCGCCCAGGCCCTTCAGGAGCAGTCCGAGCAGGGCACGGCGGCCGAGCAGCCCGAAGGACCGGCACCGGCGCCGGCCGCTGCGGAACAGACCGAACAGGCACGCCTGCTGGCGCTCGCCTCCGGTCTCGAGACGCTGCCCAGACCGGAGCTCGACCCGGAGGTCAAGGTCGTCCAGCGGGCCCAGTTGGTGGCAGCCTTCGAGGCCATGCTCCAGGAGGGCACCGTCGGAGGCGGGGCGACGGACCGCGCGGTCCCCGAGCAGCGCTCCCCCCGGGCCCGGGGCGCCCACCGCGCGAACTCACTGAAGAAGTACCGGCCGCGTTCCCGGCTCGCCAAGGGCCTCACCGCGGGCGGGCTCAGCGTCGGCGTCGCCGCGAGCGCCCTCGGCGGAGTCTCCGCGGCCAGCTCCGACGCCCTGCCCGGCGACTCGCTCTACGGCCTCAAGCGCGGCATCGAGGACGTCAAACTCGGCCTGGCCGACGGCGCCGACGAGCGCGGGCGGGTCTACCTCGACCACGCCTCCACCCGGCTCAGCGAAGCCCGCCGCCTGATGGAGCGCGGCCGCAGCGGCCCCCTGGACCACGAGTCCCTCGGCGAGATCCGCCGCGCCCTGTCCGGCATGCGGCACGACGCGTCGGAAGGCCACCGGCTGCTGAGCGAGGCGTACCAGCACGACCCGGACTCCCTGGGCCCCATCCAGGCCCTGTCCGCGTTCTCCCGCTCCCACCGCCAGGCCTGGGGCGAACTGCGCGAGAAACTCCCCGTCCAGCTCGGGGACGTCGGCGACCAGGTGTCGTCGGTGTTCGACGCCATAGAGGAGGACGTCGCCCCGCTGCGCTCCCTGCTGCCCGAGCCTCCGGCCCCAAGCGGCGGCGGAGGCAGGCACCGGGGCGCCTCCGAGTCGGCCCCCACCGGCTCCTCGGCCACCGACCGGTCGGCCCGCCCCAGCAAGAGCAGCGGCAAGAACACCAACAAGGGCCGCACGGGCAGCGGCAGCCCCAGCCGCCCGGCCGGCTCCGGCAGCGAGAGCGACGGCCTGCTCGGCGGCAACACCGGCGGCCTGCTCGACACGCCGAAGGACAGCGAGGCGAGCACCTCCCCGTCGGCGGAGGGCACCCCGTCCGTCCCCAAGCCGAACGTGACACTCCCGCCGCTCCTGCCCGGCCTGCTGCCCGGGCTGGACATCGACAACGAGGACGCGAACTAGACGGCCGTACCGCAGTGGGGGGGGCGCCCCTCGGCGCCCCCCCCACTGTCATGCCCGCGGGCTCAGAAGAAGACCGACCGCCGCTGCACCAGCAGCTTGTACAGCGTGTGCTGGATCTGCTCCCTGACCTGGTCGGTCAGGTTGAACATCAGCATCGGGTCCTCGGCCGCCTCCGGCGGATAGCCGTCCGTGGGGATCGGCTCGCCGAACTGGATCGTCCACTTGGTCGGCAGCGGAATCGCCCCGAGCGGCCCGAGCCACGGGAAGGTCGGCGTGATCGGGAAGTACGGGAATCCCAGCAGCCGGGCCACGGTCTTGGCGTTGCCGATCATCGGGTAGATCTCCTCGGCCCCGACGATCGAGCAGGGAATGATCGGTGTCCCGGCGCGCAGTGCCGTGGAGACGAAGCCGCCGCGACCGAAGCGCTGGAGCTTGTAGCGGTCCGCGAAGGGCTTGCCGAGGCCCTTGAAGCCCTCCGGCATCACCCCGACCAGTTCGCCCTGCTCCAGCAGCCGCGCCGCGTCCTCGGCGCACGCCAGGGTGTGGCCGAGCTTGCGGGCCAGTTCGTTGACCACCGGCAGCATGAACACCAGATCGGCGGCCAGCAGCCGCAGATGCCGGCCCGCCGGGTGGTTGTCGTGCACGGCGACCTGCATCATCAGGCCGTCCATCGGCAGCGTCCCGGAGTGGTTCGCCACGATCAGCGCGCCGCCCTCGGACGGGATGTTCTCGACGCCCTTCACCTCGACCCTGAAGTACGTGTCGTACAGCGGCCGCAGCAGGGACATCAGGACCTGGTCGGTCAGTTCCTCGTCGTAGCCGAAGTCGTCGACCTCGTAGTCCCCGGTGAGGCGGCGGCGCAGGAAGGCCAGGCCGCTCGCGATACGCCGTTCCAGGCCGCCGTCGCCACCCCCGGACCCCTCCGGCGGTTGTTCATCGGACGTCACAGGAACATCATCCTGCGGAACGGCCCTGGTGGGCAGGGGCTGCACCTCACGCACCGGCGCGGACTCCGTGCCCGGGCGGCGGCTCCCCCCGCTCCGGCGACGCTGGGGGCGCTGTGCGGCGCTCCCGCGGGACCGGTCGTCGTCGAACGGAATGACCTTGGCATCCGCCATCGTTGATGCGCTCCTCAGTTGGCGCTCTGCGTCGGGGTGTGACCGCCGCCTGCGAGGGGCAGCGCGGCGATCCGGTCGACGGCCCCGGCAAGGGCCTCCGGCGGAACAAGTCCGGGGCCTTGGCTGCGTGCGAAGTCCGCGAACGTCTCCGCTGTCGTGTACTTGGGCTGGAATCCCAGCGTCTCGCGCATCTGGCCCGTGGCGACGACCCGGCCGTGGGTCAGCAGCCGGATCTGCTCGGGCGAGAAGTCCGTCATGCCCAGCGTACGCACCAGCGAGCCCGCCCAGGTGACGACGGGCAGCAACAGGGGCACGGTCGGGCGGCCCAGGCGCCGGGAGCACTGGGAGAGCAGCAGGACGCCGTCACCGGCGATGTTGAAGGTGCCGCTGTTGAGCGTGCCCCGCCGCGGCTCGTGCGAGGCGATCCGCAGCACCTCGATCACGTCGTCCTCGTGCACGAACTGCAGTCGCGGGTCGTAGCCGAACACCGTCGGCAGGACCGGCAGCGAGAAGTACGAGGCGAGCGGGGTGTCCGCGGTCGGGCCGAGGATGTTGGCGAACCGCAGCACGGCCACCGCCACGTCGGGCCGCCGGCGCGCGAACCCGCGGACGTAGCCCTCGACCTCCACCGTGTCCTTGGCGAAGCCGCCGCTCGGCAGCGACTTGGGCGGGGTCGTCTCGGTGAACACGGCCGGGTCGCGGGGCGCGGACCCGTAGACGTTCGTGCTGGACTTCACGACCAGCCGCTGCACGGCGGGCGACTTCTGGCAGGCACCGAGCAGCTGCATGGTGCCGATGACGTTGGTCTCCTTCAGGGAGGCCCGGTTGCCGCTGCCCAGCGGCGTGCCCGTCACGTCCAGGTGGACGACCGTGTCGGCGCCCGCTTCGGCGAGCACCCGCGCGATCCCGGGCTGCCGGATGTCGGCCTGGACGAAGTCCGCACCGCCCAGATGGTGCTCGGGCGGCACCGCGTCCACCCCGACGACGCGGTCCACGTCGGGGTCACGCTGGATCCGCCGGACGAACCGGCCCCCCAGCTGGCGGGCCACTCCGGTGACGAGCACGACCTTGCCCAAGATCAGCGCCTTCCTTCCAGAACATCTCGCCCCCGCCGCGTTCCCCCGTGGGGCCAACTTAGCGGGTCGCTGTTGCGCTGTGATGACCGCCCGATGCGCGAAGTGACCAAAGCAGCCGGACGTACGAGCCGATACACGTGTGGCCCCCCACCGTTAAGTGGGGGGCCACAGCAACGCTCTCGCGGCGTCCGCGTCGCGAACTTACTTCTTGTTGCGACGCTGGACGCGCGTGCGCTTGAGCAGCTTGCGGTGCTTCTTCTTCGCCATCCGCTTGCGCCGCTTCTTGATAACAGAGCCCACGACTACCCTCGCTCACTTCTCATCACTCGGTGTTTGGGCGCCATGGGCCCATACGACCTACGAGGGGCCAGCCTACCCGTCCGAGCGCTGAGGTCGTAATCGAGGAGGCCGGGGGATCCCGAAGTGCCCTGTGAGAATCGCCCCGGCCCAGCCGTCAGGCGGTTTCCACCCCCACGTAACTCTCGCGGAGGTACTCGTGAACCGCTTGCTCCGGGACGCGGAAGGACCGCCCCACACGGATCGCGGGCAGATGACCGCTGTGCACCAGGCGGTACACGGTCATCTTCGACACTCGCATCACCGAGGCGACTTCCGCCACGGTAAGGAACTGAACCTCGTTCAGAGGCCTCTCGCCAGCTGCAGCCATGACACACCTGAACCTTCCGCACTCGACGGCCACCGGCTTCCCCTTCCGGTGACTCTTCGTCGCTGCGTGCTCACTCCCCAATGTAGGTGCCAGTGATGCGAGTGGGGAAGAGGTGCACCCATCGGCGGCCTACTGTGACAGACACGCCCGATTGAGTACGTAGCGGGTAAGCGGCAGGTAGTAATCAGACCGCACGCCGTCATCAAGTGGAACGACGACGGACACGGACCCCTCGGCCTGCCCCACGAACGGCGCGGGGTCGTCCGTATCGGCCGGACCGATGGCCTCGAACCCCAGCTGACCTGCTCCGCAGACCCACCCGTGGTCCCCGATCACCAGCTCGGGAAGGGGCCCGCCGGCCTCCGCGGCGACGGCCAGCACGGTACGAACCGGGAGAGGGGAGTGCGTATGCGCGCCGGGCTCACAACCGGGGCGTTTCCCGCCGGGCGCCCGTACCAGCGCGACTCCTCGTACGTAGTCGAGGTTGTACGTACGTAGGCCGAACCGGGTCGTTATGTCGACACAGCGACCCTGCGCGGGGGTGAGGACCTCACACCCCGCCGCCGACAGCGCGTCTGCCAGAGCGGCGTAGAAACCGAGCAGCCGGTGCGGATGCCCGGTGCCGAGCAGCACCGGTGCGCGGCGCCGGGCGGCCCCGGCGAGCCGTTCCGCGAAGGCGTCCAGCGCGCTCAGCGTCTTCTCCGGATCGATCACGTCCTGGCCGGAAGTATGACGATAGTCGACCGAAACCCCGCACCGGTCCGCCATCAGGTCGATCAAATCCCGCTGCCTCCAGGACCTTTCGGGATCGATCCCGAGCAGCACCCGGGGATCCCGGGCAGCGAACAGCCGGTAGCTCCGCAGGCTCTCCTCCCGGGACGTGGCCACCGTCCCGGCGAGACGCGCACCCACCAGGTGCGCACGAAGGGCTTCGGGGGTCAGCACTAAAAAATCGTGCGCGACCCGGACCCCGGCTGTCCCGCGAACCGGGGAACACCGCACGGTCGGCCTACCGACGGCACCCCGATCCGCTCAGGCCAGCAGCCCCCGCAGCGGAAAGACCGCCCGCCTGGCCGCCAGCACCGCCTGATCCAGCCGGTCCGCCGGGTCGTAGCCCTCCTCCCAGCCCATCCAGGCGACGGGCCAGCGCCCGTCCGTCATCCGCGCCGGGGCCAACTGCCGCGTCCGCGCGAACACTTCCTGCCGCCAGCCCTCCGGGATCACCGCCTCGGGCTCCACCGCCCGGCCCGCCGCGATCCCGACCAGATGCGTCCACGACCGCGGGACGACGTCCACCACGGCGTAACCACCCCCGCCCAGGGCCACCCACCGCCCGTCCGCGTACGCGTGCGCCAGATCGTGACAGGCCACCTGCACCGCCCGCTGCGCGTCCAGCGACACCGCCAGATGCGCCAGCGGATCCTCGAAGTGCGTATCGGCCCCGTGCTGCGTCACCAGCACCTGCGGCCGGAAGTCCGCGATCAGCTCCGGCACCACCGCGTGGAACGCCCGCAGCCACCCGGCGTCCCCCGTCCCCGCCGGCAGCGCCACGTTCACCGCCGACCCCTCCGCCGAGTCCGCCCCGGTCTCCTCCGGCCACCCCGTCTGCGGGAACAGCGTCCGGGGATGCTCGTGCAGCGAGATCGTCAGCACCCGCGGGTCCTCCCAGAACGCCGCCTGCACCCCGTCCCCGTGATGCACGTCGACATCGACGTACGCCACCCGCTCCGCCCCGAGCTCCAGCAGCCGCGCGATCGCCAGCGACGCGTCGTTGTAGATGCAGAACCCGGACGCACCGCCCGGCATCGCGTGGTGCAGCCCGCCCGCGAAGTTCACCGCGTGCAGCGCCTCACCCCGCCACACCGCCTCCGCCGCCCCCACCGACTGCCCGGCGATCAGCGACGACACCTCGTGCATCCCCGCGAACGCCGGATCGTCCAGCGTCCCCAGCCCGTACGACTGGTCCGCCGCCCCCGGATCCACCGACGCGGCCTTCACCGCCCCGATGTAGTCCTCCCGGTGGACGAGCCGCAGCGTCGACTCCCCGGCCGCCTTCGCGGCGACCACATCCACCTCACGGTCCAGCCCGAAGGCATCGACCAGTCTCCGGGTCAGGGCGAGCCGGACGGGGTCCATCGGATGCCCCGGACCGAAGTCATAGCCCGTTACCGCCTCGTCCCACATCAGCTGTGCGCGACCGCTCATGCCCGCCACCGTATCGGTCCGGTTGAGCAGCGAACGACCGGGCGTACACGAGCGTCACCAGCACCAACACCATCGGCACCAGCATCGCCCCGCGATAGCTCCACAGGTCCCCCAGCGCACCGACCAACGGCGAACCGATCAGGAACCCCACATAGTTGAAGACGTTCAGCCGCGCCACGGCCGCATCCGAAGCCCCCGGGAACAGCCTGCCCGCCGCCGCGAACGTCTGCGGAACCAGCACACACAACCCCAGGCCCACCAGCGTGAACCCCAGCATCCCGACCCACGCCCCGGGCGCCCCCGCCACCACGGCGAACCCACCCGCCGCCACCAGCGCCCCGGCCCGCACGACCGCCACCGCCCCGAACCGCCGCACCCCCAGATCCCCGATCGCCCGCCCCAGCAGCGTCGTGACCATGTACACGTTGTACGGCACGGTCGCCAGCTGCTCCGAGCTCCCCAGCACGTCCTGGAGATACTTGGCACTCCAGTTGGAGACCGTCGAGTCCCCGATGTACGCGAAGGTCATCACCAGGCACAGCGGCAACAGCCACTTGAAGACGACAGCCCGCCCCTGCGCGCCCGAATCCCCCGCCTTCTCCTCCGCCCCGGGTGCCCCGCCCCGGTCGTCGACGTACCACCGGCTCCCCACCAGCACCGCCGGCAGCAGCACCAGCACGACCGGCAGATACGACACCCACAACGCCAGATCCCAGTGCGCCCCCACCCACGCCAGCGAGGCCCCGACGATCCCGCCCAGGCTGTACGCCGCGTGGAAGCTGAGCATGATGCTGCGCCCGTACGCCCGCTGAAGGCTCACCCCGAGCATGTTCATCGACGCGTCCAGCACCCCGACGGCGAGCCCGAACGCCGCGAGCGCGACACCCAGTTCGACCATCCGCTCCCCGGCCCCGACCCCGAGCAGCGCCAGCAGCACGACGGGCTGGGACCACCGAAGCAACCGGCTCGGCGGCACCCGCCGCACCAGCCGCTCGGTGCTCACGCTCCCGATCCCGGCGAGGATCGGCACAGCGGCCAGGAAGGCCGGCAGCAGCGCGTCGGAGACCCCGTACCGGTCCTGGATGGCCGGAATCCGCGTCACGAGCAGAGCGAAGGCGACCCCTTGCACACCGAAGCCGAACGCCAACGAGGCCCTGCCGCGCCGCAGCACATCAGTCATGGCCGCGAGCGTAGGGCCCCTGGCTTACCCGTGGGTAGATCCAGCCAAAGATGAATTTGCCTCACCTCTGCCGTGGTTCGGCTCAAGCGGCCAGGGCCGGCTCGACCGCCCTGGGCTCACCGCCCGCGGCGGCCCCGGCCTCGGCCTCCGCGCTGAGCATCCGCTCCATGGGCCCGGCACCGAACGCGCCACCGACCACGATCCCGGTCCCCACAGCAGCGACGAGGACGACCGACCCGAGCCACACCATGGTGTCCACCGGCACGGTGAACGCCCCCACGATCCGCACGACGCACTCCGCGAGCAGCACCCCTCCCCAGACGGTCGAGAAGACCCGCTCCTTGCGCCGGAAGTCCGCCGACGCCGCCGCGGTCCCGTCCATCAGCCGCCCCCAGGCGGCCTCCTTGGCCGCGTTCTTGACCAGGAACGGCTTGAGCCCGGCGGTCATCATCGGCCGCCCCAGCACGACGGACACCAGGATCCCGATCCCCACAGTGCTGCTGACGGCACTGTCCTTGGCGAGCATCAGCCGTGGATCACCGGACACGAAGCCGAGCGCCAGCGAGACGACGTTCACGACCAGGATGAGGCCGGCGATCCCGTTGACCACTCGCTCCGTGACCGCGGTCCACGCGGTCCGCACGGCCGGGGCGACGCTGCTCCAGGCCAGCGCCGCGAAGGTGCTCATCCCGAAGCCGTCCTTGAGCAGGTAGTACGCCCCGATGGGGACGGCCACGTCCAGGATCAGCGGCAGGAAGTGGTTCGGCTTGCCCGTCTGCGTGTCGCTCGTCTTCGTCGTCATGCCCTCAGAGTGCCGTCCGGCGACCGGCACCAGTAGAAACGATCGTCCGGACCTCCGTATGACAGATGTCAGACGAGCAGGTCGGCCAACTCCGCCATCTCGGGGAAGAGTCGAGTAGCTCCCACGAGCTTCTCCGGGGACGTCATCGCGGTGAACCCGTACACGTCCATCCCGGCCGCGACGGCCGCCCGCACCCCCAGCGGACTGTCCTCGACGACGACACACCGCTCCGGCGGGACCCCCATCCGCTCGGCCGCGTACAGGAACAGGTCGGGAGCCGGCTTTCCTCGCCCCACGTCCTGCGAACTGAAGATCCGTCCCTCGTCGAACCACCGGTCGAGCCCGGTCGTCCGATGCCCCACCCGGATCCGCTCATGACTCCCGGAGGAGGCCACGCAGAACGGCACCCCGTCCATGGCCAGCTTCTCCAGCACCTCGCGGGCCCCGGCCACGGCTTGTAGCTCCTGCTCGAAGGCCGCGAACACCCGCGTGTGGAAGACGTCGTCGAAGTCCTCCGGCAACCGCTGCCCCGTCCGCTCCAGGACCAGCTCGTGAATCCGGTGCATCGCCGACCCCATGTAGTCCCGAATGGACTCCTCGTAGGAGGTGGGGTGCCCCAGCTCGGTGAGGTACGCCGCGAGCAACCGGTTGGAGATGGGCTCGCTGTCGACGAGTACGCCGTCGTTGTCGAAGATCACGAGGTCATAGCGCATGGGTTTGAGCCTAAACGCAGAAAACCCCCGCACCGTAAGGTGCGGGGGTTTTCCCAAAAATTGTTCGGCGGCGTCCTACTCTCCCACAGGGTCCCCCCTGCAGTACCATCGGCGCTGTAAGGCTTAGCTTCCGGGTTCGG